>NZ_KV798369.1:80782-513108 GCF_001809655.1 Staphylococcus sp. HMSC055A09
TAAGAACCACTAATGATTAAAAATCAAAGTGTTAATAGGAACACAGTAGATAGGGATCTACTGTATAAGAACCACTAATGATTAAAAATCAAAGTGGTTCTAAAAACAAATCGTTGAATGATTCGGCCATAGTTGGGTGTGTATAGATATTTTCACTTAGTACTGTGTATGGGATGTGCTGATCTATCGCTAATTTGATGAGATTAATCAATTCTTCTGATTCTTTTCCATATAAACTTGCACCTAATATTTCGCCATTATCTTTATTTAGTACAACTTTGAAAATACCTCTTGAATCGTTATTAATTTTATGTCGAGGTATTGTATTTACGTAGATTTTATTTTCCAGGAAATTAAAACCTTGTGCTTCTGCTTCAGCAGCAGTGAGACCAACTCTTGATAGAGGTGGATCGATAAATACTGTATAAGGAATGTTGCCTCTATTCTCAGTTGTTCGCGATCCATCTCCAAAGAGTTGGGAACGAAGAATTCTAAAGTCATCAAGAGAAATGTAAGTGAATTGTAAGCCACCTTTAACATCCCCAGCTGCATAGATATGTTTAACTGAAGTTTGAAGTTGGGAATTCACCTGTATTTCACCACGTTGACCGATTTTTACGTCAGTATTCTCTAGACCTAGTCCATCGATGTTAGGTTTACGTCCAGTTGCTAGTAACACTGCATCAGCTTTGAATTTACCATGATTGGTATGAACGATTGTTGAGTCGCCTTCATTAGAAAATGCAGTTGTTTCAACGTTTGTATGAACTGAAATCCCTTTGTCTTGCAAATCTTGAAGTGCTAGGTCAGCCACCTCTCGGTCCTCACGAGGCATTATCACATCACCATGTTCTAATATGGTCACATGTGTTCCTAAATTACTAAACATTGAAGCAAATTCGAGTGCAATATATCCACCACCCACAATGACTAAGTCTTTAGGTTGGAAATTAATATTTAATAATCCAGTTGAATCATATATATTTTTAGTAGTTTTTATACCCTCAATTTTTGGTATATTTGCTTGAGCTCCAGTATTAATGACGATTTTGTTCCCTGTGATTTTATCTTTTACATTACCTGCATGATCCAATAACGCAATTTCATTATTAGAAACAAAAGACGCTTTATAATCTAATATATCTATATTGTCTTTTGATGCTAAATTGTTATAATTCTTTTTATTTAATGCATTCACTACTTCATTTTTTCTTGAAAATGCTTCATCGAAAGATGCTCCTTCGATACCGTCATGCACTAATGTTTTAGAAGGAATACATCCAATATTTATACATGTACCGCCATACATTTTAGATGATTGTTCTATAAGTGCGACGTGCTGTCCTTGTCCGGCTGCGAAAGATGCTAAAGTTTTACCTGCTTTACCAAATCCAATGATGATAAGGTCATAAGATGTCATATTTGGTTTACCTCCTGCAAAATGTCGTTTAAGACATCTTGAATTGTTTTGTTACGATAGAAATTTAAAATGAGTTGAATTTCTTCATCACGATATCGAGCCATTATCTGTGCAATATGTTTAGAAATGTCACAGTGACTGTTGCGGTCTCCAGTGTAAACGCGTTGATTATTATCTTTAGTGAGAACGAATTGTTGATATAACTCAGCTAAATTCACTGTAGAGGTATATTGATTAGCTTTGTATCCGCCATCTTTACCACGTACTGTAGTGATAAGTTGCTGGTCGCTTAAGTTAGCCACGACACGTCTTAACTGAACGGGATTAAGACAAGTTAATTCCGCCAATTCCTTACTATTAAATTTTTCGTTTTTGTGCTTAGTAAGAAAGCTTAACACATGTACCGCAATGTTGAATTCTAAATTCATATCTACCCACCTTAAATGTAACTTCTTTAGTTACATTTAACTGCAATAAGTATCAATAGTCAATCTTTATGACTTCGTCAAAAATTTTTCGTGATTTTATATACTATAAGAAGGGTAAATGTAATTTGTAAGTTCATTTTTTGAAAATGAAATAAAAAAACAGTAATAGTAATGAAGGAGATGACTTCAATGGCTAATAAAGTACAATTAGGTAAATCAGATGTTAAAGTCTTCCCAATTGCACTTGGAACTAATGCAGTAGGTGGACATAATTTATATCCGAATTTAGATGAAGAACAAGGTAAAGACGTTGTACGTAAAGCAATTGATAATGGTATCACTTTATTAGATACAGCTTATATTTATGGACCTGAACGTTCTGAAGAACTCGTTGGACAAGTTGTACAAGAATATCCACGTGAACAAGTACAAATCGCAACTAAAGGGTCACATGTTATTAAAGATAATGATGAAGTGGTACAAAATAATGACCCAGAATATCTAAAGCAACAAGTTGAGAATAGTTTAAAACGTCTCCAAGTAGATTATATTGATTTATATTATATTCATTTTCCTGATGAAGAGACGCCAAAAGATAAAGCTGTTGCAGCGTTAAAAGAATTAAAAGATGAAGGTAAAATAAAAGCAATAGGTGTGTCTAACTTCTCATTAGAACAATTGAAAGAAGCAAATAAAGATGGATATGTCGATGTCGTACAATTAGAATATAATTTATTACATCGTGAAAATGAAGAAGTAATGGCATATGCAGCGGAAAATAATATTACATTTGTACCATACTTCCCATTAGCTTCTGGAATTTTAGCAGGTAAATATGATGAAGACCAAACATTTGACGATCATCGTGCAACACGTCGTGATTTCCAACCTGAAGTGTTCAATGATAATGTACGCCGTGTTAAGGAATTAACGGATATAGCGGAAGCGCACAACACATCAATTGCTAATGTCGTACTAGCATTCTACTTAACACGTCCATCATTAGACGTTGTAATTCCAGGTGCTAAACGCGCTGAACAAGTTGTAGAAAATATTGATGCTGCAAATATTGAATTAACTCAAGATGAAATTAATAAAATTGATCAATTATTCCCGATTGAAAATTAATAATTGGGAAGTTTAAGAGCGATACCAACATATGACGTTGAGTATCGCTTTTTTAATGTAATTATAAATTTTAAAGTTTAGACAAAATAATTTGAGAAATTTTGGGTATGTTAAATAATATCTATACATAAAAATGCACAGTATAAAGTTGGAGGAAATGAATAATGATTACGGTGTTGTTTGGTGGGAGCCGTCCTGAAGGGAATACGGCAGAATTAACCCGATATACTTTAGATGGTTTAGATTACACTTGGGTGGATGTCACTCAATATCAATTTAATCCTGTTCGTGATGTGAGACATGAAGATTACTATATTGAATCGTATGAAGACGATTATAAACAACTTATTGATTTAGTATTAGAGAGTGATACAGTGATATTTGCGTCGCCAGTATATTGGTATAGTATTTCGGCTTCTTTGAAGGCATTTATAGATCATTGGTCTGAGACTATGGAAGACAAAGATTATCATGATTTCAAATCTAAGATGGCTATAAAGGATTTTCGATTAATTTTAGTAGGTGGCGATTGTCCTAAAGTCAAAGCTAAACCATGTATTACTCAGATGAAATATAGTGTAGAGTTTTTGGGCGGAGAGTTGAAAGGTTATATTATTGGAACTGCTGAAAAGCCTGGAGATATTAAAAAAGATATATATGCTTTAGATCGTGCACGAGAATGGAATGAAGAACTAGGTAAATAAGATTATGACAATTCAACGGAAGAAACATTTTAAATTTTAATGTTATCTTTCGTTGTTTTTTATTTTTTGTGAGTTAGTAGTTTCGTTTAATTCTATTTATCGAAATTTTATTAATTTTCCAGTTTGGATTTTAATAGTTTCAAAATAATTTTTATATAGGGTTTTTAAATGTTTAAATTGAATTAAGTTAACATAAATGTGATATAATGCCTTTATTAATAGCTTGTAATAGTTAGGGGAGAAAGTAACATGTATAGAGTGAGACAAGCAACTGAGAATGATGTAGTAGCTATTAGAGATGTTGCTACTAAAGCTTGGTATAATACATATTTAAATATTTATGCAGCTTCTACAGTCAATGAATTGTTGGCTGCTTCATATAATGAAACTCATTTGAAGAAGAGATTAAAAGAACAACTCTTTTTAGTGGCGGAAGAAGATGATGAGATTATAGGTTTTGCAAATTTCATTTATGGCGAGGAATTATATCTCGCTGCACATTATGTGAGACCACAATCTCAACATAAAGGTTATGGTACAAGTTTACTTAAAGAAGGTTTAAATCAATTTAAAGATAGATATGATACCGTTTATTTAGAAGTAGATAATAAGAATAACCATGGTATTGATTATTATAAGGAAAATGGCTTTGAAATCGTTCGTTCTTATCAACCTGAAATGTATGGAGAGACGATGGACTTAGCTCTAATGAAAAAGACCTTTTAATATCATAAACGATATGCATCAAAACTAGTTTATTAATGGAGTTAAATTATTTCCGGGGTAATACTCAAACAAAAAAGCACTATGAACGTCATTCTAGTGTTCCTAAGGAGGGGAAGTATGGCACTATCATCATATGCAACAAGTAAACTAACTGAAGAAAAGGTATTTAAAGATCCTATTCATCGATACATACATGTTAAAGATCAGTTGATTTGGGATTTAATTAAAACTAAAGAATTTCAACGTTTAAGACGTATCAAACAACTTGGTACCTTATATTTATCGTTTCATACTGCAGAACATAGTCGCTTTGGGCATTCATTAGGTGTATATGAAATCGTTCGTCGAATGATTGACGAGTCTTTTATAGGTAGAGAGGCCTGGGATAATACAGACCGTCCACTTGCACTGTGCGCAGCGTTGCTACATGATTTAGGCCATGGCCCTTTCTCTCATAGTTTTGAAAAGATATTTAATACTGATCATGAAGCATTTACTCAAGCTATAATCACTGAAGACACGGAAGTCAATGAAGTGCTTAGTCGCGTTTCTGAAACATTCCCACAAGAAGTTGCAGATGTTATTAATAAAACACATGATAATAAACTAATTATATCAATGATATCTTCTCAAATTGATGCTGATCGTATGGACTACTTACAACGTGATGCGTATTTCACAGGTGTGACTTATGGTTCGTTTGATATGGAACGTATTTTAAGATTAATGCGTCCTTCAAAAGATGAAGTATTGATTAAAGAGAGTGGTATGCACGCGGTTGAGAATTTTATTATGAGTCGTTACCAAATGTATTGGCAAATCTATTTTCACCCTGTAAGTCGTGGGGGAGAAGTTTTACTAAATAATTGTTTACAACGCGCGAAGCAACTTTATAGTGAAGGCTATGAATTTAGAATGTATCCCCATGACTTTGTACCATTCTTCGAAGGGACAATGACAATTGAACAGTATGTTGAGTTAGATGAAGCGGTTGTACTATATTACTTGAAAAAATGGATTAATGAAGATGATCCTATACTCAGTGACTTGTCACGTCGTTTTATAAATAGAGATTTATTCAAATATATCCCGTTTGATGGTTCAATAATTACTATTTCAGAATTACAAGAATTATTTGAAGCAGGTGGTATCAACCCTGACTATTACTTTGTAAGTGAAGCTTTCTCAGATTTACCTTATGATTACGATCGCCCTGGATCTAATCGTAAACCGATCCATTTATTAAGAAGTAATGGTTCTATTACAGAAATAAGTCATCAATCTATGGTAATTAATAGTATTACTGGTATTAATCGTGAAGACCATAAATTATATTATCCTAAGGAACTGATTCTAAATATAGATAATCTTGAAATTAAAGGTGCTATTATTAATTTATTGAATGAACTTAATTAGAGCTTTACACTCATTGTACCTATTAGATAAGATTGAAAATATCATCATTGAATCAATGATTTTCAGAATGGGAGGTATCTAACTTGGCTGAGAAAAAAGGTTTTAATTTTAATATTATAAAAAATGACCCACTAGATGGACATAAAGGAACGAATATCGGGTCAATTAGTTTAGATAATATTGCACCTGTTTTTATAGATGTTGAAAATAAAGAAGCTTTTATTGATATTGGCGGGATGCATGCACGTGCAAAAGTTGAAAAAGGTGTTAAATGGATTAATGATAAAGAGCAAGTTGAAGGCGACGAAGCTAAAGAATATTGGTTGTGTTGGGTGACTACAGAACGTAGTGAACAAGGACCGTACTATGCAGGTGTCACAGCTTGTTACTTATTAGTGAATAGAAGTATCCGTCGTGGCTATAAGAGTATGCCTGAACATGTAAATATGATGGATAAATCTATGAAACATCAATTTATTATCGATCAAATTGGTGATGAAAATAAGAAAATCTTAAAAAAATTCTTAAAAGATCATAACGAAGACATGTGGAATAATTCTAGCGACGAATTATATCAAGCATTTGAATAACTATTAAAAATATATTCATTTTGTAATAAATATATCCGAATAAAATCTAAGCCTTTAAATGAATGTTTGCTAAATTCATTTAAAGGCTCTTATAGTATTATTTCACACTGCCAATTCCGTTAAGTTCTTCATTATAAGGCAATGTTAATTCTTTGCATGTGATGACTTTACCATCTTCATTAAAGACAAATTCTGCATAAACTTCTACTTTACCTTTATCTCCATTTTTCTTTTCTACATGAACATCATAGCGTAAAAAAATCGTGTTTTGAGACTCATCTATGAGCATGGTTTTAAATTCTTCAATAGAAAGACGAGCCACAACTTCTTTCAGTTTCTTAAGATGATCTGTGAACTCATTAATATCAGACGTTTGATGATCTGTGGTTTGAACATAAGAAGGGGCAAAGTACGTATCAATTTTATTAACATCAAGATTGATTAAAATATCAGTATAAAGCTTTTCTATTGTAGATTTTAAATCATCTCTATTCATCACTTATCTCCTCTATAAAGTAATTATTTTAATTCTTCACCAATTTGATATGTGTGATACAAAGCTTCTATAATTTCATTATGAATGACATGAAATGGTCTTTCAAATCTTTTAGCAACTTGTTTTACATCTTCATATTCGGGTTTCATTTTTAAAATTTCACCCTCTTGCAAAGCGAATTTCACAGAAATATTCCCGTAGTCGGTATCAATGTCTCTAAATTCTCGATCTAGTATATTTCTACGAACTGCGTAACTACGAACTCCGAGAGAAGATGTTTCTTGTAAGATTAAAGTTTCAAATTTAGCTGCGTTCTCAGTTTTACAGATTAAGGTTAATTGCGTACTTGGACGTCCTTTTTTCATAAATATTGGAGTGTAGTAAATATCTAGTGCACCATGTTCGAGTGCTATATCCATGAAGTGTCCTAATGATTCAGGTGACATATCATCAATTTGGCATTCGATAACTTGGACGTCATCTTGCTTTTTTGATTGAGTTTCAAATTGAATAACTCTTAACACATTAGGGAAGTCAAAGTCTTTACTCCCTGCGCCATACCCAATTTCTTTCATCGTAGCAGATGGGAATGGGCCAAATGATGATACTAAACTTTTCGCAAAGGCCGCACCAGTTGGCGTCGTTAACTCACTTTGAACATCAAATTTAGCTAATGGAACGTCTTTAAGTATCTCAGCAGTGGCAGGTGCTGGTACGGGGTAGATACCATGGGCGATATTGATTTTGCCATTACCTGTAGGAATAGGCGAGCAATATAATTCGTCAATATTTAATAATTCTAAAGCAATACATCCACCAATAATATCGATAATAGAGTCCATTGCCCCCACTTCATGAAAGTGGACGTTTTTAAATGACATACCATGAATTTTAGCTTCTGCGTGACCAATCACTTCAAATATACTTTTACTTCGAGCTTTAACACGTGGTGAAAGTGCGCTGTCATCAATCATTTTAAAGATATCTGACGCGTGACGGTGATGGTGTGGTTCATCGAAATCAATGTTTAAGGTCATTGCATGTATGCCTTGTTTTACCTTCTTCTGAAAATGAAGTTCAAAATTATCTAATGGTAACGTTTTAAGTTCGCTTTCAATTTTATGTGGGTCAGCCCCTAAATCGACTAAAGCTGACAATAGCATGTCACCGGCTATGCCTGCATGACAATCTAAGTAAATTGCATTTGCCATATTGATGCTCCATTCTAGTTATTTTCTATCATCTTCACTATCATTCCAGCGTTATATCCTCCACCAAAGCCATTATCAATATTGAGTACACTGGTACCAGGTGCACATGCGTTAATCATGGAAAGTAGTGTAGTGACGCCGTCTAAATTTGCACCATAGCCAACGCTGGTAGGGACGGCATAGATGGGATGATCGACAAGTCCTCCTACAACACTTGCCAAGGCTCCTTCCATTCCAGCAATGACCACGGATACCTTACCTTGGCGTATCACATGGATGTGATTAAATAGTCGATGAATGCCAGACACACCAACGTCATAGAAGCGTTTAACTTGAATTCCCATTACTTCCGCAGTTAAAGCAGCTTCTTCGGCTACTGCTAAGTCCGAGGTTCCAGCACAAAGGATAGAAATATAATTTTGTGATTTTTTAATTTCTTCTATCGGAGTACTCACAATATTAGCTACTGAGTGATATTGAAGATAGGGGTGATGTTCGAGTACAAACTTTGCCTTTGTTTCATCAATACGCGTCACTAAAATCACATTGTCGTGATGAGTAAGGCTTTCAATAATTTGATTAATTTGTTCTTTAGTTTTACCTTCACCGAAGATGACTTCGGGAAAGCCTTGTCGCTTTGCTCGATGTAAATCAATTTTAGCAAAGCCCAATTCGTCATAGTGACTGAGTTGGGCTTTAGCTTCATCTATAGAAATTTGATTTGATTTTACACCTTCAAGTAAGTCAACTATAAAGTTTGGATCTTTACTCATGTGTTAACTTCCTTGTACTAAATTAGTTGCTTTTGTATCAATGACTTCGTTCATACTGCCTGTTCTGTATCCTTCTAAATCTACAGTGACATAGTCGAAACCAAGTTCTTTTAAGCGTAAAGTGATATTGTCTCTATTTTTTATTACAGTAGCTAAATCATCTTCAACCACTTCGATACGAGCGATATTATGGTGGTAGCGTACACGGACATGATTGATTCCTAATTGTAGAATGTATTTCTCTGCTTCGTTGACTTTGTTTACTTTAGCAAAGCTTAACGTTTCACCATAAGGGATTCGTGAAGCTAAACTACATAGAGCCGGTTTATTCCATACAGGTAAATCATGTTGTTTACTTAATTCTCTAATTTCTGATTTATAGAGATGTGCTTCTTGAAGTACACTACGTACTCCAAATTCATCTCTAGCTTTTAAGCCTGGACGGAAATCCTTGAGATCGTCCATAATCATGCCATCTAAGATATAATTAAAGTTGAATTCCTCTTTGATTTCATTAAGTTTTCCATAAAGAAGTCGTTTACTGAAATACCAGCTTTCGGGTGTATTCTTAACGATATTATCGTCCTCAAGTTCAGCCATTTCAGTCTCTAATACTTCTACACCTAGGCTTCGACCTAATTCAATCGCTTGGTTAAATTCTTCGTTTCTGAAAAGTTCTGATTTTACAACCACAGGTTTAACATTTTTAACACCTAAAACATCAATCGCTTTTTTAAGTACTAAACTGCTATCTACACCACCTGAATATGCAATGACAACACTTTGCATTTCTTTAAGTAAGTGATTTAATTTCATTTCTTTATTTAATAATTCAGTCATTCTCATCATCCTCCCAAATTATTCTTCATTTTCAACATATGGAATGGTTAGTGGTCCTTGTGGCATGACACCAATTGATAATTTACGTCCATATTGTTCTTCTAACTCATGAAGCGTTTGTTCAATATTTGAAGTTGGATTCAACATTGAATCTTTCAATTGTTGATCTGTTAATTCTGAGTAGACATAAACATTGGCAAAGGTCTGAATGCTCGCTTGTTTTTGAACTTGCCATTGATCCATCTCTTTAAAATTAGGATCATGGATAAGCTCTAGAATTCCCTGAGGGGTGTCAGCCATTTTAAAGATTTCAGCAAATTTACCATGATCTGGAAAGCCATCTGCACATTCGGAGACCATAATAATATTTCCGTCTTCTTTGACGATTTTACTAGCAGCACTCATACCTTTAACAGTCTGATACAAGTTTTGATCTAAAGGATAACCTGAATTAGAAGCGATGACGACATCAAAACGTTGATGGCATTTAAACATCGCGTGTTCTTTAACATAAGCACATCCTTCTTTATGTGCTTCAAAAACTTCTCCAGCGAATGCAGCCGTAATTTCCTTACTTTTGTTTAAAGCCACATTTAACATGAAGTCTGGCTTACACATACGGTTCACTTCTCTAGCCATATCCTGAACAGGGTTATCTTCTAAATTTCCCCATGTAGAACGAGGGTCGCCAATCATCTTTGCATTATGGAAAGTTTGAATAGTTTCTAATCCAGCGATACCTGGCATAATACCTTTTGGACCGCCTGAAAATCCTGCAAAGAAATGAGGTTCAATGAAACCAGTGACGATTTTGAAATCTGACTCAACATAGTCTTTATTGAGATATGCATCACAACCATATTTACTCTCCCCAACTTTGATAAGACTATCTGCTTCAGTACAGTGGTTATGGACAATTTTAACTGTATCCACAATATCTTCACCTAACATTTGAATAAGCTCATCGCGCGTTTGGTCACGATGTGTTCCTGTACCATTAATAATTACGAAATTTTCAAGTGGCACATGGTTCAATTCCTCAATTAGTAAAGGTACAAGAATATGGTTTGGTGTCGGGCGAGTGATATCACTAATTACTATAGATACGATGTCATCACTTTTAACCATTTCTTTAAGAGGTTTTGAGTTGGTTGGATGTCTTAAAACGTCTTTAATGGCTGTTTTATAATCTTCAATAGCGTCAATATTTTGAGGTTCTATAATAGTGCTATCATCAGGTACATTGACACTAATTTCAGACTTGCCGTAGAGCACATCTGTCTTCACTAACATTCCCTCCGTTTATTTAAATATTATAAATTACTATTAAATGTAAACTCTTAATAAAGTGTTGCAATGCAATTATTATATGTAAATTGTAGCACAATTTTTAGAATATTTTAATTTATGAAAATAAATAGCTTTATTCAAAATTAGTGATGTGAAATATTTAAATCTAAAATTTAGGGTAAACATCTTTAAAATAATGAAAGGGAGAAGTTCAATGAATCATATTAAGGGAATTAATCATATTGGTTTAACAGTATTAGATATTGAGGAGGCAACAACGTTCTTAAAAGAGGCGTTTGACGCTAAAATAGCGTATGATGCTCTTTCATATAATGACCAACCTCGTGAAGGAGAAGAAGTTGAACGCATGTTAGGTCTTTCAAAAGGAGCAAAAATCGTTCGTCAAAGAATGATAGTGATTGGTGAGGGAGCTAATATAGAAATGTTTGAAATAGAAAGTAATAATCAAAAAGAACCACTCAAACTAGAAGATTTAGGCTTTAATCATATTTCATTAATGGTCGATCATATTGAGGACGTATTAGAAAATGTTAAACGTGCTGGTGCAGAACCATTATCTGAAACACATGGTAATTCAACTTACGAGGATTCTGAAGGAAGTAAGAGTGTTTATGTTAAGGCACCGTTTAACGCTTTAATTGAGTTACAATCCATTCCGAATGGTTATTATTATCCAAATGATAGTGAAGCAAATGTATTTATTCCTGGTGAGTAAAATATGAGAAACTATATATTTATTCAATAGTTGTGACCAATTTTAAAAGAAGATGATATAATAAAGGATGATGTACATCAAAAATTATGAAATATGAGGTAGTTAGATGAAAAAATATGTATTCATCATTGCAACAATTGTATTCGGCATCGTATATTTCAAAAAGTATTGTTCTATTCGAGATAAATATATCATGGATATCGTTGATGTTGAATTCAACAAGTAATTCTAATGATAACCTATGTAAAATCGTGTTCATATCGATAAGATATGGAGACGATTTTTTAATTTTTAGACAAAATAAGTCGATACGTAGAAAGTAGGAGCGTACTACAAGCGATAGTGTTTTTATGCTATAATTACATGTATTATTGTAAAGATTAAGGTGAGTAGTAAATTGGATAAAAACATAAATATTCAAACTAAACAGGTTTTGAAACAGAATGATGAAAAACAAAAATTTGAGTTTACTACAAAAGGTGCTTGGCAGAAACGACGAGCAGAATTTATCCGGTATACAGAAGAAATTGAAGAAGCAAAAGTCAATGTTACAATAAAAATTGAAGATAGCGGAGTTAAGTTGATTCGTAAAGGCGATATCAATATGAATCTACATTTCGTTGAAGGGGAAGAAACGACAACTTTATATGATATACCCGCAGGACGGATACCTTTAACAGTGAAAACACTGAGTATTTTACACTTTGTAACGCCAAATGGTGGGAAATTGAAAATTCACTATGAACTATATCAAAATGAAGAAAAGATGGGTTCTTATCAATACGAACTAAATTATAAGGAGATAAGCGAATGAATATTATCGATCAAGTGAAACAGACATTAATTGAAGAAATTGAAGCTAGTATCAAAAAAGCGGGATTAGCTGAAGATATTCCCGAAATAAAAATTGAAATACCTAAAGATACTAAAAATGGTGATTACTCATCTAATATTGCGATGGTATTAACTAAAATTGCTAAACGTAATCCACGTGAAATAGCACAAGCGATTGTAGATAATCTTGATACAAGTAAAGCACACGTTAAAGAAATTGATATTGCAGGCCCAGGTTTTATTAACTTTTATTTAGATAATCAATATCTTACTCAAATTATTCCAGAAGCGATTAATAAAGGCGATCAATTTGGCTATGCAGATCAATCTAAAAATACAAACATTTTATTAGAATATGTGTCTGCAAATCCAACTGGTGATTTACACATTGGTCATGCTAGAAATGCTGCTGTAGGTGATTCATTAGCCAATATTCTAATCGCCGCAGGGTACAATGTCACTCGTGAATACTATATTAACGATGCAGGGAATCAAATTACTAATTTAGCTCGTTCAATAGAGACACGTTATTTTGAAGCTCTAGGTGATACAAGCCATGAAATGCCAGAAGATGGATATAATGGTAAAGACATTATTGAAATTGGTAAAGATTTGGCTAATAAGCATCCAGAAATCAAGGATTATTCAGATGAAGAACGCCTAAAAACATTTAGACAATTAGGTGTAGATTATGAAATGGATAAGTTAAAGAGAGACTTAGCTGATTTTAATGTACATTTTGATAACTGGTTCAGTGAAACGTCTTTATATGAAAATGGTGCAATCGATAACACATTAGCTAAAATGAAAGAATTAGGTTACACATATGAAGCTGATGGTGCAACATGGTTACGTACAAGTGATTTTAAAGATGATAAAGACCGTGTATTAATTAAAAAGGATGGTAACTACACTTACTTTACACCTGATACAGCATACCATTACAACAAAATTACTCGTGGAAATGATATCTTAATTGATTTAATGGGTGCTGACCATCACGGTTATATAAATCGTCTTAAAGCAAGTCTTGAAACATTTGGTGTAGATAGTGATCGTCTTGAAATTCAAATTATGCAAATGGTGCGTTTAATGCAAAATGGTGAAGAAGTGAAAATGAGTAAACGTACAGGCAATGCGATTACTTTACGTGAAATTATGGATGAAGTAGGCATTGATGCAGCGCGTTACTTCTTAACAATGCGTAGTCCTGACTCTCATTTTGATTTTGATCTTGAACTTGCCAAGGAGCAATCACAAGATAACCCAATTTATTATGCTCAGTATGCTCATGCACGTATTTGTTCAATACTAAGACAAGCGAAAGAGCAAGGTGTTGATATCACAACAAATGCTAATTTCGATACAATTACTAATGAAAAAGCAATAGACTTATTAAAGAAAGTTGCTGAATTCGAAACAACAATTGAGAGCGCAGCAGAACATCGTGCGCCTCATCGTTTAACAAATTATATTCAAGATTTAGCTGCAGCTTTCCATAAATTCTATAACGCCGAGAAAGTTTTAACTGATGATATTGAAAAGACTAAAGCATTAGTAGCTATGATTGAAGCAGTAAGAATTACATTACACAATGCTTTAACACTTGTTGGCGTTACAGCACCTGAGTCTATGTAATTCAAAACATATTTAATTAAATAAACAGTCTTATGCCCTCATAAATCTATATTTGTGAGGGTATTAATTTTATAAAGAATTGGAGTGTAAACATGCTATCTACAATGGAACTGTATCGAATTCTATATAAAAATATGGGTGCACAACATTGGTGGCCAGCTCAAAGTCCTATTGAGATGATGCTAGGGGCTATACTTGTTCAAAATACTAATTGGAAAAATGCAGATATGGCATTAACACGTCTCAAAGAAGAGACGCAATTCAATGGTAAAAAGATATTAAATATGTCACTCGAAGATTTGCAACAAACGATTCGTTCGAGCGGTTTCTATAAAAATAAAGGTAAAGCGATTCACGCTTTAATGAATTGGTTAAATCAACATGACTTTAATTACAAAGATATCGCACAATACTATGGTGATAATTTAAGAAAGGAATTATTAAATATTCGTGGTATTGGAAGTGAAACGGCAGATGTTTTAATTGTATATATTTTTAAAGGGATAGAATTTATTCCAGACAGTTATACTCGCCGTATATATGCTAAGTTAGGCTATACTCAGACTGAAACCTACGATAAGTTTAAGAAGACCATTCAATTACCTTCTAATTTCACTAACCAAGATGCGAATGAATTCCATGCTTTGCTCGATAATTTTGGTAAAAATTATTTTAACGGTAAAGGAGAACATCGTTATACATTTTTAGATTCATTTTTTGAAAATTAAACATTGACTTTTACGTAACGTCATACCTCATACTTCAGCTTAGGAGGTGAAGATATGAAAGCGTATTTTAGTCCTAAAGATCTTTGTGACATTACAGGAGTGAGTTTACGTACACTTCATTATTATCACGATATAGAATTATTAATCCCTCATCATATTGAAGACAATGGTTATCGTCTTTATAGTGTAGAAGATATTTCTAAACTGCAATATATCTTATTTTTAAGGGAGCTTGATTTAACATTAAAAGAAATTAATGATTATTTTAAAAGTGATATAAATACTAAAAACGAAGTGTTGCGTAAGAATTACGATGATGTAATTAAGAAAAGAGATAAGTTGAATGTAATCATTGAACATCTTGACTACCATTTTAAACAAGAGAGCAATGAAGAAATTGAGGTGACGAATATGAAAGAATTTGATTTATATCAACAATATGAAAATGAAGCGGTTTTGAAGTATGGTGATACTAAGTACTATCAATCTTATGAGGAACAACAACAAGATATGAATGATTCTGAGAAAAAAGAGAACTATAAAAAGATTAATGTTGAATTAAATACATTTTTCGATGAGATGAGTGATTTATTTCTAAAGATGTCTCGATTAAGGAGGCAAGCACTAGAATAAAAAAACTAGAAGACATATTGAAGCTACAAGTTCCTAACTGCGATAAACAATTTATGTCCTATATTGCAACAACATATGTTGATGATGAACGATTTGCTAAAAATATTAATAAAAACCGTTATAAAGGACTAAATCGATATATTGCAAATGCCATAAATGAATATATAACGTACTAATTGTTTCTTTCAAAAATATTAATCTTTATTATTACTGAGTAACGATTAACGCCCACTTAGAAAGTAGGGCGTTTTTTATAGTTAAAAACTATAGAATAGGAGATATTATAATTTATATTGATTTTTAATTTTGATTAATTAATTATATAATGATTTTTGTAGTAACTAAAGTTATAAATATTTTAGAGGTGATACGATGATCGAGGCCTATAAGTTATTCTGGCTGAATTTCTTTAAACTAAAAGGTCGCAGTAGAAGACGCGATTTTTGCTGGCCGATGTTAATTAACATAATACTTTCGAGTATTCTAGGCCTTATGATTTTTGGGGTTACACGCATAATTCCATATAGTGATGTTGTTTATAATATAGTCGCAACTATCATCAATGTAGTTATCCTTATTGGTACCTTCACAGTTTCAATTAGACGCTTCCATGACATAGGTAAAACAATGATCATACCATGTGTTTTCTTTGTTATTAGTTTATATGGATACTATGTTGAGTTAATGTATGACAATGGTACTGCAAACTCATCTTTTGAAATACATAATCAAGTTTTAAATATTATATTAGGTATTATCGCGATACTGTTTACTTTATTAGTAATAGTAATTAGTATTATGAGCCTGGTGTATTGCGTCAAAGATAGCCAAAAAGGTACAAACAAATACGGCCCGAATCCAAAAGAACAATAATTAGTTAAAAGTCTTAATTAATGGAGGTTAATTATGATTAAAGCGTATAAGCTATTTTGGCAAAATTATTTTAAACTAGAAGGTCGCTCTCGAAGACGTGATTTTTGGTGGCCCTTTTTCATCAATGCTATTATTGAAGTTATAGTCTTAAATGGCACAAAATTTTTAGAAAATTCTATGGTTCACGGTCATATTATTTCATCAATTATTTATCAAGTCATTTCACTCATTCTATGTATTGGAACATTTTCATTATCTGTAAGAAGATTTCATGATATCGGAATGACTAAGAAATTCCCAGTGTTTTATTTAATTTTGACCTTACTACCTTATTTAAAAAATGTGATAGAACCTGTTATAAACCATACACATCTAGATCATAATCACGTATTTGTGATGATTTTAAGTGGTTTATTCATCACTTACTATATCATCTCCATCATCGCTGCACTTGTAGCTTTAGCATATTGTGTAGCTGATAGTGAAGATGGTTCCAATAAATATGGACCGAATCCTAAACCTATTTATGAATAATATGAAATTGAGTATCTTCGTTAAAAAGGCGAAGATACTATTTTTTTGAAAATGTTTAATTAAAACATTATTCAAATAAAAATAATCATTTAAAATTTCAAAATTCTAATGAAATTTTTGTCGATTTTGATATGATTATAACGAAGCGAAGAATGTATATTACTGAATAAGAAGGGAATGCTCAATAAATGAGAAATAAACTATGGATGGTTATTCTCGTGCTTGCTTTATCATTAGCAGCATGTAGTCAAGGCTCAAATCAATCATCAGATAGCAATTCAACATCGAAAAAAGGGAATAATAAAGTAAAATACCATAGAATTGTTTCTCTAATGCCAAGTAATACTGAAATCTTATATCGACTTGGTTTAGGGAATAACATTGTTGGTGTATCAACGGTTGATGATTACCCTAAAGATGTTAAAAAAGGTAAAAAACAATTTGATGCGATGAATTTGAATAAAGAAAAATTACTCAAAGCTAAACCAGATCTGATTTTAGCACATGAGTCCCAAAAAAGTTCTTCAGGAAAAGTATTAAACTCACTTAAAAAAGATGGGGTTAAAGTTGTTTATGTTAAAGACGCCCAATCAATTAATGAAACATATGACACCTTTAAAACTATCGGTAAAATTACAGGACGTGAGCATCAAGCTCAAGATTTAGTAGATGAAACGAAAAAGAACGTTGATAAAGTAGTTAATTCTGTTCCTAAACATCATAAAAAGCAAAGTATATTTATGGAAGTTTCATCTAAACCAGATATTTATACAGCAGGTAAAGGCACATTCTTCGATGATATGTTAAATCAACTAGACGCGAAGAATAGCTTCTCAGATATAAATGGTTGGAAATCAGTCAGTAAAGAGAGCATCATTAAGCATAATCCAGATATATTAATTTCTACTGAAGGTAAATCAAAATCTGATTATATTAAAATGATTAAAAAACGTGGTGGCTTCGATAAGATTAATGCTGTTAAAAATACACGAATTGAATCAGTTAATGGAGACGAGATTTCTCGACCAGGTCCTCGAATTGATGAAGGCCTAAAAGAATTAAGGGATGTCATTTATAAAAAATAATAGCTCAAAAAGTCAGTGGTCTTTCAGACACTGACTTTTTTAATATGATTTTGTTACTATATGTATAAAGAAAAATGAGAAAAGAGATTATGATGAAAAGAATTCGAAGTATAGTCATATGGTTAATCATTCTATTAATTAGTGTTTTAGTCAGTTTATGGTGGGACTTAGGAAGCCTTAATGATGCATTTAATCAAACTATTTTATTAAAGGTAAGACTTCCTAGAGTTCTTGAAGCTATGCTTACTGGTGCGACACTCACTATAGCTGGGCATATGTTTCAAACCATTTTGAATAATCCATTAGCTGATAGTTTTACACTAGGCTTAGCAAGTGGTGCTTCTTTAGGCTCCGGACTGGCACTATTTCTCGGGTTAAGTTTTCTATGGGTGCCTTTTTTCTCTATAGCATTCAGTTTGATTACACTTGTACTCGTACTTGGCCTAACAGTGATATTGTCACGTGGTTATCCTATACGTGTGCTCATCATATTAGGTTTAATGATTGGTGCCTTATTCAATGCAC
The DNA here is from genome assembly GCF_001809655.1 of Staphylococcus sp. HMSC055A09. Classification (NCBI taxonomy): domain Bacteria; kingdom Bacillati; phylum Bacillota; class Bacilli; order Caryophanales; family Staphylococcaceae; genus Staphylococcus; species Staphylococcus sp. HMSC055A09. The sequence continues at coordinate 99,391 of NZ_KV798369.1, forward strand.
TTCTGTATATGTTAGTTTTAATTAATCCACGGAAAATGAATTCAATAGCTAATTACTTGTTCGGTGGTTTTGCTTCGGCAGAGTACCACGATGTCATTATCATTGCTTTAACAATGATAGTTGCTATGGTCATTTTATTTTCAATGAAAAATGGCATTAAACTACTGCAAGTCGGTGAGTTAAAAAGCCAATCTTTAGGTCTTAATGTTCAAAATGTTATGTTCATTGTGTTGGCAGTGTCATCTATGATAACTGCAGTAGTAGTTGCATATGTAGGGATTATAGGCTTTATAGGTATGATCGTACCTCAATTACTAAGACGTTTTTATTGGCAATATGAGCTAGGAACGCAGATGGTACTTAATCTTATTGTCGGTAGCACAGTGATGGTCGTGGCAGATTTTATAGGCGGAACGATGATACAACCAGTTCAAATACCTGCAAGTATTATTATGGCATTATTAGGCGTTCCAGTTTTATTTTATATTCTTTTTACACAAACTAAGGTATTACGATAAGTGAATTCATTTGCTAAAATAGAAACTATTAAAAAGTTAAGAGGTAACTTAAAATGGATTTGAGTCATATTAAAGCAATAGTCTTTGATTTAGAAGGAACTTTGTTAGATAGAGTTAAATCACGTGAGAAATTTATTGAAGAGCAATTTGAACGTTTTCATGATTATTTCGTTCATGTTCAATTAGCCGATTTTAAGAATAAATTTATCGAGCTTGATGATGATGAAGATAATGATAAACCTGAATTGTATAAACAAATTATTAAACAATTTCATATTGATCGATTAACTTGGAAAGATTTGTTTCATGACTTTGAGATGCATTTTTACCGTTATGTCTTTCCTTATTATGATACGTTATATACCTTGGAAAAGTTATCGAGCCATGATTATAAGATTGGCGTTATCGCTAACGGGAAATCCAAAATTAAGCAATTTAGATTACATTCTCTAGGTATTATGCATGTTATTAATTACCTAACGACCTCAGAAACTGTTGGATATCGCAAACCTCATCCAAAAATATTTGAGGATATGATAGAACAACTCGATGTAGAACCCAGTGAAATTATGTATGTTGGAGACGACGCACTTAACGATGTTGCGCCCGCTCGAGCAATGGGTATGGTAAGTGTATGGTATAAACAAGAGGATGCGGAATTAGAACCACTTGAAGAAGAAGTAGATTTTACAATTACTACGATAGAAGAATTGTTAACTATTCTACCTGAAAATTTTGAACCAGAAGGAGAAGAACGCAATGGCAATGGATTTATTTACTAGTAAAGATGGAACGACAATTCATTATAATACAATGGGTGAAGGCTTTCCTGTTGTACTGATTCATACAGCTTATGATAATTATTCAGTATTTAATGATGTGGCTAAGGCGTTAGCGAAATCTTTTCAAGTTGTGCTTATTGATTTAAGAGGTCATGGTTATTCTGATAAGCCAAGAAATATTGAGTTTCATGAATTTGCTGATGATGTGATAGCACTCTTAGATTATATTTATATTGATCATGCAGCGTTTGTTGGTCACGAAATGGGAGCAATAGTAGCTTCAGATATCTCTGTAAGATATGAAGACTATGTATCTTCAATAATATTAGTTAATCCGACATCTATTGAAGGAGAGCTACCCGAAGAACGATTATTCAGAAAGTATGCACACACGATTAGAAACTGGGATGATGAAAAGCAAGACAAGTTTTTAAATAAACGTAAATATTATAAACCGCGTAAAATGAATAAATTCTTAAAGCATGTTGAAGATACTAATTCAGTATCTACGAAAGAAGAAACGCAAGCTGTTGAAGATGTATTTAAAACTGTAGAAATCTCAGAGGTATTTAAACAAGTCCATGCTCCTACGTTAATTATTGCAGGAGAATATGGCGAAAGAACAACAACTTTAGAAGCGAAAGAAGTCGCTGACTTAATTGAACACAGTCAGTTCAATGTGTACGCTCAATCAAGTTTATATCCATTTGTTGAAGAACAAGAACAATTCATCACTGAAATTACTCCATTTATTAAAGATCATTTTTCCCATAAAAAAGAATAAAAATCACATAAAGACGATTAAATTGAACTAAAAGTTGGTAAATATAACTAACATTAGTTCAATTTTTTCATTTTATAGAAATAAAGTAAGCGTAAAAATATTTATTTGTAATGTTTTTGTAATATTATTGTTATTTTAGTAATATATGTAGTATAATCAAGTTAAGCACAAAATAGAGATATTGAAATAAAGGAGAGAGTGCTTATGAAAAAGCTAATGACATCATTACTTGTTTCTGGATTAGTTTTAACAGGAGTAAGCGCTGGTCATCACGCTGAAGCAGCATCTGGAAACTCAATGCAAACAGTTCAACAAATTACTCAAGGTGATCAATCATTAGAAAATGTTAAAATCGGCGATTCAATTAAAAGCGTATTAAATAAATATAGTCATCCAATTTATTCATATAATCAACAAGGAACAGAACATTATTATGAGTTTAGAACACATAAAGGTGTCTTACTTGTAACTGCAGATGGTAAAAAAGATAGAGGTCATGTAACTCGTGTGTCTATGACTTACAATCAAGCTAACGGTCCATCTTATAAATCTGTAAAAAATGAATTTGGTAACAAAGCGGTAAGTCGCGTACATTATAATAGAGTAACTGGTAACTTTGGTTACATCCAAAATGGTAAAGCTAGTTATCAATTTAGTTCAAATTCACCTAAAGATAAAAATGTAAAACTTTATCGCATTGATTTATCTAAATAAGAGAATAATGGCGATATAAAATTTTTGAAATTAATTTCTAAAGTATGAATAACTTTATATTAGATATGAATAGGGAGCAAAAAGATGAAATGAAATTTTTAAAATTGACGTTTCACTTTTGCTCCTTTTACTATGTCCATTGATTTAAAGATAGTTAAAGTTTAATATGGGGTTTGAGAAATATTGCGTAGAGTATGGTAAAATTTTAAACTGAAAATTAATAGTTTAATTTATTGCTTAATTCGTATTAGCATCAAGATTGTATGTAGAAGGAGTTAATCATGCATGCGTACTAATGATAAAGTATTGCTTGAAAACATTAATGATTATTTTAGCCATAAAGGCATGTCACCAAATCTAATAGATGATATTAAAGAAAAATTCAGATCAGATATCAAAAAATCAGAAGAAAAAGATCAAGATTATATTGAATATAGAGGTAAATCCCCAGCACAAATTATATTAACGATTCAACGTAATCTATTTGCTTTACAACTCAATCCCGTCATCTTTTTTATCATTAATTTTATACTTATTTCTTATTTATATGATAAACAGTATGTACAGTTCCAAGCGATTACTGGAATAAGTTTATTTTATTGTATTGTGATTTTCCCTATCACGATTATTCTCTATACTAGGATAGCTAGGAAAAATTATCTATATAGTAATAAATATGAGATGTGGGTAGGCATTGTGATTGCTATCATCGCTTTAATTCTTGTCATTATGCAAGGTTTTCATTTTAATTGGGCGATTATACCAATCAATATTTATGGACATCAATTTGTATTCTTTGTTGGAATCATTTTGGGTCTAATTGGTATATTCTTTAAGCGCTTAGAATTTTCAGGAATTGGTTTATTATTTTGTCAGAAGACGATAGATGCTATGATTACAAATCCTGAAATTGCACAATTTTTCTCGTTAGCAATTTGGATATTATTAGTGGTACTCATTATTTTTTATACAATTAAACTATCAGCGAGAACGAGATCGTAGATTTTCCTTAATCTTAAATTCGATGAAGTCTTATATATAGTTGTTTAAGTTAACTATATGTAAGGCTTTTTTTATGTTTTAAAATTCGTCAGAATAAGTTGAATGCACGTTAAAAAACTGAAGAATAAGAGTGATTCTGTTTTAAATAATTAATTTAATTGAATCATAATTTAATTCTTCGTTCATTGAATTAAAGGCGTAACGATGATTCGAATTGGGTATAACAATTATTAAAGGGAGGTGCCAGTATGAATAAAATTCAAACTTGCAATCAAATTGAACTTGCTTATAGTGATGAAGGAGAAGGCATCCCCATTATTTTAATTCATGGATTAGACGGTAACTCAGCAGGCTTTCAGGATTTGAAAAATGAACTCAAGCAAACACATAGAGTGATAACTTATGATGTGAGAGGACATGGTAAATCCTCACGATCAGAATCTTATGATTTAAAAGATCATGTTGAGGACTTAAGTCATTTAATGGATGCATTAAATGTGAGTTCAGCACATATTCTAGGACATGACATGGGGGGCATAATTGGAAGAGAGTTCACTGAAACATATCAGTACAGAACAATTTCACTAACAATAATCTCTGCTAAGAGGGAAGATATCACTCACGGATTCACAAAACTCATGGTTGATAATCAAGAAGAAATTGCTGGTTTTAATAAAGCAGAGGCAATGATTATTTTATTTCCTAAATTATTTAAACAACAAGACAATACTATGAAGTGGTATCAACGTCAGAAGTTATATAGTAGACCGACACCTGAAGATAGTGCAATTGCTGTTAGGGCATTATTAAATCATGTTGATATGATTAAGGACGTTCATCATAAAGTAACTGTGCCAACACTTTTAGTTAATGGTAAACATGATCCATTAATCATGGATAAAACACATTTTCGTATTGATAGTTACTTTGAAAATATTAAAAAGTACATCTTTGATGAATCAGGACATGCACCACATATAGAAGAACCAGATAAGTTTTTAGATATTTACTTAGATTTTATTAAGTTAGAGGAAAATGCATAACTTTCACTATATTTAAAATTATTTAAAATAAGTATTTAGTATTACATTTCATAAATATATATCAAAAAAGGCGATCAAAATAATATTTGGTCGCCTTTTATTATTTGTGTCAGACACATTGTATTTTCAAATATATATCCCCACAAAAAGAGAGTAAGATTATGAAACCCTAAGAATCAGATTTCTATCTTACTCTCGTCAAATTTCATATTAAACTTCGTTATCGTCGTTCGCTTCAGTGATTCGTTTGTTAACTCGTTTTAATAGCTCGTCAATTTTTTTACGTTGTTTAGAGTTAACTAAGATTAAAACTGTTCTTTCATCGTGTTCGTTACGTTTTTTATTGAAGTAATCCTCTTGAGATAAGTTTTTAACAGCTTTTACCACTTGAGGCTGTTTATAATTTAAGTGGTTAATAATATCTTTAAGATAATATTCTTCCTCTTTATTTTGACTAATATAAGTTAAAACAGCGAATTCTTCAAAACTGATTGAGAATTCTTTCTTAATAATACTTTTTAATCTGTCAGCATAAGTGACCATAGCTAATAATTCAAAGCAGTCATTAATTTTTGAAATAGCCATTATTGAAACCTCCCTATTTATAGCGTAAACATTAAAGACCCATATAACATGACTCAGCAAGTTTTGTATGTTATTAAATTAAGATCTATATGAATACTCTACCCGAATTTATTAATTTGTATCTATTTTTTTGAAAAAATACGAAGTGTCTGCCATAATTTAGTATTAAATAAAATTTTAAGAAATATATTTAATGCTATATTATTTAGTTAATTATAACTAAATAAAAATAAGAAGTAAACAAATAAGTGTTTATAAAACTAATTATTGTTTGTACATTATGATTGAATTAGTAAAATAGCATTTGCCTTATTCAAAAATATTACAAATATTTATAATTTTTCTAAATTTAATAAAAATAATGCTGAAAAGTAAACATTTTGAAATGTTATTTTCAACTTTTAATGACTAAAAGCGCTTACCATTTTATTAGTAGGATGCTTAATTACATTCTCATTAAGAGCTAAACCACTTGTTATAGTGATATACCCACTTTTAGAAGATTTTTTATATTTTATTTCTCTTTTTACAATTTTTTTATTATTCATTACTAAAATAAATTTGTTATCTATAATACTTGTTTGTGGTAGCTCGATATCATTAGACATTAAAGTTACTTTAAAATGTGTGCCGATAGGATACTTAGCTTTGGTAGTTAATACTACTTGGTAATAAGAAGTATTATTTTTCACCTTAGTTGGTACTGTTGCAATTTCTTTCACTTTACTAATGAATTGAATTTTATCACGAGTAGTTACAGAAATATTTTGATTTATTTTTAATAAATTTATATCAGATTCTGATATATTAGCATGAATAACCTTTTCTTCGCTATCAATTTGCATTATCTTATCAGTTGCTTTTGAAGGGTAACGATTGGTGATAGAGACCCTTCCATTAATAGGAGAGAAGTGGGTTGTATGAATATAATTTTGAGTTTGAAGAAGCTGAGAATACAGTAACGGTGAGGTTAAGAAAGGATTGTTTTTTAAATATGAAGGTATATGATTGGGGAGTTGAATTTGATTAAGAACACCTTTAAGTGTTTTAAATTCTTGGTCCTTTTCGTAATTATAATATTCAAAAATCGGTCTTTTGGCGGATATTTTATCTTGATGTTTAACTAAGAAGCGGCTGATTTGTCCTTGTGAAGGATTGAAGTAGATAGAGTAGCTTTGGAAAGGAGTTTGAATGCCATCCGCGGTAAGTAACCGTTTAGGCTGAGCTTTAATGATTTGAGTAGACTTTAAATTATTATCATCTGATCGTATTTTCGAATAAGTATGATAACCAAAACCTAAACTTGTAAGAACTAAAACTAGAATTAATAGTATAAGAATAATGCGCTTATTATTCATAGATGTTCACCTCATGATGTTATGATAAAAATATTATACAATATTAATTTATTTCTAAATAGTTTTTTACCTATAATCAAAAGATAACTCTTTCATTCTTTCTAATTTTTACAATAATTGAAAAAAGGTTATTTATTCACTTCAAAAATAAAGAAATTCTAAGCTCTACCTGTAGAGCTTAGAATTTTAATAAGATAAAGATTAATTTAAAAGAATGATATAAGGTAGACTTTAAAATAAACGTAATAGAATAATTCCGATTGCAATACATATTAACCCACACACTTTACGTGCTGTAATTTTATTTTTAGGAGAGCCCATTAAACCAAAATGGTCTATTATAATTCCCATAATCATTTGGCCTAGCATTGCGACAATCGTTGTGAGCGCAGCACCTAAAAAAGGCATAAGGATAATATTAGCAGTAACAAAAGCCATGCCTAACATACCACCGATAAAGTAGACAGGCTTAATGCGTCCAAGCACATCATGTGTAATTCTAATTTTTAAAGTGCGATTAAAAAGTAAAGTTAAAATGAATAAAGCTGTCGTACCTATCGTAAATGATACTAAAGACGCAAAGATTGAAGAATGTGTCTGTTGAGCAAGTGCGCTATTAATTGTAGTTTGGATCGGTGGTGCCGAGCCAAATACGAGTCCAATCGCTAACCATAAGATGAAGTTTGAATTGGTTTTATGATGGATTTTACGATTCGGGACGTAATTCATTAAAAGAATACCGAAGATTAAAAAAATAATCCCAATTGCTTTAAAAAATGTAAATTGTTGTTGTGAAGCACCAAATAATCCAAATGTATCTATGACTACACCCATAAGTATTTGTCCTGTTACAGTGATGACTACTGTAAGCGCAGCACCTAATCTAGGTAATAATAATAGGTTTCCTGTTAAAAATATAACGCCCAGTAATCCTCCAACAAACCATGTATAGTTAAATGTCTGTCCTGAGAAGAATGAGGTTGTAAATACATGTGGATTAATAATAAGGTTAAGGATTAATAAACATAACGTTCCTACCGCAAAAGAGATGGTTGAGGCGTAAAATGATGAACGTGTAAATTGACTTAACCTTGAGTTAACTGAGGTTTGAATAGGAAGCAACATTCCCACAAATATACCTAAGAGGTATAAGAATATCATTTGTGACACCCACTTTCTCGAATTAATAATAATATGATACCACTCATATACTTGAATCTAAATAGAATGTTTGATTATGTATTATGGTACATTTTAATTTTCTAGTTTAAGAATATATATGTATAATGCATATAATAGTAATAAAAAACATCACTAATGATTCTTTTTTTCTCTCATTAATGATGTACTTGTTAGTAAGAAACAATTCTCCCTATGACTTTTTATTTTTTATCTTCGAAAAGGATAGTCGTATTCTTATCAATGATTTGAGCTGAATAAGCTTTGACAGGTTTACCTACATTTGATTTTAAAATGCCTAATTCTAAAATTTGATTCATACTTTCTTTAACTAATTGTTCTGTCAAAACAGCGTCAAATTTTGTTAACTGTAATTTTACTGGCTTGTCTAAACTCATTTTAAAGATGAGTTCTAACGTTTTTGACATATTCCTACTCCTCCTTAGATTAATGCTTCTGTCTTTGTGACTTCAACTTTGTCGTACTTTTCTCCAGTTAAACGCTCAATAATGTTACTGAAAGTTCTTATTTGATCATTAGACGTAGATGGATTTAAGTTAGAGAAACGACGTTTATGTTCGACTACTTTCCCTTCAGAGTCATGTTTAACTTGTGTAAAGAGTGCAGTCACTTGATTAATTTCATTCATCTTTAGCACCTCCTTTCACTTTATATATCGTTTGAAAATGAAAAAAAGGTCACTTTATTTCTAAATTTCAGGCAGAAATTTTTGATGTAACTTAAATATCATATATCATTAAATGAGAAACCTTAATAAGGAGGACGTATGAATCAAGTAGACCCAATTAAATATAAAGAAGAGATTCATCAAATGTATCAAGTATTACAAGCACGGTCACAGAGGGATTATTTGTTTTTTAAGTTCGCAATTCATACAGGAATTAAACTGACAGATTTGTTAAATATGAAAGTAAAGTACCTTAAAACTTCTGAAATAGGGAATATAAAAACATCTTGGATAATAGATGATGAGCCAACTATTAAAATTAAGTTGCCATCTGAATTGCGAAACGAATTAAAACTTTACATAGAGGATTGTAAATTGGAAGATGAAGAACTTATTTTTCAATCTACGAGGACGCATCAATGTCTTTCAAGACAACAAGCTTATAGAATAATAAATCGTGCTGCTGAACAATTAGGTATGAAACATATTGGACTGACTACATTAAGAAAGACGTTTGCCTATCATGCCTATCAAGCAGGCATTTCAATCTCAATTATTCAGAAATATTTGGGACATCAAACAACTCAAGAAACTATAAAATTTATTGGGATTCAAGATAAATCGATTCATCAAACTGTGATTGCACTCAACTTATAAAAAAATATATTTAAAGGAGGCTTTAAATGAGTCTGATGTACCTTTTGGGCGTGCTAATAGTTGTGATGATTCTAGTTTTACTCACTTTGAGTCATCAAATACTTAAAAAATATGCTGGTTACTTGTCGTTACTAGCGCCCATCATTTCATCTTTTTATTTCATTACACAAATACCAAATGTCTATCACCATCATTTCACTTCTATTCATATTCCATGGATGTCTTCAATAGATATCAATTTAGATATGAAATTAGATGGATTAAGTTTAATGTTTGGTTTGATTATCTCTCTTATAGGTGTAGGTGTATTTTTCTATGCTACACAATACTTATCACCTCAAACTGATAATCTGCCTAGATTTTTTGTCTATTTATTATTATTTATGTTTAGTATGATTGGCATCGTTATTGCGAATAACACCATATTAATGTATGTTTTCTGGGAATTAACGAGTGTGTCTTCTTTCTTGCTTATCTCTTATTGGTATAACAATGGTAATAGTCAACTCGGGGCTATTCAATCATTTATGATTACCGTATTTGGTGGATTAGCGTTATTAACTGGTTTTATTATGTTATACATCATTACCGGTACAAATAATATCTCAGAAATACTAGCTCAACGTCATGCGATTGAGAAGCATCCATTGTATATCCCAATGATGCTCATGCTATTATTGGGAGCATTTACAAAATCAGCTCAATTTCCATTTCATATATGGTTACCGAAAGCGATGGCTGCACCTACGCCAGTGAGTGCATATCTTCATTCAGCGACTATGGTTAAAGCTGGTATATTCTTACTGTTTAGGTTTACGCCATTATTAGGACTAAGTGATATATATGTATATATTGTTACGTTTGTAGGACTTATAACCATGCTTTTTGGTTCGCTTACCGCATTACGACAATATGATATTAAAGGCATTTTAGCTTATTCTACTATCAGTCAACTCGGTATGATTATGTCTATGGTAGGTATAGGTGGGGGCTATGCACAACATACCTCAGATCATTTGTCAGAGTTTTACGCATTAGTCCTTTTTGCTGGCTTATTTCATTTGATGAACCATGCTGTTTTTAAATGTGCATTGTTCATGGGTGTTGGTATTATTGACCACGAGTCAGGTACGAGAGACATTCGTTCACTCAATGGGATGCGTCATGTCTTTCCTAAGATGCACATTGTTATGTTGCTAGCTGCTCTTTCTATGGCAGGGGTCCCATTTTTAAATGGTTTCCTTAGTAAAGAAATGTTCTTTGATTCACTTGTAAAAGCTATTGAACTAGATCAGTTTGGAATTAGCCTTACTATCATAGTTGTTGCATTAGGTGTGATAGCAAGTATTTTTACTTTTACTTATGCACTTTACATGGTTAAAGAAACATTTTGGGGACAATTTAATACTGAAAAGTTTACTAAGAAAAGTATTCACGAACCATGGTTGTTTAGTTTACCTGCTATGATTCTTATGGTACTTATACCAATTGTATTCTTTATACCTAACGTTTTCGGACATAATATACTTATACCTGCATTAAGATCGGTATCTGGTGTTGGAACTCAAGTAGACAGCGTAGCACCTCACATTTCACAATGGCACGGTATCAACCTTCCATTAATATTAAGTGTCATCGTTATTGTGTCAGGAATTATTTTAGCACTTGCTATAAATTGGAAATCATTGACACATCGAATGATTAAACAAGCTTCAATCACAGATACTTATCGACGTGTTTATAGAGAGTTTGAATCTTATTCAGGTTATGGAATAAGAAGCTTAATGAGTGCTAAACTCAATTATTATATTATGATTACGTTACTCATATTTGTAGCAATTATTGCATATGGCTATCTTTCGGTTGGTTTCCCTAAAGTTCATGATTTACATGTTTCATCTTTTGGACCGCTCGAGATTATCTTATCAATCGTTACAGTAATCATCGGTATTTCTCTTATATTTATACGTCAACGCTTAACGATGGTTATTTTAAACGGTATTATCGGGTTTGCAGTGACGCTTTACTTCATTGCAATGAAGGCACCTGATTTAGCTCTCACACAATTAGTGGTTGAAACCATTACGACGATATTGTTTATCGTGAGCTTTTCAAGATTACCAAATATTCCAAGAGCAAAAGCAAACTTGAAGAAGGAGACGCTTAAAATTGTAGTTTCACTTATAATGGCTGTTTCTGTTGTTTCTCTAATTTTTATCGCTCAGCAAGCGGATGGTATGCCATCGATTTCAAAATTCTATGAAGATGCCTATAAATTAACAGGTGGCAAAAATATTGTTAATGCTATATTAGGTGATTTCAGAGCGTTAGATACTTTATTTGAAGGATTAGTATTAATCATTGCAGGTTTAGGTATCTACACACTACTTAATTACAAAGATAGGAGGGGACAAGATGAAAGAGAATGATGTGGTATTAAAAACGGTCACTAAGATTGTTGTTTTCATTCTATTAACATTTGGATTTTATGTTTTCTTTGCAGGACATAATAATCCAGGTGGTGGATTTATTGGCGGCCTTATCTTTAGTTCAGCTTTTATCCTTATGTTCCTTGCCTTTGATGTTAAAGAAGTATTGATTAGTTTACCTATAGATTTTAAGAAATTAATGATTATTGGATCATTAGTATCTGTGTGTACGGCAGTAGTTCCTATGTTCTTTGGTAAACCAATCTTATACCAAACTGAAGCTAATGTGGCCTTTCCATTATTAGGACATGTGCACGTTACGACTGTAACGTTATTTGAATTAGGCGTATTACTTACAGTGGTAGGTGTTATTGTGACAGTTATGTTGTCAATAAGTGGTGGTAAGTCATGAACTTGATACTTTTACTAGTGATAGGATTTTTAGTATTTATAGGAACGTACATGATTCTATCCATTAATTTAATACGTATTGTTATTGGTATTTCTATTTATACTCATGCAGGTAATTTAATTATTATGAGTATGGGCAAATATGGTCCACATATGTCTGAACCATTAATTCAAAATAATCATTCGAATTTTGTAGATCCATTATTACAAGCCATTGTACTTACTGCGATTGTAATTGGATTTGGTATGACTGCATTCTTACTCGTATTAATTTACCGAACATATCGCGTGACGAAAGAGTATGAAATTAGTGCATTGAGGGGTGAAGAAGATGATGAGTAACTTATTGATTATGCCAATGCTTCTTCCTTTTTTATGTGCTTTGATTCTAGTTTTTATAAAAAATAAAAATCAAACATCGAAAATACTCTCAATTACGACTATGATTGTTTCGACTTTAATTTCTTTAGCATTGCTTATCTATGTTGTGAACCATAAGCCAATCACATTAGATTTTGGTGGTTGGAAAGCACCATTTGGTATTCAATTCCTTGGCGATTCACTAAGCTTACTCATGGTTACAGTATCGTCATTTGTTGTGACGCTAATTATGGCTTATGGATTTGGTCGAGGTGAAAAGCGTGTAAATCTTTTCCATTTACCAACTTTTATCTTATTACTTACTGTTGGTGTAATAGGTTCATTTTTAACCTCAGATTTATTTAACTTATACGTTATGTTTGAGATTATGTTACTCGCGTCATTTGTGCTTGTAACATTAGGCCAATCAGTTGAACAGTTACGTGCTGCCATTATTTATGTAGTACTTAACATTATTGGCTCATGGTTGTTTTTATTAGGTATCGGTATGTTATATAAGACTGTTGGTACCTTAAATTTCTCTCATATTGCATCACGCTTGAACCATATGGAAAGTAATCAAACTATCACGATTATCTCACTCGTCTTTTTAGTCGCTTTTAGTTCTAAAGCTGCTTTAGTGATATTTATGTGGTTGCCTAAAGCTTATGCTGTGCTCAATACAGAACTTGCAGCTTTATTTGCAGCGTTGATGACAAAGGTCGGCGCATACGCGTTAATCCGCTTCTTCACCTTATTATTTGATCATCATCCTGGTATCACACATCCATTACTCGTTTTTATGTCATGTATTACGATGCTAATCGGTGCATTTGGTGTAATCGCTTATAAAGATATTAAGAAAATTGCTGCTTATCAAGTTATATTATCGATTGGTTTTATTATCCTAGGATTAGGATCTCATACACATGCTGGAGTGAATGGTGCAATTTTCTATTTATCAAATGATATTATCGTTAAAACGTTACTTTTCTTTATTATAGGTAGTCTTGTTTATATTTCTGGCTTTAGAAATTATCAGTATTTAAGTGGTTTAGCCAAAAGGGAACCCTTCTTTGGTGTTGCATTTATTGTGATGGTATTTGCAATAGGTGGTGTACCTCCGTTTAGTGGTTTCCCAGGTAAGGTGCTTATATTCCAAGGTGCGATTCAAAACGGTAATTATATTGGTCTTGCTTTAATGATTCTGACTAGTCTTCTAGCGATGTATAGTCTGTTTAGAGTCATGTTTGTAATGTACTTTGGCGATACTGATGGTGAAGAGGTCAAATTCAAAGAGATTCCTCCTCATCGTAAAGGTATTCTTGGTATTCTAGTTGCCGTTGTACTTGCTATGGGTATTGCTGCACCAGTTGTCTTAAAAGTGACTGATAATGCTACAAACCTCAATATGAAAGAACATGTTTTCCAAGAGAATGTTAATTCGCATTTGAAGGAGGTTGAAAAATAGATGAAACAAGTCGTACTTAATATTGTCATCGCGTTCCTTTGGGTTTTATTCCAAGACGAGGATGAATTTAAATTTACAACCTTCTTCTCAGGATTTTTAATTGGTTTAATTGTCATCTATATCCTTCATAGGTTCTTTGGTGAAGAATTTTATCTCAAAAAGATATGGGTAGCGATTAAATTTTTAGCAATATATCTCTATCAACTATTAACATCAAGTATTAGTACGATTAATTATATTCTGTTTAAAACTAAAGAAATGAATCCTGGTTTACTTTCTTATGAGACTTCTCTAAAGAATGATTGGGCAATTACATTTTTAACTATTTTAATCATTATCACTCCGGGTTCAACAGTGATTCGCATTTCTAAAGATACGAATAAGTTCTTTATCCATAGTATTGATGTTTCTGAAAAAGACAAGCAAAATCTTTTAAGAAGTATTAAACAGTATGAAGATTTAATTTTGGAGGTGACACGATGATAACGTTAATCACACAATGTTTAATTATAAGTGCATTAATTATATTTGGTGTTGCTTTACTCGTGTGCCTTTTCAGATTAATTAAAGGACCAACAACAGCTGATAGAGTGGTCTCATTTGATGCGACAAGTGCAGTTGTAATGTCTATAGTTGGTGTGTTGAGTGTCGTATATAATTCGGTTTCGTTCCTAGACTCAATTATGCTCATTGCCATTATTTCATTTGTTAGTTCGGTATCTATTTCTAGATTTATCGGAGGAGGTCGAGTCTTTAATGGAAATAACAAAAGAAATCGTTAGTCTCATCTCAGCGATATTTATATTTTTAGGAAGTATCATTGCATTGATTAGTGCGATTGGTATTGTAAAGTTCCAAGACGTTTTTTTACGTAGTCACGCCTCTACAAAGAGTTCAACTTTATCAGTATTATTAACTATTATTGGTGTCTTAATATATTTTACGGTCAATCAAGGATTCTTTAGCGTTCGTTTACTTTTATCATTGGTTTTCATCAACCTTACTTCTCCTGTTGGAATGCATTTGGTAGCGCGTGCTGCCTATCGTAACGGTGCGTATATGTACCGAAAAGATGACGTCCCTAGGCAATCTTCAATATTGTTAAGTCAAAATGAGTTTAATTCACCTGAAGAATTAAAATCTCGTGCGAAACTAAGAGAACAACGTAGGGAAAAACTTTATTATAAAGAACGTGAAAAAGAGAGAAAATTTGACAATGAGAATTAATCATAACCGTTAACGTATAAGAGTTAATCTATATATGTTAACGGTTTTCTTTTTTTATATAAGACTGAAGTATGAATATGGAAGAGAAGAGAGCTATTTATTTAAGCATTGATACAATTAATGATAAAATTATAAATAAGAATAATTGTAAAATTAAGTAGTAAAATGTTGGTTCAATGAGATTACACATAAACATTTTCTCGTTTGATGAAACGAATTTGTGATTATCTTTAATGAAAATGTTCATGTTTGATTTCACTGATAACTGGAATATGCATCATTGAAATAGATAAAATATTCTAAATAATCAATTTATACTTAATATATTTAAGCAATAAGAATAAGCAATCTCTTTTTTTCTTCTTGTTATCTTCCTCTAATGTAGATCATTCAAATGATGCATCTCTCTTATATGCAATGTGTAAATAGGCATATATGTGCTATTGGTTACTTAATTTTCAATTAAAAAATAATAAAGAGGTGAAAGTTTGGAGATATTTGAAACTTTACTTATTTTTACTACAGTAGTTATCGTAAGCTCCTTTGTCCATACTTTCATACCAAAGGTACCTCTTGCGTTTATTCAAATCGTTCTTGGAATGATTTTATACCTCACTCCAATTCCAGTTGAATTTAACTTTGACTCAGAACTATTTATGGTCACATTAATTGCCCCATTATTATTTGTAGAAGGGGTTAACGTTTCAAGAGTACATTTAAGAAAGTATATTAAACCTGTAATGATGATGGCTTTAGGTCTCGTTATTACAACAGTGATTGGTGTAGGATTGTTCGTACATTGGATTTGGCCCGAACTACCGATTGGTGCAGCCTTTGCAATTGCAGCAATTCTCTGTCCTACAGATGCTGTAGCAGTTCAAGCAATCACTAACGGTAAGGTGTTGCCTAAAGGTGCGATGACGATTCTTGAAGGTGAATCATTACTTAATGATGCAGCCGGTATCATTTCATTTAAAATTGCTGTAGGCGTATTAGTCACAGGTACGTTTTCACTTTTCGATGCGGTACAACAATTTTTAATTGCATCTATAGGTGGGGCAATTGTAGGTTTACTTATAGGTATGGCACTTGTTCGTTTTCGTTTAACTCTAATGAGACGAGGCATTGAGAATATTAATATGTTCACATTTATACAGTTATTAACGCCATTTGTGACATATCTCATTGCAGAACTGTTTCATGCGTCAGGTATTATCGCAGCTGTAGTAGCCGGACTCGTCCATGGATTTGAACGAGATCGTATCGCTCAAACACGTACACAATTACAAATGAGTTATAACCACACATGGAATATTATAGGTTATGTTTTAAATGGTTTTGTCTTTTCAATATTAGGTTTCTTAGTACCTGAGGTTATTGTGAAGATTATTAAGACAGAACCACATAATTTACTATTCTTAGTAGTTATCACTGTACTAGTCGCTTTAGCGGTATACCTCTTCAGATTTGTATGGGTATATGTGCTTTATCCTTATTTCTATTTATCAGTCAGTCCTTTCCAGAAAATGATATCAAAAGACGATGACGATAAAGCCCCAGAGAAAAAACCTAAGAGAAGCTTATATGCACTTATTATGACGCTTTGCGGTGTACACGGGACAATTTCACTAGCAATCGCATTAACATTACCTTATTACTTGGCAAATCATCATTCATTCCATTATAGAAATGATTTATTATTTATTGCGTCAGGAATGGTCATCATTAGCTTGGTCATTGCTCAAGTATTACTTCCTTTAGTTACGCCTAATAAACCAAAAGTGAAATTAGGTAATATGACATTCAAAGA
The DNA here is from genome assembly GCF_001809655.1 of Staphylococcus sp. HMSC055A09. Lineage (NCBI taxonomy): Bacteria > Bacillati > Bacillota > Bacilli > Caryophanales > Staphylococcaceae > Staphylococcus > Staphylococcus sp. HMSC055A09. The sequence continues at coordinate 116,409 of NZ_KV798369.1, forward strand.
AGCAAGAGTATATATTTTGGAACATGTGATTGATTATTTAAATCAGAAATCTACATTTGAAACAAGTTATCGTTATGGAAATGTGATTAAAGAATATCATGATAAACTCACTTTCCTTAAAACAGTTGAAAAGGAAGATGAAAACTCTAAAGAGTTAGAACGTCTTCAAAAAATTGCGTTTAATGTAGAAACAAAAACATTAGAACAACTTGTTGATGATGGTGAGATTACAGATAGTGTACTTGAAAACTATATGCGCTATGCTGAACGTACACAAGTCTACAAACAAGCGTCACTATTTAGAAGGATTACAGTTGTTTTAAGAGGAATGTTATTGAAACGCCGTGTTAAAACTAAAATAAATTCTGCATCTTCTTTAAGTGTTACAGATAACTTACTTGAATTAGGTAAAATAAATAAATTAGTTCATTACAATGTAGTAAGTAGATTGTCTAAAGAGGCAACAACAGATAACAAACTAGAGATTGGTATGATATGCGATGGTTATCTTATGCGTATAGATAACTTAACTCCGAATAATTTCTTCAATTCTCAAAGTGAAGATACGATTACTAGAATTAAGTTGAATGCTTTAAGAGAACAACGTCGAATTCTTCGTGAATTAATAGAAGATGAAGAAATTACAGAAGGTACAGCATTGAAGCTTAGAGAATCTATTAACTATGATGAAATGGTTATCGTTGATAGTATGACATGATAAAAAATATACGTTTGTTTATAAACTTTCTAAAAAAGAGCCCTCACTCATAAAGTGGTGAGGGCTCTTTTACATATATCATCATAAAAAAGTTGCACTAATCTCAACATAATTAGTGCAACTAATGTCTCCATGGGGGAGGATTGAATATCCATGGAGGTAGCTTAGTGATAGATGAAGCTATCACATCAAGTGATTATTTGTGGCTTCAGTAACTACTCAGAGTTGAATAGAACTGTTATGTACTACTCGAGGATTGATTGAGATGTTAAGATTAGTAGCACATTGTTAGTTTCCTTCCATTGTTTATCGCTCGAAAACAACAAAAAGAATGAGTGATTTCCGCTAAAATATTTACTCTGTAATTCGTGAGAGAGTGGGGCTCAAATAAGTTTGCGAAATATCCCCTTAACTAACACCACCATATCGTGTGTAAAAAAGATGTAGTTTATATTATAGGAGGGTAATATAAATGAAAAAACACACGATATGGGACTGCTAGTTACAAAATAAAAATAATATATAAAAGTTCTAGAATTATCACGGATGAACATGACTTATGATTAATCTTCTACACTTTCTTACGTGTTCATCCGTGTATTTCTAGTTATTTCATACTGCCATGAATTGTCTCGATGTTGGATTTCATCATTTTGTAGTATGAATCACCTTTAGTGCCTTCTTTACCTATAGAATCTGTAAATACTTCTCCATAGATATCCTTATTTGTCTCTTCTGATAAACTTTGCATGGCTTTTTTATCCACACTTGTTTCAACTAATAGATGTTTGAGATGGTTGTCTTTAACGAAACGAATAGCTTGTTTCATTTGTCCTGGTGTACCTTGCTTTTCAGTATTGATTTCCCAAATATAGCCTGGCTTCACTTTAAATTGTTTAGCAAAGTATTTAAATGCACCTTCACTAGTCATCATAGCTCGATGCACTTTAGGAATATCATTGAATTTGTTTTTACTCTCTTTATTTAACTTTTTGAGTTTAGCTAAGTAAGTTTTTCCGTGGTTTTTATACGTAGATTGATTTTGTTTATCATGTTGAATTAGCGTTTGTTGAATTGTTTTAACGTATTTAATACCGTTATCTAAACTTAACCAAGCATGTGGATCTTGTTTGTTCTTGTTACCATTTTCACCGTTTAAGTAAATAGGTGTAACATCTTTAGATGTAGCAACAACGCTCTTGTCTTTAGTAGATTTGCCTGCTTGTTTGAGCGCTTTTTCAAACCAACCATTTCCTGTTTCAAGATTTAACCCATTATAGAAAATAACATCTGCGTCAGTTAAAGCTTTAATGTCTTTGGGTTTTACTTCGTATTCATGAGGGTCTTGACCGACTGGTACAATACTATGGACTTCGACCTTATCACCGCCGACATGTTTGACCATGTCATATAAAATTGAGTTGGTTGTTACAACTTTTAACTTACCTTCGGTAGAGCTATGATCCTTGTTATGTTGATTCCCACACGCGGCAAGAATCATGATAAATATTAATGCTAAAGCAAAAATCTTCTTCACGTTAAAGCGCCTCTTTTCTGTCTGTTATTCATTCTCGTAATTGCTAACGTTATAACGTAAATAGTAAATGTACAAATCACGATTGTAGCACCACTTGGGACGTTATATATATAACTAAAATATAGTCCGGTAATTGAACTGATAATACTAATAAGACTGGCAATAATCATCATGCTGTACAATTGTTTACTAATCAAAAATGCAGTTGATGCAGGAGTGATAAGTAAAGCCACTACAAGTATGATTCCGACCGTTTGAATACTTGCAACTGTGACAAGTGCTAGTAAAAGCATGACGAAATAATGGATGAGTGTTGTGTTTAAACCGCTCATACGGCTAAATGTTGCGTCAAAAGTAGATATCATTAAAGGTCGATAAAATACAACTATAAGTGTTAGCACACTCATTCCGATAATGATAGTTGTCCAAAATGATTGATTGGTTATAGCCAGTAAATTACCAAATAAAATATGGTATAAATCTGTCGTACTATTGATTAAACTTATAATAATGACTCCTGTTGCTAGAAATGCAGTAAAACTAATACCTATCGCTGCATCTGGTTTTGTCTTGCTTTTAGAAGTAATAAAACCAATAAAAAGACTGGCAATCATACCTGTTACTAATGCACCGATGAACATTGGAATATTGAATAGGAAAGATAGCGCAACGCCTGGTAACACCGCATGGCTCATTGCATCTCCCATTAGAGACAGGCCTCTAAGTACGATAATACTTCCTACAGTACCGCACACAATCCCTACTAATATAGAAGTGATTAATGCACGATTTAAAAATTGATAACTGAGTAAATGATTAAAGAAGTCTAACATTTAACACGCACTCCCTTGTAACTGTGACGATTGAAGTGGTGATAAATCATTATCAAAATTCATGAAAGTTGCATTCAATCGTTCAGAAGTTAAAGCTTCTTTTGGTGGTCCTATATATCTTAAGGATTGATTGAGTAATAAAATACGGTCAAAGTACTCCTCAGCTTTTGATAAATCGTGATGTACAATTAATATCAACTTACCTAAATGTCTAAGATGCTTAATTTTTTTCATTATTAATTCTTCGCTGTAGATATCAATACCTACAAAAGGCTCGTCAAAACAATAGATATCACTCTCGCTCATTAATGCTCTCGCAACAAGTACACGTTGTAATTGACCACCACTTAATTCTGAAATTTGTCTATGACGCAAATCATCTAATTCTAAATCTTTAAGTAATTGGTTGAGTTTCGCTCGCTCAGTAATTTCTGGACGTTTAAACCACCCAATGTCTTGATAACATCCTGAAAGCACCACTTGTTCTACTTTGATAGGGAAGTCTAAATCTAATTGAGCTTTTTGAGGAATGTAAGTAATATATCTGAGTTGAGTATGTATAGGGCGATCGTATAACAATCTAGTTCCCGTCGCTTTAAATTCCCCGATAAAAGCTTTGAGCATTGATGATTTACCTGCTCCATTGGGACCTACGATGCCGACGATTTCACCACATATAGGTAATGAGAATGACACGTCTTTAAGGACATGCTTTTTCCCTAAAAATAAATTTAATTGATCAATTTTTAGCAAAAATTATAACCTCCTAATAAAAAGTTTAGGCTAACCTAATTTATTTTATAATAAACGTTGAAGTTTTAACATGTCAAGTGAATTCGTGATACAATAAGGTGAATGCGTGTGAGGTGAAATGATGTTAACTGAAGAAAAAGAGGATTACTTAAAAGCAATTTTAACGAATGACGGCGATGTATCCTTTGTATCTAATAAACAACTATCTCAATTTCTAAATATTAAACCCCCATCTGTCAGTGAAATGATAGGACGCTTGGAAAAGGAAGGTTATGTAGAAACTAAACATTATAAAGGTGCACGTTTAACTAAAGAAGGTTTAGACCGAACACTTGATATTATTAAACGTCATCGTTTACTAGAATTATTTTTAATAGAAATATTGCAATACAATTGGGAAGAGGTGCATCAAGAGGCAGAAATTCTTGAACACCGAATTTCTGATTTGTTTGTGGAACGCTTAGATAAAACGTTAAATTTTCCTAAAACATGTCCTCATGGTGGCGTGATTCCACGTGACCATCATTATAAAGAACTCTATACAACGTCTATCTTAGAATTCGAACCTGGTGACAATGTTATAGTCAGAAGAGTGCGCGATAAGACAGACTTACTTGTATACCTTTCAAGTAAAGATATCTATATAGGCAATACGGTAGAAATCGTTTCGAAAGATGATACTAATAAAGTAATTATTATTAAACGAAATGAAAATGTAACTATTTTAAGTTATGAAAATGCAATGAATATTTTTGCCGAAAAACAATAAAAGCTTAAGTTCTTAATGAGCGTTCTTTGAATCATTAAGAGCTTAAGCTTTTTTATAAAATCGTGTATTTAATGAGTAAATAGATCGTATAGAGGTTGAAGGCAATCCATATCGTACTATAAATGATTGTAGGTACTTTAGTGATATCAGTTAAAGCACTGCCGTCCCAACTTGGCTTAGGTCGTTGGAAGGTAAGATTAAATATTGTCCATGAAGATTGAATAATTTCACCTAGTAAAACGCCTAAAATAAGATGATAACTTAAAGAGACGATGTCATACACCATCATTGTATGGTTATGCTGGACTAAAAAGTATAAGAGTATACTGATTAACAGAATGACAAAAATAGGTGATAGTTTTCGAGAGGTTAATATTAAAAAATAAATAAAAATCAAGAGATATGTGACTAGAAAAATACTTGGATGTTCAAAATGCGCAGCCACTAATCCAATTAAAAACATGATGGGTGGCATTAAGTAACCCCCAATTGTGGTTATGAATTGACCCAAATAACCTTTAGATTGAGTGATAGCATAGCCTTGTTGTAATGTTGTTTGTCTTTCAGTGGGACTTGTAACGATAACTAGATCTTTAGCTCGTCCACCTGCAAGACGATTAAATAATACATGACCAAACTCATGAGTTAAAACTGGTATATAGTTCAAATAGACATCTAGAAATCGAATGATACCGTTATGTCTGTTTTGATGAATAAAGATATATATTATTCCAATGGCAATGATGAGATAAATATTTAAATGAATAACTGTTGTGAAAAAGTTCTCTAGATAGGACATGATTAACCTCGAATAAATAAATTTAAATATGTTCATTTATTTAATATTATAAATGACAAAGCAGGAATTAGCCTTTAGACTTTAGATGTAATTTAAGGATTAAAGATTTCTTGTTTAATTTTGGATGTGGTAAAATAGACGGTACATTTTTAAGCATAGTACTATTAATACTTCTATATTTAATTTTAATTAATAAATGACTACACGAAGTGAAGTGGGGCAAATTTGATGAATAACGAGCAATTTAATAACAGTAAAGTCAACGTGCTGGGCGTAAAATTCAATAATACTACGATGTTGGAAATGATTGAGAATATCAAATCATTTTTCGAAAATAAAACTGAAAGTAATTTATTTATAGTAACGGCTAATCCTGAAATTGTTGTTTATGCAACTGAACATCCTTCGTATATGGATTTAATTAATAGTTCGGATTATGTTGTAGCTGATGGAACTGGAGTGGTTAAAGCATCAAAGCGATTAAATCAACCTCTGAGACGTCGAGTACCAGGGATTGAGTTGCTTGAAGAATGTTTGAAAATAGCTCATGCAAATCATCAGCGTGTGTATTTACTTGGTTCAAAAAATGAAATTATCGAAGCGGCTGAACGTAAATTACACTTAAAATATTCTAATGTGACGTTCGCTTACCATCATGGATATATTAATCTAGAGGATGAAACGGTGGTCAAAAGAATAACTAGTTTTAATCCTGACTACATTTTTGTTGGAATGGGATTCCCGAAACAAGAGGAATGGATTCATAAACATAATTCCAAATTTAATCAAACTGTTATGATGGGCGTAGGTGGCTCATTTGAAGTTTTAAGTGGGGCGAAAAAGCGTGCCCCAAAATTGTTTCAAAAGCTGAATATTGAATGGGTATATCGTTTGCTTATAGATTGGAAGCGTATAGGCAGAATGATGAGTATACCAAAATTTATGATAAAAGTATCTAAGCAAAAAAGAAAAAACAAAACTGATAAATAAGATAAAGCGAGAGATGGTTCAGGGAGGCCACCTCTCGCTTTCTATTTGAACAGGGATAACAATAATTTTAGGGATTTAACAACTCAATTATTTCTCAGGGGAAGGGGTAGAAAATAATTGAGATTATTTAATTTAATTCTGTAATATCAAGGGTAAGAAAAAGCTCTTTCAATGTCTTTTGTAAGCGAACAGGGATCTTACATGGCTGATAACATTTTTGATTTTGGGAAAGGTATAACGTTGATTAACTCGCCATAAGACATCTACTGAAGCTATCAAAGAGTACATGTACGCTATTAAGTCGAGAATGGCGCTTTTCATAGCGAAGTCTCTTTAAGTTATATCATCGTTCATTAAACTATACTTAGGGTTGTCATGATTTAAATAGTTGAGTGATTTGAATAAAGGTTTTTTTAAAATCTAATTAAACGTATTAAAGTGCTATTATTTAGCAGTATAGCTTGAGCTTGAAATTTTTCCGCTTGAAACGATAACATCTTTATCTTGGAAAGGTTCATTATTAAAGAAACGATTTAGAATATCTTTGACACCATCTTCAATACGTTTTTGAGATTCTAAAGTCATACCTGAATAATGAATAGTCATATCATTTCTAGGCATTGTTCTCCAAGGATGGTCAGCTGGTGCTGGTTGTGGGTACCATACGTCGCCGGCATAACCTTGAATTTGACCACTATTAACAGCGTTGACTAATGCTTGAGTGTTGACGATTTTACCACGAGCTGTATTAACTAAATAACTACCTTTTTTCATTTTATTTAATACATCTTCATTAAATAAATTATCAGTAGAAGGTGTTAATGGTGCATGAATCGTAATTGCATCACTTGTTTTCACAAGTTCTTCGAATTCAACGAATCTTGAGTTTTCGTTATCTTTTTGATTGATTGGATCATAGTGTTGGATAGTTACGTTAAATGGTTTTAAGCGTTCAGCAACTAATTGACCAATACGACCGAAACCAAAGATACCGATTGTTTTGTTTTGAAGTTCGCGAGCTTGGTTACCGACTTTAGATAAGTCCCATTCTCCTTCGACTGATTGACGGTGTCCTTCCATAAAGTTACGTAATACAATAAGTAAGTCCATTACGGCATGTTCAGCTACACTTACAGTATTACTACCTGTTACTTCTACTACACCGACATCATTTTTACTTGCTGCATCTAAATCAACATGATCAGAACCAACACCTGCAGTGATTGCTAATTTTAAGTTTGGTGCTTTCTCGATTCTTTCTTTAGTCATATAAGCAGGATAGAATGGTGCACTAATCACAATATCCATATCGCTTAAGTGTTTATCTAAGTCTTCTTCACCATTTTTCAAGATAACTAATTCATGGTCTGAATCTTTTAAGAAATCTCTAAGACCGATGGCTTTATCTGTATTTAATAATTGATTGTCTAAACCTTCTTCAGTTTCTGGGAATAATGCTACAATTTTCATACTCTATACACTCCTAAATTTAGAATTTTATCTAGTAAAAGTTCTAGCTATTCTATGATGAGAGCACTTATAACGTTTATAAAAAAATACTCAGCCTATTTGTCTAAACCACCTCCTTAAATGTATGAATTCTCATAAGCATTTAAAATGTAAGTGGGTTAGCAAACAGCACTGAGTACCTTACACCAATCCCATAGTATTATTACTATATTATTTGTTATTCAATTGATTTATCAAAAACGAAGATTGAAACAACTTCGTCGTCTTCTAAATTAACATCTGTAAAAAGTTTTACGAAATTTGCTCCAACAAGTTCCTCCATTTCAACTGGAGGTTTTTGTTTATATAATTCTTTAATTTCTTCAGTACGTCCATATTTAAGCATACTCTGAAAATCTTTATTTCTCAAATAAAAGTTTTCAACTTTACTTAAACTACCTGTCATATGACAAATTGCCCAGTTATCTTTAAAAAAGACTTTAACTTGTTCGGGGCCTTTACCAATATATGATTTACGGTAAGAACGTACTAAATTCGCAAATTGTTGGGTTTTCTTATTAGCTACTATCTCTTTCACCCTCTTTAATTTACGTTTCAGTTGTGACAACTTTGTGTATCTCTTAATTCCATCATAATACTACTTCTACTTTTTGAAAAGGGTTAAGCTCAAATTAATTGAAAATAATTATCATATGAGAGTTGCAATGTTTTAAATCTTTAATTTAAAAGCACATAAAAACTGTCAACAACGTTTATTGTGACAGTTTAGTATGATATTTGCTTATTTAATAACAAAACGTGATTCATCTAATTCGCTTCTAAAGGCTTTTTGTTGTGCTTTAGATTTCTTCTTGAAGTCCTTTAAGAATTCTTCGTATTTTGGTAATACATCATCAAGTTCACCAAATTCTTTTAATTTGCCACCTTCAATCCAAGCAATTTTTGTACAGAATTCTCTGACTTGGCGGAGATTATGGCTAACAAAGAAAATAGTTTTTTTCGCTTCTTTAAATTCATAAATTTTATCTAAACATTTTTGAGTAAATGTTTGATCTCCTACAGAAAGCGCTTCGTCAATAACCAAAATGTCTGGATTAACAGTTACATTAATTGAAAATCCTAATTTAGCACGCATACCACTGGAATATTTTTTCACTGGTTGATAGATGAATTCACCTAATTCACTAAAATCAATGATTTTAGGCATTAACTCTTTGATTTCTTTACGTTTAAACCCCATACACAACATTTTAAATTCAATGTTTTCTACTCCTGTTAGTTGACCGTTTAAACCTGCATTAATTGCAATTACACTGACATCACCATGTCGTTCAATTTCTCCAGAGGAAGGGGAAAGTGAGCCGCCTATCATGTTACTTAAGGTAGACTTTCCGGAACCGTTAATTCCTACTAGACCTATGACGTCGCCTTCATGTGCTGTAAGTGAAACACCATCTAAAGCGAAAAATGTTTTATTTTTATTTTTAGGGATTAAAGCATCTTTAATTCGATCTTTATTATTTCTATATATACGGTATTCTTTAGTTACATTTTCAATATTTACCGAAACGCTCATTTTAGTACCTTCCTTATATACATTTATATAGATTATAATATACAACACATCAGTTGTTAAATTTATTAACCTAGTGTAAAGTGAATAGAAGATTTTGTTAAAATTATTAAATGTGAAAATACTATCTTTGTCATACTTCACATAAAAGTTAAATATTATCATTACTGTTTTTAACGATAATGATTGTATAATATAATATGCTTGTAATAAACAATAAGCTATTATTCAGAATAAAGTGATTACAAAATATAAGTTTAAAAGACTATTTAATAAAGTTTTACAATAGATAGATTTCTATTGCATGAGAAAGCGTGGTTGGGTTTAATGTCAGCAGTTGGAACTGTTTTAAAGGAACACCTCAAAAACTTCTATTTAATTCAAAGACTGGCACAATTTCAAATTAAAATCTCAAATCACAGTAACTATTTAGGAATGGCATGGGAAATTTTAAACCCAGCGCTACAAATTATGGTTTACTGGCTAGTTTTTGGTTTAGGAATTAGAAGTAATGCACCAATACATGGTATCCCATTTGTATTTTGGTTGCTAGTGGGAATTAGTATGTGGTTTTTCATTAACCAAGGTGTTCTTGAAGGTACCAAATCAATTTCACAAAAATTTAATCAAGTTGCTAAAATGAATTTTCCATTATCTATTATTCCCACGTACATTGTAACTAGCAGATTTTACGGTCATTTAGGATTGTTAGCAATTATTATCATCGCATGTATGTTTAAAGGAATTATACCGAGTATTCATATTGTTCAATTATTAATTTATGTACCTTTTGCATTTTTATTAACTTCATCCGTAGCCTTGTTAACGTCAACGCTAGGAATACTTGTAAGGGATACACAAATGATAATGCAAGCGCTCATGAGAATATTATTCTATATGTCTCCAATTTTATGGGTACCTAAAAATCATGGTGTGAGTGGTGTTATACATCAAATTATGATGTTCAACCCAGTTTATTTTATTGCCGAATCATATCGTGCGGCAATTTTATTCCATCAATGGTACTTTATCGATCATTGGAAATTGATGTTATATAACATTTGTATTATTATTTTGTTCTTTGTTATTGGCTCTATTCTTCATAAACGTTATAGAGATCATTTTGCAGATTTCTTATAAAGATTTATACATTGCCTTGGTCCACTCTGGATCAAGGTTTTATTTTTGAAAAATAAAATCACACACTACAACTTTTTAATGAGCATTAAAGATACTATTATCATTTTCTAAGGAAGAAAGAATCGTTTATAATTTAATAATACGATTGAGTAAATAAAGACGGTGAAAACATGAGAATTCTAATAAAAAAAATATATATGTTTATAATTAAGGTGTTAAATTATCTATTTAAAACTAAGAAAATAAACCGAAATCATATAGTAGTTATGATGACCTTTAAACAAGATGTGTTTCCAATAATTGAAGCATTAAGTCAACAGAAGTACGATATTACAGTTATTGGAAAAATGAAGGATCAAGCGCATTTAAAAAACTTGAAAAATATAACATTCATACCTGCAGGAAATAAAAATGTGATTAGCCATATTAAGGCATTAAGCTCAGCTAAAGTCATTATTATTGACACGTATTATCTTATGATGGGCGGATATCATAAAAAGAAAGGACAAGCTGTCATTCAAACTTGGCATGCAGCGGGAGCGCTCAAAGATTTCGGTTTGACCGACCATCAGGTGGACGTGAATAATCAAACAATGGTTAAACAATATAAGCGTGTTTACGATGCAACAGACTATTATTTAATAGGTGGAGAAGAGATGGCTCAGTGCTTTAAGGAATCATTTGAAGCACGTCCTGATCAAATGTTAAAGTTTGGACTTCCTAGATTAGTAAAATATTTAAATATTGATATAGAAGAAGCACAACGTAGTTTGAAAGCGAAGTATCATATTAAAGATAAATTAGCGGTATATGTGCCTACGTATAGGGAATCTAAAATTGCAAATAGGACTATAAATAAAGAGAAGTTTGAACAAAACCTACCTAATTATACGTTATTAAGCCATTTGCACCCTTCGATTAGAGATCGACAATCATCACAAGATATCGATATATCTTCTTTAATGATTATGGCAGACGTCATTATTAGTGATTATAGTTCGCTACCAATTGAAGCAAGTTTGCTCAATAAACCTACCTTATTCTATAACTATGATGAGAAAGAATATGAAAATGTTAGAGGATTGAATTCATTTTATTATGAGATTCCAAATGACTATAAATTTACTGATGAAAATAGTTTAATTCAAGCACTTAAAGAGAATGATGTACCACTACAATCATTATTTAATACTTGGCATCGATATAATACGAAAGAAAGTTTAAACGAGTTAGTCAATTTTATAAATAAGTTGGTGAAATTATGAAATTAGCAATAATTATTCCAGTATATAATGCTGAAGATACTATCAAACGAGCAATCCTTTCTGTGGATAGTAAGTCAGATTATGAAATTATCTGCGTAAATGATGGTTCGACCGATAATACAAAACGCGTGCTTACAGAACTTCAGAAAGAGCATAAAAATATTAAAGTGATTAATCAAGATAATCAAGGTGCAGCACGTAGTAGAAACGTTGGATTAGAGGCAATGTCAGATGACGTTGAAGGATTTCTATTTTTAGATGCTGATGACGAGTTCTTACCTAGTAGAATTGATTTAATGGTTGAAGCATTTCAAAAAAATGAAGAAACTGATGTAGTTATAGGACAAATGGGCAGAGGTATCAATGGTGATTGGAAAGTGATTCCGACACATGATGATATTGTATTGGATGAGTTAGTCACGCTTGATCGCAAGCCTGAAATTTTACAGTCGATAGGTCCTGGCGCTAAATTATTTAGTGCCAAATATGCAGGATTACGTTTTGATGAGGATGTCGTATTCTGTGAAGAACACACGTTTATTGTGAGAGCATTTTCTAAAGCAAGAGATATTCAACTTATACCAAATATTGTTTATGTATATAATGAAAGAGAAGGGTCAGTTACAGCTCAACGTGCTGATACATTTCTCCCTTATATGAAGGACGCTTTAAAAGTGCGTCGACGTGTCATGGAGTTATTGTTACTCATTGAGGAAAAGACATATTACAGTTATCGGATGGATAATCTTATCGTAAGTTATTTAATACAAGCGCATTTAATGAAGAATAGTCAAATGACTCAATCGTTCATGGATAGTGTTACAACTTATATGAAAGCTATGCAACATACCCATTACTCAGGGAATGCAATGTTTAGAATTGTAAGAGCTGTTGAGCAAAGTGCAACAAATTGGACGAAAACGTTATATCAACAATGGAGAAAGACATTACAAGGTGTTGGTATAGGTCGACCTGGTTATTTACGTTTTAAAGTTTCAGTACTTCCTAGACGTGCATCATTTTCAGGGAAGCAATCATTAAAACGCATGTTAAATAAGAAATAATGCAATAAGAAAATTTGTATAAAATTATCCTTATCTTATATTGAATTAATGGTAAGGGTGAAATATTTATGCTACATTAAGATTGTAAATTTTTATTAAATTTTAAGTTAAGGAGAATACGTATCATGAAACGAGTAATTACTTATGGTACATATGATTTACTACATTATGGTCATATCGAATTACTGAGAAGAGCACGTGAAATGGGCGATTATCTTATCGTGGCGCTCTCTACAGATGAATTCAACCAAATAAAAAATAAAAAGTCGTACTATGATTATGAGCAACGTAAAATGATGTTAGAGTCTATTCGTTATGTAGATTTAGTAATCCCTGAAGAAGGATGGGGCCAAAAAGAAAAAGATGTTGATCGTTTTGAAGTTGATGTCTTTGTTATGGGTCACGATTGGGAAGGCGAATTTGATTTCTTGAAAGATAAATGCGAAGTGATTTATCTAAATCGTACAGAAGGTATCTCAACAACTAAGATTAAACAAGAATTATATGGAAAAGATGCTAAATAACTTTAAAACTATTTACATGCGTGTTACTAAGAGTAGCACGCATATTTTTTGTATAAGAATTAAATGATTATTGCGTAAAATTATAGGCGTGGACCTTCGTCAGTTGAACTAAAAGGTGTTATAATACTTAATGCGAAGTACAAAGTTATAATGAACGTAAATAGCTTAAGATAAAGGGAATTTTTAAGAATTATTTTACAGGACTTGTTAATCTTTTTTATTTATTATATTTAATAATGTAAAATCATTTTTGTAATTTAAAAGATTGTAAAGTGTATTATTATTTGGGGTAGAAATGGATTTATAGTATGATTGAGCAAAATGAAAATATGACAATTTAAGACGAGGTAAAATTATGAAACAACAAAACCCTTTATTTTTCTTATTTAAGAGGCTTTCATGGCCATATGGGTTAATCATTGCAGCGGTTATTATTACTTCGTTAGGAAGTTTGAGTGGGCTATTAGTGCCATTATTTACAGGACGAATTGTAGATAAATTCTCTGTAAGTAGTATTAATTGGGGCATGATAGGAATTTTTGGCGCAATTTTCTTAGTTAACGCGTTACTAAGTGGTGTAGGACTTTATTTACTTAGTAAAATTGGTGAGAAAATTATTTATGCCATTCGTTCTATATTATGGGAACATATCATCCAATTAAAAATGCCGTTCTTTGATAAAAACGAAAGTGGTCAGTTAATGAGTCGTCTTACTGATGACACAAAGGTTATTAATGAATTTATATCTCAAAAATTGCCTAATTTATTACCATCAGTATTAACTTTAATAGGTTCTTTAATAATGTTATTTATAATGGATTGGAAATTAACATTACTTACATTTATTACGATACCTATATTTGTTTTTATCATGATTCCACTAGGTCGAGTAATGCAAAAGATTTCTACAAATACGCAATCTGAAATCGCTAATTTTAGTGGTTTACTCGGTCGTGTGCTTACGGAAATGAGATTGGTTAAGGTTTCTAATACTGAAAGATTAGAGCTAGACAATGCACATGTTAATTTGAAAAAGATTTACAATCTTGGCTTAAAGCAGGCTAAAATTTCAGCCATTGTGCAACCAATTTCAGGTGTAGTTATGTTACTTACAATTGCGATTATTTTAGGCTTCGGTGCCCTAGAAATTGGTACAGGTGCTATTACGCCAGGTACATTAATCGCTATGATTTTCTATGTTATTCAACTTTCAATGCCTTTAATTAATTTATCTACGTTGGTTACTGATTATAAAAGAGCTGTCGGTGCAAGTCAGCGTATACATGAAATTATGCAAGAACCAATTGAACCAACTGAAGCTTTATCTGAATCTAAAGATGAAATCGTTGAAGATGGAGAGCTAAGCTTTGAAAATGTGGATTTTAAATATGATGTTAAGAAAATCTTGAACGATGTTACGTTTAATATACCTCAAGGCAAAGTAAGTGCCTTTGTGGGACCTTCAGGTTCAGGTAAAAGTACAATTTTCAATTTAATTGAACGTATGTATGATATTGAAAATGGAGACATTAAATATAATCATCGCAGTATATATGATATCCCATTGTCTAAATGGCGTAATAAGATTGGTTACGTTATGCAATCTAACTCAATGATGAGTGGTTCAATTCGAGATAACATATTATATGGTATCAATAGGAAAGTAACAGATGATGAATTAATTGAATATGCTAAACTTGCGAATTGTCATGAATTCATCATGCAATTTGATGAAGGCTATGACACTATGGTTGGTGAAAGAGGCCTTAAATTATCTGGTGGTCAACGTCAACGTATTGATATTGCGAGAAGCTTTGTTAAGAACCCAGATATTTTACTATTAGATGAGGCTACTGCCAATTTAGATAGTGAAAGTGAAGTTAAAATTCAAGAAGCGCTTGAGACATTAATGGAAGGTAGAACAACAGTAGTCATCGCTCATCGACTTTCCACTATTAAGAAAGCAGGACAAATTATCTTTATTGATAAAGGTCAAGTCACTGGTAAAGGTACTCATGGTGAATTAATGGCATCTCATGAAAAATATAAAAACTTTGTCACATCTCAAAAATTATCAGACTAAGTTATAGCACGTTCCACTATAATGTGGGGCGTGTTTTTTAATCTCCTCCTAAATATTGTGAGATATTCGTAAAACCATTATTTTAACCTAAATTTACAAGTGGTATAATGTCTCTTGTAAGAAGTGGAACGTTAGATATACATAATGTTATAAAGTACGGGTTATGACCGGATTTAAATGATTTAAATGATATAAAGTTCAAATCTAGAAGCCCTTCTTGTAGAGTTTTGTAGTCTTACTACTATTTATATTGGATGTTTAATTATTTTTTATGAAAATACATGAATAGGTAGGTGCCAAATGTTTTTACTAATTAATATCATTGGGTTAATCGTATTTTTGGGTATAGCGGTTATATTTTCAAGGAATCGTAAAAATATTCAATGGAAATCGATACTGATTTTAGTCATCTTGAATTTGTTTTTAGCATGGTTCTTTATTTATTTTCCATGGGGAAGAAATGGAGTCAAAGGTGCGGCAAATGGGATAGCATGGGTGATAGAATCTGCGCACAAAGGAACTGGATTCGCGTTTGCTAGTTTCACTACTGGAAAGCAGATGGATATGGCTATTAGCGCGTTATTTCCTATCTTATTAGTTGTACCGTTATTTGATATTTTGATGTACTTTAATATACTTCCAAAAATTATTGGAAGTATTGGATGGTTACTTGCTAAGATTACTCGTCAACCAAAATTTGAATCATTCTTTGGTGTGGAAATGATGTTCTTAGGAAATACTGAAGCCTTAGCTGTTTCCAATGAACAACTGAAACGTATGAATGAAATGCGTGTATTAACTTTGGCTATGATGTCGATGAGTTCCGTTTCAGGGGCTATTGTTGGTGCTTATGTTCAAATGATACCTGGCGAGCTCGTTTTGACAGCTATTCCTCTAAACATAATTAACGCGATTATCGTGTCATCTATACTGAATCCAGTATCTGTTGAGGAAAAAGAAGACGTTATTTATAGCATTAAAGATCATCAAGAAGAGCGCCAACCATTCTTCTCTTTCTTAGGAGATTCAGTTTTAGCAGCTGGTAAGCTAGTGCTTATTATCATCGCATTTGTGATTAGTTTCGTAGCGTTAGCTGATTTAATTGATCGCTTTATTCATCTAATCACTGGGTTAATTGCCCATGGTTTTGGTTGGAAAGGTAGCTTTGGATTAAATCAAATTTTAGGTGTATTTATGTATCCATTCGCTTTATTACTTGGATTGCCTTGGAATGAAGCGTGGGAAGTTGCTCAACAAATGGCTAAAAAAATTGTTACTAACGAATTTGTAGTAATGGGTGAAGTTTCTAAGCAAGTCAATTCACTTTCACCACACCATAGAGCAGTGATTTCAACATTCTTAGTATCATTTGCTAACTTCTCAACTATAGGTATGATTGTAGGTACATTAAAAGGAATTGTTGATAAGAAAACATCAGATTTTGTATCCAAATACGTACCAATGATGTTATTGGCAGGTATTTTAGTATCATTACTAACTGCAGCATTTGTTGGATTATTTGCATGGTAATTAAATTTAAGAATTTAATTATTCTAAGCGTCTGGGACATGATTCCCTAAAAGAGTAGCAGTAAAATGATTTCTAATTAAAATCATTTTACTGCTACTTTTATATTCATTACTTCGTATAGTATGGTTTCGTGTCGCAGTGTGTCCGTCTCAATCTAGGTTTAGGACTGGGACTGCTCCTTCAGGAATCTCGTCAAAGATACTACATATTACCATGTAATTTCACATCGATATACTTTAAAATATAAGGCACTTTCCTATCATTGAATAAACTTCACTAAACTGAATTACCGAGATGCCTTATGAATAAAAAACTATAATAAGACTCAATTTACACGATTAATAAAAACTTCAGTTCTTATCTCCCTAAAAAATATTTCGCAACATGTTAGAGAAATTGTTGGAACAATCCTTTTTATTATTTAATAGGAGGCTGAAAAGCTCTTTGAAATGATAAAAACCAAGTATAGAAAGTGAGGAGACACTTCTTATACTTGGCTTTTATGGGAAATGAATATTAATGTACTTGTAACGGTAAGGACTAGGTACTGTCACAGTACTTCGAGCAAAATTTGTTTTGTTACTATAAACAACACAAAGGAGATAACTTCTCTTTCAAGAAGTTAAAATAATTATAGCAGAACTTATGTCATAAGTAAATTAAAAATTCAGAATATTTTAATTTGTTCGTCGATTGGTGTTTTATGAATAAGCAAATGCTAGTTGAGAAAGAAATAACAGTAAAAATATAATTTTTTACATTATTTAATCAATGACTTTGTTAAATATAAAAGATTTTGTTGAAGTAGTGTTGTAGAATATTACACGCTTGTGCTACCATTTTTATATTAAGAGAAAATAAAGGGGTGGTTGAATGAAAAGAACAATCAGAGATATATTATTAGTTATTGCTGGTTCATTCATTTTCTCAGCAGGAGTTAATGCTTTTATTATTTCTGGTAACTTAGGTGAGGGAGGAGTTACCGGTATAGCAATTGTATTATATTACGCATTTCATTTATCACCTGCAATTACAAACTTTGTGGTTAATGCTGTATTAATCATCATTGGCTATAAGTTTTTAAGTAAACGTAGTATGTATTTAACAGTTGTAGCAACTATTTTAATGTCTATCTTTTTAGATCTAACTGAGTCATGGCACGTGCATACAGGTAATGTGATTGTTAACGCAGTTTTTGGTGGTACGTGTGTCGGTGTGGGTATCGGAGTCATAGTATTAGCTGGAGGTACAACTGCTGGTACTGTCATATTAGCTAGAATCGTAAATAAATATTTAGATATCAGTACTCCATATGCTTTGCTTTTCTTCGATTTACTTGTGGTATTAATTTCTTTAACTCAAATTTCATTAGATAAGGCTTTAGTAACTATTATTTCTTTATATATAGGTACTAAAGTCATGGAATATGTGATCGAGGGTTTAAATACAAAGAAAGCAATGACTATTATTTCGAGTACGCCCGATGAGGTAGCTAAAGCCATTGATGAACAAGTTGGTAGAGGTTTAACAATACTCAATGGTCATGGGTATTATACACGTGAAGAAAAAGACGTGTTATATGTAGTTATCTCTAAAACTCAGGTCTCACGTGCTAAACGTATTATTAGAAATATTGATGAAAAAGCATTTTTAGTTATTCATGATGTAAGAGATGTGTATGGTAATGGTTTCTTACTAGATGAATAATATTAAATTATTTAGTGAAAAAGCGGGACAGAAAGATTTTCTGTCCCGCTTTTCGTCGTTACTTTTCAAATTAAATGATTTAACCGATTAATAAAAATATCTGTTAGTCATTAAAAGCTATAGATGTTATAATAATATCTATGATAATGATTATCAATTACGATTAATAATGAAATAATAAACACGAAAAAATAAATTCAATGTTTTTACGATATAAAATGTATTATTTAGATGAAAGTAGGGGAATTATGAGTCGTTTAAACGGTGAACAAGTTAAAATTGGTTACGGTGATACTACGATTATTAATAATTTAGACGTAGAGGTCCCAGATGGTAAAGTGACTTCTATAATTGGACCTAATGGTTGTGGCAAATCTACATTGCTTAAAGCGTTATCACGCTTGTTGTCTATTAAAGAAGGTGCAATTCATTTAGATGGTAAAAGTATCCATGCTCAATCAACTAAAGAAATTGCTAAGAAGATTGCGATACTTCCTCAATCACCTGAAGTTGCTGACGGTTTAACGGTAGGTGAACTCGTATCATATGGACGTTTTCCGCATCAGAAGGGCTTTGGCCGTTTAACAGCAGAAGATAAAAAAGAAATTGATTGGGCATTATCAGTTACTGGTACTAGTGAATTCCGTCATCGTTCAATCAATGATTTAAGTGGTGGACAAAGACAGCGTGTTTGGATTGCAATGGCATTAGCACAACGTACGGATATTATATTCTTAGATGAACCTACAACTTATTTAGATATTTGTCATCAATTAGAAATACTAGAACTTGTACAGAAATTAAATAAAGAACAAGGTTGTACGATTGTAATGGTATTGCATGATATTAACCAAGCTATTCGCTTCTCGGATCATTTAATTGCTATGAAAGATGGCAATATTGTAGCAAATGGTACAACTCAAGAAGTACTTACTAAAGATAATTTAGAAAAAGTATTCAATATAGATGTGGTATTAGATGAAGATCCTCGTACTGGTAAACCTCTACTTGTTACTTATGATTTGTTTAGTAAGACTTACTCGTAAAAGAGAAGACAAAGGATTAAAAATACAATGTTAGAAAAAAAGAAAAATGAAAACTTTAAGTTTATATCGCTTTTAATAGGTGGAGTAATAGTGCTAATACTAGCACTATTTCTTTCTATTTTATTTGGGAAAGCACATGTTGATATTCCTACCATATTTGATGCAATTTTCAATTATAATCCTAAAAATCAAAATCATAATATCATAAGTGAAATTAGAATACCTAGAGATTTAGGTGCAATTCTTGTAGGGATGGCTTTAGCTGTAGCTGGTGCTGTTATTCAAGGTGTAACTAAGAATGGGCTTGCTGATCCAAGTTTAATTGGACTAAACTCAGGTGCAACGTTTGGTTTGGCAATGACCTATGCTTTTTATCCTGAGGCACCATTTTTATTATTAATGATATCTGGATTTTTAGGTGCACTTTTAGGTGGCTTCATCGTGTTAATGATTGGGCGGTCTAGGCGTGATGGATTTAATCCTATGCGTATTATCTTAGCTGGTGCAGCTATAAGTGCGTTATTAACTGCACTAAGTCAAGGTGTCGCTCTTATATTTAGGTTAAATCAATCTCTAACTTTTTGGAGTGCTGGGGGAATATCAGGTACAACATGGGGACAACTTATATGGAGTGGCCCAATAATTATCGTTACGCTAATTATTATTTTAGTTATTAGCAAGCAACTTACTATTTTGAATTTAGGTGAATCACTTGCTAAGGGATTAGGCCAAAATGTCTCTATGATTCGCGGACTAAGCTTAGTTTTATCAATGATACTCGCTGGCGTTGCTGTGGCAATGGTTGGACAAATTGCTTTTGTAGGCTTAATGGTACCTCACATTGTTCGCTTTATTATAGGTACAGATTATTCAAAAGTGCTCCCACTGACTGCAATATTTGGTGGTGTATTAGTATTAGTTGCTGACATGATTGCAAGACTACTAGGCGAAGCCCCGGTAGGAGCAATTATTTCGTTTATTGGCGTACCTTACTTTTTATACCTTGTTAAAAAAGGAGGACGTTCAATATGATTGATCCGAATTTAAGACGTAAACAAATCATTACTTTTATCGTATTTGCCATATTACTATTTGCAGCATGTACTTGGAGTATTGCTTCAGGGGAATATAAAATACCTGTGCCAAATTTCTTTAAAACTCTAATTGGTCAGGGTGATGATACGGACTCGCTTATTTTAATAGATTTCCGACTTCCTCGCATGTTGATTACAATTTTAGCAGGTGCAGCGCTAAGTATGAGTGGTGCCGTTGTTCAAAGTGTTACTAAAAATCCTATAGCAGAACCTGGTATTTTAGGAATTAATGCAGGCGGGGGCTTTGCGATAGCATTATTTGTAACAATTGGACAAGTTAAACCAGATAATTTCGTTTATGTTTTACCTATAATTAGTTTAGTTGGTGGTGTCGCTACAGCATTAGTTATATTTATTTTTAGTGTAAATAAATATAGTGGGTTAACCCCTGCCAGCATGGTATTAATAGGTGTAGGTATGCAAACGGCATTATATGGAGGCTCTATTACCCTGATGTCAAAGTTTGATGAAGATCAATCAGAATTCATGGCAACTTGGTTTGCTGGTAATATTTGGGGAGATGATTGGACATTTGTTCTTGCATTTATTCCTTGGATCATGGTTATCGTGCCATATCTGTTATTTAAATCAAATGAATTAAATATTATTAATACACATGAACATGTTGCTAAGGGTTTAGGCGTTAAAGTTGAACGTGAGAGAATAGTGTTATTTTTTGTAGCAGTTATTTTATCTTCAGTCGCTGTTGCGGTTGCTGGTGCAATTTCATTTATTGGTTTGATGGGGCCACATATAGCCAAACGTATAGTGGGTCCTAGACATCAACTTTTTTTACCAATTGCCATATTAGTTGGTGCATTTTTACTTGTTTTTTCCGATACTTTAGGAAAGGTTATTCTCCAACCGTCTGGCGTTCCTGCAGGTATAGTAGTTGCTATTATAGGGGCACCCTACTTCTTATACCTAATGTATAGAACAAAAAGTGTATAGATTAGTTAAGTGATAGGTAAAATATTAAATTTGAATATCGAGCGTATTTATATTTCTTAAAATAATGCATAATATAAAGCTTTTAAATGGATGGATTTTAGAGTGAACATTCATTTAAAGGCTTTTTTTAATATATAAGTATGAACCCTCTTATTAATTAGTAAACATGATTTGTGAACATTTTATTGAAGACACACTTAATATTAGCGATTGTCTATAAAGCTGTTTTATACTGATGATAAATTGATAAGGAGGGATTTTTTATGAAGAAATTAATAAAAGATAGACAACAGTTTTTAAGTGATATGTTAGATGGCTTAAAAGTAGCAAATCCTGAATTAGATGTAATTGAAGATACAGTTGTAGTACGAAAAGATAAAAAACAAAATGGTGTAGCACTTGTATCAGGAGGTGGAAGCGGTCATGAACCTGCACATGCTGGTTATGTCGCGCAAGGTATGCTTGATGCTGCAGTTTGTGGTGAAGTTTTTACTTCTCCAACTCCAGACAAAATTTTAGAAGCTATTAGGGCCGTTCACACTGGTGATGGTGTTTTACTCATTGTTAAAAACTATGCTGGTGATGTGATGAACTTTGAAATGGCCCAAGAAATGGCTGAAATGGAAGATATTCAAGTTGAAACAGTAATAGTTAGAGATGATATTGCGATTAGTACGCCAGAACAAAGAAGAGGTGTAGCTGGTACAGTTTTAATTCATAAGTATGCAGGCTTTTTATCTGAAAAAGGAGTACCATTAACTGAAATAAAAGAAAAAGTAGAGTTAATGATGTCTGAAATAAAAACAATTGGTATGGCTTTAACACCTCCTATGGTTCCAACCACAGGTCAATATGGGTTTGATATTGATGACAATGAAATGGAGATTGGTATCGGCATCCATGGTGAAAAAGGTTTGCATCGTGAAGCTATACAACCAGTAGATCAAATTGTTTCAACATTAGTAGAAGAATTAGATAAAGAAATATCAGGAGAAGAATTTATAGTAATGGTTAATGGTATGGGTGGCACACCACTATCTGAACTCAATATTGTAACTAAATATCTCAAAGATTTATTTGATAAGAAGCATTATGGGGTAAAACATTGGTATGTAGGTGATTTTATGACATCACTTGATATGCAAGGCTTTTCTATCACATTAGTTCCTGCTAATGAAGAGTGGTTAACAGCATTTTTAGCACCTACAACAAGTCGTTATTTTAACTCATAAAAAATAATTGTGAATAAATATACAATATAGAGGTGTTAGCTATGAATGTAGAAAAAATGAAAACTCAATTATTAAGTTTAGCGGATACTTTTAAAGATAAAGAATCAGAATTGACCGATTTAGATAGATCGATAGGTGACGGTGACCATGGCGTAAACATGGAAAGAGGTTTCTCTCATTTGAAAGATAATATCGATGATAAAGATATGGCTTCATTGTTTAAATCAACTGGAATGACATTGATGTCTAACATTGGCGGAGCATCCGGACCATTATATGGCTTTAGTTTTGTCAAAATGTCTAGTGTTGTTAAGGATGAAATCGATAAGGATAACCTAAAAGTATTATTAAAAACATTTGCAGATGCAATAGCTCAAAGAGGTAAAGTTGAATTAAATGAAAAGACTATGTATGATGTTGTCGAAAGGGCAAGCGAAGCGCTACAACATGATGAAAAAGTGACCTTAGATAAATTACAAGGTTATGCTGACGATACTAAAGATATGACAGCGACGAAGGGTAGAGCTGCTTATTTTAAAGAGGATTCTAAAGGTTACATTGATCCGGGTGCACAAAGTATGGTTTATATACTTAATGCTTTAATAGGAGATGAGTAAATATGCCTACAATAGTGTTAGTAAGTCATAGTGTTGATATCGCAAACGGGACGAAACAATTGCTTGAACAAATGGTGAGTGACGTTGACGTCTTAGCATGTGGTGGCACAGATGATGGTGGTATAGGTACTTCTTTTAATAGCATCCAAGATGCAATCAATCATTTAGAAGACGATGCGTTATGCTTTTTTGATTTAGGATCTGCTGAGATGAATTTAGACATGGCAATAGAAATGTATGAAGGCGACCATCAAGTTTTAAAAGTTAATGCGCCACTCGTTGAAGGTAGTTTTACTGCGTCTGTTAAGCTGTCTACTGGTGGTAGTGTTGAAGAAGCAATTGAAGAAGTTTATCGTACGTCTTTTTCAAGTGAAAATTAACTAAAATTATGATATTATAGTTATAATTGTTAAATAAAATCTGGATAATAGGAGGACATAGCCATGCAACACCTTATAAAGAGACATGTATTGAATGGCGAATTCGAGCAGATACGACAATTAATGTCCGAAACAGATTTTATGGAATTTGAAGAGGCATATATTTCTAGCGCTCATGAAGTAGAGAGTATGATGTTTTATACATGCATTTTAGATTTAATTAGAAATGAAGAAACATCTGAATTGCATGATTTAGCATTCTTACTACTTGTTTATCCGATGAGTGAATACGAAGGTGCTTTAGATTCTGCATACTATCATGCTGAGTCTTCCATAAAACTCACTAACGGAAATGAAGTTAAAAGTTTACTACAAATGCTATTGCTTCACGCAATTCCAGAGCCTGTTATTTCTGATAAGAAAGCATTTGATGTAGCTAAACGTATTCTTAAACTTGATCCTAATAATAATGTAGCACGTAATGTGCTTAAAGACACTGCAAAACGTATGGACAACATTGTTGTCGATATTAATGAATTAAACAAACATAGAGATGCACGTTAGTTAAACGTATTTATCTCTTTATAATGCCATTAGAGTTACCACACTTTAATGGCTATTTTTATACAAATTTCCCTACTTTTATGCATTAATGTATAAGTCTAATAGGTGGGGTTGAAAATAAAAAACAGTACGTTATAATTCTCACTGTGAAAATCTAAGGAGGTAATTTTTTAAATGGGGCTGAATAAAGAAGCAATAAAAATAGGATTTGCTTATGTCGGCATCGTTGTAGGGGCAGGATTCTCAACTGGTCAAGAAGTTATGCAATTCTTTACACCTTTTGGTTTATGGTCTTATATCGGTGTTTTAATCTCAGGTTTCATTCTAGGATTTATCGGTAGACAAGTAGCTAAAATTGGTACAGCCTTCGAAGCTACCAATCATGAATCTACTTTACAATATGTATTTGGTGAGAAATTTAGTAAAGTATTTGACTATATTCTAGTCTTCTTCTTGTTTGGTATCGCTGTAACAATGATTGCCGGTTCAGGATCAACGTTTAACCAAAGCTTTCATATACCTACTTGGCTAGGCGCCTTGATCATGACAATTGTAATTTATTTAACATTATTACTTGATTTTAATAAGATTGTTAGAGCTTTAGGGATTGTTACACCATTTCTAATTATAATGGTTATCCTTATTGCAGTTTATTATTTATTTACTGGTGATATCTCAATTGCCCAAGTAAATAATACAGTACCAGAAACAAGTGCATGGAAAGGTATATTCTGGGGACTTGTATACGGAGGTCTTGCTTTTGCAGTTGGCTTTAGTACAGTCGTTGCTATTGGTGGCGATGCGTCTAAGCGTAGAGTTTCAGGTGCTGGTGCGATGTTCGGTGGCGTTATTTATACCATCTTACTTGCACTAATTAACTTTTCACTACAAACAGAATATCCAAAAATTAAAAACGCAGATATTCCTACATTAGACTTAGCCAACTCAATCAATCCATGGATTGGTTTAGTATTAACTGTTATTATGTTAGCTGTAATGTATAACACTATTTTAGGACTTTGTTATTCATTCGCGGCACGTTTTACTGAACCATATAGCAAGAAATATCATATCTTTATCATTATTATGATGATTGCAGCTTATGTTTTAAGTTTCGTAGGATTCGCAGATTTAATTAACGTGTTATATAAATTTATGGGCGTTGTTGGTATGTTTATCGTTGTAGCAGTACTAATCAAGTACTTCAAACGTAAAAATGATGACAAGAAACACATTGCATAAGTTGTTATTTCGTATACACTTTACAATTTAAAATGATTGATTTAATCTTAAAAGCAATTCATCTTTCAATTAAAAGGTGAATTGCTTTTTCTTTATTTTTCAGAAAAAGTTAATGACCTAAGTCATCTAAGATATAAATTATTGAAAGAAGTCATGATTTGAGAGGATTACCAATAATGAAAGAAAAATATAAATGGTTGTTGATAACGTTATTCATCGTCATAATCATTGCAATCGTCTTGGGTTTTCTTTTGAAAAATCACTATGATAAAGGACAGGAAAAACAACAAGGTAGAGAGCATGTTCAAATTAATAATAAGAGCGTGAAATTATTTCAAAATATTTCTTATGGCGAAGGACTACCTAATAGTAAATTAGATATTATTACGCCTTCTGATATGAGTAAAGATACCAAATTGCCAGTAATTTTTTGGATGCATGGTGGTGGTTTTATAGCAGGTGATAAGCAATATAAAAATCCACTTCTGTCTAAAATAGCTGAACAAGGATATATTGTAGTAAATGTGAATTATGCGTTAGCTCCACAATATAAGTATCCAACACCGCTAGAGCAAATGAATGAGGCAGTTAAATTTATAAAGCAGAATAAACACGAACTACCCATTGATTTCAACCAAGTTGTTATTGGTGGTGATTCAGCAGGAGCTCAATTAACGAGTCAGTACGTTGCAATGCAAACTAATAAAAGTTTACGCAAAGAAATGAATTTCAAACAACAATTCAAGCCATCACAAATCAAAGCAGCTATATTCTTTGGTGGTTTCTATGATATGAAAACAGTGAAGGCAACAGAATTTCCAAGAATTCAATTATTTATGAAAAGCTATACAGGTATGAATAACTGGGAAACTAATTTTAAGAATTTATCTCAAATGTCGACGATAAATCAAGTCACTAAACAATATCCACCAACTTACTTATCAGTTGGAGATGCTGATCCATTTTATAGTCAAAATGAAGAATTCTATAAAGCACTTAAATCAGAAAATGTACCTGTAGATACGCTATTTTATGATGGAACACATCATTTACATCATCAATATCAGTTTCATTTAGATAAACCAGAATCAAAAGAGAATATTAAAAAAGTATTGTTATTTTTAAGTAGAAATACTTCATCTTCCGGCGTTGAAAGTGGAGAATCAACAGATGTGAAATCCGGTAATCAAACAAATAATAGTGTATCGCTATATCCATTTGAATAATATAAAGAAGGCAAATCGTTAAGGTTAGTTTAAAGCCTAACGATTTGCCTTTATTTTATCAATTAAATAAGGTATGAATGCATATAGTTTTTAAATACTCACTAAGAAATTTTGGATTAGAATAAAACTCAAGTAAAAGAGTCAAATTCACAACTTATAGTTATTATTTAAAACTTGTAATATGTGGTAAAATTTAAAATAAGACTAAAAATTAATTTAATATTTTAGCCATTACGTACTCATTGAAATAACGACCATTTATAAAAAGTTTATCTTTAAGTTCACCTTCGATAGTGAAACCTGTACCTTTAAAAAGTTCAATAGCTCGTGAATTTTCAGTGACAACTGTAGCTTCTATGCGTCTAATATTATGATTAAGTGACCAAGCTTCGATTGAATTGATGAGCGCTTGACCAACACCATGTTTTTGATAATACTTTTTTACACCAAGATAGACTACAGCCTCATGTTGTGTACGTTCGAAAGTCTCTGTATTCACAAATGCGTAACCAACGAGTTGTTCGTCACTTTCTGCTACAAAAATTGCTTTTGAAGGTGTTGTGATGTAACTTTCTAAACTTTGACTAACAGAAGCAATGCTTGGTGAATACTCACCAGGGTTATAAAACGTAAAATCTGATTCATCATAAATTTTGCTTAACAAATCTATAAAGTTTTCAACGTCTTTTATACTAATCTCACGAATTACGTGGGCCATGAAAACACTCCATTTTTCAATTAAGTAAATAGTTTCCTTCATTATAGTATAGTTTAAAGTTTTATGCTTGAATCAGTGATATTTTATTAATTATTAGAAAAAGTTAAGGAGTCGATAACCATGAAGCCTAAAGTTTTGCTTGCAGGTGGAACCGGCTATATCGGTAAATATTTGAGTAGAGTAATAGAAAAAGATGCTGAGCTTTACGCATTATCTAAATATCCTAAACCTGATAAAGGATCTACAGAAGAGATTACATGGTTGAAGAGTGATATTTTTAATTATGAAAATGTAGTTCAATCTATGGCAGGCATGGATGTAGCTGTGTTTTATTTAGATCCAACTAAAAACTCTGCAAAACTAACTCAAGCAACCGCTCGTGATTTAAATTTAATAGCTGCAGATAACTTTGGTAGAGCAGCAGCAATAAATCAAATTAAAAAATTAATTTATATACCTGGAAGTCGTCACGACAATGAAACGATGGAAAGATTAGGCGCTTATGGTGCTCCTGTAGAACGTACAAATGTAGAAGTGAAACGTCCGCATATTAATGTTGAATTACAAACTTCCAAATATGATGATGTTCGTACAGCGATGAAAATGGTCCTGCCGAAAAAGTGGACTTTGAATCAACTTGTAGACTACTATAGTCAATGGTTAGATGAAACTAAAGGTACGTTTGTACATACCAAAAAAGAAGATGAAGATTATATTATTTATCGTAAAAATAGTAGAAAACCTTTAGCAATTTTTAAGAAAAAACAGACTGCCGAAGATATCATTACGTTACATCTTGTTGGTGGTAAGTTAGCCAAACCCAATCTTAAAAAGCAAGGTAAGTTAGAATTTAGACTTCTTAAAGGAACGTCTTTAGTGATGGTTCACTTATATGATTATATACCTAAATTATTCTGGCCGATTTATTACTTTATTCAAGCACCTATTCAAGGTTTACTTATGCGAGGGTTTGAGATTGATTGCAGGATTAAGCATTTTCAAGGACGTGTTCAATCAGGTGAGAAATTTAAATATACTAAATAATTTCAGGTGATTTGTTATGCAAATACTATTGGTCGAAGATGACAATACGCTATTTCAAGAATTAAAAAAAGAATTAGAGCAATGGGATTTCAACGTAGTAGGTGTGGAAGATTTTGGTAATGTAATGGACACTTTTGAGAGATTTAATCCAGAAATCGTTATTCTAGACGTTCAACTCCCTAAATATGACGGGTTTTATTGGTGTAGAAAAATGAGACAAGAATCAAATGTTCCTATCTTATTCCTCTCATCAAGAGATAATCCAATGGATCAAGTTATGAGTATGGAACTCGGTGCAGATGATTACATGCAAAAACCTTTCTATACTAATGTACTTATTGCGAAGTTACAAGCTATTTATAGACGTGTCTATGAATTTGGCGTCGAAGAGAAACGCACTTTAAATTGGCAAGATACTGTAGTGGATTTATCAAAAGATAGCATTCAAAAAGCCGACAAAACAATCTTCTTATCTAAGACAGAGATGATTATTTTAGAGATGCTTATTAATAAAAAGAATCAAATTGTGACACGAGATACGTTGATTACAGCACTATGGGATGATGAAGCGTTTGTGAGTGATAATACACTTACCGTTAACGTGAATCGCCTTAGAAAAAAATTGGCAGAAATTGGTATGGATGATGCGATAGAGACGAAAGTCGGTAAAGGATATATGGCTCATGAATAACTTTAAATGGTTTTGGTTATTTGTTAGGTCTCGGAGTAATTGGATACTATGGATTATATTTTTAAATGTAATTATGTTGGGTATCGCCTACATTGATTATGATATTTCAGTTGAGAGTGTAGGCTATATTGTTGTGCTCAATCTAGGATTAAGTGTCCTTTTCTTAATATTTACTTTCGTAAAGGAAGTCCGCTTGTCAAAGCACTTTTATAAAAACAAAGAAATAGAGGAAATCAAACATAAAGATTTAGCGGAAACGCCATTTCAACAACTAACAATTGATTACTTATATCGTCATATCACAGCACAAAAAGATCAGGTCGTTGAGCAACAATTACAAATTAATAACCATGAACAAACAATCACAGAGTTTGTACATGATATTAAAACACCTGTGACAGCAATGAAATTATTAATCGATCAAGAAACCGATGAACAACGTAAAAAAGCGTTATTATTTGAGTGGTCGAGAATTAATGAGATGTTAGATAAGCAATTATATTTAACGCGTTTAGAATCAAAGAATCGTGATATGTACTTCGATCATGTGGAGTTAAAACGTATGGTGATTGATGAAATACAATTAACACGTCATATCAGTCAAGCGAAAGGGATAGGATTCGATCTAGACTTTGAAGATGTCGATAAAGTGTTTACAGATGTGAAATGGTGCAGAATGATGATTAGACAAATTTTATCTAATTCATTGAAATATAGTGATAATACTACAATTGAATTATCAAGTTATATGAAAAATGGTCACGTTGTTCTAAAAATTAAAGACCATGGAAGAGGAATAAGTAAGAAAGACTTACCTCGTATATTCGATAGAGGATTCACATCTACTCTTAATCGAAATGAAACAGCTTCTTCGGGGATGGGGTTATATTTAGTGAATAGTGTTAAAGATCAATTGAGCATTGGCGTGAAGGTTAAGTCTGTAGTAGGCGAAGGCACTACATTTTATTTAATTTTCCCTCAACAAAATGAAATTGTAGAGCGCATGTCTAAAGTGACAAGATTGTCATTTTAAACATGCGTTTTGTTACTTACAATTATCACAATTGTAATTTTTAGTCGTTATAATATAAGTGTATAAAGTGATGATAATTTGAACTTGTTTAGCTTTGGCTGAATTAGAGAGCATAAATGTTTAAAGTAAGTCAGGAGTGATGATTTGACTATATTAGAAGTTAAACAATTGTCAAAAATATATGGAAGTAAAAATGTAGCTCAAGAAGTATTAAAAGATATTAATTTGAGTGTAGATGAAGGCGAATTCATCTCAATTATGGGACCATCTGGTTCAGGGAAGACAACATTGTTAAATGTCCTAAGCTCAATTGATTATATGACAAAAGGTTCAATTACATTGAATGGTAAACAATTAGAAAGATTATCTAATAAGCAACTTTCTGAAATAAGAAAAAAAGATATTGGTTTTATCTTCCAAGATTATAATATCCTACATACTTTAACGGTAAAAGAGAATATTATGCTACCTTTATCTGTTCAAAAAGTTGGAAAAGAAGAAATGGCTAGACGTTATAATCGAATTGTTGAAGCGTTAAATATTAGTGATATTAGTGATAAATATCCATCCGAGTTATCTGGCGGCCAACGTCAACGTACTTCTGCAGCAAGAGCATTCATTAATTTACCTTCAATTATATTTGCTGATGAACCAACAGGAGCTTTGGATTCTAAAAGTACTCAAGACCTACTCAAAAGATTGACCTATATGAATGAAAGATTTCAAACAACGATTATTATGGTTACGCATGATCCAGTTGCAGCAAGTTTCTCAAATAGAGTCGTTATGCTAAAAGATGGACAAATTTTTACTGAAATATATCAAGGTGATGATGATAAACAAACTTTTTATAAAGAAATTATCAGAACACAAAGTGTACTTGGTGGAGTAAATTATGAGTTTTAATCAGATTATCTTTAAAAACTTTAAGCAAAATATTGCGCGTTATGCCATTTATCTATTATCACTAATTATAAGCGTGGTATTATATTTTAGTTTTGTTACATTAAAATATGCTCACCATCTTCATGGAAATCAATCCTACCCGATTATTAAAGAAGGTTCTCAAGTTGGTAGTTATTTTCTTTTTATAATTATTATTGTATTTCTACTTTATGCAAATTTTTTATTTATGAAAAGACGAGGGCGTGAGCTTTCACTTTTACAAATTATAGGACTAACGCGATCAAACATAATGAGAATGATTATGCTTGAGCAATTAATGACATTTGTAATAACAGTAATTATTGGTATTGCTGTAGGTATTTTTGGTTCGAAAATACTTTTAATGATTGTGCTTCGATTACTGGGCATAAATATTAGTGTGTCTATTATTTTTAATTTTCATGCAGTGTTAGAGACTCTTTTACTCATTTTGGTAGCGTATATACTTATTATTATTCAAAGTTACATTTTTATACGTAAACGTTCGATTCATGAGCTTGCACATGATTTTACTAAAAAAGAAGTAAATGATACTAAAATTACATTGAGTGAAGTTATCTTAGGTTTACTTGGGATTATTATGATTTGTGTTGGATACTTTTTATCAACTAAATTAGTTGAAAATGTTGATTCAATTTTACAACCTTTCGTTATTCTATTTTTAACTGTTTTAGGATCATACTTTTTCTTTAGAAGTACTGTATCTTTAATTTTAAAAACTATACAATACTTTAGAAATGGCAATGTCAGTGTGACAGATGTCATGTTTACATCATCTATCATTTACCGTATCAGAAAAAATGCTTTTTCATTAACGGTGATGGCAGTTGTGTCGGCGATTACAGTTTCTGTGCTATGTTTTGCGGCTTTAAGTAGAAGTACTTTAACGAATGAAGTCTTACTAAGTTCACCTCATGACGTCACTTTGAAAAGTCAAAAGCAGGCAAATCAGTTAGCATATGAATTAAACAATCGTAACGTTGAACATTACTATAATTATAAAGAAGTTGTCTATGCTCATTTGTATAAAGATCATATGTTTACAGAAGGTATTTCAAGGCCAAGTGTGATTGCTGTAACAAGTGATAAATACATCCCTAATGTTAATATTGGTAGTGGTCAAACAGATATCATAGTCCCTAGAGGTTCAATTAAAGATGTAGTTAAAGTTGATCGTAAAGGTTCAACTCTTATAGGTACAAAAAATAATTATGTTAAAGTAAAACTCAGAAAAGCAATTAATAAAGTTTACTTTATGTCTAGTGTAGATTTAGGTGGAGCAACACTCGTGTTAAATGATGAGGATTATCAGAGATTGAGAGAACACGCTAAAGGAAAACATATTGTATCTCAATATGGGTTTGATATAAAACACAAAAAGGACTTACCTGAATTGGAGAAAATCGTCCAAAGTATTAGTAAAGATATTGAAACACGTAGTGAAGCTGCAAGTGAAATATCGAGTTTAACTGGCGTACTATTATTTGTAACATCATTCCTAGGAATAACGTTTTTAATTGCTGCTGGCTGTATTATATATATTAAACAAATTGATGAAACTGAAGATGAGTTAGAAAACTATTCTATATTGAGAAAACTTGGTTTTACGCATCAAGATATGGCAAAAGGGTTGAAGTTAAAAGTCATTTTTAATTTCGGTTTACCTTTGATTATTGCGTTATTACATGGTTATTTTGCGTCGATTGCCTACATGCATTTAATGGGTGTAACTAATCAATTACCTATATTTATTGTTATGGCTTTATATACAGGTATTTACGCAGTGTTCGCGATTATAGGCTATAATCATTCTAAGCGAACAATTAGACATTCAATTTAATTCACCTATTATAGAATAGAATATTATGATTTATGAGGCTTAGCATCACAAGACAATTTGATGCTGAGCCTTAATTTATGGATAATGGTTATTTTTTAAATCACATAGCTTAAATAAATGCATTTGGAAGTGCATGTTTAGTTACATATCAATATTGTTTAGCATCATTTTATAAATATTTGAATTTTAAGAGAGAAATCGTTAACTTTGTAATGGAGTAGAATTTAAGCGCTCTAATTAATTTTTTGATTGATTTCTAAAATTAGAATTTCGTTTTAGAATTTGATCACTAATTTAAAAATAGGACTATGAACATCTTATTCAGGAAAATATGTAAAGTTTAAGTTTCTTATTTGTTAAGAATTTGTAAATAGAATTGTAGTTATGTAAATTTTGTGCTATTTTCAAGTAGGGACAAAACGGGATATTTAAGAACATCAGCTTGTTTTAACTTTATAATTAATTTACATATTTTTTACAATAAGAGTATTGCTTACTACTTTTTTCTGAAAATTGTAAATATGTTCCTAAACCACTTGTCTTACGGATTAAAAATTTATGAATGTGATTGGTGACAATCGCTCAAAATGGAGGATTTTGAATGTTTAGTAAGAAAAAGGATAAGTTCATGGTTCAATTAGAAGAAATGGTATTCAACCTAGATCGTGCAGCAATTGAATTCGGAAAAATGGATTTCAACACACATTTAGATTTGAAAGCTTATTCTGATAATATTAAAACGTATGAGTCACATGGTGACGAGTTGATGCACCAAGTTATTACTGACTTGAATCAAACGTTTATTACACCAATCGAACGTGAAGATATCCTATCTTTATGTAATGCAATCGACGATGTTTTAGATGCGATGGAAGAGACATCTGCTATGTTTGAAATGTATTCAATTGAATATACAGATGAATACATGGCTGAATTTGTTGAAAATATTCAAAAAGCAGTTGCTGAAATGAAGTTAGCAGTAGGATTATTAGTAGACAAAAAATTATCTCACATGCGTATTCATTCTATTAATATTAAAGAATTTGAAACAAATTGTGACGGAATCTTAAGACAGTCAATGAAACACATCTTTAACAGTGAAACAGATCCAATCACATTAATTAAAATAAAAGATATTTATCAAAGTATGGAAGAAATTGCTGATAAATGCCAAACAGTTGCTAATAACTTTGAAACTATAATTATGAAAAATAGCTAAGGGAGTCCTCATTTATGTCATATATTTTAATCGTCACGATAGCTATAGTTATATTTTCATTAGTATTTGACTTTATCAATGGTTTCCATGATACTGCCAACGCTGTAGCAACTGCTGTTTCTACAAGAGCTTTAACTCCTAGATCTGCTATTTTATTAGCAGCAGTAATGAACTTTATTGGTGCCTTAACATTTACTGGGGTAGCCGGAACAATTACAAAGGATATTGTTGATCCATTTAAATTACAACATGGTCTAGTTGTTGTTTTAGCAGCAATTATTGCAGCAATTATTTGGAACTTAGTAACTTGGTTATATGGTATTCCAAGTTCTTCATCACATGCATTAATTGGGTCAATTGCTGGTGCGGCTATAGCTTCTCAAGGTTCATTTGCAGTACTACATTATCAAGGATTCACGAAGATAATTATTGTATTAATTATTTCACCAATCATTGCATTTTGTGTTGGTTTTATTATGTATTCTATCGTGAAAGTCGTATTTAAAAACGCAAATTTAACACGTGCAAATCGTAACTTTAGATTTTTCCAAATCTTTACTGCAGCATTACAATCATTCTCACATGGTACGAACGATGCTCAGAAATCAATGGGGATTATCACTTTAGCATTAATCGTTGCGAATCTTCAGACTGGTTCAAGTGTAGAACCTCAGTTATGGGTTAAAATTGCTTGTGCCACTGCAATGGGTCTGGGTACAGCAGTAGGTGGTTGGAAAATCATCAAAACTGTTGGTGGTAACATTATGAAAATTCGTCCGGCTAACGGAGCAGCAGCAGATCTTTCTTCTGCATTAACAATTTTCGTAGCGTCATCACTACACTTCCCGTTATCAACAACTCACGTTGTCTCTTCATCA
This sequence comes from Staphylococcus sp. HMSC055A09, assembly GCF_001809655.1. Classification (NCBI taxonomy): domain Bacteria; kingdom Bacillati; phylum Bacillota; class Bacilli; order Caryophanales; family Staphylococcaceae; genus Staphylococcus; species Staphylococcus sp. HMSC055A09. Next base: position 151,884 of record NZ_KV798369.1, read on the forward strand.
ATCCTTGGTGTAGGCGCTTCTAACCGCGCTAAAGGTGTAAAATGGAGTACAGCTCAACGAATGGTTATTACTTGGGTAATTACGTTACCAATTTCAGCATTATTGGCTGGCATTGTGTACTTTATCATGCATCTATTTTTAAAATAAGATATAACATAGCAATATTAGATATAAAGACTTGTAACTTTAATAAGCTTATAAGTAGCAAAATACCAACAAAATCAAAGGTTTTGTTGGTATTTTTGTGTTTTGAATAATAAATTTGTGAGGGGGATTAATGTTTATACCCAGGAAATATTTAACTGAATGGTTAAATTTTTCATTATTATTAGTAATGGCGGAGTATAAATAACTACGACATATATAATAGAAGAGAATTTGGCATAAAAAACCACTTAAGACGGGTAGATGCCTTAAGTGGTAATCAATAAATCTATTGAATTAATGAATATAAGCGTAAAGTGATACTTCTGAAGCTGGAATTGTACGATAATCAGAGTTGTATGGTCCATTAGTATAGTTCATTTCTGAGATTAGAATACTTCCGTCTCCATTAACTCGTTCAACATAAGCAACATGACCGTATGGTCCTGGAGTGCTTTGCATAATAGCACCTACAGTTGGGTTATTATCTACTTGATAACCATCATTTGCTGCGTTTGCTGCCCAATATTTAGCATCTGACCAATATGTGCTAATTGGTTTACCAGCTTGTGCACGTTTATCGAACACGTACCAAGTACATTGACCTTCAGTATATAAGTTTTGGTGGTTAAATGAAGGTGAGTTGTAATCATTTCCTGTAGATGGAGTAGCTGTACCAGCTGCACCAGCGCCTGATCCACCATTAGGTACTTTTAATGTTTGGCCAGGTGTAATTAAATAACCATTTAAATTGTTTGCTTTCATTAAAGCGTTAACTGAAACACCATATTTATTGGCGATAATGTTTAATGATTCTCCAGCTTTTACAGTGTGTGTAGAAGCTGAACCTGTGTTAGAAGAAGCGTTTGAATTAGAGCTTTGTGAAGCACTTCCACCTACATTAATAACTTGTCCAGGGAACACCATGTTATTATTTAAATTATTATTTTGTTTAATGTTTTCTACTGAAGTATTATATTTTTGAGCAATACTCCATAAAGATTCTCCTGATTTAACTTTATGCTGGGTTGAAGCTTCAGCATCATGATGTGAAAGTACTGCGGCTGCACCTGAAGCGGCTGTTACTGCAAAGGCTAACTTTTTCAAAGTGACTCCTCCTTAAATGTAATTAAATTAAATTGATTGTGTTTATTATGTAGACATTTGTCCCCACAAGTCTTAAAACATGAACCTAACTCTTTAATTACTTTTGACTATACTTTCTTATTACGTACCCAATACTAACAAAAATAATAGCCTCTGTGGGCTTTGTTATTATCTTGTAATATTGTTAACAATTTTTACGAAAAGTACATATAACCTGTATTAGTTGATTTTAAAGGATTTATAGACTTTTTTGATTAAAATTAATTCATGAAAGTTTTATAAATTGTAATAAAGTAATATTAATTATAGATAAGTTTTCGGAAACTTCTTTATATTTAGATATTACTAAGTTAAACACTTTAGAATTTTTATTGGTTATTGTAAACTTTTAGTAATTGAGAATTTTTTAGTATAAAAGGAGATTAAAAAATGTCCCAATCGACTCAAAGTGCAAACAAATCACAAAATCACTCTAAAGATAAGCACCAATCCCATGCTTACGGTAAGGTATGGCTGTTCTTTATGTACTATTGGATTATTTTTGGAATAGGTTGTTACTTCGGTCAATACTTACCTATGTCTTGGAGAAAACCTCTATCTATAGCGTTATTTGTTATTTTACTGGCTACATTATTTATAAAACGGGCGCGTAAATATGGTCTCATCATCTCGCATATATACGCTATTATTGTCGGACTACTTTCATATGCGATGTTTACTGCATATCTACAAAATTTAGGTGCAGAAGTATTTTATAAAAATATTTTACTTGCAATAGGTGCATTTATAGCGTTTGGTATTGTAGGGTATTTCTTAATTAATGACGCATCAAGTATGGGAAAATATTTATTTGTTACTTTAATAGCATTAATTATTGCTAGTTTAATAGGATTATTTATTCATAACCCTATATTCCATACTGTAATCACAGTTATTAGCTTGTTATTGTTCCTATTATATACACTTTATGATTTCAATAGGATGAAAAGAGGTCAGTTTTCACCACGAGAAATGGGCTTTAACCTATTTATCAATTTATTAAATATAATAGAAGATATACTAAGATTAGCTAATCGTTTCAAAAATTAAATCTATAATGTTTAATATTCAAGATGTGGGCGTATTTCTTCCTAATGAGAGCATTTGAGTTATTAAATGGCTTGATAATTGTTTGAGTTATGGAATTTTAACGCCACATCTTTTTTTAATGTATAATTAGATAGAACAGATACATAAAAAATAATTGATTATATATATAATTTCGCTTTTGATATAATTTTCATATTGTGTTAAATTGGCGTTTATCGAATGTGAACAATGGTTAAGTATTATTTATAGTAGGCTATTTAAAATAGGAAAAGAGGTAAAGTAATGTCACATTCCTGTTTGCATATACTTTCTAAGAACGAGTATTCAACAACAAGATGCCAAGATGGGATACTCTTATTTTGGCCAATTGAGGGAAGTATGCATCTTCAACAATTCAGAAAGCAAAGAACGATTAATAATGAATTATATATTGTTAATAATATGGATGTTTTTGGAATCAATGACAATGGAACTACATTAGAAATGTACATTTCTAGTGATTGGTTTGCAGAATTAGGATATGCATTTTTTGATTACCACTACACTGCTGAGTTGATTAAATCTACAAATGAAATTAAATATTTGATGGCTCAACTTGCATTAAATTATATTGATGGGAACACTGAAAAAGAATATGAACTTATTAATAAAATTGTTGAAATGCTTGCTCAGGAAGCGAGTATAGATAAAAAAATAGCCGAAGATCAATACATTTATGCCTTTTATGGTGACTTAAAAGATGAATTAGATTACATATACAATCATATGAGTGAAAGGTTAACTTTAAGAGATATCTCGAACCAACTCTACATATCAAAATCTAATCTGTCTTCTCAATTTCACACTCTAATGGGAATGGGGTTTAAAAAATACGTTGATACATTGAAAATTAGTAAATCTATAGAAATGTTATTAACCACGAATAAAACGATTAGTCAAATTAGTGATGCACTAGGATTTAGTAACGCCTCGACTTATTCTAAATTATTCAAGAATTATCTAAGTGTGACACCTAATGAATATCGGACTATGAAAAAATATGATAAATATAATGGTTGTACAGATGAAACGGTGCCAGAAAACAAAAAAAGGCCATTAAAAAAACTCATCCGTTCAGTTATACCTAACGATGTTTCAGATATATATGATGAAATTAGAATTGATAATTCACAAATTGTAAATGCTTCTCCTTTTTATTCAGTCATCCAAATTCATACTATTGAAGAAATGAAGTTGCTATTTTTAGAAGGACTTTATCAGAAAATGGGTTATGAAGGGTCTAATATTATCTTCTACTTTATGCCTTATTTATATGAGTATGGCAAATTATTAACACAAAATGAAAAAAATTATATTAGCCAAACTATTATTGAAAATGATTTACATATAGCTTTCAATGTTAATGAAATTGAACATATAAATGACTTAATAGAGAGTTTTAAAACAAGTCTTAAGCAATTGGACAAGAAAAATCACAATTCTAATTATGAGATTCAATTTATTTTCAATTTAAATGATAAAGATATACGTAGTGTATATAGAGATATTTTAAAAATGCAGAATACACACATAAATTATACTATCGGTTTAGATATTAGTTGTATGGTCGACGATCCAGCTCAATTTAAATCTTTAGAAGCGCAAATTAAAAGACTAAAATTTGATTATCTCTATATAGACAATGCACAATTGACATCTCCTTATTTAATGGATAGCAATGAAGGTCTTCTATTGAAAAATGTTCTACAGTTGAAACACTTAAGTGTAAATTTAAATCAATTTGATTTTAGTAAAGAAAACCTCATCTTTTTAAACTTAGTTAATCACCAACTGTTAAATAATGAAGAGATTGATTTAAGTCATAGTGCACCACTCTTATATCTGTCTGTTATTAAATTAAAAGAGCATTTTTCAGGGTACGGCTTAAATTTATTTTCTCATCCAGATTTATTTAATTCTGTTCATTTATTTGATGAAAATGGTTTTAAAACAACATATGGGTTAATATTTAATGATTTAAGTTGGATGATTAATCAAAACAAAGTTAAAAATGGGTTCTATAACATTATTGATAGTAGCGATAGATATCTCCTTTATTTATATGATTGGCGAGTAGTTGAAAGCGAATCAAGCATAGACAACTTTAATAATATTGATATTTACATTAATTTTTGTGAAGAAGAACTTAAAGATGAATATATATGTATGATTGTAAAAGTTGATAATGAGAGTGGGAACATTAATCATATTATTCCACCTAATTTACGGAATAAATATCAATGGTCTACTAAATTTTTAATCAAAGTAGAAGATAATTTTAGACCTAATATTGAAATTTTTGAGCATGATTTTACAGAATCGTCATTAAAGCTAAGCTTGAAGTACAATTCGGCTTATCTTGTAAAAATCTATAAAAAAAATAACAAAATAAAAAAGGCGTAACACAATTCAATTTAAATTTATTGGTAATTTTGACATATGATTAAAAACAAATGCCAAAGACAATTATCCAGATATTTAGGATAATGTTACTATACATTGTCTAGATATATTTGGAGGTGCGCGTCTTGAATGAACAGAAGCTAGAAAAACTACTAGGATTTTACAAACAATATAAAGCATTATCTGAATATATAGATAAAGAATATAAGTTGACATTAAATGATCTTGCTGTACTAGACTTAGCTAGAAAGTATTGTTCGGATGAACAAATACTTATGCAATCATTTTTAAAAATGATTGCATAAGTGAATTAGAATTAAGTAGAACAAAGTTACTAGTATCAATTCGAAGATTAATAGATAAAGAGAAATTAAGCAAAGTAAGATCAACTAGAGATGAAAGAAAAATTTTTCTATATATGAGTGAAGAAAACTTGGAAATATTTAATGCTTTATTTGATGACGTTGAAAACTTTTTAAATATCTAATTGAGGGTGTCGATTTATAAATATTATAAATCGACACTTTTTATGTTTATTCCATGTATACATACATAAGTATTATGCTAGATAGAGACTGATATAAATCACAAAATTTTTAGCACAAAGATGAGAGGAACTAAAAAAGCATCTTTGTTTTTTAATAATAATTGTAGAAAACAGAATAAATTCAGTTAAATATCACTTTAAAAATATTGATATAGCAGTAGTTTACATCTGTTTAAGAGATTTTACAAAAATTACTGCTAAATATATAATGAAGAACATAGAGTACGAAAGTGAGATGACATTATGGGACGTAAATGGAACAACATTAAAGAGAAAAAGGCCCAAAAAGATAAAAATACGAGTAGAATTTATGCCAAATTCGGCAAAGAAATATATGTAGCAGCAAAATCTGGAGAACCTAATCCAGAATCTAACCAAGTACTAAGATTAGTATTGGAACGTGCTAAAACATATTCAGTACCTAATCACATTATTGATAGAGCTATTGATAAAGCTAAAGGTGCTGGTGAGGAAAATTACGATCATTTAAGATATGAAGGCTTTGGACCAAGTGGTTCAATGTTAATTGTTGATGCCTTAACAAATAATGTGAATCGTACAGCTTCAGATGTGCGTGCAGCCTTCGGTAAAAATGGCGGAAATATGGGTGTTTCTGGTTCAGTAGCTTACATGTTTGATCATACAGCGACTTTCGGTGTAGAAGGTAAATCTGCAGATGAAATCTTAGAAACATTAATGGAACAAGATGTTGATGTGAGAGATGTCATTGATGAAGATGGATTAACAATTGTTTATGCAGAACCTGATCAATTTGCTCAAGTTCAAGATGCTTTACGTGAATCTGGGGTTGAGGATTTTAAAGTAGCAGAATTTGAAATGTTGCCTCAAACAGATATTGAGTTATCTGAAGAAGATCAAGCCACATTTGAGAAGTTAGTGGACGCACTTGAAGATTTAGAAGATGTTCAAAACGTATTCCACAATGTAGATTTAAAATAATGAAAACTTCAAAAGAGTGGATTCAAGAACTTAAATTAATAGCTCATCCTGAAGGCGGTTATTATAGAGAAACACTACGTGAAGATACGCTTAATAGAGCACCTTATAGTAGTATATATTTCCTCTTAACACATGACAATATTTCTCATTTTCACCGAATTGACGCAGATGAAGTATGGTATCATCATGCCGGAGAAACATTAACTATTCACATGATTACACCACAAGGTAAGTATCGTAGTGTGAAATTAGGTCAAAATATATCCGCTGGAGATGTATTACAATATTGTGTTCCTAAAGGTACAATATTTGCATCTTCTATAGATGATAATGAGGGTTATAGCCTTGTCGGATGCATGTGTCAACCTGCCTTCGAATTTGAACATTTCGAATTGTTGAAACAAGACCAATTGTTAAAGCATTATCCCGACTTAGAAAATATTATAAGAAAATACGCTGTATTGTAATAAATGAAGCCTTTAAATGGATTTAAACTTAGTCCGTTTAAAGGTTTTTTTAATATAAATTAAACTTTTAGTGTCAAAATAAGTTTGTTAATTGGCTGAGTCAAAGAGTTTTTTCGCAACATCTACAATATATTCAAGTTCTTTCATTACTTTTCTTCAATTAATTTATTTCTTTCTTTTGTTGAGGCAAAATAACATTTAAGACTTACCACTCATTAATTAGAAAATTCTGGAAATATCTAGAGTTAATATTAAAACATAGTAACATTATCAATTTTAAGTAAATTACATCAATTTATAGTAAAATAGTTTTAATATAATTTTGAAAATAACAGTGTAAAAGTCATTAATCTAAAAACATTAAGATGACATTAACTAACCAGTTTTATATAATAAAAATAAGGAGTTGGTGACTGTGAAAGTAAAATATATAGACAAACGTCACTGGCGTCGCCTGGTAGAGAGAGAGTATACAGAGGTTAAAGTTAATAATAATAGATTTAAAGGTATTATCGGCTTGGTCACGATGAAAAAGGTTCGTGAGCCTTTAGAGGTGACGGTAGTTGGACAAAACATAATAGTTGCAGATGACAATTATAGATGGTTGCAAATACTACCAGAAAAAAAGCGATATAGTATTACAGTCATGTTTGATGATAAAGGTAATCCGCTAGAATATTATTTTGATATTAATATTAAAAATATCACTCAAAAGGGAAATGCACGTACGTTAGATTTATGTTTAGATGTGCTGGTGTTACCTACTGGGGAATATGAACTTGTAGACGAAGATGATTTGATGTATGCCTTGCAAAATAAGCAAATTTCTAAGAAACAATATCATGAGGCTTATATTATTGCTCATCAATTAATGATTGAAATAGAAGAGAACTTTTCAGAGGTTCAAGACAAGGTCATGCATTGTTACAATAAAATTTATCATAAATCTCTAAGAAATAAGCATAAACGTCCTTTTAAACCCAAAAATAAGCATAAACATCACCGACGTAAAGCAAAGTAATGACATTAAAAGGATATGTGGTTGAAGGTTAATCAACTAAAGCTAAATCATCATAGCAAAGATTTAAGGATAGAAATATTTAGGGGGACGCTATGAAAATTGATGATTATCGTTTACTCATCACTCTAGATGAAACAAAAACGTTACGTAAAGCGGCAGAGATATTATATATTTCACAACCAGCTGTAACTCAACGTTTAAAAGCGATTGAGGGTTCGTTTGGAGTAGAAATATTTATTCGTACAAAAAAACAATTGATCACTACAACTGAAGGCGCTATGATTATTGACCATGCGCGTGATATGTTGAAACGTGAACGTTTATTCTTCGATAAAATGCAGGCACATATCGGAGAGGTGAATGGTACGATTTCAATAGGATGTTCGTCTTTAATCGGCCAAACGTTATTACCCGAAGTATTGAGTTTATACAATACACAGTTTCCTAACGTAGAAATCCAAGTTCAAGTAGGATCTACTGAACAGATTAAAGCAAATCATCGAGATTATCACGTCATGATTACCAGAGGGAATAAAGTCATGAATCTATCTAATACACACCTATTTAATGATGACCACTACTTTATTTATCCCAAAGATCGACGTGAGGATGTTACAAAGTTACCATTTATTGAATTTCAAGCAGATCCTATTTATATTAATCAAATTAAGCAATGGTACAATGATAATTTAGGTCAAGATTATCATGCAACGATAACGGTGGACCAAGTTGCAACTTGTAAGGAAATGCTTTTAAGTGGTGTGGGGGTAACGATTTTACCTGAAATTATGATGAAGCATATCGATAAAAATATGTTTGAATTTGAGAAGGTTAGTATTGATGAAGAACCTCTCATACGCTCAACTTATATGAGTTATGATGGAAGTATGTTGCAACTGCCTCAAGTAGATTCATTTGTAAATCTAATGTTGAATTTTATTCGATAAATTTTTAAAAGGTATTGCCATTTAGTCTATTTTAAAAAAAGTACAATTTAATAAAAGAATAGAGGTTTGAAAATTGTTTACAGCACTGTTTCATATTAAAAACTATAAACTGTTTGTTGTGAATATGATGCTACTCGGCATGGGTATAGCAGTGACTGTACCATACCTCGTCTTATTCGCTACAAAAGATTTAGGAATGACAACAACTCAATATGGTTTATTATTAGCATTAGCTGCAGTTAGTCAATTCGTAGTGAATTCAATTATTGCTAGGTTTTCTGATACACATAATGTTAATAGGAAAGTCCTTATTATTAGTGCACTATTCATGGGTGCCGTAAGCTTTTCTATTTATTTTTATGTTCATCAAATCTGGTTATTTATAGTTCTATATGCAATTTTCCAAGGTTTATTTGCTCCAGCAATGCCGCAATTATATGCTTCTGCAAGAGAGTCAATTAATATCTCAAGTTCGCGAGATCGTGCGAAGTTTGCAAATACCGTGTTACGTTCCATGTTTTCATTAGGATTTTTATTTGGTCCTTTTATAGGGTCACAATTAATCGAATTAAATGGATATTCTGGGTTATTTGGTGGAACGGTAGCTATTCTATTGTTCACCTTAATTCTACAAGTCTTTTTCTATCAGAATTTACCAGTTGAATACCAAGTCTCATCGCAACATCATGTTGAGAAATCCGCTCCAAATATGTTTAAAGATAAAGCATTATTTATTCCGTTTATCGCGTTTATTCTTTTACATATTGGACAATGGATGTACACGATGAATATGCCATTATTCGTCACAAATTATCTAAGAGAACGTGATAGTTATGTAGGATATTTAGCGAGTTTATGTGCTGGTCTTGAAGTGCCTTTCATGGTTATATTAGGTATTATATCAGCCAAATTTCCAACACGAACTTTACTACTTTTTGGTTCGCTCTTTGGCGGCGCATTTTATTTTAGCATTGGTGTATTTAAAAACTTTTACATGATGTTAGCTGGTCAAGTTTTCTTAGCAATTTTCTTAGCTATACTATTAGGATTAGGAATTAGTTACTTTCAAAATATTTTACCTGATTTCCCGGGTTATGCCTCTACGTTATTTGCGAATGCAATGGTTATAGGTCAATTATGTGGAAATTTATTAGGTGGCGTTATGAGCCATTGGGTTGGTTTGGAAAATGTCTTTTTTGTATCAGCGACGTCAATTCTAATTGGTATGATACTTATTTTCTTTACAAAAGATCAAAAAATAACTGAAGAAGATATGGAGTAGATTTAGATGACAGCAGTTTTATGGATAATTATTATCCTCATGTTTGTCTTAGCATTTGTAGGCTTAATTAAGCCGATTATTCCATCAATGCTAGTCATGTGGATAGGTTTTTTAATTTATCAAATAGGTTTTAACGATGGCCGTTTATCATGGATATTTTACGTAGCTATGATTTTATTTACTTTATTTATTCTCGTGGCTGATTTCATGATGAATAAATACTTTGTTAATCGATTTGGTGGAAGTAAAGTGGGCGAGTATACTGCGCTTGTAGGTGTTATCGTTGGGTGTTTCGTATTTCCACCATTTGGCATAATATTAGTTCCTTTAATTGCAGTATTTGTTGTGGAATTATTAAATGGTTTTGATTTTAAGAAAGCTTTAAAGGTGAGTTTAGGCTCTGTTGTAGCTTTTCTAGCTAGTACAGTAGCTCAAGCAATCATTATGGTCATTATGGTAATCTGGTTCTTTGTAGATGTGTTCTTAATTAATTAATGCTTTGTTGAAAATAAAAGACTTACTTTCAGTAAAATTCTCCCGTGGGAAGACTGAAACTAAGTCTTTTTACATGCGTGTGTTAGCGTCTCTATTATAAAAATGATGGTCAACATAAAACGCAATAGGCGTAATTAAAATTGCAATAATAATAAACGTCCAATTACTTACATTAATATAAGGCCCAAATGCTAAAAATGACTGAGGAATAAAAAATACATAAAACAGGGTAATTAATAGCAAAGCTATAACGCCATATGTTAACCACCAAACCCAATGTGAATTATTAAAGCATTGTAATTGAATTGTCCTAAAACTCATCCATATAAATAAGAATATTATAAAGAGACCTACGATTACAGTTATTGGGAAAGTATATAGATACAAGTAGTTACTATCTCCTCCAATAAAAAAGCCAATAAATCCCTTTAAGAAGCAAAACATGCCTATTAAAAATATAAAATTATGATATATATACTTAAAAATGTTCTTAATGGTTTCATTGGGTAGCGCTTTAATTTCTTTTTTAGCATGTGCTTTAGGATCATGATCAAAGAACTCCATCGCTAGCATGCCTTTATCTTCAGCACGAATCAAATGTTTCAAAATGCGATTTAACATAAGTTCTGAATCATGAGGATTCACGCTTAAGTCAGCGCGAATATACGTCATGTAATTCTCAAATATTTCACGATCGGTGTTGTTAAGTCGTAAAGATTTAACATTATTCTCCTTAGTTAATTGTGCTGTAGATTTCATGATAATTTAAGTGCTCCTTCATTTTCTAAAAGTAAAACCTCATAGACAATTCTTATTTATAAATAAAATATATGACGTGTTATTATGACTAATAATATCATATAAGTGTTATTAATATCATTAACAATTGAGGAGTTCTTTATATGAAGAAAATGACATTGGAAGATGAGAGTTGGATTAACGAAATAGCTAGAATACATGAACATTTAATCTCAGAAAATGAATTTAATTATCAAGTGACTTCAACATCAATGGCATTAAGATATGAAATGATTATTTCAAGACTAAAATATGCGAATGATATTATTTTAATAAATGAACATGCGGGTAGTCTTAAAGGATTTATTTGGGCGCATTATGAACCGCAGCTCAAAATAGTACAAATTGAAGTACTATATGTAAAACCAGACTTTAGAAGACAAGGAATTGCTTCAAAGTTAAAACGAGATATTGAGCAGTGGGCGAATTCAATGGATGCTATAAGTATTGAAAGTACAGTTAATAAAGAAAACAACGACATGGTAAAATTAAATGAAAATTTAGGCTATCAAACGTCGCATCTAAAAATGTCTAAAAAATTAAAGGGAAAAAATGAATAAATTAAAAAAGCATGTTAAAATAAATTGTATTTATAAGTTTAAACAAAGGAGTCTATCATGAAAAAATGGTTCACTTTACTCTTAGCATCAACTTTAATGTTAACAGCATGTGGTAAAAGTAACGAGAAAGCTTCTTTAGAAAAAAGCATTGACCAATTAGAGAAAGAAAATAAAGATTTAAAGAAACAGAAAAAAGATTTAGAAAACCAAAAAAACAAACTTAAAGATCAGCAAGATAATCTTCAAAAAGATATCAACGAATTGCCGGCTGAAGATTCGTCTAGTAACTCATCTGAAAAAGATTCATCTAATTCAAGTGAAGATAAAAATTCAGAAGATTCTTCAACGACTAATTCAGAACAATCAACAAATTCTACAAAATCGAAGCAATCTAACCAAGGACAAACGCCTAACAAAGAGACACAAAAAAGTGACTCTACAAGTAAGAATAACGATTCTAAAACTACTTCCAATACACAAAACTCAGATCAATAAACGTTTGATGCAGTTTTGAATAGGGTAATATAATTGATAAATTACACAAAATCAATTTACAAAGTGAGTATTTAATACTATTTTGAATTAAATTTATGAAAGATGATTGATACTACACATCTATAAGAGGAGAGATTAACGATGCACGAACAAGATTTTAATATTTTAGAAGAACAAAATATTACGTTACCTGAATTGGGCAGAGAATTAGAAAATATTACTGGACGTACTATTATTGATTCAACTAGTGAAATTAAACGTGTGATTGCACATTTACCAAACTTTGAATCTGATACAGACACATTCGTTGCAACATATCGTTTAAACCATCAAAATGATTTTATTGATGCAACATTTACTGCACCTAAAGAACAACGTGATCGTTTAAAAGAAATTCCTGTTCACGTAAAATTAATTAGTTATATTTCTAAAGCATAAAAATTAAACATAATGACAGAAATGATTAGCGCGATATGAATGTGGGGACAACTTCATAACGCGTTAATTTTGTATTAGAATAATATTGAATTAAGCTTTATGGGTAAAATGGAGTGTTTAACATGGGAACTTACATTGAAACTGAACGTTTGAAGTTGCGTGATTGGGAAGAAAAGGATTTATTACCATTTCAGAAAATGAATGCAAATCAGCAAGTCCGTAGGTATTTTCCAAGTTTATTAAGTTACCGTCGTTCAGAACTTGATATGAAAAAAATGGATGAAATTATCAAAGATAATGGAATCGGCCTTTTTGCGGTTGAATTAAAGGAAACAGGTGAATGGTTAGGGTTTATAGGAGTAAACTACATCCCCGAAGACAGCAAATATCCTTTTAAAGAACTACCTTTTTATGAAATTGGTTGGCGATTAATTCCTGAAGTTTGGGGTAACGGATTAGCTACTGAAGGTGCACAGGCTGTATTGTCATACGCAAAAGAAAAAGGCATTACTGAATTATATAGTTTTACATCTGAAACAAATCTACCTTCAAGAAAGGTAATGGAGAAAATAGGAATGACCTTCTTAGATAACTTCGAATTTCCAAACCTAAGCAAATACCATCCCCTCAAACGCCATGTTAGATATTACATAGAACTACTTCCTTCACAAAGTGAAGGTTAGTAGTTCTTAGTGCAATTGCAAGAGCAATTGTAAACCTTGAAGATACTTCCTTCACAAAGTGAAGGTTAGTAGTTCTTAGTGCAATTGGGAGCGAGACAGAAATCAGTAAATATTGATTTCGTTGTCTTGCTCCCGCAAGTGCGATTAGGTTTTGAAGTACCATTTCTAAATGTGCTTCAAAGCCAATCGCATACTGCGATACAAACATAATAAGATGAAACCTTTTTAATATCAAAACGCGTCTATAGAATAACCTATAGACGCGTTATTTATTTAATCGTATGTACGTACGCCAAGTGGTTTGTAATTATTGAGACCTTCTAACAGCGCTTCTTTAGTATCAAATAATGGTGCTAATTTTTGATATTTTTTATCAATAAAGCCTTCTTTTATCATATGGTCAATGAGTGCTTGTAAAGGCTCAAAGAAGCCATTTAAATTAAAGACACCTATAGGTTTTTGATGAATACCAATTTGCGCCCAGCTATACATTTCGAAAAATTCTTCAAGAGAACCAGCACCTCCAGGAGCCATAACAAAGGCATCTGCTAATTCTGTCATTTTATTCTTTCTTTCATGCATTGAATCCACTAAAATAAGTTCACTTACTTTTTGACTCGTGATTTCTCGCTCATCTAACATCCTAGGCATAACACCAATAGCTTTACCGCCGTGATCTAGGACACCATCTTGAATAGCACCCATTATTCCTACTGATCCAGCTCCAAATACAAGTTCGTAGCCTTGTTCTGCCATATACTTTCCTAACTCATAAGCTTCTTTTACATATGAAGGATCTTTACCTTTGCTTGCTCCACAATAAACTGCAATTCTTTTAATCATGTGAGACCTCCTAAAGTTGTTTAATAACATTCGTAAATGTTTGTTCAAATTTTAATCTGTCATTCTTAGTAAAAGGCGGAGGACCTTTATGTCGGCCACCTTGCTTTCTAATTTGTGCATTAAGATAACGTTGGTCTAACAGAGTTTGAATATTATCAGCACGATATATACTTCCTTTATGATGCATTACAATATGTACTTTGTCTATAAGTAAACTAGCTAGGCCATAATCTTGAGTAATGACAATATCTTCCTTTCTAGCTAATTGTACAATTTTATAATCAACAGCATCTGTCCCATCGTCAACATACACAGTTTTTACATGTTCAGGCTGAATTTGATGAGAAAAGTGACTAAAACTTCTTAAAACGTTAACAAAAATGCCTGTCCCTTTAGTTAATTCAATCACTGAATTAACAACAGGACAAGCATCTCCATCTGTGATTACTTTGACCATTAACAACTAACCTTGAGTGTTATCAGATTCTTTATTTTGTTTTACAACGCTGCCAGCCACGTAATCATCATATTTTTTAAATTCTTTTTTTCTAGCCTTTTTCTCTGCTTCTTGTTGTTTTTCTTCTTGTTTGTGACGTTTTTCAATATTTTTTTGAAGCTTTTTATCTAATTTTTTTACATCTTTACGATTATCTTTTTCAAGTTTTTCGCCTTTTTTCTCAGTTTTATCGTCCAACTTGCCTGGAGTAAGACCTACTTTTTCTTCGTACTTTTGAGATTTTTTCATATCTTTAATACGTTGCTTTTTATTTTCTTCACGTTGCTTTTCTTCTTCTTTATGACGTTTCTCAATATTTTTCTGAAGTTTTTTATTCATTTTTTCTGCTTCTTTACGATTTTGTTTAGCTAGCTTTTCGCCTTTTTTCTCGATGTAAGCAGGGTCGTTTTCTTTGGCGATTTTCTTCAATTCACGTTTGTTATCAAATTCTTGTTTTTTATCGCCCACATATTCTTTAACATCTGAAGCCTTGTTTGAAATAGTTGAAGTAGCTTTTGATGTAGCTTTAGTTGTAGCATCAGTAGCTTTACGTACATCAGGATGTTCTTTAATACGTTTACGTTCAACGACTAACGGTACAATAACAATAGGTAATACATTGATTAAAGTCTTAATGAGTCTCTTTTTGTCCATACTCGTTGCCTCCATTAATTTTACTATTCTTTTCCATACCCTATGATACATCATACTAAACGATTGTTATCAATGGAAACCGATAATTTAATTTTGGAAAACTAAAAAACACTAGCGAGTTTAATATAAACCTACTAGTGTTTATTGAAAATTATTAAATGAGTACTATCTAAAGTTAGCAACACTAAGGATTAAAAATCCAAGTGAATAGAGGATTACAATGAACAGAGTCCATTGCATAAGCAACACTAAGGATTAAAAATCCAAATGTTGCTTCAAATTCCTTTGCCAATGCCAAAACCAAAGTAAAGGATTGCAATAATTACAACTAATACGATTCGGTAAATCGCAAATGGAATTAATTTAACTTTATTTATTAAATGTAAGAATGTCTTAATAGCAATTAAACCAACTATAAATGCTGCTAAGAATCCTAGTAAATAGAAAGGTACATGAGCTAAGTGAATATACTCATAGTGTTTTAGTAAAGATAAACCACTTGCTGCAAGCATAATTGGTACTGACATTATAAATGTAAAATCTGATGCTGCTTTATGATTTAATTTCATAAATACACCAGTTGAAATCGTAGAACCAGATCTACTGAAACCTGGCCACATTGCTATAGCTTGCGAGATACCAATGACAAATGCTTGGAAATAATTAATTTGATCTACTGTTTGAGGGTGTTGAACCTTCTCAGAATATTTATCAGCTAAAATCATGTAGATTGCACCAATGAATAAGCCAATCATTACAGTAGGAACACTGAATAAATATTTTTCAATTAAATCATCAAATAAGAACCCTAAAATACCCGCTGGAATCATACCTACTAATACATGCAATAAGTTCAAACGCTTAGGTTGGGAACGTCGTTGAACACTGCCTTCATTTTCGGGTTTATGATGACCTATATGTAATATTTCTAAGAAACGATCACGAAATACCCATGCCGCTGCAAAGACAGACCCAAGTTGTATAACAACTTTGAAGGTAAACGCAGATTGTTCACCTAAAAATTTAGTGGACTTTAACCACATATCATCAACTAGTATCATATGTCCTGTAGAAGATACAGGGGCGAACTCAGTAAGTCCTTCGACGATACCTAAAATGATGCCTTTTATCAATTCAAGTAAAAACATAATTTACCCACTTTCGTAAAACATTTATTTATTCTTTCATTTTTCAAAATTACCATATTATCATAGCATATTAAATTAATATGGTGTTAACCTAATCATCAACACTGGACCAAAGTATGACATAATAATTATTTTAATAATTGAAACAAAATACTCAAAAAAAGAATGAGCGTATTAATTTAAATTTCTAACAAACCTTTTATAATGAAAGTAGGTGAGATTATTGTGAAAAAACTAACAAATTTAGTATTCAAATATAAAATATATCCCGCACTCATGTTAATCATGAGCGTTTTTTTATCTATATCGGTAGTTATTCAAAATGTTTCTATTGCCAAATTACTAAATCATATGTTGTACCATCATAAGCATTCACTTATAGGACTTTTTATACTGATTTTAGTTATTCTTCTAGCACGTGCAACTTTCAATATGTTGAATCAACGTATCGGTGATCATATGGCTACTAAAGTGAAATATGATTTAAGACAACAAGTGATAAATAAAAATAGTACACGAGCAATTGGAGAACAAATGAATATTTTAACAGAAAGTATTGATGGTATTGCACCATTCTTTCAAAGTTATTTGCCACAAGTATTTAAATCAATGATGATTCCAGTCGCGATTATAGTCGCTATGTGTTATGTACACTTATCAACTGCAATAATTATGATGGTTACAGCTCCATTTATTCCTATGTTTTATATCATTTTTGGTTTGAAAACAAGAGATGAGTCAAAGGACCAAATGACATATTTAAATCAATTTAGTCAAAGGTTTTTAAACACTGCCAAAGGTTTAATTACGCTTAAATTATTAAATCAAACTAAGAATACTGAAGCGCGCCTTTATGAAGATAGTACTAAATTTAGAGATTTAACTATGAAAATTTTAAAAAGTGCATTCTTATCAGGATTAATGCTTGAATTTATTAGTATGTTAGGTATTGGTCTTGTGGCGCTTGAAGCGGCGTTAAGTCTAGTCGTATTCAATAAAATTAACTTCATTACAGCGGCTATTGCAATCATTCTAGCTCCTGAATTTTATAATGCTATTAAAGATTTAGGACAAGCGTTCCATACTGGTAAACAAAGTGAAGGTTCGAGTGATGTTGTTTTCGAGTTCTTAGACTCTGAAAATAAACCACCACACCCACATCCAAATATAGAGGCTTATCAAAAATCACAGGTCAAAGTAGAAGACGTGTCATATCAGTACTCAAATAGTAATCAGAACGCTCTTACTCATATTAATATGGTGATACATTCAGGTGATAAAATTGCAATTGTTGGTCCAAGTGGTGCAGGTAAAACTACGTTAGCTCATATTCTAAGTCAAATTAAAACGCCAACAGAAGGCAGTGTATCATTTAATAATGAAGATACACGTATCGGATTTCTGAGCCAAAATCCTTATATTTTTACAGATTCCATTAAGAATAATATAGCGATGTTTAATAATGAAATTTCTGATAAAACTATTATTCAAGTTTTAGAAGAAGTCGGTCTAAAAGATAAAGTGTTATCTCTGAAAGATACTATTTATACACCAATTGGAGAAGGTGGCGAAATGCTATCTGGTGGCCAAATGAGACGAATAGAGTTGTGTCGGTTATTAGTGATGAATCCAGATTTAGTTATATTTGATGAGCCGGCTATTGGTCTAGACATTGAAACAGAACGTACAATCCAAAATGTAATTCAAAATCATTTTAAAGATACTACGATGATCATTATTGCTCATCGTGATTCTACAATTAACAAAGCTCAACGTCGTATTTATCTAGAAGATGGGCATCTTATAAAAGATGACACGACGATATCAGTATCGCAAAGTGAGGTGGATGAATAAGCATGAAATCACAAATTCATTTTCGAAAAGATAAAGATTTACTTCTAGCTATTTTGGTTGGGGTAGTAGGTGGACTTGTGGCGTTAGCAATGTTCTTTTTAAGTGGTTATATGGTGACACAAAGTGCATTAGGCGCACCCTTATATGCATTAATGGTTCTAGTGGTTTCTGTAAAAATGTTTGGCTTCCTAAGAGCGATTACACGATATATTGAGAGATTGTTATCACATAGAACGACTTTTACTATGCTAAGAGATGTAAGAGTACAGTTTCTTAAAAAATTAATTCCAGCAGTACCTGATATCTATCGGAAATTTAATTCTAGCGACTTAATTTCTCGTATGGTAAGCCGAGTAGAGGCGTTACAAAATATTTATTTAAGAGTTTATTATCCCCCAATAGTGATAGGTTTAACTGCAATCGTGTCTGTAATTACATTTATTTTCATTTCACCGATGCATTCATTTCTTATTACGTTAAGTATGATCCTCACTCTTTGTATAGTTCCATGGCTAAGTGCTAAAAAAGCACGAACACTCAAAAGACAGGTAGCTCTACATCAAAGTCACTTTCTACAGCGTTTTTATGATTATAAAGAAGGTGATGATGAATTAAGACGCTTTCGCCAAAGAGATGAATTTAAAACAGATGTCTTACAACGTTTGAAACAATATGACACTATGCAATCAAAAGAACGTCGTTTTCTATCTTTATATGATTATATGTTAAATATTATAGCGATGATTTCAATATTTCTTAGTTTAGTTATTGGCGTGCAACAGATTCAATCTGGACATTTGGATGTCGTTTATTTAACTAGTATTGTTCTAATGATATTAACTTTATTTGAACAGGCAGTACCAATGAGTAATGTTGCATATTATAAAGCTGATACTGATCAAGCGCTTGATGAAATAAATGATGTCACCTTTGGTTATTGGAACCAACAAACACCAGTGCTCAACAATATTGATTTAACTATTCAAGAAGGTGAGAAAGTAGCTATCATTGGTCCGTCAGGTTCCGGGAAAAGTACTTTACTACAAGTCATGTTAGGTCTATATCATGTTGATCAAGGTACTGTAAAATTAAAACACCAAATAGTTACTGATATTAATGAGGAAGACAAGTATTATAAGATGAATGGTATGTTACAGTCTCAACATATATTTGATGGGACGGTACGAGATAATTTATTTTCAGAAAAAGAGGATGCTATATTAAAACAAGCTCTTCAATCTGTAGGACTTGGGTACCTGGATCTAGAAAGAAATGTAACATTAGATGGAGAAAATTTATCTGGTGGCGAAAAACAAAGGTTGAGCTTAGCTAGACTTTTACTCAGAGATTCAGCTGATATATGGATTTTAGATGAACCAACGACTGCATTAGATTTAGAAAATACTACTAAAACGATGAATTTAATTGAAGCATCTTCAAAAACGTTAGTTATTGCCACACATGATTTAGATGTGCTTCCACGTTTTGATAAAATTATAGTTATGATTGATGGAGAAATTAAAGAAAGTGGTTCTTATGAAAGTCTATTAGAAGGTAATGGCTATTTATCTCAGATGATTGAGATCAACCATAGTTCTAAAAATGTACATTAATAGCAAATAAAGTCGTATCGGTAATCGATACGACTTTGTCTGTTGTTTCATTAAAATGTATATTAATTCCTTAGTTTAACTTTAATTTCATGACAGAAACTTTCTATTATTCTTTCGTTTCAGTAAATGCATCGATGACTTTACCTAATAAGCGATTAAGTTCTTTGACTTCTTCTTTAGATAAAGATGAAGCTGTTGCAACTTTCTCCGATGCTGTGCTTAATTCAGGTCTAATTGTTTCGCTCTTATCTGTTAAGTGAATAAATACTTCACGTTGATCCACTTCAGAACGTTCGCGTTTAATTAAATCAACTTGTTCCATTCGTTTAAGTAATGGTGATACAGTCCCTGTATCTAGTGCTAATTCTGTAACGACTTTTTTGACATTAACAGGTGACTCGTCCCATAAAATCGTTAATACAAGAAATTGTGGGTAAGTTAGGTTGTACTTTTTAAAGACTTTGTTAGAGTAGTAGCGATTAACTTGTCTTTGAGCATTGTACAAACTAAAGCATAGCTGCTCTTTTAAATTATGTTGATCAGACATTAAAGTTCTCCTCCAGACATTCTATCCGTTTTTTCTCTTTTTCGGATTGGAATCCGTCTATGTTGTACAAAATATAATTTATACAACACTTTGATTCAATGCCATGCTAAAATTAAAGTATGCTTAAAGTTTAGAAGATATCTTACATTAAATCAAGTAAAAAGATAATTAAATATATATGTTATCATTTTCAAAAATGCTTGTAATAGAAAAGGGAATATAATATGAGAAATAATAAAGATGAAAAAATAACAATTTCTATCATTAGCGGATTTTTAGGTAGTGGTAAAACTACTTTACTGACACATTATATTAGTGAAATATTAAAAACTGATGAGAAAGTTAAAGTTATTATGAATGAATTTGGCTCATTAGACGTTGATGGTAATCATTTAAGTAATATCGTAGATGTACGTTCAATATTGAATGGCTGTGTTTGTTGTGATTTAAAAATAGATTTAGTGAATCAAATTGAATCACTTGTACAAGGTAATGAAACGGATCATATCATTATTGAAGCTACAGGTATCGCACATCCTATTGAAATTATAATGGCCTGCCAAGACCCACGAATTGTAAAGTATGTACGCCAACCACAAGTCATTGGTGTCGTTGATGCAGAGCGCTTTATAAATAGAATGCAGTATTCGGAGTCAACGATGAGATTAATGGAAGAACAGCTTGAAGTGAGTCATATATTAATTGTGAACAAAACAGATTTGATTAGCGAAGACAAACAGCAACAATTAAAAGATGAATTAAATCTAATCAATGCACAGGTTCCAATTATTTTAACAAGTTATGGAAAGGTAAACATCGATGAAATATCACAATTTCGTGACGATCTCGTAACGACACACACACATTCACATCATCATGGTATAAATAGTATGCAATATACGTTTAGTGGACCAATTGATCGGCAACTTTTTTATCAATTTATTTTACGCTTACCTGATAACGTTTTACGTTTGAAAGGATACGTTCAATTCCGTGATACACCAAATGAAACTTATGAATTCCAGTATGCATATGGTATGCCAGATTATGGAGTTATTGATAAAGATTTGCCTCTAACCATTGTAATTATTGGAGAGCAATTAGACGTTAATAGGCTAAAAAATAAGCTCGATATGATACAATTTTCATAATTAAGGAGAGTATGGTTATGAATAATGAAGATAAACGTGAACAACAAATTAAATTTGAGAAAAACTTAATCACATTTCCTTATTTAGGATTTGCTATAGTTGTGTTGTTATTTAATATTTTTTATCCAGATATTAAAGTATCTATGGCTCTATTTGGATTATTCTTTGCATATAATTTAGGACTACTATTTATTGCTTTCATCAGACATTTCAAACGCACGTTAATTTTAACTTTAGTATTAACTGTTCTAAGTGGTGCAGCTTTCTTCACATTATTATATGTGTTTGGTTTAAGACATTAATTGTTGTTTAATCAAAAGTTTATTTAGTAAAAATGAATAATGATATTTGAGAAGTTTTGTTATTTCAATGTTATACTTTAATTGAAATAACAAAGCTTTTTATTTTTTAGATAGATAAATATAAATTAGGAGGCTATTGTTCATGAATATTAGAAGAAAAGTTTCAATCATTGGAGCAGGAAACACTGGATCAACTTTAGCTTTTGTATTGGCTCAAAAGGAATTAGCAGATATTGTAATGATTGATCGTCCGCAATCAGAGGGATTTGTTAAAGGAAAAGCATTGGATATTTTAGAAAGTGGACCTATTTTTGGATTTGATACAAACGTTCAAGGTTCTGTTGAAATTGAAGATATTCAAGATTCAGATATCGTCGTGATGACTGCAGGAATACCACGAAAACCTGGAATGACAAGAGATGATTTAGTCCAAACAAATGAAGAAATAGTTTATCAAACATCTCTTAATATAGCGAAGTACGCACCTAATGCTACGATTATTGTATTAACCAACCCAGTAGATGCTATGACTTATACTGCATTAAAAGCCTCAGGTTTTCCAAAAGAACGTGTAATTGGACAATCTGGTGTTCTTGATACAGCTCGCTATCAAAGTTTTATTGCTGACGAATTAAATGTTTCAGTAAAGGATATTAATGGTCTTGTGCTTGGAGGACATGGAGATACAATGGTGCCACTTGTGGAATCAACTCAAGTTAATGGCGTACCAGTCAAAGATTTAATTGCGGAAGATGTTTTAGATCGTATTGTAAAGCGAACAAGAAAAGGCGGAGCTGAAATTGTAGAATTATTAGGTAAAGGTTCAGCATATTATGCACCAGCTACGGCTATATATGAAATGATAGAAGCTATTTTAAAGGATCAAAAACGCTTGTTGCCAAGCATTGCATATTTAGAGGGTGAATATGGATTCTCAGATATTTGTTTAGGTGTTCCAACTATTCTTAGCAAGAAGGGTATAGAAAAAATTGTTGAAGTCAATTTAAATGACAAAGAACTAGAACAATTAAAATATTCAGCTGAGTCAGTCGAAAATGTGAAAAATGCATTAAAAAATAAATAGGAAGTTGAAATAAGCCGCTTTTGCATGGTTTCTAATCTTGCAAAAGAGGCTTATTTATCATTTTGATTTTAAAATTTGTGCTAGTTATTTATTACAATTTACAAATATTTTGATGATTATGTGTATTTTATCACAACAGTAACTTATTAAAGCGCTTTCTTGATATAATCTAAGTGAAATCATAGTTCAAGGAGTTGATAGGGATGACTAAAGCGAAACCACAAACACATTCACAAAATCAGAATCAAAACACTCAAAGTAACAAGGGTTATAAACCTATATGGATTATTATAAGTTTTGCTTTACTGATTGGAATCTTACTATTACCAACGCCTTCTGGTTTACCTATTATGGCGAAAGCAGCGTTAGCAATATTAGCATTTGCTGTGATTATGTGGGTGACAGAAGCGGTTTCGTATCCAGTATCTGCCACACTCATATTAGGTTTAATTATTTTATTACTGGGATTTAGCCCTGTTCAGAACTTATCTGAAAAGTTGGGGAATCCTAAAAGTGGAGATGCTATTTTAAAAGGAAGCGAATTATTAGGTACAAACAACGCGCTTACTCATGCTTTTAGTGGATTTTCAACATCTGCAGTTGCACTGGTAGCTGCTGCATTATTCCTTGCCTCAGCTATGCAAGAAACCAATTTACATAAACGTTTAGCATTAATAGTTCTTTCAATAGTTGGAAATAAAACCCGGAATATTGTTATCGGTGCGATAGTAGTATCTATTGTTTTAGCTTTCTTCGTACCTTCAGCTACCGCTCGTGCTGGCGCTGTAGTACCTATTTTATTAGGAATGATTGCAGCTTTTAAAATGAGCAAGGAGAGTAAGCTTGCTTCTCTACTAGTTATTACTGCAGTACAAGCAGTATCCATATGGAATATTGGTATAAAAACTGCCGCTGCTCAGAACATTGTAGCTATTAATTTTATCAATCAAAATTTAGGGCATGATGTTTCTTGGGGAGAGTGGTTTTTATATGCAGCACCATGGTCTATTTTAATGTCTGTAGCGTTATATTTCATTATGATTAAAGTAATGCCTCCAGAAAGAGATTCAATAGAAGGTGGAAAGGAATTAATCAAGAAAGAATTAAATGAACTAGGTCCTGTGAGTGCTAGAGAGTGGCGTTTAATCGCTATTTCAATTTTATTACTCTTCTTTTGGTCTACTGAAAAGTTATTACATCCGATTGATTCAGCATCAATTACGTTAATTGCATTAGGGATTATGTTAATGCCTAAAATCGGGGTTATTACTTGGAAAGGTGTTGAAAAGAAAATTCCTTGGGGTACCATTATAGTCTTTGGTGTAGGAATTTCTCTTGGTAATGTTTTATTAAAAACTGGTGCGGCACAATGGTTAAGTGACCAAACATTTGGGTTAATGGGGCTTAAAGGATTACCAATTATTGCAACAATTGCTTTAATCACATTATTTAACATATTAATTCACTTAGGGTTTGCCAGTGCGACAAGTCTATCATCTGCTTTAATACCAGTATTCATTTCATTAACATCAACACTTCATTTAGGCGATCATGCAATTGGCTTTGTGTTAATTCAACAATTTGTAATTAGTTTTGGTTTCTTGTTACCTGTAAGTGCTCCGCAAAATATGCTTGCATACGGTACCGGAACATTTACAGTCAAAGATTTCTTGAAAACGGGGGTACCTTTAACGATTATTGGTTACATTCTAGTAATAGTGTTTAGCTTAACCTACTGGAAATGGTTGGGCTTAGTTTAAAAGATAAATTATAAAAAATAAGTAACATTTTATAGGCTGAGGCAAATGATTGTCTCAGTCTATTTTAATGAAATTCTCGTTGTGTTCAAGTCCTCTTTTCAGGGTAAATTAATAAAAAATTATGTTAGGTGGTAACAATCATGGCATTAGGAGTCATCTTAAATAGAGTCTTTAGAACGGATAACAATCCTTTATTTGAATATGTCTATCAAAATATAGAAGATATAGATCAATGCTATTACATTATTCCTAAAGAAGATTTTGGTAATGAAGCAAAAATGAAGCGTAATTATTATTATGGAACATTACAAAAATTTGTTCATGCGCTCTATGAAAACGATATTCAACCATTTCTAATGGATTATGATGAATTGGTTGATTTCTTTAAAGAAAAAGGAATCAATGAAGTGGTTATTGCTGGCGATATAATGAGTTATCACAAGGAAGAGTATGACATTTTACATCAGAGAGAAAATTTTAAAAAAGAAGATATATCGGTAACAACAATAAGAGCAAATCATTATTTTAAACCAAGTAAAACACGAAATAATAAAGGTGAACCTTATAAAGTATTTACGAGTTTTTATAAAAAATGGCGCCCTTATTTAATGAAAAGAACAGTTTATAATTATGATATTAAAGATTTAGCTAAAGTAGGGGTTAAATCAAAACAAAAATTAAAAGGGGACTATAGTCAAAGTGGTATAAGTGAGGAAACTGCCCAGTACAAATGGTCTGATTTTCTAGATAAAGACATAGAAGATTACGATTCAAATCGTGAATACTTGCCTGAAGTCCTTACGAGTCAATTAAGTATATATTTAGCATATGGAGTGCTCGATATTATTCAGATATTTAATGACTTACTAGATGGTTATGATAAAGATGAACAAAATTATGAAGCATTTATTCGTGAATTAATTTTTAGAGAGTTTTATTATGTCTTGATGACTCAATATCCTAAGACAGCACATATTGCATTTAAAGAAAAATATCAAAATTTGAATTGGTCTTATAATGAAGATAATTTTGATTTATGGAGAAAAGGTATGACAGGATTTCCGATTATTGATGCTGCAATGGGAGAACTTAACACTACAGGATATATGCATAACCGAATGAGAATGGTTGTGTCACAATTTCTTACAAAAGATTTATTTATTGATTGGACGTGGGGCGAAGAGTATTTTAGACAAAAGCTAATCGATTATGATGCTGCTTCAAATGTGCATGGTTGGCAATGGTCTGCTTCAACAGGAACAGATGCTGTGCCATATTTTAGAATGTTTAATCCAGTGCGACAAAGCGAACGTTTTGATAAAAAGGCATTATATATTAAAAAATTTATACCGACACTTAATGATGTTGATGCTAAATATTTACACGATACCTATAAACATGAGCGCCAAATTAAAGAACAAGGTATTGAGTTAGGAAAAGATTACCCAAAACAAATGGTAAATCACAGTGAGAGCCGAGATCATGTAATGTCGGAATTTAAAGCAATGGAATAAAAAAGTGTAAACAATTGAAAAATCACTCCATAAATGAACTTTATGGAGTGATTTTATGTAATTTCTGAGTTTTTTACACGTGCCTTTGTGTTAGCTTAATCTAAAAAGACAAATATAAACTGCTACATATTCAAAGAAAGTAATAATATACATATATTTGAGTCTAAGCTTAACTTTGAAAGGAACATCCCAATTTGGATAATGTCTTTCATAGTAAGCAATCTGCATGATAAATAGTCCTATACCTAATGGTAAAAACATGAGTTGAATACTTTTACTATAATTAAATCCAACGTCGTGCCAGAAATGACCAATAATGAGCTGTAAAATGATGAGAATGACGATTAATAATATAATACTGAATATCATTTTTGTAGTCTCACCCCTTTTACAAATAGAACAATCGTACTTTGCATGATTACCATTAAAAGTACAAACATGAACGT
Organism: Staphylococcus sp. HMSC055A09; assembly: GCF_001809655.1. NCBI lineage: Bacteria > Bacillati > Bacillota > Bacilli > Caryophanales > Staphylococcaceae > Staphylococcus > Staphylococcus sp. HMSC055A09. The sequence goes on from NZ_KV798369.1 coordinate 178,771, forward strand.
TTTAATATTAAACACAGAGAGTACTTGGGTAAAAATCTTTAAAGGTTCATCAATTAAATAAACCGTATGAAGTCTTAAAAATCGGCCGATATATATGCCTAATCCATTTAAGAACATAAGTACAATGATAAGTGTACGATTTAACCATAAGTGAGAAGTTAAATGTCCTATTTCCATAAAGATTAAAATCATAACATATATCGCTAAGAAAACGCCTAACATGAGGTAAGTAAAGTATACCCATTCAGTGAGATTCAACCCTACAAGAAAATTAAATTGAAATTGGTTCAAATGTATTAAATCTGTAATCATATAAAACGTATTAGGTACTAAAAGTAAAAATATCAATCCAAAGACAATAAATAGTGGCCATTCGAATGCTTTCTTTGGTTTAAATAATTTTAAAAGTAAGCAAAGTTCAAAGGGCACATAGGCTAAAAATAAATTTAATGTCATGAAATTAAAAACTCTTGTTTCAGCAAGAGAAATAATAAATAAAATTATAAAGTATATCCTTGCAATGTAACGTGGTTGCATTATCATGCACTACTTTCTTAAAGATTTTAATAATTAATTGAATTGTCGAGTTTTAATGGTAACTGTAAATGCTTGTCATATCAAATAATATGAGGTTCACATAAAAATGTAGCCACAAATTCTTTCTAGAACTTGTAGTATACGAGTATTATAGATTTAATAAATTAAGTCCTATGACTAAATGATGTTTTAGATTAATAGCTATAGATGTCATTGTCATCATTCTTTATGCAGTAGTTGATATTTTAGCTATATAGAGATATACACGATGTGATTCATAGGTTTAAGGTATGAAAGTAGCTTATAAATGAGCAAATAGTTTATCATCAATAAATGAGTTATTATGTGATAAAGTAATTCATTCTAAATTTCATTGATATCTTTAGATTCTTATTTTTGAGCCTTAAAATTAAAAGTTTAAAGTCACCTTATCGTACTTGCTTCTAAATGACTCACTGCTCATAATCTTTCATTTTATTGTGCAATATCAGTGATTGAACCTACACTATTTTCATCTCTCTAATCAAAGTACATGGTACTGCTATTCATTTGATGTTCCATCATTATAGACTTTTATTTATATTTATAGCAACTTAATTATACTAAACACAATTGCAAGGCGCTTAAAACATTAGGAATATTTATTGTAAAATGTTAATGAAATATTATACAATGTAGAAACTTTAAGTTAATTAAACAAGACGCATTAATAAGTACATTTTTAATTTGATAGATAACAGATATTTTCAAACGTCGTGAATTAAAATGAGTTTTCAGTCTTACATGTAGAGAGGAGGGCATCTTATGAGAAAGCAATTATTTACATTGTACTTTAATATATTTCTAATTTTCTTAGGAATTGGCCTTGTTATCCCAGTATTACCAGTTTATTTAAAAGATTTAGGTTTAAAAGGGAGCGATTTAGGAGTATTAGTTGCCGCATTTGCACTGTCACAAATGGTTATTTCTCCATTTGGAGGTACTTTGGCGGATAAATTAGGCAAGAAACTCATCATTTGCATAGGCCTTGTTTTATTTTCAATTTCAGAATTTATGTTTGCTGCTGGACAGACTTTTACTATTCTTATGATTTCACGTGTGTTAGGTGGATTTAGTGCAGGAATGGTAATGCCAGGCGTCACAGGCATGATTGCTGATATTTCTAAAGGCGCAGATAAAGCTAAGAATTTCGGGTATATGTCAGCCATTATTAATTCTGGCTTTATATTAGGACCTGGGTTTGGTGGATTTCTAGCTGAAATCTCACATAGATTGCCGTTCTATTTTGCAGGATCTTTAGGAGCTATCGCGTTTACAATGTCTCTCGTTTTAATTCATAATCCTAAAAAAGAAACGACAGATGGCTTTCATCAATATCAACCTGAATTATTTACTAAAATCAATTGGAAAGTGTTCATTACACCCGTTATATTAACGTTAGTTTTGGCATTTGGTTTGTCAGCTTTTGAAACATTATTCTCATTATACACTTCTGAGAAAGCCAATTATTCACCTAAAGATATCTCAATTGCGATTACGGGTGGGGGCATCTTTGGTGCTGTATTCCAAGTTTTCTTCTTTGATAAATTTATGAAGTATATGACTGAACTTAATTTTATAGCAAGCTCCTTACTCTATTCAGCAATAGTTCTTGTGATGTTGATACTAGCCAATGGTTACTGGACAATTATGGTAATTAGTTTCATTGTATTTATAGGTTTTGATATGATTCGTCCAGCTTTAACGAATTATTTCTCAAATATTGCAGGTGATCGCCAAGGATTTGCTGGAGGTCTTAATTCCACTTTTACCAGTATGGGTAATTTTATTGGACCTTTAGTAGCAGGAGCCTTATTCGATGTAAACTTAGAGTTTCCATTATATATGGCTATAGCAGTTTCTTTAAGTGGTATTGTAATTATCTTTATTGAAAAGTGGCTAAGAACTAGGCGTAAGCAATCACAATCTTCATAAAAATATAAATCATTAAACACTCTAAGATTACGAAAAACGTACAACTTAGAGTGTTTTGTTAATTTATAGACATTGAGAACCGTAAATTTTAAGTACCTAAATAAGTTTATATGCGTCTTTTATGTAACAAAAGTAACAACTTCATTAATATAAATGTTACAAACATTACAATCTATTTAAATTGTAACCTACATATCTTTTTTCAAAAATTAATATGTTAAGATAGATGAAAATCTTAAGAGAAATGTGGGTAAGGGGATGAATTTGAAAAATATATTATTGAGTGTTGTAGCCGTAATACTATCAATTTGTTTAGTAGGATTAATTTTCCTAGCTACAAACCAAAATGCTTTAGCAAAAGTACATCAAACGATATGTACATTTTCAAAAGTAAATAAAGTCTCTTATATCGAAGATACATTTAATTTACATTCAAACTATACGGCTAAAGCATCTGAAAAAGATAAGAACGATAAAGATAATGAGATAACGTATAATAAATTCAATAATAAAACTACAAACAATCAAACATCTTATAAATTCACACCACAAGAATGCAACGTGATAGCTTTAAACTACGCAGATCATCATTTGAAAACTAATTATAAAATTGACCATATGCAGAGTGAATCACCTAAAGCTAAATATTCATTCTCAGATGCTAATGGTAAACAACACACAAATATTTCAGTAGATGAAGATGGCCATGTAAATAATGAACAATCTCATTCGAGATAATAATTCACTCTTTCAATAATTCTAGAAAGAGTGAATTTTTATATATGCAGAAAATATAGCAATTCGTTTAAAGAATACGAATTGTTGTTGGACATGTTAAAATATATTGAATCAAAGCTACAATATTGAGGGTGGAAAGATGGCTAAAACTAAAAAAACAAATGCGATGCGTATGCTTGATCGCGCAAAAATTAATTATGAGATGAATACGTACGAAGTCTCGGATAAACATCAACATGGTGAACAAATTGCTAAATTGGTTGGTGCAAATGTTGAAGAAGTCTATAAAACACTTGTGCTTGAAAACGCGAATCATGACCACTACGTCTTTGTAATTCCAGTCAATGCGTCATTAGATATGAAGGAAGCGGCTCATGTAGTAAACGAGAAAAAACTTCACTTAATGCCATTAGAGCAACTAAAACAAGTTACTGGCTATGTAAGAGGTGGTTGCTCACCTATAGGTATGAAACATTTATTTCCAACTACTATTGATGTTTCTGCCAAAAATTTAGACAAACTATATGTTAGTGGTGGTCAACGTGGTATGCAAATCATCATCCAAGTAGACGATCTTATAGAGATAACTCAAGCGCAAGTGGCACATATTACACATAAATAAGAGGGGATATGTGTAATATTATGATTGGTTTTGAAAGAATAGATTATTGATACTAAACTCCCGTATTTACGCGTTCATATTGATTATTTATAAAACATCTATTAATTTAGATGTTTTTTATTTTGTCACAAAATGAATGTTTTTGATTGTTTATGATAATTTATGATTGAAAAATGTAAGCGCACTCATTATAATGATAATTGAGATGGGGTGATAAAAGTGATTTCAGAAAAACGTCACGATTTGATATTGCAAGAATTAGCTAAAAAAGACTTCTTAACACTCCAAGAATTAATAGATAGAACAGGGTGTAGTGCTTCAACGATCAGAAGAGATCTATCCAAACTACAAAAGATAGGTAAATTGCAACGTGTTCATGGCGGGGCAACCCTTAATCAAAATCGTGTAGTAGAACCTGGATTGACTGAGAAATTGACACAGAACCTACGAGAAAAGCAAGAAATTGGTAAACGTGCCGCTCAAGAAATCCAAGACAACGAATGCATTTTCTTAGATGCAGGTTCATCTACTTTGGAAATGATTCAATATATCGATGCGAGAGATATCATTGTTGTCACGAATGGGATGACACATGTGGAACAGTTATTAAAGAATGGGATAAACACTTTAATGATTGGTGGACAAGTGAAAGAAACAACAATGGCAACTGTAGGTGCAAATGCATTGGAAACGTTAAGAAGATATTGCTTTGATCGTGCATTCATCGGAATGAACGGTATGGATTCGAAGTATGGTTTTACAACACCAGATGAACAAGAAGCTTTAATTAAAGAGACGGCAATGAAATTATCTAGTGAGAAATATGTACTTGTCGATCAAACGAAATTTAACCAAGTTTATTTTGCAAGAGTACCATTACTAGATGGAACTAAAATCATTACTTCACAGAAGGCGCTAAAAAATAAAGTCACTGAAGCGTACACCAATCAATATCATTTTTTAGGAGGACAATCATGATATATACAGTTACATTTAATCCCTCAATTGATTACATCATGTTTACAGATGGTTTCGAATTAAAAGGATTAAATAGAGCAAAAGAAACGTATAAATTTGCAGGTGGTAAAGGGATAAATGTTTCAAGAGTACTAAAAACTCTAGATGTTGATTCAACTGCACTTGGTTTTGCTGGTGGTTTTCCAGGAAAATTTATATCAAAAACTTTAGAAGAAAGTAAAATTCATACAGATTTTATTGAAGTAGATGAGGATACTCGTATTAATGTAAAACTCAAATCTGGTCAAGAGACTGAAATAAATGCTCCAGGTCCTAAGGTGACACAAGAGCAATTTCAAGCTCTGATAACTCAAATCAAAAATACAACTAGTGAAGATACAGTTATTGTAGCTGGTAGTGTTCCTAATAGTATTCCAAGTGATGCTTATGCTCAAATTGCTGAGATAACTAAAAACACAGGCGCTAAGCTTGTAGTAGATGCTGAAAAAGATTTAGTTGATACTGTATTACCGTACCGACCACTATTTATTAAACCAAATAAAGATGAGCTTGAAGTAATGTTTAATACGACTGTATCAAGTGATCATGATGTTGTTAAATACGGTAAAGAAATTCTTAAAAAAGGTGCACAATCCGTGATCATTTCTCTAGGTGGCGACGGTGCGATTTATGTGGACGAACACCAAAGTATTAAAGCTGAGAATCCACAAGGTAAAGTCATTAATACTGTAGGCTCTGGAGATAGTACTGTTGCTGGAATGGTAGCAGGCTTAGAATCAGGATTGTCTATCCAAGATGCTTTTAAACAAGCAGTGGCTTCAGGAACAGCAACTGCGTTTGAAGAAGATTTAGCAACTAGGGATGCTATAGAAAAAATTAAATCTCAAGTTACGGTTTCTGTACTTGATGGGGAGTGAATTTAATGAGAATCACAGAATTATTAACTAAAGATACAATTGCAATGGATTTATCTGCATCAGATAAAAATGGGGTTATAGATGAATTAGTCAATCAATTAGATAAAGCAGGAAAACTTAGTGATGTTGCTTCATTTAAAGAGGCTATTCATAACCGTGAATCACAAAGTACAACGGGAATTGGTGAAGGTATTGCGATTCCTCACGCAAAAGTTGCAGCTGTAAAATCTCCTGCAATCGCATTTGGTAAATCTAAAGAAGGTGTAGATTATCAAAGTTTAGATATGCAACCTGCACATTTATTCTTTATGATTGCTGCTCCAGAAGGTGGCGCACAAACTCATTTAGATGCACTTGCTAAACTTTCAGGCATTTTAATGGATGAAAATGTACGTGAGAAGTTAATTAATGCTGAATCTCCTGAAAAGGTATTACAAATTATAGATGAAGCTGATGATGAAGCTACTAAAGAGGAAGAAGCAGAAGCGCAAGAAAATGAAGCAAATGCTTCAGGTGCTGTGGCAAGTACCTCAGCAAGTGAGCATGCTAATGATAGTAATGAGCCATATGTTCTAGCTGTAACTGCTTGTCCAACGGGTATTGCACATACGTATATGGCTAGAGATGCTTTGAAAAAACAAGCTGAAAAAATGAATGTTAAAATTAAAGTAGAAACTAATGGTTCAAGTGGTGTGAAAAACCATTTAACTGAACAAGATATTGAACGTGCAACTGGTATTATAGTTGCGGCAGATGTTCATGTAGAGACTGATCGCTTTAATGGTAAGAATGTTGTTGAAGTGCCAGTGGCAGATGGAATAAAACGTCCTGAGGAATTAATTAACACTGCATTAGACACTAGTCGCAAACCATTTGTTGCTCGTGGCGATAGTGCAAAAGAGAATGACGATAAAAACGAAGAGAAACTTAGCCCTGGTAAAGCATTCTATAAACACTTAATGAATGGTGTTTCTAATATGTTACCACTTGTAATTGCTGGTGGTATTTTAATGGCGATAGTATTCTTATTCGGGCCAAATTCATTTAATCCTAAAAGTTCTGAGCACAATGCGTTTGCAGAACAATTATGGAACATTGGTAAAAATAGTGCCTTCGCATTAATTATTCCAGTTTTAGCAGGTTTCATCTCTCGTAGTATTTCAGATAAACCAGGTTTTGCTGCCGGTTTAGTTGGTGGTATGCTAGCAATTTCAGGTGGTTCAGGATTTATCGGTGGTATTATTGCAGGTTTCTTAGCGGGTTACTTAACTCAAGGAATAAAATATATTACACGTAAATTACCGCAAGCAGTAGAAGGGTTAAAACCAACTTTAATCTATCCAGTGCTTTCAGTAACAATTACTGGTCTTTTAATGGTTTATGTCTTTAATCCTCCAGCTTCATGGCTTAATCATTTATTATTAAATGGTTTAAATAGTTTATCAGGTTCAAACATCATGTTATTAGGACTAGTTGTAGGTGCGATGATGGCAATTGATATGGGTGGACCATTCAATAAAGCTGCATACGTATTCGCTACTGCAGCATTAACTGAAGGAAATGCTGCGCCAATTACAGCAGCTATGATTGGTGGTATGATTCCGCCACTAGCTATTGCTACAACAATGTTAGTCTTTAGAAAGAAATTTACGAAAGAACAAAGAGGTTCAATCGTTCCGAACTATGTAATGGGATTATCATTTATAACTGAAGGTGCAATTCCGTTTGCTGCAGCTGATCCGTTACGTGTGATTCCATCAATGATGGTCGGTTCAGGAGTTGCAGGTGCAATTGCACTAGGTCTAGGCTCTCGAATTAACGCACCACATGGTGGTATTATCGTAATTCTTGCAACTGACTTCAGTCATGTCTTACAAACTATACTTGCATTAGTTGTAGGTACGTTAGTTTCAGCACTATTATACGGTTTCTTAAAACCAAAAGTTACTAAAAATGAAATCCAAGCATCTAAAGCTATGGATGAATAATATAAATTATGAAGAGCTCTTGCTAGAACATTGTTGTTTGGCAAGGGCTTTTTTAATGCATTTTTCTAAGTAGAGAAAATGCATTTAATATGAGATAGGTATCAGGTATAAATAGAAATGAATGATAAGAGGCGCTAATAAAGATATAATAAAATAGCTGAAGAACAATATGACAATATAAAGAAAAGAAGGTTTAAAGAATGTCAGAATATGTAATAACGAATGGGAAAATATACACAGAGGAACAAACGATTGACAAAGGTTTCGTTCACATTAAAGAAGGCAAAATCTTAAGCGTCGGGTCCGGGCATTTTCAAGAGGAAGAAACAGATACTAATGAATCAATTCAATATATCGATGCTAAGGGACAACATATTTTACCAGGATTTATAGATATACATATACATGGTGGATATGGCGAAGATGCAATGGATGCCTCATATGACGGACTTAAACATTTAGCAGAATCACTACTATCTGAAGGTACCACTTCCTTCTTAGCGACAACAATGACTCAATCTACAGAGAATATTAACCGAGCTTTGAAAAATATTGTGACTTATAAAGCACATCAAGACATTGCTAACGCAGCAGAAATAGCTGGAGTTCATTTAGAAGGACCATTTATTTCAGAACATAAAGTAGGAGCGCAACATCCTAAATATGTTCAGCGTCCTTCCGCCGATCAAATTTACGCTTTCCAAAAAGTGGCAGATGGTTTAATTAAAATCATTACATTTGCCCCAGAGGTTGAAGGAGCACAAGAAACGTTAAAGGCCTTAAAGGATAATATTATATTTTCTATTGGTCATACTGTAGCGACGTTCGATGAGGCTAATGAAGCTGTTATGAGTGGCGCTAAACACGTGACCCACTTATATAATGCTGCTACTGGATTTGCTCATCGTGATCCAGGTGTTTTTGGTGCTGCGTGGTTAAATAAAAATTTGAAAACTGAAATGATTGTTGATGGTGTACATTCACATCCTGCTTCTATCGCTCTTGCTTACCAACTTAAAGGTAATAAGAATTGCTATCTAATTACTGATGCGATGCGAGCAAAAGGTATGCCGGAGGGTGAATATGATTTAGGAGGTCAAAACGTTATTGTAAAAGATAAAGAAGCACGTTTAGAAAGTGGCGCGCTTGCTGGCAGTATCTTAAGAATGAATGACGGCCTACGAAATTTGATTAATTTTACAGGAGACAGTTTAGAACGTTTATGGCGCGTAACTAGTTTAAATCAAGCTATTGCTTTAGGCATAGACGATGTTAAAGGAAGCATTGAGATGGGTAAAGATGCAGATATTGTTATATTAGACGATGAGTGCAATGTAAAAACAACAATTAAAAACGGTGTGCCACATCATTTTGGAAAGTAATGTGTAACATTGATTAGGACAATTGTTTTGATTATAATATAGCATTGAGTTTATATTTAACATTCTAGAAACGATGTATGATAAAATAGAAGAAATTACATTTTTTTCGGGGGGTGTCACGATGGGAAGGTCTTAACATGTAGTCGTCACTTATTTAATAACGATGATTTTAAAAACGTGTTACCTATGCGTGACACATATAATATGGAGGTGAATCCCTAGAAATAGGGAATTAATTGGAAACTTCGACCATAATTAGTTTAATCACATTTTTTCTTTTGATTGCATTAACTACGGTATTCGTTGGATCTGAATTCGCACTTGTTAAAGTGAGATCGACGCGAATTGAACAATTAGTTGAAGAAGGAAATAGAAGCGCAAAAATAGTCAAAAAAATGATAGCTAACTTAGATTATTACCTATCTGCATGTCAGTTAGGTATCACAGTTACATCATTAGGTTTAGGTTGGTTAGGGGAACCCACTTTTGAAAAGTTATTACATCCTCTATTCGACTTATTGCATTTACCTGATGCATTAACTACGACAATTTCATTTGTTATATCATTTATTGCTGTGACTTATTTACACGTGGTATTAGGTGAATTAGCACCTAAATCATTTGCGATTCAACATACTGAACAACTCGCATTACTTTATTCAAGACCGCTTTATTACTTCGGTAATATCATGAAACCATTAATTTGGTTAATGAATGGTTCGGCACGTGTGATTGTAAGAATGTTTGGTTTCGATCCAGACGCTCAATCGGATGCGATGTCAGAGGAAGAAATTAAAATTATTATAAATAACAGTTATAACGGCGGAGAAATCAATCAAACAGAGCTTGCATATATGCAGAATATCTTTTCATTTGACGAACGCCATGCAAAAGATATCATGGTACCACGTACGCAAATGGTTACACTCAATGAACCATTTAACGTGGATGAGTTACTTGAAACGATAAAAGAACATCAATTTACCCGTTATCCTATCACTGAAGATGGGGATAAAGACCATGTAAAAGGATTTATAAACGTTAAAGAATTTTTAACAGAATATGCTTCAGGTAAACCGATTAAAATTGCAAACTACATTCATGAGTTGCCAATGATTTCAGAAACTACTCGCATAAGTGATGCGCTTATAAGAATGCAAAGAGAACATGTGCATATTAGTTTAATCATTGACGAATATGGTGGCACAGCTGGTATCTTGACTATGGAAGATATTCTAGAAGAAATCGTTGGTGAAATTCGTGATGAGTTTGATGATGATGAAGTGAATGACATCGTTAAATTGGACGATTCAACATATCAGATTAATGGTCGTGTACTATTAGATGATCTTAATGAACAATATGGTATCGAATTTGAAGATTCTGAAGACATAGATACAATTGGTGGTTGGCTTCAATCACGCAATACGAATTTACAAAAAGATGATTATGTTGATACTGAGTATGATCGTTGGGTTATTACTGAAATCGACAATCATCAAATTATTTGGATCAATTTAAAATATGAATTTAATAATCATCGACCATCTGTAGATGAAGAAGATGAAAGTGAAAATTCTGATTCATAATGCTTTTAAGACGCTTAAACTTAATGTTTAAGCGTCTTTATTTGTATCTCATATAGGCGATAAGTTATGCTTAATGACACAATTTAAAAGAAATATTTCAAATCATTCATGATGGGAGAGAACTACAAAATTAATTTTAATAAATTATATTTTTGTTCCAAACCTATGAAAAGTTTGGATAAAAAGGAGAGAAATATAAATGGTAAATGATACACAAGTTTTAAATAATGGATATCCAATGCCTTCAATTGGTTTAGGTGTTTATAAAATTACTGATGAAGATATGGAAAATGTAGTGAATACTGCTATAGAAACAGGTTATCGTGCTTTTGATACTGCATATTTTTATGGAAATGAAGTAGCATTAGGTAAAGCTTTACAGAATTCAGGAGTAGATAGAGAAGATTTATTTATTACATCTAAATTATGGAATGATTATCAAGGATATGACAATACGATTGAATATTTTAATCAGTCCTTAGAAAACTTAGGTTTAGACTATATTGATCTATTTCTAATTCACTGGCCATGCGAAAAAGATGGTTTGTACATAGAATCTTATAAAGCCTTAGAAAAACTATATGAAGAAGGTAAAATTAAAGCTATTGGAGTTTGCAACTTTAAAAAGCATCATTTGGAAAAGTTAATGAAGGAAACGGAAGTAGTTCCTCAAGTTAACCAAATAGAATTACATCCTTATTTCAACCAGGAAGACGTTCAAGCATTTTGTGATGACCATGACATTAAGGTAACTGCATGGATGCCTCTAATGAGAAATAGAGGTTTATTAGATGATCCGACAATAGTAGATATAGCGAAACGTTATGATAAAACGCCTGCTCAAATTGTTTTACGCTGGCATTTAGCACATAATCGAATGATTATACCTAAATCTAAGACACCAGAACGAATTGAAGAAAACTTTGATATATTGGATTTTAACTTAGAACTCACAGATGTTGCGGAAATTGATAGTTTAAATAAAGGTGCACGTCAAGGTAAAGACCCCGATGAGGTGAGTATAGGAGATTTGAAATAGTATCAAGCATAGTGATGATTGACTGCGTAAACTTTAAAAAGTTCTATTTTTTACATTATTTTTGAAGAAAATATATTTATTAATTTATAATAAAGGGTAGAAATAAGTATTGAGCTAAAGTTAAGATTATGTAAATAAATAGTTTTGGCTAGAATATACTATTAAGAAATTGATAAAATATTATTAAATCAATTTATAGAAAAGGATGTAATCAGATGAAAGTCAGAGTCATCGTTCCTTGTTATAACGAAGGCGAAGTCGTATTAAAAACTTATGACAAATTGACTGAAATTATGTCGAAGGATAGTTCAGTTAAAAACTATGAATACGATTTATTATTTATTGATGATGGTAGCAAGGACACTACGATTGACCATTTACAAAATCTTGCTGCTTACGATAGCCATGTTAAGTTTCTATCATTTAGTAGAAATTTCGGAAAAGAAGCTGCAATGATTGCTGGTTATCAAAATAGCACTGATCATGATGCTGTAGTGATGATTGATGGCGATTTACAACATCCTCCTGAATATATACCTCAAATGGTTGAAGGATATTTAGAGGGATATGATCAAGTTATTGCTAAAAGAGACCGTAAAGGTGAAAACTTCGCTCGCAAATCTATGTCTCGTTTTTATTATAAAATGATCAATACTTTTGTAGAGGATATTCAATTTGAGGATGGTGTGGGTGACTTTAGATTACTAAGCCAACGTGCGGTGCAAGCCTTAACATCACTTGATGAGTATAATCGTTTTTCGAAAGGATTATTTGAGTGGATAGGTTATAATACTAAGATATTCACTTATGAAAATGTGACACGTGAAGCAGGCGAATCGAAGTGGACATTCAGAAAACTATTAAATTATGGTATTGATGGTTTGATTTCATTTAATAATAAGCCATTGCGTATGATGATTTATTTAGGAATGTTTACTTTCTCAATTAGTATTTTATATATCGTCTATTTATTTATTAATATTTTAATTTCAGGTATTAACATACCTGGTTATTTCACAACTATTGCTGCGATCCTCCTATTAGGGGGGATACAACTTATATCTATTGGCGTGATAGGTGAATATATCGGTCGTATATACTATGAAGTTAAACATAGACCGAAATATATTGTACAAGCGACTAATCTTAAACCTATTGATAATGAATCTAGTCAGAAACAAACACATAATAAAGTTGAAACACCACAATATAAAAATAGAGATGACTATTATAAATTGAGTACTTATCGTAGGGAAAGTGCGCAAGTTAAGTCTAAAACCCAAGCTAGTCAGCAACAAGATCGTTATAAAGAACATGTTTATTAAAGGAAAGAGAGTATCAAAACAAAATTAGTTTTGATACTCTCTTTTGTAATTTTTACGAAAAGTTAAACTTTTTTAATGTAAGCATCATAGTTGTTCCCACATTAAGTTCACTTTCTACTGATATTGAGGCATCGATTTGTTGTGCAAGTTCACTGGCAATGTATAATCCTAGTCCCGAACCACCTGTTTTCGTATTTCTTGAATCTTCTACTCTAAATGTTCTTTCAAAGATGCGAGATTGAAGTTCATGCATAATACCAATGCCTTCATCTTTAATAGCTATATTAATGCTATCTTTATTAGCATTTTCAGAAATAATAATATCAATTCGACTTCCATAATTAGAAAATTTTAATGCGTTATCTAATAAATTAGTCAAAATACGCTCTAAAGGAGGACGATATTGATAAAAAGCGTCAATACGACTACAGAAATTAACTTCCAATGATCGATGTTCAAGTTTAATACGTTGTTCGTAGGTTTGTAATATATTTACAAGTAACTGATCCAATTGAATTAATTCTAATGGATAGGAACGACCTGTGTTAAGTGATATCACATGTGTCATATCATCAAATAAGGTGGATAGACGGTTGGCCTGTTTAATTAACGTCTCATAGGCTGCATGTACTTCTTGATGTTCTTGGATGACTCCATCACGTAAACCTTCAGTATATGAAATAATTCCTGCAAGTGGTGTCTTTAAATCATGGGCAAGATTTTGAATAATTTCAGTTTTTTCCTGTTGTTCATTTTTAATCATGTCCATTTGTTTAGTGATTTCATCTGCCATTTTATTGAATGAGTCATTTAATTCTCTAATTTCTCTGGGTGATTGGAAAGTATCATCATCTATTAAATGCTCACCGTTGACGAACTGTTTCGTCTTAATGTTGAATTGTTTAATTTTCTGGATTAAAGGATTAATAAAGATACTGCATATTAATAGTGTTAAACAACTTGTAATCATTGTCGTAATGCTTAAGCTTAAGGTCATGTGACCATTGAACCACATAAGTTTATACGCAATGACCAGTATAATGGTTGTTAAGAGTACACTGGAAATAACGCCGATAGCGATTTGGCTACGAATAGAGAACATGCTTATCGGCTCCTTTCAAATTTATATCCTAACCCCCATACCGTTGTTATTGTATATGAGATGAAATGATGTTTCTCTAATTTTTCTCGTATGCGATGGATATGAACATTAACAGTATTTGCATCCTCGTAGTAATCATATCCCCAAACATTTTCTAAAAGTTCTGACTTGGAAATGACTTCATTTTCACGAGAGGCAAGGTACCATAATAATTCAAACTCTTTAATACGCATAGGAATTTCTTCACTATTTATGGTTAATGTTTTACTTTGATTTTTCAAAATGAGACCGTTAAATTCAAGTTGCTCGGTCTGATGATTAGATTGATATTTACTAATACGTGCAAGTAAATTATTTGTCCGTAATACTAGTTCTCTAGGGCTGAATGGTTTCTTAACATAATCATCAGCGCCTAATGTTAAAGCGTAAATTGTGTCGTGTTCTTGTGTCTTAGCTGTTAAGTAAATAAAAGGAATATCAAGTTGCTGTGCTTTCATTTCTTTTACAATATCGTAACCTGAAACTTCAGGCATCATAATATCTAAAATCATGACATCGATTTCTGATGACAGCAATTTGATGGCTTCTCTACCATTTGTTGTCGTTGTTACTTGATAACCTTCATATTCAAAATAAGTCTGACAAATATCTACAATATCTTGCTCATCATCTACGATTAGTAAGTGGGTCATGCTTGTCTTCACCTCGGTTGTTACGTACTCTTAATTGAGTGATAACTTCTTTAAGTGAAATCTTATTAATTAGTGAGTGACTCATTAATAAGATTATAAAGAATGCTAATTGTAAAGGGTACGTAAAAATCATATCTGCTAAGATATAATTTATCATAACAAAGGCACCAAAGAAACTTGCAGTATAAGCCAAAACGCCTAAGATTAAACCTAGACCGATTGCCATTTCTCCTAACGGGATAATGAAGTTAAATAAACCTGTGGAATGGGAGACAATATTTTCGAAAAACCATTTATACCATTGCGGAGAATCTGTATTATCGCGAATGACAGGTACTAGACCATTAAGTGTGAAATCGCCTGTAAACTTCTCCAAACCTTGCCGGAAAATGACAATTCCAGAACCTACGCGAATGATAAAAATTATTAATAAACTTAACTTGTTCATAGTTTTTCCTCTCTCTTTCTCTCAATACAAACATATGAATATGTGATTAAGTTATTTTAATTTTGCGCCACCGAAAATGACATGAGCCTTTTCACAATAAATTGTTACTTCGTTGTATTTATTTAAATCAATGTTTTTTAAATTAAATGTTTGTTGAGATTTGTTGTAATCCACTGTTGAAATTTTCTTTCCTGATTTAATATTGCCATCTTTCGTTAAGTATACATATAGGTCTGGTCCTTTAGATGACTTATAGTCTTTAAGCATCAATTTGCCATTTTCAATTTTTGCTGTACCTTCGACCTTTTCGCCATTTTTAGATTTAAATGTACCAGATAATTTTTTTGATTTATCAGTTTTAACTTTGCTTTCTTCTTGTTGTTTATCTTTGTCGTGAGCATGTTCATTATTTGAATTAGAATTTCCACAAGCTCCTAAAGTAAGGGATGTCACAATTGCGCTTACTGCTAATAAATATTTGGTATTCATGATGTATTCCTCTTTTCTATTTGTATTTAAGATAAGTTTAATCGGAGTAACAAATATAAACCATTAACTTTTTATTAACTACATTTAAAAAAGAATTAAATCAAAATAATTTTTATTTATAGATTTAAGTATTAATGTGATTTTAAAGATTAAAATGAAAAGTGGAGGATTAGAAGGTAAAAAAAGACTGAGATAACAATGATTATCTCAGTCCAAATATAGATGTTGGAAATAGGTGAGGAAATTAAGAGTTCTTATTACGATTAACAAAGTATAAGTATTATAAGTTTCCTTTCACAAAAAAGATACCTTGCCACAAAATATATGCTATGAATAGGAAGTAAATAATCACAAATACATACCAAAATGGTGTCAAAATCATCATTAAAGTCAATGATAAAATTATAATAATTGTACCAGTGGTGATAGGTCTTTTAACTTTTCGCAATAAAGACAGGTGTTCGATTTCAGATAACTTAAAGGTTCCTACAAATAGTAATACAGCGCCAATAATAAATATCGCTGGGGCTAAATAAGGTAAAGACATGTATACAGATTGTTCACTAGAAATATCAGTGATAAATTGAGCTAAACTGATGACTATGGCAAATATAGTAGCGATAAATTTTTGTTCTTTTATCAAAAATGGATATAATTTGTGATTTAAATATATCTGTAAAAATGTCCATACTAAAAATAAAATTGTAGTGAATAAAGTTATGAAATTAAACTTATCAATCACAAATATATCAATCACACAGTTGATTGATATTGATAATAATATGGAGCTAAACTTAAGTTGTTTGTATTGATGCCGATATAAGTCTAAACCGGTAACGAGTATGACAACGGCAATATTAATTAATATAAATATAATCATGTTGAACTCCTATCCATAATTCTTCATCTCAACATTATATCAATTAACATAAACTTAATCATTACATAACACTCAAGAAACTTTAACTTATTAATTATTTTAAACTCCTTTTTTATTACTCCACAATAATGTATGTAATTGTGGAAGTACATAAACATGGTTCATCTCATCACTTTCCATCACTCTGTCTACTAGTTCTTCATATCTTTCTAATAATTTATCAGTATGGTTTTCGACTTCATCTTCTAAATAGGGATTACCCACTTGAAGGTAAAATGGAATTGAAGGGTAACGATGGTGAATCATTGTTGCAAATTCATAATCTTCTTCATTAAATATAACAACTTTTAAATTAAGTGTGTCATGTACACATTGATCAATAACTGAATCTAATGTATTTAAATTTGGTTTCATCATTGAACTAGGTGGTTTAGGACTAATGGTTAAATCATTAATTTGAGTCATCCAGGGTTGGAATTTACTTCCTTGTGTTTCTAATGCTGTATAAATATTTTTCTCTTCAAACAAATCTACTAAATCTTGAATTCCTTTAATTAGGGCTGGATTACCTCCTGAGATAGTGACATGATTAAAATGGTTGCCACCTACTTCGAGTAATTCTTCATAGATTTCTTCAGCCGTAAGTAGACGGATATCTTCCTTAGCACTACCATCCCAGGTAAATGCTGAGTCGCACCAACTACAACGATAATCACAACCAGCTGTACGCACAAACATCGTTTTACGGCCAATTACACGACCTTCGCCTTGAATCGTAGGTCCAAATACTTCTAAAACAGGAATCTTAGCCATAAATTACTGAGCATCCTTTGGTCTATAAACTACATAGCTTGTTGGTGTTTCACGTAAGAATACTTGAACACATTTAGGCTGATTATCACGTTTACTCAAGTAGTCTTTTACCATAGTATAAATTGTTTGTGCGACAATTTCTGTAGATGGATTTTTGCCTTTAAATGGTTCTAAATCATTTAATAAATGATGATCGAATTGATTGTGGATTAACTTTTTCAAATCGGCAAAGTTTACAAGGAAACCATTATGATCTAATTCATCCCCAGCTATAGTTATGTTTACGAAATACGTATGACCATGTGTCCTCATACATTTACCAGCATCTTCACAGGGGATATAATGTGCAGCAGAAAAATTAAAGTCTTTATTTAATTCGAATTGGTAGGGGTGCTCTACACTTGGATAGATTTGTTGTAACATATTACTCGACTCCTTTACTTTCTAAATAATGATGTAAACCACGTGCTCTTAACTTGCAAGCAGGACACTCTCCACATCCATCTCCGATAACACCGTTATAACACGTTAGTGTATTATGGCGTACATAATCTAATACACCTAATTCATCACTTAATTCCCATGTTTGAGCTTTATCTAGCCACATTAATGGAGTATGAATGACAAAATCTTTATCCATTGAAAGGCTCAATGTCACATTCATTGATTTAATGAAACTGTCTCTGCAATCTGGGTATCCTGAAAAGTCAGTTTCGCATACGCCAGTGATGATGTGTTTAGCATTAAGTTGGTAAGCTAAGGCTCCGGCAAATGATAAAAACAATAAATTACGTGCAGGAACAAATGTATTAGGTATACCATCATCATTTTCTTCAATCTCTAAATCATGTTGTGTTAATGCATTAGGTGTGAGTTGAGATAAAAGAGACATATCTAAGATATGATGTTTTAAATTTTGTTCATTTGCAATTTTTTTAGCGACTTCAATTTCAGTATCGTGTCTTTGACCATAGTTAAATGTGACAAGTTCTACTTCTTTAAAATGTTTTTTTGCATAAAATAAACAAGTCGTACTGTCTTGACCACCACTAAATACTACGATAGCTTTGTCTTTGTCTAAGGTACTTTTAGTCATAGCAATTACTCCTCATCATTAAAATTTGACATAAAAAAAGTCTATCTCTATAAAAAAGATAGACACGAGGATGTAAGAACACATATAGTTTTAATCAAATAACCAAAAGTATATGTATACTCACATTCATTGGAGTTGAATACTCGTCTAGTTTTTTATAGAGGGTTTCGGCTAGGAACCTCTTTTTTATTAATTTTGTACGCAAAATAGAATAAACGATATACTGTATAAAATCAAGTCACGTTCTGTGATAATAGAGTGACAAATATAATAAAAAAATAAAATTTAATTTTTCGGAGCAAACTTATGATTGTAATGATAGATAACCATGATTCTTTTACTTATAATTTAATAGATTATCTTAAAGTTCAAACGACTGATGAGGTTAAAGTTATATCAGTTGATGAAGTATCAATTACAAAGCTTAAAAAGTTGAGTCCTAAAGCTATTATTATTTCACCTGGGCCCGGTAAACCAAGTGATTATCCGGTACTTTCAACCATTATTTCTCATTATGACCAACTTATTCCAATTCTTGGCGTTTGTTTAGGCTTCCAACTCATTGTTGAATATTATGGTGGTCGTATTATTCATAGCCCTAAACCTATACATGGTCATACCACTACTCTACGCCATACCAATGAAGGTATTTTCAAAGGACTTCCTCAAGAGTTTAACGTGATGAGATATCACTCATTAATGGTAGATTCAGAATACATACCAAACACTTTAAAGGTCACTGCGACTAATGACGAGAATGTTATTATGGCAGTTCAACATCAATATTTATCCATTTACGGTGTGCAATACCACCCAGAATCTATTTTAAGTGAATATGGTCATGACCAACTTAAATTATTTTTAAATGAGGCAGGCGTTGAATATGCATGTTGAATTCAATTACCGATATTTTGAAGATGAAGAAAGTTGTACGGATTATCATATTCTGATGGAAGAATATCTAGATTCTAAGATTGCATACAGTGTTGAGGAAGTGGGGAATGTTATTCATTTTGCTGAAAATGAACAGCAAAAAGGTTACTATGTCGCAGTATATATAGCGTATGAAGCGGCTCCCTATTTTAATAAGCATATGTGTGTAAATACAACAGGGGAAGCAAAGATTTTAGCAGCTGCATATTCTTTCAAGTGTGGTCGAGATGTAGAGAGAAATCGTCGTCATGATGGTGCTCATACAAATAATGCTTTATCGCATCATTTTAAATTCATAGAAAGTGATGAAGCAATGATTGACAAAATAAAGCACATTCAAAAAGCCATAGTAGATGGCCATACATATCAAGTTAACTACACTACGCGATTAATTTCAGATATTCAGTTACCTATTAAAGCACTATATGACAAACTGAATAATCAACAAAATGGTAGTTATACAGCTCTAATCGATACACCAGATATAAAAGTAGCGTCTATTTCTCCAGAGTTGTTCTTTCAAAAAGGAAAATTTAAAGGTAAGAGCAACATCATTGTTAGTAAACCTATGAAAGGAACTATGCCCAGAGGTCGAACTATAGAGGAAGACGAAACATTATATAATAAATTAATACATTCTGATAAAGATAGAGCCGAAAATGTCATGATAGTAGATTTGTTAAGAAATGATATTTCTCGAATTTCACAAAGTGGCACAGTTAATGTATACAAACCATTTATGATTGAGCGTTATAACACAGTATTTCAAATGACGAGCATGGTTACTGGACAGCTGGAGTCAGAAATGAAGCTCATAAATATTTTAACTGCTTTATTTCCTTGTGGATCAATTACAGGCGCACCTAAATTAAGTACCATGAAATATATTGAACAATTAGAATCATCCCCTCGCTCAATATATTGTGGAACGATAGGTATGTTACTACCAGAAGGACGTATGATTTTTAATATTCCAATACGTACGATTGAATATAGAAATCAAAGTGCAATCTATGGCGTTGGCGCTGGTATTACTATTGATTCTATCCCTGAAAATGAAGTTCAAGAATTTCACGACAAAACTAAAATCTTGGAGAATTTGTAAGATGCAATTATTTGAAACAATGAAACTTGAAGATGGTTGTATATATAGAGAAGTTTATCATTTAAAAAGAATTACAGAATCAAGCAAAGAGTTAAAATTTAATTTTGATCAACAGCAATGGTATGAGTTAACTCAAATGATAAAGACGACATATCCAAATGGCAAATATCGTTTGAAGTTAACTTTAGAACAAAATGGGCAATTAAATTATGTACTCGCACCTTTAGCAGATAAGACATTTTTTACAGCAAAAATGGTTCAAAGATCTCATCTAGTAAAAGAATTGATTATCGTTAATAAAACTTCTGAACGTCATTATCTAGAACATAGTCATGAAACAGATTTAATACTTTTATATGATGAAAATGGAAAAATTTTGGAATTTGACATTGGCAACATTATGATCGAGGAAGGAAATGAATGGTACACACCATGTTATAACGATGACTTTCTACGAGGTTGTATGCGTCAATCACTTATTGATCAAGGTAAATTAAAAACGAAGAATATAGATATAGATGATTTTAGAAAGAAATTACAAAGAAAACAAATTAATGTCTATTTAATCAATAGTCTACGAGAGGTTGCCGATGTCAAAATTTATCTATAAAATTAATATGAAAGAAATTTGAATATTTAAAAGAAGAGGTAGCCTATGACAATCTTATGGTTAGTTATCTTAGTTGTGCTCGCAATTTTAAATAAATATATTGTTCAAAAATTGTTATCGCAAAATAAAATGCTTTACGCACGAATTTGTGCAACGATAACTAGCCTATGTGCATGTCTATTGGTTTATCTTTTAATAAAATCGTTGATGCCGCATGTCATTGATTTAATGAATGTGTTTTATCATTACTAATTTGTATGAGGTGGAAATATGAAAATATACAGTCAAGGCGACCAAGCTATTGTTGTATCTATTGAAAAAGATGTATCTCAAAACCTTACAGAGGATTTATTAGCATTAAGATCATATTTAATTGATAAAGCATATCCATTTATTACTGAAATTGTACCTACAGAATCTGATTTGATGATTTGCTATGATGCTAGAGACATGATTAAACATCACAATATTCAATCACCATTTTTATATATGAAAGCTTTAATTGATTCAATACAAATGGAAATTAACCACCATGAGGGTGAACAACAACTTATTGAGGTACCCATCGTATATGGTGATGAATTTGGTCCAGACCTCCCTGAATTATTGAAGCATCTTAAACTTAAATTATCGGACTTTATACAATTACATACCGGTGCGAACTACTTTGTTTCAATGATGGGATATTCTCCTGGATTTCCATATTTAACGGGTATGCATAAAAAGTTACATGTTAATCATACGAGTAAACACAAAAAATTTATCCCAGCTGGTTCAGTTATTCTTGAGGGGAAAAAATGTGGAATTGTAACTACTGATACGTATAACGATTGGTTGGTCATAGGATATACACCACTTAAATTATTCTTTCCTAATCAAGAAGATTTTACGTTATTTAAATTAGGGGACAATGTAACTTTCAAAGCGAAAGAGAAAAACGATATAGAGCTAGGAGATTTTAAACATGTCAATCATAATTGAAAATAGTGGGCTATTTAGTAGTTTTCAAGATTTTGGGCGAGATGGTTATGAACATGACGGCGTAATACCTGGTGGGGCTTTAGATGATTTAGCTCATGAAATTGCAAACCGACTTGTAGCCAATGACAAAAATGAAGCTACGCTTGAAATGACACATAAAATGGCAACGATTCGTTTTACTGAACCTGCGTTGATTGCTTTAACTGGTGGTAATTTCAAAGCCGAAACTCAAAATATAAAAGTATACCCTAATAAATTATATCTTATAGAAAAAGGGGAAGTACTTAAATTTAAAGAAACAAGTCGCACCTCACGTGTATATCTAGCAATTGGTGGAGGATTTAAGTTAGATAGATGGCTTGATTCTACGTCTACAGATTTTAATGTTAAAATAGGTGGTTTTAGAGGGAGGAAATTGGAAAACGGGGATGAAGTAGAATTAAAACGCGACTATTCTAAACGTCATATTAAATTATTTGAAAACTTAGCTAAAACACGGACAACGGATTGGGGAATAGATGGATATGCACTATCCTTTAACTACATTTCAGACGTATTTCATGTAGTTAAGAACAAAGGTACCGAGGATTTTAAGAAGGATGCTATTCAACGTTTTACGTTAACTGATTATAAAGTATCTAGTAAAACGAATAGAGTAGGAATGTTATTAGATGGTCAGAAAATCAAAGCCTATTATGATGATATGCCGGCACATCAATCAGTTAAAAAAGGAACAATACAAGTTAAAAGAGATGGTACACCTATCGTCTTATTAAATGATCACTATACATTAGGAAGTTATCCTCAAATTGGAACAATAGCAAGTTATCATTTAACAAAGTTAGCTCAAAAACCTCAAGGGTCTAAATTAAAATTCCAATTTATAGATATTGAAACAGCGGAGAAGAATTTGATTAAGTATAGTAACTGGTTAAACCAGCTGTTTCATGGTATTGAGTATCGTATGCAACTTGAAATGATGAAATAGCTAGTTGAAGAGGATAAATTAAAGTTTTTTATTAGCTAGTACTAAAGTATGATGAAATGATTGGGATAAATAATTATAATTAGATATTGTTTTATAAAATCTTTGAGTCGCACAACTATTTGATTTATTTGTATTAGTGACAATAACATACTTTTATATCGTGTTTTTACTTGATATTTGTAACACATTACTATATATTTATAAATTGAACTATGTATTATTGTTACAATATGATTACAAACATCATAATTTCTTAATAAAAAGTTAACATCTTTAAAGAATGAGTTAGTACTAAACTTTATTACGAACTAGCTTACATTGAATTATTAATAATGAATTTTATAAAATGAATAAATAGTTATCAAACACTGAGCCAATGGAACATTAAAGGAAATAAAAATAACCAGTAAATATTGAATTGTCGGAAAGCGACAATATATCATTTTGATAATTAAGTATTAAATCCAAAGTACGTATTAAGTTTTATAATTAATTTCTGATTATCAACTTTGAAATTTTTTATTTGATTATTAAACATTGTGATAAATGTATAAAAATGATTTATTACTATTAACGGAGGAAACAAACATGAGTTTACCCAAAAAGAAAATTAGTCTTTTTGCGTTCTTCTTATTAACGGTATTCACGATTACCTTGAAGACGTATTTTTCATATTATGTTGATTTTTCTTTAGGTGTTAAGGGATTAGTTCAAAACTTAATATTACTTATGAATCCTTATAGTTTAATTGCACTAACTTTGAGTGTGTTCTTATTCTTTAAAGGTAAGAAAGCTTTCTGGTTCATGTTTATTGGGGGATTCCTATTAACGTTTCTACTTTATGCAAACGTTGTGTACTTCCGATTTTTCTCAGACTTTTTAACATTTAGCACATTGAACCAAGCAGGTAACGTTGAATCAATGGGTGGCGCTGTCGGAGCATCATTTAAATGGTACGACTTCGTTTATTTCATTGATACGATTATTTACCTTATTATTTTAATTTTTAAACGTAATTGGTTGGATACAAGAGCATTTAGTAAGAAATTTGTTCCAGTTGTAATGGCAGCTTCAGTGGCATTATTCTTTTTAAACTTAGCATTTGCAGAAACAGATAGACCTGAATTATTAACTAGAACATTTGACCATAAATATCTTGTTAAATACTTAGGTCCTTATAACTTTACTGTTTATGATGGCGTGAAAACAATCCAAAACAATCAACAAAAGGCACTTGCTTCTGAAGATGATTTAACCAAAGTTTTAAATTATACAAAGCAAAAGCGCACTGAACCAAATCAAGAGTATTATGGTGTAGCGAAAAAGAAAAATATTATTAAAATACACTTGGAAAGTTTCCAAACTTTCTTAATTAACAAAAAGGTAAACGGTAAAGAAGTTACCCCATTCTTGAATAAATTATCAAGTGGTAAACAAGACTTTACTTATTTCCCTAACTTCTTCCATCAAACTGGACAAGGTAAAACATCCGATGCTGAGTTTACTATGGATAATAGTTTATATGGATTACCACAAGGTTCTGCATATTCACTTAAAGGCGATAACACTTATCAATCATTACCAGCTATTTTAGACCAAAAAGAAGGTTACACTTCAAACGTTATGCACGGTGACTATAAAACATTCTGGAACCGTGACCAAGTGTACAAACATTTTGGTATTGATAAGTTCTATGATGCAACATATTTTGATATGTCTGATGATAATATTGTTAACCTTGGTCTTAAAGATAAACCGTTCTTTAAAGCATCAGCTGACTATCAATCTAAAATGAAAAAACCGTTCTACTCTCATATGATTACATTAACGAACCACTATCCATTCACATTGGATGAAAAAGATGCATCAATTGATAAACCTAACACAGGTGACACAACAGTAGACGGTTATATTCAAACAGCACATTATCTTGACCAAGCTTTAGAAGAGTACATTACTGATCTTAAGAAAAAAGGTCTTTACGATAATTCAGTTATTATGATTTACGGTGACCACTATGGTATCTCTGAAAATCATAACAACGCTATGGAAAAACTATTAGGTGAGAAAATCACTCCAGCTAAATTTACTGATTTAAACCGTACTGGTTTCTGGTTGAAAATACCTCGTAAATCAGGTGGTGTAAATAAAGAGTATGCTGGCCAAATGGACGTTATGCCAACAATTCTGCACCTAGTAGGTATCGACAGTAAGAACTACTTAATGTTTGGTACAGACATGTTCTCTAAACAACATAATGATGTTGTACCATTTAGAAACGGTGACTTTATTACTAAAGATTATAAATACGTAAATGGTAAGCTTTACTCAAATAAAGATAATGAATTACTAACGAAGAAACCTAAGGACTTCGACAAGAATAAGAAACAAGTTGAGAAAGATCTTGAAATGAGTGATAGCGTTCTTAACGGTGACTTATTCAGATTCTACAAAAATCCTGACTTCAAGAAAATTAACCCATCTAAGTATGAATACAAAACAGGTCCTAAAGGTAACGAGAAAAAATAATACTACACATCAATCTGGATTGAGTAGCTTAACCAAGTTTACTCAATCCAGATTTTTCCATTTCACAAAAAAAGAGGGCTATCAGATTCTTCGCGTATCGCGAAACAATTTATCTGATAGTCCTCTTTTTTATATAAGCAAAAATTAATCTAAATTAATTAATGTAACTTAAATACAACTAACCCAGAGCAACATCAAGTATCATCATAATCGTAAACCCAATCATTAAGCTCATTGTAGCTAAATCAGTATTATTACTTGATTGAGAATCTGGGATAAGTTCTTCAACGACGACAAAGATCATCGCACCAGCGGCAAAGGCTAATGCATAAGGTAAAACGGGATTTACAACTAAGATAGCAGCTGCACCAATTGTTGCAAAAATAGGCTCAACAATAGCTGAAGCTTGCCCATAATTGAAAGATTTCAATCGAGAAGCACCTGCAGCTCTGATTGGCATGGATAATGCAGCACCTTCAGGAATATTTTGAATACCAATACCTATAGCAAGACCTATTGCACCTAAGAAAGTGGCTTGTCCATTACCTGAGACAACGCCTCCAAACGCTACACCAATTGATAATCCCTCGGGAATATTGTGTAGCGTAATTGCTAATACAAGTAATGTATTTTTACCGAGTGATGTTTTCACACCTTCACGCTGTTGATTTTTATCTTGAGCATTTTGATGAATATGAGGAATAACATAATCTAATGCTCGAATAAAGAAGCCTCCAAGAATAAAACCTATTGCAGCAGGAAGCCATGGAACCGAACTTCCTTTACTCGATTCAATAGCAGGTTCTAATAAGGACCAAAAACTTGCCGCTATCATAATACCTGCTGCAAAACCTTGCATTGAGTTTAAAACTTTATCATTTACCTTCTTAAACACAAAAACAGCTGCCGCACCAAGCGCAGTTAATAACCACGTGATGATACCAGCTGTGAGTGCTTGAATATATGGTGGCAGATTTTCAAAGAATTGTGCCATAAGTATGTCTCCTTGTATCATTTAAGTCTAAAAAGGTGTATAATATATAGAACTGAATTAAGCTTAACAAAATTATTTTAAAAATTCGATAGTTGACAATATTCTTTATTTGAAAAGGAAGATAAGCATGGAAGCATATAAAATTGAACATTTAAATAAATCCTATGCAGATAAAGTCATATTCGACAATTTAAATTTATCTATCTCAGAACATGAAAGAATTGGTCTTGTAGGAATTAATGGTACAGGGAAGAGTACATTACTCAAGGTTATCGGTGGCATAGATGAAGATTTTACTGCAGATATTATTCACCCTAATCAATATCGAATACGTTATTCATCTCAGAAGCAAGATTTAGATGGAGATATGACAGTATTTGAAGCAGTATTAAGTTCGGACACACCTACATTAAGTATTATTAAAGCATACGAAAGTGCTGTAAATGCTTATGCAGCTGATCAAAGTGAAACAAAATTAAATACTATGATGCGTGCGCAAGAAGCAATGGATAGGAATGAAGCGTGGGACTATAATGCTGAAATTAAAACGATATTATCAAAATTAGGCATTAATGATACTAATAAATATGTTCGAGAGCTTTCAGGTGGTCAACAAAAACGCGTTGTTCTAGCTAAGACGCTTATTGAACAACCAGATTTATTGCTACTTGATGAGCCCACAAACCATTTAGATTTTGAGTCCATTAACTGGTTAATTAATTATGTAAAACAATACCCGCATACTGTTTTATTTGTAACTCACGATCGTTATTTCCTAAATGAAGTATCTACTCGTATCATTGAATTAGATAGAGGGAAGTTAAATGCATACCCAGGTAATTACGAAGATTACATAGCAATGCGTGCTGAAAATGAGATAATTGAACAAAAGCAACAGCAAAAGCAAAAAGCACTATATAAACAAGAATTAGCTTGGATGCGAGCGGGAGCTAAGGCGAGAACAACAAAACAACAAGCACGTATTAACCGATTTAATGATCTTGAATCAGAAGTAAAGAGTCACCATTCTCAAGATAAAGGAGAATTGAACCTTGCATATTCTAGGCTTGGTAAACAAGTTTATGAATTAGATCATGTAACGAAGTCGATTAAAGACAGAGTATTATTTAAAGATATTACTGAAATTATTCAAAGTGGGCAACGCATAGGCGTTGTAGGGCCTAATGGCGCAGGTAAAACAACATTACTAAATATACTAAGTAATGAGGACCATGACTTTGATGGAGAGTTAAAGATTGGGCAGACTGTTAAGGTAGCCTATTTTAAACAAACAGAGGAAACGTTAAATCGCGACATTAGAATGATTGATTATTTACGTGAAGAAAGTGAAGTGGCTAAAGAGAAAGATGGAACTTCGATTTCTGTCACTCAATTATTAGAGCGATTCCTATTTCCAAGTTCTACTCATGGTAAGAAAATTTATAAACTATCCGGTGGAGAACAAAAAAGACTTTATTTATTACGTCTATTAGTACATAAACCTAATGTACTTTTACTAGATGAGCCAACAAACGATTTAGATACTGAAACGCTCACTATTTTAGAGGATTATATCGATGATTTCGGTGGTTCTGTAATAACTGTTAGTCACGATCGATATTTTCTTAACAAAGTTGCACAAGAGTATTGGTATATTCATGATGGTTACATGGAAAAAATCAAAGGTACATTTGAAGATTATGAGGCTTATAAGAAAGAACAAGATAGGCAAACATCATTAGCTAAACAATCTGCACAACAATCTAAACAACAGGCGCAAACAAGAAAGAAATCAGGGTTATCTTATAAAGAAAAATTAGAATACGAAACAATTATGACACGTATTGAAGAGACGGAAGAAAGATTGGAAGTCATTGATGAAGAAATGGTAGCCGCCAGTGCGGATTATGGCAAAATCAAAGAACTAAATGAAGAAAAAGAACAACTTGAACAAACATATGAAGCAGACATCACAAGATGGAGTGAACTTGAGGAAATAAAAGAACAATAAGGGGAATGAAATCATGCAAGAAACTTTATCGCATTATTTTGGTTACGAAACATTTCGACCTGGACAAAAGGAGATTATAACCAAAATATTAGACCATCGCAATACGCTTGGAGTTCTTCCAACCGGTGGCGGTAAATCAATATGCTATCAAGTACCAGGACTAATGCTTGGAGGCACGACGATTGTTATAAGTCCACTTATTTCATTAATGAAAGACCAAGTTGATCAGCTCAAAGCGATGGGCATCAAAGCTGCTTATTTAAACAGTAGTCTGACTCAGAAGCAACAAAAAGAGGTTGAACAAGAACTTAAGCAGGGTGACATTCAATTCTTATATGTAGCACCTGAGAGATTTGAGAACTCTTATTTCTTAAATTTACTTCGAAAAGTTAATATTCATTTAGTTGCATTTGATGAAGCACATTGTATTTCTAAATGGGGTCATGATTTTAGACCAAGTTATCAAAGTGTTATTCACAGAGTATTTTCTTTACCTCAAGATTTCACGATTGTAGCGTTAACAGCTACCGCTACGGCTGAAGTTCAACAGGACATTATGGAAAAGTTAAACATCGGCAAAAATGACGAAATTAAGACGAGCACGAAACGTCGCAATTTAATTTTCAGAGTGAACCCAACGTACCAACGTCAAAAATTTGTAGTGGACTACGTGACTAGTCATGAAGGACAAGCAGGTATTATTTATTGTTCAACTCGTAAACAGGTTGAAGAGTTAAATGAAGCTTTAGAAAATGAAAACGTTAAAAGTACAATTTATCATGCTGGTCTCACAAATAAAGAACGTGAAGAAGCGCAAAACGATTTTCTATACGATCGTGTAGAAGTGGTTGTCGCAACAAATGCCTTTGGAATGGGAATAGACAAATCAAATGTGCGCTATGTTGTTCATTATAATATGCCTGGAGATATAGAATCTTATTATCAAGAAGCTGGACGTGCTGGTCGTGATGGTTTAAAAAGTGAATGTATCCTATTATTTAGTGAACGAGATAAGGGCTTACATGAGTATTTTATTACTGTTTCACAAGCAGATGAAGATTATAAGGATAAAATGGGTGAAAAACTCACTAAAATGCTTCAATATACAAAGACTAAGAAATGTCTCGAGGCAACGATTGTGCATTACTTTGAACCAAATGAAAATTTAGAAGAATGCGATCAATGCAGTAACTGTATACAAGAAAATAAAACATATGATATGACACGTGAAGCTAAAATGATAATAAGTTGTATAGCTAGAATAAAACAACAAGAGAGCTATAGCGTTATTATTCAAGTATTAAGAGGCGAAATTACAGACTATATAAAATACAATGATTACGATCAACTTACAACTCATGGGTTGATGAAAAACTACACTACATCTGAATTAGCGCATTTAATTGACGAGTTACGTTTTAAAGGTTATCTCAATGAAAATGATGAAATCCTCATATGTGATAATTCAGTTAAAGATTTACTTAATGATAGTACGAAAGTTTATACTACGCCGTTTAAACAAAAAAGCAAAGAAAAGGTTTATATCAATACGGTCGAAGGTGTCGATCGCGCACTTTATAGTGAACTTGTTGAAGTACGTAAACAACTTAGTGATAAATTAGATATCCCTCCAGTGAATATTTTTTCTGATTATACACTTGAAGAATTTGCGAAACGTAAACCAGAAACTAAACAAGAAATGATTTCAATAGATGGAGTAGGAAGCTATAAATTGAAGCATTACTGTCCAAAGTTTTTAGAAAAAATACAGACCTATAAAACAAGTATATAATACATTATCCTAACAACGACAAAGTCTATCTTATCTAGATTTTGTCGTTGTTTTTAAATTAACGCGTAATTTTTGAACTATTGATGATATCACTTTTGCAAAAATAAAATACTCTCTTCTAAAACGCCCATAAATATATTTGATTCATATACTATTTTTAATAAGTGTAGAAAATTTAAAAAATTCAATAATATAAAGCTTAATAAAATGTTATTTTCTCATTAAAAGTGATTTAATAGGGAATATAGATTAAAAATTGTCTACTTTTAGTAGAATGAACGAAGGTGAAATTGTGATTAAATTTAAGAATGTTACGAAACGATATGGGAATAATACAGCAGTAGATAATGTAAGTTTTAATATCAAAGAAGGGGAATTTTTCGTGTTAATTGGACCATCAGGGTGTGGAAAAACGACAACACTTAAAATGATTAATCGCTTAATTCCATTAAGTGAAGGATATATTTATTTTAAAGATAAACCTATTAGTGATTACCCTGTATATGAAATGCGTTGGGACATTGGATACGTCTTACAACAAATTGCTTTATTTCCACATATGACTATAAAAGAGAATGTTGCACAAGTACCTCAAATGAAGAAATGGAAAGATAAAGATATCGATCAACGTGTAGACGAATTATTAAATATGGTTGGTTTAAAGCCTGAAAAATTTAAAAACCGAAAACCTGATGAATTGTCAGGTGGACAGCGCCAACGAGTAGGAGTGGTAAGAGCTTTAGCAGCAGATCCTCCTGTTATTATTATGGATGAACCATTTAGTGCCTTAGATCCTATAAGTAGAGAAAAATTACAAGATGATTTAATTGAGCTACAAACTAAAATTAAAAAGACTATTGTCTTTGTTACACATGATATTCAAGAAGCAATGAAATTGGGAGATAGAATTTGCCTATTAAATGATGGTCATGTTGAACAAATTGATACACCACAAGGTTTCAAAGATCATCCTCAAACTGACTTTGTAAAACAATTTATGGGAAGTCACCTTGAACAACAATCTCAAAACAGACTGACTAATATAAAAATTAAAGAATTAAATATACATCGTCCTTTAGAAGGAATGTCAGATACATCAAGTTATCCTGAAGTGAATGAGAATCAGAAAGTAGAGGACATTTATCATCTTCTAGCACAAACAGATGCTGTTATTGTTAATGATAGTAACAATCAAAATCAGTATTTACTAAAACGTGAAGACATCTTCAACTATTTAGCTGAAAGAAAGGAGAACGTCACACATGCATGAGTTTCTAAATACGTTAAGTGATAGAAAAGGACAACTTCTTTCTACGATTATTGAACACATCCAAATTTCATTTATCGCATTATTAATTGCAACTATTATTGCAGTACCTTTAGGAATACTATTAACGAAAACTAAAAAAATATCAGAGATTGTAATGAATATCGCTGCGGTATTACAAACTATCCCTTCTCTAGCATTATTAGGTCTGATGATACCAATATTTGGGATTGGACGAGTGCCTGCAATCATTGCTTTAGTTGTATATGCATTACTGCCTATATTGCGTAATACATACACTGGTATAGAAGAAGTAGATCCATCTTTAGTTGAAGCGGCTAAAGGTATTGGCATGAAACCAATTAGAAGACTTACGAAGGTAGAGCTACCTATTGCGATGCCTGTTATTATGGCAGGTATACGTACTGCAATGGTATTAATTATCGGAACTGCTACTTTAGCAGCACTTATTGGTGCTGGTGGTTTAGGGGATCTTATTTTACTAGGTATAGATCGTAATGATAGTTCACTTATTTTAATTGGTGCGATTCCAGCAGCGTTATTAGCTATTATTTTCGATTTAATATTAAGATATATGGAGAAGCTTTCATATAAGAAAATAATAATTACTCTTGGTGCAATTGTACTAGTTATTTTATTAGCAATTGTAATTCCACTGTTTGCACAAAAGGGTGATAAGATTACACTTGCGGGTAAATTAGGTTCAGAACCTTCAGTTATTACTAACATGTATAAAATCTTAATTGAAGATGAAACAGATGACACTGTTGATGTTAAAGATGGGATGGGTAAAACATCGTTCTTATTTAATGCCTTGAAATCTGATGATATAGATGGTTATTTAGAGTTTACGGGTACTGTGTTAGGTGAGCTTACTAAAGAAGACTTAAAATCTAAAAAAGAACCAGCAGTATATCAACAGGCAAAGACAAGCTTAGAGAAGAAAGATCACATGACGATGCTTAAACCAATGAAATATAATAATACGTATGCGTTAGCAGTTAAACGAGACTTTGCAAAGAAAAATAATATTAAGACGATCGGCGATTTACAAAAGGTTGAAGATAAACTTAAACCAGGATTTACATTAGAATTTAACGATCGTCCTGATGGTTTTAAAGCCGTTAAAAAGGCTTATAATCTTAATATTTCTAATGTGAAAACAATGGAACCAAAGCTGCGTTATACAGCTGTTGAAAAAGGAGACATTAATTTAATCGATGCGTATTCAACAGATGCTGAATTAAAACAATATAATATGGTTGTGTTGAAAGACGATAAACACGTATTCCCACCT
Source organism: Staphylococcus sp. HMSC055A09 (assembly GCF_001809655.1). Lineage (NCBI taxonomy): Bacteria > Bacillati > Bacillota > Bacilli > Caryophanales > Staphylococcaceae > Staphylococcus > Staphylococcus sp. HMSC055A09. The sequence goes on from NZ_KV798369.1 coordinate 211,908, forward strand.
TACCAAGGTGCACCAATGTTTAAAGAAAAATTCCTTAAAGAACATCCTGAAGTTAAGAAACCACTGAATAAATTAGCTGGAAAAATTACAGATGAACAAATGCAAGAAATGAACTACAAAGTAACAGTTAAAAAGCAAGATCCTTATAAAGTAGCCAAAGATTATTTGAAAAAAGAAGGGTTAATTAAATAATATTTATTGAATTCCTGACACGATGAAATGTCAGGAATTTTTATTTATCAGCCATTAAAGGTTCATTGATTTTAAAATGCATTATTGTTTATAATTAATATTAAGTTTTTGAAAATTTCAGTCAATTTAGAGGGGGATGCTCAACTATGAAAAGTCAGTTAAATCAATTATGTGCATATGAACCTGGTCTTTCTCCAGAAGCATTAAAAAAAGAGTATGGTATTGAGGGTGAATTATTCAAATTAGCATCAAATGAAAATTTATATGGACCTACGCCAAAAGCCAAAGAAGCAATCAAGCAACATTTAGATGAGCTATATTATTATCCCGAAAGTGGCTCACCAAGTCTAAGAAAAGCTATTAGTAAACATTTAAATGTCGACGAATCACGTATTTTATTTGGGGCCGGCCTTGATGAAGTAATATTAATGATTTCAAGAGCGGTGTTAACACCTGGAGATAAAATTGTGACGAGTGAAGCTACTTTTGGACAGTACTATCATAATGCTATCGTCGAGTCAGCCGAGGTTGTTCAAGTTCCACTTAAAGAGGGTGGGTTTGATCTAGAAGGTATCCTACAAAGTATTGATGATCATACAGCTCTAGTTTGGTTATGTAATCCTAATAACCCAACTGGTACATATTTTGATCAAGAAACGCTAAATGATTTCTTGGAACGTGTGCCGAGTCATATTCCGGTATTAATTGATGAAGCGTATGTTGAATTTGTAACTGCACCAGATTTTCCTAACACTTTAGAGTTACAAGAAACATTTGAGAATGCTTTTTTACTGCGCACATTTTCTAAAGCTTATGGCTTGGCTGGATTAAGAGTAGGTTACGTAGTTGCTTCTTCTGATGCTATTGAAAAGTGGAACATCATTAGACCACCATTCAACGTTACTAGAATCTCAGAATATGCAGCAATTGCTGCACTAGAAGACCAAGCGTATTTGAAAGAAATTACTCATAAAAATGCTATAGAACGTGAGAAATTTTATCAAATTCCTCAAAGTAAGCACTTTTTACCAAGTCAAACTAATTTCATCTTTGTAAAAACCAACAATAGTAAAGCGTTATATGATGAGTTACTAAAGGTAGGATGTATTACTAGACCTTTTCCGGATGGTGTAAGAATTACGATTGGATTTCCTGAACAAAATAAGAAGATGTTAGAAGTATTAAAAGACTTCAATTATTAAGATGTTCTAATATTTATATATTTAAAAGTTAAAAGGGTGTAGTGCAGAATGAAGATTTTTGAATGAATACTGTGCTACACTTTAATATTTGCTATACTAAATCATGTATTTAAGTTTCAAAATCATTAGGGAGTGTACTTTAGAATGTCTCGAAAGAAAATAGCTATAGATATGGATGAAGTCTTAGCTGATACGCTAGGTGAAATTATTGATGCAGTAAATGAGAGAGCAAATCTTGGGATTTCCATCGAATCTTTAAATGGTAAAAAATTAAAACATATGATGCCTGAACATGAAGGATTAGTGACTGAAATATTAAGAGAGCCAGGTTTCTTTAGACGTTTGAAAGTGATGCCACACGCTCAAGACGTAGTTGAAAAATTAAATCATCATTATGACGTATATATAGCTACAGCAGCAATGGATGTGCCAACATCATTTCATGATAAATATGAATGGTTATTAGAATTCTTCCCATTCTTAAACCCACAACACTTTGTATTTTGTGGGAGAAAAAATATTGTGAATGCTGATTATTTAATAGATGATAATCCAAAGCAACTTGAGATTTTTGAAGGTGAATCAATTATGTTTACAGCATCTCATAATATAAATGATGATAGATTTGACCGTGTAAGTGGTTGGAAAGACGTTGAAGATTATTTCTTAGGTAACTAGAATTTCTTTATAAAACATATAAACGGCAACTTCTAATTGTTATTTCAATAGAGGTTGCCGTTCACTATTATTCAAAACTTTATGTTTTCTTATTTAAAATTGATTTATATTCATGAAGTTGCGAGTAAATAATTAACTTTATTTAAATCAAATACTTAGCCTAAATAAATCAACTTATGATTTACCAAATTCTGGAAAAGTAAGAAGTTGTATTGCTTTAGGTAAAACTTCAATTTCAATAGGTGTTTCTAAACTAATCTCACCATCTATATCGACTTTCATATTAGGTTCAGTGGATAGAGAAATATGTTGACCTGGAATATGGTCTATGCCCTCAGTAATTTCATTCCAATTCATACTATCTCTTTTCTTAAAAATATCATTTAAAATACTAAAACTTTGATCATCGAATATAAACGTATCAACTTTTCCATCTTGAGGAGAGAGGTCAGTTAAAGGAACGCGTCCGCCACCGATATTTGGGCCATTAGCTATAAGAAGCATAGAGGTATTACCAGTTTCTTCTCTTCCATCAACGTTGAGCTTAAAGTTGAATTTACTAGGATTCATTAGTGTTTTTACTGTTGATCCAATATAACTTAGCTTGCCAAAAACATCCTTAGAACCTTCTTGGACATTCTCAGCATTTTGAACTATTAGCCCTAAACCAACAAAGTTAAGGACAAATGTATCATTAACTTTCATTACATCATATGAACCAACTTGTGCTGAAAGTAATTGGGAACTTGCATTTTTAAAGTTAGAGTCTAAGTTTAATGTTTTAGTGAAGTCATTAAATGTTCCACCTGGGATAATACCCACTGGTAATTGTAAATCGTGTTGCATGACACCGTTTACCAGTTCATTAACAGTACCATCTCCACCTAAAATAAATAATATATCTATTTCTGAACCATATTTATCATTCTTAATAGATTCACAGTATTTGATAATGTCGCCTTCGTTTTCACTTAACTGAATTGATAAGTGCTTACACATTGAACTAAGTGATTTAGTCACCTCACCAAGTCCTTCATATATATCTTTTAAGCCACTATGTTCATGATAAAACAAGACACCATGGTTATATTTATTTTCCATTTTGAATGCCTACTTTCGTAAAATTCTCTTAGTTTAAGGGTTACCCTTTTTCGAGTAACAAAAGCAAATAATTAGAAATTATAACTATTATAAAATAAAAAAACCACAAGTCGAAAATAATCGACTTGTAGCTAGAGATACGATTAACGAATGCCTTTCATCGCTTTTATAATTTTAGGACTGAAAGCAAGAATAATAAATGTAATTATAGCTGTAGTAACACCTAAGAAAATGAAGTAATTCGTTTGACCCAATGGATCTATTAATTTAACTAATGTACCATTAAATGCTTGAGCAGATGCGTTTGTTAATAACCATAAACTCATCATTTGAGCATTGAATGCTTTCGGTGCTAATTTTACTGCTGCACTATTACCAGTAGGAGAAAGACACAACTCACCAACGACACATATGATGTATGAGAGAATTACCCAGTTTACTGAGAAATGCGTGTTTCCGTAAATATTACCAATAATACCCATCATAATATATGATGCGCCAGCCATTAAAGCGCCTATAACAAATTTCATTGGTAGGCTAGGTTGACGTTTACCTAATTTTTGCCAAACTGCAGATACGACTGGTGCAAATAATAAGATAAACAAAGGATTTATTGATTGGAAGATGGCTTCACCGAAGTTTGTTTTCCAACCAAATAAATTTAATTTCATATCTGAATGCTCTATACCATAAATATTTAATACGTTAGAGCCTTGTTCTTGTATTGCCCAGAAAAGCATACCTAAAATAAATAAAGGAATAAAAGCTTTTACACGTGAACGTTCAATATCAGTTACTTCTTTACTACGAATCATAGTAGTGAAATAGATTATTGGTAATGCAATACCTAAAACGAGTACTGAATTACTAACTAAATCGAATGATAATGTATGAGTTATGTAAGAAATGATAACTACTATCGCTATAACTACTGTAATCATCGCTATAATTATACTGTATTTTTTCTTTTCAGTTGGTGATAGTGGATTTGTTGGTTTCATGCCTACACTACCTAAATTTTTGCGATTAAATAATACATACCAAACTAAACCTAATGCCATACCAATAGCAGCAATTAAGAATCCGCCATGGAAGTTTTTAACATTAATGAAGTGTTGCAAAATAATAGGTGAAACAAGTGCGCCAAAGTTAACAGACATATAGAAGATTACAAATCCTGCGTCCATTCTCACGTCATTTTGTGGATACAAACGACCTACAATATTTGAAATATTTGGCTTCATTAAACCTGAACCAACAATAATAAAGAACATAGAAGCGAATAGGCCAAACATTGCAAATGGTAAACTTAAACAGATATGTCCAATAATTATTAAAACTGCACCTATTAAAGTTGCACCACGTGTCCCTGTAATTCTGTCCGCAATCCAACCTCCTGGAATAGAAGACATATATATTAAAGCCCCGTATACAGACATGATAGACATTGCCGTAGTTTTATCGATTCCAAGTCCATGATCTTGTATCGCAAAATACATATAAAAAATAAGCATCGCTCTCATGCCGTAGTAGCTAAAACGCTCCCAAAACTCTACGAAAAAGAGTACGCCTAAACCTCGAGGATGCCCAAAGAATCCATGTTGAGGTATTTCTTGAACTGCTTGCTCATGGGAATTATTCGTTGTCATAATATCATCCCATCCTTTCTTCCCCTAATACCATATTTAATTGTTTAAAAACGATTGTACTATTGTAAATAATAAGTTTCAACAATTTTCAAAAAATAAAAATAATATGAATATTCAGTCAATTTATAGATTTTACTACATTTATAAGATAATATGTGTCTTTATTTGATTAATTATAAGCATGTGTAGAAATAAATCAATATAAATAAAATACGCTTTAACGCGTCAAAGTGCAATACTTTTTTTATCAAATTTGAAAATAATTTTTTATAACAAAAATCCTCCATTAAACATTTAATTTTAATGGAGGATAGTGGTATTTATCGATTATCAATCTTTTCAGGATACATATCGTGATTCATCAAACGATGTTCAGCCATCTTTTCATATTTAGAATTAGGACGGCCATAGTTTGTATATGGGTCAATTGAGATGCCACCTCTAGGTGTGAATTTACCCCAAACTTCAATATAATGAGGATCCATAAGTTCAATCAAATCATTCATAATTATATTCATACAATCTTCGTGGAAGTCACCATGGTTTCTAAAGCTAAATAAATATAGTTTCAATGATTTAGATTCAACCATTTTGACATTAGGGATATATGAAATATAAATTGTTGCAAAATCTGGTTGGCCTGTAATAGGACATAACGATGTAAACTCTGGACAATTAAATTTGACGAAGTAGTCACGACCTTGATGCTTGTTATCAAAGGTTTCTAGAACATCTGGTCTGTAATTAAAATCATACGTATTGTTTTGATTTCCTAGTAAAGTAATATCTTGAAGTTCATCTTTTTGACGTCCTTGTGCCATTTAATTTAGCTCCTTTAACTTTCTTTTATATTTGATTCTCGTCGTGCCTTTTCAAACATATAGTAACTTGCGCTAATAATAACAACATAACCTAAAGTAGCTAACATATCTGGTGTTTCTCCGAATAAGATGAAACCAAATAATGCTGTGAATATTATAGAAGCATATGTGAAGATTGAAATGTCTTTAGCAGGCGCAAAGCTATATGCAAGTGTGATACCTATTTGTCCAACAGCTGCAGATAAACCTGCACCAAGCAAGTATAAAACTTGGACAGTTGTCATAGGTTCAAATGTGAAAATTGAGAATGGTATTAAGACAACAACTGAGAATAATGAGAAATAGAATACAATTGTATAAGGTTTTTCACGTGTACTAAGTGCACGAACACATGTGTAAGCTGACGCAGCAAATATACCTGAAAATAAGCCGGCTATTGATGGAATCACTGATGATGAAAATTCAGGTTTAACAATGAGTAACATACCTAATATAGCGATAATCATCGCTGATATTTGATATTTACGAACCTTCTCATGTAAAAAGATTAAACTTAGGAGAATTGTCCAGAAAGGATTCAATTTCATTAGTGTATCGGCATCACTAAGTACCATATGGTCAATAGCGTATATATTCAGTAATACTCCTATGAGACCTAGTGTAGAACGTGAAATCAATAAAGGTTGGCTACTCAGTTTACCAAATATAGGTTGCTTATATTTTATGATAAAAAATAGAGGTATAAACATAGCTACTAAATTTCTAGCTAAAGATTTTTGGAAGACAGGTAAGTCTCCAGCAAGTCTGAAGAATACAGACATAAAACTAAATCCAATAGCAGAAATTAAGATAGCAATAATACCTTTTACTTTTGGATTCAATATTATCGCCTCAATACAATAAGTTTAACGTAACTATATTAGCATAAATAAAGGAGCTATGCATGAGTACTTGCAAATTAAAAAGAGACGTTTTATAATAATCACACGAACACATGTTCTGTTAGTAAGTGCTAGACTATTAAGCAACTCAATTGTGGGTAATGAAAGTGATTAATATTCAAATTGGTATATATATGTTGCATACTATCATATTGAGATTTTACCAGGTCACACAATGAACAGGTACGTCTAAATTTTAGTAAAATGCAAGCAAAGAAACTTGAAAAAATTTTTTTATTCAGAATATTAGTCTTTAAACACGTAGTGGTGCACTTTCTAAAAATTTTAGTTTTTTCGTCATTAAACTTTAACTTTCATTAAACATTCTACTTATGTATAATGAAACACAGAATATAGTATGAACTTTTAAAACCAAACACTATATATAGTGTTTGGAGTTTAAAAGTTCATACTGGGAAATTAATAAATTTTAATGCAAAATCACACTAATTCAAATGATAAATCATTGCAAAATTAGTAATCAGTTACAAATAAAGCAATTTATCATTTAGTATTATTTAAGTTTTAAGTACTATATGTAGTGGTTATAAACTTAAAGACATACTAAAGGCATTAAAATAAATTTTCTTTTACAAGAAATAAGAATATTTAGAAATTAAAAATCAAAACGGTTTACACCTCTATAGTAGTGGTGCTTTTATTTTTTGAGTTTGTGAATGCTCAATATAGACACGACAACTAAAGATTGAAGAAAGAAGGTGATCCAATGAAAGTAGTATATTTCTCATTTTCTGGAAATGTTAGACGTTTTATAAAGCGAGCAGAAATTGATGACACGTTAGAAATTACTCAAGACAATTGTACGGAACCAGTAAATGAACCATATATCTTAGTTACTGGCACTATTGGATTTGGAGAAGTGCCACAACCTGTTCAATCTTTTTTAGAAGTTAATCACGCTCAATTACAAGCGGTAGCTGCAAGCGGAAATCGTAATTGGGGGCAAAATTTTGCTAAAGCAGGCCGTACAATCTCAGAGGACTATGATGTTCCTCTACTTATGAAATTTGAAGTACAAGGTACGAACAATGATGTAATTGAATTTAAGGATAAGGTGGGTAATTTCAATGAAAACCATGAACGAGAAGAAATACAATCATATTGAACTAAATAATGAAGTAACGAAGCGGAAAGATAATGGTTTCTTTGATTTAGAGAAGGATCAGGAAGCATTAAAAGTTTATCTTGAAGAAATCCACGATAAAACAATTTATTTCGATGATGAAATTGAACGTTTACATTACCTTGTGGATAATGACTTTTATTTCAATGTATTTGAGAAATACTCTGAAGAAGAATTACGAGAAATTACTGAATATGCTAAGTCAATCTATTTTCAATTCGCTAGCTACATGTCTGCAAGTAAGTTCTATAAGGACTATGCTTTAAAAACAAACGATAAAAGTCAATTTTTAGAAGACTATAATCAACATGTTGCAATTGTTGCCCTTTATTTAGCTAATGGTGATACTAAACAAGCAAAACAATTTATTTCTTCTATGGTTGAACAACGTTATCAACCAGCAACGCCTACTTTCTTAAACGCAGGTCGTGCACGTCGCGGTGAGCTCGTTTCATGTTTCTTATTAGAAGTTGATGATAGTTTAAATTCTATTAACTTTATTGATTCAACAGCGAAGCAACTAAGTAAAATTGGTGGCGGTGTCGCTATTAATTTATCAAAATTACGTGCCCGTGGAGAGGCAATCAAAGGTATTAAAGGTGTTGCTAAAGGTGTATTACCAGTAGCTAAAGCACTTGAAGGTGGATTTAGTTATGCCGATCAATTAGGTCAAAGACCTGGTGCAGGTGCTGTATATTTAAATATTTTCCATTATGATGTGGAAGAATTTTTAGATACTAAAAAGGTCAATGCTGATGAAGATTTACGTTTATCTACAATTTCAACAGGTCTTATTGTTCCTTCTAAGTTCTTTGATTTAGCTAAAGAAGGTAAAGACTTCTATATGTTCGCCCCACATACTGTAAAACAAGAGTATGGTGTGACATTAGATGATATTGATTTAGAGAAATATTATGATGATATGGTTGCTAATCCTAACATTGATAAGAAGAAAAAAGATGCACGTGAAATGTTAAATACAATTGCACAAACTCAACTACAATCTGGTTATCCGTATTTAATGTTTAAAGATAATGCAAATAAAGTACATGCCAACTCCGATATTGGTCAAATTAAAATGAGTAATTTATGTACAGAAATTTTCCAATTACAAGAGACATCTATTATCAATGACTATGGTACACAAGATGAGATTAAACGTGATATTTCTTGTAATCTTGGCTCTCTAAACATTGTTAATGTTATGGAATCAGGTAAATTCAGAGATTCTGTTCACACTGGTATGGATGCACTTACTGTAGTGAGTGATGAAGCTAATATACAAAATGCTCCAGGTGTTAAAAAAGCTAATAGTGAGTTGCACTCAGTAGGTCTAGGTGTAATGAACCTTCATGGATATTTAGCAAAAAATAAAATCGGTTATGAGTCTGAAGAGGCGAAAGACTTTGCTAATATATTCTTCATGATGATGAACTATTATTCTATAGAACGTTCAATGGAAATAGCTAAAGAACGCGGAGAAAGCTATCAAGATTTTGACCAATCAGATTATGCTAATGGCAAATACTTTGAATTCTATACTTCACAAGAATTTGAGCCACAATTTGAAAAAGTTCGCCAGCTATTCGATGGTTTAGATATTCCAACATCAGAAGATTGGAAAGCTCTACAAAAAGAAGTAGAACAATATGGTCTTTATCATGCTTACCGTTTAGCTATTGCACCTACTCAAAGTATTTCATATGTGCAAAATGCAACAAGCTCTGTAATGCCTATTGTAGATCAAATTGAGCGTCGTACTTATGGAAATGCTGAAACATTTTATCCAATGCCTTTCCTATCACTTGAAACAATGTGGTATTACAAATCAGCATTTAATACTGATCAAATGAAATTAATCGATTTAGTTTCAACAATACAAACACATGTAGACCAAGGTATTTCAACAATTCTATATGTAAATTCAGAAATTTCTACACGTGAACTTTCAAGATTATATGTTTACGCACACTATAAAGGACTAAAATCACTTTATTATACACGTAACAAATTACTTAGTGTAGAAGAATGTACAAGCTGTGCAATCTAATATTTTAAATTAAATAAAATGCTAGAAATTTCAATCACTGCTAATTATGTTTATCATATTTAGTGTGGTTGAAATTCTCTATGCAATACATAATAATGACAGGAGGATTTACATGAAAGCGGTCAACTGGAACACCCAAGAAGATATGACGAATATGTTTTGGCGTCAAAACATCTCACAAATGTGGGTCGAAACAGAGTTTAAAGTTTCAAAAGATATAGCAAGTTGGAAAACATTGACAGATTCTGAAAAAGAAACATTTAAAAAGGCTTTAGCAGGATTAACAGGGCTAGATACTCATCAAGCAGACGATGGAATGCCTTTGATTATGTTACATACGACTGATTTAAGAAAAAAAGCTGTATACTCATTTATGGCTATGATGGAACAAATTCACGCTAAAAGTTATTCTCATATCTTCACAACATTACTTCCGTCTAGTGAAACGAACTATTTGTTAGACACATGGGTAATTGAAGAACCTCATTTAAAATATAAATCAGATAAAATTATCGACAACTATCATAAGCTTTGGGGAAAAGAAGCATCAATTTTTGATCAATATATCGCAAGAGTATCAAGTGTATTCTTAGAAACGTTCTTATTTTACTCTGGTTTCTACTATCCGCTATACCTTGCTGGTCAAGGTAAAATGACGACTTCTGGTGAAATTATTCGTAAAATCTTATTAGATGAATCAATTCACGGTGTTTTCACTGGTTTAGATGCTCAAAGCTTACGCAATGAGCTGTCAGAGAGTGAAAAGCAAAAAGCAGATCAAGAAATGTATAAGTTATTAAACGAACTTTATGATAATGAAGTATCTTATACACACTTATTATATGATGATATTGGTTTAACTGAAGATGTACTTAACTATGTTCGTTATAATGGTAATAAGGCTTTATCTAACTTAGGTTTTGAACCTTATTTTGAAGAACGTGAATTTAATCCAATTATCGAGAATGCTTTAGATACATCTACTAAGAACCATGACTTCTTCTCAGTAAAAGGTGACGGCTATACGTTAGCATTAAATGTTGAAGCGTTACGAGATGAAGACTTTGTATTCGATGAATAATAAATATTAACCTAATAAGAAGAAAAACCTTTAGTTTACAATACTTACCGTGTTGTATAACTAAAGGTTTTTTGATTTTTATATAATAAAAAGGTTAAGCAAACTCAATTGCTTAACCTTAGTTACAAAATGACTATTAAAAACTTTTAAAGTAAGTTATATTTCAAAATACAAATGATAGTGAAATTTACATCTACTATTAAAATGTGCTTTGCATTTAGGACACACTTCAACCATCATGTAGTCGTGAATACTCATTTCATGGTTGCACACACCACACATAATAACTTTTCTATCAAATTCTTTCTCAGTCCATCTTTGTATAGAATGTGATTCATGTTCATCATGACATTTATAACAAGGATAATATTTGTCACAACATTTAAATTTAATTGCAATAACATCTAAAAAAGAGTGATAGTGAGTACATCTTGTCTCTTTATCAATGACTGAACCGTGAATATTAGGCATAGATTAGATGTACCTCCTTTTAAAATTAACTTTTAGGGTGTTCTCCAATAATACGTACTTCTGTATTTAATTCTACATCAAATTTATCTTTAACAGTTCTTTGTACGTGGTGAATTAAATCTTCGTAATCTGTTGCCGTACCTTTATCTACATTAACCATAAAGCCAGCATGTTTTTTAGATACTTCTACGCCACCGATGCGATGACCTTGTAAATCAGAGTCTTGAATTAATTTACCAGCGAAATGGCCAGGAGGTCTTTGGAATACACTTCCACAAGAAGGGTATTCTAATGGTTGTTTTGATTCTCTTCTTTCAGTTAAATCATCCATTTTAGCTTGAATTTCATCTAAATGACCTGGCATTAAAGTGAACGCTGCTTCAAGTACAACAAGATGTTTCTTTTGAACAATACTATTTCTGTAATCTAGCTCTAATTCTTCATTAGTTAACTTGATTAAATCACCTTTCTCATTAACGCATAGCGCATAGTCGATACAATCTTTAACTTCACCGCCATATGCACCAGCATTCATAAATACAGCACCACCGATTGAACCTGGAATACCACATGCAAACTCTAAACCAGTAAGAACATGATCTCGTGCAACTCTTGAAACATCAATGATTGCAGCGCCACTACCAGCGATAATCGCATCGTCAGAAACATCAATATGATCTAATGATAGTAGACTTAGAACGATGCCTCTTATTCCACCTTCACGTATGATAATATTTGAACCATTACCTAAATATGTAACAGGAATATTATTATTATAAGCGTAAGCTACAATTGCTTGCACTTCTTCATTTTTTGTTGGGGATAAATAGAAATCTGCCTCTCCGCCAGTTTCAGTATATGTATAACGTTTGAGAGGTTCATCAACTTTAATTATATTGTCGGGAATAATCGACTTTAAATCATTTAAGATGTCACTTTTATTCAACGGTTTGTACATCCTTTCTCATCTTCTTAATATCATTATTATTATATCAACTTTAATAGTTATTTGCGAAATTTGAATATATTATTTTACCATTAAATAGACAAAGTAAGAATTCTCGTATTGATGTGTAGTAAATGCTCTAATTAATTTGAGTCTCTACTTAAATCCTCAAATATACTTTGTTTTTGATTTTCATACATACGAATGGCTCGCACATGTTTCAATATATTTTGTTTTTTCGTGGAAAATAATTGAGAAATTTTCTTATCTTGTGTTAATAATTGGTCAACCTTTTGATACTGTTCAAAAAGAGGGGTATCTAACTGTATAATATGTAATCTTACTTCTTGCTTAAGTTCACTAAGATTATTGAATCGAGCCATCACTACTTTTTTCTTATAGGAATGGTGAAGTCGGTAAAAACCAGCATAATTCAAACGTTTTTCATCTAGAGCAGTAATATCGTGTAAATTATTGACTCCTACAAGTACATCCAATATGGGTTCTGTAGCATAATTAAAATGACGCGTGCCACCAATATGTTGAGTGTATTTAACTGGTGAATCTAATAAATTAAACAATATATTTTTGACGTTTTGGTATTCTTTAGCGAACGATTCATTTAAGTCCTCTTTGACTAAAGGTTGAACATAAGTATACATGATTTACTCCTTGTGAATTATAATTTCTCAATTTTACAGTAAAGTCTGACATACTATAACACAATTCATTTTCATAATAAATACGTTTATGTATAATGTTTAATGATAAGGAGTGCAGATATGAAAAAATTACTATTTATTGCAACAATTGTCATATTTATAACCACGCTAACAGCCTGTGGAAATAAAACTAACAAAGATTTTAATGATTTTGACAATAAACTCAGTGATGTTAAGAAAAAGCAAAAAAACGTTGAAGAAGTTATAGATAAAATACATTTAAAAGAGTTAGATAACTTAAGTAAAACGGATACGACAGATAAAAACAAAAAAGAATTTATTGCACTTCAAAAAGATATTAATAACTATCTCATGCCGGAATTTAAGAAATATAAAAAGGCTGCTAATCAATTACCTGCAAATACAAATGATGTTAAAAATCTACGTAACTCGTATTTAGATACTGTTAAAGAGAAAGAAACTTCAATTAATGATTTAAAATCATTTGTTGATTTATGTAATCGTTCTATCAAAGATAATGAAGATATACTAGATTATACGAAACTTTTCGAAAAAAATAGATCAGAGGTAGAATCCGATATTAATAAAGCTACTAATAAAAGTGATGCTGATCAGTTAACATCTAAATTAGAAGAAAATAATAAGCAACTCAAATCTACAGCTAAGAAATATCTCAATTCTTCTACTACAAATTCAGATTCAGCTAAAAAAGCAATCAATGATCATATTTCACCATTGATTGATAAACAAATTAAAGATATTAACCAAACTAATATTTCAGACCAACACGTAGATAATGCTAGGAAAAATGCAATTGAAATGTACTACAGTTTACAAAATTACTATGACACACGAGTAGACACTATCGAAATTAGTGAAAAATTATCTAAAATTGATGTGGATAAATTACCAAAAGAGGGTAAAGATATTTCAAGCAAGGATAAAGAATTTAACAAGCAATACTATGAGTTTAAAGAAAATGTAAAATAGTTATTTTTTGAATTAAATAAAATAAAAATCGATGGTTAACATTATACAGCAGAATGTGTATAATTGTACCCACTGAGATGATTCTTGGGATATGAATATCACGCATATGCTCATAAAATGTGATAAATATTTTTAGAGGTGAATAGAATGGCTATTAAGCTGAGTTCAATTGACCAGTTTGAACAAGTCTTAGAAGAGAATAAATATGTTTTTGTATTAAAACATAGTGAAACTTGTCCAATTTCTGCAAATGCGTATGATCAATTTAATAAATTTTTATATGAAAGAGATATTGATGGTTACTATTTAATCGTTCAACAGGAGCGTAAATTATCGGACTATATTGCAGAAAAAACGAATGTGAAGCATGAATCTCCACAAGCCTTTTACTTTGTAAATGGTGAGATGAAGTGGAATGCTGATCACGATGATATTAACGTTTCTCAACTTGCACAAGCTGAGGAATAAATGAAAATAATTTAAATGTTTAAGTGGCTTGTCATAGACATCTGATAGTGAAGATGTATGGCAAGCCTTTCGTATATTATGAAAAATTCTAAGAAAATATGTATAATGTGTTAGTGAATTATGTATAAGTACATCATTATCCTTAAATTTATAAAGATAAGTGAATAATCATATCCTAATAAATATTACTTGTAAAATAAGTACGCGGATAGGTTCAAATGCGAACCATTAAACAATATTTAAGTTGAAAATCATTTTGAAAAAGAGTAAAAGATATAAGGTGGTTAAGACAATGAAGGTTTTAGTAGCCATGGATGAGTTCAATGGAATTATTTCCAGTTATCAAGCGAATAGGTACGTTGAAGAAGCGGTAGCAAGTCAAATTGAACATGCAGATATTGTACAGGTTCCATTATTTAATGGAAGACATGAATTAATGGATTCTGTATTTCTATGGCAGTCTGGAAATAAATATCGTGTTAAAGCTCATGATGCCGATATGAATGACGTAGAAGCGATGTACGGCCAAACTGATAGTGGAATGACTGTTATTGAGGGGAATTTATTCTTAAACGGTGAAAAGCCGATTGATCAGCGTTCTAGTTATGGTTTAGGTGAAGTATTAAAAGCAGCACTGGATAATCAAGCGAAACATATCGTTATATCTCTAGGAGGTATTGGTAGCTTTGATGCAGGTGCCGGTATGTTACAAGCGCTTGGTGCAAAATTCTATGATGATGAAGCAAACATTGTAGATGTGAGTGAGGGTGCATATAAAATTAAATATATTAGACGCATTGATTTATCTGATGTACATCCTCAGCTTGCTAATGCCAAATTACAATTAATGTCCGATTTTTCAAGTCGATTGTATGGTAAGCAAAGTGAGATTATGCAAACGTATCAAACGTTTCAATTAAATCAAAGCGAAGCTGCTGAAATTGATAATTTAGTTTGGTATTTTAGTGAACTATTTAAAAGTGAACTCAAATTAGCAATTGGCCCTATAGAACGTGGCGGTGCTGGGGGAGGCATTGCTGCAGTGTTAAAAGGCTTATATCAAGCTGAAATATTAACAAGTCACGAACTTGTTAATCAAATTACACACTTAGAAGATTTAATTGAGCAAGCCGACTTAATTATTTTTGGGGAAGGACTCAAAGAAAAAGATCAAATTCTAGAGACAACTACTTTGCGTATTGCTGATTTAACTCAAAAATATCATAAACCTGCCATCGCAATTTGTGCCACAAGTGATAAGTTTGATTTGTTTGAATCGCAAGGTGTGACTGCAATGTTTAACACATTTATAGATATGCCTGAAACGTATACAGATTTTAGAATGGGCATTCAAATACGCCATTACACAGTTCAAGCTCTTAAATTACTTAAAACGAGTCTTAATCAATAAATCTATTTTAGATAATAAGATAAGAAAGCGGGCTAGAAATATAATTCATAAAAAAATTATATTTCTAGCCCGCTTTTAAATTAATATCAAAGTTTCGAATGATTATTCTTTTTTAGCAACTTCTTCAGCGATACCTACGACAACTTGAACTGCTTTTTCCATAACATCTATTGATGCATATTCGAATGGGCCGTGGAAGTTACCACATCCTGTGAAAATATTAGGTGTAGGTAACCCCATAAATGATAATTGTGAACCGTCTGTGCCACCACGAATAGGTTCAGTATTAGGTTCAATATCAAGTTTAGCAAATACACGTTTAGGGATATCAATAATGTGTTGTAAGGGTTTAATTTTTTCTGCCATATTATAATATTGGTCATGAACATCGACTTTTACAGGGAAATCCTCATAGTGAGTATTGATGTCATCACGAATTTCCATCATGCGTTTTTTTCGTAAGTCGAACTGCTTTTTATCATGATCACGAATGATATATTGGAGCGTTGCTTTTTCAACGTTACCCTCGAAACTCATTAAATGATAAAATCCTTCATATCCTTCAGTACGTTCAGGCACTTCGCTAGGTGGTAGAAGACTATTAAATTGTTGGCCTAAATTAATTGCATTCACCATTGCGTTTTTAGCGGAACCAGGGTGAACATTCACGCCGTGACAAGTAACTGTAGCTTCCGCCGCATTGAAACTTTCAAATTGAAGTTCACCCAATTGGCTTCCATCCATTGTGTATGCGAAGTCAGCATTAAAACGAGCAACGTCAAACTTGTGAGGTCCTCTACCAATTTCCTCATCGGGTGTGAAACCGACTCGAATACGACCATGCTTAATTTCAGGGTGATCAATTAAGTATTTAATACCTTCCATAATTTCGACAACACCTGCTTTATCGTCAGCGCCAAGTAATGATGTACCGTCTGTAACCATTAATGTATGTCCTACAACTTGGTTTAACTCAGGGAAAACACTTGGATTTAGCACACGATGAGTATCTCCTAACTGGAGCGCTTGCCCATCGTAGTTGTCTATAATTTGTGGTTGAACATTTGTTGCGTTGAAATCTGGTGATGTATCGACATGGGCCAAGAAACCTACTGTTGGCACCTCATCATCTACATTGCTTTCTAAAGTAGCGAATAGATATCCATATTCATCAATATCAGTAGATAACCCAAATGCTTGAAGTTCATTTTCCAATAAACGTAATAAATCCCACTGTTTATCTGTGGACGGTGTTGATTGAGAGTTTGGATCTGATTGCGTATCGATTTTTACATATCTTGTTAATCGGTTAATAATTTGTTCTTTCATTATAATCATCCCCTTAAGGTTAAACTCTATTATTCATATTATACGATTTTCTATAAGTTTTACCTTTGATTTTACCATAATACTGTTTAATACGAGTGTAAATATAATAGATGATTTCAGACACAAGTATACCGAAAGCGATGGCGCCCGAAATTAAAGTGACCTCTAAAAATGTATTTACTGCATAAGTATAATTATTAGAGACTAAGTAGCGAGTCGCTTCGTATGCAGCTCCTCCTGGTACTAAAGTAATGATTCCTGGAACGATAAAGATGATAACAGGTCGTTTATATCGTCTGCTCATAGTATGACTCATTAAACCTAAAATTAAACTTCCTAGGAAAGAAGCGCCTACTTTTCCTAAGTCCATCCCAACTGTGAATTGATAAATTGTCCAAGCTACTGCACCTACGAAACCACAGGCTACAAGTAACTTTTTGGGCGCATTAAATATAATTGAAAAAAGGACTGTGGAAATGAAACTAATTGTAAAATGGAATAAATAAAATAACATTATTAACAGCCTTTCTTATAATAGTAGTAATACAATTGCGACACCCGCACCTATTGCAAAGGCGGTAAGCGCAGCTTCAACGCCACGTGACATACCAGCTAACAATTCTCCTGCTAATAAATCACGAATGGCATTGGTTATAAGGATACCAGGAACTAAGGGCATAACACTTGCAATAGTAATAATATCTTGATTTTTAGCGATTCCAATTTTGGTGAAAATTGCAGCGATACTGATAACTACTGCTGAGGCTACAAACTCTGAGAAGAATTTAATTTGAATGTATTTTTGTACAAAACTAAAAGTTAAAAATGCTGCACCTCCAGCTAAACACGCAATCCAAAAGTCAGAAGCGGTACCTCCAAACATAAATAAGAAGAAGCCACAAGCTATAAATGCAGCAAGAAAATTCATAAAGAATGAATACTGTAGAGATGCACGTCTAAGGTGAATTAATTCTGTTTTAGCTTCATCAATCGTAAGTTGATTGTTAGAAATTTTACGAGATAAGCTATTGGTAAGAGCGATTTTCTCCAAATCTGTTGTACGTTCACGAATACGTATTAATCGTGTACTAGTGCGATCATTAAGTGAAAATATAATCGCAGTAGATGTAACAAAACTATATGTATCATGCAAACCATAACTATGTGCAATACGGTTCATTGTATCTTCAACACGATACGTTTCAGCGCCCGCTTCAAGTAAGATTCTACCTGCAATTAATACTACATCGATAACTTTATTTTCATCTATTATCGTGATGGAATCCGACATACACCTTCACCTCCAAGACAATTTTATTTTTTTAATGAACAATTGAAGTTTACAACTTGCGCCTTTAACTTTCAATAGACACTACACTATTAAAAGCTGAATTTTAATTTTCATATTGTTGTAGTTGTTGTGAAGTTTATTGATAGAATATGATGTTTTTATGAGAATGAATATAAAAAAACTGCCATACATAGATTCATTTTAATCATAAGATTAAATGGTTTACATCTATGATAGCAGTATTTAAAACTTATAGTTTAACAATAGGGTTAAACATCACTTTATTACGTCCTTCACTTTTAGCAACATGAACCATATCGTCGGCATCTTTAAATACTTTACGTTGTGATTTACGATCATCTTGGGTTAAGTATCCGACCCCGATTGAAACGGAAAGTTTGATAACTTCCTTATCTGGAAGATGGAAAGAAGACTTCTCTACACCAGAACGAATATTTTCAGCTAATTTTACGCTTTGATCTAGCGAGTAATTTCTAATGACAACTGAGAATTCTTCTCCACCGTTTCTGAAGATTTTAAATTGATTTGGTACATAATTTTTTAATAGCTGTGACATTTGTTTAAGTACAGCATCACCCGATTGGTGTGAATAAATATCGTTTACATCTTTAAATCCATCAATATCGATTAAGAGTAAAGCTAGACTTTGATTTTTTTCTTCAGCAATACGTGAAACTTCATTTAAATGTCTATCAAATTCTTTTACATTTCCTAAACCTGTAAGGTAATCGTATTTGTCCTCATTTTCATAACGGTTAACTAATGAGAAGAAATGCCAAATATCTACGAATGTAATGGCAGAAGCAATAGTAATAATTAAAGAAATAGGAATAAGTACTAATATTTCTATTAAGTCATAAATTGGACTTGCAAATGCTAATATTAATAAAATGATAATGCTAATGAAATTTAAAATTAGTAAAGAAACAATATCATTTTGTTTTAAAAATGGACCTACAGCACTTACAACACCAGCAATTACGACTAAAGTAATGCCATAAATAATTGAATTTCCAAATATTAATACATCAACTAATGCAACAATGAATGCGGAAGCCAGTGTATATATCATATTTGTATAGCGCCCTAAAAATAATAAAGGCACGAAAGTTAAATGAACGAGATATTCGCTCTTAAATGGAATAGGATATGCAGCTAAGAGTAGAGAAACGAGTGTCATTAAAACTGTCACGTATTCTTTTGAAAATACCATTTTTTTATTTTCTGAATACTGTAATCTGTGAAATAGATAAATACCTGCGACCATGACAGATATGTTGTAAATGATTGCTTCAAACATTTCTAAACCGACTCCTTTGTTGACCATTAGCTATTGTAAGTGAAAACTTACAATTTGTCATCATTTAGCCTTGGAAATTTTGTTCAAAAAATGGAATTTAATGTTAAAATAGTCGCTTAAATGGTATGATAGAAAAAATATATTTGAATTGAAAAAGGTTTAAGTATGATAATTTTTTTATCAATGCTTATTAGATAAATAACACATGTCATCGGAAAGGGCATTCCGGTAACATCCGTTCTAGACTATTGAGGGAGGGGGCGTTATGTTTTATCGTAACGCATAAAATACGTCTGGATATACTATAAATTTATGTGTAGCATCCATCTTCGTCTAAAATTAATTTGATAGAGATGATTACACAAGAAATTTTAAGAAATTGATTAACTTATTTAATGAAGGTGAACTGATGTATACTTTACTACTCATAGCATTTACCATGATAGTCAGTTTAATAATTACGCCCATTATCATTGCAGTATCAAAGAAATTAGACTTGGTAGATCGTCCTAACTTTAGAAAGGTGCATACCAAACCGATTTCGGTAATGGGTGGTACAGTCATATTATTCTCTTTTTTAATAGGTATTTGGTTAGGGCATCCTATTGAGAGAGAAGTGAAGCCTCTTATTTTAGGTGCCATCATAATGTACCTTGTAGGACTTATTGATGACATATATGATTTGAAACCATACATTAAACTTACGGGGCAAATAGTAGCTGCGTTAGTTGTCACATTATATGGCATTACTATAGATTTCATTTCATTACCTATGGGGCCGACGATTCATTTTGGATTTTTAAGTATACCGATAACAGTTATTTGGATTGTTGCGATAACGAATGCCATCAATCTTATTGATGGTCTTGATGGTTTAGCATCAGGAGTCTCTGCAATTGGATTAATGACTATCGGGTTTATCGCTATTTTACAAGCGAATATCTTTATTATTATGATATGTTGCGTGCTATTAGGTTCGCTCATTGGATTTTTATTTTATAATTTCCATCCAGCTAAAATATTTTTAGGTGACAGTGGGGCGCTCATGATAGGTTTTATCATAGGATTCTTATCATTACTTGGTTTTAAAAATATTACATTTATTGCGTTATTCTTCCCAATTGTCATTCTAGCGGTGCCTTTCATTGACACATTGTTTGCGATGATTCGTCGAATGAAGAAAGGTCAACATATCATGCAAGCTGATAAATCTCATTTACACCATAAGTTATTAGCTTTGGGATATTCACATAGACAAACCGTACTACTTATTTATTCAATTGCAATCATGTTTAGTTTATCAAGTGTGATTCTTTACTTATCACAACCACTTGGTGCACTCATGATGTTTATCCTCATTATATTTACAATCGAATTAATTGTAGAATTTACTGGTTTGATTGATGATAATTATCGTCCAATTTTAAATTTAATTACTCGAAAAGGGGACCACAAGCAACATCGTTATGATGAGCAACAGCCCCCTAGACACTAATAAAACGATCACGTGTAAGGATTAAAAGGATAACTCCTCATGCGTGATCGTTTTTTATACATCATTTAAATTAAGTCGTTGAGATATCGAAAGGTAATAATTTAAAATCTTCTTCTTCTAAATCATAATTACTAGCTGTAATACGGTTAAGAAATTGGATAAATTCATCGTAATCCTCTTTTACAACATCTATTTGATAGCTCACTTTGTCGGTATAAAATTGATTTCTTAGCATATAAGGTGTTGAAGCGAGCTCGTATTCAAATTTTCCAGTTAAATCATAACTTATAGTGACTGTTACAGGTACAGCTTCTCTTAGTTCTACTCGTCCAATATCGTATATCACATCTCTAACAGCACCGCTATAAGCACGGATAAGACCGCCACCACCTAATTTAATACCTCCGAAATAACGTGTGACTACTACACATGCGTCATGAATCTCTAATTTTTTTAAAATTTCTAGCATTGGTACACCAGCAGTACCACTCGGCTCACCATCGTCATTCGCTTTTTGGATGTTCATTTCAGGGCCAACAGTATAGGCTGAACAATTGTGAGTTGCATCTTTATGAGAGGATTTGATTTCATTAATAAATGCTTTTGCCTCCTCCTCGTTTTGAACGGGTCTAATATGTGCGATAAAGCGAGATTTATTAATGACATTTTCAATTTGATGTTCTTCTTTGATAGTAATTATCGGTTTTACCATATATTTTTGTCACCTACAATTTCGTACGTTTTTCAATAATATTATTATACACATATCTATGAAGAGTCTAAATCATTTAAATAAGATTTTCTTTTTCATAAAAATATTGTATTATGACAATGAGTATAATTGAGGAGGACTACTATGAAGGTTGCAGTAATGGCCGATTCAACAGGCTATTTACCACAAGAAATCATTGATAAATATAATATACCGATTGCTCCATTAAGTGTGACATTTGATGATGGGCATACATTTACAGAGAATGACCAATTTTCAATAGATGATTTTTATAAGAAGATGGCTTCATCTAAAACTATACCTACAACAAGTCAGCCCGCTATTGGTGAATGGTTGAAAAACTATGAAAAACTTAGAGATGAAGGATACACAGATATCATTGTAATTAACTTATCAAGTGGTATTAGTGGAAGTTATCAATCTGCTACACAAGCCGGAGAAATGGTTGATGGTGTTAACGTGCATACATTTGATAGCCGTCTCGCTGCAATGATTGAAGGTAGCTTTGTGATCTATGCAATTCAACTAGTAGAAAAAGGTTACACAGCTAAAGAAATTATTAATGAACTAACTGATGTAAGAGAACATATAGGCGCATATCTTATAGTTGATGATCTTAAGAATCTACAAAAAAGTGGGCGTATTACAGGTGCTCAAGCTTGGGTAGGTACGCTATTAAAAATGAAACCTGTACTTCGCTTTGAAGAAGATGGTAAAATTCATCCACATGAAAAAGTGCGTACGAAAAAACGCGCATTTAAATCTTTAGAATCAAATGTCTTTGAATTAATTAAAGACTTGGATGAAGTAACTGTATTTGTCATCGATGGGGATAAAAAAGAAGATGGACAAGCATTTTTACAACAACTTAAAGAAGACTACCCTAATGTGAATATTCAATACTCCGAATTCGGTCCAGTTATTGCATCTCATTTAGGTTCTGGTGGTTTAGGTTTAGGTTACTTCCCTAGAAAAATTGAAATTAATTAATAATATTACTGATAAAAAGTCTGAAACATGTAAGAGGATGAGAACTTTAGTAATTACGACATGTAATTAGTAGAGAACTAAATCTTCTAAAGTGTTTTAGGCTTTTTTAGTTAGAAAGTAGGGATTTATGATTAAACATTACGGTAAACTTATCTTTCCATCAATTCAGTTAAATGATGAAAAAGTTGCTCGTATTACGAAAGGCATTATTAAAAAAGAAGGACATTATTACTGTATTCAATGTGGTAATGAGGATAATAGTTATATGTCAAAGTACTATTCTCCCTTTTTGGACAAAGAAATTATTTACTGTAGGCGATGTATTCAATTGGGAAGGATAGATAGCATCACAGACTATAGAATTACCGAAAGTACACAATTAGCTACTGAAGGAGAGTTTGAATTACCATTTACATTGTCAAAGCAACAACAATATGCATCTGACGCTATCATTAAAGCTATAAAAAATTCTGAAAATCTCTTATTATATGCAGTGACAGGTGCAGGTAAAACAGAAATGATGTTTGATGGAATTAGCTTAGCACGGCAACTTGGACACAATGTGGCAATATTATCTCCTAGAGTAGATGTAGTTATTGAAATTAGTCATCGCATCAAAGAGGCTTTTAAAAACGAAGAAATAGATATTTTGCACCAGAAACAATCTCAAAAGTATAATGGGCATTTTGTTATCGCAACAGTGCATCAATTATATAGATTCAAACAACACTTTGACACTATTTTTATTGATGAAGTCGATGCCTTTCCATTATCTATGGATCCCAACCTCTCATTAGCAATCGATACCGCTTCTAAAACAATTCATTCTCATATTTATATGACAGCAACACCACCACGTCAACTTATTAAACAAATGTCTTCTAATAAAATAATTAAACTTCCAGCTCGATTTCATAGACAACCACTACCCGTACCTCGCTTTAAATATTTCAAATTAAACTCAACTCGAGTGCAACCCCAATTCATTCACCTTTTGCAAACGCAAATTAAACAACAACGGTATACTTTGGTATTTTTTAATCACATTGAAACTATGAAAAATGCATATCTAAGGTATCGATCTCATATTCCTAATCTCATCTGTGTTTATAGTGAAGACGTATATAGATTTGAAAAGGTAGAAGCACTTCGCCGTGGTGAGCACTCAATCGTTTTTACAACAACTATACTGGAAAGAGGATTTACCATGGCGAGGTTAGACGTTATTGTCATAAATGCAGAAACATTCTCTAAAGCGGCTTTAATACAAATCGCCGGACGTGTAGGGCGTAAAATAGAAGAACCAAATGGACTTGTACTATTTCTTCATGAGGGTGTCAGTCTATCAATGATGAGTGCTAAAAAAGATATTACAGAGATGAATCGTTTAGGTTATAAAAGAGGGTGGCTAGATGCGTAGATGTATACAATGTATGACACCATTGAAAGAAATTATTCATGTATATAATATTTTTAAACCGCCCACACCATTTTGTGAACGATGCGAACAATTGTGGAATAACATAAGAATAACTCATCTCGATGAAAGATGTTCTAGATGTCTTAATATAAAAACTTCTGATTCAAATGACTGTCTGGATTGTCAATTCTTGGAAAAGGAATTCAAATTGATGGATCAATTGTATTGTCAATATCGTTACCAAGGAGTAATGAAAGACGTGTTACAACAATATAAATTCATGAGAGACTATGAACTTTCTAATGTGTTATCTCAAAAACTGCAATTACCTCAAACAGATTATGATTATATTGTTCCGATTCCATCGCCATTTCAACGTGATGTTGAACGGACATTTAATCCTGTAGCTACAGTTTTAGATAAAATGGGGGTTGATTATGTGAATATTTTAGGAACAAATATACGCCCAAAACAGTCTGAGTTAGGTAAATTAGAACGTGCCAATGCTCCAAATCCGTTCTACGTAAAGGAAGAAGACATTGACATAGAGGGTAAAGTAATACTACTCATTGATGATATTTATACAACTGGATTAACAATACATCATGCAGGGTGTAAATTATTATCGTTAAATGTCAGAAAATTCAAAGTGTTTGCGTTTGCACGATAAACCAAACGTGGTAAAATATAAGTAAGCATTACCAATATAAGAGGTTAAAGGAGAGATTACTATGATTAGATTTGAAATTCATGGAGATAACCTCACTATCACAGATGCAATTCGCAACTATATTGAGGACAAAATTGGTAAGTTGGAGCGTTATTTTAATAATGTGCCAAACGCAGTAGCACAT
Organism: Staphylococcus sp. HMSC055A09; assembly: GCF_001809655.1. NCBI lineage: Bacteria > Bacillati > Bacillota > Bacilli > Caryophanales > Staphylococcaceae > Staphylococcus > Staphylococcus sp. HMSC055A09. The sequence goes on from NZ_KV798369.1 coordinate 237,169, forward strand.
GTTAAAGTTAAAACTTATTCTAATTCAGCTACTAAAATTGAAGTTACTATTCCGTTGAAAGATGTGACATTAAGAGCTGAAGAAAGACATGATGATTTATATGCTGGCATTGATTTAATCACTGGTAAATTAGAACGACAAGTACGAAAATATAAAACTCGTGTAAATCGTAAACATAGAGATCGTGGAGATCAAGAAGTATTTGTGGCAGAAGTACAAGAAGCATCACCTGGGGAAGTAAGTGGTGCTGAAGAATCTGTAAGCGATAGCGAAATTGAAATTATCCGTTCAAAACAATTTAGTTTAAAACCAATGGACTCAGAAGAAGCGGTATTACAAATGAACTTATTAGGACATGATTTCTTCATCTTTACAGATAGAGAGACAGATGGGACAAGCATTGTTTACAGACGTAAAGACGGTAAATACGGATTAATCGAAACAACTGAATAAAATTTGTATAGACACATTGATTAATATGTGAAGTGATTAAAGAGGCTTTCTATTTTGTATTGATAGGAAGTCTCTTTTTAAATGGGTGATTTAGAGAGTGGTCAGATAGGCTACTCTTTTTTAATTTAAGGTTTTTTAGCTAATTAATTGTATAGAAATTTATTTTTTAGAAAATTCTTAATAAGATACACAAATATTTCACTTTTAATGCAAATAAATACTTGATTTTAATTTGTTATTAGAATAATACTATAAGTGAAATTATTAAATAATAATTTTAATAATTAAAACAATATGAAAGAGGTGAGAAATTATGCCAAAAATAACAATTCTTTTTTCTACGTGTATGATGTTGATGTCAATGTTGCTCTTTTATACACCCGTTAGTCATGCCCAAAGTCTATCCTCAAAACAAACTATGGTGAATCAGCAAAATCAAAATAATACTACTACACAATTCTCGGGAAATACTGATAATGCGAAGAAAGCTACTACAGATGATGAACCGTCGTTTGAAAACTCTAAAGTAAATCAATATATTATCCAACATCATCTTCAACATTCTCACGTTGTCAATGATCCACGTATGAACACTCTTCCAAAATTGGAATATAAGGAAGGTACTTATATTGGTGTTGTAATCCATGAGGTAGGGGAAGACCATCGATCTTTACAAAAATGGGTTGATAACATGTATGCAACATACAATACAGCATTTGTACACGCATTCGTTGATAATAATGAAATACATCTTACTGCACCTTCAAAATATTATGTATGGGGGGCTGGACCTAAAGCGAATCCATACTTCTATCAAATTGAACTTGTAAGAATGTATAACTTCGTAGATTTTGCGAAATCAGTGAATAACCAAGCATGGCTTGCAGCATTTATGTTAAAACAAAATGGAATAACTCCAACACTTGCTGACACAAATGAAGGAAAAGGTTCTGTTATCAGTCATAACGCGGTAAGCAGATACTGGGGCGGAACAGATCATGTTGATCCATATGAGTATTACGCAAGATGGGGTTACGATATGCAACAAATGTATGAATTAATTAAATACTACTATGATAATATGGCGTAAAATCGCATGATTGTAAAATACGTGTATTAGACTCGGCTAGAAGCTTATATTAGGCTTCTAGCCTTGTTCATTTTGTTTGCTCCTACAGTAAGTTTTTATTTTTGAGTTGTTTATTTGCATATACTACTTCACTAATCATTTAACCGTTAATTGATGGACACATATCTTTGATTATGCTAACGTGGTTTGACGATTCTAAAATTGTATAATTTCAATTTCAGTTATTTAAACTACGGTTTTTATAATATATTCAAAAATTATTTATTTATGACGAGAAAAAATTGTTTCTATCGTGTTAAAATAAATATGTTGTTGATTTATAGGGATAGCTACAATTGATGGTTGGATTATAGTCTAACTAGTCATAACTAACAAGAACTTCATTTTCAATGAGGAAAGTAACAAGGAAGATATTAGTAAGACTCAAGGTATGAGTATATAAGTATAATTTTAATGGTATTAATGATAAGATAAATTGTTGTAAGCCAAACAGTTTTAGCTAAAGGAGCGACGCATGTAATGGGATTTTTATCGAAAATTGTTGACGGCAATAAAAAAGAAACGAAACGCTTAGGTAAACTTGCAGATAAAGTACTCGCGTTAGAGGAAGATACTGCATTATTAACTGATGAAGAAATTCGTGAAAAAACTAAAGCGTTCCAAAAAGAATTATCCGAAATTGATGATGTAAAAAAACAAAATGATTATTTAGATAAAATTTTACCTGAAGCATATGCACTTGTACGTGAAGGCTCTAAGCGTGTATTTAACATGATACCTTATAGAGTACAAGTTATGGGTGGTATCGCGATTCATAAAGGCGATATCGCTGAAATGAGAACAGGTGAAGGTAAAACTTTAACAGCGACAATGCCAACTTATTTAAATGCGCTGGCCGGTCGTGGCGTTCACGTGATTACAGTCAATGAGTATTTATCAAGTTTTCAAAGTGAAGAGATGGCTCAATTATATAATTTCTTAGGTTTATCTGTTGGACTTAACTTAAATAGTAAGTCTACTGAAGAAAAGCGTGAAGCATATGCACAAGATATTACTTATAGTACTAATAATGAACTTGGCTTCGATTACTTAAGAGATAATATGGTGAATTATGCTGAAGAAAGAGTTATGCGTCCATTACATTTTGCAATTATTGATGAGGTCGATTCTATTTTAATTGATGAGGCGAGAACACCTTTAATTATTTCTGGTGAAGCTGAAAAATCTACATCATTATACACTCAAGCTAATGTATTCGCTAAGATGCTCAAAGCAGAAGATGACTATAATTATGATGAAAAAACAAAAGCCGTTCATCTAACTGAACAAGGTGCTGACAAAGCTGAGCGTATGTTTAAAGTAGACAATTTATACGACGTTCAAAACGTTGAAATCATTAGTCATATTAATACTGCATTAAGAGCTCATGTAACGTTACAACGCGATGTGGATTATATGGTTGTTGATGGCGAAGTACTTATTGTGGACCAATTTACAGGACGTACGATGCCTGGACGTCGTTTTTCTGAAGGATTGCACCAAGCTATCGAAGCTAAAGAAGGTGTTACGATTCAAAATGAATCTAAGACTATGGCATCTATTACATTCCAAAATTACTTCAGAATGTATAACAAATTAGCTGGAATGACTGGTACTGCAAAAACTGAAGAAGAAGAATTCCGCAACATATATAATATGACAGTAACTCAAATTCCTACGAATAAACCTGTCCAACGTGTTGATAAGGCAGATTTAATTTATATTAGTCAAAAGGGTAAATTTGACGCAGTAGTTGAAGACGTAGTTGAGAAGCATAAAAAAGGACAACCTATCTTATTAGGTACCGTGGCAGTAGAAACATCAGAATACATTTCTAATTTACTTAAAAAACGTGGTATCCGACATGATGTATTAAATGCGAAAAACCATGAACGCGAAGCGGACATCATTGCAAACGCTGGTCAAAAAGGTGCTGTAACCATTGCGACAAACATGGCTGGTCGTGGTACAGACATCAAACTTGGCGATGGTGTTGAAGAACTTGGTGGACTCGCTGTTATAGGTACTGAACGTCATGAATCTCGTCGAATTGATGACCAGTTACGTGGTCGTTCAGGACGTCAAGGTGATAGAGGTGACAGTCGTTTCTATCTATCACTTCAAGACGAATTAATGGTTCGTTTTGGTTCAGAACGTTTACAAAAAATGATGAATAGACTTGGTATGGACGATTCAACTCCGATAGAGTCTAAAATGGTTTCAAGAGCTGTTGAATCTGCTCAAAAACGTGTAGAAGGTAACAACTTTGATGCGCGTAAACGTATCCTTGAATACGATGAGGTGTTACGTAAACAACGTGAAATTATTTATAATGAACGTAACGAAATTATAGATAATGAAGATAGCTCTCAAGTAGTCAATGCTATGTTACGTTCAACATTACAACGTTCAATTAACTATTATGTTAATGAAGATGATGATAATCCTGATTATGCACCGTTTATAAACTATGTGAATGATGTCTTTTTACAAGAAGGAGACTTAGCGGAGTCTGAAATCAATGGTAAGGATTCTGAAGACATCTTTGAAGTTGTTTGGGCGAAAATAGAAAAAGCTTATGAGCGTCAGAAAGAAAAATTAGGCGATCAAATGAGTGAATTTGAACGAATGATTTTATTACGTTCTATCGATAGTCACTGGACAGATCATATCGATACAATGGATCAATTACGTCAAGGTATTCACTTGCGTTCATATGCACAACAAAACCCTCTTCGCGATTATCAAAACGAAGGCCATGAACTGTTTGATATTATGATGCAAAATATTGAAGAAGATACTTGTAAATATATCTTAAAATCAGTAGTACAGTTTGAAGATGATATTGAACGTGAAAAAACAAAAGATTTAGGTGAGGGTAAACATCTAACTGCTGAAGATGGTAAAGAAAAAGTAAAATCTCAACCCATTGTAAAAGGTGATCAAGTAGGGCGAAACGACCCATGTCCATGTGGCAGTGGTAAAAAGTACAAAAATTGCCATGGACAAGCATAAATCAACACTAAATGTTGCAATGTTCAATAATAAAGACTGAGGCATATTCTAATGGCTCGGTCTTTATTATTATTTTCTTGATACTAATGTCGTGACTTCAAACTTTTTAAGTTTGAATGTTAATTTTCATAAAGATGAATTTCATGTAAGATATAGTATGATAAATGCTAAAAGCGCTAAACATTCAGTAATAGGAGAGAAAATCAATGGAATTATCTGAAATTAAACGTAATATAGACGAATATCAAAATAATTTAAATCAAATTAGGGGGTCTCTTTGACTTAGAGAATAAAGAGACTAATATCCAAGAATATGAAGAGATGATGGCAGATCCAAACTTCTGGAATGATCAAAATAAAGCTCAAGAAATTATAGATAAAAATAACGCTTTAAAGTCGATAGTGAATGGGTATCACAATTTAGCCAATGAAGTTGATGATATGAGTGCAACTAGAGAATTGTTACAAGAAGAATATGATGAAGATATGAAAGAAGAACTTGAGAATACTGTCATTCAATTTAAAGATAAAATGGATCAATTTGAATTGCAATTACTTCTGGATGGGCCACATGATGCAAATAATGCCATACTTGAACTTCATCCAGGCGCCGGAGGAACTGAATCACAAGATTGGGCGAGTATGTTACTAAGAATGTATCAACGTTATTGTGAACAAAATGGCTTCAATGTTGAGACGGTGGACTATTTACCGGGTGACGAAGCAGGCGTAAAAAGCGTAACGCTATTGATTAAAGGTCATAATGCTTATGGTTACTTAAAAGCAGAAAAAGGCGTGCACCGATTAGTCAGAATCTCACCATTTGATTCCTCGGGTAGACGACATACGTCGTTTGCCTCTTGTGACGTGATTCCAGATTTCAATAATGATGAAATTGAAATAGAAATTAATCCGGATGATATAACGGTTGATACCTTTAGAGCTTCAGGAGCTGGTGGTCAGCATATTAACAAAACAGAATCAGCGATCAGAATTACTCACCATCCTACAGGTATTGTAGTCAATAACCAAAATGAACGTTCGCAAATTAAGAACCGAGAAGCAGCAATGAAAATGTTAAAATCTAAGTTATACCAACTAAAATTAGATGAACAAGAACGTGAAATGGCTGAAATTCGTGGTGAACAAAAAGAAATTGGGTGGGGAAGTCAAATACGATCTTATGTTTTCCATCCTTATTCAATGGTTAAAGACCATCGTACAAATGAAGAAACTGGTAAGGTTGATGCAGTCATGGATGGCGATATTGGGCCATTTATAGAAGCTTATTTAAGAAAAGAAATGGACAATGAAGAAGTTTAATAATTTAAGTTCCTCATTTATTAGTGTTAGTGACTAGTAAATGAGGTTTTTAATTTAATAAACATTAAGTAGGTAATGTTTTGTGTAATAAAATATCTAATAATAATATGTAATATGCAATTTATAATATTACCACATATAGTTTCAAACTTAGAAAAGTAACCCTTTACACCGTTATTGTAAAGATAGTTAGCGTTTTATATCGTGTTTTTGTAATCATTCTCTTTTTACTGTTATATTACATCGCTATAACATTAAACATCTCAAGCTTGGGGTGTGCTATATTTGAACTTGTAAATTTAAGAACAAACTAGCAAAGGAATGACAACTAGATGAAAAAAACGCTAACTGTAACTTTAAGTTCGATTGCAGCATTTTTTGCAATCAACACTGCAGCTAACGCTCAAGAATCAGAGGCGTCTCAACAGGACGTAAATTCACCAGACGTTGTTACAACGAATCAATCTAATTTAGGAACATATATAGTTAAAGCAGGAGATTGTTTATATAATATCGCAGTAGAACACGGCATCACTTTAGAACAATTATATACATTAAACCCAGGAATCCAACCGCTTATTTTCCCTGGTGATAAAATAGTTGTTTCAGAGAGTGGCGTTAATCCATCACAATTTGAAAGTGAAGAAATCTCTATTCCGCAAACTACATTTGAGTCAACTTCAACTGATGAATCAGGTGTTACTTATGAAAATTATGAAACACCAATCAATTTTTCTCAAACTTCTTATGATGGTTTAAGAAGTATTTCGAATGCAGGTAACCTATATACTGATGGACAATGCACTTACTATGCATTTAATCGTCGTGCTGAATTAGGAAAACCAATTGGTAGTTTATGGGGCAATGCTAGCAACTGGGCAGCATCTGCTAGCCAAGCTGGATTCAATGTAAATAACACACCTGAAGTAGGAGCTATATTCCAAAGCGCTCCTGGACAAAATGGTGCTGGTGCGTATGGACATGTAGGCGTTGTTGAGTCAGTAAATCCTAATGGTACATTAACTGTTTCTGAAATGAACTGGAACGGTGGCGTAAACGTTAAATCATATAGAACAATTTATAATCCAGGTTCTTACAATTATATTCACTAAAAGACTAAATTATAAAAGTGAAAAAGAAAAAATTAATATATGTATTTTAAACAAGGCTGTAACAGTGTTTATTGTTACAGCTTTTTTATTCAAGTTACACTATATGTCATCAACTTAATAAGTAAGCGATTTAAACTCTTATTGAAATTTAATTATCAAACAAGGATATTCTAAGATATATGCAAACTAGAATCTCTTACCTTTATAAAAAATTAATATATAAAAATATGAATTTACTTTCAATAATAAAATGGATTGATATAATAACTATAAGTAATTAGACAAATTTCGTTTACAGGGAGGTATCGTGATATGGGTGTACATCAATATTTTAAAAGACTTTCTGATTTAGAAAAATTAATAAGACTACCGGGTAAGTTTAAATATTTCGAACATAATGTCGCTGCCCACTCATTTAAAGTGACTAAAATTGCCCAGTATTTAGCAACTGTTGAAGAATATTATGGAAATGAAATCAATTGGAAAAGTCTATATGAGAAGGCGTTAAATCACGATTTCGCGGAAGTTTTTACCGGTGACATTAAAACCCCTGTTAAATATGCAAGCAGAGAATTAAAGAAACTATTCTCCCAAGTAGAGGAAGAAATGGTAGATACATTCATAAAAGAGGAGATTCCTGAACAATATCAAAAAGTATACAGAGAACGACTACAAGAAGGTAAAGATGATTCTTTAGAAGGTCAAATTCTCTCAGTGGCAGACAAAATTGATTTATTATATGAAACTTTTGGAGAAATTCAAAAACGTAACCCAGAACCTTTATTCTTTGAAATTTATGAAATGAGTCTAGAGACAATTATTCAATTTGATCATTTAAATTCAGTAAAAGACTTCATAGATAATGTTATTCCTGAAATGCTTACAGAAAACTTCATTCCAAGAACTGAGTTACGTGAAACGACTATGACAATCTTAAATAGAAGAAATGGGTGACGATAATGATTTGGTATGCATGTGCCGCCTTTTTTCCTTGTATATTAGTGGTATTATTTAGTGTTGTCACTAGAAGTAAATGGATAGGTACATTATTAACGCTAATATTAATAGGTACTTCGATTTATAAAGGTTTTTTTCATAACGAATGGATTATATTTATAGATGTAGTGAGTCTTCTAGCAGGTTATTTAATCATTGATAAATTGAAATTTCATAAGAATCAAGATGATTCTAGTTAGGAAATATCAATATATAGAAAGCGTAAACAAATCTTTTGAAGGTTACAGAAGATTGTTTTATAGTATCTTTAAACGAGAAAGACTTAAATTAAATAACTTTTTAAACAAGCATGGTGTTTCACTATGTTTGTTTTTATTTTCAAAAAATCTCAAGCGAACAAACGTTTGCTTTAGTCGTTATAAATTTGTTAGAATAATACATAATGAAACTTAAGACTATAAACGTGAGTGTTAAATTTTAAATGAGTGAGAAATTAAATAGGAGGCGTATGTCAGAATGGTTGAACATGTTCCATTTAAGTTGAATTCTGAATTTGAACCACAGGGGGATCAACCTCAAGCGATACAAAAAATTGTTGATGGTGTGAATAATGGAAAACGTCATCAAACTTTACTTGGTGCGACAGGAACAGGTAAAACATTCACTATGAGTAACGTCATCAAAGAAGTCGGTAAACCTACATTGATTATTGCACACAATAAGACATTAGCTGGGCAACTTTATAGTGAGTTTAAAGAATTCTTCCCTGAAAATAGAGTAGAATATTTTGTAAGTTATTACGATTATTATCAACCAGAAGCTTATGTTCCATCAACTGATACTTTCATAGAAAAGGACGCCTCCATCAATGATGAAATTGACCAATTACGTCATTCGGCTACAAGTGCGTTATTTGAACGCGATGATGTAATAATTATTGCTAGTGTAAGTTGTATTTATGGTTTAGGTAATCCGGAAGAATATAAAGACTTAGTAGTTAGCGTTAGAGTTGGAATGGAAATGGATCGCAGTGAATTGCTACGAAAATTAGTAGATGTTCAATATACACGTAATGATATTGATTTCCAACGTGGTACTTTTAGAGTGCGTGGAGATGTTGTAGAGATTTTTCCTGCATCTAGAGAAGAAATGTGTATTAGAGTAGAGTTCTTTGGAGATGAAATTGATCGCATCAGAGAGGTCAATTATTTAACTGGTGAAGTGATACGTGAACGTGAACATTTTGCTATTTTCCCAGCCTCTCACTTCGTAACTCGTGAAGAAAAGATGAAAGTTGCAATTGAACGAATTGAGAAAGAATTAGAAGAAAGACTTAAAGAATTACGCGATGAAAATAAATTATTAGAAGCTCAGCGACTTGAACAGCGCACGAATTATGATCTCGAAATGATGCGTGAAATGGGCTTCTGTTCAGGTATTGAGAATTATTCTGTTCACCTTACATTAAGACCTTTAGGCTCTACACCTTTTACATTGCTTGACTATTTTGGAGATGATTGGCTTGTAATGATTGATGAATCACACGTTACTTTACCACAAATTCGTGGTATGTATAACGGTGACAGAGCTCGTAAACAGGTGCTTGTAGATCATGGGTTCCGTTTACCAAGTGCACTTGATAATAGACCTCTAAAATTTGAAGAGTTCGAAGATAAAACTAAACAACTTGTATATGTTTCTGCTACACCTGGACCTTATGAATTAGAACATACTGATGAAATGGTTGAACAGATTATTCGTCCAACTGGCTTACTCGATCCTAAAATCGACGTTAGACCAACTGAAAATCAAATTGATGATTTACTCAGTGAGATTCAAGAACGGATAGATAGAGATGAACGTGTGTTAGTAACAACATTAACTAAAAAAATGAGTGAAGATTTAACCACATATATGAAAGAAGCGGGTATTAAAGTTAACTATTTACACTCTGAGATTAAAACATTAGAACGTATCGAAATTATTCGGGATTTGCGTATGGGAACTTATGACGCTATTGTAGGGATTAACCTGTTGAGAGAGGGTATTGATATACCTGAAGTGTCTCTAGTAGTTATACTTGATGCTGATAAAGAAGGATTTCTACGATCAGATCGTTCTTTAATTCAAACAATAGGTCGTGCTGCACGTAATGATAAAGGTGAAGTTATTATGTATGCAGATAAAATTACTGATTCAATGCAATATGCAATTGATGAAACGCAAAGACGTCGAGATATTCAAACGGCGCATAATAAGGAACACGGTATAACTCCTAAAACGATTAATAAGAAAATACATGATGTTATTAGTGCTACAGTAGAAAGTGATGAAACTAATGATCAGAAACAAACAGAACTACCTAAGAAAATGACTAAAAAAGAAAGACAAAAAACTATTGAAAATATAGAAAAAGAAATGAAAAAAGCAGCTAAAGATTTAGACTTCGAGAAAGCAACAGAATTAAGAGATATGTTATTTGAATTAAAAGCAGAAGGGTGACGTTTAAATGAAAGGACCGTCAATAGTCGTTAAAGGCGCACGTGCACATAATTTAAAAGGAGTAGATATTGAGCTACCCAAAAATAAACTTATTGTCATGACTGGACTTTCAGGCTCTGGTAAGTCTTCTTTGGCATTTGATACGATTTATGCAGAAGGACAAAGACGATATGTGGAGTCTCTAAGTGCATATGCACGTCAGTTTTTAGGACAAATGGATAAGCCAGATGTTGATACAATTGAAGGTTTATCACCTGCCATTTCTATTGATCAAAAGACAACTAGTAAAAATCCACGATCAACTGTTGCAACTGTAACTGAAATCTATGACTATATACGTCTGCTTTATGCACGCGTAGGTAAACCTTATTGTCCGCACCATGGAATAGAAATAGAATCTCAAACTGTTCAACAAATGGTGGATAGAATTCTAGAACTTGAAGAACGTACAAAAATCCAACTACTTGCACCTGTAGTGTCTCATAGAAAAGGAACACACGAAAAATTAATTGAAGATATAGGTAAAAAGGGTTATGTACGCTTACGTGTCGACGGAGAGATTGTAGATGTCAATGAAGTGCCCGAACTTGATAAGAATAAAAATCATACTATTGAAGTAGTTGTCGACCGCTTAGTCGTTAAAGATGGAATTGAGACGCGTTTAGCAGATTCAATTGAAACGTCTTTAGAACTAGCGGAAGGTAACTTAACTGTTGATGTCATTGATGGTGATGAACTAAAATTTTCTGAAAATCATGCATGTCCTATTTGTGGATTCTCAATTGGTGAGTTAGAGCCAAGAATGTTCAGTTTCAATAGTCCATTTGGTGCATGCCCAACATGTGATGGTCTTGGTCAAAAACTAACAGTAGACATGGATTTAGTTGTTCCTGATAAAGATAAATCATTAAATGAAGGTGCAATTGAACCATGGGAGCCTACAAGTTCGGACTTCTATCCAACATTGTTAAAACGCGTATGTGAAGTCTATAAGATCAACATGGATAAACCATATAAAAAGCTGACAGATAGACAAAAGAATATCTTGATGCACGGTTCTGGAGATAAAGAAATTGAGTTTACTTTCACTCAACGTAATGGGGGCACACGTAAACGCAAAATGGTATTCGAAGGGGTTATTCCTAATATCAATCGACGCTACCATGAGTCTCCTTCTGAGTATACCCGTGAAATGATGAGCAAGTACATGACAGAACTTCCATGTGAAACGTGTCATGGTAAACGTTTGAGCCAAGAAGCTTTATCTGTCTATGTTGGCGGTTTTAATATTGGTGAAGTCGTGCAATACTCCATTAAAAATGCTTTGAATTATTATGAAAAGATTGAATTAAGTGAGCAAGACAGAGCGATAGCAAACCAAATCCTTAAGGAAATTATTTCAAGATTATCTTTCTTAAATAACGTAGGTTTGGAATATCTTACTTTAAATCGTTCATCTGGTACTTTATCAGGTGGGGAAGCACAACGTATTCGTCTTGCTACTCAAATAGGTTCAAGACTAACAGGAGTATTGTATGTATTAGATGAACCTTCAATTGGGCTACATCAAAGAGATAATGATCGCCTAATTAGTACATTAAAAGAAATGAGAGATTTAGGAAATACGTTAATTGTTGTTGAACACGATGATGATACGATGAGAGCAGCAGATTATTTAGTAGATGTAGGTCCAGGTGCAGGGAATCATGGTGGAGAAATTGTTTCAAGTGGTACACCTGCTAAAGTAATGAAAGATAAAAAATCATTAACTGGACAATATCTTAGTGGCAAAAAACGTATTGATGTACCCGAACATAGACGAGAAGTAACTAATAAGAAAATTAGCATAAAAGGTGCTAGAAGCAATAATCTTAAAAACGTCGATGTTGAATTTCCTTTATCAGTAATGACTGTTGTTACTGGAGTGTCTGGTTCTGGTAAAAGTTCATTAGTTAATGAAATTTTATATAAATCACTTGCCCAAAAAATTAATAAATCTAAAATAAAACCTGGAGATTTTGACACAATTGATGGTATTGATCACCTCGATAAGATTATTGATATTGATCAATCTCCAATTGGTAGAACTCCACGTTCAAATCCAGCCACTTATACAGGCGTTTTCGATGATATTAGAGATGTCTTTGCTCAAACGAATGAAGCTAAAATACGTGGTTATCAAAAAGGTAGATTTAGTTTCAATGTTAAAGGCGGACGTTGTGAAGCTTGTAAAGGTGACGGTATCATTAAAATAGAAATGCATTTTTTACCAGACGTTTATGTACCATGTGAAGTGTGTGATGGTAAACGTTATAATCGAGAAACCTTGGAAGTAACTTATAAAGGTAAAAATATTGCCGATGTATTAGAAATGACTGTTGAAGAAGCAACACATTTCTTCGAAAATATTCCAAAAATTAATCGAAAGCTTCAAACCCTTGTTGATGTCGGCTTAGGTTATATTACTTTAGGACAACAGGCGACAACTCTTTCAGGTGGTGAAGCTCAACGTGTAAAATTAGCCTCTGAATTGCATAAGCGTTCCACAGGACGTTCTATTTATATCCTTGATGAACCTACAACGGGGCTGCACGTTGATGATATTAGCCGTTTGTTAAAAGTTTTAAATCGATTAGTAGAAAACGGTGATACAGTTGTGATTATTGAACACAACTTAGATGTAATTAAAACTGCAGATCACATTATTGATCTTGGACCTGAAGGTGGCGAAGGCGGGGGTACTATAGTTGGTACTGGTACTCCGGAAGAAATTGCTGAAAATAATGACTCTTATACTGGAACATATTTAAAACCTGTTTTAGAAAGAGACAGTATAGAATAAATAGCCAATTAGTAAAGATAACGCTTCAAAGTTTTAGTTAACCTTTACTAATGCTAACCAACTTTGATAGGCTAGGACATTAATATTGTCCTAGCCTTAATTCTTTATCATGATGATAGCTTTTAAAATTAAGATATATTCATTGTAAGTTTTTAATTCTTATTAACCATTGCAACAAGTCCATAGCTAATAAAGTTTTTTCTAAAGTATTTATTGAGATATGCAAGTTAAAGTGAGTGTTTTATAACTTTAATACAAGAATTCAAACCTATAATTTATTAATGGTTAAAATACTCACCTCAGATGTTAAAAAAAATTAACATTCATATATTTAAGTTAATGGTTATTTAAGAATATTTTAAAAGTTAAATCGTCATTTTAATATAGATTGTGAGTTCATTTTTGATATGATAATAGAATAGAGAATAGATACGAAGGGATATTATAATTTGAGGTGAACCCATGTTAACAACAGAAAGACTGGTTAATACACTTAATCTAGATTTAATCGCTGGGGAAAAAGGCTTAAATAGACCAATAAAAAATACGGATATATCACGTCCTGGTCTAGAAATGGCAGGCTATTTCTCTCACTATGCTTCAGATAGAATTCAATTGTTAGGAACTACTGAACTATCTTTCTATAATCTACTTCCTGATGATGAGAAAGAAGGAAGAATGAGAAAATTATGTCGACCTGAAACTCCAGCAATTATTGTGACGCGAGGATTGGAGCCCCCTGAAGAATTAATTTCTGCAGCAAAAGAACTAAATACACCTATTATTATTGCTAAAGATGCTACGACAAGTTTGATGAGTCGTTTGACTACATTTTTAGAGCATGAATTAGCTAAAACCACATCTTTACATGGAGTACTCGTCGATGTTTATGGAGTAGGTGTATTAATTACAGGTGATTCAGGTATAGGTAAAAGTGAGACTGCATTAGAATTAGTTAAACGTGGTCACAGACTTGTCGCTGATGATAATGTTGAAATTAAAGAAATCACTAAAGACGAATTAATAGGCAAACCACCTAAATTGATTGAGCATTTACTTGAGATTCGAGGACTGGGAATTATTAATGTTATGACTCTATTTGGTGCAGGGTCTATTTTGACTGAGAAACAAATTCGTTTAAATATTAATTTAGAGAATTGGAATAAAGATAAATTATATGATCGAGTTGGACTTAATGAGGAAACTTTGAAAATCCTCGATACTGAAATTACTAAAAAAACAATTCCTGTAAGACCTGGACGAAATGTTGCCGTAATTATTGAAGTTGCAGCGATGAATTATCGATTAAATATAATGGGAATTAATACAGCTGAAGAGTTTAGTGAGCGTTTAAATGAAGAAATCGTTCGCAATAGTCATAAAAGTGAGGAGTAGTACGAAATGGGTTTAACTCTAGGATACATTGATCCAATTGCTTTTAGTATTGGACCTATACATGTTCGTTGGTATGGAATTATTATCGCATGTGGTATATTACTGGGTTATTTTATTGCACAAGCTGCACTAAAAAATGTTGGCTTACATAAAGATACATTAATAGATATTATATTCTATAGTGCTATATTTGGTTTTATTGTGGCACGTTTATACTTCGTGATTTTCCAATGGCCATATTACATGCAAAATCCAGGTGAAATACCGAAGATATGGCATGGAGGTATAGCAATCCACGGTGGTTTAATTGGTGGATTTATTACAGGTGTTATCGTATGTAGGTCTAAAAATCTACACCCGTTACAAATCGGTGATATTGTAGCGCCAGGTATTATATTAGCTCAAGGTATAGGTAGATGGGGTAATTTTATGAATCATGAAGCCCATGGTGGACCTGTATCGAAGGCGTTTTTAGAACACTTACATTTACCGGATTTTATCATTAGAAATATGTATATCGATGGTCAGTATTATCATCCTACATTTTTATATGAATCTGCGTGGGATGTTCTCGGTTTTATAATTCTAATTAATTTGAGGAAACATCTAAAAATAGGGGAAACGTTCTTTATTTATCTTATTTGGTATTCAATTGGCCGATTCTTCGTTGAAGGACTGCGAACTGATAGTTTAATGCTTACAAGTCATATTAGAGTTGCACAACTCGTATCAGTCATTCTTATCGTTGTTAGCATTATTCTTATTGTATATAGAAGAGTTAAGTATCAACCTTCAACTTTTAAAAATTCTGGACCACTTCAATGGCCAGGTAAAAGGGCGTAGTGTGTATGGTGAGACGATTAAACAAACAAAAACGTTTCTCCATAAACCCTCTGTGGCAAGTTTATAAAATAGTGAGATTTCCTAAGGTTTTTAAACAAACTATTATTATTGAAATTTCTCGTTTTATACCAAGCATGCGTCTAAAACGCTCTATTTATCGCAAGTTTTTAAAAATGGCTATAGGTCAGAATACAGCATTTGCATATAAAGTTTTACCTGACTTGTTTTATCCAGAGTTAATTTCTGTTGGCAACAATAGTGTTATTGGTTATAATACAACAATATTAACGCATGAAGTACTTATTGATGAATGGCGACAAGGTAGAGTCACCATTGGGCATTATACATTGATTGGTGCGAATGTAACGATTTTACCAGGAGTTAGAATAGGAAACCATGTAAAAGTCGGAGCTGGTACGGTCATCACTAAAGATATACCTGATTATAGCTTTGTATTTGGTAATCCTATGCATATAAAAGTTGATAGAGGAGGTGACAATTAATGGCACGTGAAGACAATAAGATAATACCAATGATTTTCGACGAAACTTTTTACCGCAAAATGGCTATACAAAAATGGCAACAACAAGATTATAATAAAGCAGCAAATTACTATAGCAAAGTGCTCGAATTGTCACCTGAAGATTATGATATTCAATTACATTATGCACAATGTTTAACGAAAATAAATTTAGGTAGAAAAGCAGAGCAAATATTTTACGAAAATATTGTAAATGATTTTCATGTTGCAGATAGTTTCTATGAGTTAAGTCAATTAAATATAGAGTTGAATGAACCAAACAAGGCATTCTTGTTTGGTATTAATTATGTACTTTTAACAGATGATCAGGACTTTAGAGAAGTACTAGAAAAGACATTCGAAGTGACCTATACAAGTGAACATAAAATTGAATTAGAAGCACAATTATTTGCTACACAATTATTATTCCAATTTTTATTTTCACAAGGACGACTGAATGACGCGCGAGCATATATTCTAAGTCAAGATGAGCATATTCAATCCCATCGTGTTATACGTAATCTGCTTGCGATGTGCTATCTTTATTTAAGTGAATATGAAACAGCTAAAGAGATGTTTGAAGCGTTATTGAGTGAAGATAATTCAGATGTTCATGCCTTATGTCATTATACACTTTTACTTTATAACACAAATGAAATGGAGAAATATAAGAGGTATCTTAAAATATTAAACAAAGTTGTACCTATGAATGATGATGAAAGTTTTAAACTAGGAATTGTATTAAGTTATTTAAAACAGTATCAAGCATCTCAAAATTTACTTTATCCTCTATATAAAAAGGGTAAGTTTTTATCCATTCAAATGTATAATGCATTGAGCTTTAATTTTTATTACCTCGGAAATAAAGATGAAAGTGTAGAATTATGGAATAAATTACTACAGATATCTAAAGTAGATGTTGGTTATGCGCCATGGGTGCTTGAGGAAAGTAAATCTGTTTTTAACCAACGCATTCTTCCACTATTATTGGATGACGATAGTCATTATAGACTATATGGAATCTTTTTATTAAATCAACTCAATGGTAAAGAAATTCTTATGACAGAAGAGATTTGGTCAATCTTAGAATCAATGAATGATTATGAAAAATTATATCTAACGTATCTGGTACAAGGATTAACATTAAATAAATTAGATTTTATTCACAGAGGTATGTTGAAATTATATGAAATGGATTATTTTAAAAACGATACCTCACTATTTATTGACTGGATTGATCAAGCTGAAGCGATTATCTCTGAAAAAGTTGATTTAGCAGAGGTAGACAGATATTTAGCTGCATTTGTATATATGCACTATAAATATACCAATCACGCTATGACTAAAAAACAAATTATTGATTCTTTTGAAGTCACACGATATAAATTAGATAAAACCATTGCTTTTATTTTGAGCATATAAATTTAAGAAATAAATGGTATAGTATATAATGCGATAATGATTAATAACTAGGAGGCATTAAAAAATGACTGAAGTAGATTTTGACGTAGCCATTATCGGCGCAGGTCCTGCCGGTATGACAGCAGCAGTTTATGCATCTCGTGCAAATTTAAAAACAGTTATGATTGAACGTGGTATGCCAGGTGGTCAAATGGCCAACACTGAAGAGGTAGAGAACTTTCCAGGATTTGAAATGATTACGGGTCCAGATTTATCTACGAAAATGTTTGAACACGCGAAAAAATTTGGAGCAGAGTATCAATATGGAGATATTAAATCTGTAGAAGATAAAGGTGACTACAAAGTAATTAACTTAGGTAATAAAGAAATTACGGCTCATGCAGTGATTATCTCAACTGGTGCAGAATATAAAAAAATTGGTGTGCCTGGGGAACAAGAACTTGGTGGACGTGGTGTAAGTTACTGTGCTGTGTGTGATGGTGCCTTCTTTAAAAATAAACGATTATTTGTTATTGGTGGTGGCGACTCAGCAGTTGAAGAAGGAACATTCTTAACTAAATTCGCTGATAAAGTAACAATCGTTCATAGAAGAGATGAATTACGTGCGCAGAATATTTTACAAGAACGTGCTTTCAAAAATGAAAAAGTTGATTTCATTTGGAGTCATACTTTAAAAACAATCAACGAAAAAGATGGCAAAGTAGGATCAGTAACTTTAGAATCTACTAAAGATGGTTCGGAAGAAACGTACGATGCTGATGGAGTTTTCATTTACATTGGAATGAAACCTTTAACAGCACCATTTACTAATTTAGGAATCACAAATGAAACAGGATATATTGTCACTAAAGCTGATATGAGTACGAATGTCCCTGGAATCTTTGCAGCTGGTGATGTTCGTGATAAAGGATTACGTCAAATTGTAACTGCAACGGGAGACGGTAGTATTGCAGCTCAAAGTGCAGCAGATTATATCACAGAGCTTAAAGATAAATTAGAAGCTTAATCTACACAATCACATGTAGCTAGGACATTGATGTCGACAAGTAGTCGCTATCAATCGTTCTAGCTTTTTTGATTAATAAAGAAGATTCCTTTAGATATACTAGTATGATAAGATTAATTTAATTATATGAAGTAAGAGCGAAGAACTTAAATGGTGGTGACTTTAAAAAGTGAAAAATAGCGAAAATGAAATTGTTAAAAGTGAATTATTAGTTGTTACAGGCATGTCAGGAGCGGGTAAATCACTAGTGATACAAAGTCTTGAAGATATGGGGTTCTTCTGCGTAGATAATTTACCACCAGTTTTATTACCCAAATTTGTAGAACTCATGGAACAAGGAAATCCTTCTTTACAAAAGGTGGCAATTGCCATTGATTTAAGAGGGAAGGAGTTATTTAAATCTTTAATTAAAGAAATTGATATCATTAAAAGTCGTAATGATGTTATCGTAGACGTCATGTTTTTAGAGGCTAAAACAGAAAAACTTATTTCTCGTTATAAAGAATCAAGAAGAGCACATCCATTGAATGAAAATGGACAACGTTCTCTTATTGAAGCAATTAATGAGGAGAGAGAACATCTTTCTGAAATTAGAAGCATTGCAAACTTTGTTATCGATACGACGCTATTAAAACCTAAGGAATTAAAGCATCGGATCGCTAAATTTTATTTAGATGATAATTTTGAAACGTTTACGATTAATGTTACCAGTTTTGGTTTCAAACATGGGATTCAAATGGATGCTGATTTAGTATTCGATGTAAGATTTTTACCAAATCCATACTATGTAGAAGAACTACGCCCGCTGACTGGTCTTGATGATCTGGTCTATAACTATGTAATGAAATGGAAAGAAACTGAGATTTTCTTTGATAAATTAACAGACCTCTTAAAGTATATGATTCCAGGTTATAAAAAAGAAGGAAAGTCACAGCTTGTTATTGCTATAGGATGTACAGGCGGTCAACACCGATCAGTTGCTTTAGCAAAACGTTTAGGCGAATATCTTGATGAGGTTTTTGATTACAATGTCTATGTGCATCACAGAGATGCTCATATTGAAAGTGGAGAGAAAAAATGAAACAAATGAAAGTAGTACTTATCGGAGGAGGAACAGGCTTATCTGTTCTAGCAAGAGGATTAAGAGAATTCCCTATAGATATTACTGCTATTGTTACTGTCGCTGATAACGGCGGAAGCACAGGGAAGATTAGAGATGTTATGGATATACCTGCTCCAGGTGATATACGTAATGTTATCGCAGCGCTTAGTGATTCAGAATCAACGTTAACTCAACTTTTTCAATACCGTTTTGATGAAAATAAAGTCGACGGCCACTCACTAGGGAATTTGGTTATTGCAGGGATGACAAGTATAACTAATGATTTCGGTCATGCGATAAAAGAACTTAGTAAAGTTCTCAATATCAAAGGGCAAGTTATACCATCAACAAACACAAGTGTTCAATTGAATGCGGTCATGGAAGACGGAGAAATTGTTCGTGGAGAAACCAACATACCTAAAACAAATAAAAAAATAGATCGCGTCTTTTTAGAACCCGGGGATGTTGAACCTATGGAAGAAGCGGTTGAGGCTCTAGAACATGCAGATTTAATCGTTCTTGGGCCTGGTTCGTTATATACAAGTGTTATCTCTAATTTATGTGTTAAAGGGATTTCTGAAGCATTACTTCGCTCTAATGCACCAAAACTTTATGTTTCTAACGTAATGACTCAACCAGGAGAAACAGATAATTACGGTGTTAAAGAACATATAGATGCAATTTGCCAACAAGTCGGTGAAGATTTTATCGACTTTGTGATATGCAGTAATGAAAATTATAGCAAAGACGTTTTACGTAAATATGAAGAAAAAAATTCAAAACCAGTAGAAGTTCATAAAGAAGAGCTAAAAAACAAAGGTATAAGAGTTTTAACAGCTTCAAATTTAATTGAAATTTCTGACGAACACTTCGTACGCCATAATACTAAAATTTTATCAGGTATGATTTATGAGCTTGCACTAGAATTAACAAGCACAATTCAGTTTAACCCTAATGATAAACATAAATAGTGTTAGTGCAATATTTGTTATGATATGATAGCTTACGTGTGTTTTATCAAAGTAGTGTAATGTAATCTCTATGTCGACCATACATAGATCAAAATAGAGTTGATTTAGGAAGGAATGAGTATTCTATGAGCTTTGCATCAGACATGAAAAATGAATTAACACGTATTGAAGTTGATGAAGCAAATGCTAAAGCAGAGCTCAGTGCATTAATTCGTATGAATGGCGCACTTAGTTTATCTAATCAACAATTTGTAATTAACGTACAGACTGAAAATGCAACGACAGCACGACGAATATACTCTCTTATTAAACGAATTTTTAATGTAGAAGTTGAAATATTGGTTCGAAAAAAGATGAAACTAAAAAAGAACAACATCTATATTTGTCGTACAAAAATGTTAGCGAAAGAAATCTTAAATGATCTTGGAATACTTAAAGAGGGCATCTTTACCCATGAAATTGATCCTGACATGATTAAAGATGACGAAATGAGACGAAGTTATTTAAGAGGAGCCTTTCTTGCTGGTGGCTCAGTAAATAATCCTGAAACATCTTCTTATCATCTCGAAATCTTCTCGCAATATGAAAGTCACTCAGAAGGTTTGACTAAATTAATGAATAGTTATGAATTAAATGCAAAGCATCTTGAACGTAAAAAAGGTAGTATTGCTTATCTAAAAGAGGCTGAAAAAATTTCGGATTTTCTTAGTTTAATAGGTGGTTATCAAGCGTTACTGAAATTTGAAGATGTGCGCATTGTTAGAGATATGAGGAATTCTGTGAATCGGTTAGTAAACTGTGAAACAGCGAATCTAAATAAAACAGTGAGCGCAGCCATGAGACAAGTTGAGAGCATACAACTTATTGATCAAGAAATTGGTTTGGATAACTTACCAGACCGATTGAGAGAGGTAGCTAAATTACGAGTTGAACATCAAGAGATATCATTGAAAGAATTAGGTGAAATGATTTCAACTGGGCCAATATCTAAGTCAGGTATGAACCATCGACTAAGAAAACTTAATGAACTTGCAGATAAAATACGTAATGGAGAACAAATCGAAATGTAAGCATAGGTATTTTTGAAATAAATTCAAAAATACCTCATTTATGTTTAGAAGAGCAGGGTCATGTAAAATTTCATGAAACTACGTTTTATATCGTGTTTTATTAATAGACAAGACAAAAAAGAACGCCGTCATTACAGCGTTTTAAATAAAAAAATTGTGTGTAATTTAAAGTTAAAAGCCCCCTCGAGAGGAATTGAACCTCTATTATAAGAACCGGAATCTCATGTGTTATCCATTACACTACGAGGGGTAAATGAGGATAGAAACATTTTTCTGTACTAATAATAGTGATAACAGTACAATGAAAACGATAATTCTAGTTTACAAATCTTATAGTTAAGCGTCAAACTGAATTTTTAAATAGTAAGTTCAAAATTTTGACCATTTTTGACTTTTAAGGTAAAATAAAATTCAACAGTTATTAAAGGAGGAAAAATAGATGAATTTAATTCCTACAGTTATTGAAACAACAAATCGTGGTGAACGCGCATATGATATTTATTCCCGTTTATTAAAAGACCGTATTATCATGTTAGGTTCTCAAATTGATGATAATGTAGCTAATTCAATTGTATCTCAATTATTATTCTTACAAGCTCAAGACTCTGAAAAAGACATCTACTTATATATCAATTCACCAGGTGGTAGTGTTACAGCAGGTTTTGCTATTTACGATACAATTCAACATATTAAACCAGATGTTCAAACAATTTGTATTGGTATGGCAGCATCTATGGGATCATTCTTATTAGCAGCAGGAGCTAAAGGTAAACGTTTTGCATTACCAAATGCTGAAGTTATGATTCACCAACCTTTAGGTGGTGCACAAGGTCAAGCGACTGAAATCGAAATTGCTGCAAACCATATCTTAAAAACTCGTGAAAAATTAAATCGTATTTTAGCTGAGCGTACAGGTCAATCAATTGAGAAAATTCAACAAGATACTGATCGTGATAACTTCTTAACTGCTGAAGAAGCAAAAGAATATGGTTTAATCGATGAAGTCATGGAGCCAGAAAGTAAATAATTAAAAGCTAGAATATCTTTTAGTTAATTTTCTGTCACACTGTCTACAAAGTTACTAACTTTGTGGGCAGTTTTTTTATGTAGTTTTAGCTCAAGGCGTATTCTCGTTATAGGTTTCTTAAAAAATATTTCAATTAAAAAATTGCTTAGAGTGGGTGGAAAAAATCAACATTCAATACTTATAAAAAAAGAGACAACGATATTGTGAAAATTAAAAGTTGAGTTAACATGTTCAACTTGTTTATAAATCACAAATCATGTCTCTTAATCATTTTATTGCTTAGTGCTTCTTGTCTTTTATAAGTAATCGAAAAACTACAATGAATAATGTTAAACCTACAATTGTAAAGAGTAATGACATTAATATCATTGCAATTGTGTGATCAAATGCAAATATTCCATTCAATATTAATAAAATACTAGCAATAATTAACAAAATATAAGTTAATTGATTGTCTTTCATTTTATAAACCTTCTTCGTACGTTGTAATTTCTTAGGCTTTAACTAAATCATCTAACGCATTCTTTAAATTGTTAAACTTAAACTCAAAGCCAAGTGCGTGTAACTTATTTGGTAAAACCTTTTGAGTGTCTAAAACAACTGTTGACATTTCTCCAAGAACTAAACGCATTGCTAATTTTGGCGCCCAAGTTTCATGAGGTTTATGCATTGCTCTAGCTAAAGTATATCCAAATAAGTTTTGTGTTTCAGGGATTGGTGCTGTTAAATTGAAAGGACCGTGTGCATCTTTATTATCTATAGTAAATATAATACCTCTGATTAAATCATCTATGTGAATCCAAGAATACCATTGTTGACCTGAACCTAATTTACCACCTACATAAAAACGGTACGGTAATTCCATAGTTTGTAACGCTCCACCAGTATCAGAGAGAATAAGTCCAAATCTTCCTAAGACTACTCGTGTTCCGAAATCTTTAAATTTATTAGCGAAACGTTCCCATTGGTAAACAATATCTGATAGAAAATCAAAAGGTAAAGTTTGATATAATTCTGTATAACTATAATATAAATCAGGAGGATAATATCCCATAGCACTCGCGTTAAATAAAACTTTTGGTTTTTGAGTACGGCTTTCAAATAACTCATATAAAGCTTGTGTAGACTGAATACGACTAACCATCATGACTTGTTTATGTGATTTAGTCCAGCGTTTATTGAGCGTTGCACCTGCTAAATTGATAACTACATCTATATCAGGAACGTCATTTTGCCAGCCTTCTTTTGACCAATTGACGTAAGTAATTTTAGATTCATTAGATGTTTTATCTTGTCGGGTTAAAATAGTAATATGTGCATCCGTTTTTTTAATTTCCTTTACTAAATGTGAACCTACCATTCCAGTTCCACCAGTAATTAAGTATTGTTTCATCATTTCACCTCATTTTAAAAATAAAAGCGCTTACCTTATTGATAGTGATTATTAATATTCAAAAATTATACATTTTTTAGCCAATAAGATGTCAAATACTTTTATGAATTTGCATTTAAAATTAAAACATTTCAGTTATAATGAAATTGTACCTTCGATAATTAATTAAACATCTCTTAATTAGTATGAGTATACCCCATAATATACTAACGAAGGTAAATTTTGACTCCCTTTAGTAGTGGATCCATGCGAGCAACGTATGGGTCCTTTTTTATATTTTAAAATACATAAATCACTTTTTACAGAAAATGATTTCAATAGATTTTAAAGTCTCTTTAATTGTTTGATTAGTCTAATTTAAGGTTATTATCTATTAGATTGATGTAATATATTATTACCCAAGTAACCATTTAATTATTACAATGAGGGCTATAATTAATAATGTGATTATAAATCCAGCAATATGATTTGACTTACTGTCTTCATAATTATCATTTTTAATCATCATGTATTTCAAATTATTGTGAGATTTTTTATTTTGTGAATTCTCATTATTAAAGTCATACATTTAATCACGTACCATTCATGTTAAGTTTAGATTAAGAAATTAAAAATATAGTGTTTACTTATGAGTATGATGTTATCATATAAAAAATAGGCAAATGAAAACATACAGTTTTTAGTAAATTATAATTAATTGCTTTTAACTAGTAGTTAGTTCATTATATAAAGTTGAATTATAACTATATATTTCATTCAACTATAGTTATAAGGAAGGTTTTTTATTTTCAAAATGAATTATTGAACAATAAATATCGTAAAAATGAGCATAAAAAACAAACTTAAATTTTATTATATATGAATTCCTAATAATTGAAAGAGAGGTAAGTAAGGAATGAGTGGTTTGGCAAAAATAATTAGTACCATCATAGTATTACTTTTATTAATTGGCTTAGCATTTGGAATATTCTCTTTTGTAGACAGTTCTAAAAAAGCTAATGAGCGTCTTAACAGTGATAAAACTGAACAAAATGATAAGAAGAAAGATGACAAGAAAGATAAAGATCAAGATAAAGACAAAGATAAAAATAAGGATAATGACAAAGACAAATCTAAAGATACTAAAGTAAACAAAACACAACAAGCTCCGCAACAAACACAACAGACTCAACAAACGCGTCAAACACAACAAACACAAGAGACACAACAAACAAAGCAGTCAACACAACAAGCTCCAAGCACATCTGAGAAGACACAACAGACACCAACTCAACAAAGAAACACTCAAGAAAAGCAAAAAACTAAACAACAAAAGGCAGAACCACGCTCATCACAACAAACTCAAGAAGCACAAACAGATGAGAAGACAACTGAGCAGTCTAAGTCAGAAAGTAAAAATGATAATAAAACTCAAGAACAACCTAGTTCAGAAGAGAAATCATCATCTCAACAGCCTAGTTCACAACAATCAAGTTCACAACAACCAAGTTCTCAACAGGATAATAGAAAACAACAATCGCAATCAAATAGTAATACTAGCAATAGTAGTAATCAATCTGTTCAAAAAAACACGAGTCAAACTCAACAATCTAGTAATCAAAGCAGTAGCACTCAGGAACGTTCAAGTAATCAAAGCTCATCTAATAATAGCTCACAAAATTCAAAAGAAGATTAAAAAATTAAGCCAACGTCCTTTAATAAGGATGTTGGCTTTTAATATATTATTTAGAATAACCAATATACTAACCAAGATAATAAAAAGGAGATGAACATGATTGAAAAACACCCTATAGTACATCCACAACCTGTATGCGTACATCCATAAGAATATGTTTTCTTAATCATTCTTTCATCCTCAAATTGATAATCTTCATTGGTATGTTGATTTGATTTAAAATATTCATCATCTTTATAGCGCATATCGCTTGGGTCTATCACTTCTACTTTTTCGTTTGAATCTTTATTATTCTCATTTGTCATTTTGTATCCCTCTTCATGAAAAATCTTTGTCAACAATTTTAATTATAATTGAATTAATCAAGGATTTAAAACAGATGATTATATTTAATATAGCTTGGGTAAAATTATCTCGTAAAGGTAATAAAACAATAATTTAAACCTTTTGGAGCTCATAATGAACACTTCAAGGATGTAAACGTTTTATTATAAACATTAATAATTATTAATAAAAATATGAGTTAATTTGCTTGCAATTTATTATACGCAATAGTACTATTGCAAGTGTAAAGAGGTTAATTTTTGTCCCAGGTGGGACTTAAAAAGTCAACCCATGGTTGTGAGTAGCCCCTCGATTACCTTTTTATAAAGATATAAGGAGGAAGGTAGTAGTGAAAGACTTAATAAAAGTTCAGCAAAAGCTCATACCTGACCTTGTTGACAAGATGTATCGACGTTTTTCGATTTTAACTACTATCTCTCAAAACCAACCAGTGGGTAGAAGAAGTTTAAGTGAACACATGGACATGACTGAAAGGGTCTTAAGATCTGAAACAGACATGTTGAAAAAGCAAGAATTAATTAAAGTTAAATCAACCGGTATGGAAATCACTCATGAAGGTACTGAAGTGTTATCGCAACTCAGTGATTACTTCAATGTTTATAGTGATGACCACAGAATGGCTAGAGCGATTAAAGAAAAGTTCAACATTAAAGATGTTCATGTCATTCCAGGTGATTCAGATTCGAATCAAACAGTTAAAAGAGAAATAGGAAGACAGGCTGGTCAGTTACTAGAAAGTATTTTATATGAAGATGCAATTGTTTCTGTAACTGGAGGATCCACGATGGCATACGTAAGTGAATCTATTCATTTACTACCATTTAATGTTTTCTTTGTTCCAGCTCGAGGTGGACTAGGTGAAAATATGGTCTACCAAGCAAATACTATTTCTTCTAGTATGGCTCAACAAGCTGGTGGATACTACACAACATTGTATGTACCAGATAATGTGAGTGAATCTACATATGACACTTTGATGTTAGAGCCATCAGTGATTCATACGTTAGATAAAATTAAACAAGCAAATGTTACAATTCACGGTATTGGTGATGCGCTGAAGATGGCGCATCGACGTCAATCACCAAAAGAAGTGATTGATAAACTTCAACATCATCAAGCCGTTGGAGAAGCTTTTGGATATTATTTTGATGCTCAAGGCAATGTGGTTCATAAAGTTAAAACGATTGGGCTACAATTAGAAGACCTTGAGAGTAAAGATTTTATCTTTGCTGTAGCAGGTGGACAATCTAAAGGAGAAGCAATTAAAGCTTATCTCTCTATTGCTCCAGACAATACTGTATTAATCACAGACGAAACTGCAGCGAAAGTTATTTTACAATAGTAATAAAAAGTTTAATACTTTTTAAATATCATTTTTAAAGGAGGCCATTATAATGGCAATTAAAGTAGCAATTAATGGTTTTGGTAGAATTGGTCGTTTAGCATTCAGAAGAATCCAAGATGTAGAAGGTCTTGAAGTAGTAGCAGTTAACGACTTAACAGATGACGAAATGTTAGCTCACTTATTAAAATACGACACTATGCAAGGTCGCTTCACTGGAGAAGTTGAAGTTATCGATGGTGGATTCCGTGTTAACGGTAAAGAAATTAAATCATTCGATGAACCAGATGCAAGCAAATTACCTTGGGGAGACCTAGACATCGACGTAGTATTAGAATGTACTGGTTTCTACACTGATAAAGATAAAGCACAAGCTCACATCGATGCAGGTGCTAAAAAAGTATTAATCTCTGCTCCAGCTACTGGTGATTTAAAAACAATCGTATTCAACACTAACCATGATGAATTAGATGGTTCTGAAACAGTTGTATCAGGTGCTTCATGTACTACTAACTCATTAGCACCAGTTGCAAAAGTTTTAAATGATGAGTTTGGTTTAGTAGAAGGTTTAATGACTACTATCCATGCTTATACTGGTGACCAAAATACTCAAGATGCTCCTCACAGAAAAGGCGACAAACGTCGTGCTCGTGCAGCAGCAGAAAACATTATCCCTAACTCTACAGGTGCTGCTAAAGCAATCGGTAAAGTTATTCCAGAAATCGACGGTAAATTAGACGGTGGAGCTCAACGTGTTCCAGTTGCTACAGGTTCATTAACTGAATTAACTGTAGTATTAGATAAACAAGATGTAACAGCTGATCAAGTAAATGAAGCAATGAAACAAGCTTCTGACGAATCATTTGGTTACACTGAAGATGAAATCGTATCTTCTGACGTTGTAGGTATGACTTACGGTTCATTATTCGATGCTACTCAAACTCGTGTAATGACTGTTGGTGACCGCCAATTAGTTAAAGTTGCAGCTTGGTACGACAATGAAATGTCTTATACTTCTCAATTAGTTCGTACATTAGCTCACTTAGCTGAACTTTCTAAATAATTGAAGCATAGTGTATAAGCACGTAATTCAAGTTATTTAAAGTACACATGTCGAGAGAGTAACTCTCTCAAACGTTCATAATTTGATTAGTGCTCTGTACTGTTTAATTAGATATATAAGCTTATGAGTAAGCGGGGAGCACAAACGCTTCTCCGCTTATTTTTATATAAAGTTTTCCTATTTAAAGGAGGAAATTAATAATGGCTAAAAAAATCGTTTCAGATTTAGATTTAAAAGGTAAAGTAGTTCTCGAACGTGCAGACTTTAATGTTCCGTTGAAAGATGGAGAAATCACTAATGATAACCGCATTGTTCAAGCGTTGCCAACGATTAAATACATTATTGAACAAGGTGGTAAATTAGTATTATTCTCTCACTTAGGTAAAGTGAAAGAAGAAAGTGATAAAGAAGGTTTATCTTTAAAACCAGTAGCAGATGATTTATCTAAAAAATTAGGTAAGGAAGTTACTTTCGTACCTGAAACACGTGGAGAAAAACTTGAAACTGCTATCAAAAATTTAAATGAAGGCGATGTATTATTAGTTGAGAATACTCGTTTTGAAGATATTGATGGTAAGAAAGAATCTAAAAATGATCCTGAATTAGGCAAATATTGGGCATCATTAGGTGATGTATTCGTTAACGATGCATTTGGTACAGCTCACCGTGAACACGCATCTAACGTAGGTATTTCTACTCATTTAGAAACAGCAGCTGGTTATTTAATGGAAAAAGAAATTAAATTTATTGGTGGAGTTGTTAACGACCCACACAAACCAGTTGTAGCTATCCTAGGTGGTGCCAAAGTTTCAGATAAAATTAATGTCATCAAAAACTTAGTTAATATCGCTGATAAAATTTTAATTGGTGGCGGTATGGCTTATACATTCATGAAAGCGCAAGGTAAAGAAATTGGTCTTTCGTTATTAGAAGAAGACAAAATTGACTTCGCTAAAGATTTATTAGAAAACAATGGCGATCAAATTGTCTTACCAGTAGATTGTAAGGTAGCTAAAGAATTCTCTAATGACGCGAAAATCACTGAAGTTTCAATTGATGATATCCCAGCTGATCAAGAAGCAATGGATATTGGTCCTAAAACTGTTGAACTATTTAATAAAGAATTACAAGGTGCACATACAGTAGTATGGAATGGACCTATGGGTGTATTTGAATTTAGTAACTTTGCAAAAGGTACGATCGGTGTATGTGAATCAATCGCTAACTTAAAAGATGCTACTACTATTATCGGTGGGGGTGATTCTGCAGCAGCAGCTATCTCACTAGGTTTCGAAGATGACTTTACTCATATTTCTACTGGTGGCGGTGCATCATTAGAATATTTAGAAGGAAAAGAATTACCAGGTATTAAAGCAATTAACGATAAATAATTGAATGAACCTCGCTCAGTTAAGGCGTAAGTTTTTAAATTTAATGATATGGGAAAAGGATGAATGAAAGCTTATATATGCTTTCTTTATCTGACTCATATGTCATCATTAAAATTTATTATCTTACAAATTTTTAAATTTAACACTAAATTATTAAGGAGTGTAATGAATGAGAACACCAATTATAGCCGGAAACTGGAAAATGAATAAAACAGTTCAAGAAGCTAAAGATTTCATAAATGAATTACCAACATTACCTGATCCTAAAGAAGTAGAATCAGTAATTTGTGCACCAACAATCCAATTAGATGCTTTAGTAACTGCTGTTAAAGAAGGTAAAGCACAAGGATTAAAAATCGGTGCTCAAAACGCATACTTCGAAGACAGTGGCGCATACACTGGTGAAACATCACCTGTAGCTTTAGCTGACTTAGGTGTTAAATATGTCGTGATTGGTCACTCAGAACGTCGTGATTATTTCCACGAAACTGATGAAGAAGTAAATAAAAAGGCTCACGCAATCTTTAATCATGGTATGACACCAATTATTTGTGTTGGTGAATCAGATGAAGAACGTGAAGCAGGTAAAGCAAATGAAGTAGTAGGTAATCAAGTTAAAAAAGCTGTTGAAGGCTTATCTGAAGATCAACTTAAAGAAGTAGTTATTGCTTATGAACCAATTTGGGCAATCGGCACTGGTAAATCTTCTACTTCAGAAGATGCTAATGAAATGTGCGCGCACGTTCGTAAAACATTAGCTGACTTATCAAGCCAAGATGTTGCTGAAGCAACACGTATTCAATATGGTGGTAGTGTTAAACCAAATAATATTAAAGAATATATGGCTCAATCAGATATTGATGGTGCATTAGTAGGTGGCGCATCATTAAAAGTTGAAGATTTCGTACAATTATTGGAAGGTGCAAAATAATTATGGCTAAAAAACCAACTGCCTTAATCATTTTAGATGGTTTTGCAAATCGTGAAAGTGAACATGGTAACGCTGTAAAATTAGCAAACAAGCCTAATTTTGATCGCTATTATGATAAATACCCAACTACACAAATTGAAGCGAGTGGTTTGGATGTAGGTCTTCCAGAAGGACAAATGGGTAACTCGGAAGTAGGTCACATGAATATTGGTGCAGGTCGCATTGTTTATCAAAGTTTAACTCGTATTAATAAATCTATCGAAGATGGGGATTTCTTTGAAAACGATGTATTAAATAACGCAGTTAAACATGTAAAAGATAATAATTCAGCACTACATGTATTTGGTCTATTATCTGATGGCGGTGTTCACAGTCACTATAAACATTTATTTGCAATCTTAGAATTAGCTAAAAAACAAGGTGTAGATAAAGTTTATGTTCATGCTTTCTTAGATGGACGTGACGTAGATCAAAAATCTGCACTAAAATATATTGAAGAAACTGAAGCTAAATTCAAAGAATTAGGCGTTGGCCAATTCGCTTCAGTATCAGGACGTTATTATGCGATGGACCGCGATAAACGTTGGGATCGTGAACAAAAAGCTTATAATGCTATCCGTAACTTCGAAGGTCCGACTTATGCTTCAGCCAAAGAAGGTGTGGAAGCTAATTACAACAATGATGTTACTGACGAATTCGTTGAACCATTTATCATTGATAATCAAAATAATGGTGTCAATGATGGTGACGCAGTTGTGTTCTATAACTTCCGTCCTGATAGAGCAGCTCAACTTTCAGAAATTTTCACTAATCAAGCATTTGATGGTTTCGAAGTTGAACAAGTTAAAGATTTATTCTATGCAACATTCACTAAATATAACGATGATGTAGACGCTGAAATCGTTTTTGAAAAAGTTGATTTACACAATACAATCGGGGAAGTTGCTC
This sequence comes from Staphylococcus sp. HMSC055A09, assembly GCF_001809655.1. Taxonomy (NCBI): domain Bacteria; kingdom Bacillati; phylum Bacillota; class Bacilli; order Caryophanales; family Staphylococcaceae; genus Staphylococcus; species Staphylococcus sp. HMSC055A09. Next base: position 268,946 of record NZ_KV798369.1, read on the forward strand.
AAAATAATAACTTAAAACAACTACGTATTGCTGAAACTGAAAAGTATCCACATGTAACTTACTTTATGAGCGGTGGTCGTAACGATGAATTCGAAGGAGAGCGTCGTAGATTAATCGATTCTCCTAAAGTTGCGACATATGATTTAAAACCAGAAATGAGTGCTTATGAAGTTAAAGATGCTCTTTTAGAGGAATTAGATAAAGGCGATTTAGATTTAATTCTATTAAACTTTGCTAATCCTGACATGGTAGGACATAGTGGTATGCTTGAACCTACAATTAAGGCAATTGAAGCTGTAGATGAATGTCTAGGCGAAGTTGTTGATAAGATCCTTGAAATGGACGGTCATGCTATCATCACTGCTGACCATGGTAACTCTGATCAAGTGTTAACAGATGATGATGAACCAATGACTACGCACACTACAAATCCAGTTCCAGTAATTGTAACTAAAGAAGGCGTAACTTTACGTGAAACAGGACGTTTAGGAGATTTAGCTCCTACACTATTAGACTTGTTAAATGTAGAACAACCTTCTGATATGACTGGTGAATCATTAATTAATCACTAATACAGAATTTAGATGTTAAATTAAGGGAGGAAATTTAGTACTCCCGCATTTTACAACCTTGCTAATAAATTATTTTAATAAAATTATAAATAGGGCTATAATAGCTTTATAATATATTTAAAGGAGATATTAAACATGCCAATTATTACAGATGTTTACGCTCGCGAAGTCTTAGACTCACGTGGTAATCCAACAGTTGAAGTTGAAGTACTTACTGAAAGTGGTGCTTTCGGTCGTGCATTAGTACCATCAGGTGCTTCTACTGGTGAACACGAAGCAGTTGAATTACGTGATGGAGACAAATCACGTTATTTAGGAAAAGGTGTGACTAAAGCAGTAGAAAACGTTAATGAAATCATCGCACCAGAAATTGTTGAAGGTGAATTTTCAGTATTAGATCAAGTATCTATCGACAAAATGATGATTCAATTAGACGGTACAAATAATAAAGGTAAATTAGGCGCTAATGCTATTTTAGGTGTTTCAATCGCAGTAGCACGTGCAGCAGCTGACTTATTAGGTCAACCTTTATATAAATATTTAGGTGGATTCAATGGTAAACAATTACCAGTTCCAATGATGAACATCGTTAACGGTGGTTCACACTCTGATGCACCAATCGCTTTCCAAGAGTTTATGATTTTACCAGTTGGTGCTGAATCATTTAAAGAATCATTACGTTGGGGTGCTGAAATCTTCCACAACTTAAAATCTATCCTTAGTGAACGCGGTTTAGAAACTGCAGTTGGTGACGAAGGTGGATTCGCTCCTAAATTTGAAGGTACTGAAGATGCTGTTGAAACAATCATCAAAGCTATCGAAAAAGCTGGTTATAAACCAGGTGAAGATGTATTCTTAGGATTTGACTGTGCTTCTTCAGAATTCTATGAAAATGGTGTATATGATTACACTAAATTCGAAGGTGAACACGGTGCTAAACGTAGCGCAGCAGAACAAGTTGACTACTTAGAAGAATTAATTGGTAAATATCCAATCATCACTATCGAAGATGGTATGGATGAAAACGATTGGGAAGGTTGGAAGCAATTAACTGATCGTATCGGTGATAAAGTACAATTAGTAGGTGACGATTTATTCGTTACAAATACAGAAATCTTATCAAGAGGTATTGACCAAGGTATTGGTAACTCTATCTTAATTAAAGTTAACCAAATCGGTACTTTAACTGAAACATTTGAAGCAATTGAAATGGCTCAAAAAGCTGGTTACACAGCTGTAGTTTCACACCGTTCAGGTGAAACTGAAGATACTACTATTGCTGACATTGCAGTTGCTACTAACGCAGGTCAAATTAAAACTGGTTCATTATCAAGAACTGACCGTATTGCTAAGTATAATCAATTATTACGTATTGAAGATGAATTATACGAAACAGCTAAATTTGATGGAATTAAATCTTTCTACAATTTAGACAAATAATATCTCTAATATTAAATAAATGAGTTCACGCTTTAATCTTTAGGTTTCACGCCCTAAAGAACTTATAGACCCGTTACAGAGTTGAGGCTGTAATGGGTCTTTTTAATACTTTTATTACATCGTATCTCGTTTAATTTAACCCATTAAACTGATATAATAGTTAAAGTAATTTTAAAAAGGAGTACCATTATGGAAGATATAACAGATTCAAATGTTAGAGAAAAAAGATCTGGCCGCTTAATAGCAATGAGTTCTTTATTATTTTGTATTTTATTAATCATTCATCATTTTGTAGTTTTAGATGTAACAACCGCTAAATCATTGCTATCTTTAGCTGGTCAAAAGACTTCTGACACTGCAGTACATAATATTCTAAATAGTGATAGATATACAGGCGTAATGTACATTCTTGCATACTTAGCAGGAGTCGTGGCACTTTGGAATCGCCATCCATATTTATGGTGGTTTATGTTTGCTGTATATGTTTCTAATGCATTATTCACACTTGTTAATTTATACATGTTTGTTCAAGCCATTTTGGATGTTAAAAATGTTGTCGCAGTTTTACCTATACTCATTGTTGTAATTGGCTCTATTATTTTAGCGATTTATATGTTAGTTGTTTCGATAGCTAGAAAAAGTACTTTTAATAGATAGAAGTTTGATAACTCTATTAGAGATGTGTTATAATTCGTCTCGTATATAATGAACGGAGGACAATTTTTATGCATACATTAATCATCGTTTTATTAATTATAGATTGTATTGCATTAGTGACTGTTGTATTACTCCAAGAAGGTAAAAGTAATGGACTTTCAGGTGCTATTAGTGGTGGCGCGGAACAGTTATTTGGTAAACAAAAACAACGTGGCGTCGATTTATTCTTGCATAGATTAACAATTATTTTAGCTATTATTTTCTTCGTACTTATGTTCTGTATCAGTTACTTAGGTATGTAAGCCATAAGATAATGTATTAATGAAGTTAATGAATCTTAACCAAGTCTGATAGAAGATGTGATTAACAAGAACTATAATAACTCACAAATATTATCAGCCTGAGTCCGACGATATACTTGTCGGGCTTTTTTATTTTATAATGTATCATAATGATGTTTTTAATACCTATATATAAGGGAATAGTTCAAAGACGCTTAATAAGCATTATTGAAGTTCTTTTTATAATGAAAATTATGCTAATAGCAACCTGAAAGCAGACAAGATTAAATATAAAGAAATGAGTTCTCAATAAAAAAGGGAGAGGGATTCTAACCATGCAAATTAAACTACCAAGACCATTCTTTTTTGAAGAAGGAAAACGAGCTGTGTTATTATTACACGGTTTCACTGGCAACTCAGCTGATGTGAGACAATTAGGTCGTTATCTTCAGAAAAAGGGTTATACATCTTATGCACCTCAATATGAAGGGCATGCAGCACCGCCGGAGGAAATTTTAAAATCTAGCCCATATGTATGGTTTAAGGATGTTTTAGATGGTTATGACTACCTGGTTGAACAAGGCTATGATGAAATAGCAGTAGCAGGTTTATCACTAGGTGGGGTCTTCGCATTGAAATTAAGCTTAAATCGTGATGTGAAGGGTATTATAACGATGTGTGCTCCTATGGATGGCAAGACGGAAGACACTATTTATGATGGATTCCTTGATTATGCTCGTAATTTTAAAAAATATGAAGGCAAAGATCAGGAAACGATTGATAAAGAAATGAAAGACTTCCATCCTACTGAGACGCTTAAAGAACTTAGTGAAACTTTACTTCGTGGTAAAGAACAAGTAGACGAGGTTATTGAGCCTATTCTTGTTATACAAGCAGAACAAGATAAAATGATTGATCCTCAATCAGCGAATTATATATATGAACATGTTGATTCTGATGAAAAGGATATCAAATGGTATCATGAATCAGGACATGTAATTACAATTGATAAAGAAAAAGAACAAGTTTTTGAAGATGTATATCAATTTTTAGAATCATTAGATTGGACAGAATAATTAATTTAAAAGTAAGAAAGGAGGGGCATAATGAATTTAAAGCAATCCATCGAAGAAATAATTAAACAACCTGACTATGAACCCATGTCAGTGTCAGATTTTCAAGATGCGTTAGGTTTAAATAGTGCCGACTCATTTAGAGATTTAATTAAGGTGCTCGTTGAACTAGAACAAACGGGTTTAATCGAACGAACTAAGACAGATAGATATCAAAGGAAAGAATCAAGTAAGTCCAATTCTAAATTAATCAAAGGAACTTTAAGTCAGAATAAAAAAGGATTCGCTTTTCTTCGACCAGAAGATGATGAAATGGAAGATGTCTTCATTCCTCCAACTAAAATTAATCGAGCGCTAGATGGCGATACAGTAATTGTAGAACTTCAAAAATCTAGAGGAGAACATAAAGGTAAAGTTGAAGGTGAAGTTAAATCAATTGAGAAACATTCTGTCACTCAAGTGGTAGGAACATATAGTGAAGCAAAACATTTCGGTTTTGTTATTCCAGATGATAAACGAATTATGCAAGATATCTTCATTCCTAAAGGTCAAAGTTTAGGTGCTGTAGATGGACATAAAGTACTCGTTCAGATTACTAAATATGCTGATGGTACAGACAACCCAGAAGGTCATATTTCAGCAATACTAGGTCATAAAAATGATCCAGGTGTAGATATTTTATCTATCATTTACCAACATGGGATAGAAATTGAGTTTCCAGATAACGTGCTTAAAGAAGCGGAAGATGTTCCTGAAGAAATTGAACCATCTGAAATTGAAGGTCGTCGTGATTTAAGAAGTGATTTAACAATAACTATAGATGGTGCAGATGCTAAAGACTTGGATGATGCCATAGCAGTTAAGAAATTAAAGAATGGTAATACTGAATTGACTGTAAGTATCGCAGATGTAAGTTACTATGTGAAGGAAGATTCAGCTTTAGATAAGGAAGCATATGATAGAGCGACAAGCGTTTATTTAGTAGACCGAGTGATTCCAATGATTCCTCATCGTTTAAGTAATGGTATATGTTCATTGAATCCGGAAGTCGACCGCTTAACGTTAAGTTGTCGTATGGAAATTAATGCACGTGGCGAAGTCGTTAATCATGAAATATTTGATAGCGTGATTCATTCTAATTATCGTATGACTTATGATGCTGTAAATAAAATTATTACAGATCAAGATCCTCAAGTTCGTGCACAATATAAAGATTTGACGCCGATGCTTGATTTAGCGCAAGATTTATCTAATCGTTTAATCCAAATGCGACGTCGTCGTGGTGAAATTGACTTTGATATTAATGAAGCTAAAGTGCTAGTAAATGAAGAAGGTATTCCTACAGATGTTCAAATGCGTGAACGTGGTGAAGGTGAACGTTTAATTGAATCATTCATGCTAGCTGCTAATGAAACAGTGGCAGAGCATTTCAATAAAATGGAAGTACCATTTATCTATCGAGTACATGAGCAACCTAAGTCAGATCGCTTAAGACAATTCTTCGACTTTATTACTAATTTCGGTATTATGATTAAAGGTACTGGTGAAGATATTCATCCTACAACTTTACAAAACATTCAAGAAGAAGTTGAAGGTCGACCAGAGCAAATGGTTATTTCGACAATGATGTTGCGTTCAATGCAACAAGCGCATTATGACGATGTAAACCTTGGACATTTCGGCTTATCTGCCGAGTATTATACGCACTTTACATCTCCAATTCGTCGTTATCCTGATTTAACGGTGCATAGATTAATTCGTAAATATTTAATAGAGAACTCTATGGATAAAAAGGAATTACGACATTGGGAAGATACGTTGCCAGAACTTGCTGAACACACGTCTCAACGCGAGCGTCGTGCTATAGAGGCAGAACGTGATACAGATGAATTGAAGAAAGCTGAATATATGATTCAACATATTGGCGATGAATTTGAAGGTATCATTAGTTCAATTGCTAACTTTGGTATGTTTATTGAATTGCCTAATACAATTGAAGGTATGGTTCATATTGCTAATATGACTGATGATTACTATAATTTTGATGAACGCCAAATGGCTCTTATAGGTGAACGCCAAGCGAAGGTGTTCCGCATTGGTGATGAAGTGAAAGTCAAAGTCACTCATGTTGATGTAGACGAACGCATGATTGATTTTCAAATTGTGGGTATGCCTTTACCTAAAAATGATAAATCCCAACGTCCAGCACGTGGTAAAACAATTCAAGCAAAAACACGTGGTAAGTCATTAGATAAGTCTAAAGATGACAATAATGGCAAAGGCAATAAAAAGAAACGCAAGCAACGTAAAGGTAAGAATGCACGTAAAAAAGATAAACAAGGTAAAACAAATCATAAACCATTCTATAAAGATAAAAGCGTGAAAAAGAAATCACGCCGTAAGAAAAAATAGTCATCAAAGATGAGGTGAGTATGAATGGCTAAGAAAAAAACTAAATCACCAGGTACTTTAGCGGAGAATCGTAAAGCAAGACATGATTATAACATTGAAGATACGGTTGAAGCGGGTATTGCACTGCAAGGTACCGAAATCAAGTCTATACGACGTGGAAGTGCGAACTTGAAAGATAGTTATGCTCAAGTTAAACGTGGTGAAATGTATTTAAATAATATGCATATTGCTCCATATGAAGAAGGTAATAGATTTAATCATGATCCTTTACGTTCTCGTAAATTATTATTGCATAAGCGTGAAATTATTAAATTAGGAGAACGTACACGAGAAATTGGCTATTCTCTAATCCCATTAAAACTTTATTTAAAGCATGGACAATGTAAAGTTTTATTAGGCGTTGCACGAGGTAAGAAAATTCACGATAAACGTCAAGCTTTAAAAGATAAAGCGATGAAACGTGATGTCGATCGTGCGATAAAAGCCCGTTATTAAGCATGCGTATTGCTTAAACGGGTGCCATTTGGTATGATTAATGATGTTGTTATTTAAATGAATGACGCATATTGTCATACCAAATTGTTTGTATTATTATTTGTCATTAATATTATTTCGGGGGCGTTTTTGGATTCGACAGGGGTCCCTCGAGCACACTAAGCGTGTCGGAGGGTTGTCTCCGACATCAACACATTTCAGTAAATATAACTGACAAATCAAACAATAATTTCGCAGTAGCTGCGTAATAGTACACTGCATCGCCTAACAGCATCTCCTACGTGCTGTTAACGCGATTCAACCCTAGTAGGATATGCTAAACACTGCCGTTTGAAGTCTGTTTAGAAGAATACTAATCAAACTAGCATAATACTGGTTGTCTGTTGCTTACTATTATGCGAAATGAATCAATAGACTACACACGTAGAAAGGTGTGTATCAGGACCTCTGGACGCGGGTTCGAATCCCGCCGTCTCCATATGATTGAAACCCGCAGCCTATATGGTTGTGGGTTTTATTTTTTATACGTATTATTTTAATTAACTGTATTTTTAAAAGATTAGGGGAATTCATATGTCATTAACTAGAAGAAAAATTGAGAAAAAAGATTATCATAAGGTATTAGATATTTGGGAGAAGTCTGTAATTAGCACTCATGATTTTTTAAAAGAAAAAGATAGATTAGAGTTAAAACCTGAAATACCGAATTATTTAAATAATGTTGAAGCTTATTTTTGGTGTGATGACGATGAAATTATTGGATTTTCAGGTACAAACGACCAAAATCTAGAAATGTTGTTCATAGATCCTAAGTATTTTAGAAAGGGCTATGGAACTCAAATACTTCAAACTCTAATTCGTGAAGACCAAGTAAGATATGTAGAAGTTAATAAAGAGAATTATAACGCGGTTAAGTTCTATCAAAAGAATGGTTTTGAAAAATATAAAGAATCTCTAAAAGATCAACAAGGAAGAGATTATCCTATATATTATCTTAAGTTATAATTAAGTGATGCTTAAGTTCAATATAAATATTGAATGTGAATATTAAACGGAAAGTTTGATTTATTTGTAAAAAAGTCATGGATGCTAAGTAAAGGTATAGCATTCATGACTTTTTGTGATTCTAAAATCCTCTTTGGGTATTAGTATTTGTTTGTCCTTGTGAGTTATTCATGCTTTGGCTATTATTTGCAGATTGGTTGTTGCCAGTTGAATATTGTTGTTGATTATTCTGTGATGGTTGTTGTCTTTGGGAATTATTTTGTTGTGTATTGTTAGTTTGATTTTGTTGTTGGTTTTGTTGTTGGTTTTGTGAATTAGCTTGATTGTTATAAGAATTTTGGTTATTGCCGTTAGTATTGTTAGCGTTATTAGCATTATTATTTTGAGGTTGAGTTGAAGTATTGTTTGCTTGTGATGCGCTATTAGATGATTGTTGATTAGTTTGTTTATTTTTAGGTTTTGAATCCTTACTTTTTGAACTTTTATCTTTGCTTTTCTTACCTAATTTACTGTCTTTAATGTTATCTTTAGCGTTATTAACTTTTTTATCACCTTTTGAATCTTTTTTATCCGACTTTTTAGATTCCGTTTTTGAACTGTTTTTATCTGAATCTTTTTTATCTGAATGATCACTATGACTACATGCACTTAGCACTAAAAAGCTTGATAATAATACGGCAAAAAATTTCTTCATTAAATTTCACTCCTAAAATAATGATTTTATTGTGATAATTTTTCTTTACCCAAAATCGTTAAATCTAATTTAAAATTAATGTAAAATTTTAAAAGAGTTATTTGTATATGAAATAAAAAAGCCCCTCTATTGAAAGAGGGGAAGATAATTAATTATTTTTTGTTACCAAATAAACCTTTGAAGAATTCGATTGCTTTTTTGATTAAGTTAACGATGAACATTTGACTCACCTCCTATGTATTTGTTAGCTGTAGTATATTATTATTAGAGTAATTTTTGTTAATTATTTCAAAAGTAGTAAAAAATTATTCATAAATGTAGTTTTTTAGTATATATTTAATAACTTTGAATTCTTTTCTGTTAATTCTAAAAATTAATAACAAATTCATTCAATATTTATTATAAGGATACTAGGGATTTATTATATAAAAAAAGTACCCTTCAATAATGAAGGGCACCACTACTACTCAAAAATATTATTTACCAAATACGTCTTTAAAGAATTGAATTCCTTTTTTTAATAAATCAAAGATGAACATTTATAAGCACCTCCAATTAATTGATTATGTGTATATCATATAGCAAGTATTGGAGATTTTGGTGGTTAATGCGCAAATAATTATATATGGTTCTTTTGTGTGAAAAAATTAAAAATTGAGATAATTTTGAATTCCTAACTGTATAATTTTATTTAATTTCTACTTTAGCTACTTATTTTTGTGCAATTTAAAAAGTCACATTAACTATAACTTTATCTTTGTGATAATCATTTTATTTAATAGTTATGGTATATGTGATGATAAATAGTTATCTTTAAAAATTTGAAATATAAATTAATTTAAGAAATTCCTGGAAAAGACTTTACTTATTTCAAAATAAGCGTATAGTGAATGTTAAGTAATAAAGAACGTGAAGTTGATTGTGGAATTATTTTTATAGAATATTCTCTTTTAATTAATGGATTTGTTACAAATATTTAGTGCAACAGCACATGGAGGTATTCTATATGAATAACGGTACAGTTAAATGGTTTAATTCAGAAAAAGGCTTTGGATTCATCGAAAGAGAAAATGGCGGGGACGTATTCGTTCATTTCTCAGCAATCGTAGAAGACGGTTATAAGTCTTTAGAAGAAGGTCAAAACGTTGAATTCGACATTGTTGAAGGCGAACGTGGTGAACAAGCAGCGAACGTTGTTAAAATGTAATTAAAAGTTTTAAAGCCCTCTTAGGAGGGCTTTTTTTGTAAGATGGTATCCTTAATCTAATAAAATGCTAAAATATATAAACCAGTAAATTTTCAATATAAATAAGTATAAGGAGAAATACATGCATAAAGCAAAAATGATATTGAATGAAGTACCAACGATGTTGAAGTCATTGAAGAACATTTTCAATATTATCAATGGGAATAAAGATTACTATAATCCAAAAATTGATATGAAAAAAGAAGATGATAATCTTAATGGGAAAAAAATTATCTTTTTAGGGTCTTCTATAACTTATGGTGCGGCTTCGAAAGGAATCTCTTTTGTTGAATATCTCACAACAGAATATGAAGTAAAAGGAATCAAAGAGGCTAAATCAGGCACAACATTAGCTGGGAAAAATGTAAATAGTTATTTAAATCGACTCAGAAAGTTAAATTTTGTGAATACTAAAATTGATGCTGTTGTAATACAGTTATCTACGAATGATGCAAGATTTGGTTATGAAATTGGTGAAATGAGTCAGTCTTTTGACCTTGAAAGTTTTGATACTGAGACGACATTAGGTGCGATTGAATATATTATTAAGTATGTTCATACTAAATGGCATTGTCCAATCATCTTTTATACCTGTATTAGAGAAAATGATCTAACTTATAAGCAGTTAGTTAATCATCTTTATCCACTTAAAACAAAATGGGATATACATATTATTGATATTTTTAATAATGATGAAATTAATAAATTAGCTGAAAGTGATAAAGAAATGATGGCAGATGATTCACATCCAACCAAAAAAGGGTACCGTTATTTATATACACCTATCTTAGTAAAACAATTAGATGAGATATTATAAAAAAAGCTGCATATCGCAGCTTTTTTAATTTCTTATTTATATAGGCCCAAAGTGATATCCTTTTTGAATTATTTTGTCTTCATTATAAAAAAATCGCCTGTACAGCGCTTTAATAATGACGAAAATTAAAGTCTGTACGGCGACAACAAGAAGTAATGTTAAACACTCACAGAGTGCAACACATATAGAGTACCATAAAACTATATTTATGGCTATTTTATTAGTTTGACAATAATAAAATAATTATTAAAGTTCTGTTAACATAAATTGATAATTCATTAAATATAGAATTATCGCAATTTTTAAAGATTACGTATTGTTGTTATCAAATATACAAATTTCTTCTTGTTCTAGGCTTACTGAAACATATAAATGACTGTCATAAATATTCACATCATTTTCATTAGATAAGTTAATTTCAGCAAGTATTTTAAATGCACCATTATCTAATGGTTCTACAATTGATAATTCACCCTCATTTTTTTGAATTAAAAATTTGCGATTTGAATGATTATCAATTTTCCAATTATCCATTAAAAATCACCTTACTAAAAATACTAACCAAAGCTTTTTTCAATTTCTGTAAAAGCTTTGGTAGTTAATTTAATATTATAAATCGTTTGATCTTCAATATCACCTTCAAGATAGCCATCTTCTATAAGTACTTTACAGTTATGAATAAAATCTTCATATTCACGGTCACAGAAATAATCATCTTGAGTAGTTATAGAATCTTTGAAGTCGTTAGATTGTTCTTCAGATAATCCTTCATTTGAACGTTCCATATATAATTTATAAAACTTTGCGACTGTATATTTTTGTTCTTTAGTTAATTCATCCATATATTAATCCCTCCACACAAAATACATATCACTTTATACCCTAGATACGTACTTGTAGAAACGCTGAAAAAAATGATTTTTAATAAAAATTTTTATATGTAGGTAGAAGGTCATTTGAGTTTATTTTGCTTTTTTTATACCTTTTTCTACAGCGTTCGCAAACTTATAAAAATCTCTAGTATATTTTTTAGGATTACCTCGCGTTGTTTTATCTAATTTATGATGTTTGAAAAATTCCTCGCGCTGTGCAGTGGTCAATTCGAGTTGTACTCCTGAATCTGTATCATTTTTATTTACAAAATTATCATCAGATTGCGCATTAATTTCTTTCGGACTCTCTTTAACGGTAAAATCTTTCTTACGTAATGCCTTCGCAATCGCTTTTGCCATTTTAGTATCTTTTCCACCTATATACACGATAGGGTCATCTCCAGAAGAACCATGAATTGAAATTGTCTCATTCGATTTTTCTAACATATTAATTAATTTCGGTTCATCGTAATTCGTTGAAGTCACGTGAAGTTGATCATTATTATGTTTACGTAAACCTTCAAAAGAATAAAAGTTATATTTACCTACGTTCGATACACGTCTTGCAAGTTCTGTTGTACCTGGTTCTATTCCACCACCGTGAATGGCTGTAAGTAAAATATTATTATCCTTTCTATGTTTCGTCACAATTCTCCAATCCTTGTTTTTAGTGGTATTCTTTTTTAATTCTTCAAAATCACTATAGCGATCGCTTGAAGGTTTAGAAGCTGATTTTCTAGTGTTATAGAAAATCAAAACCACTACTATGATAGTGATGACAATTAACGCTATAGCTAAATAATAAAGTATGGAATATAGACTGCCTTTATTGCTCATTATATCTCCTTTGTTTTCAATAATTTAACTCATAAATGATAACAATGATTTTATTAAATAAACAAGTATTTCATCTTTTATTTTCTATATAAAAATAATTGAACTTACTTTAATAGGGTAAACAATTATTGTTAATTCAATGTATTTTTTATTTTAAAAATAATTTACGAAGGTGATAAAGTGGAGGACATTCAGATTAAAAGTGCTCAATCAAGTGACAAAGAAGGAGGAAGATTAACTCATTTAGCCATTGATGAAATGGCAACAGTTATTTTAGGAGAGACATCGAATGAACGATTAAATAAACAGTTACAGCAATTATGGCAAAAGAAGGGTAACCGATTTAGTCATGATATTTCTTATGTAGCAAAAGAAGAGGGACAAGTTTTAGGTGCTATAACTTGTACCTCATTAGTCAAATTAGAAAAATCAATGTTTCAAACTGTGCTTGAAATCATCAAAATGAAAAAATTGAAATCATTAAAAATTATTTTATCCAATTTCAAAAAGATATATTCTCTAATTACAATGGATGAAGGAGAGAAAGATGAATTTCATGTGAGTATGCTTGCAACTCTCCCGAAAGCCAGAGGTAAGGGCGTTGGTACGAAATTATTAAAATTTGCTGAACGTCTTGCTATCAATGATGGTTTTGACAAAATTTCATTAACAGTAGTTCAAGATAATAAGAAAGCTCTAAGCGTCTATAAAAAATTCGGTTTTTCGATTGTAGGAGAAATCAATCAATCGCCATTTTATTTATTTAAGATGAGAAAGAATCTTTAGTGAAAGTTCTAAGTGATATCCAAACTAAAGCGATATTTTCTAAAAATATTATGAATTAATTAAATAATTAGATTGTTTTCACACTCCCTTAACAATAATGTGCTATTTTATAATAAAGGGATGTGATGTTGTTATGGATAAAGAATTATTAAGAAGATATTTGAATGATGATAGTTTTAAAGCAGTCGCGGTGGTCGTTGGAAATAAGAAAATCGTATTGGAGAATGATATTCACGTCGATTATGAAAATGAGATTATCATCTATCCGCTTAAGAATTGCACACGAATTATCCCATTTAGCTCTATTTCTTATTTAGACCTTTTAGATAGAAATGAGCAATTCGTTAACTATTTTAAAGAAGTTTAATTTTATAAAAACCCTCCTTAAACAATAGGTTATTCATTTACCTTAACTATTGTCTGGAGGGTTTAATTTTTAATATTTTTAACTAACTTTAAACGATAGTCATGTGTAAAATTATCTTTTAATGCATATGGTGAAATGATGTATAATCCATGATCACTTACAGCATTTTTATCTACACCGTATTTGTAAGCTTGATAAATTATTTTAGTGCAATAAGTGAATTTTTGACTTTTCAAATTTAGCGTAACGAGATATCGGCTATCACTATTTTCGTAATTACGTTTTACCCAATTTGCTGCTTTTTGACCAGCATCTGGTTTTACACTACGATACACTTTTATCCAATCGTCTTTTCCAGTACCGAAACGCCGTTGATATGATTCAAATGATTCGGTTATAGGTTGATCACCAGGGCCTTCAATTTGAAGCACAGTATCTTCATCTATGGCTATACTTGAATGGCCGAAGAACCCGAATAATACAGGGCCTTTAGTAATGATAATGTCGCCCGGTTTAAGTTTAAATTCTTTAGTGTCTATGCTTTCATAAGATTCTTTATCTTTATTGAAGACGTTTATTGAAAATAAAATTAAAAGTACTATAACCAAAGTTATAAATAGAATGGTAAGTTTATATTTAGTTTTCATTTATAGTGAAAACTCCTTCATTAAATATACTAAATTAATTATTATATTAAATGACTCTATATGTAAAATAAACTTCATTTTCAAAAATAAAAAAGCTAAGTCAAAATTAATGACTTAGCTAAAAATCAACATTAGCATGAGCTAACTGAATTCAAAGGCGAATTGCAATTAATATCCGCTCTACTAAAAAAGGTTACAATCCGAAAATGAGTGTGTATATAAGCATAGCAAATCCAAAAATCAAGAATATTACAGTAAATCCTAAATAAGATTCTTTTCTTTCTTCTTTCTTAGTCTTAAGCATAATTGTTAAAATAATAGCTCCAGCGACAATAAATATAATTGCTAGCCATAACAATATTTGAAAATGCAAACTCACAATGATTCCCTCCTTATCTCAGTGTTACTTAATTACAAGAAGTCGTAAAAAATAGGATAAATATAGTAAAGTGCTAATACTATATTTATGAAAAATATAATTTCGCTTAGCAAATCAGTGTAAATAATAGCTATTATTAGACTAGTGAATAAAGCGACGCCACAAATACATAATCCTGGTATCAACCATAATTGATTATCAACATTTGCGTTATAAGTTATAAGCACATTAAAGGCTATAAATAATATGGTCAATAAAATATTAATCACATTTATACTAAATATTTTCATAGGTGGCCACCTCATTAGACACGTATAGCATAAAGTCTTTTACATACTATAATATCATTAATTACTCACAGGTAAATCAATTACTTTTAATTATATACAATTTACATTTTAATTTACTCATACTCATAAGATATTGTAAAACAAATGAATTAGAAAGTTTACTAAATTTGTAAATGATGAAGTATTTTGTGAGAGTTTTGGACTCATTTAGGTCATGAAAAGTTAATTGTATTTAAGAGTAAATGATTACTAAATAAGAAACCAATAAAGATTATGAAATATTTTAAATGTAATTATATGTGATGAATTTTAAAAGAGCATAATAAAAAAAGTGCAAAAGTAAAATTTTGCACATAGACAATCTCGAGTAATTTGGTATGATAAAGAGTAATACTATATAACTTAGCTATTAATAAGTGGAAAAGGGGTTGAGGTGGAATGACTTTTTATGATTTTATTTTAGGTTTTATAAATGATGATACACCTTTAGGTAGTTTAGCAAATTATATTTTAGATGATATTCATTTTCCCCGTGAAGAAAAAAACAATAAAGCCATTCGTGCATACGTGCTTGATCACTATAGAGACCATCAGTTAATTGAAAGTACGAATAGAGCAATTAGTTTATATAAATTAATTTGAGTAATACCAATTATGAGTATTAAGCGCTTCCCATACATCTTTAGTCTTGAAATTAACTTCGTTATTTCTTATAGAAAAAGGTTCAATAAGATCTTTGTCTAACCATGCATTAATCAATTCTTTTGGAACGCCATCTAATAACATATCAGTTTTACTAATAATAAAACATTCCCAGTCTAACGAAACTGAATTAGGATTTACATAATTGCATTGATTATGACTATCCATAATAGACACTCCTTTAGTAAATGTAAATCTGATGTTAAGTTATACCCATACTCACAAATTTAAAACAATTTAATATGCAGATAAGCAAATATGTATATTATTAGAAGTCGTTTACATCTCATTTTCATAATGATTAAATGAATATTGAAATAGAAATTGTATAGAATGCTAAATAGTAAAAGTAAGTCATTGTAGTGAAGAGGTGTTTATTATGACTAAAACATTATATTTAATGAGACATGGTCAAACAGTTTTCAATTTAAAAGGAAGAATTCAAGGTGCGAGTGATTCGCCATTAACAACATTAGGGGTTAGGCAGGCTCAGTCTGCTAAAGGTTATTTTGAAAAGCATCATATTACATTTGATACAATAGTATCGTCATCACAAGAACGTGCCTGTGAAACTCTTGAAAATGCAGTGCCTAACCAAAATTATAAAAGATTAAAAGGTATTAAAGAATGGGGTTTTGGTTTATTTGAAGGAGAGAGTATTGAGTTATTAAAGGCAATTAAAAAGCCTGAGAATTTATATGGTGATTATGTAGTACCCTTTGGTGGTGAATCAAAATCTGAGGTTGAATCCAGAGTTTATGAAACACTTGAGGATGTCGTCGCTAATCAAACTAATCAAACAGCTTTGGCAGTAAGCCATGGTAGTACGATCGGTTTATTTATTAGAAAGGTGTTAGGTAATCAAGAGGGTAGTACTTATGATATCGGTAATTGTCATATCTTAAAATTTGAATATGATGATAATCAATTTAAATTCATAGAAATCATTGATCCTACAAACTAAAAATAATAAGCTCAAGTCCTTAAATAGCTATATTATGGGCTTGAGCTTATTTGTACTAAAAAAGAAGTTGACACAATTTTTTAATGATTAAAATTGCAACAGCTATAATGATAATGCAAGATAACTTGTTTATCACAACTAATAATTTACCTGATTTATCGATTCTTCCCACTGATTTACCTAATAAAGCTAAGAAGATAAACCAAATCCATGAAACAAATATACATGTTAAAGTAAAAGCGAATTTGTTATTTCCTTCGTAAGCGGACGCACTTGTACCTATAACGCCAATAGTATCCATAATTGCATGTGGATTTAATAAAGAGACAGATAAAGCAAAACTTATTTGTTTTGTTGTAGATAGTCCACCTTCTTGTTTAATAGGATCGGGCGTTTCATTCCAAAGCGTCCATGCCATATAAAGCAGAAAAATAAGTCCAATAATGTAGATTACGATTTGTAAAAGAGGTAGTGACATTAATACTAAAGAAACACCGATAACCGCTAAGCTAATTAGTATAGAATCACATATTCCTGCTGTAATAACTGCTGGGAAGGCTTTAATTAGCTTAGATTGATTTGCTCCTTGATTAAAAACGAAAACATTTTGTGCGCCTAAGGGTAAGATTAACCCTATAGCTAAGAGAAAACCGTGTATTACTGCTTCGCTCATAAAGGGGATCACCAGCCTTTAAAGATTGAAAATTCTGATAATTTAAGCTAATTATAACTTTTAAAAATAATAATGTCTAACACTTATGTATATTTATAAAAACTAAATCATAGCGGAAACATACGCCCGCAGATAGGGTATCTTCCATACCCCATTTACGCATGTTTTAAATAAACTTTCTTAAGAATTCGATGGAATGTCAGAAGTATAGTAAATGAGCCAATTCTCATCTAAATATTCATCCCCAATTTTACTAGCATTTTTTTCAAAGGCTAAATTTTCAAACCCGAGAGAACTGAAAAATATTTTAGCACTTATGTTATTTGAAGCGATTGTGGTCATCAACATTTCAATACCTTGTGTTTTAGCGAATTCAATTATGTGATTAATGAGCTCTCTATTAATAATTTCATCATTATCTTTAACAAAATTATTCTCTAAAACGGCTTTATGACGCTTTTCAACAAATTTTATTTGCTTTAACGTACATGTTGCAACAAGATGATTGTTATCAAATGCGCCGAAAACGTTTAAATACTTTGTTTCTTCCGAGAGAATAGAGTTTAGACATTCTTCAGTAACATGTTCTAAATAATATTGATCCCAAGCATAATTATGATAGCCGTTTGACATTAATTCTTTATAAGATTCTAAATCATCAGTATTTAATACACGGATATTTTTCATGTTGACCTCCAGGTTCAAAGAAAATAAAAACATATTTAATATCTTTAGACTAAGATACTTATCAAATACATAATAAAAGAATTATTAAAAATACGCAATAATCGTTTTATATTAACAAAAAGCATTTGTGATAATTTAATTATGTGGAAATTCAAATTATAAAAATATTATTTTGAAATTTCATCTATATCCATATCTTAAAAGGGTTTAACTACATACTATTTTATCAGATATTGTAATCATACAATTATGTTTACTAAATCTTAATAAAAAATTTTAATAAACTTAAGTTTGAAAATTTCTGTTAGAAATGTACTGTTTAGAAAGAAAAAAGCTACCAACACTTCTTTTACAAAGGTTGGTAGCTATAAGTAACACTTAGATATTTAATTGAAATGACTAAAATGATTAATCAATAACTTCTACTTTTAGATTTACATCAATGTTACCGCGAGTTGCTTTTGAATATGGACAGAATTCATGTGCATCTTGTAAATATTTTTCAGCATCTTCTTGAGATAAAACATTTTTAACTTTTGCATCAATATCTACACTCAATTTAGGACTCTCAGCGTTTGGATCGTCCTCTAAACGTACTGTTAGAGTAACTTCTGGTTCAGCATCACGTACTTTGTTTTGTTTTAAAATAAGATCAAAAGCACCATTAAAGCATGAAGCGTAACCTGCTGCAAATAATTGTTCAGGATTTGTAGCATTTCCATCAGCTTGTTGTGGTGGTAATACATCAACATTTATTGCGTTATCGTCAGTGTGTACATGTCCTTTACGTCCACCAACGTTTGTAGCTTTAGTTTCATATTGAACTGCCATTATTATTACCTCCTAAATCTTTATATATTTTTACCATACCCAGTGCTAGATTTTTTAAATCATGATTAAATTCTTTAAATAAAAATCAATCTCCCAATCATCATTTGTAAGTTGTGAATAAATTAATATAAAATAATCTTAATATTATTCTTATGAATAGAGGGATATCATGACGCAAGTAGATGTTGCAGTAACCATTTCGCCAGAAGAAACAATAACGCAATTGTGCTTAGATGAATTAATAAAATATAAAGACTATATAGATATCGTAGAACTACGAATAGATCAGTGGGAGAACTTTGTTATTAAAAATGTTGATACTGTGATTCAACAGTTAAGAGGATTGAATTTGGATTTTAAGATTTTAGTGACTTATCGTACCTCTAAACAAGGTGGTAAAGGAAATGTTGAAGAAACAACTTATATAGATATTCTTAAGCTATTGATTGAATATGCCCAATTTGAATTACTTGATATTGAATGGAGTGGATCTATAAATACAGATCAATATGCTCAATTAATCACTGATGCTCAAGAAAAGAATTTAAACGTAGTGTTATCGCATCATAATTTTGAAGAAACACCATCATTAGAAGAGATTAAATTTATATATTACAAAATGCAAAAATTAGCACCACAATATTTAAAACTTGCAGTAATGCCAAACAATAAAGAAGATGTACTACATTTATTAGAGGCGATGAGTGTGACTTCTGATAATACACCTTATAAAGTTATCGGAATATCTATGTCTCATCTAGGATTAGTAAGTCGTGTTGCACAAGGGGTGTTTGGGGGATCGATTTCATACGGTTGCTTAGGTGAGCCACAAGCTCCTGGTCAAATTCATGTTAAAGCTCTGAAACAACAGCTTGAATTTTATCAATGATAAACGAATAAGTTGAATTTAACGGTTTTGTGACTTATAATTGATAATTGTTATCAACGAACGTAGAAGGAGCGAATTAAAGTGGAATTACAAGAAGCTATATCTAATAGAAGAAGTATAAAAAAATTTAAACATGATATGGTGATTGACGATAAGGCATTATATGATGCTATCGAAAAAGCTACCGACGCTCCAAATCATGGAATGCGTGAACCTTGGAGAGTCGTTCATGTTTCAAAAGACAAATTAGGTGATTTTAGTCATGACATTACTCGATTTGCATTTCCAGATCATCCCGAAAAAAGAGAAGATCATTATAATGCTGTAACAAATTTAGGTGGTTTATTATTACTCATTTTGAAAAATGATCCTAGACAAAGACAAAACAGAGAAAATCACTTTGCATTTGGAGCATTTGTTCAAAATTTAATGTTGTTACTTTACGAAGCGGGAATTGGCACATGTTGGAAAACACCTCACTATATTTTTGAACCTAAAGTACGTAGAGCTTTAGATATTCAAGATGATGAAATTTTAGCTGGTTTCATGTATCTAACGGATTTAGAAGTTGAGCCAACTAAAGCTAAACGTAAAAATAAAAATTTAATCACTAAGTTTGAGTAATTATTTTAATTTTCAAAGTACCTAAAAAAGAGCTTTCTCTACTTTAAATTTGTAGAGAAAGCTCTAATTTTATTTTTATTGATTTAAGTTTTCATCTAGGAAAGATTCGACTTGTTCTGGTGATTTCGCATTAGCCGAATGTAAATGCGCTAATTTTTCGCCATTTTGGAAAATTAAGATGCTTGGTATACCCATAACATCATTTTCAGTAGTAACATCTTCTAACTCATCACGATCTACTACATACCAATGATAGTTATTATATTTTTCTGTAATAGGGTCAATCCACATATCCATTGCTTTACAATCTGGACACCAATCTGCTTCGAATTTGATAATAACTGGTTCTTTACTATTGATTGTAGAATTAAAGTCTTCTGTTTTATGAATACCTTGCATAGTTATATGCTCCTTTTCACTATTAGTAAATTTATTATAACCAATGATATCTTTTTTATAAAAATATTAGCTTAAAAAGTAGAGCGTTTTCCTAAAGAAAATGATATATTTGTCTTAATAAAGAGAAGGAGGTAACAAACGAATGATTAAATTTTATCAATATTCAAATTGTACGACTTGTAAGAAAGCCGCTAAATTTTTAAATGAATATGGTGTGAGCTATGAACCTATTGATATCGTACAACACACACCTACTAAAAAAGAATTTGAAGATATCATTGAAAAAACAGGTGTTGAAGTAAATAAACTATTTAACACTCATGGCGCTAAATATCGTGAACTTAATTTGAAAGATAAACTTAAAGACATGTCAGATGATGAAAAATTAGATTTATTAGCATCTGATGGAATGTTGGTAAAACGTCCATTAGCTATCTCTGGAGAAAAAATCACTTTAGGATTTAAAGAAGATCAGTATAAAGATACTTGGTTATAGTATTTAAATATTTATTTTAAAAGTGAACATTAAAAACTGAAATGATGCGAATATGATATTTTACATAAATAAACACGAATTTTATCATATTAAATCTTTTAGATATTAGTTGATTGAACAATATCAGTGTGGCATCATTAAAATGTAATTAATAATTAGGAGGGGATTCTCGTGGCAGTACCGAGCGAATTTAAATATTCTAAAGAACATGAATGGGTTAAAGTAGAAGATAATGTAGCTACTATTGGTATCACAGAATATGCTCAAAATGAATTAGGTGATATCGTATTTGTTGAATTACCTGAAACAGATGAAGATTTAAATGAAGGCGATACTTTTGGTAGTGTTGAATCAGTTAAAACTGTATCAGAATTATATGCGCCTATCTCAGGTAAAATCGTCGAAGTTAACGACGAATTAGAAGATAGTCCTGAATTTGTTAACGAATCACCATATGAAAAAGCATGGATGGTAAAAGTAGAGATTAGTGATCAAAGTCAATTAGATCAATTATTATCAGCAGAGCAATATTCTGAGATGATTGGTGAATAGTATGTTTAAACTCCTCGATTAATATAATCAAGGAGTTTTTTTTAGATTAACTTAGAAACACTTAGCACTAAAGTGCTAAGTGAAAAAAGGAACGCCTGAGCTAAAGCTCACGCATAAGAAACACTAACCACTAAAGTGGTAAGTGTTTCTAAAAATGTTTAGTTTTTGAGGATTCTGTGAATGATGTAAGTGACAGTTAACTATCGACTCTTAGAAGGTGGATTGACATGACTATTGTGAATAAAGTTATCATTGTTGAAGGTAAGTCGGATAAGAAACGAGTGCAACAAGTTATTGCAGAACCAGTAAGTATTATTTGTACCCATGGGACCATGAGTATAGATAAAATCGATGATATGATAGAATCACTTTATGGCAAACAAGTTTATGTTCTTGCAGATTCTGATGATGAAGGAGAAAAAATTAGAAAATGGTTTAAGCGATATTTAAGCGAAAGTGAACATATATATGTTGATAAAACATATTGTGAAGTAGCTAAATGTCCTAAAAACTATTTAGCTAATGTTTTAAATAGATACGGATTCGCAGTGCGAAAAGAGAAGAATCTAATGCCTAATTTAAACACTGAAAGGTTAGTTTTAGTTAATGAGTAGTACAATCGATCTCGAAGATATAACAGAAAACTATAATGAAGATAAACATCTTATATTTGGATATACACCTATGTGTGGGACATGTAAAGTCTCAGAAAGAATGTTAGATATTGCTAATGATATATTACAGCTGCCTATTAAGAAGGTAGATTTAAATTTTCATCCGGATTTTAGTAAAGAAAAAGAAATAATGTCAGTTCCTGTTCTATTGGTAATGAATAAGGACAAAGAAGAAAATAGAATCTATGCATTTCAATCAGTTCCTTATTTGTTAGAAAATTTAAAATAATTATTGACGAAACTCTAGTACGATGGTAGGATTAATACAAATTAAATGATGCGACAACTCTTATCGAGAGAGGTGGAGGGATGTGCCCTATGAAGCCCGGCAACCGTCTGATATAGAAATGGTGCCAATTCACATAAAGTTCAACTTTAGAAGATGAGAGAAAGAAGATTTTTAGAATGCTTTCTCAACTCTCTATAAGTTGAGAAAGCATTTTTTAATTTATATATGCAATTTAAGGAGGCTATTAACGTGATTGAGTTAAATCAAATAGTTAAACGATATCATACTAAGAACAAAGATGTTCTTGCAGTTGATCACGTTGATTTAAATATTGAATCAGGCTCAATTTTTGGCGTTATTGGTTTCTCTGGTGCTGGTAAAAGTACACTAATTAGAATGTTCAACAACTTGGAATCTCCAACTTCAGGAGATGTAATAATTGACGGGGACAATATTAGTAAATTATCTAAATCAGAGCTACGAAAAAAACGACAAAAAGTAAGTATGATTTTCCAACATTTCAACTTATTATGGTCAAGAACCGTTTTAAAAAATATCACATTTCCACTTGAAATCGCAGGAGTCCCAAGTGGTAAAGCGAAGCAAAAAGCACTCGAATTAGTAGAATTGGTAGGTTTGAAAGGACGAGAAAGTGCTTATCCATCAGAGTTATCTGGGGGACAAAAACAAAGAGTAGGTATTGCTAGAGCATTAGCAAATGATCCTGATGTTTTACTTTGTGATGAAGCTACAAGTGCTTTAGACCCTCAAACAACTGACGAAATTTTGGACCTATTACTTAAAGTAAGAGAACAGCAAAATCTAACTATCGTTTTAATTACTCATGAAATGCACGTAATTAGACGTATATGTGATGAAGTTGCTGTAATGGAAAGCGGTAAAGTAATAGAGCAAGGTAAAGTAAGTGAAGTGTTTGAGAATCCTCAACACGCGGTTACAAAACGCTTTGTTAAAGACGATTTAAATGATGATTTTGAAGATTCTTTAGATGAATTAGAACCATTAGCGAGTGACTCTTACATAGTGAGATTGAACTTTACTGGTGATAATGCAACTGAACCTATTGTTTCGTATATCACGAAAACACATAATATTGACGTTAATATTCTGGAAGCTGACATCAAGAATACTAGAAATGGTTCTATAGGATTCTTAGTGATACATATTCCACACATTAATAATGATAGCTTTGAACATTTTAAAAATGATCTTCATGAGCAACATGTGAATGTGGAGGTGTTGAGACATGGGTAAGTCTTATGGCGAAATTTTTCATGAAATGTTTACAATGCCTAATGTTCAATGGCCAGATGTATGGCAAGCTATTTTAGAAACGCTGTATATGACAATTGTTTCTACTATTTTTGCCTTTATATTTGGTTTGATTTTAGGTGTGTTACTTTTCCTATCTGCGAAGAGTCATTCACCAGCAGCTCGAATTTTCTATACAATTGTCTCATTTATAGTGAACTTATTTAGAGCCATTCCGTTCATTATTTTAATTTTATTACTCATACCATTTACGAGTGTCATCTTAGGTACTATTAGTGGACCGACAGGAGCATTACCTGCACTTATAATTGGTGCAGCTCCATTCTATGCTCGTTTAGTAGAAATTGCATTTAAAGAAATTGATAAAGGTGTAATTGAAGCGGCTTGGTCAATGGGAGCTAACACATGGACTGTTGTACGCAAAGTACTACTTCCTGAAGCGATGCCAGCTTTAGTCTCAGGTATTACTGTAACCGCTATTGCTTTAGTTGGTTCAACTGCCATAGCAGGTGTAATCGGGGCAGGTGGTTTAGGTAACTTAGCATACTTAACAGGATTTACTAGGAATCAAAATGATGTCATATTAGTTTCAACTGTATTCATTTTAATTATTGTATTTATAATTCAATTCCTTGGGGATTGGCTTACAAATAAAATTGATAAACGCTAAAGAAAAGGGGAAAAACGTTCAATGAAAAAAATTTTAGGTATTATTTTAGTTTTGGCATTAACAGTTGCTTTAGCTGCTTGTGGTAGCGGTGGTGACAAAGAGAAAACAATCACAGTAGGTGCTTCTCCAGCCCCTCACGCTGAAATTTTAGAAAAAGCTAAACCATTACTTGAGAAAAAAGGTTATGACTTAAAGATTAAAACAATTAACGATTACACTACACCTAATAAATTATTAGATAAAGGTGAAATCGACGCAAACTTCTTCCAACATACACCATACTTGAAAACTGAAAGTAAAGAAAAAGGATACAAAATTGAATCTGCTGGAGATGTAGAATTAGAACCTATGGCAGTTTACTCTAAAAAATATAAAAGTTTGAAAGATTTACCTAAAGGTGCAACGGTCTACGTTTCAAATAATCCTGCTGAACAAGGACGTTTCTTAAAATTCTTTGTGGATGAAGGCTTAATTAAACTTAAAAAAGGCGTTAAGATTGAAGACGCTAAATTTAGTGATATCGAAGAGAATAAAAAAGATATCAAATTTAATAACAAACAATCAGCCGAATACTTACCAAAAATTTACCAAAATCAAAAAGCTGATGCAGTCATCATCAATTCTAACTACGCAATTGACCAAAAATTAAGTCCTAAAAAAGACTCAATTGCCTTAGAGAAAGCCAAAGATAATCCTTATGCTAACTTAATTGCAGTTAAAAAAGGACATAAACATGATAAGAAAATTAAAGCTTTAATGGAAGTTCTTCAATCTAAAGAAATCAGAGATTATATCGATAAAAAATATGATGGTGCAGTCGTACCAGCTAAGTAACACAAAAGATCACTTTCTTAACGCATATGTTAAGAGAGTGATCTTTTTATTTAAATTTTATACTACTCTATAAAGAATACCTACACCGAGACCACCGTATCCCATTTGATAATCAAATTTTAAGACTTCTATATTTGGATTTTGTTCTAAAAAACGATTAACTTTCTTATTAAGTCCACCTTCAGTCATAGATGTAATATTGACAAATTTCATAACTACACTCCTTAAAAAGCTTTTGGTAATTTTAGTATATGAAAATCACTGTATAAAGCAATCCTTTAAAATAAAAAATTAAGCTATTATCATTACATTGATGTTTATTCTAGATTTTAGAGGGTATAAATTATAAAGATAAAGTCATAAGGAGGAAATTACAATGGCTGAAGATAATAAATTTGAACAAGCTAAAGGTAATATTAAAGAAACAGTAGGTAACGCTACAGATAATAAAAATTTAGAACAAGAAGGCAAAGAAGATAAAACTTCAGGTAAAGCTAAAGAAGTTGTTGATAACGCTAAAGAAAAAGCTAACGATGTAATTGATAAATTTAAAGGCGACAAATAAATTTGTCTCGTTACTTTTAAAAAGCCCTCAGGTACAGAATCGTACGTGAGGGCTTTATTGTGTTAAAAATATTAAAATTTATTGATTATCTGATTTTGCTGTAATTAGTCCTAAGGTAAAACTAACAATAAAGCCTATAATTATTGTTAAAAATGAGATTATCCAAACTAGACCATTTTCAGGAAAGCCTGGGAAAACTGCATAAATTGAACCAATTATAAATCCAATAATCAATGCGAACGTCATCGTTGTGTGATGATGTAGGAAGTACTGAATCATACGGCTAGACAGCATAAATCCTGTCAAAATACCTAATCCAACGATGATTAAAATAGGTAATGCTGTGAAATTTAATTTCACTAGCTCAGAGATTGAAAACATTACCGTCCCATAGGCACCAAATACTAATAACATAAAAGATCCAGAGATTCCGGGTAATAACATTGCACTTGAGGCGAACATACCAGCTATAAAATATTTAATAATAAGACCAAAAGATAGAGTTAATGTTTCGCCAGAATGTTTATCACCATTATTAAGAAGTGTAATGATGACCAAAATAATAATTCCAATTAAAATCATTAGATAGTGCTTGGTTTTAAAGGTTTGTTTAAAGTTAGAAGTTTTTAGTAAGTATGGAATGATTCCAATAATCAATCCTGTGAAAAAGAACATAGTTGGAATTTCGTGATAGCTTAATAAATAGTTGAATAAGTTGCTTAATAAAGCGATGGCTAAACCCATTCCTAATAAAATAGGAAGTAAAAATTTAAAACTCGGCCAAAAACGTTTCGAGAACAGTCCGCTTACAGAACTAATAAAATCATCATAGATACCTAGCAGTAAAGCTATTGTTCCACCACTTACACCAGGAATTAAATCACTTGTACCCATGCCAAAACCTTTAAGAATATTCGTCCATTTGAAGTTGTTCATGAATGGCTCCTTTCATTTAAGATTTAAAGGTTAAACTGCATAATATCACAAAATTCAAATTTTAGGGAAACAAACCCTTTATTTTGTCTAAAAATTGGCTATTGAGAAATTGAGCTTATCTTTATCATTTAATGAAATTTTACGAGTTAAATAAAAATAATTTTATTTAAAGAATTAATCTAAATAAACGGTTTAAAAAGTTTATATTAGTGCTTAAGTGCGTTATAATAAAGAGAATTGAAATTCACTAAGTCTTTTTGACTACAGATTAAAATTATTATAAACTAGTTAAGAAAACTTTATATTTTACGGAGGGAATATAAATGTCATCAACATTAGAAATCAAAGACCTACATGTGTCTATTGAGGATAAAGAAATTTTAAAAGGTGTAAACTTAACTGTAAATACAGGAGAAATACACGCAATTATGGGCCCTAACGGCACTGGTAAATCAACATTATCATCTGCAATCATGGGACACCCAAGTTATGAAGTGACACAAGGGGAAGTATTATTAGACGGCGTTAATATTTTAGAATTAGAAGTTGATGAAAGAGCTAAAGCAGGTTTATTCCTAGCAATGCAATATCCTTCAGAAATCACTGGTGTTACAAATGCTGATTTCATGCGTTCTGCTATTAATGCTAAACGTGAAGAAGGACAAGAAATTAATTTAATGCAATTTATCAAGAAATTTGATAAAGAGATGGATTTCTTAGATATTGATCAAGATATGGCTCAACGTTACTTAAACGAAGGTTTCTCTGGTGGGGAGAAAAAACGTAACGAAATTCTACAATTAATGATGTTAGAACCGAAATTCGCTATTCTAGATGAAATTGATTCTGGTTTAGATATTGATGCTTTAAAAGTTGTATCTAAAGGAATTAATCAAATGCGTGGTGAAGACTTTGGTGCATTAATGATTACGCACTATCAACGTTTATTAAACTACATCACACCTGATAAAGTGCATGTTATGTATGGTGGTAAAGTAGTTAAATCTGGTGGCCCAGAGCTAGCTAAACGCCTTGAAGAAGAAGGTTATGAATGGGTTAAAGAAGAATTTGGTGCAGCTGAATAGTCGTCAATAGGACTTTTTACAATGAGATGTTCACTTTTAATGATGAAAATGAACATACTAAGCAAATTATATTTCATCAAGTAGGAGGCAAAGAAAGTTATGACAACTGAAACTTTGAACATTTCTGAAGAACAACTTGTTGATTATTCAAAAGCGCACAATGAACCTTCTTGGATGACAGAATTACGTAAAAAAGCGTTGAAATTAACAGAAACTTTAGAAATGCCAAAACCTGATAAAACAAAATTACGAAAATGGAATTTTGATACATTTAAACAACATGAAACAAAAGGCAGTGCATATGAAAACCTTAGCGAATTACCAGAATCAGTAAAACAAATTATCGATGTTGAAAACTCTGAAAATTTAGTGATTCAACACAATAACGATTTAGCTTATAGTCAAGTGTCAGACCAAGCTAAAAAAGATGGTGTCATTATTGAAGGTTTATCAGAAGCATTGGTGAATCACAGTGAATTAGTTCAAAAATACTTCATGACTAAAGCTGTAGATATTGATGAACATCGTTTAACAGCGCTACACACTGCATTAATGAATGGTGGTATATTTGTATATGTACCTAAGAATGTTGTAGTTGAACATCCAATTCAATACGTTGTACTTCATGACGACGATAATGCAAGTTTCTATAATCACGTTATTCTTGTTACTGAAGAAAGTGCAGAAGTAACTTATGTAGAGAATTATTTATCTAATGCAAATGGTGAAGATAATCAAATTAATATTGTTTCAGAAGTGATTGCAGGAGCTAATTCTAATGTCACTTATGGCTCTGTAGATTACTTAGATAAAGGTTTTACCGGTCACATTATTCGTCGTGGTACAACTGAAGCAGATGCCTCTATTAATTGGGCATTAGGCTTAATGAATGAAGGTAGTCAAATTATTGATAATACTACTAACTTAATTGGTGATCGTTCAACAAGTGAATTGAAATCAGTTGTAGTTGGAACAGGTGACCAAAAAATTAATTTAACATCTAAAATTGTTCAGTATGGTAAAGAAACTGACGGTTATATCTTAAAACATGGCGTAATGACAGAAAATGCATCTTCAGTGTTTAATGGTATTGGTTATATTAAACACGGTGGTACTAAATCTATCGCTAATCAAGAATCTCGTGTACTAATGCTATCTGAAAATGCACGTGGTGACGCTAACCCTATCTTATTAATTGATGAAGACGATGTTGAAGCAGGTCACGCTGCGTCAGTAGGTCGAGTTGACCCTGAGCAACTTTATTACTTAATGAGTCGCGGTATTTCAAGAACTGAAGCTGAACGTTTAGTTATACATGGTTTCTTAGACCCAGTAGTTCGTGAATTACCAATTGAAGACGTTAAACGTCAATTAAGAGAAGTTATTGAACGTAAAGTTTCTAAATAAATCTTTAATTTAAATTTTCAAAAATTATTAACCCAATAAAACGAGATTTTTAACTATAGAAAGGTCGTGAATATAGTGGCCGAAAAAACTTTTAATGTGAACAATGTCATTAAAGATTTCCCGATTCTTGAACAACAAGTTAACGGAAAGCGCTTAGCGTATCTTGATTCAACTGCTACAAGTCAAACGCCTGTTCAAGTGTTAAATGTATTAGATGATTATTATAGACGTTATAACTCTAACGTCCACCGTGGTGTTCACACTTTAGGATCACTAGCAACAGATGGCTATGAAAGTGCTCGTGAAACTGTTCGTCGATTTATTAATGCTAAATATTTTGAAGAAATTATTTTCACTAGAGGGACAACTGCATCAATCAATATTGTTGCACGTAGTTATGGTGACGCTAACGTCGAAGAAGGCGATGAAATAGTTGTGACTGAGATGGAACATCACGCGAATATTGTTCCATGGCAGCAATTAGCTAAGCGTAAAAATGCATCACTAAAATTTATCCCAATGACTAATGAAGGCGAACTTAGAGTAGATGACATTAAAGAAACAATAAATGAAAAAACTAAGATTGTAGCTATTGCACATGTATCAAACGTCTTAGGTACAATTAATGATGTTAAAACGATTGCAGACATCGCACATGAACATGGTGCTATTATTAGTGTTGATGGCGCTCAAGCCGCACCACATATGGCCTTGGATATGCAAGATATTGATGCTGATTTTTATAGTTTTAGTGGACATAAGATGTTAGGACCTACAGGTATTGGTGTTTTATATGGTAAACGTCAATTACTTAAAGATATGGAACCTGTAGAATTCGGTGGAGATATGATTGATTTTGTTAGTAAATACGATGCTACTTGGGCCGATTTACCAACGAAATTTGAAGCTGGAACACCTCTTATTGCACAAGCTATTGGTTTAGGTGAAGCGATTCGTTACATTGAAGACCTTGGCTTTGATGCTATACACAAGCATGAGAAAGAGCTGACTGAATATGCATACGATCAAATGTCTGCAATTGAAGGTTTAGAAATATATGGACCACCTAAAGATCGTCGAGCAGGTGTGATTACTTTCAATCTTTCAGATATTCACCCTCATGATGTTGCGACAGCAGTTGATACTGAAGGTGTGGCTGTCCGAGCTGGACATCACTGTGCACAACCACTAATGAAATGGCTTAATGTATCCTCAACTGCACGAGCAAGTTTCTATGTTTACAACACTAAAGAGGATATTGATCAGTTAGTTCAAGCATTGAAACAAACGAAGGAGTTTTTCTCTTATGAATTTTAATAATTTAGATCAACTATATCGATCTGTAATTATGGATCATTATAAGAACCCTAGAAATAAAGGTGTTTTAGATAACGGCTCAATGACAGTGGATATGAATAACCCTACATGTGGTGACCGTATTCGTCTAACATTCGATATTCAAGACGGTATAATTAATGATGCAAAGTTCGAAGGAGAAGGTTGCTCAATTTCTATGTCAAGTGCATCAATGATGACAGAAGCGGTAAAAGGTCATTCTCTTGCTGAAGCTATGCAAATGAGCCAAGAATTCACTAAGATGATGCTCGGTGAAGACTATGAAATTACGGAAGAGATGGGTGACATTGAAGCATTACAAGGTGTATCTCAATTCCCAGCACGTATCAAATGTGCAACTCTTGCTTGGAAAGCTCTAGAAAAAGGTACAGTTGAAAAAGAAGGTAAAGCAGAAGGCACAACTGAAGAAGAATAATTAATTATTAATATCTTCTTCAGTGTGTTTTAAAATGAATCGGGTAAACTTAAATTATAGCAATTATGTAGTCTTTAGATGACTACAGTATGTTGTTATAATATATATTACAACTTTAAAGAATAGTCATTTTTAAGTATTACACTTTTAACTATATAAATTAAAAATCTCATGCGCACGTTGTTTATTAATTATCAATTCAAGGAGTGATTAAAATGGCTAAAAAAGCACCTGATGTTGGAGATTATAAATATGGTTTCCACGATGAGGATGTGTCCATTTTCAGATCAGAGCGAGGTTTAACAGAAAATATCGTTACTGAAATTTCTAAGATGAAAGAAGAACCGCAATGGATGTTAGATTTCCGTCTTAAAGCATTGAAATTATTCTATAAAATGCCTATGCCACAATGGGGTGGAGACTTATCAGAATTAGACTTTGATGATATTACTTATTATGTTAAACCATCAGAGCATACAGAACGTTCTTGGGATGAAGTTCCTGAAGAAATTAAACGTACGTTTGACAAATTAGGTATTCCTGAAGCTGAACAAAAATATTTAGCTGGTGTATCTGCACAATATGAATCAGAAGTTGTTTATCACAACATGGAGAAAGAATTAGAAGAAAAAGGAATTATCTTCAAAGATACTGATAGTGCATTACGTGAAAATGAAGATTTATTCAGAGAATACTTTGCATCTGTTGTACCTGCTGCAGATAATAAATTCGCGGCATTAAATTCAGCAGTATGGTCAGGTGGATCATTTATCTATGTACCGAAAAACGTTAAATTAGATACACCTTTACAAGCATACTTCCGTATTAACTCTGAAAATATGGGTCAATTTGAGCGTACTTTAATTATTGCGGATGAAGGTGCATCAGTAAACTATGTTGAAGGTTGTACTGCACCAGTTTATTCAACAAGCTCATTACATTCGGCTGTTGTTGAGATTATAGTGCATAAAGATGCGCATGTTCGTTACACAACTATTCAAAACTGGGCAAACAATGTCTATAACTTAGTTACTAAACGTACTTTTGTTCATGAAAATGGTAACATGGAATGGGTAGACGGTAACTTAGGTTCTAAGTTAACAATGAAATACCCTAACTGTGTATTACTAGGTGAAGGTGCTAAAGGTAGTACATTATCAATTGCTTTCGCTGGTAAAGGTCAAGTTCAAGATGCCGGTGCTAAAATGATTCATAAAGCTCCTAATACATCTTCAACTATCGTTTCTAAATCCATCTCTAAAAATGGTGGTAAAGTTATTTATCGTGGTATCGTTCACTTAGGACGCAAAGCTAAAGGTGCACGTTCAAATATTGAATGTGATACGTTAATCTTAGATAATGAATCTACGTCTGATACAATTCCATATAATGAAGTATTTAATGACAATATTTCATTAGAACACGAAGCTAAAGTGTCTAAAGTGTCAGAAGAACAATTATTCTATCTTATGAGTCGTGGTATTTCTGAAGAAGAAGCCACTGAAATGATTGTTATGGGCTTCATTGAACCATTCACTAAAGAATTACCAATGGAATATGCAGTAGAAATGAACCGATTAATCAAATTCGAAATGGAAGGTTCAATCGGCTAATTATACACTAAAGTTACGAATTTAATAATTTAGAATATTAAACCTGTCATCAACCTTATATCAGAGTTGTTGGCAGGTTATTTATTTGATTCATTTATTGTCATAGTGGTTTATCGTTTCGAATGTTTATTTCTTGGGAAATAGTGTATAAAAGTTCACAATGATTATTTTATAAGGAGAATACATCATGATTGTCTCGATTATCATTTTATTTTTAGTTTCGTTTTTCTTCTCTGGAAGTGAAACGGCATTAACTGCTGCTAATCGTACTAAGTTTCAAACTGCTGCGAAGGATGGTGACAGAAAAGCTAAAGGACTTTCAAAATTATTAGATAAACCCAATGAATTTATTACGACTATTCTTATAGTTAATAACGTAGCAAATATTATTTTACCTATTCTAGTAGCTATTTTAGCTATTCGAAAGGGAGTCAATATTGTCGTTGCTTCTGTAATTATAATTATATTAATTATTTTAATTTCAGAGGTTATTCCGAAATCAATTGCTGCGACATTTCCAGATCAAATTTCACGTTTGGTTTATCCAATTATCAATATTTTAGTTATTATTTTAAAGCCTATCACATTCGTATTGAATAAAATGACAGACGGTATTAATCATTTGTTTTCTCGAGGAAAACCTGTGGAAAAGCGTTTTTCAAAAGAAGAAATACGTACATTATTAAATATTGCAGGACGAGAAGGTGCATTTAATGAAGTTGAAAATGCACGTTTGCAAAATGTGATGGACTTTGAAAAATTAAAGATAACTGATGTAGATACAACACCACGCGTGAAGGTAGTGGCATTTTCAAAAGAAGTCACTTATGATGAAGCATATGAAACAGTTATGAATGAACCTTATACAAGGTATCCGGTGTATGATGAAGATATTGATGATATTATCGGTGTATTTCATTCAAAATATTTATTAGCATGGAGTAAGCATAAAGACGATAAAATTACGAATTATGTATCGAGCCCACTATTTGTAAACGAGCACAATCGAGCGGAATGGGTGCTTCGTAAAATGACTGTGACGCGTAAGCATTTAGCGATTGTGTTGGATGAATATGGTGGTACCGATGCGATTGTGTCACATGAAGACTTAATTGAAGAATTACTAGGCATGGAAATTGAGGATGAAATGGATCAAGAAGAAGAAGAAAAATTAAAAAATCAAAGACTTCCTCAAAGTATGAAAGGCCGATAACTTTATTAAGAAGGGTGAAACATGATGTGGAATGAAAATGGAATGACGAAAGTATTGGGCATACAATATCCTATCATTCAAGCAGGAATGGCTGGTAGTACGACGCCTCACCTAGTCTCAACTATTAGTGAACGTGGTGGTTTAGGCACAATTGGTGCAGGTTATTTTAATGCTGAAAAGTTGGAAAATGAAATTTTAGAAGTGCAACGATTGACTGATAAACCTTTTGGCGTGAATCTCTTTGTTCCTAGTAAAAATCGTTATCTACCAGACCAAATTAATCATATGAATGCTTGGTTGAAACCATATAGACGTGCATTTAATTTAGAGGAACCTGTTGTCAATGTCACAGAGGATATACAGTTTAAACAAGCGATTGATTTAATTATTAAGTATCGTGTGCCTGTATGTTGTTTCACATTCGGTATTCCTGATGAAGAAACAATTCAAAAACTTAAAGAAGCAAATGTCACTTTAGTCGGTACAGCTACAAGTGTTGATGAAGCAATTGAAAATGAGCGTTCAGGAATGGATATCATTGTCGCACAAGGCAGTGAAGCAGGTGGACACAGGGGTTCATTTTTAAATCATGGCGATGATGAGCCTATGATAGGAACAATGTCGCTTGTACCTCAAGTGGTAGATAATGTGACGGTACCGGTGGTAGCTGCAGGCGGAATTATGGACGGTAGAGGTTTGCTTGCGAGCATGATGCTTGGCGCACAAGGTGTGCAAATGGGTACAGCATTCCTGATTTCTGATGAAAGTGCTGCGAGTGATTTATTAAAAAATGCTATTCTAGGAAGCAAGGAAACAGACACTGTAGTTACTAAAGTATTTAGTGGTAAGTATGCACGAGGGATTCATAATGAGTTTATTGATGAAATGAATCAGTTTGATGGCGAAATTCCTGATTATCCAATTCAAAATCAACTGACTAATAGTATCAGAAAAGCTGCAGCTCAAGATGGTAATAGAGAACTTACACATATGTGGAGTGGACAATCTCCACGTCTTGCTGAGAAAATGCATGCTGCAATGATAATGGATAGAGTCATATCGCAAGTGAATAAGAAATTACAACTTATATAGATATAGTTCAATTAAGAGAGGGAAAGCATCCGTTGATAATAACGGAGTATCCTTCTCTTTTTTATATGAAAATCATCGATTTTTATAATAATAAAGAATATGTAAATTTTAGCTTGTTCGAGTGAACCACTCTATTATAGTGTGGTATCATGTTGATGGTGATAAAAATGATAGAAATAGGTCTTACTGGTTGGGGAGACCATGATACATTATATGAGGATTTAGACCGCAAAAGTGACAAGTTAAAGACTTACGCTAGTCATTTTCCCATAGTGGAATTAGATGCCTCATATTATGCAATTCAACCAGAACGAAACATAATGAAATGGATAAATGAAACGCCTAAACGTTTTCAATTTATTGTAAAAATACACCAAGCATTAACCCTTCATGCAGATTATAAAGAATATGCGGAAACACGTAGTGAATTATTTGAACAATTTAAAGAGATGCTTGAGCCTCTTAAAGAGCATAATAAACTTGCGATGGTCCTAGTTCAATTTCCACCATGGTTTGATTGCAACGCTCAAAATATTAACTACATTTTATATGTAAGAAAGCAATTAGAGGAAGTTCCTATGTGCGTGGAGTTCCGACATCAATCTTGGTTCGATGATCGTTTTAAAGAGCAAACTTTATCATTTTTAACAGATCATCAAATTATACATTCTGTTGTTGATGAACCTCAAGTAAAAGAAGGTAGTATTCCTCTCGTTAACAGAATTACAAACCAAGTAGCTTTTGTACGTTATCATGGCCGTAATCGTCATGGATGGACGAAAAAAGATATGACAGATCAAGAATGGCGAGATGTTAGATATTTGTATGATTATAATGAAGAAGAACTTGAAGATTTAGCACAAAAGGTTAAAATCCTAAATCAAAAAGCTAAAAAAGTTTATGTAATTTTTAATAATAATTCTGGTGGACATGCAGCTCAAAATGCTAAAACATATCAAGACATACTAGGTATTGATTATGAAGGTTTAGCTCCACAACAATTAAAATTATTTTAAGAGGCGAATATCATGTTATTAACTATTATTTTACTTGTTTTAATAGGTGGACTCTCAGCAATCTTAGGGTCAATTGTAGGTATAGGAGGCGGCATAATTATTGTGCCGACGCTTGTATATTTAGGAGTAAATCATCATATACTTCATGGCATCACTCCACAGATTGCTATTGGTACATCTTCAGTTATCCTTATCGTTACAGGATTATCATCTTCATTAGGTTATTTAAAAACGAAACAAGTTGATATAAAAAACGGTTCTATTTTTCTTTTTGGCTTATTACCAGGATCGCTCATAGGTTCATTTTTGAGTCAATTTTTAACTTTAGATTCATTTAACTTATACTTTGGTATTTTTATGATTTGTGTAGCAATATTGCTTATGGTGCGTCATAAAATTAAACCTTTCAAAATATTTGATAAACCACAATATGAACGTACATATGTTGATGCAGAGGGTAAAACCTATCATTACAGTGTGCCACCATTCTTTGCATTTGTCGCAACTTTATTTATAGGTATACTTACCGGTTTATTTGGTATAGGTGGAGGAGCTCTAATGACTCCATTAATGCTCATTGTATTTAGATTTCCACCACATGTTGCTGTAGGAACAAGTATGATGATGATTTTCTTTTCAAGTGTAATGAGTTCTATTGGACACATTGTACAAGGTCATGTTGCTTGGGGTTATTCAGTGGCATTGATTATTTCTAGTATTATTGGAGCGCAAATTGGAGTTAAAGTGAATCGTTCACTTAAATCAGATACTGTAGTCATGCTACTAAGAACAGTCATGTTATTATTAGGCGCATATTTAATAATTAAATCTCTCTTGTAATACTCTAAGCACTTCTACTTTTAGATAGAGATGTTAAATGCTAAAGTAACTAATAAGTATAATTGATTGATTAATTTGAGAGGGGGACGTGTCATGGAATTAACAATTTATCATACAAACGATATTCACAGTCACTTAAATGAATATGCCCGTATTCAATCTTATATGGCTAGCCATCGACCACAACTTCAACATCCCTCCCTTTATTTAGATATTGGTGATCATGTAGATTTATCAGCCCCTGTCACAGAAGCAACGATTGGTAAAAAGAATATTGAATTACTTAATCAAGCACATTGTGATATTGCGACGATTGGTAATAACGAAGGTATGACGATTTCTCATGAAGCACTACAAAATTTATACACTGACGCGAATTTTAAAGTCATATGTGCAAATGTGTTTGATGAGAAAGGATATTTACCTAATCATATAACGTCTTCATATATTAAAGAAATTGAAGGTAGTCGTATATTATTTGTGGCTGCAACAGCACCATTCACTCCTTTTTACAGAGCACTGGATTGGGTTGTGACTGATCCATTAGCGGCAATTAAAGATGAAATTGAAGCTCATAAGGGTCAATTTGATATTTTAATTGTTATGAGCCATGTGGGTGTTTTCTTTGATGAGAAATTATGCCAAGAAATTCCTGAAATTGATGTCATTTTCGGGAGTCATACACACCATTACTTTGAAAATGGTGAATTTAACAATGGCGTACTTATGGCCGCAGCTGGGAAATATGGTCATTTCTTAGGAGAAGTCAACCTAACCATCGAACATGGTAAAGTCTCTGATAAAAAAGCGAAATTACATCCTCTCGATGCGTTACCACAAGTTGAAACGCACTTTGAAGAAGAAGGTAAAGCTTTATTAAGTGAGCCTGTCATTGACCATCATGTTAAATTACTGAAAAAAACGGATGTCATTACCGAAACTTCTTACTTATTAGCAGAGAGTGTTTATGAATTTACGCATGCAGATTGTGCATTAGTGAATGCTGGGTTAATTGTGAATAGTATAGAGGCTGATAAAGTCACGGAATATGATATTCATCGTATGTTACCGCATCCGATTAACTTAGTGAGGGTTCGTTTAACCGGTGACGAATTAATTAAAGTCATTCAAAAGAGCCAAAAACAGGAATACATGCATGAACATGCTCAAGGCTTAGGTTTTAGAGGTGACATTTTCGGTGGTTATATTCTTTATAATCTAGGATTCATAGAATCTGAAAATAGATACTTCATAAATGGTGAAGAAATTCAAACAGATCATCAATACACGTTAGGTACTGTCGATATGTATACATTTGGTAGATATTTCCCAATTTTAAAAGGCTTGCCAACAGATTATATCATGCCAGAATTTTTAAGAGACATTTTCAAGGAAAAGTTGCTTAGATTTTAAATTTAACGTATATTAGATTTTAATTTATTGTTAATTTCGTTATAATAAACGAAGAGATATTAAACAGGAGGGTATGCGTTGTTATGGCGACTAAAAATGAAGAAATTTTGCGTAAACCAGATTGGTTGAAGATTAAGCTTAACACGAACGAAAACTATACTGGTCTCAAAAAGATGATGCGTGAGAAAAATTTACACACAGTTTGTGAAGAAGCAAAGTGTCCAAACATACACGAATGTTGGGGAGCTAGACGTACAGCTACGTTTATGATTCTAGGGGCTGTTTGTACAAGAGCTTGTCGATTCTGTGCGGTTAAAACTGGTTTGCCGAATGAATTAGATTTAAATGAACCAGAACGTGTCGCTGAATCAGTAGAGTTAATGAACTTAAAACATGTGGTTATTACTGCAGTTGCTCGTGACGATTTAAGAGACCAAGGCTCAAATGTCTACGCTGAAACAGTGCGTAAAGTTAGAGAAAGAAACCCATTTACAACGATTGAGATTTTACCATCGGATATGGGTGGAGATTATGAAGCGCTTGAAACCTTAATGGCTTCAAGACCAGACATTTTAAATCATAATATTGAAACAGTTCGTCGCTTAACGCCTAGAGTACGTGCCCGTGCTACGTACGATCGTACGTTAGAATTTCTACGTCGTTCTAAAGAACTACAACCTGATATTCCAACGAAATCTAGTCTTATGGTCGGCTTAGGGGAAACAATGGAAGAAATTTATGAAACAATGGATGATTTACGTGCAAATGATGTAGACATCCTTACAATAGGACAATACTTACAACCTTCTCGTAAACATCTTAAAGTTGAGAAATATTATACACCATTAGAATTTGGTAAAATGAGAAAAGTTGCTATGGATAAAGGCTTCAAACATTGCCAAGCAGGTCCACTTGTACGTAGTTCATATCACGCAGATGAACAAGTTAACGAAGCAGCTAAAGAAAGACAACGCCAAGGTGAAGAACAATTAAGTAAATAAGATGTAATATATATTCTGAAACTTAGGTTGGTTCGTCATCAACCTAAGTTTTTATATTAATTAGATTAGGTGAAACGATGATTAAAGTAGAAGAACAATACTTTGAATTAATTGAAGAATATAGAGATTGTTTCAATGAGGAAACATTTGCAGCGAGATACTCAGATATTTTAAATAAGTATGATTATGTAGTTGGTGATTTTGGTTATGATCAATTACGTTTAAAAGGTTTTTATAAAGATAGTAATAAGAAAGCTGAGATAAGTAAACGGTTTTCAAGTATTCAAGATTACATACTAGAATACTGTAATTTTGGTTGCCCATATTTTGTAGTACGACATATACCCGAAAATGAACTAGTAGACGAAGTAGAGGATGAAGCGGATCTTATAGATAAACTTCATGATGTTAAAATACAACCTACCATTCAAGATACTGAGAAAACACAAGATACTGAAGATAAATAAAGGCCCATTAAGTCGAGCACTATATCTCGATTTAATGGGCCTTTATGATTTATAAGTAGATATATATCATTTTTGCTCATTGTTGTAGTGGTATGATTACGTTCTTGTTAACAGATATATTTAATGAATCACTTCGTTCAAGTATCCAATAATTTCATCGCCTTCTTCTTTTGTGACACCAAGTATATGTGCAATATAGCCTTCTTCTTCAATATCATCTGTTCCTATAATTCCGAATTTATTTGTTTGCATATTTAATACGAGTGTTTTCCCATAGTGTCTGTCAGTTTGAACGAGCATTAAATCATAACGACTGTGTTCTCCAACAAACCCTACGAACTGAACTTGGCTTTGTTCTTCGT
Source organism: Staphylococcus sp. HMSC055A09 (assembly GCF_001809655.1). NCBI lineage: Bacteria > Bacillati > Bacillota > Bacilli > Caryophanales > Staphylococcaceae > Staphylococcus > Staphylococcus sp. HMSC055A09. The sequence goes on from NZ_KV798369.1 coordinate 309,114, forward strand.
CATCATATAAGTACATATCAATCATGCGTTATGCGCTCCTTTATTTTCCAAAAAGTGTTACGTCTAAGTATAACGACAAATGAAGACGACTGCAAAATTATGATATGATAAGCATGATAGATGTATGAAGAGGTGACGAACGAATGTATTTCGTAGATAAAGAAAAATTGACACAGAAATTGACCTATTTACAAGGTTTGACAGAGGATTATGATAAAAATAAAGAAAATCATTATGCGTATGAACGTATTGCTCAAATGTTAATCGAATCATCAGTAGATATTGGAAATATGATTATAGATGGGTTTATTTTAAGAGATCCAGGTAACTATAAAGACGTGATTGATATTCTAGAATTAGAAAATGTAATTTCTAAGGAAACTCAAACCCATATTAATGACACTGTAGATGTCAGAAAACAATTTGCACACAATTATACAGAATTAAATGTAAAAGAAATCATGCCTTTATTTGATAAATCATTGCCATATTATAAGGAATTTATCAAAGAGGTTGCACAATTTCTTGAAAGTGAGAACGTTCCAATTACTGCATTTGGAAAAGGGGAGAACCAATAGTGAAGAATTATAAAGCCTATTTAATCGATTTAGATGGTACGATGTACAAAGGTACAGATGAAATCGATGGAGCGGCACAATTTATAGATTATTTGAATCGCAATGAAATACCACATTTATATGTTACAAACAACTCAACGAAGACGCCGGACCAAGTTGTTGACAAACTTCGTGAAATGAAAATTGATGCGAAACCTGAGGAAATTGTGACTTCAGCACTTGCTACTGCTGACTTTATTTCAGAAGAACACCCAAATGCATCAGTTTACATGCTTGGTGGTAATGGCTTGAAAACAGCTTTAACTGAAGCAGGATTAACTGTAAAAGCTGATGAACATGTAGATTATGTGGTGATTGGTTTAGATGAAGAAGTTACATATGAGAAACTTGCAGTAGCCACATTAGGAGTTAGGAATGGTGCTAAATTCCTCTCTACTAATCCTGACGTCTCCATTCCTAAGGAAAGAGGGTTCTTACCTGGAAATGGCGCTATTACAAGTGTTGTTAGTGTTTCTACTGGGGTACAACCACAATTTATTGGTAAACCTGAAACGATAATTATGGATAAAGCTCTAGAAATACTAGGTTTAAATAAAGAGGATGTAGCCATGGTAGGAGACTTGTATGATACAGATATTATGTCAGGTATTAATGTAGGCATTGATACGATTCACGTTCAAACAGGCGTAACTACTTACGAAGAAATTCAAACTAAAGAAGTACCACCCACACATTCTTTCGCAGATTTAAATGTTGCTATCACTGAACTTGAAAAGTAACCCATAGTACTGTGTAATAATTTTCTAAGGTAAACATTAAATAATAGATGTATAAATAAACTGGGGTGAGTGGATGAACAAAATACTAATTACTCGAAAGATTCCTCAAAAATTTATTGAACAATTAGAACAAATCGGCGATGTCGTCATGTGGGATAAAGAATTAACACCAATGCCTAGAGAAACATTTTTAAGTGAAGTTAAAGACGCTACTGCTTGTTTTATTACTTTAAGTGAAAGCGTAGACGAAGAAGTATTGACAGAAGCGTCTGACCTTAAAATTATTGCAAATATGGCTGTAGGTTATGACAACATAGATGTCGTCAGAGCGAATGATCATGACATTACTGTAACTAACACACCTGATGTATTAACTGAAACGACTGCTGAATTAGGTTTTACACTTATGTTAACAGTTGCTAGACGCATTATTGAAGCGGAAAGATATGTGCAAGAGGGTCAATGGCAAAGCTGGGGGCCTTATTTACTTTCCGGAAAAGATGTTCACGGTTCGACAGTAGGTATATATGGTATGGGCGGTATTGGTAGAGCGTTTGCACGTCGTTTAAAAGGTTTTAATACTCGTATTTTATATCACAACCGTACTCAGAATCCAGAAGCTGAAAAAGAGTTAGATGCGACGTACGTTTCGTTTGAAACTTTATTAAAAGAAAGTGACTTTGTCATTTGTACAGCACCGTTAACACCACAAACTGAGAATCAATTTGATTCAAAAGCATTCAATTTGATGAAGAATGATGCCATTTTCATTAATATCGGACGAGGTGCCATTGTTGATGAAACTGCATTGGTTGAAGCGCTACGAAATCATACTATTTTAGGTTGTGGACTTGATGTATTGCGTCAAGAACCTATCGATGTGAATCATCCTCTATTGAAACTTGATAACGCGGTGATTGTACCTCATATTGGAAGCGCATCACGTCTCACAAGAGATCGAATGGTACAACTTTGTGTTAATAATATTTTAGCTGTTTTAAATCATCAACTACCTATCACTCCGGTAAAAGTTAATAACTAAAAAGGTTTTTTAAACTCACGCAATCTAGGGATAATTATCCTTTTGAGGTTGCGTGAGTTTTTAGTGATTTAATCTAACAATTTTGTTAGTCGGTATGTAATTGTTTATTAGCTGTTTTAGTCTTAAAATAATGATGTTCTAATAAAAAGAGGAACTTAAGTCTTTCCCAATGCGTGACGAAAAAATGTTTTACAAAGTCTTGATATCAAAGTGAAACATGCAATAATTATAAAAATAGAATTGAATTATAATTCAATTGTGACTATAATGAATTGTAAAACAAAAATATAGAAGTAGCATTGTATTTTTATGTTAACGATTCGAGAAAGCTTTAAATTTTGACGAATATATTTTTATATGTAAGATGATTGTTTATATACATATCAAACAATCTAAGTTTAAGAGGTGCTATATGAAAACTAAAAGTAAAGAACCTAATAAGTATTATGAAAAAATGAAGCCTTACTTACTTACATTATTATATTTAGCTATATTTATAGCTTTATACTTAATATATGGTAGTGGCGATACACATAATAACTTCATTTATAATGAATTTTAATGAGGGAGAGTAATGATGGCAGAAATTATTAATACGTTAAATCATTTCGCTAAAGAACAGCCAGATAAGATAGCTGTTAGACATATAGAAGATGTCTTGACTTATAAAGAATTAGATGAAGCTTCAAGTAAGTTAGCACATCAATTACAAGATGGTAAAAAACCAATGGTATTATATGGACACATGTCTCCGTATATGATTGTCGGGATGTTAGGAGCAATTAAAGCGGGTTGTGGTTATGTACCTATCGATACATCAGTACCAGAAGAACGTGTAAAAATGATTATCGAAAAAGTTCAACCAGAATTTATTTTTAACACTTCAGATGAAACTTTAGAGCAATCTATCGGAAAAGAAATTTCTATTAAAGATATTCAAGACTCACAAGATCCTGTTATTTTTGATAGTCAAATGAAATATAACGATGTTGTGTATACTATCTTTACATCTGGTTCGACAGGAGAACCTAAAGGGGTTCAAATCGAATATGCAAGTCTCGTTGAATTTGCCGAGTGGATGGTATCACTGAATGGAGCTGGACAAGGTCAAGAATGGCTAAACCAAGCACCATTCTCATTTGATTTATCGGTCATGGCGATATATCCATGCTTAACGTCCGGTGGTACTCTTAATTTAGTGGATAAAGATATGATTAAAAAACCTAAACTGTTAAATGAGATGTTAATGAACACACCAATTAATGTTTGGGTATCTACTCCTTCATTTATCGAAATGTGTTTATTATTACCAAATCTTAATGAGAAGCAATATAATAGTTTAAATCATTTCTTCTTCTGCGGGGAAATTCTACCTCATAGAACAGCTAAAGCTTTAGTAAGTAGATATCCAAGTGCCACAATTTACAACACGTATGGACCTACAGAAGCTACAGTGGCTGTAACAAGTATTCAAATCACTCAAGAGGTATTAGAGCAATATAATCCTCTACCAGTAGGCGTATCACGACCAGGTACAACATTATCAACTACTGATGAAGGTGAGCTTGTTATTGAAGGACAAAGTGTGAGTTTAGGTTATCTTAAGAATGAGGAGAAGACTACAGCGGTTTTCAACTTTGAAGATGGTACCAGAACTTATCACACTGGAGATAAGGCTAAAGAAGAAGATGGATTATGGTTTATTCAAGGACGTATCGATTTCCAAATTAAGTTAAACGGTTATCGAATGGAATTAGAAGAAATTGAAACGCAATTACGTCAATCACAATATGTAAGAGAAGCAATTGTCGTACCAGTTTATAAAAATGGTAAAGTTGTACATCTTATCGGTGCTGTTGTACCTTATGATAGAGTTGAAGACAACTTAGAAATGACAACGAATATCAAACATGAACTTAAATCACGCTTACCAGAGTATATGATTCCGAGAAAGTTCGAATGGATGGAACAATTACCACTTACTTCAAATGGTAAATTAGATCGTAAGAAGATTGCAGAGGTAGTTAACGGATGATTCCATATGGAACGTTTACCTTCTTCTTAATTGCTTTTATTGTGCTTATACCAGTTATAATACTCGGATTTTTAGGTAAGCGTAGTTATATTTATAACGGTATAAGTACCGCCATTATGATTGTACTTATCTTTTCTTCAGATAAACACAATCTTCTTGGTCAAAAGTATTTAAGTGTGCAATTGTTAAGTTTTATTATTTATGTAATTTGGCAAGTCGCATTAATCATGTTCTATTATAAGTCTCGTCAAAAGAATAATACATTTGCTAAATTTACTACTGTCATGGTGTTATCTATCCTACCATTAGCGATTGTGAAGATTCTTCAAAGTTCATGGTTAGGCGGACATCAGATTCATTTTCATGAAAGTAAATTAATCGAATTTGTCGGATTCTTAGGTATATCCTACGTAACATTTAAAAGTGTTCAACTTATTATGGAAATTAGAGATGGTTCAATTAAAGAGATCAAAGTTTGGAAGTTAATTCAATTTATTTCATTCTTCCCAACAATTTCTTCTGGACCAATTGATCGTTATAAACGTTTTGTTAAAGACGATAAGAAGGTGCCTACAGGTGGAGAGTATAGAGAGCTTGTTCTTAAAGCCATCCACATGATTATGTTAGGGTTCTTGTATAAATATATTATTGCGTACTTTATTCAAGTGTATGCAGTTAACCCATTACAAATGAACTTACACGGTTTCACACATATGTGGCTTTATATGTATGCATACAGCTTATACTTATTCTTTGACTTTGCAGGATATAGCTTGTTTGCGATTGCAGTAAGTTATTTATATGGAATTAAAACACCACCGAACTTTAATCAACCATTTAAAGCTAAAAATATTAAAGATTTCTGGAACAGATGGCATATGACTTTATCGTTCTGGTTTAGAGATTGCATTTACATGAGATCATTATTCTATATGTCTCGTAAGAAGTTATTAAAAAGTCAATTTGCAATGTCTAATATGGCATTCTTCTTAAACTTCTTTATTATGGGCATATGGCATGGTCTTGAAGTATATTACATTGTTTATGGTTTATACCATGCGGCATTGTTCATAGGGTATGGTTATTATGAACGCTGGCGTAAAAAACATCCACCACGTTGGCAAAATGGATTTACTACAGCATTGAGTATTATCATTACTTTCCATTTTGTAACATTTGGATTCTTAATTTTCTCAGGTAAATTTATTTAATAAAGGAGTAATTAATTATGGAATTTAGAGATCAAGTTTTAGACTTATTAGCAGAAGTAGCTGAAAATGATATTGTAAAAGAAAACCCAGATGTAGAAATTTTTGAAGAAGGTATTATTGATTCTTTCCAAACTGTAGGTTTACTTTTAGAAATTCAAAATAAATTAGATATTGAAGTATCTATTATGGATTTTGATAGAGATGAGTGGGCAACTCCTAATAAAATTGTAGAAGCTTTAGAAGAGTTACGATGAAATTTAAACCTTTCTTACCTATCTTAATTAGTGGTGTGATATTCGTTATCTTCGTCCTATTGCCAGCAAGCTGGTTTACGGGCTTAGTAACGGATAAAACGCTAGCTGATAATAGAATTTCTTTAACAGATCAAGTATTAAAAGGCACGCTCATTCAAAATAAACTATTTGAGTCAGATAAGTATTATCCAATATATGGTTCAAGTGAACTTGGTAAAGATGATCCTTTTAATCCAGGTATTGCATTGAATAAACATAATTCAAGCAAACAAACGTTTTTACTCGGGACTGGAGGATCAACGGATTTGATTAATGCAGTTGAATTGGCATCACAATACGATAATCTCAAAGGGAAGAAATTAACATTTATTATTTCTCCTCAATGGTTTACCAATCACGGTTTAACAAATCAAAACTTTGATGCTCGTATGTCACAAACTCAGATCAACCAGATGTTCAATCAAAAAAATATGCCTGCTGACTTAAAGAAACTTTATGCTCAACGATTATTACAATTTCCGCATGCTCACAATAAATCATATTTAAGAGAGCAAGCGAAACATCCAGGGGAAGTTTCAGGTAACTATATTTCTGCATTTAAAGAAAACCAACTTATAAAAATTGAAGCAATTAAATCTCTATTCTCATTTAAAAAGCCTCCATTAGCACATGTTAAACCTGCTACTGAAGAAGATGCATCTTGGAATGAGATGAAAGATAAGGCTATAGATATTGGGAAGGCTAATACTAAAACTAACAAATTTGATATTAGAGACCCATACTGGAAGTTAATTAAAGAGAATAAACGTAAAATAAAACGTGATTATGAATTTAATATTGATTCTCCAGAATTCCAAGACTTACAATTATTAGTGCAAACTCTGCATGAAGCAGGTGCAGATGTACAGTACGTAAGTATTCCATCAAATGGTAGATGGTATGATCATATCGGTATAGATAAAGATAGACGTGAGTCTATTTATAAAAAAATCCATTCTACTGTAGTAGATAATGGTGGTAAAATTTATGATATGACAAATAAAGATTATGAGAAATATGTAATTAGTGATGCTGTTCATATTGGATGGAAAGGTTGGGTGTATGTAGACCAACAAATTGCTAAACATATGGATGGTAAAGATCCTAAAAATCATAAAGTTGATTACTCCAAGAATCAGCCACCAAAAAAAGACCACAAAGCCCATGACCATCACGAAAAGAAGCATCATGATGAATAATTTATAATAATCAAGCCAGAGACTACAAATAAGTAGTTTCTGGCTTTTTAAATATAAACGTTGTCAAATTTTCAAAAGTAAATCAAAACTATATGTTAATGAAGAGTATAAAATATAAAAGAAGCAGTAAGATAATTTCTAATAAAAATTATCTTACTGCTGTTAATTTGAGAATAACATCCCAGACTCAATCTATACTCATATATTCGATTAGAATACTTGTTCTACCTCGATAACACCAGGAACTTCTTCATGTAGTGCACGTTCAATTCCGGCCTTTAAAGTGATTGTAGAACTTGGGCATGTACCACAAGCACCGTGTAATTGTAATTTAACAATACCATCTTCGACGTCAACAAGTGTACAGTCACCGCCGTCGCGTAATAAAAATGGACGTAAGCGTTCAATGACTTCAGCTACTTGATCGAACATCGTTGCGTTTTCAGTAGGCATGTGACATGTCTCCTTTCAAGTCATTTATTTCATAATCATTATTAATTCATTATAATAGATTCAGTAGTAAAAATCTATAAAACAAGATGGGGGATTTTTAATGACTAAAATAAGTGTTGTGGTTTATGGAGCTGATGTAATTTGTGCAAGTTGTGTTAACGCACCAACATCGAAAGATACATATGAATGGCTTCAACCTTTGCTAAAACGGAAGTTTCCAGAACATCATTTTGAATTTACATATATTGACATTAATCGAGATACAGAGAATTTAACAGATCATGACGAACAGTTTATTGAAAGAATTCAAGAAGACGAATTGTTTTATCCATTAGTAACGATGAACGATGAGTATGTTGCTGACGGTTACATTCAAATGAAACCAGTTGTACGCTTTATAGAAACGCATTTTGAAGCGTAGTTTAATACAGAAATAAAGGCAAGTTCTTAAATGAGTAGAACTTGCCTTTAATAAGTGATTTAACCATTATGATATTTATAAAGCCAAAGCACACCAGATTTTAAAATTGAAGCTAAACGACCAGTGACTGTACGATCCATTATATATGCGAAACCTTGTTTATCTCCAAGAGAACCTAAGAAGCCTTGGATTTTAATTTCAGGCATCTTATCTGGTAGTGATTCATTATTCCATTGTTTTTTGAGTACATCGGCAATTTGATCACCTTGTAGCTCGGCTAATTGTGCACTAGGTGCATGAGGAAGATCTGCACAATCTCCTACTACATACACATTTTTATAAGTTGGAACTTGATGGTATTGATTAAGAATGACACGTCCTGTATTGCTTAAATCGATTGGTAAGTTACGTACAACTTCAACAGGTTGTATTCCTGCTGTCCAAACTACTAAATCAATATCTTCAGGTTGACCGTTATTATATATCTTACCGGGTTCAACGCGATCAATAACTGAATTTGGTACTACAGTAACGTCGTGTTTAGAAAACCACTTTGATATGTATTTACTTAGCTTTTCAGGGAAATTTCTTAAAATACGAGGGCCTCTATCGTATAGAAGAATCTCTAAATCTGAACGACTTTCACGTAATTCACTTGCTAATTCGATACCACTAAGTCCAGCTCCTACAATTCCTACACGCGCACCGGTAGGTAATTCACTGATACTATGAAAGGTTTCACGTGATTTAGATAATGTTTGAATGCTATGTGTATATTCTTCAGCGCCAGGAACATTATGGTATTTATCTTCACAACCAAGCCCTATAATGAGTTCGTCGTAGTCGATTTTAGAATTGCCTACAGAAATGATTTGTTCCTCTAAATTAATATCATTGATTTCACCATATACTGTATTAATTTGTTTATTATCTGGAAATTGCATACGTACGTCTTTGTCTGATTTTGTACCTGCTGCTAGTGCATAGAATTCAGGTTTTAATCCATGGAAAGGCATTCGATCGACTAACGTCACTTGATACCCCTCGGGAATTGAATTTGGTAAGATACGTGACATAATTCGCATATTACCATAACCCCCGCCTAGTAAAACTAAGTTTTTCATTTTTTATACCCCTTTATTCAATTTGTTTAATTTTTGAAAAATTATTGAGATCCTTTGAGACTATCTTTTAAAATGTGCCCGTTTACACTATAGATAGTTAACGATTTACTTTCTTAACCCCTGAATTGAAAGTAAATATATATATGTCTTCATTATATCGGTTTTTCAAAATGACTACAAACAAATGTAGAATACAATTTAATTTTTAGAAATAAGGGTATACCATACATGATGGAAATCATCAAGCTGACCGATAGGCATATGATTAGTAACTTTGTTATAATGTTAAGACTAATAAAATAGTAAGAAGGTGTCTTATGTTTCCGTTAGTAGAATTTTGTGTGTCGAACATGGCAAAGGGCGGAGATATCGTCTATGAAAAATTGGAAAATGATCCAGACGTAGATGTATTAGAATACGGATGCTTGCAAAATTGTGGCATGTGCTCTAGTGGGTTGTATGTACTTGTCGATGGTGATATTGTTGAAGGTGATTCGCCAGAGGATTTATTAATCAATATTTATAAACACATTGAAGAAAACGATATTACAAATATGTTTTAATATATAACATAAATTAGCAATAAAATGATGTAGAAATTATAAAATTTCTTTGAGAAATTGGGAGGTAAATTGTATGCCAACAGTAATCTTAACTGAAGCAGCTGCATATGAAGTAAAAGATATGTTAGAAAGTAATGATATGGCAGATGGCTATTTAAAAATTAAAGTGAATGGTGGCGGTTGTACAGGGCTCACATATGGAATGTCTGCCGAAGAAGCCCCTGGTGAGAACGATGAAGTATTAGAATACTTTGGACTTAAAGTACTTGTTGATAAATATGATGCACCAGTTTTAAATGGTACAACAATTGATTTCAAACAATCACTTATGGGCGGTGGCTTCCAAATAGATAACCCAAATGCAATAGCATCCTGTGGTTGTGGAAGCTCATTCAAAACGGCTAAAGTATCAGGTAACCCTGAACAATGCTAAATAAGTCAAACCAAAGAATAGTATTAAATGATGTAAAAAGATTTTAGGCAATCCTGGAAACAGGTTGCCTATTTTTTTTATATTATTTGGATGTTTTACAACGTTTCTATGGCATTTGTGAGAACTACGTTAGTTAAATTAAAATCTTCACAATCTAACTCTGTTGTAGCTTGAAAATGTAGCGTAAAAGCTATAAAATTAGAATTGGATTAAAAATTGTCTTTTGTGTGAACAACTAAAGATTTAACCTTGATAAAAGACGTAATAATTTAAGATGTCGACGAAGTCTATAACGATAGGGCAATTTACCTTGTCATAAGTTTATAGCCTTTATCTTCATTTTGGTTAAAATATTATGAAAGCTTAGGTGAATTAGAGATGGCTCAAGATCGTAAGAAAGTGCTAGTTTTAGGTGCCGGTTATGCTGGTTTACAAACAGTTACTAAATTACAAAAAGAAATTTCTGCAGACGAAGCAGAAATTACTTTAATTAATAAGAATGAATATCACTATGAATCAACTTGGTTACATGAAGCTTCTGCTGGTACAATCAATTATGAAGATTTATTATATCCAGTTGAAAGTGCTGTAAAACAAGATAAAGTTAACTTCGTAGTTGCTGAAGTAACAAAAATTGACCGCAATGCTAAACGTGTCGAAACTGACAAGGGAGTATATGACTACGATATCTTAGTAGTAGCTTTAGGTTTCGTAAGTGAAACATTTGGCATTGAAGGTATGAAAGACTATGCTTTTCAAATCGAGAACGTATTAACTTCTCGTAAATTATCTCGTCACATTGAAGATAAATTTGCTAATTACGCAGCTTCTAAAGAAAAAGATGATAAAGATTTATCAATCTTAGTAGGTGGGGCTGGCTTCACTGGAATTGAATTCTTAGGTGAATTAACAGATAGAATTCCAGAATTATGCAGTAAATATGGTATCGATCAAAGTAAAGTTAAATTAACTTGCGTTGAAGCGGCACCAAAAATGTTACCAATGTTCTCTGATGAACTTGTAAACTACGCGGTTAATTACTTAGAAGACCGTGGTGTAGAATTCAAAATTGCCACTCCAATTGTTGCTTGTAACGAACAAGGTTTCGTTGTAGAAGTAGATGGAGAAAAACAACAATTAGAAGCTGGTACTTCAGTATGGACTGCTGGTGTACGCGGTAGTAAGTTAATGGAAGAATCATTTGAAGGTGTTAAACGTGGTCGTATCATTAATAAGCAAGATTTAACTATCGAAGGTCACGATGATATTTTTGTTATTGGTGATTGTTCAGCATTCATTCCAGCTGGTGAAGAACGTCCATTACCAACAACTGCACAAATTGCTATGCAACAAGGTGAACATGTTGCCAAAAATATCAAACATATCTTAAATGGTGAATCTAAAGAAGACTTCCAATACGTAAATCGTGGTACAGTATGCTCATTAGGTGCTCATGATGGTGTAGGTATCGTTTACGGTAGAGATATTACTGGTAAAAAAGCTGCATTAATGAAAAAAGTTATTGATACACGTGCCGTATTCAAACTCGGTGGTATCGGCTTAGCATTCAAAAAAGGTAAATTCTAAACTAAGCTAATTATATATAAATGTATTTCACCCTTCTGTTTATTAAGCAGGAGGGTTTTTTAATAGGAAACCTATAATACGATATACATAAATGGAGGTATTTTATGAACATTTACATCAATGAAAAATCTAACACATATATTGAAACGCTCATCGTGGGATTACCAGAACACATTAATCAATTAAGAGACATTAAATATAAGAATCAATCAATTATTGAACAACTTGAGACGTTGAAGCAACATCATATTATTGGAAGCTCGGTTGGAAAGATATCTTCCACTTTGCTTTACATAAATGATCAGCCAAAGCGCTTGTTAACAGTGGGATTAGGTAATCTTAAAGAGCTTTCTTATCAGCGATTATTAAAAGTTTGGGGATATACGTTTCAGTATTTAAAACAAGAACATATTAATGAAGCTGAAGTTCTTATAGATACATTTATGTCTAAACATAATGATGTAGTAGAGGTGGCTAAAACTCTCGGATTGCAGAGTGAACAATCCATTTATCAATTTGATAATTATAAATCAGATAAAAAAGCGCCTTATCAACCATCTATTTATATACAAACTGAACATGATGAGATTGCTTCTGATATTAATGAAGGTCAACAACTAGGGATGTCTATTAATTTAGCACGTGAGCTAAGTCAAATGCCTCCTAACATATTAACACCACAATATTTTGCTGAAGAAATTGAGGGTCATTTTAAAGATAAAAAGGTATCAGTAGATATTAAAGATGCGGAAACAATTGTATCAGAGGGCTTTGGGCTTTTACATGCAGTCGGAAAAGGTTCGGTGAATGGTCCTCGTTTAATAACAATAACTTACAATGGCGGAAAGTCGAATGATGCACCCATTGCTTTAGTAGGTAAAGGTATTACATATGACTCAGGTGGATATAGCATTAAATCTAAAATCGGTATGCAGACGATGAAATTCGATATGTGTGGGGCCGCAAACGTTGTTGGAATGATAGATATTATCGAGAGATTAAAATTGCCAGTTAATGTAGTGGGAGTTATTGCTTCAGCTGAGAATATGATTAATGAAAAGTCTATGAAACCAGATGATGTTTTTACCTCACTCAGCGGCGAAACTGTTGAAATGTTAAATAGTGATGCTGAAGGACGTATGGTGCTAGGTGATGCCGTTACATATGCTACGCAATTTCAACCACAACTTATTATGGATTTCGCCACTTTAACTGGTGCAGCAATTGTGGCACTTGGAGAGGATAAAGCAGCTGCTTTTCACTCTCACGCTAAAAATGAAATCAACAGTCTGTTAGATATAGCTAAATCAGTAGATGAAAAAGTGTTTGAATTACCTATCACAGATACTGAAAAGCAGTTAATTAGAAATTCAGACATAGCAGACTTAGTCAATCATACGAATGGACAAGGTAAAGCATTATTTGCAGCAGCATTTATTACGCATTTTAGTGGTCAGACACCCCATATCCATTTTGATATTGCAGGACCAGCTACGATTAATAAATCAACTTTTAAAGGTCCAAAAGGGCCAACAGGTTATATGATTCCTACAGTAGTAGAATGGTTGAAACAACAATACCAGTAACATCCTTATAATTGTAAAGATGATGTTCATTATGTGTGAAAGCATAATAGTATGTAATTAGTAGTTCTGAGGTTTTCCACAATTGACTTTAATTGAAGAATGTTTTTAACAAATATTTCATCACTTACCATCTCGTGACATAAATGACTTGGTTTAAAAGAAGCTTGAATCTAGCACACTTTTAATCCAGTCATTGATTACGAGTAGGATAATTAAGACTACAACAATAAAATATTTTGCATCATATTTTATATTGACATTAAATTTGTGTCTTGGTACTATTTAAAACATAAATACTTTAGTTCGATAGAGTGGTAAAGGATGGGGAGCGACATGATCAATGCAGTTGTTATAGCAGTTATATTAATGATCGTCTTATGTTTATGTAGACTCAATGTAGTCATTAGTTTATTTATAAGTGCACTCATAGGTGGTTTAATTTCTGGTATGAGTGTAGAGAAAGTCATCAGTGTTTTTGGGAAGAATATTACCGATGGAGCAGAGGTTGCTTTAAGCTACGCTTTACTAGGTGGTTTTGCAGCACTCATTTCTTATAGCGGGATTACTGATTATCTCGTTGGAAAAATTATTGAAGGCATCCATTCAGAAAATAGCAGACTTTCACGTATAAAAGTAAAAGTTATTATTATTCTTGCTTTATTAGCAATGAGTATTATGAGCCAAAATCTTATTCCAGTACATATAGCTTTTATTCCAATAGTTATTCCTCCATTAATTAGTTTATTCAATGATTTAAAAATTGATAGACGACTCATTGGTTTAGTAATCGGATTTGGTTTATGCTGGCCTTACGTTTTACTTCCATATGGCTTTGGTCAAATCTTCCATCAAATCATTCAAAGTGGTTTCCAAAAAGCGCATCACCCAATTGAATTCAGTATGATTTGGAAGGCGATGTTAATTCCTTCAATGGGATATATTGTAGGACTTATATTAGGGTTTATCGTGTATCGTAAACCAAGAAACTACGTACAACGTAATGTTGATGAACGTGAAACAGTCACTGAATTAAAGCCTTATGTTTTAATCGTGACAATCATTGCGATTTTAGCGACATTTATTGTCCAAACTTTCACAGATTCAATGATTTTTGGTGCGCTTGCAGGTGTGCTCGTCTTCTTTATTTCTAGAGTTTATAAGTGGTACGAACTAGATGAACAGTTTGTTGATGGTATTAAAATTATGGCGTATATTGGGGTAGTAATACTGACAGCTAACGGCTTTGCAGGGGTTATGAATGCAACGGGTGATATTGATACATTGGTTAAAGATTTAACAAGTATCACTGGTGATCATAAATTAATTAGTATTATTGTCATGTATATTATTGGTCTTATTGTTACTTTGGGTATCGGTTCTTCATTTGCAACGATACCAATTATCGCATCATTATTTATACCATTCGGCGCATCTATTGGTCTTGATACTATGGCGCTTATCGCCTTAATTGGTACGGCAAGTGCTCTTGGTGATTCAGGTTCACCAGCGAGTGATTCTACTTTAGGCCCAACGGCAGGACTCAATATCGATGGACAGCACGATCATATACGAGATACGTGTATTCCGAACTTCTTGTTTTATAATATACCTCTAATTATTTTTGGTACGATTGCAGCTATGGTACTATAAAACTTGAAATGAGGTGTGTAAAGCGTGACCAATCTTTTGGAGACATTTGAAATGCATGTTGAAGAAGAGGATGAAGGTGTTGTAATAATTTCAATGCCTGTTACAGACAAGGTTAAACAACCATTCGGATATTTACATGGGGGTGCAAGTCTCGCCTTAGGTGAAACAGCATGTTCTTTGGGTGCTGCTAATTTAATAGATACAACTCAATATATTCCTCTTGGCTTAGAAATGAATGCTAACCACATACATTCAACAAAAGAGGGACGTGTCACAGCAATTGCTAAGATCATACATCAAGGTCGTACAACACAAGTATGGAATGTTGAAATCAAAAATGACTCGAATCAATTAATTAGTATTATGCGTGGCACTATTGCTATCAAATCAATCAAATAAAAAAATGCTCCTTTTAATGGTTTAAAGACGATTTAGTCTACATTAGAGGGAGCACTTTTTTAGTTTATGATATCTTTTTATTTAAACGATGTAATGCTTTACTAATTCTCTCAGCACCTTCTTTTCCACCCATGATATTTCTCGCAAAGGGTCCCAATTCTAAATCAGCAAGTCCCCCCACAACAAACAATTGAGGTAGCCATTCAAGTTCATCACTTAATGAAGGATAGCCACACGAATTTAATGGGGCTTGTTCATCATAGATAAGATGTTGAATCAAAGGTTGATTACAGATTTTATTAACAAAGCCAGTGGCAAGTAAAATATGATGATATTTATAATGACAACCATTGGAAGTGATAGTCTTATCATTGATTTCATCTATAGGTGAATGATGAATCATTAACCGACCCGCTTGTTCTTGTTTCTTCAATCGTAAAAATAACTCCATAGGCATTGAGCCCTTATGACGTTCTTCATTAATGACGTTTAAACGCGCTTCTGGTGAAGATATTGCTAGCAAGTGATTCATGCGTTTTGGGCCCAACCACCCAGGATCTGCATCAAAATCATGTATTTCAATGTTTTTATTAAGCCATAAATGTAATTTATTATTATTTTCTTGACGATTAATTAATTTTAACGTTAAATGTGCTGCTGAAATCCCTGAACCAACAATATGATTAGCTTTTTCTTCAATTGTTTGATCATAATTCTTATCAAATATATGAGTCACTTTAGGTTTACTAATAAATTGCGAAGGTATAAATGGTTGATGATTACATCCATTTGCAATAACTACGCAATCGGTAAGGATTGACTCCCCGTTATGTAATTCAATTTGCCATTTACCTTGTTGATTACTCATAATTTTAGAAGCAATGCTTTGAATATGACTTTTATTTAAATCGTATTGATGTACTAAATCATGAATATGATGCATAAACATATCTCTTTGAGGACGTTTATATGGGCCGTAATATGCCGAAGTATATTGATTTAATTTAGCATATTGTTTTAAATGAAAAGGTTGGGGATGTATATGATGCACAAATGGCGATCTTAAGAAAGGCATACTTATACGTTTGGTATACTCGTTGAATTGTTCACATAGGGAAGGATAAGGATCAATAATAGTTAGTTGATTGCTACTTATTCCTTCATTTCTTAGTTTAATTGCTACAGTTGTACCTTGAACTCCGCCACCAATAATAGTCCAATGCATGTAAAGCACTCCCTTAACTTTCTTAATTTTAAATCGAAATAATTACGATTTAAATCATATCACATTTTATGCATATAGACAAAAGACTATTGATGTATTATGTCGTATAAAAAAACTCTAAGGAAATATGTTTTATTATTTCCTTAGAGTTTTAGAACTATAATTTTGTATCATTCATATCTTCTTTAATTTCATCAACTTTTGTATCTTTACTGTAAGGTGTTTGAATATTGTAGGCTGCTTTCATAATCATGTGACTAGAAAGTGGACCAGTTATGAAAACGAAGATAATGCCGATGATTAATTGCATATTGACGTAGCCTTCAGTGCCGATGAAATACAGGAAGGCACCAAAGAGTAGAAACATCGCCCCAAGTGTTGCTGCTTTACCAGCAGCATGGGCACGTGAGTAAACATCTTTTAGTCTGATTAAGCCTATCGCTGCAAAGGCACTAATCAAAGCACCTAACATGACAAAGATTACGGCAATACTAATGATGATCGTTGTTATCATGTTTAATCACCTTACCTTCATCCATAAATTTAGAAAAAACTGCAGTACCTAAGAAAGCTAGTATACCTACCATTAAAATAACTACAAGCATGTATTTAATATTTAATAAAATACTAAATAGGGCAATCACAGCCATCAACTGTAGTCCAATAGCATCAAGTGCAACAACACGATCGGCTAAAGAAGGGCCCAGAATGACACGTACTAACATGGCTAACATTGAAGCTACAACAATAATTAATGCAATAATAATGAAAATATTATGTGTCATTCGTTTTCACCCACCTTTCTTACTACCTTTTCTAATGAAGTTTTTATACTTTCAACTTCTTCCTCTTTAGTACTAAAGTCAATCGCATGAATGTATATTTTCCTACGATCATCACTAATGCCTAATACCACAGTTCCTGGGGTTAACGTAATAAGATTTGAAAGTAAGACAATTTGCCAGTCTGTCTTAAGATCTGTTTCATACACGAAAAAACCTGGTTTATTCGTGATATTTGGTTTGAGGATGATTTTCAGAACATCGAAATTCGCTTTAATCAGTTCACTTAAAAATGTAAGAATTAATACAATAATGCGATAAATCCTTACTAAATAAAAGCGACCTGGCATTACCCGATGTAGGAGGTAAACAAGTATAAGACCAAATAGAAATCCTAGAACAAAGTTATTTAACGTGTAACTATCAGTTACAAATAACCAAATGATAGCGACCAATAAATTGACGATAAATTGTGCGGCCATATTACTTACCTCCTAAAACGTTGTGAATATAGATATTTGGATCAGTGAAAGTTTCAGAACCTTCTTTAACTATAGGGAACAGTAAGTCAGCGGACAAGCCGAATAATACTGTAATAATAGTTGAAATAACGGCGATAGTTGTTAAGTAATTGACGTTCACTTTGCGTGTCATATCATAACCTTTTGCTTCACCGAAGAAACCTTTGAGAAAGATACGTATGACTGAATATAGAACGATTAAGCTTGATAATAAGACAATGATACCGCTTAGGTAGAATCCCTTTTCAAAAGTGGCCTGTACAATATAAAACTTCCCATAGAAACCACTCAATGGTGGTATGCCTGCTAGACTGAGTGCAGCAATAAAGAATGTCCATCCTAATACAGGATAGCTCTTGATTAGACCACCGAAATGTCGCAAGTCTGTTGACTTAGTTATCTTATACATAACGCCTATAAGTAAGAATAGTGAAGCTTTCACTAGCATATCGTGAATAGTGTAGTAAATAGCACCCATCATGCCACTTTCATTCATCATTGATACACCGACTAAGATGACACCAACTGCAATCATAATGTTATATAGAATGATTTTTTTAGTATCATAATAAGCTATGGCACCTACACATCCGAAGATGATTGTAAGTAAAGCTAAGAATAGAATGACGTAGTGTGAAAAGCTAACCGTACTATTAAAGAATAAGCTGAGCGTTCTAGCTATAGCGTAGACGCCCACTTTAGTAAGCAGGGCTCCAAAGAATGTGATAATGGCTACAGGTGGTGCGTAATATGCGCCTGGCAACCATACGTACATAGGGAAGACGCCAGCTTTAGTTGCAAAGACAAAGATAAATAAGATGAATACGATATTGACTAAGCCACTATCATGAACTGATAAACTAGATAATCTTTCACTAATATGCGCCAAGTTAAGTGTTCCAACTACTGAATAAAGTATCGCTACACCCATAACAAAGAATGAAGAAGAAACAACATTAACTAGAACGTATTTAATCGTTTCTTGAAGTTGAATTTTTGTCGTTCTAACGACTAGTAAACAATAAGAAGACATTAGGAAGACTTCAAAGAACACGAACATATTAAAGATATCACCAGTAGTGAAAGCGCCGATAATACCGATTAACATAAACATAATTGAAAAGTAGTAATAATATCGTTCTCTTTCAATGCCTATAGAACGATAGGAATATAAAATTACTATAACCGTTATAATAATACTTGTGATAATAAGTAAAGCACTAAAAACATCTAATACAAAGACAATGCTGTATGGCGCTTTCCATGAACCTAATTCTACTTTTAAAGGTCCTGAATGTAATACATTTTTTAAATTAAAAAGAGCTACAATCAATGTCAATATTGATCCAGCAAGTGCCACGTAACGTTTAATTAGCGGACGCTTTCCGATAAAGATAAGCAAGATTGCAGTCAAAATAGGTATCACAAGTGTTAAAACGAGCAAGTTACTTTCCGTCATCTTCAGGTGCTCCTTTCATACGCTCAACATTATCTGTTCCAAGTTCCTTATAAGTTCTAAATGCAAGTACTAGGAAGAATGCTGTTGTAGCAAATGCGATAACTATTGCAGTAAGGATTAGTGCTTGAGGTATAGGATCAACATAGCTGGCTGTTCCTTTTTCATAGATAGGAACAGTACCATGTTTCAATCCACCCATAGTAATTAAAAATAAATTTGCTGCGTGTGTTAGTAAAGTAGTCCCCATAATAATTCGTATCAAACTTTTAGACAAAACGAGATAGACACTTATTGCTGTGAGAATACCACTAACAAATATCATGATAATTTCCACTATTCGTTCTCTCCAATCGAAATAATAATAGTCATTACAGTTCCTACTACTGCACAAAGTACCCCAAAATCAAAGAACATTGCCGTTGTCATATGCATGGGTTCTAGTAGGGGAAGCGGTATATCAAAAGTGACATGTGTGAAAAAGTTTTTAGACATAAACCAGCTTGCAATGGGTGTACCTACGCAAAACAGTAGGCCTATGCCAATTAAAACTTTGAAGTCCAGAGGAAAAATTTTACGCATTGTTTTTACATCGAATGCGATTGTAATGACTAATAGCGCACTCGCAAACAATAAACCTCCAACGAAGCCACCCCCGGGTGTATAGTGACCTGCTAGAAATAATGAGAAACCGAAGACGATGACCATGAAGAAAATGACAACAGCGGCGTATTGAAACATTAAGTTATTCTTTTGTCTATTCATGGTCATTCACCTCGCTTGATTGATTTCTTTGTTTAAGTCGAAGTTTAATCATCGTATAAACACCTAAACCAGCTATACCTAGTACGGATGACTCAAATAAAGTATCCATGCCACGGAAGTCGACAAGTATAACGTTTACCATATTTTTACCATGAGCTAAATCATATACATGGTCTTGGTAGTATTTTGTAATTGAAGAAAAATGTCTGTTTCCATATCCGATTAAACCTAGAATAATGACTACTAAACCAACACCAGCAGAAATCATTGCATTGTTAATTTTGAACGCTGGCGACTCATTATAACGATTTAAATTTGGCAAATGATAGAAACATAATAAGAATAAAGCCGTAGAAATAGATTCAACAACAAACTGAGTTAAAGCTAGGTCAGGTGCTTTAAAGAATATAAATAATACTGAAATTGCATAACCTACAGCACTTAGCATAATAATGCTAAAGAGTCGTGATTTAGCAAATATAATTAAAAGTGAGGCAACGAGTAAGAATAGTACAATGCCACCTTCAAAAATTCTGAACTGACTTACATTTTTAAAATTAATACTAAATGGAACGCTGATTAAAGTCACTACTGTAAGTAGTATTAAAATACCGAATATAATGACTAAGTTATTTCTAGAGAAACCAGTAACATAGCTATTGGTCATATTTTCAGAATAACCTGGAATCTTGCGTCCCATAGTATCGTACCAATGATTAAATTTAAGTTGATTAGGTTGAGCTTCTAATAATCGCACCCAATAGCTAAATGTAATGATAAGTAATATACCTATAATATATATAGCTATTGTTGAAATAAATGCTGGTGTAATTCCATGGAAAAGATGGAACTCTGCAGTTATTCCTGTAGATTGACTCACTGATTGAGTTGCAGGCTCGATAATAGATTGCGTTAAAATGCTTGGGAAAAGTCCAAATACAATAACTAAAAGAGTTAAAATAATTGGAGATAAAAGCATTAAAATTGATGATTCATGTGCAGATTGTGGTAAACTTTCACGCTTATATTTACCAAAGAATATATGCATAATAAATTTAATTGAATACACGAAAGTGAAAATACTACCTACAATCGCTATGATTGGGAATATAAAGCCTAAAGTACTGAGGCTCATTAAATTCGCATGTGTCACATCAATCATTGCTTCTAAAAATTTTTCTTTTGATAAGAAGCCGTTAAATGGTGGAACTCCAGCCATACTTAATGCAGTAATAACTGTGATAGTAAATGATATAGGCATGATTGTAAGTAATCCACCTAATTTTCTTACATCTCGAGTACCTGTAGAGTGATCAACACCACCAGTAATCATGAATAATGCACCTTTAAATGTTGCATGGTTGATTAAATGGAAAATGGCAGCAATGAAACCTGCAACATAAACTTGGCTATCAGTACCATTGTAGTGATAGCTCACTGCACCTATACCTAACATGGACATAATCATTCCAAGTTGAGATACAGTTGAAAATGCCAAAATGCCTTTTAAATCTTGTTGTTTTGTGGCATTTAATGAAGCCCAAAAAAGTGTGACTAATCCTACTAAAGTGATTGTCCATACCCAACCTTCAGATATAGCAAAGATGGGCGTCATTCTTGCTATTAAATACAGTCCAGCTTTAACCATTGTAGCTGAATGAAGGTAAGCACTTACTGGTGTAGGTGCTTCCATTGCATCAGGTAGCCAAATGTAAAATGGTACTTGAGCTGATTTAGTAAACGCGCCAATCATGACTAATACCATTGCCAAGATAAAGAAAGGACTATTTTGTATGTCACTTACTTTTTCAATCATCGTTTGAATGCTGAATGTATGGGCGGCTAACGATAATAGGATAATTCCTCCTAATAAGCTTAATCCGCCTAAAACGGTAATAATTAGTGATTTTTGCGCACCATAAATTGATGCTTTTTTCTCTCTCCAAAATGAGATAAGTAAAAAACTTGAAAATGAAGTTAACTCCCAAAATAAATATAAAATAATTAAATTATCTGAAAGTACAACTCCTAGCATTGCACCCATAAATAGTAATAAATAACAATAAAAATTCCCAAGTTGCTCAGATTTACTTAAGTAGCCAATGGAATATAAAACAACCAAGCTACCTATGCCTGTTATAAGGAGGCTAAAGAGTAATCCAAGGCCATCCACAAATAGATTAAAATTCATTCCAAAATGTGGCATCCAATTTAAGGTTTTCATTACTGTATTACCTGACTTCGTAATAGAAATCATAGATAAGAAATAGATAAATAAGAGTATTGGAACAGGTAATACAAACCATCCTAAGTGTATACGTTTAACGAACCGATACAGGATAGGAATAATGAGTGCGAATATTAACGGTAATAGTACCGCAATATGTAACAAACTCATTATGTTGTCCTCCTTTAAAAAATATTTATGACTTACATTATACATGAATGCTCTTAGTCTGAAAAACCTCTTAATCGCTTGAAGGCATTGATTTTGAGGGACTGTTAAATAAGAAGAAACACGTTAAATTTCACAGAAAAAAATTTAAGTTTTGTAAACGTTCACGACATTTTTAAAAGAATTTTAGACAAATTCTCTTTTATATTGAATTGAATAATCCTCTTTAAGTTCATTTAAATTTTTAAGTGAGAGACGTGCATGTTCAGAATCATCATCCTTTAATTGATGTTCTAAATCTGTAATAGCTTGTTGAAGTGAATCCTCGTAATTCATTTCTTCTACATTGAATTCTCGTAGCTGTGAACGTTTTGCATATCGTTTTTCAAAGTGGCTTAAAGCCTTACGCTCATGAAAGAAGACACCTTTAGTTTCGTTAGGATTATGTAAATCACCTTGTTTAGGGTGTTTAATGACTTGTTCAACTTGTACTAAAACTTGATCGTCATTCTCTTCTCTAATAGTTACACCATAACTACCAGTCTTGTGAGAAAATCGATATAACATGCTATATTCCTTCCTTTCAAATGTGTTAAGATATGCTTATATCATAACATGAATGGAGAATTTAAATGGCGAACTATCCTCAGTTAAATACAGAGATTCAAGATAACGAAATTAAAGTCGTTATGCATACAAATAAGGGAGATATGACTTTTAAACTTTTCCCAAACATTGCCCCTAAAACAGTTGAAAATTTTGTGACACATTCTAAGAACGGATATTATGATGGCGTGACATTCCATAGAGTAATCAATGATTTTATGGTTCAAGGTGGCGACCCAACTGCTACTGGTATGGGCGGTGAAAGTATCTATGGTGGAGCATTCGAAGATGAATTCTCTTTAGAAGCTTTCAATTTATACGGTGCACTTTCAATGGCAAACGCTGGACCAAATACTAATGGTTCTCAATTCTTTGTAGTCCAAATGAAAGAAGTTCCTGAAAATATGCTAAATCAATTACTTGATGGTGGCTGGCCTCAACCTATAGTTGAAGCTTATGGTGAAAAGGGTGGTACACCTTGGTTAGACCAAAAACACACAGTATTTGGTCAATTGATTGATGGGGAATCTACTTTAGAAGATATCGCTAATACTAAAGTAGGCGCTCAAGATAAACCAGTTTATGACGTGGTTATCGAATCTATCGACGTTGAAGAATAAGATTAAACGTTAAAATGTTTTAAATGAATTAAAGCTTTAAGTCATTATATGTCTGGTTGATGTATATGACTTAAAGCTTTTTTTGTAGCTTTAAAATAGATTAAAAAGGTACGCGTTACACAACAATTTTTAGAATAATTGAAATTTATTATCGTTTTAGTTAGTCCATAAAAATGATTTATGCTATGATATGTGTGTTAAGAAAAATCGAAATAAGGGGTTATCACGTTGAATAATCACTATAAAGTAGGTCAACATATCAAGGTACGTGTGACTGGTATTCAACCGTATGGCGCATTTGTTGAGACCCCTGACCATACTGAAGGACTAATCCATATCTCTGAAATCATGGATGACTATGTCCATAACTTGAAGAAATTTCTATCTGAGGGACAAATTGTAAAAGCTAAAATTTTATCCATCGATGATGAAGGAAAATTAAACTTGTCTTTAAAAGATAATGATTACTTTAAAAATTATGAACGTAAAAAAGAAAAACAGTCAGTCTTAGATGAAATAAGAGAGACGGAAAAGTATGGGTTTCAAACACTTGAAGAACGCTTACCGGTCTGGATCAAACAGTCTAAACGTGCCATTCGTAACGACTGAATGACTGTACATTCGTGCCAATATGTGATGAGCTCACTAAGAGTAATTCATCGCATCATAACGATAATCTTTACGATATATAGTCGTAGGATTATCGTTTTCTTTTTGTCTTAAAAGCAATTTTTAATTTATAAATTTAAATACGTTCTATCTTTGAAAATATAAAAAGTGATACAAAGGAACACAGATTTAAGAAATCTGCGTAATCTCAACTAATTACCTTTCTAAAGGTAAAGTTTCGATAAAAATGCACGTGCAAGCAAAAAATTAGAGATATTTAAAACTTGCATGATATAGTCGTGACAACATAAAAACAAGGAGAGTATTAACACATGAATAATAAATATAAATCTTTATTCGAACCACTCGTGTTACCTAATGGTGTAGAATTGAGAAATCGTTTTGTTTTAGCTCCATTAACTCATATTTCATCGAATGATGATGGAACGATTTCTGATGTAGAAATTCCATATATTGAAAAACGTTCTAAAGATGTAGGACTTGCTATTAATGCTGCAAGTAATGTTAATGATGTTGGGAAAGCTTTCCCAGGACAGCCCTCAGTAGCTCATGATTCTGACATTGAAGGCCTAAAAGAACTTGCAAAAGCAATGAAGAAAAATGGTGCGAAAGCAATAGTACAAATTCACCATGGTGGTGCTCAAGCTTTACCTAATCTAACACCACAAGGTGATGTTGTCGCACCTAGTCCTATTACACTCAAGAGTTTTGGTCAGCAAGAACCTCACGAAGCGCGTGAGATGACTTCTGACGAAATAGAACAAACGATTAAAGATTTTGGAGAAGCAACAAGAAGAGTGATTGAGGCAGGTTTTGATGGTGTAGAAATCCATGGCGCGAATCATTACCTTATCCACCAATTTGTGTCACCTTATTATAATAGAAGAAACGATGTTTGGGCAGATAATCTTAAATTCCCAATGTCAGTTATAGAAGAAGTTGTTAAAGCTAAAAAAGAATATGCTAATGATGACTTCATAGTGGGTTATAGATTGTCACCTGAAGAAGCAGAATCTCCAGGTATATCAATGGAAATTACTGAACAACTTATCAATCAAATTGCGAATCAACCGTTAGATTATATTCATATTTCTCTCATGGACGTTAATTCTGAAACACGAGATGGTAAATACAAAGGTGAAAATCGTCTTAAACTGATTCATCATTGGATTAATGGTCGTATGCCTCTTATTGGTATTGGATCAATATTTACACCTGAAGATGCGTTAAATGCCATTGACAATGTCGGTGTAGAACTTGTTGCGTTAGGTCGTGAAATTCTTCTTGATTATGACTTTGTCGGCAAAATTAAAAATGGACAAGAAGATGAAATTATTAGTGAGTATGATCCGAATAGAGAAGATCGTCATGAGTTACCACCAAATTTATGGAAACAATTTGATGAAGGATTCTATCCATTGCCTCGTAAAGATAAATAAACATTTCAGTACTAAACCAAGTTCCAACTTAATAGAGGGACTTGGTTTATTTTTTTATTCTAAAAGGTTGTAAGTTATAAATTAAAAGTTGTGGAAATATTGTAAATTTTGCTTGTAAATTGTAGCAATATTGTGTCATTATATTTGTAAGGGCTTTCAAAGATGTTGGTGTTCACTTTTGATGTGTTTAATTATTGATTTAAAATAGCCGACGCAAAAATTTTTAGAGGGTATTTCATTTTCAATAAAATAAAGCTTGAGAGCCGTTAGAAATCAGTTATGATATTGTTAATAAGTTTCATAATTTTGATAACAAAGGGGAGATATTATGACTAAATCTGAACAAATTATTGAATTGACTAACCACTATGGTGCACATAACTATGTACCACTTCCAATCGTTATTTCGGAAGCGGAAGGTGTATGGGTTAAAGATCCAGAAGGAAATCAATATATGGACATGCTTTCAGCTTATTCTGCGGTAAATCAGGGACACCGTCATCCTAAAATTATTCAAGCTTTGAAAGAACAAGCAGATAAAGTGACTTTAGTTTCTCGCGCATTTCATAGTGATAACTTAGGGGAATGGTATGAGAAAATTTGCAAATTGGCTGGTAAAGATAAAGCATTACCTATGAATACTGGTGCTGAAGCAGTCGAAACTGCATTAAAAGCAGCTCGACGTTGGGCTTATGATGTTAAAGGGATTGAACCTAACCAAGCCGAAATCATAGCGTTTAATGGTAACTTCCATGGTCGTACAATGGCTCCAGTATCACTTTCATCAGAAGCTGAATATCAACGCGGTTATGGTCCTTTACTAGATGGTTTCCATAAAGTTGATTTTGGTGATGTTGATAAGTTGAAAGAGGCAATTAATGAGAACACTGCAGCGATTTTAGTTGAACCTATTCAAGGGGAAGCTGGTATTAATGTACCACCAGAAGGTTATCTTAGAGAGATTAGAGAATTATGTGATGAACACAATATTTTATTTATTGCAGATGAAATCCAAGCAGGTCTAGGTCGTTCTGGTAAACTATTTGCTACAGATTGGGATAATGTTAAACCAGATGTCTACATTTTAGGAAAGGCTTTAGGCGGAGGCGTGTTACCAATTTCTGTAGTTTTGGCAGATAATGAGGTGCTTGATGTATTTACACCAGGATCACACGGTTCAACATTTGGAGGTAATCCGCTTGCTTGTGCAGTTTCTATTGCAGCATTAGATGTAATTATAGATGAAGACTTGCCGGGCCGTTCATTAGAACTAGGTGAATACTTCAAGGGTGAGCTTCAAAAAATTGAACATCCTTCAATTAAGGAAGTTCGCGGAAGAGGTTTATTCATTGGTATAGAGCTTAATGAAAGTGCTAGACCATATTGTGAAGCCTTAAAAGAAAAAGGTTTATTATGTAAAGAAACGCATGATACAGTAATTAGATTTGCACCACCATTAGTTATCACTAAAGAGGAATTAGACCTAGCATTA
Organism: Staphylococcus sp. HMSC055A09; assembly: GCF_001809655.1. Lineage (NCBI taxonomy): Bacteria > Bacillati > Bacillota > Bacilli > Caryophanales > Staphylococcaceae > Staphylococcus > Staphylococcus sp. HMSC055A09. The sequence goes on from NZ_KV798369.1 coordinate 336,398, forward strand.
GATAAAATTAGAAGTGTATTTGAGTAAGTTCAAAAACTTGTAACATTCGCTTTGTAAACCCTTTAAAAAGCGTATACTTGTGTTACAATAAAATTTGAAAGCGAAATCATTAGTTAAAAAGAGGCGAATAGGATCATGACTGAGAATAATAATTTAGTGACTTCCACTCAAGGGATTATTAAAGAAGCATTACACAAATTGGGATTTGACGATGGAATGTACGATCTTATTAAAGAACCATTAAGATTTTTACAAGTTCGCATTCCAGTTCGCATGGATGATGGTACAGTTAAAACTTTTACTGGATATCGTGCACAGCATAATGACGCCGTTGGACCTACTAAAGGTGGGGTACGTTTCCACCCAGAAGTTGATGAAGAAGAAGTTAAAGCGTTATCAATGTGGATGACGTTAAAATGCGGTATCGTTAACTTACCGTATGGTGGTGGTAAAGGTGGTATCGTTTGTGACCCACGTCAAATGAGTATTCATGAGGTTGAACGATTATCTCGTGGGTATGTAAGAGCTATTTCTCAATTCGTTGGACCAAATAAGGATATTCCAGCACCAGACGTATTTACTAACTCACAGATCATGGCATGGATGATGGATGAGTATAGTGCACTAGATAAATTTAACTCACCAGGTTTCATCACTGGTAAACCTATCGTTTTAGGTGGTTCAGAAGGTCGAGACCGTTCAACAGCTTTAGGTGTTGTTATTGCAATTGAACAAGCAGCCAAACGTAGAGGTATGAATGTTAAAGACGCTAGAGTAGTTATTCAAGGTTTTGGTAATGCTGGTAGTTTCTTAGCTAAATTTTTATATGACTTAGGTGCCAAAGTAGTTGGTATTAGTGATGCTTATGGTGCATTACATGACCCTAATGGTTTAGATATAGATTATCTATTAGATCGTCGTGATAGTTTCGGTACAGTGACTAACTTATTTGAAGAAACAATCTCTAACCAAGAATTATTTGAATTAGATTGTGATATTTTAGTACCTGCTGCAATCTCTAATCAAATTACAGAAGATAATGCGCATGATATTAAAGCTGACATTGTTGTTGAGGCGGCTAATGGTCCAACAACTCCAGAAGCTACACGTATTTTAACTGAAAGAGGTATTTTACTTGTTCCAGACGTATTAGCAAGTGCTGGGGGAGTGACAGTATCTTATTTCGAGTGGGTACAAAATAACCAAGGTTACTACTGGACAGAAGAAGAAGTTAATGAAAAATTACGTGAAAAATTAGTCACTGCATTTGATACAATTTATGAATTAGCTCAAAACAGAAAAATTGATATGAGACTTGCCGCGTATATTGTAGGTATTAAACGTACAGCAGAAGCTGCTCGTTATCGTGGTTGGGCTTAATATTTACAACTATATAAAGAAAGTGATAGGCAAACCTGCAACTTGTAATGAGTTGTAGGTTTTTTAAAGTTAAGAACCAGTTGAGAACTTCCGAAAAATATAAATAAATCTAGATATTTCAGTTTAAACAAGAAGCACTGATTAAACTGATGATAAATCTTTGTGAGGGTTTTAACGACATATTAAAAGACCTTGTGACATAATTTAACTATCTCACAAAGTCTTTTTTAATAGGAGATTATTATTGTTGTTTTGAAACTGCTTTATATAAATCAGCATAGTTAGTGAAGACGCCATCTACACCATACTGATTTAAACGTCTCATATCATTAACTTTATTTACTGTATACGGGTGTACTAGGAAACCTAAATCTTTTAAGTGTCTAGTATTTTTTATATTCAAGTCCGTGTATTCTGGACCGACACCCACTGCATATGATTTAATCGCTTTTAAATCTTGTTCTGAAGCGTTTGTTAATTCGAATTTATTCATTAGTTTAATTAAAGGTACATTCGGATTCATTTGATGTAATTTTTGTAAGCTATCTCCGGAAAATGATTGCAACATCACATGTCCATTTTTTAATGAACTATTTGTTAACATACCATGTTGATTTAGAGTATTAAGTAATTGTTTTTCCATTCCTGGATAAACATTCGGTGATTTTGTTTCAATATAATAGTTGGCATTTTTGCCATATCTATCTAAAATTTCATCTAACGTAGGTACTTTTGCATTTTTATAGTTCTTGTTGGCATATTTAGGATTTGCTTTGTTAAACCAACTTCCAGCATCAAGCTGTTTTAATTGTTTTAAAGTATAATGATCTACGCGTCCATGGCCATTTGTAGTACGATTTACCGTTTCATCATGCATGGCAACTAAATGACCATCTTTCGTACGTTGTAAATCAATTTCTATGTAAGAGGCGCCTAATTCATTATGACTTTTATCATAAGATTGAAAAGTATGTTCAGGTGCATAACCACTTGCACCTCTATGAGCTATAGTTGTATATTTTTCTCCTGTAGGATTAGTAGCCCAGTGAGGATGTGAATCGTTTGTTTTTCCACTTACTGAATCAGATTCAGGTTGACGTTTAAAATGATTATCTTGAGTTGTATTAGTTGTTTGTTGTGTTTGACTTTGATTGGCTTTAACTCCTTTAGTATTAAGGAAGTTAGAGGTAGTAATACAAATGATACCTATAAATAGCACGACCAAACTCGTCAAAACTATTCTTTTAGATTTGAACATAAAAACATCCTTTCAAATTGATGTGATAAATATAAATTACACCATTTTAAAAGGATGAAAAAGAGAATGCGAGAAATTTTATATAAAATTTACTAACTTCAAATATTATTAAAAAACTTAATTAATATTTAACAAATTTCGAAGGTATCATAACAACATTCAATCATATTTCAAAGATATTAAGCTAATAATGATTTTGCTACATTCAATTGATGTTTAACGGAATCTTGTCCTGTTGAGCCGTAACTTTTACGACGTTTTAAACAATTTTCAGGATTTAAATAGTCATAAATATCTTCATTAATGCTAGAATGTTGTGCTTGATACTCTGATAGTGGTACATCAAGAAGATAAATACCTTTGTGAATACAATTTAGCACGATTTTACCAACAATTTCATGTGCAGTTCTAAAAGGAACCCCTTTACTTACTAAGTAATCTGCAAGCTCAGTGGCATTTGAAAAATCTTTTTTTACAGTTTCACTTAATCGATCAGTATTAACAGTCATTGAAGCTATCATACCTTCAAAGATGCGTAGAGAACCTTTGACCGTATGAATTGCATCGAATAAACCTTCTTTATCTTCTTGTAAATCTTTGTTGTAAGCTAGAGGCAAACCTTTAAGCGTAACTAGCATACTCATTAAGTGACCTGTCGTTCGTCCAACTTTCCCTCTAATTAATTCTGCCATGTCTGGGTTCTTCTTTTGAGGCATAATAGATGATCCAGTTGAAAAAGCATCTGATAGTGTTATAAATTTAGCTTCATCCGTAGACCAGAAAATAATTTCTTCAGCAAAACGAGATAGATGAACCATAGTTAATGAAATATTATGCAACGTTTCGATAATGTAATCACGGTCGCTCACTGCATCGAGACTATTTTCATAAATATTAGCAAAATCTAAAAGGGCTTGTGTTTCATGTCTATCTATTGGGTGAGTTGTACCACTTAAAGCAGCAGCGCCTAGTGGTGATATATCGATACGTTTCAGACTATCATTGAAGCGTCCTTTATCACGCTCTAACATCCAGAAGTAAGTCATTACATGATGTGCAAAAGAAATAGGTTGTGCACGTTGGAGATGCGTATATCCTGGCATTATCGTATCTACATGTTCTTCAGCAAGTTTAATTATTTCATGTTGAAATGATTTGATTAATTCGATAATATTTTGAACTTCTTCTTTTGTATATAAATGCATATCTGTAGCAACCTGATCATTTCTACTACGTCCTGTATGCAATTTACCACCAGTTTCCCCAATACGTTGAATCAACTCATGCTCAATATTTAGATGTATATCTTCTAATGATGCTTTGAATTCAATATTACCTTCATTAAAATCCTTTTGAATATTTTTTAGTCCTTGAATGATAGACTGAGCTTCATCCTGTGTAATGATATGTTGATTCGCAAGCATTGTGGCATGTGCAATACTACCTTGAATATCTTGATTAATTAAATTTTTATCAAATTCGATTGAAGCATTAAAGTCATCAACCCAATCTTCTGGTTGAGCTTCAAATCTACCTCCCCAAGCTTTACTGCTCATCACTATAACCTCCATGTAACATTGCATTTACTTGTGTTGGTAATCCATAGATGTCAATAAATCCTACTGCCGCTTCTTGATTGAATGCATCTTCTTTAGTGTAAGTAGCAAGTTTCTCATCATATAAAGTAAATGGTGATTTTCTACCGTTCACTATTGAGTTGCCTTTAAAGAATTTAACTCTTACGTCACCTTCTACATATTGTTGCGTACTATCAATAAAGAGTTTCAAACTATCTGTAAGAGGTGAGAACCATAGTCCATTATAGATTTGTTCTGAAAATTGCTTTTCAATAACTGGTTTAAAGTGAGCAACATCTTTTGTTAAAGTAATTGTTTCTAGCGCCTTGTGAGCTTTGAGTAATACTTCAGCACCAGGAGTCTCATAAATCTCTCTAGATTTAATACCCACCATTCTATTTTCAACGTGGTCAATTCTTCCAATACCATGTTTACCAGCTAATTCATTTAAGTAAAGAATAAGGTCATCGAGTTGATAATCTTTACCGTCAATTTGAACTGGAAGTCCTTTTTTAAATGAAATAATAATCTCATCTGCTTTATCAGGTGTCTGTTCTAGAGGTGTAGTTAAGTCAAATGCATCCTCAGGTGGAGCAGCATAAGGATCTTCTAAAATACCACATTCATTTGCTCTTCCCCATAGATTTTGGTCGATAGAGTAGGGAGAATCGTGATTGATTGAAACTGGAATGTTATGTTTGATTGCGTAATCAATTTCTTCTTCTCTACTCCAAGCCCACTCACGTACAGGTGCAAATGCTTTTAAATTAGGGTTTAATGCTTTAATAGCCACTTCAAAACGTACTTGATCATTTCCTTTACCAGTACATCCATGTGCAATTCCAATAGAATTAGTTTTCTCAGCGATTTCCACTAGCTTTTTAGCAATTAATGGACGAGAAAGTGCAGAAACTAGGGGATATGCATTTTCATACATTAAATTTCCTTTAATTGCATAACTTACATAATCTTCACTAAATTCTTTTGTTGCATCTATAATGTGACATTCAATAGCTCCCATATCTAATGCTTTTTGATATACAACATCAAGATCTTTACCTTCTCCTACGTCTAAGCAACATGCTACGACGTCGTATCCTTTATCAATTAACCATTGCACTGCAACGCTTGTATCTAAACCGCCAGAATAGGCTAAAACAATTTTTTCTTTCATAAGTTTACACCTCTAATAAATTTTCAGAATTTTAATATGGATACATCATAGCAGATTACAGATGAAAATAAAACCATTTTATTACATAAATATTCAAAATGCGATAATGATGTAATAGGTGTATCAATTATTAAACTTTGTAATAACGGTATTTTTAATATATTTAAAAATTCTGTAAAATGAATATAAGATTAATAAAGAAATTACTGATAAAAACTATAAATAACTTGTAATTTAACTTAAAAATTCACAGAACAATCATTTTTCAGTCATTGAGATAGTCTTTGGAATTGAATAGCTCATTTAAACTTAGTAGAATTAAAATAGTACACATCATAGGAGGCAATAAGATGACTCATATTCAATTAGATTATGGTAAAACCTTAGAATTTTTCGACAAACATGAATTAGAACAACAAAAAGAAATCGTTAAAACGATTCATCATACAATTCATAAAGGTAATGGTGCAGGTAATGACTTTTTAGGTTGGTTAGACTTACCAGTAGATTATGACAAAGAAGAATTTTCAAGAATAGTGGAAGCATCAAAACGTATTAAGTCTAATTCTGATGTACTTGTTGTAATTGGAATCGGTGGTTCATATCTAGGTGCGAGAGCAGCTATTGAAATGCTAACTTCATCATTCAGAACAAGTAATGAATATCCAGAGATTGTATTTGTAGGTAATCATTTATCATCAAGTTATACTCAAGAATTAGTAATTTATTTAGCTGATAAAGACTTTTCAGTAAATGTAATCTCTAAATCAGGAACAACTACTGAACCAGCAGTTGCATTTAGATTATTTAAACAACTAGTCGAAGATAAATATGGAAAAGATGAAGCGAAAAAACGAATTTTTGCGACTACAGATAAATCAAAAGGTGCTTTAAAACAATTAGCAGATAATGAAGGATACGAAACTTTTGTAGTACCTGACGATGTAGGTGGAAGATATTCAGTTTTAACTGCAGTAGGTTTATTACCAATCGCAACAGCTGGTATTAATATCGAATCAATTATGATTGGTGCAGCTAAAGCACGTGAAGAATTATCATCTGAAGATTTAGAACAAAATATTGCATATCAATACGCAACTATTCGCAATATTTTATATAGCAAAGGTTACACAACAGAAATGTTGATAAACTATGAGCCTTCTATGCAATATTTTAATGAATGGTGGAAACAATTATATGGTGAATCTGAAGGTAAAGATTTCAAAGGTATCTATCCTTCAAGTGCCAATTACACAACAGACTTGCACTCTTTAGGACAATACGTACAAGAGGGTCGTCGTTTCTTATTTGAAACAGTTGTGAAAGTTAATCATCCTAAACATGATATTACTATTGAACAAGATAGTGAAGATTTAGATGGATTAAATTATTTAGCTGGTAAAACAATTGATGAAGTTAATACGAAAGCTTTTGAAGGAACACTATTAGCGCACACTGATGGTGGTGTTCCTAATATCGTAGTTAACATACCTCAACTAGACGAAGAAACATTCGGCTATGTCGTGTATTTCTTTGAACTTGCGTGTGCAATGAGTGGTTATCAATTAGGAGTTAATCCATTCAACCAACCTGGTGTAGAAGCTTATAAACAAAATATGTTTGCATTACTAGGTAAACCAGGATATGAAGATAAGAAAAAAGAATTAGAAGATCGCTTATAATTTTTCGATTGTAAGTTATCATTCGAATATAGTAATTTTATAGCCAAGGCTTGAGAATATTTCTTAAGTTCTTGGCTTTTTTCATACTCTGTTTGAGATTTTATAATTAATTTTCATATAAATACCAAAAAGAGTATTTATCACTAAAATTTGATTTATGTTGTGAACAAAATTTAGTTGTTTCAAAAAGCGTAAAATACCACTATAATAATAAAGTAATACTAACCCTAGAAAGGATTTGATGTTTTGTCGTTTCATCAATTAGAAGAATGGTTTGACATATTTCGGCAATTCGGATACATTCCTGGGTTCATTATGCTCTATTTAAGAGCAATTGTACCTGTGTTACCTTTGACACTCTATGTTGTGTTATTAATGCACGCTTATGGGTCAATTCCGGGAATTATCATCAGTTGGTTAGGCATCGTAACTGGTACATTTACTGTATTTTTAGTGTGTAAGAAATTAATTAATACTGAAAAAATGAAAAATGTGAAGAAAAGAAAATCTGTACAAAGACTTATAAGTTTTATAGATAGACAAGGTTTAATACCTTTATTTATTTTACTATGTTTTCCATTTACACCTAATACATTGATTAATTTAGTAGCAAGTTTATCTCATATTAAGGTAAAGTATTATTTTATTGTTTTAACTATTTCAAAACTTATTTCAATTACTATTTTAGGAGTAATGGGAAGAGAAGTAACTACTATTTTTACTAATCCTATTCGCGCATTAATAATGTTATTATTACTCGTTGCACTTTGGTTTATTAGTAAAAAAGTGGAAAAATATTTTATGGGTTCTACTAAGGAGTGACAATGTGCAACGCACGATTAAATATTTGATTTCCTTAATTTTTGCAATTATTATTGTACTATTCATTCAAACATTTATTGTTGTTGGGGCGGTTATACCAAATCATGATATGTCTCCAACTATGAAGAAGGATGATAGAGTAATTGTTAATAAAATAAAGGTGACTTTCGATTTACTTAAAGATGGGGATGTTATCATGTATAGTCGTGACAATAAAATCCATTTCAGTAGAATTGTTGGTAAACCTGGAGAATCAATTGAAATTATAAATCATAACTTATATAGAGATGATAGACGCGTCAATCAACAATATGGTAAAAATAGACAAATAAATAATATTGCATTACGAGATATTAAAGATTCAGATGGAGATACTGTACCACCTGGTTCATATTTTGTATTAAATGATAATGATGATAAAAAATCAGACTCAAGACGCTATGGTTTAATTGATAAAAAAGATATCATTGGCGATGTGAGTTTAAAATATTACCCTTTTAAAGAATTTGCCTATGATTTTTATAAATTAGAAGAGGTGTGAAAATTGAAAAAAGAAATAGTAGAATGGATTGTCGCCATTGCCGTAGCGCTAGCACTTATATTTGTAATTGGGAAATTTATTGCTAAGCCGTACACTATTAAAGGTGATTCAATGGATCCTACACTTAAAGATAGTCAACGTGTAATGGTAAATATTATTGGTTATAAAATTGGTGGCGTAAAAAAAGGTAACGTCATTGTTTTCCACGCTAATAAAAAGGATGACTATGTAAAACGTGTTATTGGAACGCCAGGCGATAGTGTTCAGTATAAAAATGACACATTATACATCAATGGAAAGAAACAAAAAGAACCATATTTAAATTATAATGAAAAGCGAAAACAAACCGAATATATTACAGGAACATTTAAAGTTAAAGACTTACCAAATGCTAATCCTAAAACAAATGTAATACCTAAAGACAAATACTTAGTTTTAGGTGATAATCGTGAAGTAAGTAAGGATAGTCGCTCATTTGGTTTAATTGATAAAGATCAAATTGTTGGTAAAGTATCATTTAGATTCTGGCCGTTTAACGAATTTAAATCAAATTTTAATCCGGAAAATACCAAAAATTAAAAAGTATACAAAATGATTTTAATAATGGGGATGTCTATAATTAAAAATTATAGACGTCTCCATTTTTTATTAATATTAGAACCTAACTTTGATGTGATAATATAAAGGATAAAGGAGTGAGGGAATGTTATGGAATTAAATACATATATCGGTAGAGCTGGTACGGGCAAATCAGCTTCGATGTTAAATTATATAAAGAATGAAATGAAACATGATCCTTTAGGCGATCCCATCGTATTAATCGCTCCAACTCAGAGTACGTTTCAATTAGAACAAGCTTTTGTAAATGATTCAGAACTTAATGGAAGTTTGAGAACAGAAGTCCTTCACTTTGAAAGATTAAGTCATCGTATTTTTCAAGAAGTAGGGGGATATACAGAACAAAAATTATCTAAAGCTGCTATGCAAATGATGATTTATCATATCGTTCAACAATATGATTCAGAACTTAAATTATACCGTTCTCAATCTAAATATTATGGCTTTAGTGAAAAACTTGCTGAACAGATTCAAGATTTTAAAAAATATAGTGTTACACCGGACCATTTAGATCAATTTATTACAGAACATCAATTACAAACAAGAACGCAACATAAACTAGAAGATATTACTCTAATTTATAAAGAATTAGAATCTCGCATGAGCGGTGAATTTATAACTACTGAGGATAGTTTAGAGCGTTTTATTGACCAAATGTCTAAATCTGAGTGGCTCAAACGGGCAGAAATATTTATCGATGGTTTCTACAACTTCTCAACACTTGAATATAGGATTATTGAAGCTTTAGTACAACATGCTAAGAGTGTCACAGTTCTACTAACAACAGATGGTAATCAAGACCCATTCAGTCTATTTAGAAAGCCATCAGAAGTTTTAACACATCTTGAAGACATTGCGAATCAATTAAATATTCACTTAAATAAAACCTTATTTAAACAAAAGTTTCGATTTGAAAATGATGATCTCAAACATTTAGAAAGTGATTTTGATGCTTTGCAAATGACACCTCAATCTCATTCAAATTATGTGGAAATACTTGAATCTTCAAATATGCGTGAAGAAGTAAATGAATTAGCAAGACGAATTATTAGAGATGTTCGTGATCATCATTTGAGATTTCAAGACATTGCTATCTTATATCGTGACGAATCATATGCATATTTATTCGAATCTATTTTTTCTTTATACGACATTCCCTTTAATATCGATACAAAAAGGTCAATGTCACACCATCCAATTATGGAAATGATTCGTTCTTTAATAGAGGTCATACAGTCAAATTGGAATATTAACGCAATGTTGCGTTTATTTAAAACAAATGTACTAACTTCACAATTTAAGAATAGTAGCTACTTAATAGATTTATTGGAGAATTTCGCATTAGAGCGCGGTGTATATGGTAAACGTTGGTTGGATGAGGAAGTATTTCATGTTGACCAATTTAATAAAATGGGACGTAAATCTCATGCTCTAACCCCTCAAGAAAAAGAAACTTACGAAGAGGTAGTTCGTTTAAAGAATAACGTCATTGATAAAGTTCTTTACTTTGAAAAAGCGATGAGTGACGCTACCACTGTGAGAGATTTCGCGACTGCTTTTTACGAAAGTATGGAATATTTTGAGCTGCCAAACCAACTCATGACTGAGAGAGATGAGTTAGATGTAGAAGGTAAGCATCAACAAGCGGAGGAAATCGATCAAATTTGGAACGGATTTATTCAAATTTTAGATGATTTGGTAACAGTTTTTGATACTCAAGAGATGACTTTGAAACAATTTCTTGAAGTGTTTGATATAGGATTAGAGCAACTAGAATTTGTCATGATACCACAGACCTTAGATCAGGTAAGTATCGGTACAATGGATTTGGCTAAGGTCGATAATAAACGACATATATACATGGTAGGTATGAATGATGGTTCATTACCTCAACCGGTATCTTCATCTAGCTTGATTACAGATGAAGAAAAGAAATATTTTGAACAAAATGCACAAATTGAACTAAGTCCGACATCAGATATTTTACAAATGGATGAAGCATTTGTTTGTTATATTGCTATGACACGCGCACGAGAAAAAGTAACTTTTTCATATAGTTTGATGGGAAATTCAGGCGATGAAAAAGAAATAAGTCCATTTTTATCACAAATTAAAGATTTATATCATCATTTAGATATAGTTAATATTCAACAAGAACATGAAGAACAACCAATAAGTCTTATGCAACATGTGCATCAAACTAAAATTGAATTATTTGATGCATTGCGTACATGGTTAGACCATGAGGACGTGGATATAAGATGGCTAGATGCATACCAAGTGATTCGAGATGATGAGCAATTAAATGATGGATTGGATTATCTTATCACTTCTCTAACTTATGATAATGAAACAGTACAATTAAATGAGACACTCACAAAGCAATTGTATGGAACAACTATTAATGCAAGTGTGTCACGTTTTGAAGGCTATCAACAATGTCCATTTAAGCATTATGCCTCCCATGGTTTAAGGTTAAATGAACGTTCGAAATATGAATTACAAAACTTTGATTTAGGAGATATATTCCATTCAGTGCTCAAACATATTTCTGACCGTGTAGAAGGTGACTTTAAAAACTTAGATCGTAAGAAGATTAAAGAGCTAACTGAAGAAGCATTAGAGTTGATACTGCCTAAAGTTCAATTCAACTTATTGAATTCAACAGCCTACTATAAGTATTTATCTAGAAGAATAGGTTCTATAGTAGAAACAACTTTAAATGCATTAAAGTATCAAACAGGCTTTTCAAAATTTATACCGCAAAGGTTTGAGACAGGATTCCGAAAATCACCTAGAAATAAAGATGAATTAGTTACGCAACCTCTACATACTAAACAGGGAATCCCAATTAACATAAGAGGTCAAATCGATCGGATTGATACGTATACTAAAGGCGATCACAGTTATGTAAATATCATTGATTATAAATCTTCAACTGGTAGTGCGACTTTAGATTTAACGAAGGTGTACTATGGTTTGCAAATGCAAATGATGACTTACATGGACATCGTCTTACAAAATAAAGATAGATTAGAACTTACTGATATCGTTAAACCTGGTGGATTACTTTATTTCCATGTCCATGAACCACGTATTAAATTTGATAACTGGTCTAAAATTGATGAAGATAAATTAAATAAAGAACTAATTAAAAGTTTCAAAATGAGTGGTCTTGTAAATAGTGATGAGGAAGTAATAGATGCTTTAGATAAGCGTTTGGAACCAAGTTTTAATTCAGATATCGCCCCAATTGGTTTAACTACTAAAGGTGCCATAAGTAAGAATACGAGTCGTGTAGCGAATGAAAACGTTATTCGTCAATTTATTCAGCACAACAAAAATAACTTTATCGATACGGCTACTCACATTATGGATGGCCATACAGAGGTAGCCCCTTTAAAATATAAAAATACTTTACCATGTCAATTCTGTAGTTATCAGTCAGTATGCCATGTGGATAGTATGATAGATAGTAAACGCTATAGAACTGTAGACGAGTCTATTAAACCTATAGAATTAATCCAAAATATGATTGACGAAGGTGGTGACCAGTGATGATACCAACTAAACCTAATGACGTAATTTGGACTGACGCACAGTGGCGTAGTATATACGCTAAAGGTCAAGATGTACTCGTCGCTGCTGCCGCTGGTTCAGGTAAAACTGCCGTATTAGTTGAACGTATTATTCAACGTATTCTCCGAGATAATATGGACGTTGATCGTTTACTAGTTGTAACATTTACAAATTTAAGTGCGCGTGAAATGAAGCATCGCGTAGATCAACGTATTCAAGAAGCTTCTCTTGCAGAACCTGAAAATGAACATTTAAAAAATCAACGTGTTAAAATTCATCAGGCTCAAATTTCTACATTACACAGTTTTTGTTTAAAATTAATTCAACAACATTACGATGTTTTAGATATTGATCCTAATTTTAGAACAAGTAGTGAAGCTGAGAATGTCTTATTATTAGATCAAACAATTGACGATGTTCTTGAACGTCATTATGACATTTTAGACTCAGATTTTATCGAGTTAACTGAGCAATTATCCTCAGATAGAAATGATGACCAATTTAGAAATATTATTAAACGTTTGTACTTCTTTAGTATTGCGAATCCTAATCCATTCGAATGGTTAGATCAGTTATCTCAACCTTATAAAAATGAAGGCCAACAAGATCAATTGCTGAAATTACTTAATGATTTGGCAATGATATTTCTTAAAGCTGCTTATGAAGAGATTATAAAAAGTTTTAATTTGTTCTCAATGCTCGACAATGTGGAAAAGCAATTAGAGGTAGTGGAAGATGAACACCGCTTTGTTTCTAAAGTGATCGAAGGTGACATGATTAATTCTGAATTATTGGTCTCACATGAATTTGTGAGCCGTTTCCCTTCAATTACCAAAAAGATTAAAGAAGCAAATGAAGGTATGGAAGAAGCGTTAGATGACGCTAAGAAACATTATGATAAATACAAAAGTCTAGTTAGTGACGTAAAAAATGATTATTTTTCAAGAAGTGCTGAAGATTTGAAGTTAGATATGCAGAAATTGGCTCCCAGAGTAGCCTATTTAGCTCAAATCGTAAAAGATGTGATAGAGGAATTTAGCAAGCAAAAACGAAGTCGTAATTTATTGGACTTTGCAGATTATGAGCATTTTGCCTTGCAAATACTCACTAATGATGATGGTACGCCTTCACATATCGCAAAAACGTATCAAGAACATTTTGAAGAAATCCTAGTGGATGAGTATCAAGATACAAACCGTGTTCAAGAAAAGATTTTATCTTGTATTAAAACAGGTGAAGAGTACAACGGAAACCTATTTATGGTAGGTGATGTTAAGCAATCAATCTATAAATTTAGACAAGCTGATCCAAGTCTATTTATTGAGAAATATAATCGGTTCACTAGTGAAGGGGAAGGTACAGGTATGGTCATCGACCTATCTCAAAACTTCCGTTCTAGACAAGAGGTACTGTCTACCACAAATTATTTATTCAAACATATGATGGACGATAACGTAGGAGAAATAATATATGATGATGCGGCTCAATTATATTATGGAGCACCATACGATCAAACTGATAAACCTGTACAACTTCGTGCATTAATTGAAGCGGATAAAGAAACGAGTGAATTGACTGGAAGTGAGCAAGAAGCCAATTACATCGTAGAACAAGTAAAAGATATAATTGCAAATGAACAAGTATTTGATATGAAGACTGGAACATATAGAAGTGTAACATTCAAAGATATTGTAATACTTGAGAGAAATACTGATAATGCGCGTAATTTGCAACAAGCTTTTAAAAATAGTGATATTCCCTTCCATGTTAAAAGTAAAAAAGGATATTTTGAACAAACTGAAGTACAACTTGTTTTATCATTTTTAAAAACTGTTGATAATCCCTTACAAGATATTTATTTAGTAGGACTCATGCGTTCAGTTATTTATCAATTCACTGAAGATGAATTAGCAGAAATTAGAGTAGTTAGTCCTAACGATATTTATTTTTATCAATCGATTCAAAATTATACTGAGGATGATAATTCTAAAACTCATTTAGTTCATAAACTACAAAGATTTATAAAAGATATAAAAAATTATCAAGATTATAGTCAAAATCAACCTGTTTATCAGCTAATAGATAAATTTTATAACGACCATTTCGTAATACAGTACTTTAGTGGTCTTATTGGTGGTAAAGGTCGACGTGCAAACCTTTATGGCTTAATTAATAAGGCTATCGAGTTTGAGAACTCTAGCTTTAGAGGTTTATTCCAATTTATTCGATTTATTGATGAATTGATTGATAGAGGAAGAGATTTCGGTGAAGAAAATATAGTTGGACCAAATGATAATGTTGTTAGAATGATGACCATTCATAGTAGTAAAGGATTAGAGTTTCCGTTCGTTATTTATTCAGGACTTTCTAAAAAATACAATGAAAAAGACCTGACTCAGCCTGTAATTCTAAACCAACAATACGGATTGGGAATGGATTATTATGATACTGATAAAGAAATGGTTTATCCATCATTATCCTCAGCAGCCTATCGCGCTATTAATAGAAAAGAGCATATTTCTGAAGAAATGCGTCTTATTTATGTAGCATTAACTCGCGCTAAAGAACAATTAATTTTAATAGGTAGAGTCAAAAAAGAACAAGAATTGACAGAACTTGAACAATTACCTATATCTGCAGATCTTATTGCAGTGAATGAGCGCTTGACGGCTAAAAATTCATTTAAATTTATTTACAGTATTTTATCCAAACATCAATCAGCATCTTTACCTGATGATCAGAAATTCGAACGAGATATTGAAACACTTAATTCTGAAGTGAAACCACGCGTAACGATTACAATTGATCACTACGAAGATGTATCTACAGAAGAGGTCACGCCTGAAAATGAACGTCGAACAGTTAACGATATTGACGACATTAACAGTGGAAATGATGACGTAAAAGCTAAGATTCACCATCAATTAGCATATAGATACCCTTATCAAGATGATACTTTGAAACCTTCAAAGCAGTCTGTATCTGAACTTAAACGTCAACTTGAAACTGAGGAAAGTGACACAAATTATGATAGAGTTAGACAATACCGTATCGGCGTAGCGACATATGAGCGACCTAGATTTTTGAGTGAAAATAAGAAACGTAAAGCCAACGAAATTGGTACGTTAATGCACACAGTCATGCAACATCTCCCTTTTAATGAATCAGGATTAACAAGAGAAGAGCTAGATTCATATGTTGATAAGCTGATTCAACTTAATATCATTGAAGAGGATGCCAAAGCTGATATTAAATATGATGATATTATGAGATTTATTGAAAGTTCCTTGTATTTGCAAATTGCACAAGCAGACAAAGTGTATACTGAATTGCCGTTTGTAGTTAATCAAGCTATGGTCGATCAATTACCTGAAGATAATCAAGACGTTTCAATTATCCAAGGTATGATTGATTTAATTTTCCAAAAGGATGGAAAATACTATTTCGTTGATTATAAAACAGATGCATTTAATCGACGAAAAGGGATTACTGATGATGAGATTGGTCAACAACTCAAACAGAAATATCAAATCCAAATGGAGTATTACCGTAATACGTTAGAAACTATACTCAAACAGCCGGTTCAAGGTTATCTATATTTCTTTAAATTTGGTATGTTAAAGATAGATGAATAAAAATGTGTTTCAATTAGTTAGAATAAATATTCGCTATGTCAGTCATAAGTGTAAGGCTTATGATGACGTAGCGTTTTTATTTATTGATATCAAATATCCTATTAAGAAATTTCTTAATTTTCTTACTTATATGTTTGTTATTTGAACTTAGATATAGTTATAATATGTAATAAGATATAGATGAGGAGTTGATTATGAATGAAATTTTTATCATTCAAACACAATGACAGAACTTCATACGGGGTAAAAGTTAAACGTGAAGATGCTGTTTGGGATTTACCAATGGTTTTTGCTGAATTTGGTGAAGAAGATTTTCATCCCAAAACATTACTACAAGGATTACAACAAAACCAGACTTTAGATTTTCAAGAACAAGTACGTAAAGCAGTTGTGGCTGCTGAAGATAGCGGTAGAGAAACAGAGTTTAAAATTTCGTTTAATGATGTAGAGTTTTTACCTCCAGTTACACCTCCAAATAATGTTATTGCATTTGGGCGTAATTACCAAGATCATGCGAGCGAATTAAATCATGAAGTTGAACGTTTATATGTATTTACTAAAGCTGCTTCATCTTTAACTGGTGATGAATCAACAATTCCTAATCATAAAGATATTACAGACCAATTAGATTACGAAGGTGAACTTGGTATTGTCATTGGTAAATCAGGTGAGAAGATTCCTAAAGGTTTAGCTTTAGATTATATCTATGGTTATACAATTATTAATGATATAACTGACCGCACAGCTCAAAATGCGCATGACCAAGCATTCTTATCTAAAAGTTTAACTGGTGGCTGTCCAATGGGACCTTATATCGTCACTAAAGATGAATTACCAACCCCTGAAAATGTTAACATCGTAACTAAAGTGAACAACGATATCCGTCAAGATGGTAACACTGGACAAATGATTCTTAAAATTGATGAGTTAATTGAAGAAATTTCTAAATATGTAGCACTACATCCAGGTGATATTATCGCGACAGGTACACCAGCAGGCGTAGGAGCAGGTATGGAACCGCCACAATTCTTGCAACCTGGTGATGAAGTTAAAGTTACAATTGATAACATTGGTACGTTAACGACTTACATTTCAGAAAAATAATTAATTACTACTAAATTTTAAAAGCTTGTTGTATATAGATAGGCTGTCGATAAAATTACTTTTATCGACAGCTTTTTAGATTTGAGTTAACTCATCATTTATATTTCTAACTACATACAAAATGATAGAGTTATAAAATTTAAAAGTGCTGCTACATTTATAATTTCTAAATATGTTATGATAGTTGAGAAAATAAATATATGGGGGGACACAAGCATGTTACATGTCCATATCTTAAGTTGGGTATTAGCAATAGTATTATTTATCGCAACTTATTTAAACTTTTCAAAAATACAAGGTCCTTCACCTTACTTTAAACCATTACATATGGCATTAAGACTATTTATGTTACTCACATTATTTACTGGTTTCTGGGAATTAATTAAAGAATTTATCGCAGCAGCTCATGGCGATGGTGGAAACCATATGTTACTTACTTTGAAAATGCTATGTGGTTTAGCGGTTATTGCTTTAATGGAAGTAACCATAGCTAAAAGAAAGAAAAAAGAAGAAGGACATAAATTCTTTTGGATTACAATCGCGCTAATTATTATAACAATGGCTATTGGCATCATCTTGCCATGGGGCCCATTAACTAAAATGTTTGGTTTAGGTTAAAGTAATTAAAACAAGAAACTGCGTCTATACGTCATTGTATAGTACGCAGTTTTTTTATGTTCTTTTGGTTACATTATAGATTTTAAATATTACTTTATTAGATAGAGCAAGGTTATGAGCGATGTAAATGTGCTTTATCTAGCTTTGTAACCAATCATATTAATTAAATCTTTTGGGTGACTATATGGTGGAGCATAAGCAACTTCAAATTCTGTTAATTCATCAACTGTCATATGGTTCATCATTGCTATAGACAAGACATCAATTCTTTTATCTACGCCTTCTTGTCCAACTGCAGCGGCGCGTAAAAGTTTACGTGAAGTTTTGTCATAATATACTCTTAAATGTAGGGGAGTATTTCCTGGGTAATAACCAGCATGAGCTCCTTGTTTAACTTCTACCATTTCATAATCAAAATGAGAAAGTTCATTTGGTTTAACACCCACACTTGCGAATGTATAATCAAAGAATTTAACAATATTAGATCCTAAATACCCTTTAAATATAATTGATTTATCTCCAGCTAATTGTTCTGCAATAATGCTAGCCCCTCTGTGTGCTCCCCATGCCAATGGTACTTGAGCTTGTAAATCAACATGTCGATAAAATGAAGTTATAACATCACCTAAAGCGTAAATATTGGGTATATTTGTTTGAAATTTATCATTTACTGGTATGAAGCCGTGATCATCTAAGTGAATATTAGAAGATTTAATAAAGTTCGAATGCGGATGTGTTCCTACGCCTTCAATAATAAGGTCGTATTTTTCAGTTATCCCAGATGTAAAAGTAACTTCATTACCTTTAATTTGATGGATTTCTTCGTCAAATCTGTAAGAGATATATCTTTTTTCTAATTCATCGATAATAGGGTGATTCATATCTTGATCCATTAGTTTATTAATTTGCTCTGAACGATGAATTAATGTGACGTCGAGCCCACGGGTATATAAGTTCTCTAATACTTCTAGTGATATATAACCAGCACCGACTACCAACGCGTTTTTAGCATGGTTATTAGAGATAAACTGATCAATTGCATCAGTATCTTCTAAATTTCTTAAATTAAATGAAATATTGCTATCAAATCCTAGATTATTAGCCCCAGCACCAGGACTTAAAATAAGCGTGTCATATGATTCTTCAAATGTTTCTCCGGTTTGTCTATTCACAACAGTTACTGTTTGATGCTTATCATTAATTTCAGTTACTTCATGATAGGTTTTAACTTTAATTTGCTTTTTATCATAAAATGATTCTGGTGTATAAGCTAATACTTTTTCCCTTTCAGTAACAAGCTGACCAATATAATAAGGTAGGGCACAGTTAGCAAAGCTCATATCTCTATCTTTCTCAAATACAATAATCTCGCTTTCTTTATCTAAACGACGAATCTGACTAGCGCAAGTTGCACCGCCTGCAACAGCACCAATAATGATTATTTTATTCAAATTGTGAACTCCTTTTATAAAAAATTAAAAAAATAAAAAGGGATACATCATCCATGTCATCCCCTTTAATACTTATCTTTATTAATAATAACGAATATTCAAATCAAAGAACTCATTTAAATAGCGACCTATACCATCTTCGTTATTACTATATGTCGTATCATTTGCGACATCTTTTAATTCCTGTAAACCGTTATTCATTGCAATACCATGTGATGCATATTTAATCATTTCTATATCATTATCTTCATCACCGAAAGCAATCACTCGTTCATCTGCGACATTAAGATACTGTTTAACGCATTTGATGCCTCGTGCTTTATTAATACCACGTTTAACGATTTCTATAACAGGAAATGGTGCACCCCAACGACGATGTTCAATATTCTCAGCGTAAAAATGAGTTAACATATCCTTTATTTTAGGAATATTATCTTCTTCTGCTTCAACAAGTAAAGAAGTTGGAGGTTCTGTTAGTTGCTCTAATAAATTACCTGTTTGTATTTTAGGATTCCCCATTGAAAATCCTTCAAATAGGCGTGGATCATGATTATTAATGAATACATAATCTTTTACTTCAGCTATGATATTTGTAACATGAGATTGTTGAAGGGCAGTTATTATATTTTTTGAAATTTCTACATCTAAAACTTCATGTATTGTAGTAAAATCGTTAGCTTTAGGATGATGGACGTAAGCGCCATTGAAATTGACAACCGGTGTATTCATATTTAATTCATGATAATAGATTTGACTTGCTCTATATGGACGACCAGTAGCAATCATAATATGATGGCCACGTTGTTGTAGTTCAGTTAAAACTTGTTTTGTATAGGATGAGATTTCTTTGTTGTCATTTAATAATGTTCCATCTAAATCTAGACAAATTAAATAAGGTTGCATATAAGACTCCTTGTGTATCAATTGTTCATGTAACAGTATCATAGCATTTTATTGGCGTTTTGTCGGATATTTGATATATTAGTATAAAGATAATTTTAAAGAGGTGATACTAATGGAGGAAGCATTAAAAGATAGTATCCTAGGGGCTCTTGAAATGGTAATCGACCCTGAATTAGGCATTGATATTGTCAATTTAGGTTTAGTATATAAAGTTGATGTAGACGATGAAGGTCTATGCACAGTTGAAATGACTTTAACTTCTATGGGCTGTCCTTTAGGACCACAAATTATTGAACAAATTAAAGGTGTATTAGCAGAAATTCCTGAGATTTCTGATACAGAAGTAAACATTGTTTGGAATCCGCCTTGGAATAAAGACATGATGTCTCGTTATGCTAAGATTGTTCTCGGTGTTGGATAACTAATAAATGACTAGGAATAGTTACACATTTTTACTTTTAAAATATGTGTAGCTATTCTTTTTGTTTAAACATATAAAATTTTTTATGATAGCGCTATTTAAGATTAAAGTGAGTTAAGAAATTTTTAATAAATTGACATTACTATTTAAATTGAATTAATGTTACAAATATATTACAATACATAAGACTTACTACATTTCGGGAAATGAAAATTCTTGCATAAAAGTGTTTAGATTTGCGCGTTATATAGTGCATGTTTAATGAAAATGTGAGGTATTTGACATAAATTTATTAAGTTAATAAGAATGAAACAGTAATTTTCAATATTTAATATGTATGGAAAATTGAATAAGAAGTGTATTAGATGAACTGAAAAGCATTTGTTTTATCATGGGAAATTATAAAAAACTCAATTTAACTGTCTAACGAATTAACTACTTATAGGGAATGAATGTTAACAATGGAAAAAGAATTAAAGAAAGGTCATCAACGCGGTAAAAAAATGCGTTATATGCCTGGACTTGATGGTTTGCGAGCAATTGCTGTTATTGGAATTATAATATATCACTTAAATAAAAAATGGCTTACTGGCGGTTTTTTAGGAGTGGATACATTCTTCGTAATTTCTGGTTATTTAATTACTAGTTTATTATTAAAAGAATACGAAGAAACTGGAATAATTAATCTCAAAAATTTCTGGATTAGACGTATAAAGAGATTGTTACCCGCAGTTTTAGCATTGCTAATTGTTGTTGGACTTGCAACACTGATACTTGAACCGGATAATATTGTAAGAGTTAAACATGATATTGTTGCAGCGATATTCTATGTTTCAAACTGGTGGTATATTGCTAAAGATGTTAATTACTTTGAACAATTTTCATTTATGCCATTAAAACATCTGTGGTCACTGGCTATTGAAGAACAATTCTATTTGTTCTTTCCTGCGATATTGATATTATTATTGCTTACGATTAAGAAATATAGAAATGTGGTAGTAATATTTTGGATTATATCATTAGTATCACTTTTATTGATGGTAATTATCTCACAGCCACATATGAATCACTCACGTGTCTATTTTGGTACAGATACCAGATTACAAACGCTTTTATTAGGTGTACTTCTTGCATTTATGTGGCCACCATTTAAACTCAAGACTCAACCACCTAAAGCATTAAGAGCAACAATTGATACTGCTGGAATAGTCGGGTTAATATTTTTATTCATTCTATTCCTTACCGTTAAAGATGATAGTGATTGGATTTATAACGGTGGATTTTATATTATTTCAACGATGACCTTGTTTATTATAGCAAGTGTAGTCCATCCTGCAACTTTAGTTTCTAAAGTATTAGGTAATCCAGTTTTTGTTTATATAGGCAAACGTTCATATAGCTTGTATTTATGGCATTTTGCAGTGATTAGTTTTATCCATAGTCACTATATAGATGGTCAAATACCAATATATGTCTATCTACTTGATATCATTTTAACGATAGCGTTAGCTGAGTTATCTTATCGATACGTCGAAACACCATTTAGAAAGCAAGGTTTCAAAGCATTTGCTATAAACAAACGTTTCAAGCCTCAGTTTATTAGAACAATTATTACTATTGTATTAGCTTTGCCACTTATTTTAATACTTGCAGGTGCGTTTGATAAATTAGGTAAAGATAACATTAATGATAAAGCGCAAACATTTAACACTAGCGAAAATGATAAATATCTTATCCGTATGTTACCTATCGATGACATTAAACTTACTGCTGACGGAAGAACTGAAGAGGGTAAAGAGGATGAAGTATATTCTAATATTAAACCATTGCTAATTGGTGACTCGGTCATGGTAGATATAGGTGAGCAATTTAAATCTAGAGTTCCTAAAGCAAATATTGACGGTAAAGTAGGAAGAAATTTATATCAAGCATTACCTTTAGTAGATAGTAATTATAAACATTATAATCAGCCTTCAGATCAAGTTGTCCTTGAATTAGGTACAAATGGTGATTTTACTGAAGATCAACTTGATAATTTAATCGAAAAATTTGGTAAAGCTCAAGTGTATCTCGTGAACACTAGAGTACCTCGTTCATATGAAGGCCATGTAAATGAATTAATGGCTGATGCTGCTAAAAAACATAAAAATGTAAAACTTGTTGATTGGTATCAACGGTCAGAGGGGCATACAGAGTATTTTGCTCCTGATGGTATTCACCTTGAAAATAGTGGTGTTGAAGCACTCACTGATGAAATTCTAAAAAATATGAAAAAGAAATAGCTTAAAATAAGGAACTAGTTTGACGTATAAATTACGTTAGGCTAGTTTCTTTTTGTGGTAAAAATGAGAGTGATGAATATGAATATCTATTTCAAGAAAAAAATAAAAAGGTCAAAAAGTAAGTGTAAATTATTGAATTAAAAGTAAAGAAGGTCTATAATGTAATTAAGGTCAAAGAAAGTCAAAGTCAAAAATCGATTTTGACCTACTCTAAATAATAGAGGTGATAACAATTGGATATTAATCAAATGACGTATGCTGTTCAAGGAGCTTTACAAAAAGCCGTTGAAGCAAGCAAAGAATATGAATTACAAAATATTGAAATCGAAGCTTTATTAAAAGCTGCTTTAGAAGAAAATGAAAGTTTGTTTAAAAGTGTATTAGAAAGAGCAAATATTGATGTTGATCAATTAACGAAAGCTTATGAAAATAAATTAAAAAATTATCCAACAGTACAAGGCGATAATGTTCAATATGGTCAGTATATAAGTCAAAAAGCGAATGATTTACTAAATAAAGCTGAAACTTATATGAAAGAATATGATGATGAATTTATTTCTATGGAACATTTATTGCGTGCAGCAATGGATATTGATGAAACGACTCAACAACATGTTGGAAATAAAACAGAAGTTATTAAAGAAATCATTACTAAAATTAGAGGAGGAAATCATGTGACATCTCAAAATCCTGAAGTAAATTACGAAGCTTTAGAAAAATATGGTCGAGACTTAGTAGAAGAAGTTCGCCAAGGAAAAATGGATCCTGTTATTGGTAGAGATGAAGAAATACGTAACTCTATCCGTATTTTAAGTCGTAAAACTAAAAACAATCCCGTACTTATTGGTGAGCCTGGTGTAGGTAAAACAGCTATAGTTGAAGGTCTAGCACAACGTATAGTTAAAAAAGACGTTCCAGAATCATTGTTAGATAAAACCATTTTCGAATTAGATTTAAGTGCCTTAGTAGCTGGAGCGAAATATAGAGGGGAATTCGAAGAACGACTTAAAGCTGTGCTTAAAGAAGTAAAAGAATCAGAAGGTCGAATTATTCTCTTCATTGACGAAATTCACATGTTAGTAGGCGCTGGCAAAACTGATGGTGCAATGGATGCCGGAAATATGCTTAAACCAATGTTAGCACGTGGTGAATTGCATTGTATTGGAGCAACTACACTTAATGAGTATCGAGAATATATTGAGAAAGATTCCGCTTTAGAACGTCGATTCCAAAAAGTTGGTGTGAGTGAACCTGATGTAGAAGATACTATATCCATTTTACGTGGTTTGAAAGAACGCTATGAAGTTTATCATGGTGTGCGTATTCAAGACCGCGCTTTAGTTGCAGCTGCAGAATTATCCGATAGATATATAACTGATAGATTCTTACCTGATAAAGCAATTGACTTAGTCGATCAAGCTTGCGCTACAATTCGCACTGAAATGGGATCTAACCCAACTGAATTAGACCAAGTCAACCGTCGTGTAATGCAATTAGAAATTGAAGAAAGTGCTTTAAAAAACGAATCAGACAATGCAAGTAAACATCGTTTAGAGGAATTGCAAGAAGAGTTATCTAATGAAAAAGAAAAACAAGCATCTTTACAATCTCGAGTAGAACAAGAAAAAGAAAAAATTGCTAAAGTACAAGAAAAACGTGCTGAATTAGACCGTAGCCGACAAGCTTTAGAAGATGCTCAAACTAAAGGTGATCTTGAAAAAGCTGCCGAACTACAATATGGTACAATTCCTCAATTAGAAAAAGAATTAAAAGAATTCGAAGAGGCTTACCAAGACGAGACAGGTGAGGATAGCGAAAGAATGATTCGTGAAGTTGTATCAGATGAAGAAATTGGAGATATTGTAAGCCAATGGACAGGTATTCCAGTATCTAAACTTGTAGAAACTGAAAGAGAAAAACTTCTTAGCTTAAGTGACATCTTGCACGAACGTGTCGTTGGCCAAGACAAAGCAGTAGACTTGGTTTCTGATGCAGTAGTTAGAGCACGTGCAGGTATCAAAGATCCAAATAGACCTATTGGTAGCTTCTTATTCTTAGGACCAACAGGTGTAGGTAAAACTGAATTAGCTAAATCACTTGCTGCTTCACTATTTGATTCTGAAAAACACATGATTCGAATTGATATGAGTGAATATATGGAAAAACATGCAGTCTCTCGTTTGATTGGTGCCCCTCCAGGCTATGTTGGTCATGATGAAGGCGGACAATTAACTGAAGCAGTTAGACGAAATCCTTATTCAGTTATTTTATTAGATGAAGTAGAAAAAGCGCACAGCGATGTCTTCAATGTGCTACTTCAAATATTAGATGAAGGTCGACTTACTGACTCTAAAGGACGCAGTGTTGATTTCAAAAATACAATTATCATCATGACAAGTAATATTGGATCACAAGTTTTACTTGAAAACGTTAAAGACGCTGGAGAAATTAGCGAAAGTACTGAGAAAGCGGTAATGGATAGTTTACATGCTTATTTCAAACCTGAAATCTTAAACCGTATGGATGATATTGTATTATTTAAACCATTATCAGTTAGTGATATGAGTATGATTGTCGATAAAATCTTAACTCAATTAAATATTCGTTTAATGGACCAACGTATTACAATTAAAGTATCTGATGAAGCAAAAAAATGGTTAGGTGAAGAAGCTTATGAACCACAATTCGGTGCAAGACCATTAAAACGTTTCGTTCAAAGACAAATTGAAACACCACTTGCCCGCATGATGATTAAAGAAAGCCTACCTGAAGGTACAACAATTAAAGTAGATTTAAATTCTGACAATGAATTACAATTTGACGTTGAAAAAGCAGAAAATATTTAATGAAATAGAATGAATCAAACAAAGATCCAAGAAAGTGTGTGCAAGTCACTTTCTTGGATTTATTTTTTAAAGTTGCTCTTTCTTTATAAATGATTTAAATGTATCAATAAAATTCTCCAAATATTTGGTTTTCTTTCTATAATAAATATAAGTATATGAGTCAGGAGGAACAATATGTTCTGATTTATTAATTAATAAGTTGAAATCGTTTATATATTATCTTGCTATACTATATCTGGGTACTTAGCTTCTAAATATTTAATAGAATATTTAAACTTTAAATATCTTCCAGAGATATCTTTATTAGCGTTTTTAGTGTTATTTTTTTACTGGTCAAATAAAATTAATTTTAATAAGTATGGTATTTTTAGGTATATCTTCAGGATTAACCCGACCTCAAACTATAAAAGGAATATCAAATACTTCTTATTTAAAGCAAGTTTTAAATAATGCTGAAAACTTATACTTCATTATAAATACATCTTTTTTTATATTAGGTGGTTATTTATATTCTCTCGGATCCATTCAATAAGTTCTGTTGTATATATTGATGCTTTATATCATTTATATAATAATAATTTTATTACTAAGGAGAAGACAACATGAAAATCAACACTAATTTTAACAACAACATTATACCTTATGACTATGCTGCAGGTGCACAACATACTCAACTAATACATAATAACCCAATTAAATCTTTTCCATTTACTGTAGAAGATTTACCATTCGGTACAAAATATCTTGCTTGGACATTAATAGATTATGACGCTATTCCAGTATGTGGCTTCCCATGGATTCATTGGGCAGTTGCTAACGTGAGAGTAAATAGCGATACAATAGATATTGTTGAAGACCTTTCTAGAATTAAAGGTGACTTTGTACAAGGTAAGAACAGCTTTGCAACAGGTTTATTAGCTGAAGACTTTTCAGATATTGAAAATCATTATGTAGGGCCTACGCCTACAGATAAAGATCATTACTATGAACTTGTAGTTTATGCTTTAAGTGAAAAGCTTAATTTAAAAAATACTTTCTATTTAAATGAATTATTACATCAAGTTGATTCTAAATTATTAGATAAAGCAAAAATTAATTTAGTAGGTAGAAAAGTTTAAGGGATAGGGCATCTTCCTCATAAACAATAATAAAACTCCATTTTGGTAAAAAAAAGACGAGAATACGTATGAACAATTAAGTCATCGTATCTCGTCTTTTTATAAATATTACTATGAATCGTATTGATCTGAACCTTTGCTTGGTTTCATAACCGCACCTAAAATAGCGATAAAAATTGTGAATACAACAGCCATAATGATTGGATTAATTACATTAAGCGCTGGACCACTGTTAAGGCTATTCAATACGAAGTTAACCATTTCAAGCAATAATACTGCCCAAATAAATGTCATGAGGTATTTCATTGCCTATAACCTCCGCTTATAAAATCGATAACTCTATTTTAAGTGAAATATTTAAGTTTGTATAGTAGTAATCAAGGATTAAGTCCTATAATTTTAACCTTTTTAGGATTAAGGATATCATACAATTATTATGAGCAAATTGTTGTTATTAATCACTTAAGCTATTTAAAGGTTTTGAGGTCATAGATAAGCCTAAAACGCTACTTTTGAAAAGAGGTATAAAAATGAATCTACTTGAGTTTGAAAACAAAAATGTGTTAAATTAATACCTGGTATTAAAAATTTATTTAAGAAGGTGTACGACCATGAACGTGGGTATTAAAGGTTTCGGTGCTTATGCTCCGGAAAACATTGTAGACAATGCCTATTTTGAACAATTTTTAGAAACTTCAGATGAATGGATTTCTAAAATGACTGGTATTAAAGAAAGACACTGGGCAGATGAAGATCAAGACACATCTGACTTAGCGTACAATGCGAGTGTTAAAGCAATTGAAGATGCTGGTATTCAACCAGAAGATATAGACATGATTATTGTAGCAACTGCAACAGGTGATATGCCGTTTCCAAGCGTAGCTAATATACTACAAGAACGTTTAGGAACTGGCAAAGTAGCAACTATGGATCAACTTGCTGCTTGTTCTGGATTTATGTATTCAATGATTACTGCTAAACAATATATTCAATCTGGTGATTATAAAAATATATTAGTTGTAGGTGCTGACAAACTATCCAAAATAACGGATTTAACTGACCGTTCAACTGCTGTCTTATTTGGTGATGGTGCTGGTGCAGTAGTGATGGGTGAAGTTTCTGAAGGCCGTGGAATCATCAGTTATGAAATGGGTTCTGATGGTAGCGGTGGAAAATATTTATATTTAGACAAAGAAACTGGTAAATTAAAAATGAATGGCAGAGAAGTATTTAAATTTGCTGTAAGAATCATGGGTGATGCATCAACACGTGTAGTAGATAAAGCAGGTTTAACGTCAGATGACATTGATTTATTTATCCCTCATCAAGCAAATATTCGCATTATGGAATCTGCGAGAGAGAGATTGGGTATAGAAAAAGAGAAAATGAGTGTTTCGGTGAATAAATATGGTAATACTTCAGCTGCTTCTATACCTTTAAGTATCAATCAAGAGTTACAAAACGGAAAAATTAAAGATGACGATACTTTAGTCTTAGTTGGCTTCGGCGGAGGCTTAACATGGGGCGCAATCGTTATCAAATGGGGAAAATAGGAGGATAACGTATGAGTAAAAATAATAGAGTTGTTATAACGGGTATCGGAGCCTTATCTCCAATCGGTAACGATGCTAAAACAACATGGGCAAACGCATTAAAAGGAGTAAATGGTATCGATAAAATTACACGTTTAGATACCGAAAAATATAATGTTCATCTTGCAGGTGAGCTAAAGGACTTTAATATTGAAGATCATATTGATAAAAAAGAAGCACGTCGTATGGATCGTTTCACACAATATGCCGTTGTTGCTGCGAGAGAAGCGGTACAAGATGCGAAGTTAGATATCAATGATCAAACAGCTAATAGAATTGGTGTTTGGATTGGTTCTGGTATTGGTGGCATGGAAACATTTGAAACTGCGCATACTACACTCGTTGAAAGAGGACCACGTCGAGTAAGCCCGTTCTTTGTACCAATGTTAATTCCTGACATGGCTACTGGACAAGTTTCAATAGACTTAGGTGCTAAAGGTCCGAATGGTGCTACGGTTACAGCTTGTGCAACTGGTACGAATTCAATTGGTGAAGCATTTAAAATCATCCAACGTGGTGACGCTGATGCGATGATTACAGGTGGTACTGAAGCTCCAATTACTCACATGGCAATTGCTGGGTTTAGCGCAAGTCGAGCTTTATCTACAAATGATGATAAAGAAACAGCTTGTCGCCCATTCCAAGAAGGCCGTGATGGTTTTGTCATGGGTGAAGGTGCAGGTATCGTGGTTATAGAATCATTAGATTCTGCTAAAGCGCGTGGAGCTGAAATTTATGCTGAAATCGTTGGTTATGGTTCTACTGGAGATGCATATCATATCACAGCACCAGCTCCAGAAGGTGAAGGCGGTTCAAGAGCTATGCAAGCTGCCTTAGACGATGCAGGTATTGAAGCAAAAGACGTTCAATACTTAAACGCGCATGGTACGAGTACGCCTGTAGGCGATTTATATGAAGTTAAAGCTATCCAAAATACATTTGGAGAAGCTGCAAAATCTCTAAAAGTAAGTTCAACAAAATCAATGACCGGTCACTTATTAGGTGCAACAGGTGGTATTGAAGCCATCTTCTCAGCACTATCAATTAGAGACTCTAAAGTCGCACCTACCATTCACGCGGTCACACCAGATGAAGAATGCGATTTAGATTTCGTTCCTAATAAAGCTGAAGACTTAGATATTACTTACGCTATGAGTAATAGTTTAGGCTTCGGTGGACATAACGCTGTATTAGTATTTAAGAAATTTCAAGACTAATTGAACATAAATAAAAATCTTCAAGTGAGTTTATAGATGGCTCACTTGAAGATTTTTTATATGGAAAAAGAAATAACAATTTTAATTACCAAGGACATATATTTTATAATTTAATAGGTTTCTCTTTATACTACAGTCTTATAATAAATCTTTCTACGAGTTTTGAATCTTTACATCTCACAAAATTATCAATCCTACAGGTTTCCTAAATATTAATGGAAACTAAGGAGAAATAAGGAGACTTATATTTAAACTATTCATATAAATTCAATGATTTTAATTTTAAAATTAGTGAAGATACTTAGTAAATAAATTAACAGAATATTCTAAAAATACACTTGTAATATAATTTATTAATAGTAAACTGTAAAAAGCAACTAAGAATCAACAGGAGGGAATTGGATGAAAAAATGCTTTAAGTATTTAAGTTTATTTTTAGTGATTATACTAGTGCTTAGTGGCTGTGGTAAAGGTAAACAAGAAGATGCATCTAGTGATGAGAGTAAGACAGCTTCGTCCGAGCATAAAGGCGGAGTCTTGAAAGTTGGAATGCCAGCCGCGCCAACTGGAGTTTATTCTTCTGTACTAAGTTCTGATCACACAGATTTTACAGTTGAAAGTTATTTCAATGAAGCTTTAATGAAAATTGATAAAAAAATTAAACCAAAACCATATATCGCATCATGGAAAGATATAGATCCTGGTAAAAAGATTGAGTTTAAGATTAAAAAAGGAATCAAATGGCATGATGGTAATGAATTTACTATAGATGATTGGATTTATACTTTAGATGTATTAGCTAATAAAGATTATGATGGTCAATACTATCCTTCTGTGGAAAATATTAAAGGAGCAAAAGAAGTACATGAAGGAAAAGCAGATCATATTAGTGGTTTAAAAAAATTAGACAACTATACTATGGAAGTTACATTTGATAAGAAAAAACTTAACTATCTTACAGGATTTGTTGGCGGACCGTTACTAAGTAAAAAATATCTTAGTGATATACCAGTAAAAGATTTGTCTAAATCTGACAAAATACGTAAGCATCCTATTGGAATTGGTCCTTACAAAGTTAAAAAAATAGTGGCTGGAGAAGCTATTCAGTTAGAAAGATTTGATGATTATTGGCAAGGAAAACCAGCTCTAGATAAGATTGAATTAAAAGTAGTAGATCAACCGCAAATGATTAAAGCTTTAGAAAAAGGAGATATTGATTTAGTTGATGACGCCACTGGACCCATGGCTAAAGAAGCTAAAAAATCTAAAAACAATTTAAAAGTTTTATCTACTCCAAGTCTAGATTATGCAATTATTGGCTTTGTTTCTCATGATTATGATAAAGCTAAAAACAAAACTGGAAAAGTTAGACCAAAATACGAGAATAAAGAGCTAAGACAGGCTTTATTATATGCGATAGACAGAGAAAAGTGGGTTAAAGCATTCTTTAATGGTTATGGTTCAGTAATTAACTCATTTGTTCCAAGTACGGAATGGATTGCAGCTGATCCTAAAGATTTAAAAGATTACAAATATGATCCTGAAAAATCTAAAAAAATCTTAGATAAGTTAGGTTATAAAGATAGAGATGGGGATGGTTTCAGAGAAGATCCAAATGGAAAACCTTTTGTAATTAACCTCAAACATTACGCTGGAACAAATCCTACTTTTGAACCTAGAACAGCAGCTATTAAAGATTTTTGGGAAAAAGTTGGTTTAAAAACTAAAGTAAAATTAGTTGAATTTGGTAAATATAATGATGACTTAGCCGATGCCTCTAAAAATATGGAAGTTTATTTCAGAAGTTGGGCGGGTGGAACTGATCCAGATCCTTCAGACTTATATCATACTGATAGACCTCAAAATGAAATGAGAACCGTTCTACCAAAATCAGATAAGCTTTTAGATGATGCTTTAGATTTCGATAAAGTTGGCACAGATGAAAAGAAACGTAAAGAACTTTATGTTAAATGGCAACAATATATGAATGAGGAACTACCAGCTCTGCCTATGCTACAGATGAAATCAATCGCTATAACTAATAATAAAGTACGCAATTATGATATTCAATTAGGTACTGAAGCACAATTCTATAAAGTGACAAAAGATAATTAATTTAAGTAAACCTCGACCAAATGTCGGGGTTTATTTTTAAGGGGGGATAAGAATGGAGCATCTTTTAGAAGTTAAGGAACTTGAAACATCACTTCTAATTAATAAGCAATGGTTTCCAACTATCGATAAAGTAAGCTTTAAATTAGATAAAGGAGAAGTTTTGGGTATCGTTGGTGAATCTGGATGTGGGAAATCTATACTAAATAAATCAATTATCAAATTATTACCTGAAAAGATTTCAAAAATTACTAATGGTGAAGTTCTTTTTGAAGGAAAAAGAATAGATAAATATAGCGAGAAGGAATTCTTAAATATTAGAGGTAACGATATTGGAATGATATTTCAAGAACCAATGACAGCATTAAACCCAGTTTTTAAAATAAAGAATCAAATAATTGAGAGTATATTAGTGCATCAGAAGAAATCTAAAAAAGAAGCCTATAAAGAAGCTAAGGAATTACTTTTGAAAGTTGGAATTTCTAGACAGGATGAGGTGCTTAATAGTTATCCTCATCAACTTTCAGGTGGTATGAGACAAAGGGTTATGATAGCTATGGCCATTTGTTGTTCACCTAAATTATTAATTGCAGATGAACCAACTACTGCATTAGATGTAACTATACAAGCTCAAATATTAGATTTATTAAAAAATATACAAAATGATACTCAAATGTCTATTATTTTAATTACTCACGATTTAAGTGTAGTTTCGGAATTTTGCGATAAAGTAATGGTAATGTACGCAGGTCAAATTGTAGAATATGGAGATTTAAAATCTATACTAAACAAGCCTAAACATCCTTATACAAAAAAATTATTAAAAACAATTCCTACTTTAGAAGATGAACGGGATAGATTAGAAACTATTGAAGGAATCGTACCATCTATCACTGATTTTCAGTTAGATAAGTGCAGATTTGCTAATAGATGTGATGAAAAGATTGAAGTATGTGACTCTCAATGTCCGAAAATTACTCATGTTGATAGTTCTCTAGTTCGTTGCCATTTATATCAAAATCAAAGTGAGGAAGAACATCATGAATAACATATTAGATGTGCAAAATGTAAAAAAATACTATGAATTAAAAACTGGTTTATTTCAAAAAAATCAATATGTTAAAGCTGTAGATGACATTTCATTTTCTATCAAAGAAGGACAAACATTTGGCTTAGTGGGAGAGTCAGGATGTGGGAAATCAACTATTGGTAAGACAATTGTGAGGTTAGAAAATGTTACGAGTGGAGACATTAAGTTATGTGGGGAAAATATTACTCATTTGAAAGGAAAGAATTTAAGAGAAGCTCGTCAAAATTTTCAAATGATATTTCAAGATCCCTATGCATCATTAAATCCTATGCAAATGGTTGGAAACATTATTGCTGAACCACTACTTAATTATAAAAAAGTCTCTAAAGCAGAAGTAAAGAAAGAAGTTGTGCATTTATTAAAATGTGTAGGTCTTAGTGAAGAAGCATACTTTAAGTATGCTCATGAATTTTCAGGAGGACAGCGACAACGTATTGGAATAGCAAGAGCTATTGCTCTAAGACCGAAGCTAATAGTTGCCGACGAACCGGTAAGTGCATTAGATGTGTCGGTTCAATCTCAAGTATTAAATATTTTAAAAGATTTACAAGATGAATTTAAATTAAGTTATCTTTTTATTGCACATGATTTAAGTGTAGTTAAACACATTAGTGACATCATAGGTGTCATGTATTTAGGTAATATGGTTGAAATAGCTTCTCATGAAGAAATTTATACAAAACCTTTACATCCTTATACACAAGCACTCATTTCTTCTATACCTCAATTTAATCAAGAAAAAAAGAACAGAGTAATCTTGAAGGGAGAGTTACCTTCACCAAGTAATCCACCAAGTGGATGTCCTTTCCAAACTAGATGCCCTTTGGTTCAAGATAAATGTAGGAGAGAGAAACCTAAACTGAAAGAAATAATTAAAGATCATCAAGTAGCTTGTTTTTATCCAAACCATGTAGGGAGTGTAGCTAATGTTTAAGTTAATAATAAAAAGACTAGGTCTAATGATTCCATTGCTCATTATAATTTCGATGGTAGTTTTTGCATTAGCAATTATACAACCGGGTGATCCTTTTTCAGGACAACATGGTACGAATATTAAACAAGAAGCATTAGATGCTCAACGAGAAAAATTAGGTCTTAATGACTCAATACCACAACAATATATTAGATGGGCAAATAATATTATTCATGGAGATTTTGGTGAATCAATCAAGTATAAAAGACCAGTAATGGATCTCATTAAAGAGAGACTACCCAATACCATTCTTTTAGGTAGTGTATCTCTCATTATTACCTATATTATTTCTTTTACTTTAGGAATAGTATCTGGAAGATATGCATATACGATTAGTGATTACTCAATACAAGTATTTAACTACATAATGCTAGCTATTCCTTCTTTTATAGCAGGTGTATTTGCAATATTTTTCTTTGCCTTTCAATTAAATTTATTTCCTTTCCAAGGTTCTGTTGATATTAATGTTCAAGAAGGTACGTTCTCATACTATATAAACAAGCTTTATCATACGATTTTACCAGCGGTTACATTGGGATTGTTATCTACTGCAGGTTATATACAATATTTACGTAATGATATTATTGAAAATTCGCAAAAAGATTATGTATTAACTGCTCGATCTAAAGGACTTTCTACAAATCGAATTTATATGAAGCATATTTTGAGAAATTCTTTAATTCCAATAATTACTTTTCTAGGGGCTGACATAGTTAGTATATTGGGTGGAGCTGTAATTACAGAAACTATTTTCTCTTATAACGGTATTGGAAAATTGTTTTTAGAGTCAGTAACAGGACAAGATTACCCAGTTATGATGGCAATGACATTATTTTTCTCATTTTTAGGTTTGCTAGGAAACTTAATTTCAGATATTACGTATGGCTTTGTTGATCCACGAATACGAAGTAATTAATGAGAGGATGATTATCTTGAAGAAAAAACCAAATTCACCTTTTAAAATTTCTATGAAGAAATTTTATCATAACAAACTTGCGATGATTTCTTTATCATTTTTAATAATTGTTGCAATCATATCTATTATTGCTCCTTTAATAGCTCCTTTACCAATTAATAAACAAGATTTATTAAATATAAAAGGTGATATGTCTATTGAAAATTTGCTTGGTACTGATGCTGGTGGCAGAGATAACTTCAGTAGATTGTTATATGCGGGTAGGATTTCTCTTACTATAGGGTTTACGTCTACGGTAGGAATGCTTTTAATTGGAATATCAATTGGCGTTATTTCTGGGTATTTTGGTGGAGTATTAGATACTGTTCTAATGAGAATTACAGAGTTTGTTATGTTATTTCCATTTCTAATTTTTGCAATAGTACTCAATGCAGCATTAGGAGATAAAATAAAAAATCCCTATGGTTCAGCAATTATTTTAGTATTTGTAATCATAATACTGAGTTGGGGTGGTATTGCTAGACTTGTTAGGGGAAAAGTTTTGCAAGAAAAAGAGAATGAATACTTTTTAGCTGCACAATCAATTGGAACACCTACCTATAAAATTATACTAAAGCATTTATTACCTAATATTTTAAGTGTCGTAATTGTACAAGCAACATTAACTTTTGCAGGTATGATAGTTGTAGAATCAGGGCTTAGCTTTCTAGGATTTGGTATAAGTAAGTCTATTCCTTCTTGGGGAAATATGTTGAGTGATGCACAAGAGGGAGATGTATTAAGTGGTAAACCATGGATATGGATGCCTCCTGCTTTAATGATAACTTTGACTATTTTGAGTATCAATTTTGTCGGAGAGGGACTCAAAGATGCATTTAATCCTAAAGGAAGAAAATAAAAGTTTATAAAAAAAGTTACTGGAACTTTCCTTTCCAGTAACTTTTTTATTTTATATTATCTTTTACGTCCTAATCCCATAGCTTTTTCCATTTTTTTCAATGTTTTAAATGAAGCTTTATGAGCTTTGTCTCGCCCTTTATCCAAGATGTCATCTAAATCATCAGAATTGTAAAAGTTCTCATATTTCTCTTGGAAATTAATCAAGAAGTCTTTAACGATCTCTGCTAAGTCACCTTTAAATTTGCCATAACCTTCACCTTCGTATCTAACTTCAATATCTTTAATAGGTTCATCAGTTAGACCTGAATATATAGATAAAAGATTTGAAACACCTGGTTTATTTTCACGATCGAATTTAATAATGCCATCAGAATCCGTTACGGCACTTTTAATTTTTTTTGCTGCAACATTTGGCTCATCGAGTAGTGAAATAAAGTTTTTCTGATTATCATCACTTTTACTCATTTTCTTAGTTGGGTCTTGTAAACTCATCACACGTCCTCCAACTTTAGGCATGCGAATTTCTGGTTTTACTAAGACATCATTATAACGACTATTAAAACGATCTACTAAATTACGGGTAAGTTCCATATGTTGCTTTTGATCATCGCCAACTGGAACAATGTTAGTGTTATAAATTACTATATCTGCAGCCATAAGAGGTGGATATGTTAATAATCCTGCTGGTACACCATCAACCCGTTTTTGTGCTTTATCTTTAAATTGTGTCATACGTTCAAGTTCACCAATAGAAGCAATTGTTGTAAGCATCCAACCAGCTTGTACGTGTGCAGGGACTTCAGATTGAATAAATAAAGTAGATTTATCTGAGTCAATTCCTGTAGCTAAATATATTGCTGCTAATTGACGAATTTGTTTACGTAATTTCAAACGATCTTGTGGTACCGTTATGGCATGTTGGTCAACAATACAGAAAAAACAATCATAGTCATCTTGTACATCTACAAATTGTTTTAACGCACCTATGTAGTTGCCGATAGTAGGAATACCACTCGGTTGAATTCCTGAAAATAAAGTTTCCATATTAGATGCCTACTTTCTAATTAATATTGTTTAGATAACATTATAACAGTATTTCGTTAAAATGTAAGTTGTGTTAAAATATTAATATAACTGGGTATATACTAAAAGCGAATTAAAAAATTTGATGAATTTCAAGATTTCTCAGAAAAATTAGGATTTTCTCATTTAATTTTAATCTTAGATAGTTATACTATTAAGTGTAAGATTAAGAAAGCTTAAAAATTCAATTTCTTAAATCGATAATAATATTAAAATAATGAATTTAATTCATTCTATAGGAGAGTGAGATGTATGGTAACATTATTTACTTCACCAAGTTGCACATCTTGCCGTAAAGCGAAAGCATGGTTACAAGAACATGACATTCCATATACGGAGCGTAACATTTTTTCTGAACATTTAACAATTGATGAAATTAAACAAATTTTAAAAATGACTGAAGACGGAACAGATGAAATTATTTCAACTCGTTCTAAAACATATCAAAAATTGAATGTAGATATTGATTCTTTACCTTTACAAGATTTATATTCTATTATTCAAGATAACCCAGGATTATTACGTCGTCCTATTATCTTAGACGACAAACGCTTGCAAGTTGGATATAACGAAGATGAAATTAGACGTTTCTTACCAAGAAAAGTTCGTACGTTCCAATTACAAGAAGCACAACGTTTAGTTGATTAATAACTAACATAACTATGTGATATTATCACTTTACTTAAAGATTAAGAACAACACTATTCATTGTTAATAGTGTTGTTTTTTGCATGTTATAGTACCTTCTAAAGTAGTAGTTTTTTGTTAAATAAATAGGGAATATGTTAATATAGATTACCGATTAAAATTAGTTAAATTTAATCAAACAAATAGATTGTAATTTACGTTCCGTTCTAATACAATATGGTTACTATTCATCGACTGTAAGGAGTGAGATGATATGAGAATAGAACGCGTTGATGACACAACAGTTAAATTGTTTATAACATATAGCGACATTGAAGCACGAGGATTTAATCGTGAAGACTTATGGACTAACCGTAAACGCGGTGAAGAATTCTTCTGGTCAATGATGGATGAAATTAACGAAGAAGAAGATTTCGTGGTAGAAGGTCCATTATGGATTCAAGTACATGCTTTTGAAAAAGGCGTGGAAGTGACCATCTCTAAATCTAAAAATGAAGACGCAATGAACATGTCAGATGAAAATACAAATGATCAATTTGATGATCAAGTGAATGAATTATTAGCACAAACCTTAGATGGTGAAGATAATTTAGAAGAATTATTTGAGCAACGTCAACAACAGAAAAAAGCTGAACAACAGGCAAATAATCAACGAACTCATAAACGTGCTAACGTAAGAACTGTAATTGTTAAATTTGATGATTTAGAACATGTTATTAATTATGCATATCATAATAACCAAAATACTACTGAATATGAAGATTTATTATATATGATTGATAATCACTACTATTATTCAGTTCATTTTGATGACTCTGTAAGCCAAGAAACTATTAATGATAGCTATAGTCAATTATTAGAGTTTGCTTATCCAACAGATAAAACGGAAGTATACTTAAATGACTATGCCAAAATTATCATGAGTCATAATGTTACTTCTCAAGTTCGTAGATATTTTACAGACTCAGAAGAATAACACGATTTATCTCACAAGGTACCAAATTAAGGTGCCTTGTTTTTTTTATAAATTTTTAAAGTAAAAATTTTGTTCTCCTCGTTGTTATATATGAGGTGATGAAATGTTAATAGCAATGAATAGAATGAATGAGCGAGTTTTAGCGAAAAATGCGAAGAGAAATCAAATATATCGGTGTCCTTATTGTCTAGGGGAAGTTATATTACGACATGGAGTTAAAGTTATACCTCATTTTGCACATAAAGTTAAAAGTACTAGACTTTGTTATAAAGCTGAAACGTATAATCATTACCAATTAAAAATGCTATTAGCACAAAAATTTGAAGCAATAAATTATGATGTTGATATTGAACCCTTTTTTAAATGTATCAAGCAATATCCTGATTTAGTGATTAACCAAAGACACGCCATCGAAATTCAGTGTTCCACAATTAGTACGACTGAAATAATTGAAAGAACCCTTGGTTTAAAAAGTATAGGCTTAAAGGTTTATTGGATAATCAATGATGTGAAAAAAAGAGGGGATTTTATTGAACTT
This sequence comes from Staphylococcus sp. HMSC055A09, assembly GCF_001809655.1. NCBI lineage: Bacteria > Bacillati > Bacillota > Bacilli > Caryophanales > Staphylococcaceae > Staphylococcus > Staphylococcus sp. HMSC055A09. The sequence goes on from NZ_KV798369.1 coordinate 375,452, forward strand.
ACACAATTTCAAACTACTTTTATTAATCCTATTCATCGTACCCTAATAACCTGGGACTTCACAAAATCAAGACTCATAGTTTACACGCACCTTCAAAATATCGCTGGAAAAAAATTTATTTGCAAAAAACATACCATACAAATTAAACAACTTTTCAATACATATCAATCAGAACAAGCACAAATCTATAAATTATCTAAAAGAACAATCAATAATTATATTCTACAGTGTAGAAGGAAAAATTCGGTTCTTGAACCAACTCTAAGTGCAATATATCAGCTACAAATGAATGATAATGAAGTATGTATAAATACAGGTTTTATATTTCCAAATCAAATATATATTGAAACACACCCAGTTGAATGGCAACTCAATTATCTATTATTAAGACGTAAATATGACAGACATCAAAGTTGTGACTTATTAATGTCTATCATTAAATTCAGATATTTCGCATACCATAAGTATCATAAGTTGACTATATTAAAAGATTTGTTAAATGACTTCGAGAAAATGTATTATAACAGATGTTTAAGCGTGCAAAACCAATCCTAAAATGAGAAAATTATATTATTGATATAATCAAGGAGGTTTACTTTATGAGTCAACAATTAACAAGAGAAGAGCAGGAACGTAAATATCCTGAGTATACATGGGACTTAACGACGATTTTCGAAAACGACGAGGCTTTTGAGGAGGCGTTCAAGGAAGTAGAGAATGAGTTAGGTAAGGAAGAACAATTCAAAGGACATTTAGGTGATAGTGCTGAAACTTTATATAATGCCTTAGCACTTGAAGATGAATTAGGAACTAAACTTGAAAAAGTCTATGTCTATGCTCATTTGAAGCAAGACCAAGATACTGCTAATGATAAATATACTGGTCTAGAAGCGCGTGCACATCAATTATTAATTAAATACAGTTCTGCATGGAGCTTTTTAGTGCCTGAAATTTTACAGTTAGATCAATCTACTATTGAACAATTTGTTTCCTCATTTGATAAATTAAAACAATATGAGTTCGACTTAAAATTAATTAACGAGAAACGTCCACACATTTTAGATGCAGACACAGAGAAACTATTAACAGAAGCACAAGATGCTTTATCTACACCTTCAAATGTTTATGGAATGTTTAGTAACGCAGACTTAGAATTTGAGGACGCCATTGATAAAGATGGGGAAGCACATCCGTTAACGCAAGGTACTTTTATAAAATATTTAGAGTCTGATGATCGTAAATTAAGAGAATCAGCATTTAGAAATGTATATAAAGCTTACGGTTCACATAACAATACACTAGGTGCAACGCTAGCAGGAGAAGTGAAGAAAAATGTATTTAATGCTCGAACTCATCATTATAATTCAGCTCGTGAGCGTGCTTTAAGTAACAATCATATCCCAGAGGCTGTATATGATAATTTAGTCAAAACAGTGCATAAGTATCTTCCATTACTTCACAGATACACTAAATTAAGAAAAGAGTTATTAGGTATTGAAGATTTAAAAATGTATGATCTCTACACACCTCTAGTTAAAGATGTGAAATTTGATATGCCATACGAAGAAGCTAAATCGTGGATGTTAAAAGCACTAGAACCAATGGGCGAAGAATATTTAAACGTTGTTAAAGAAGGTTTAGACAATCGATGGGTTGACGTCTATGAAAATAAAGGTAAACGCTCTGGAGGTTATTCTTCAGGAGCGCATCTTACAAATCCTTTCATTTTATTAAATTGGTCAGATACTGTTTCTGATTTATACACTTTAGTACATGAATTTGGTCATTCAGCTCATAGTTATTTCAGTCGTCAAAATCAACCTTCAAACTTAAGTGATTATACGATATTCGTTGCAGAAGTCGCATCTACATGTAACGAAGCGCTTTTAAGTGACTATATGGATAAACATTTAGACGACCAGCGTCGATTGTTATTGTTAAATCAAGAATTAGAACGCTTTAGAGCTACTTTATTCCGTCAAACTATGTTTGCTGAATTTGAACATAAAATTCACCAAATCGAAGAGGCGGGCGAACCATTAACACCTAACCGAATGAATGAAGAGTATGCGAAGCTTAATAAGCAATACTTCGGAGATGCTGTTGAAACAGATGAAGATATTAGTAAAGAATGGTCACGTATACCACACTTCTATATGAATTATTATGTATATCAATACGCTACAGGTTATAGTGCAGCACAAAGTTTAAGTCATCAAATTTTATCAGAAGGTAAACCAGCTGTAGAAAGATATATTAATGAATTCTTGAAAAAAGGTAGCTCAAACTATCCAATAGAAATTCTAAAAAATGCAGGCGTAGATATGACTACACCTAAACCTATTGAAGAAGCGTGTGAAGTATTTGAACAAAAATTAGATGCATTTGAAAAACTTATGAAAGCTTAGTACGAGTGTATTCGCTTTCAATTTGAACAGATTGTGACAATTTATGTATATAATTAAACAAAGGTTGAAAAGGGGTATGCACCGTGTTATATTATGAACATGAAATTAATCACATAACAAACATACCCCTTTGTTTGAAGTGAAAAATTTCTCCCATCCCCTTTGTTTAGCGTCGTGTAATCAGACACGGCGTTTTTTTATATTTAATTTTAAAATACTATTTTCTGATGTGTAAATTATGCAGTTCCTATACATAAAAGAGTATAAGATGATTTTCAATATAAATACTAAAAGACGGCTAGTTTTATTTTACTAGCCGTCTTTTTACATTAAGTTATTAAGGCATTTTTGATTTCCAAAAATCGCCTTCTGGATATTGTAATTTCTCAACTTTTTGTTGTAAGGAAAGTTTTTTTAATTCTTTATTAAGTAACTTTTCTGGCCACTCGTAAATGGTTAAAAGTTCTTCCATCGTTACTAATTGTTTCTTTTGAATGTACACTTCTAATTTAGGTGGAAGATTCTTCTCAATAGGTTTTCCCATTAATTCGTTTATGATGTAAGTATAGATATGATATGGGTATAGACCTTCAACTTTTAAACCTTCTTCTTGGACGTCTTCACTAAAGAAAACAAGAGAGGGCGCTTGCTCAATGTCCATTTCTCTAGCAATATGGAGATCTACCTTTAGGCTATCAGTAAGCTTGCTCTTCTGTAAATCTTCCTTAAATACTTGATAATCAATACCTGCATTATTAATACAATCGCAAATCATATCTTCGGTAATGATATCGCGTTTAGGTATGATTTCATTTTGCATTAAATGAATAAATCTTTCAGCCCTCAAACGTCCTTGTAATTCAGCTGCTTTATATGCCAGAGCAATGTTATCGAAATCCGATGTACTTTGAGCCTGACACTTAGTTAAAACTTTCAAGGAAGGGTTTAAAATGTGTCTTACTCGGATATATTGATTATATTCAATTCTTAATTTTGATAATATAGCTGATAGCTTAAAACATTCTTTGCTAAAAGGATCAAAAAAAGAATAAATTTCTATTTTACTTACAGGTGATAGATTAGCATCTTCACGACTCTTGTTATCCAATATTCTTAATTCTTCAGCCATGTATTTTCACCTACAATTATTTTTCGGAATTTACCATGTGGTTTGCAGTTAAGCGTAATCTTTCAAATAAATACTCACCAACACCTGCAGGGAAATTTGCATATTGAATCGCAGTATACATATTTTCTAACCATGCATCTCGCTCATATTCAGTAATTGTAAATTCCATATGTCTTCTTTTTAACATGGGGTGTCCATGTTCTTGAGTATATAAGTCAGGGCCACCAAGAAATTGAGTTAAAAACTGTTTCTGCTTTCGGCTTGTTTCATTAAAGTCCCCTGGAAATAAATAATTAATACGATTATCTCTTTCGACTAGATAATAGAAATAGTCAATCATTTGATACAGAGCGTCTTGACCTACTAACTCATAAGGTGTTTTAGACATAATATCACCGTGTTCCATTAATATATATCTAATATAACATGAATTTTTACATTTGAAAGTAATTTGCCTTTTCGGAACATATTGCTATTTATCACTTGCTTTTTTCTTTTCTTCAAAGAATCTTTGTACTTTATTTAAAGGTTTTTTATGTTTTATATCGAATTCCTGAAGTAATTGTTTAAACTTTTCATAACCTTCATCGTACGAACTAACTTCATATTCAAGTTCGTAGTCAACTTTATTTAGGTATTCACTTTTATCTAATACAAGTAATTCGTTTTGATATTGAGTTTCTATTCTATAAGTTGTTAAATCCCCTAAAATAACTAATTCTTCGTCTAAAACATTAAATTGTCCTTCAATAATATTTCTTATATCATCTGGTAGTTTGGAGTTTGATATTGAATCATTCATCTTTGGTTTAATATCAGTTGCGTGGTTATACTCCATTAATCCAACTTCAGCAGGTACCTTCAAAGTCATTTCATATGTATTATCTTTAACTCTGATACGTAATGCTGAACGATGATCTTTAAGTTTAAAATCTATAGTATCAATATAATAATTAGTTTGGCTAAATGGTTTTTCATTTTTAAAATAAGTGTTAAAAATTTTATCGTACAAATCTTTGGTTAAGATTTGTTTGAACTCAATTTCATTATTTGTTGCCATTGTAAACACCTCAATCATTTACTTTTGTTCATATTTAAAGCATTTACAATTATGACGAATTTCTTCTATAAATTAAAGTAATTTAATAGCACATTTAAGTTTGTGAAAAATTTTGTGAAGTCGTTTTAACTCTGAAAATTAACTTATAACGTATGTAGACTTCGGAATATATAAATTACTTGAAAGAAAATGAAAATCTGTAATTTAATCTAAGATTTCAATGCAAGTTGTGGCGTGTTTTGTAAGCGTATATTATGTTAAACTAGTATGGAATAAGGAGGAAGACGGGCATGCGTATTTATATAAATGAAATTAAAGTTAAAGATGATGGCATTTATTGCTTCTCAGAGGACCCAACAGATGGTCTAGAGGAAGTTGGACAAATGCTTGTTGATAGTGATAATTATGGATTCGCATATCTATTAGATGACGGTGAATCGTATTCTTATCTAATCTTTGTGCAAGAGACATGGTCACTGTTACATGAAAATAGAGATAAGAAGATTATCATCAATAACGATTTAGAATTGAAACATTTCCAAGAAGAACTAGATTACATATTAGAAAATATTGAAGGAAATAATAACTATGGTAAGGAGTTTGTTTCAGCTGTTGAAAAAACTTTCGAACTAGAGTGAAGCGGAGTGAAACAAAATGAACCAGTGGGATCAATTTTTAACACCTTATAAACAAGCGGTAGATGAATTAAAGGTAAAACTTAAAGGTTTGCGTAAGCAATATGAAGTAGGTGAACACACGTCACCTATCGAGTTTGTTACAGGAAGAGTTAAACCTATATCAAGTGTTATCGATAAGGCAAATAAAAGAGGTATTCCGTTCGACCGCTTACATGAAGAAATGTATGACATTGCTGGATTAAGAATGATGTGCCAGTTCGTGGATGATATTGATATTGTTGTTAATATATTAAGGCAACGAAGAGACTTCAAAGTCGTAGAAGAACGAGATTATATCCGTAATACTAAAGAAAGTGGCTATCGTTCCTATCATGTAATTATTAAATATCCTATTGAAACATTAAACGGACAAAAACATATTCTAGCTGAGATTCAAATAAGAACGTTAGCTATGAATTTCTGGGCTACAATAGAACATACTCTTCGTTATAAATACGATGGAGACTATCCTGATGAAATACAACATCGTTTGGAAAGAGCAGCAGAAGCAGCATATTTATTAGATGAAGAAATGTCTGAAATAAAAGATGAAATTCAAGAGGCACAGAAGTATTATACTCAGAAACGTGCGAAGAAACATGAAAATGACTAATGAGGTGTAGATGATGCGTTATACAATCCTAACTAAAGGTGATTCGAAATCGAATGCATTAAAGCATAAAATGATTAATCATATGAAGGATTTTCAAATGGTAGAGGATAGTGAAAATCCTGAAATTGTCATATCTGTTGGTGGTGATGGAACGTTACTACAGGCATTTCATCAATATAGTCATATGTTATCAAAAGTCGCCTTTGTAGGGATTCACACCGGTCATTTAGGTTTTTATGCAGACTGGTTACCTCATGAAGTTGAGAAGTTGATTATTGAAATAAATAATACTGAATTTCAAGTGATAGAATATCCATTATTAGAACTAATTGTGAGGTATAACGACAATGGATATGAAACACGATATCTTGCTTTAAATGAAGCTACAATGAAAACAGAAAATGGTTCAACATTAGTTGTGGACGTTAATATACGTGGTAAACATTTTGAGCGATTTAGGGGAGATGGATTATGTATATCAACACCGTCTGGTTCAACTGCTTACAATAAAGCCTTAGGCGGAGCGCTTATACATCCATCATTAGAAGCAATGCAAATTGCTGAAATAGCTTCTATTAATAATAGGGTTTTTAGAACAGTAGGATCTCCTTTAGTTCTACCTAAACATCATACTTGTTTAATTACGCCTGTTAATCATGACACGATTAGGACAACTATTGATCACGTAAGTATTAAACATAAAAATGTAAATGCCATTCAATTTAGAGTAGCAAATGAAAAAGTAAGGTTTGCTAGATTTCGACCATTTCCTTTTTGGAAAAGAGTTCATGATTCATTCATATCAAGTGATGATGAAAGATGATTTTCAAATATGTTATCGAGAAATCAGAAACTGTTAAATCTTTCTTACAGAGAAATGATTACTCTAAAAAGACGATTAGCGCCATTAAACATAATGGCGCTTTATCTGTAAATGGACGTTCTGTAACAGTTAGAAAAGAGATGGCTATCGGAGATCACTTTGAAGTTCATATGCCAATTGAAACACCGAGTTCAAATTTGTTACCTTATCCAAAACCTTTAGATATCGTATACGAAGATGAATTTATACTTATAGTTAATAAACCTCAATTACAAAACTGTGCACCTTCAAGGGAACATCCTCATGAGAGTTTAGTAGAGCAAGTATTAGCTTATTTGATGAATAAAGATGAGCAGACAAATCCGCACATTGTTACTAGATTAGATCGTAATACATCAGGGCTCGTCTTATTTGCCAAGTTTGGACACATTCATCATTTATTTTCAAAGGTGAAATTTGAAAAAGAATATATATGTTTAGCTTATGGTCGTACTCAATCTGAAGGTGTTATAGAAGCACCAATTGCTAGAGACAACGAAAGTATTATTACAAGAAAAGTCTCTGACAAAGGAAAATATGCTAAGACTAGTTATTACACTATCGCTCAAAATAATAACTTGAGTTTATGTAAAGTGAAACTTCATACAGGACGAACCCATCAAATCAGAGTTCATTTCCAATTTATGGGTCACCCAATAGTAGGAGATGATTTATATGGTGGCATACATCGTCTAGTTGAGGGGCAAAGTTTACAATGTTGTTCACTTAAGTTCGTTCATCCCATAAAACATAATAAAATCACAATAAATGTTGATTACAAACAATTAATTCAATTATTTAACGTGCTATAATAAATATGCTTTGGAGGTGTGAATATTGTCTAACGACACAGAGATTAAAGATAAAGTGCGCGAAGACGTATATGATGAAGAATTATTAAATAGATTATTAGATGGAAATGACATCGACCAATTTAGAGATGAATTTTTAGCAATGCATAATTACGATCAAAGTGAATACTTTGAAGACACGGATGATAATAATAGACAAAAAATATTTGAGTTCTTATCACCTAAAGAAGTTGCTAATTTCTTTGATCAATTAGATATTGATGATGAAGATTACGAAGAACTTTTCGATAAAATTAATGCCAATTATGCAAGTCATGTATTAGAGGAAATGTCTTATGATAACTCAGTTGATATTTTAAATAAATTATCAAAATCTAAAGTCGCTAGCTTACTAACATTAATGGATAAAGATGAAGCTAATGAAATAAAAGCTTTATTACATTACGAAGAAGATACAGCTGGCGGTATCATGACAACGGAATATATCTCATTAAAATCCACAACACCAGTGAAAGAAGCGTTAATGCATGTAAAAGAACAAGCACCTGATGCTGAAACGATTTATGTTATTTTCGCTGTTAATGAAGCGGGACAACTGGTAGGAGTTTTCTCTTTAAGAGATTTGATAACTGCTGAAAATGATTCTTATATTGAAGATGTGATGAGCGAACGTGTCATTAGTGTGAATGTGGCTGATGACCAAGAAGATGTTGCTCAGGTCATAAGAGATTATGATTTTATTGCAGTGCCAGTTGTTGATTATCAGAACCACCTATTAGGTATCATTACTATTGATGATATTTTAGACGTAATGGATGAAGAGGCAAGTGAAGACTACTCTCGTTTAGCCGGTGTATCTGATATTGACTCTACAAGTGATTCAGTTATCAAAACAGCCAGTAAACGACTTCCTTGGCTAATTGTCTTAACTTTCTTAGGAATGATTACTGCTACTATTTTAGGAAGTTTTGAAGATACATTATCTCAAGTCGCTTTATTAGCTGCGTTTATTCCAATTATTAGTGGTATGTCTGGTAATTCAGGTACTCAATCCTTAGCCGTTTCAGTACGTAATATTTCTACTGGTGAAATTAATGAACAAAGTAAATTTAAAATAGCTTTAAGAGAAGCTGGAAGTGGATTTTTATCTGGTTTAGTTTGTTCAGTGGTACTATTCTTAATTATTGTAGTTATATATAGACAACCTTTATTAGCACTAATAGTTGGAGGCAGCCTTACATGTGCAATGACTGTCGGAACATTAGTTGGCTCTATGATTCCATTAATCATGAATAAATTTAAAATAGACCCAGCAGTTGCAAGTGGTCCTTTCATTACTACTATAAATGATATTGTAAGTATGTTAATTTACTTCGGTTTAGCAACATCATTTATGTCATATTTAACTTAGGAGGTCGCATGGAGTTTTTATCATTAGTTATCGTAGTTGTTGCTGCATTTTTAACTCCTATTATCGTTAACCGACTTAACATTAATTTTCTGCCTGTGGTAGTGGCAGAAATCTTAATGGGTATTGTCATAGGTCATTCTTTCCTTAATATTGTGGAAAGAGATTCTGTACTAAACATATTATCTACTTTAGGCTTTATATTTTTAATGTTTTTAAGTGGATTGGAAATTGATTTTAAAGCATTTAAAAAAGATTCACGTTCTAGACAAGGAAAGAATAAACAAGAAAAGAATTTACCAAGTCATTTAAATTTAGCTTTAACTGTATTTGGTTTTATCATGTTGATTTCTATCATCTTGGCTTACGCTTTTAAATGGTTAGGTTTAGTAGATGATGTATTATTAATGGTCATCATTATATCAACTATTTCTTTAGGCGTTGTCGTACCAACACTTAAAGAAATGAATATCATGCGTACAACAATAGGTCAATTTATACTTTTAGTTGCAGTTTTAGCTGATCTTGTAACGATGCTTTTATTAACTGTTTATGGCGCTATTAATGGCCATGGAGGCAGTACGATATGGTTAACTGGAATACTCATAGTATTTACAATTATTTTCTACATACTCGGTGGCGTATTTAAACGCATGTCATTTTTACAAAAATTAATGGATGGCACAACTCAAATTGGGATTCGTGCAGTCTTTGCATTAATAATTTTATTAGTAGCACTTGCTGAAGGTGTAGGTGCAGAGTATATTCTAGGTGCATTCCTAGCCGGTGTTGTTGTCTCATTATTAAATCCCGATGAAGAAATGGTGGAAAAATTAGATTCATTTGGATATGGATTCTTTATTCCAATATTCTTTATTATGGTGGGTGTAGATCTCAATATACCATCTTTAATTAAAGAACCATCTCTGCTCTTAATTATTCCAGTGCTCATCATAGCTTTTGTAGTGTCAAAGCTTATCCCAGTTTTATTTATAAAACGTTGGTTTGATACTAAAACGACGATTGCTTCAGCATTTTTATTAACTTCAACTTTATCTTTAGTCATAGCGGCTGCGAAAATCGCAGAACAACTTAAAACGATTTCAGCTGAGACCTCAGGTATATTAATTTTAAGTGCGGTCATTACTTGTGTATTTGTGCCTATCGTTTTTAAAAAGTTGTTCCCAATACCCAATGAGGTTAATCGTCGAATTGAAGTGAGTTTAATTGGTAAGAATCAGTTAACTATTCCGATTGCTCAAAATTTAACATCACAGTTGTATAATATTTCGTTATATTACCGTAAGGATTTAAGTGATAGCAGAAAATTATCTGACGAAATTACAATGGTAGAAATTGCCGATTATGAAGAGAGTTTATTAGCTCGTTTAGGTTTATTCGAAAAAGACATCGTAGTATGCGCAACTAATGATGATGATATTAATAGGAATGTAGCATTAATGGCAAAGAAATACGGTGTCGACCGTGTGATTTGTAAATTAGAAAGCTCTAATGAAGACGCGGAAATTAAAGCGCAAGGCATTGAGGTGTTTAGTAATTATCTAAGTAATAAAATTTTACTAAAAGGTTTGATCGAAACTCCAAATATGCTAAACCTTTTAAGCAATGTAGAAACATCTCTTTACGAAATTCAAATGTTAAATCATCATTATGAAAATATACAACTGCGTAATTTCCCATTTGGAGGCGACATCATATTCGTACGAATAGTACGTAATAATGAATCATTAGTACCTCATGGTGATACACAACTACGTTATAAAGATCGTCTTATTGTGACTGGTTCGAAAGAATACGTTGATGAACTTAAACAAGAATTAGAATTCTATTATTAAATCTACAGCTTTAAATATCTTTAAGGTGGAAGTTAGAAAACAAACATTAGTATTAACGCCTATAATTGGATTTTAAACCAATCCAATTGTAGGCTTAATTATTATTAATCCAGTTTCGATAATTTATTGCGCTATTAGGAGTGTAGAACTTGAGTTACAAACTTCTAAATTTTCTATATTCTTATATTTGTTTATCATAGAATAAACCACATTGTCTGAACATTAATCAAGGTCTAAAATACTTTATTATCAGGTACTAAAAGTGTTAAACTAATTATGGTAGAAGGGTTATTTAAGAAACAATTTTATAACCGTTGAAAAAAGAATTGATTTTTATTAAGGAGTTATACTGTAATGTTAAATTTAGAGAACAAAACATATGTCATCATGGGTATTGCAAACAAACGTAGTATCGGATTTGGTGTAGCTAAGGTATTAGACAAATTAGGTGCAAAGTTAGTATTTACATATCGTAAAGATCGTAGCCGTAAAGAATTAGAAAAATTATTAGAACAATTAAATCAATCTGAACATTATTTATATCAAATTGACGTACAAAGTGATGAAGATGTTATTAATGGTTTCGCTAAAATTGGTGAAGAAGTAGGAAATATTGACGGCGTTTATCATTCAATTGCGTTTGCTAATATGGAAGACTTAAGAGGACGCTTCAATGAAACTTCACGTGATGGCTTCTTACTTGCACAAGATATTAGTTCTTATTCTTTAACAATCGTTGCGCATGAAGCTAAAAAGCTTATGCCAGAAGGTGGAAGTATCGTTGCAACAACTTATCTTGGTGGTGAGTTTGCTGTTCAAAACTACAACGTCATGGGTGTTGCTAAAGCAAGCTTAGAAGCAAATGTTAAATATTTAGCGCTTGATTTAGGTGAAGATAATATTCGTGTGAATGCTATTTCTGCAGGACCAATTCGTACTCTAAGCGCGAAGGGTGTAGGTGGCTTCAATACAATCCTTAAAGAGATTGAAGAACGTGCACCATTAAAACGAAACGTTGATCAAGAAGAAGTAGGTAAAACGGCAGCTTACTTATTAAGTGATTTATCAAGCGGTGTAACTGGTGAAAATATCCATGTTGACAGTGGGTTCCACGCAATTAAATAACAATGCATAATATTTGAAGCGGTTGAGTAATTGACTCAATCGCTTTTTAATATTGCTTATTAACGATACATTAAGTATGCCGTTGTTAAATTGAAGTGTTAGTGATATTGCATTAGTGGGTTTAGACGTTTTCAATAAAAAACATCACTTACTCGAAAAAAGTAAGCGATGTTGGAACTGTTTATTTAATATCTTTAACGTCACTGTTTGCTTTATCAATAATTCTTTGACGATATTTAAAGATGTTGCTAACTAATGTTTTAATTACTGCATATAATGGAACAGCTATTAGAATTAATGTAAATCCACCTAAATCTCCTGCAGCTAAGATAACAACAATAATTGTAAGTGGGTGAATACTTAATGATTTACCCATAACATTAGGAGTAATTACGTTTCCTTCAAGTTGTTGTGCTATTAATGTAACAACACAAACCCATATAAATGTTGTTGGGCCTTCAATGATGCCAAGAATAGCCGCGGGTGTAAATGAGAGCCATGGACCTAGGAAAGGAATTAAATTTGCCACACCTGCAAATAAAACAAGTAATGGTGTGTATGGTAATCCTATGATTGTATAACCGATGTAAAGAATAATACCTAGAATCACACTGACTGTTACTTGACCTTGAATATATGATTTTAAAGTGAAGTTTAAATCTTTTAATAAATCTACGATGAATACTTTTCGTTCACCTTTGAAAAATTTCCCTATAGCTGGAATAAATTTCTCATGATCTTTCAACATATAAATTAAGAAGAAAGGTACCATGATTAATAAGAAAACTGTTGAAATGAATGATGTAATGTAAGTGACTGAGTTAGATAAAACTGATGTTGCGCCATCACCTACAGATCTAACAGCCTTATTAATACGATGAGTCACATCATCAGGTAATTTGTCCATTTGTTTTAAAGAGAAATTAATAATATGTTCAGCTTCTTTTTGTAACGCTGGTGTCTGTTTAATTAAATTATTAATATTCGAAATAATAATCGGTGCGATAAATGAAACCACAATTGCTATAATTGCAATTAACCCGATAAATATCGTTAAAATACTTGCCCAACGTGGAAATCCCCATCTTTCCAAAATATTTTGAAAAGGTAAACATATGTAAAATAGAAAACCACTGATTAGGAATGGAAGGAATACAGAGCCGATAATCGTCGCAATAGGTGTAAATACTTCATGTACTTCCATAAATAGTTTGATGAGTATGAACAGCATGATAATAAATATGCCGGTTCTAAACCAAACTTTATTTAACATAAACCTCTTTCCTCCTATAGTAATACTTTTATTTATTCTTAATAAGTATATCTTAAAACCATATCTTAAAAAAGGGAAAATACTTTATAAATCATAGTTAAAGGCGCTATGAAACAGCTTTCGCTTAATTTTTTTAAAAGGTTCTCCATATCTTGAAAATTAGTAATAAGATACTGAGGATTCTGCTTAAAATCATTTTAGAGAATTTAAATGTGTTACAAGTCTTGATACAATGATAATACTACTATGAGGGGGCATACGCATATGACAGAGTTTAACGCTGGAAAAATAAATAAAAAAGTAATACACAGTGACATTCTAGATAGAGATGTAACACTCTCCATTTATTTACCTGAAGAATATACTGAGTTGTTTAAGTATCAAGTTATTATATGCTTTGATGGATTAGATTTCTTAAGATTCGGTAGAATTCAACGTACATACGAACAGTTGAGAAAGGATAATTCTATTCAAAGAGCAATTATCGTCGGGTTTCATTATGAAGATATTGATAAACGACGAGAAGAGTTTCATCCATCAGGCAGTCGTTCACATTTGACAGTTCAAGCAATTGGTAAAGAAATATTACCTTTTATTGATTCTACTTTTCCAACTTATAAAGTAGGTAATGCTCGATTGTTAATTGGAGATAGTTTGGCTGGTAGTATCGCTTTAATGACTGCTCTAACATATCCAACTATATTTAGTCAGGCAGCAATGCTAAGCCCAATGTATGACGATAATGTTAAACAAAAAGTAGTTAATTGTGATAATAGAAATCAACTTACACTGTGGCACGCAATTGGCTTAGAAGAGGAAGACTTCACATTACCTACAAATGGTAAACGTGCTAATTTTCTTACGCCTAACCGTGAATTAGCTGACCTTATTAAAGATTATGATGTTGATTATTACTATACTGAGTTCGAGGGTGGGCATAGTTGGAAATCATGGAAACCATTATTAGGAGATATTCTTGAATATTTCTTGAGTGATGTCATTCTAGATTAAGCGTTCTCCCTAATATTTATACTCTATTAGTGAAGGCTATAAATATAAATCTTACTAAATGTAGATATTTCAGAAATGTAATTGTTTTCACTTTAAAAGTAACGGTTTTCAAAAAATTTTGATATAATGGAAATATGTTAAACAAAGGAGGAATTTAAATGATTCTAGGATTAGCATTAGTTCCGTCTAAGTCATTCCAAGAAGAGGTGAATGCTTATCGTAAACGCTATGATACGCATTATGCACAAATCATGCCTCATATAACAATTAAATCTCAATTTGAAATTGATGATAATGAATTAGATTCTATTAAAGAAGAAGTGAAAAAACGTATTAGTGACATTCAACCAGTTGATGTTCATGCAACGAAAGCTTCAAGTTTTGCACCAACAACTAATGTTATTTACTTCAAAGTAGCTAAAACTGATTCTTTAGAAAAACTTTTTGATCAATTCAATACTGACGAGTTTTATGGTAAGGCTGAACATCCATTTGTTCCGCACTTTACAATTGCACAAGGCTTATCAAGTCAAGAATTTGAAGATATCTATGGTCAAGTAAAATTAGCAGGGGTAGACCATAAAGAGACAATTAACGAACTTTCTTTATTACAATATAGTGAAGGAGACGATAAATGGACAGTAGTAGAAACATTTGAGTTAGGATAATTAATATAAATGATTGGATGAATTGTACAGGGGTGTCGATTCATCCTTTTTTTGTAGCGGATTTTTATGTTTTATCTCAAATGAAAAAAGAAGTACATTAAGCCAAAGAAAAGCCTATCCATGAAAATTCATCAATAGGCTTCGAAATACTTTATTTCCTTTTTTGTCTACTACTTATAAAGTAATAACCATAGAATACAGCTAAAGATAGGAAAATCATAGCTGAGAAGTAAAATGTATTATTTAAATTATTTGTAAATTGAGTGATTAATCCACCAACTAATGGTCCAATCATAGATCCAAACCCTTGAACACTATTAAATACGCCCCAAGTTTCTTCTTGTTCTTCAGGATTAATATGACCAGCCATAAAAGTATTCCACGCAGGTAAAAGTATTCCATACATTAATCCAATAAAGAGACCTATTACCCAAACTAAGTAGATATTAGTTAACAATGATAAAGCAAATATTAATAACGTATATAATATGAAACCACCAAAGATAATGGTATACATAAATCCACGACTATTATTATCAATAATCTTTGATAAGAACAACATTGAAAATGCACAACCAATACCACCTATAATGATTGCAATAGTGTATTCAACGGTAGAAACTTTGATTACTTTTGTAGCGTATTTAGGAAGTATAGGCACTAATGCTGAAATTGCTGCACCTTGTAGTAATATCCCAGGAAATAATACGAGATGTCGTTTTGTAACATCAACGATTTGTTTAAGCTGTTCTGAGACAGGTTTCGTATTATAATTCGTTAATTGTATATTAACAAAATAATATAATACCCATGCGATAAGAACTACGAGAGACATCATGAAAGCAAAGTGAGTAGGGTGTACTTTGATTAACAAGTTCATTACGACCATGCCGACTAATAAACCTAGTAACCATGAGAAGTATACATACCCCATTTGCTTACCACGATTATTCTCTTCAACACTTGATAACATGATGACCCATATCGGACTAACGGCTATTCCTAGCATAATAGAACTAAATATGATTACGAATGGTGATGCTGGGAACCAGATGACTAGAAACAAACTTACAAATGCGAGTAAAAAGCCTGCAGTTAAAACAATCTTTGCACCAAATTTCTTAAGTAAAAATCCGATAACAAAATTTGTTGCTGCATCAGCTATAAAATGTATAGAAAATGCAAATGAAGTAATTGCGATTGCAATCGACGTCACTGTTGGCAAGAAGTTAATATAGCTAAGTATGTACATGCCTCGTGCAAATTCCATTAAGAATAAAATAACTAACATAATAACAAAATTTTTGTTATTGGAGTAATTATTTAACGAAGAATCTTGCATATAAAGGAACCTTTCCGTAGATTTCTTCTGGTTGAGATGAGTGACCAATTAAATCTAATAAATCTCTACATAGCTTCTGAGTAGAATAACTTACTTTTGATAATCGCATTTGATTAGTCATAGCTTCTAGTCTGTCTTCATGATTTGTTAAATGAGATACGATATCGATGGCTTCATTTGGTGTGTCAGCAATTTTACCGAACCCTTTATCTTCGAAATAATGAGCATTTTCAAGTTCTTGACCAGGTGCTGGATTTAAGAAAATCATTGGAATGCAACGAGTGAGTCCTTCAGAAATTGTAATTCCACCTGGTTTAGTAATCATCAATTGACTTGAAGCCATCCATTCATTCATATAGTCGGTATAACCCAAAATTAAAACGTTTGGATTATGTTTGAATTTTGCTTTTAAAGAGCGTTTCAGTTCTTTACTACGTCCGCATATCATCACTATTTGAGAGTGAGGACTTTTTTCTAAGATTTCATTAATCATATAATCGAAACCTTTAGAAACTCCAAATGCACCTGCTGACATTAAGATAGTTGGTTTGTTTGGATCTAAATGATGCTTAGACAACCAAGCTTCTTTATCAATGGAGTCTTCAAACTTATCAGCAATAGGGATTCCAGTTACTTTTATATGAGAAGCTGGCACGCCTGCTTCAACGAAATCATCTTTAGTATCCTCTGTAGCAACGTAATATCTTTGAGAATCTGGGGTAATCCAATTTTTATGCATGCGATAATCTGTCATAACAGTTGCAATTGGAATATTAATATTAAATTGCTCAGTAAGTACTGACATGACAGGTGTAGGGAATGTTAAAAGTATTAAATCTGGTTTTTCTTTTATGAGTAAGTTGATTAATTTATTTAATCCGTAATATTTATAAAAACATTTATCAAGCTCGTTAGGGCGGCTATAATAAAAACGTTTATACATATTTCTAAAATATTTAAAGCTATTGATATACCATTTTTTACAAATAGAAGTCATAATTGGGTGAGCTTCCATAAATAAATCATGTTGTATTACTGATAAATGATCTAAATTCATTTCATTCAATTGGTTGACAATACTTTGTGTGACTTGCATATGACCGTTACCAAATGATCCAGTAATAATCAATATCTTTTTATTTTGAGTAACCATTTATAGCCACCCTCCATTAATTTTTAAAATTTATAATAAGTGTAACGTATTTTCATACATTATAAAAGGAATTAAGCGACATGAAGTTGTCGCTTCTTAGCATGATAAATACAGTGTGCAACACATTTCAAATTCATGAATTAACTATGTAAACTAAGTAATTTAAATTTTTATTTATGCATTATACCACACTCATCTTCAAAATAAATTTTTAATTACTCAATCTAAACTTCGTACTAACACAAAATAAACTTATTAAAAACTTTATATTTTCTTAATCTACTTTCATACTAGCATTAATTAAGGGAAATGTATTGGGATGATTGGGGCTATAGAAATATTTTTAAGATATTTTTACTTAAGCTTAATAAAAATTGACTTAATTTTACAATGAAGAATATTTTTAATTAAATTTTTACCTCCTATTAAATATAGAAGGACTTTATTTTAATAACGAACCTCAATAAATAAGAATAAATTTATCAACACTAGTAAAATGTGTATAATAGAATTATTGTAAAAAAAGGAGCGATACATTTTGAATGCGAGTGCGTTGTTCGAGAAAATAAGAGTAAAAAATGTAATTGGAACACTAGATAAAAATGTAGATGATATTACTACTGATTCACGTACAGCTAAAGAAGGAAGTATTTTCGTAGCATCTAAAGGATATACGGTAGATAGTCATAAATTTTGTCAAAATGTAATTGAACAAGGTTGTAGTATTGTAGTGGTAAACAGGGAACTTGAACTTGATGGGGAAGTGACTCAAGTTGTTGTTCCAGATACATTAAGAGTAGCTAGTTTACTAGCACATACGTTATTTGATTTTCCAAGTCATCAGTTGACTACATATGGTGTCACGGGGACTAACGGAAAAACATCAATTGCAACAATGATTCATCTCATTTATAGAAAATTAAATAAAAATAGTGCCTATTTAGGTACCAATGGATTCCAAATCAATGAAACAAAGACTAAAGGTGCCAACACAACGCCTGAAACAGTTTCATTAACTAAAAAGATTAAAGAAGCAGTTGATGCTGATGCCGAAGCTATGACAATGGAAGTATCGAGTCATGGTTTATCACTTGGTCGGTTAAGAGGTGTAGAATTTGATGTTGCGATTTTCTCAAATCTAACACAAGATCACTTAGATTTTCACGGCACTATGGAAGCATACGGCCACGCGAAATCATTATTATTTAGCCAACTTGGTGAAGATTTAGCTAAAGAAAAATACGTCGTACTTAATAATGACGATGATTTCTCTCATTATTTAGCAAGTGTGACACCTTATGAAGTGTTTACATATGGCATAGATAACGAAGCTCAATTTATGGCTAAGAATATTAATGAATCGTTACAGGGTGTGGAGTTTGATTTAAGTACACCATTTGGAGATTATCGAGTTAAATCACCATATGTAGGTCGATTCAATATCTCTAATATTATGGCTGCTATCATTGCAGTTTGGAGTAAAGGCGCTTCTATGGAAGAAATTATTAATGCGGTAACTTCTCTTGAACCCGTAGAAGGACGATTAGAGGTACTCGATCCTTCATTACCAATTGATTTAATTATTGATTACGCTCATACAGCAGATGGTATGAATAAATTGATTGACGCTGTGAAACCTTTTGTTAAACAGAAATTGATTTTCTTAGTTGGTATGGCTGGAGAAAGAGACATGACTAAAACACCTGAGATGGGTAGCGTAGCATGTCGTGCAGATTATGTTATCTTTACTCCTGATAATCCTGCAAATGACGATCCTAAAATGCTTACAGCTGAGTTAGCTAAAGGTGCAACTCATGATAATTATGTCGAATTTGATGATCGCGCTGAAGGCATTAAACATGCAATAGATGTTGCTGAACCTGGAGATACAGTAGTATTAGCATCTAAAGGAAGAGAACCTTATCAAATTATGCCTGGCCATGTGAAAGTTCCTCATAGAGATGATTTAATTGGATTAGAAGCTGCTTATAAGAAATTCGGCGGTGGACCTGTTGAAGATTAAGCAACTTCAGTATAATGAACTAATAATAAATATTTATTTCTATCAAAATAGCGATAGAGGCGTTATGTTGATAGCGATTCCTGACTTATTTTGGTCTGTAGAACTGCCCCTCGACTTAACTGTTAATGATTTACATGATGAATTATTAATGCAATTTTTTAATTTTTATACTGAAAATGAAGCCGATGCACTCGCACGTGACATTTGTGATTGGATAGCAACAAACTAAAAGGAGAATGATGAATGAATTTAAAGGAAGAAGTAGAGTCAAGAAAAACATTTGCCATCATCTCGCATCCGGATGCTGGTAAAACTACCTTAACTGAAAAATTATTATACTTCAGTGGAGCGATTAGAGAAGCTGGTACTGTTAAAGGTAAGAAAACAGGGAAATTCGCTACAAGTGACTGGATGAAAGTAGAACAAGAACGTGGTATTTCTGTAACTAGTTCAGTTATGCAATTTGATTATGATGATTATAAAATTAACATTTTAGATACACCAGGACACGAAGACTTCTCTGAAGATACGTACCGTACTCTTATGGCAGTAGATAGTGCTGTCATGGTCATTGACTGCGCAAAAGGTATTGAACCTCAAACTTTAAAACTTTTCAAAGTATGTAAAATGAGAGGTATTCCTATATTTACGTTCATCAATAAACTTGACCGAGTTGGTAAAGAACCATTTGAATTGTTAGATGAAATTGAAGAAACATTAAATATTGAAACGTATCCAATGAACTGGCCTGTGGGTATGGGTCAAAATTTCTTCGGTATTATAGATAGAGCGACTAAAACTATTGAGCCATTTAGAGATGAAGAAAATCTATTACATCTCAATGATGATTACGAATTAGAAGAAGATCATGATATTAAAAATGATAGTGCCTTTGAACAAGCTATTGAAGAAATGATGCTTGTGGAAGAAGCGGGCGAAGAATTTGATAATGATGCGTTACTAAACGGTGAGCTCACACCAGTTTTCTTTGGTTCAGCTTTAGCTAACTTTGGTGTTCAAAACTTCTTAAACGCTTATGTTGACCACGCACCGATGCCTAACGCTTGTCAAACAAATGAAGATGTTGAAGTAAGTCCATTTGATACAGACTTCTCAGGATTTATTTTCAAAATACAAGCGAATATGGATCCTAAACACAGAGACCGAATTGCGTTTATGCGTGTTGTAAGTGGTGCCTTTGAACGTGGTATGGATGTAACATTACAGAGAACAAGTAAGAAACAAAAAATAACACGTTCTACTTCATTCATGGCGGATGATAAAGAAACTGTTAACCACGCTGTAGCTGGTGATATTATTGGTTTATACGATACAGGTAATTATCAAATAGGGGACACACTTGTCGGTGCTAAGCAAAAATATAGTTTCCAAGATTTACCTCAATTTACGCCTGAAATCTTTATGAAAGTTTCAGCTAAAAACGTGATGAAACAAAAACATTTCCATAAAGGTATTGAACAACTTGTACAAGAAGGTGCAATCCAATATTATAAAACGCTACACACCAATCAAATTATTCTTGGTGCTGTAGGTCAATTACAATTTGAAGTGTTCGAGCACCGTATGAAGAATGAATACAATGTTGATGTAGTAATGGAACCAGTCGGAAGAAAAATCGCGCGATGGATAGAAAATGAAGAAGATATTAAAGATAATATGAACACTTCACGTTCTATATTAGTGAAAGACCGCTATGACAACTTTGTCTTCTTATTTGAAAATGAATTTGCTACTCGTTGGTTTGAAGAGAAATTCCCTGATATTAAGTTATATAGTTTATTATAAGTTTTGAGTTTAACTTTATTGACAACGGGGTATTCTTTAAGAACATATTAAACGAAGTAGATACGATTTAGATTGTGTTACTTGTACAATCTATGTATACTATTATTAACAAATGAATACCTATGACGACTTTGTCAGAGGGGAGTAACTAGAGGATAGTAGAACTTTAATTATTAGCAACTACTATTTAACACTTTATCGTCATTACGAAGGTAAGTCTTCCGGTAAAGTGGGCAATACAATTGCTTAGTGAGACCTTTGCTATTATTTAGCATAGGTCTCTTTATTTGTATTTTTTAATAAAGGAGTTGTCCACTATGGATCCAAGTTTGATTTTACCTTATTTATGGGTACTCTTAGTGCTTGTGTTCTTAGAAGGTTTATTAGCAGCTGATAACGCAATAGTTATGGCTGTAATGGTAAAACACTTACCACCAGAACAACGTAAGAAGGCATTGTTTTATGGTTTATTAGGAGCATTTATATTTAGATTTATAGCCTTATTCTTAATTAGTATTATTGCGAATTTCTGGTGGATTCAAGCTGCAGGTGCAATCTATTTAATCTATATGTCTATCAAGAATTTGTGGGATTTCTTCCATAAATCAGAAGAAGAGCATCATAAAGACTCAGGTGATGATCATCACTATGATGATTCAGGAAATGAAAAGAAAGTTGGGCCTAAAGCATTTTGGGGCACAGTTTTCAAAGTAGAATTTGCAGATATTGCCTTTGCTATTGATTCAATGTTAGCTGCTTTAGCTATAGCAGTGACATTACCTAAGATGGGGATTCACTTCGGTGGAATGGACTTAGGTCAATTTATAGTAATGTTCTTAGGTGGCATGATTGGTGTCATTCTTATGAGATTTGCTGCAAATTGGTTCGTTGAATTATTAAATAAATATCCAGGTTTAGAGGGAGCAGCCTTTGCCATCGTTGGTTGGGTTGGTATTAAATTAGTTGTAATGGTTCTTGCGCATCCTGATATTGGCGTTTTACCAGAAGAATTCCCTCATGGTGCTTTATGGCAATCCATTTTCTGGGCAGTGCTAATTTTACTAGTGATTATAGGATGGTTTACTTCTGTCATTAAAAACAAAAAGAAGAATAAATAGTTTATTATTTAAACATTGCTCCACTCATCTAACCTTTTGAGTGGAGTTTATTTTTAACTTTGTTATATTGAACATTGCAGTTTTATAGTTAAAATATTAAAATTTAAACTATAATCAAACTCGATAATACTGTATTGAAAACCTTAGAAATAACTAAAATTTAATAATTTTTACATATTTAACTAATATAAGTGAATATAGGAGTGGGTCATCAATTGGATAATGATAAAAAACAAGTCATACCCCGTAGTCAGTATCGTCGAAAGCGACGTGAATATTTTCATAATGAAGAAAGAGAAGAACGTATTAAACGTGAACGAGAAGCTCTAAAACAGCAAGTTGCTAAAGAAAAACAACAATCCAAGGTTAACGAAGAACGCGTTAAAGATAATTTACGTAAAGCAAGAATTGAGAAATTAACTCAAGAAGAAATTCAACAACAACACGAAATAGCAAATCAAAGGCAAAAAAATAGACATGAAGAGACCAATCAAACAGATGCATTAAAACCTTCTTCAATGAGCAAAAAATCTTCTAATTCTAAAGAATTAAGTGATCACACTCAAACACATTTAACTTCAGAGGATAGACCACGAAGTGAAGTTGAAGATGAACAAGTAAATCATAATCATAAAGAAACAAGAGTGCCATATTCAATCACTAACCAACCGAAGGACTTAGAGGGGGAAGACAAAACCGCTAAAACCGCTAAAACCGCTAAAGAAAATGATGACAACGTTCAACAAGAACAGTCTAGTATAAATGAAACAACAGATAAAAAAGAGGTTAGCACTAAAGATAGTGATTATGAGAACAATAATCAGATAGAAACTTCTAATGATATAACAGATAAGAGAAAAAATAATGATGAGCGTCATTTAGATTCTGAACAAAACAAAGAAAAGCCATATTCATCTATAAATCATCATTCAGATGATAAGGAAAATGATGATAAAGGTTATGATAAAAATTCAAAGAAAGATTCTCTAAAAACGAGTAATAAAAATGATAATTTTGAATACATCAAGAATGCAATAATTGCTTTCTTTAAAGAACACTGGCCAAAACTTTTAATTATCATAGGTATTATCTTATTATTACTTATATTAAATGCTATATTTACAACAGTTAATAAAAATGATCATACTAATGATAGTGCTTTTAATGGAAATGACAAGAATTATACAACTACAATGAAAAACGCTAATAACTCTGTCAAATCAGTAGTAACTGTTCAAAACAATGTATCTAATAATACTACTATTCCTAAAAGTAAATCAGGTTCAGATAATGAAATTGGTTCGGGTGTCGTCTACAAAAAAGTAGGCGACTCTATTTATATTTTAACGAATGCTCACGTAGTCGGAGATAAAGATAAACAGAAAGTTACATACAATAATAATAAGTCTGTTGAAGGAAAAGTGGTTGGCAAAGACAAATGGTCTGATATTGCTGTTGTAAAAGCTAACTTATCAGATGAAAGTATGAAACCAATAACTTTAGGTGATTCAAATAACTTAGTATTAGGAGAATCAATATTAGTAGTTGGTAATCCTTTAGGAGTAGATTTTAAAGGCAGTGTTTCTAAAGGGATTATCTCAGGTTTAGATCGTCATGTACCTGTGGATATAGATAAAGACAACAGTTATGATGTGTTGATGAAAGCATTTCAAGTTGATGCCCCAGTTAATCCAGGTAACTCTGGAGGAGCTGTAGTAGATAAAGATGGTAGACTTATAGGTATTATTTCGTTGAAGATAGATATGGAAAATGTAGAGGGTATGGCCTTTGCAATTCCGATTAATGATGTACGTAAAATAGCACAACAATTAGAAGACAAAGGAAAAGTGCAATACCCTAACACTGGTATAAAAATAAAAAATGTAGCAGATATTTCAAGTGAAGAACGAGAGGAAGCCAACCTTCCATCAAGTGTTAACAATGGTGTGCTTGTTAATGATGTTAAAGAAAATAGCTTAGGTGAAAAATCAGGGTTGAAAAAAGATGATGTAATAGTAGAATTAGATGGTAAAACCGTTGAAGATAATTTACGCTATAGACAAATTATTTTTAGCCATAGAGATGATTTAAAAACTTTAACAGCTAAAATCTATAGAAATGGTACAGAAAAAACTATTCAAATTAAACTGAAATAAACGTTGAGGTGAAATTTATGTCTATATTAAGTCAATTACTTAAGAAATCAAGTCCTCAACAAGGGATTGTTCTTTATTATCTCTTTGCCATTGTGGTTGCATTTCTATTATTAAATTTACCTTTTGTACATAAACATGGAGTTGATGTTAATCCTATAGATACATTGTTTGTTGCGGTTTCTGGAATTAGTGTGACAGGATTAACACCAGTAAATATAGTTGATACTTATTCTACCTTTGGACAAATAATCATTTTGATTATTTTAAATATAGGTGGAATAGGTGTCATGGCTATCGGTACATTACTCTGGGTAGTGTTGGGTAAGCACATTGGTATAAGAGAACGACAACTTATCATGTTAGATAATAATAAAGACACGATGAGTGGTACTGTAAAATTGATTTTAGAGATTGTAAGAACAATATTTGTAATTGAACTTGTAGGCGCATTATTATTAGCATTTTACTTTTATCGAGATAATCCTGATTTAAAACACGCTTTTATGCAAGGTGTGTTTGTATCGGTTTCTGCTACAACAAATGGTGGTTTAGATATAACGGGAGAATCTCTTGTGCCATATGCAAAAGATTATTTTGTTCAAACAATAGTTATGTTTCTAATTGTTTTAGGTTCGATTGGATTTCCGGTTCTTCTCGAACTTAAAGCATACATAAAAAATAGAGTAACTAATTTTAGATTCTCATTATTCACTAAAATAACAACGTCTACATATCTATTTTTATTTGTATTCGGTGTACTATCTATATTGTTATTAGAACATAACCATGCCTTCAAGGGTTTGAGTTGGCATCAGGCTCTATTTGATTCATTATTCCAGTCTGCGACTACACGTAGTGCTGGTTTACAAACAATTGATGTGTCACATTTC
Source organism: Staphylococcus sp. HMSC055A09 (assembly GCF_001809655.1). NCBI lineage: Bacteria > Bacillati > Bacillota > Bacilli > Caryophanales > Staphylococcaceae > Staphylococcus > Staphylococcus sp. HMSC055A09. The sequence goes on from NZ_KV798369.1 coordinate 400,842, forward strand.
AGTGATGCCACAAATATTATAATGAGCATATTAATGTTTATTGGGTCCTCTCCAAGTTCGGTTGGTGGAGGTATCCGTACAACGACTTTTGCTATTCTTATTCTTTTTATTATTAATTTTAATAATACTGCTGATAAAACAGGTATCAAAGCCTTTAATAGAGAAATTCATATTATGGATATTCAACGTTCCTTTGCGGTATTTACAATGGCATCAATTCTAACTTTTGTAAGTATGATTATTATTGCTGCTACTGAACAAGGTAAATTGACATTTATTCAAATCTTTTTTGAGGTAATGTCAGCATTCGGTACGTGTGGCTTAAGTTTAGGTGCAACTGATAATATTAGTAATTTAACTAAAATTGTACTAATGATTCTGATGTTTATCGGGCGAGTCGGCTTGATATCATTTATTATTATTTTAGCTGGACGTAAAGAACCTGATAAATTTAGCTATCCTAAAGAACGAATTCAAATAGGATAATTTTTATAAAATACTTCTGGTAAATGAATACTATTTATCAGAAGTGTTTTTATGTTTAGATAAGTTTTTATTAATTATTGTGTTTTGTTTTCCAAAGGCATGATTTGAATTACTTTTATATTAATTACACTACAAGATATTTACATGTTAAACTTACTTTAATGAGAGGAGTGGCTAGATGGAAAAAAATGAAAATATTACTGTAGATGTGATTGCAACCTCAGATATGCATAGTCACTTCTTAAACGGGGACTATGGATCAAATATCTACAGAGCAGGCACATATGTCAAAGATGCTCGTAAACAAAATAAGCATGTTATTTTACTTGATAGTGGAGGTAGCTTAGCAGGTTCGTTAGCAGCATTTTATTATGCGGTAGTAGCTCCTTATAAGCGTCACCCTATGATTAAATTAATGAATGCTATGCAATACGATGCTAGTGGGATAAGCCCTAATGAATTTAAATTTGGTTTGTCATTCTTGACGCGTTCAGTTGCGTTAGCCCGTTTTCCTTGGTTATCAGCAAATATAGAGTACACAGTGACGCGTGAGCCATATTTTTCAACACCATATACAATTAAAAACTATGATGATTTAAAGATAGCTATTGTCGGATTAACAGCTGATGGTTTAATGAAAAATGAATATGCTGAAATGGAAGATGATGTCAGTATTGAAAAGACGCTTCTCTCAGCTAAGCGTTGGATTAGATATATTCATGAAGTTGAGGAGCCAGATTTTCTTATAGTTATTTATCATGGTGGTCTTAATAAAATAAGTAATAAGAGTAAACGAAACGAAAGAAATGCGAACGAAGCTGAAAAAATTATGGAAGAATTGGGTGTTATAGACTTAATTATTACAGCTCATCAACATCAAACTATTGTTGGTAAAGATCATGAAACAGTTTATGTACAAGCAGGTCAAAATGCTGAAGAGTTAGTACATTTATCAATTCATTTTAAAAAGCGTACGAGTTCATATGAAATAGAGAATATCAAATCAAAAGTGATAGATTTAAATGACTATAATGAAGATCAAGATTTACTAAATGAGACGCATTATGATCGTAAAGCTGTAGAGTATTGGGCAGATGAAATTATATCTAATAACAAATTTAATCTAATTATTGATAGTATTGAAGACATTATTTGTCAGCCACATCCATTTGCTCAATTACTTCATGATGGTATAAAAGCTGCGTATGATTATAAAATCTCATGTGTGCACCTACCTATAAACGGAGAGGAAGGACTAGGTGGAGTTATTCGCAATAGGGATTTATATGAGGCATATCCACATCCAGACAAACCTGTTGATCTAACGGTAAGAGGGAAAAACATAAAAGATATTCTAGAGTATAGCTATTCCCATATAGAATTCGAACAAGGAAAATTAAGTTTAACAATTATTGATGAAACGTTGTTTACATTCTGGCAAGGTATTAATTATACAGTCGATATGAAACAACAGCCATACCACAGAGTTAAAATAGATAATATAGATGAGAATCAAATGTATAGAATCACCATGACAGATTATTGTTATAGAAATTACAAAGATTACTTGAAAGATGCGATTGTTCATGAAACTCATGATGAAACAATGGGGGGACTGATTAGAAATAATCTGAAAAATGCAGATTACAATGTTAAAGTAATGAATAATTTTAAAGTTAATCTCTAATTTGTCTCTCAATATATAACAACGTTATGATTAATAAAATTACTTCAACAAAAAAAGCATTTCTTAACCCGCAAGAGAAGGGTTAAGAAATGCTTTTTATCCATGAAATATTAATAACAATATTATAGCAACTATTTGTGCTATTGAAGTAGTTGCTATTCGTCTAGTATATTCATAACTTAATGATAAAATGATTTGAGTTACAAAGATAAAGAATACAATCCACCAATTATCAAGGTAGATAAATAATGAACTTGAACAGATTGCAACTATTAATATGCTTACCCATTTAGGTAAGTTGAAACGAATTAATTCTTTTTGTAAAACAGTTCTCATATATAACTCATGACACGGAATTACAAATATTAATGTAATTAGCATTTGCCATTTGAAATAAACGCCTGTTCTTGATAATTCTTTGATTAATGATGCGTACGATAATTCTGATGAAATAAGTGAAAAAATGAGTTGTACGATTATAAGTACAATACTTGTGATTATACCAATTCCAATTGAAGTTAATAATCGTTTAGATGCAATGTCTCTTTGATAAAAAACATAACTTATTCCTGCTATTAGCATAATGCCAGTGTATAAGTACCAGTACTCTTGGTGTTCACCCCACATCACAAATAAAATTGCGTGAAAGACGATGAAGCTTATAATAAACCAAATTAAAGCTTTAGAAACATTTTTCATTATAATTAACCTTCTTGTTCAACGATTTTATATCGCTTATGATTAATGACAGTTTTCTCAGGTAAATCTAATTCATTAAAGTTTTCCATAATTGTTAAGTCTACAATAACAGAATTGTCATTAATTTTCTCTACACGGCCTCTTAAACCGTCATAAAATTCTACAATATTACCTACTTCTGCAACAGTCATAATGACTCCTCCCTTAAATCATAGCTAGATAATATTGTACTAAAATTTACATAACAAATAAACTAATATCCTTAAAAAACTAAGATTGTTATATATAAATATGAAAAGTAAGACATAAATGAGTAAATAATTGGAATTTTTAATATAAATCATTCATAACTAGGGTAAGGGCATATAGAAAGATACTTTAAGGAGAGGAATGTTATGAAGTTTATTAGTAATAATAATATTACTGATCCCACGCTCAATCTAGCAATGGAGGAGTACGTTCTTAAAAATCTTCCAGCTGAAGAAAGTTACTTTTTATTTTATATTAACAGACCTTCAATCATTGTAGGCAAGAATCAAAATACAATTGAGGAAGTTAATAAAGAATATATTGATAAGAACAGCATTGATGTTGTGCGTCGTATATCTGGAGGTGGTGCGGTATATCACGATACAGGTAATTTAAACTTTAGCTTTATTACTGATGATGATGGCAATAGTTTTCACAACTTTAAAAAGTTTACATTGCCGATTGTGCAAGCTTTACAATCTTTAGGAGTTAATGCTGAAATGACGGGCCGTAATGATATCCAAGTTGGTGAAGCTAAAATTTCAGGGAATGCAATGGTAAAGGTTAAAAATAGAATGTTTAGTCACGGCACTCTGATGTTAAATTGTGAACTTGATGAAGTTCAAAATGCGTTAAAAGTTAATCCTGCTAAAATTAAATCTAAAGGCGTTAAATCTGTAAGAAAACGTGTGGCTAACATTGATGAATTTTTAGAAGAACCACTAAATATTAATGAATTTAAGCAAATTATTCTAAAGACTATTTTTGGGGAAAATGAAGTAGAAGAATATGTATTAACTGATGACGATTGGACTAAAATTAAACAGTTAAGTAACGAAAAATACCGTACTTGGGAATGGAATTATGGTAAAAATCCTAAATATAATTTTGAGCGTGAAGAAAAATTTGAAAAGGGTTTTATACAAATTAAATTTGATGTTAAAAAAGGACGTATTGAACATGCGAAAATATTTGGAGACTTCTTTGGAGAAGGCGATGTAACCGAACTTGAATATGCACTTGAAGGTTGTTTAAATGACTTCGAGCATATTGAGGAAGCATTATCCAATTATGATCTATACCATTATTTTGGTGATATTGATAAATATGAAATTATAAGATTAATGTCTTAAATAAAATAAAAAAGGTCTATTCTCTAAACTTAAATTAAAGTAGGGAATAGACCTTTTATAATGAGTGACTCGAATCTAATTTATTCACTGAGAAAAGCCTCCAATTTTTTATATTCATCTGTGTACTGTTTGAAATCTTTCTCATTCTTATTAACAAGTGCTTCGTCGATAAGAGTCTCAAGTTTTTTCTTCCTAGCTTCTCTTAATGCTTCATCAATTACAAGTTCTACACCTAAATCATTAACTGTTGTTACAAAGTCTTCAAGTGTAGTGTATTTTACATTTGTATTATGATTCATGAAAATCACTACCTTTCCTATTTATTGATATATGAGTATTATACAGTTTTTAATTTTTGAAATCAATGAATATTCTGACATTTTAAAAGAAATATGTGTAAAAAGAAAATAAAAGTAGAACTTGACTTAATTTAAGGCTCGTATAAAATAAAATTAAGTTATTATTATTAAAAGAAAATAGTAACAATAATTTATTTTTTTGTGAAGTGAGGTAATCGAATGACTATTTTTAGTGAATCAATCTATGTTATTAGAAAAGGTGACATGTTAATTCGACCAAGGTATGATGAATATCAGCAAACTTCAGGTGCAGAAATTATAAGATTTGATAAATCACGAAAGGAGAGTCCATTTAAAGTTCAAAGAATTATCGAGAGGTCCTGCAAATTCTATGGTAATAGCTACCTAAGTAAAAAATCTGAAACTAATAGAATTACAGGTATCTCTAGTAAACCACCTATTTTACTTACCCCTTTATTTCCAACTTATTTTTTCCCAACACATTCTGATCGACAAGACGAAAACATCTGGATAAACATGCATTATATCGACAGCATCAAAGAACTTAAAAATCGTAAAAGTAAAGTGATATTTGCTAATGGTGAATCCTTTATATTAAACGTTTCATATCATAGCTTATGGCATCAATATACAAATGCGATTATTTATTATTATATGGTAGATAAACATGCACGTATGAAATCAAATAATCCAGAACAACCCATTGATTATAATCAATCATCGTTAAATATATTTGAAGCTCTCTCAAGGTATTCTCTTTTAGATGATAAGTAGACACCATTTTAATATTTTTAACTACACAAATTAAGATTAAAATTGTTTGTTTAATTTTAAAATATGCGGGGCGTTAATATTAAATTAGTGTAAATGTTCCGTATATTTTTTTAAGATTTCTCTTGAAAAACTGAACAGGATTGATATAATAATATTTGTGCTTGATAGAGATAAAATTAAATTAATCCGCAGTAGCTCAGTGGTAGAGCTATCGGCTGTTAACCGATCGGTCGTAGGTTCGAATCCTACCTGCGGAGCCATATGGAAACGTACTCAAGTTGGCTGAAGAGGCGCCCCTGCTAAGGGTGTAGGTCGCGAGAGCGGCGCGAGGGTTCGAATCCCTCCGTTTCCGTACAGACGCTTATAATGGTTTAAATCCATTATAAGCGTTATTTTTTATCTTCTTATTCCGTAAAATAGTAAATATTAGTAAACTTTTGTTTTACTAGATTACAATAAAACGTTGTTAAATCAACGTTCTTTTTTATTTTTAATAGAAAACTGTAAAAGTCTGTTTCAAATTAAAATGTCAACGAGACCGACAATATTTGAAATTTTCCTTAAAAGTTGTCGATTTAGTAGTCGGTTTATTCCTGCAATACTTAGAACGAAGTTAGTTTAGCGTCTAAACTTTCATCTACTTTATCTTTTAATTCTTCTAATAGGTGATTATAAACACATTATGTAATTGATATTTTTGAATCACCTAATTTTTAACTTCTGTGCTGAATGATATAATTTTAGAAACTAACATAATTAAATAGTTACAGATAGCTATAGACTAAATAAATCATCTGGGTTAGAAGTTAAAGTAAACGTTTCAACTTTTAAACATAATTCATTTTACTTTAAGTTATTTTTGCTACCTTTTATGTTCCTCTCTTAAAATATGGTAAAAAAAATAAGGGTAGACGTGCTACCCTAAAATTAAATTAATTTTCTAGATGATCTACAGCATATTGCGCTTCTTCTTTAGTAAATTTCTCGCCATAAGATGAAGTAAGCTGATTATACACCGCATCTTTTGACATATTTTGTTGTTCAACGTAATCCTTAGCTTTCTTCTTAGCGTTCTCTTTATAGTTAGCTTTTAAATGTTTTATTGCATAATCAGCGTCTTTTTCTTTAAATTTTTCACCTGCATCAGATGTTAACTGATCGTATATTGCTTGTTTAGACATATGCATAGTATCAGAATAAATTTTTGCTTTGTTTAAAGCTGCTTTTTCTTGAGTAGTAGCGTTAGTATCATTTGAACTATTATTTGAGTTACTAGTGTTAGTGATGCTAGCAGTACAAGCAGAAATGCCTATAATGATTATAATAATTAAGACTAAACATCCGCCGCATCCCCACAGCCAACCTTTCTTGGATTTCTTTTTTTGTTCGTTCATTTTCTGATATTCTTGAAATTGTTCTTTTTGTCTTTCTTGTTGATACTTGTTGTAATTTTTTTCCATCTTTTTACTCCCTTTTAATAATTTTAAAGTCGCATACTAATAAATCAATAACACATATTACATCAGCTTTATGTTAAACCTCGAGATTAAAATCTAGGTTGTATATTACATATAACCAGATGACGTTATCATTATTGATACGTATTCGCTTGTATGTAAGATGTAGCCATATTAAGACAAATATTTAATTGCTCTTTTAAATTGCAACATCATCACATTCAAAATATTTTCTTCTTTATAAAATTTAATTGTGACTTCTCTATTAATAACTAAACTAAGAGTGTTGGTCGCTTTAATTTATACATCTTATAAATGCGGTGTAAAATTTTATAAAAAATAAATATAGAATTATTATACCAAAAATTCAAGAGATAAGTTAATGTTTTTTGAAATATAGTTTCCAATGAAAAATGGTTATTCTCAACTAAATTATCCTGATTAGTTATGAAAAATAAAAAACACATTTTTAGTTTTTCGCTTCTTTTAATTTTTTTATATAACATTTGATATATTATGTTGTCTTACTAAAACAGCGGACTATAAATTTGGTCGTTTTTACATATATTCTCAAAGGAAATATGAGAAAAAGTTACTCTTTCTCAAGACTTAATTATCTAAATGGTCTACAGCATATTTTGCTTCAGAGTCGGTAAACTTCTCACCATATTCAGATACTAATATATCGTAAATTGCATCATCAGACATGTGCATATCTTTAGCATAAGATTTTGCTTTTTCTAGTGCGTTTTTTTCATAATTGGCATCAAGATGATCTATAGCAAATTGTGCATCTTCTTTATTAAACTTTTCTCCATATTCTGATGTTAATTGATCATATATTCCTTGTTTTGACATATGCAAATCTTTAGAATATGTTTTTGCTTTTTCTAGTGCAGCTTTTTCTAAACGTGTACCTTCAACAGATGTGGCCTCGTTTTCTTTATTTGTTGTATTGTCATCTTTTTGATACTTATCGTTTATTTCTTTATCTGTACTACTATCATCATAATTTATGTTTTCTGTATTATTGGCTGTATCTGCTGTTTCATTATCTGTCTTTACGGTAGGTTGTGTTTCATAATTATTTGTTTTGAGGTTACCAACATAAGTTATACTAGATAACGCTATAACTACTATTGCCACTGTTATGATTGATTTTGTAATAGAAGGCCATTTACTATATCGCCACATTACAAATAAACCAAGTGGGAAAATAAATATTAAAGTTAAAACAATAAACCATTCTTGTTTATACCATGATGTTGATTCTTGTTGCATAAAAATATCCTCCTATGTATCTATTTGATGAGTAGTAAAATTTTGATTTGTAATATATTGAGAAAAGGTAAATTAGAATATTTAATAGAGTAGAAATAAAGGTTTAGAAAAATAAAAGTGGTAGGAAGTTTAAAAAACTTACTAAGTTTAAGAAGGGTAGTGCAGTTGTGTGTAGTAACTGCATGTTCTATTTGATTTAAAGGGATTAATGAAGTTAATTCATTGCTTTTTAAATAATAAGAATCAGATGTTTCTCTAATGTTAGCAGATGATGATAAGCGTTCATTAATGTATAAATCATTACCCGAGATTAAACATTCTAATTTATTAGGCATCTCTATATATTTAACATTAATATCATCAATCAGCTCCTTATATTGATGCATAATTCTCACTCCTTATCTAGTTTTAGAAATTGTATATCTGTTATTTGTTTTTAAACATCAACTCCTATTAAAAGTTTAAATTATGCATAATTTTTATATAAAAAAGAGAACGCACTTATACTAATGGTTAATTTATTAGTAAGTTAGCGTTCTCTTTATTTATCGCTATTTCATTTGCTTTTTAATCTATGAAATTTTATCGCTTTAAAAACATCATATAGTCAATTATATATGTAGCAATAAATTCATGAGTAGCATTTTAAGTTGATCACTAATGTTAATTCTTATTTTAAAACCTACTTAAAGCCTATAAGCATATTATATATAATATTAAAAAAAATTTCGATAATAAAATTCTAAAATATTGAATTAAAGTATTGCGTAAAATTTGTTTAATAGTGAATTGAAATATAATTCAAAGTGTACGAATAATACTTAAAATAAAGTAGATTTAAACAAGTTTTGGTTTTGAGTTTTAGTATAGAGGGGTAGAGTTGCTAATAGTAATTAAGAATATATAATAGTAAACAATTCAAACTAGTTAAGCTTGCTAATTAATTCAATCTGTTAGCTGGATTGTTTACAAGGCATAAAAATGTTTTTATTTTTGTATATAAAGAAGATAAAGCTAATTTGTATAATAAATTTATTCTTATTAAGAAGTCATCATTATTTATTAATTATATTTGATTTTGTTAAATGTCACTGTTTTATTAGTGACTACTATGAGGTTAAAGAATATGGTATTTCCTAAAAAAGTGTGTATTTTTTATAAAAATTATAGTATTCGTTTACTATAAGACTAGGAAGCATAATTGAATAACTTAGATTTAAGTGGAGCTATGACTATACAGTCATGGCTTTTTAATATGTAAATTTTACTTTAGAGTGTAAGTATATGTGATAACACTGTATTCTCATTATTTAATAAAGTTAGTCCTAATTTAAACTATTATATTATTACACATATGTAATAATAATGATAAAATATAGAAATATTTTTAAACTCGTATTAATATGTAATTGAAAAGAATTTAAATATTCTTTTAAAAAAATTAAGGAGTGATTCGAATGAAATGTGTTAAAGAAAAGAAAGAACTTTTTGATCTTGACGTTAAAGTAAATGCGAGAGAAATCAGTAATTCGAAATCAGATCCACCAAACACAAGTTTAATTTGGTGTACAGATGGATGCGCTAAACGGTAAAAACTTGTAATTCTCTAGTAAAAAGTGTTGATTTAAGTGCAATGTTTGAGCAGAGTTCCTTATAAAGGGCTCTGCTTTATTTTTAGAGGTGAATAAATGAAAAGTATTTTTAATACGTCTAGCTATTACATTATTAGAGCTCCTTTACTTCCTGTTTCCATTTATAATACTTATTTAAAAAATGATGAAATAGATTATTCCTCTTTTTTTCAAAACAAAATTATTGAAGAAACCATTTTGACTACGACATATCATTTATATCAAAGCTTAACTAATATTTCATTTGATAGTGAGACGAAGAAAGTGCGTAATGCTAAAGAGAGCTTTTTAAAATATCTTATTAGAATGAGTACGAGGGGCACGCCATATGGATTGTTAAGTGGCGTATCATTGGGACAACTTGCTGAAAAAACAAATATACAAATACAAGAAGATGTTAATTACTATTATAAAAGCGTAAAAATAGATGGGTCTTGGTTAAGCAAATTAATTCATTTTTTAGAAAGTAATTATGATTATTATCAAGATAGTTACGTTATTTGGAATGAAAGAAATTACATTACCGACCAGCGTATATATTTGGATAATCAAACATGTCTCATTCAGGAAAATAATAGAGAACTAGTCTCGATCAAAAATAATGATTTGCTTAAATTCATTAAACAAAGCTTGCAAGAGGATTTAACATTTAAAGATCTAATAAAATTAATTTCAGAAAAATTTTTAATTAATGACGAGCAGGAAATAAAAAGTTTTATACAAAATCTATTAGACAAAGAAATAATATTTACAAGCTTAAGAACTGCTTTTAAAAAAGAAAACCCGTTAGATTATTTATTATGCTTTTATAGAGACTTTGATAATGATTTTATTAGATCACTTCAACTTATACATTTTGAAATGATGAAGTACCAAATTATGGAAATTGGGAAAGGTAAGAAAACCTTTTTAAGAATTCGAGAGTTGATGAGTCATTTATTTAAAGCTAAAGAGTATATTCAAATTGATACTAAAATTCAAACTAAAAATAATTATTTAAGTAAGAAAATTGCTAGAAATATTAGTGAAGCTGCATATCTACTATGGTTACTTTCTCCAGATGATTTGGGTATTAGCACTAATCATGATTTTCATTATAGTTTTTTAGAAAAATATGGTTTAGAACAAATTGTAAATTTAAAGGAATTACTTTCTGATATCAATGGTATGGGTTATTGCACTAAAGAAGATAAATCTATAAAAAATAATAGTCCTTTTTTGAAAGAAAAATATTATTACGCACTTTCTCATAATGAAGAGATAGAAATCACTGAAAATGATTTCTTAGACATAGAAAAGAAAAACACTATTCCTATCGAGAGAGCGCCTTTATCTTCAGAAATATATAGTGAGTTTTATTATGGTAATAATATAAAAGGATATGATGAATTTTTGGTGATTAGTCCTATTGTATCTTCTTTCAATGCTGGTGCGACGATGGGGCGCTTTTCTCAGGAAATTGATAGGGACATACGTAAGCAATTAGATAACGAAATATATGAACAATATATTGAATATAGTAATGAAAATAACACTGAAGTTATTCATATAAATGAAATTCCTAAATATGCCAGAAATTTAAATATTAATCATACTGGTACTACAAAATTTAAAGAACTTGACCTAGATATGCCATGTAGTTCAATTACATTAGACGATTTATATGTTGGAAGTACTTTTGATAAATTATATTTATTTTCTAAAACTTTAAATTCAAGAATCTTATTTATTACTCATTCTATGTTGAATTATGTTTTATGTTCTAATTTATATAGGTTTCTCAGAGAGGTGTCCTTAGGTAATACAAAATTTATCCAACCTATTAAAGACGATGGAATTGAGGGATTTAATTATTGTCCTAGAATTAGATATAAAAATGTAATTTTAAAGCCCGCAACATGGAAATTAAATAAAGATATGTTTTCAAGTAGTGAAAAAGAAAATTGGATTGAACAATTTCATAAGATCCAACAATTTTATAATATCCCTAATGATGTCAATATGGCTTTTGGCGATAATAGGTTAACGATTAATTTGTCTAATGATGCGCATATATCTATATTAAAAAAAGAAATTGAAAAGCAAGGTAGAGTTTGTCTTTTAGAGGAATTTATATCTAAGTCTAACAATGATAGAGTGATAGAAATTGTGACGCCAATATATAGAAAAGCTAAATCTAATGAAAAAAGTTTAATGATTCCTAAAAATATATATAAGCGATTGGAAACTAAAAGGGAATGGCTTTCAATACATTTGTATATTGATGAAAGCTATCAAAATGAATTTTTAATTCAATATATATTACCGTGTTTAAGAGAACTTTTTGATAATAATCACTTAGAAAGTTTCTTTTTCATTAAATATAGAGAAAATGATCATTTCATTAAGCTTCGTTTATTAAGTAAATCAAATGATTCAATACATTTATATCATGAGATAATGCAACTTAAACAAAAGTGGCTTAAAGAATCTGAATTATCTACTTATGCTATTGTAGAATATCAACCTGAAATCAACAGATATGGTGGTATTGAAACAATTGAGATCATTGAGGATTATTTTATGTATGATAGTTGGTTGGCAATTCATATCATTGATCAAACATTTAATTATCCTAAGGAATTTATTGTAGCAATAACTATTATTTTTTTAATAAATGAATTAAATATAAACCAAGAAGAAATTGATGAAATTAGACATAACAATGTTGAAAATTTATATCGTAATAATGAGATAAGAGAATATAAAAATGAGATGGTTAAACTTACTAACCCTAGAGATAATTATTGCTATTTACATGCAAAGCTACCCAAACTTCATCAAATTTTATATAACAATTATAAAGAAATTGAAAAATTAAAAGTCGCTTTAAGTAGAGGTTTATCTACTCCTAGAGCACATATTATTGGCAGTTTGATTCATATGAGATGTAATAGAGTATTTGGCGTTAATCGAGATAAAGAGAAATTTGTACTTTCTATTTTTAATGAAATAGAGAAGACAAAGAAATACTGGTGTGGTGATATTATCAATGAATAAAGTCGAAGCAATGATGAAAAAAGAAGTTGAATTTTTATCACACTATGAAAATGCTACAGCACTAATTGAGAATAAGAGTGATTGTTGGAGTTCTTATACATTGTCCCATGGTTATCCTGGAGTGATATTGTTTTTAAATGAATTTCAAAATTTATACCACGTTAACTTTGATGAATTAATACATAAATATGTGTTGAGGATAGGCAAAGAATTAGAAAGAGGAATAGAAGGTTATTCTTTGTTTAGTGGTATATCAGGTATAGCATTTTCAATTGATGTGGTATCTGATGGTCATTTACATTATCGAAATATTTTGCAGACACTAGATGATTATTTAATCGAGTTTATCAATAGAAAAATGACGTGTATAAATACAGAAGCTAATCCTAGAGAATATGATGTGGTAAGAGGTTTAGCGGGTATTGGTAGGTATTTGTTAAACAGAGTAGATGCAAATCCGAAGGTTATTTCTAGTTTGATAGAAATAATGAATCACTTTAGAGATATACATTATTCAAAAAGACACTGGATTGTTTCCAAGGATAATCAATTTTTAAATATAGATAAAGAAAGGTTTTCTTTAGGAAATATAAATTTAGGTTTAGCACATGGCATATTAGGTCCATTCTCGTTGTTGGCGCTTAGTAAAATAAAAGGAGTGGAAATTGATAATCATTCAAGTTTACTTTCTGATATTACGGAATATTTATTTAAGACTGAATTTCAATATAATCAAAGTTGGCTTGATCGCTATGATATAGCAGAAAAGTATTATCCTTCATACTCTATCAGAAATGGCTGGTGTTACGGGGATACTGGGATAATGAATACAATTTGGCTATTAGGTTTAGCTTTAAATAATGTAAATCTCATTGAGAAAGCTAAAAATTTAATAATTAAAATAATTAGATTGAATAATGATAATTTATTGAGTCCAACGTTTTGTCATGGTCTATCGTCTCATTTAACTATTCTAAATAATGTAAATAGATACTTTAATATACAAGAAGTTAATAGTTATCTAGAATTAATCCAGGAAAAGATATTGTCACATTATTCTTCTGAAAATCAGTTTATGTTTTATGATATCGAATTAGAAAATAATCAAACACGTTATAAAAATAAGGTGGGGTTATTAGAAGGACAGATAGGTATTCTTTTATCATTATTAGATTATCAAGCCACTCATAGTAATTATTTAGAAAAAAGTTGGAAAAATATGTTTTTAATTAGCTAATAATTTCGTCTCGTTAAAGCGTTAACCAATAGTAAACATTTAAGATTTTAATCGTAGTATAATATTAAATCCTCAAAGTAATAGAATTTATAATACTTTGAGGATTGTTTCGTGTTTGTACTGATTATGAATTTAATTATCTATCTTTGATAACTAATTTGTAGCCTGTAGATCTTTTATTTATAATTTCCAAATTATCGCAATTTTGAAGATGGTATCTTAATCTGTGAATGTAAACATTTATAGTATTAGAATCTACATATTCTAAGGTATCCCAAACTTGAATTTTTAGATCTTTGCTGGAGACGTATTGGTTCACATTTTGGTATAGATAATTTAGAATTTGCAATTCAATGTGGGAGAGTGCATATTTTTTGTCCTTAAAAATAAATAATTGCTTTTCAAAATCGATGAGCAGCTTAGGTCGAAGGTAGTGTAAGTGCTTCTTTATTTCGTTAATAATGAGACACTCTATAAAATAATGGTCTTCGTCATTAAGGATGACATATAAAGCTACACCTTTTTCATAAAAGTAATACTTTCGGTCTTTGTTATTATTTTTAGTTATTACTATGATAGGTATTGAACTCACTTTATTTTCTATCATCTGATTATATTCGTTACTAGTTTCCCAAATGATAAGCAAATCGGGTTTGGACTTCTTTGAATTAATAACAATGCAGTCATTAATGTCGAGTATTTTTTCTTTTTCTATTTCATTTATAGAAGGTAAAATTTGGATATTAAACACTTATAACTACTCACTCCTTTAATAAATTGTAAAATATTTAATATGACTCTATAGAACTTACTTTCTCTATCTTTTTCTTTTAGCATATATTTCACCTCAATCGTTTAAAGTAATTTTAATCATTCTTGCTATAAAAAGGAGATAAAACATTATATTTAGAAAATTCTGATTATTAATCATAATGACTACTTTTTAGAATTATTAATTTGATTTTACGGATTATTTTACCTTAGTTTTTTATCTGAATTTCACATTATATATTGTAAGGGTTTTCACTATAATATTCCATAAAATTTTAAATAAAGATTTCGACATTTTTATTACATTACTATAATGAATATCTTTTAATTATTAATAGAAGTTTTTATTTAATAAAAAGTCGAACTAACCGTACGTGATTAGTTCGACATATTTAAAATATAGTGCTTCTCAAACAAATGTAATGTTCCCATTAATAAACTTCTTAGTATTTATTTTTCTTTATTCTCATTGTCATTGCCATTGTTAGATTTTCCTGATTTACCAGATATGAGGTTTCTAATGGCTTTAACAATATAGCCTGTGATTAAAATTCTAAAAACTCTTCTAATGATATCCATAATTATTCTCCCTTTATGATTGATTTATTATACATATTTACCCTTGATTGTAGCTTATTAAAAGTAATTTTAAGAATTTTTAAACATTCAACATTGAATTTACTCATCAACTTGATGCCCAGTTAGTAATAATTTTATTAAATCACAGAGATTATATATAATAACAGTGCAACCTATTTAAAAAGGGGAATAAATGATGATTAGAAGAGCGCGACCAAGTGATAATAGGCAAATTGCTAAATTATGCTATATCATATGGAAAGATATGGAGTTAGAACTGACTCAAACGTTTACTAAAAAACGTGTGATTGAGGCGATAGAATTAAGCATTGTAAATGTTAAATATCGTACGTATTATGAGCATATTTGGGTATATGAAAAAGAAGGTGTCGTGGCTGGTTGTATTATAGCTTATCCAGGTGAAAAGGAGCTAGATTTAGAGAGACAATGGTTGAATTTACCGCTTGAAGAGGATATTCGTGAACTAGGTACACCATTACCTCAACAAGAAGCTTACAATGATGAATTCTATATTGAAGCGGTGGCTACTTTTCCTGAATACAGAGGTCAAGGCATCGCTACGCAATTGTTAAAACATTTAATTGAGACTGATAAAAATGCGAAATGGAGTTTGAATTGTGATTATGAGAATGAGGGCGCTTTAAAACTCTATACTAAATTAGGATTTAAACAAAATGGAGATATTGATTTGTATGGGCATCAGTATCATCACATGACATTAAATTAAAAACTCGACATTGAAATGTAATTTCATTGCCGAGTTCATTTTCAAAAGTATTAAATTAAAGCCCACCTAACAGTGCGCTAATATATATTCCTAATGCATATAAAAGACCAAATATTGTGTTGGTCTTACCTGTAGCTGCCATAGCTGGCATCATAGTAGCTGGTGTATCGTTCTTATTAAAACGTCTTACAGCTTTAATTGGCATAGGGAATGATAATAACACTAATAAGTAAAATAGTGATCCTGGTGCTTTGAACAATGCTGTGAAAATAACGAATACATAAGCAACTATATACATGGCTGCCATGAAAATCACAGAGGCACGTTTACCTAATAAAATAGGTAAAGTTTTTCTGCCACTTTCTTTATCTTTAACACGGTCACGGATATTGTTTGCCATATTAATAAGTCCAATTGTAATAACGATTGGAATACTAATCCAGAAAGCATAACCTTGAACATTTCCTGTTTGAATAAAGAATGATAACACTATAATAATCATTCCCATGAATAAGCCGGAAAATAGTTCGCCAAATGGTGTCCATGAGATTGGAATAGGTCCACCAGTGTAAAGATAACCAATTGCCATACAAACGATGCCGACTGGAATAATCCAGAATGAACTTTGTATAGCTAAAAAGATACCTAATAATGCTGCGATAATATAAAATGCAATCGCTATGTTCATGACAAGTTTTGGACTCATACCATTACGCACGATAGCGCCACCAATACCTACAGAGTTATGATCATCAAGACCTTTTTTGAAATCATAATATTCATTAAACATATTTGTTGCAGCTTGTATTAATAAACATGCAAGAAGCATGGCTAGGAATAAACTGAATTTCAAATGGTCTTCACTACCTAGTAGATAAAGCTTTGCAGTAGCTGTTCCGACTAAAACTGGGATGACTGCTGCGGTTAAAGTATGAGGTCTCATCAATTGCCAGTATTTCTTAACAGTTGAATATTGTTGATATTGATCTGCCATAATATGCATAACCTCTTATTTATATAGTTTTAACATAAACATTTTAAAGGAATCGTAGCTAAAGGTCAATTGACGTGAAAAATTGCATGTTTAGTTTAAGCAAGAATGATAACACATGAATTCAAAAATGATACAATATACTAATGAGTAAAATTCGAAGGAGAAAGAAGTGAAAAGAATGACTGTGAATGTTAAAGAAGAAGACATTGTCGATAAATTGTATGCGAGCACCAAGGACTGGGTGTCTGTTGAAACTGAATTAAATAGAACAATTGATCCAAGTACTTTATTTTATTTAACAGAACAGGATGCTGGCGATCGCTTTTATATGCGCTTAAATGACAATCATTCTTCATATTTTGGATATCATGCAGTTCAAAGGTTTAAAAATAACTTTGAAAATAAGCAGTCTATCTTTAAGGAATGGGAAAATTTAAAAAATGAGATCGAATTAATACATCCTAATACCAGTCAACACCACCTAAGATTATGTGGTGGATTTCAATTTTCAAGTCATAAATCAGACGATGAGTGGCGAGAGTACGGGTTAAATCACTTTGTATTACCTAAAGTATTGATATCTATTGAAGGGGACCGCACATTCATCACTTATACTACTGAACGCCAAGATTTTAATATTGAAACTTTTAAAGAGGTAGTTTCATATTTTGAGAATACAGAAGTTAATGAAACAGAAGATAGTCTTGGAGATGTTACACGTGTGGAAGACATCTACAAAGACGATTGGCGAGAACTCGTTGAAGAAGCGATAGAAACAATTGATGAGACTAAAAAAATTGTACTCGCGCGTAGACGTTTAATAAAATTTAATAAAGATATTAATATTCCTTACGTTTTAAATCAAGCTTTAAAAAATGAAAAGAATAGCTATATGTTCTTATTAGAATCTAATCAATCTATATTCTTTTCACAAACGCCTGAACAACTCATTAAAGTTCAGGATGGTGTACTTTCGACAAAGGCTGTCGCGGGAACAATTAAACGTTCTCATAACGAAGTAGAAGACGAAGCGAATATTAAAGCTTTCTTAAAAGATAAGAAAAACTTAGGTGAACATCAATTTGTAGTGGAAAGTATCTTGAATGATATTAAGCCTTTCGTACAAGATGTAGAGTACAATGAAACACCTAATATTTTAAAAAACGATCATTTATATCATTTATATACAGAGATCAAAGGACATTTAAACGAAAAATCATACATTGGTTTAATTGATTGCTTACATCCTACACCAGCTCTAGGTGGTTATCCAAAGGATGAGGCATTAGAATTTATTGAGAATAAAGAATTTGGAACTCGAGGACTTTATGGTTCTCCAGTAGGTTTCATTGACGTTTATGATGATTGCGAATTTATTGTTGCGATTCGTTCGATGTTAATCAAAGGAGACCAAGCTACATTATTCGCAGGTTGCGGTATAGTTAAGAATTCTGATCCTGATAGCGAAGTCGCTGAAACAGCAGTCAAATTTTCACCAATGATGAATGCATTAGGAGTAGATAATTATGACAAATCATAGCGACGCATTGACGCAACAAGTTTTCACGTTCGCATCTGAATTATATGCATATGGCGTACGTGAAGTGGTAATTAGTCCAGGATCACGATCAACGCCGCTAGCCCTTGCATTAGAGGCACATCCGAAAATTAAAACCTGGATACATCCTGATGAACGAAGCGCAGCATTCTTCGCATTAGGACTTATTAAAGGAAGTAAAAAACCAGTTGCGATATTGTGTACGTCAGGTACAGCAGCAGCGAACTATACACCAGCAATCGCTGAAAGCCAAATTAGTAGATTGCCTTTAATCGTATTGACGAGCGATAGACCACATGAATTACGTAGTGTAGGCGCACCTCAAGCGATTAATCAAGTGAATATGTTTAGTAATTATGTCAATTTCGAATTTGATTTACCTATCGCAGATGGTAGTGAGCAATTGCTAGATACGATACATTATCAGATGCAAATTGCGAGCCAATATCTATATGGGCCGCATCGTGGTCCGATTCATTTCAACATGCCATTTAGAGAGCCATTGACACCTGATATGGATCGTGTTGATTTACTCACATCTGAGAATAAAACATTACCGCATTACCAGAAGAGTATTGCTGTTCATGATATTAGCGCAACATTACAGAAGAAAAAAGGCCTTATTATCGTAGGTGACTTGCAACATCAAGAGGTTGATCAAATTCTGACGTATTCTACAATTTATGACTTGCCTATTTTGGCTGATCCACTAAGCCAATTACGTAAAAATAATCATCCTAATGTGATTACCACGTATGATTTACTTTATCGTACAGGTTTAGATTTAGATGTAGATTTTGTTATTCGAGTGGGCAAACCCGTCATTTCTAAAAAGTTAAATCAATGGCTTAAACGCACATCAGCTTATCAAATATTAGTACAAAATAACGACAAAATTGATGTCTTTCCAACACCACCGGATATTTCTTATGAAATTTCAGCGAATGATTTCTTTAGATCTTTAATAGAGGAAGAGAATGTTCAACGTAAAGATTGGCTAGAATTGTGGCAATCATTAGAAAGACAATCCCGCATTGAAATTAAAGATTACTTGAACCATGCATCTGACGAAGCAGCTTATGTGGGCGAACTTATTCATAAATTATCAAATGAAGATGCGCTTTTCGTTGGAAATAGCATGCCTATTCGAGATGTTGATAATTTAATGTTTGAAACCGAAGCGGAAGTTTATGCTAATCGTGGTGCAAACGGTATAGATGGAGTGGTATCAACTGCGATAGGTATGGCGGTTCATAAGAATGTGACACTTTTAATTGGAGATTTATCTTTTTATCATGATATGAATGGTTTATTAATGGCGAAGTTAAATGATATTCATATTAATATTGTGCTTGTGAATAACGATGGTGGTGGCATCTTTTCTTATTTACCTCAAAAAGATTCAGCTAGTGAATATTTCGAAAGACTATTCGGTACACCAACAGGTTTAGATTTCGAGCACACTGCATTATTATATGATTTTACTTTTGAACGCTTTGAAAACTTAACAGACTTTAAATATATGGAATTATCAGCGATGGGTTCTCATATATATGAAGTTTTAACGAGTCGAGAGGATAATTTGCAACAACATCAAATTTTATATAAGAAGTTGAGTGATATCGTTAATGTTACATTATAATTTTTTTAAATCTCAAAATGATAGCAAACAATTGCTTGTGATGTTGCATGGCTTTATTAGTGATTCGACAACGTATGACAGTCATATTGAGCAACTTCGTCAACATGTAAATGTATTAACCATTGATTTACCCGGACATGGTCAGGATATTTCAGACATGAGTGATACTTGGGATTTCCCGTATATTGCTCATGCGCTTGATGAGGTACTGAGTCAATATCACATGTATGACGTGTACCTTCTTGGTTATTCTATGGGCGGCCGCGTAGCGCTATACTATGCTTTAAATGGCAGTGTAGCGCTGCGTGGGTTGCTCTTAGAAAGTACTTCAGCGGGGATTCAATCGGAAGCGGATAAAGTGGAACGTGTTCAAGTGGATGCGGCTCGTGCGAAGGTGCTTGAAATTGCTGGATTGGAAATCTTCGTGAATGATTGGGAGAAGTTGCCGCTTTTCCGGTCGCAGTACGAATTGGATGCTGAGGTACGGAAGGCTATTAGGGCGAATCGAATGAGTCAGAATCCTGTGAGGTTGGCTAAAGCGCTTCGGGATTATGGTACGGGCAATATGCCGAATCTTTGGCCACAAGTGTCGTCGCTTCGTGTTCGTACGTTAATTTTGACAGGTGAAAAAGATGAAAAGTTTGTTCAAATAGGACAGAAATTAAAAGAAGAGATACCTAATAGTCGAACTGTACAAGTTTCAGATGTTGGGCATACAATTCATGTGGAAGATAGTACGGAATTTGATACAATAATATTAGGTTTTTTAAAGGAGGAGCAAAATGACTAGACAGTGGGAAACACTTAGAGAATATGATGAAATAAAATATGAATTTTTCGAAGGGATTGCTAAGGTAACGATTAATCGTCCTGAAGTACGTAATGCGTTTACACCTAAAACAGTAGCTGAAATGATTGATGCATTTTCACGTGCGCGTGATGATCAAAATATTTCAGTTATTATCTTAACTGGTGAAGGCGACAAAGCGTTCTGTTCAGGCGGAGATCAAAAGAAACGTGGTCACGGTGGTTACGTAGGTGACGATGAGATTCCTCGTTTAAATGTGCTAGATTTACAACGTTTAATTCGCGTTATTCCAAAACCTGTTATCGCAATGGTTAGAGGCTATGCCATTGGTGGCGGTAACGTATTAAATGTAGTTTGTGATTTAACAATCGCGGCAGATAATGCAATCTTTGGTCAAACTGGACCTAAAGTAGGTTCATTCGATGCTGGTTATGGTTCTGGTTACTTAGCACGTATCGTTGGTCATAAAAAAGCGAGAGAAATTTGGTACTTATGTCGCCAATACAATGCTCAAGAAGCTTTAGATATGGGCTTAGTTAATACGGTAGTACCTTTAGATAAAGTTGAAGACGAAACAGTTCAATGGTGTAAAGACATGATGAAACACTCTCCAACTGCTTTACGTTTCTTAAAAGCAGCAATGAATGCCGATACAGATGGCTTAGCTGGTTTACAACAAATGGCTGGAGACGCAACACTACTTTACTACACAACTGATGAAGCGAAAGAAGGACGCGATGCTTTCAAAGAAAAACGTGATCCTGACTTCGACCAATTCCCTAAATTCCCATAAGCGTTTAGTGAGAATATAGATAAATCCACTTGATTGATATCGATCAAGTGGATTTTTATATTCATAGGTATCTTATTTAGTTGAGAAATGATTACCCTACAAGTCTTTATTTCATCTTATCAGGATAATTTTGGTTTAAATAGTTCTCTAGACGACGCATGCCTTCTTTGAGCATATCCATCTCATAAGCATATGAAATTCTAATATATCCTTTACCCATATCTGTGAACGATGAGCCAGGAACCATTGCGACATGTGCTTGTTCAAGTACATCTACACAAAAATCGAAATCATTTTCAGTGAATTTCTTTATACTTGGAAAAATATAAAATGCGCCTTCCGGTTGAGCTGTTAATTCAAAACCAAGTGATTCAAGTTTATTTTTTAAATAATCACGACGTTTAATGTAAGCATCATTCATGTATTGTGGTGCCTCTAATCCTTCATTTAAAGCAGCGATACAAGCAATTTGAGCGGGAACATTGGCACAAATACAATTATACGCGTGCATAAACGTTAACTTTTCAATTAAGTATTCTGGACCAATGAGGAAACCTATACGAATACCTGTAGCTGAATGCGATTTACTTAAGCCTCCAATGAGTAACAATTGATCTCGAATTTCTTCGAATTCCGCGAAGGATGTATGAGCGCCTTTAAATGTATTTTCAGCGTAGATTTCATCGCTAATAATAAAAAGGTTTTTATCTACAAGTGTATCTACTATGGCTTTTACCTCTGAGCGTTCAAGTATAACGCCTGTAGGGTTAGTAGGGTAGTTAAGTAGAATAGCTTTGGTTTTCTCTGTAATATGTTTATTAATGAGTTCCGGTGTCACTTTAAATTCTAATTGTGTGGTATCCATGTAAATAGGAATGCCACCTAATGTTTCGATAAGTGGTATATATCCTGCGTATACTGGCCCTGGAATTAAAATTTCATCGCCGGGTTCAATAATACTTCTCAAAGATGTATCTAGCGCTTCACTAGCTCCATTAGTAATAATAATTTCTTCTTCACTATATTCGAACCCATATTTATTCTTGAAATAGTTACTAATTGCTTGTCGTGTTTCAGAGAGGCCTTTATTGTGCGAATAACTTGTCTTATCTTCTCTAATTGCACTGATGTAAGCTTCTTTAACAACGTCAGGCATTGGAAAATCTGGTTGTCCAATAGTTAAGTTCACACAATCATCAATGTGTTTCATTCTGTTTGAAAATTGACGTATACTTGGCGCTCTTAAAAATTTTGAATTTGTATTTAATGATAACTTCATTTTCGAAAAACACCTCTAAAAAAATACCAAAATGTAGTATTTGAATTGTTAAAATAGTCTCATAATTCTTTCAAATTATTACTATCATAACATATTTTAAGTACTACATTTCGGTATAAAAATACATCTATGAATTATAATGAAATTGTTAGTCTTTGAAATCCGCTGGTTTGCGCAAGTTGATGACTGGATTAGTCCATTTACACACAAATCTTGATGATAATACGAACACGATAATCAGTGAAGTAACGATTAAGAATAAATATGTGAATATCGAAACTGTATCTTTAAATGGATAAATAGCAAAGCCTCTTAATATACCAATGACAATGCCATGTAACAAATATACAAACATCGTTCTACGTCCAATATATGTGTAGAAACGCTTCTTCTGTGATGTCAGATTTAAGAATGCACTCATAGTTATTAGAATAATGTTGTAGTGTATTAATCGTTTAAATGGACTATACATATCACCACCATGGTTTTCAAGTGATATATAAGGCGAACTGCCAAGTAACCAATCGCCATTAATAGGGTGCATAACATACCCTATAAAGAAACCAATAAGTATAATGATTGATAAGGGTACCCATTTTTTATTTCTTAATTTGATTGTTTGTTCTTTAGTGACTAAATGTCCTATATAGAAGATAGGAAAGAAGACGATTGTTCTAGAAATACTCATATAACTATCTATATTACCTGAAAATCCTGCAAGCACAGAAACTAATATAGCAACAGATAAAACAATATATGGATTGTATCTACGCACGATAACTAATACAACATGGAAGAAGAATAGCGTGAGTAAGAACCATAGGGCAAAGACCGGGTTAAATGGATCTAACTGTATAGCGTCTTCCTTGCCAGTTAAGTAATAATATATTGAAAAGAATGCGAAAAAAATGATATAAGGTACTAGTAATTTTTTAGCGATCTTCTCTAGGTAGTGTGGTTTATCAAGATTTTTCGCAAAATATCCCGAAATAAATAAGAATGTAGGCATATGAAAACTATAAATGAGTAGGTATAATGCTGATAAAAATTTATCTTCGGAAGTATAAGGTTGTAAAAGATGTCCAAAGACAACTAGAAATATTAAAAATGCTCGGGCATTATCGAAAAAATAATCCCTATCTTTGATAGCTGTCATAAAGCGTCTCCTTTTTCTCTCTGAATAGACTTATTATAATTTAGTATACTTTTAGGTAGATATGCAACGAATTTGTGCAAAGTGTATAATAGTATTGTATATTTTATAAATAAAGCATATAATATTAACAACCTTAAATAGTGGAGTAGAACAACATGTATAAACAACTTGAAAAACTTATCACACTCACAAATAATGATTTAAATTTAGTAAACAGACGTTTCGGTCAACGTACAGATATAACCGCTGAACAGTTAGAATTATTACGTATTTTATATAATTATGATCGCTTATCACAATATGATTTAACTATGAAGATCAGCCGAGAGCAATCTATCGTTTCAAGATGGATTAAAAAGCTAGTACTTAAAGGTTATATTACAAGTCAACAATCTCATGAAGACTTACGTTGTAAAGAGTTAATATTAACTGATGAGGCTCGCGCACTTATTCAACAAATTAATACAGCAAGATGTGAATTAATCGAAGCGAGATGCCAATGTTTAACACCTAAAGAAATAGAAAGTCTTAATCAATTATTAGATAAACTGAACAGTAGACATATTTATATTTAGTTTAGTAATTATTTTAATTTTTGCTTCAAAGTGCAATATACATCTAAACAAATATTTGACTAAAAAGGTAAGTAACTTATAAGTAATATTTTATTACTGATATAAGTTGCTTATTTTTTTATTCATAACGAGACGTAAGTTCAAAATGAGTTAAAAATGGAAAAAGGGCACCTCTAAGTTATTTTACTTAAGAGATGCCCTAATTAGAATTACTAATTATTTATTGTATTGTGGGATTTCAAAGTATTTACCAACTTCACCCATTTTATCGTAGAAACCTTTAATAACTTGAGCGTTTAAATTAGCCCAGTTAATATCTGTAGCGTATTGATGTGTACCTGGATGTGCAGGGTTCCAACGCATTTTATAAAGCGTATTTTGTCCTGCTTTGACATAAGATTGACCAATAAATTTAGCTCCGCCAACAATAGCTTTGGAAACTGAATCCCAACCAGCTTCTTTTGCATATTTAATGCCTTCTATTAAAGGATTATCATCATATGCGCCTATACCAAATACATTGTGATATTTTTTAGCTGATTTATTAGTGAATTTACCGTTAACAATGTCTCCACCTTTAGCTAAATCAGAAGTACCATAACCAGTTTCTATTAAAGCGTGAGATATTAAATAAATCTCATTAATACCATACTTTTTAGCAGCTTGGCTAAATGACGCGCCTTGTCCTTCTAGAACACCTTTACCTTCCAGCAATTTATTAAGTGCTGAAACTGGTAAATATTGTGGTTGGTCTAAAAGTAAGAATTGATATTTATACTCATCGTCTTTAGCTAATCTAATAGGATCCATAGCGTTTTTAATTTCATCATAATTAGCATCTTCCCATTTTCCTGCTGTTCTTTGAACTTGAGGGTTATAGTATGAATTATTTTGAATATTTGCTGCTTTTGTTAAAGTCATACCAGTTTTAACGTATCTGATTGACTCTTTAGACAAGTCAGTTGATTTAATCCATACATATTTACCATTTGTTAATTGACCATAATACCAAGTTACACCGTCGACTTTCATTTGTTTCGATACAAAGAATGGTTGATTGTAATAAGAGTTGAGTGAATAATGGGCGTTATTTGCAACATCATTATAGTAGTAACCCTTATTATTATTTACAACAAACGTGTAATGATATGGAGTAGCTTGAGCATCAGTTCTATTTTGAGTTAAGTCTTTAGCTGCTATCCAACCTGTTCTGTTATCAACTGTTCCATATAAGAATAATTCTTTTCCAACATATACCGATCTAGCAGCACTAAACGCTTTATTTGAAATCATTTTTGATGAAAGAAGTTGTTGGTTCTTCGTGCCCCAAGCAATAGAATATAATCCGTTGTTTTCTGAATTAACTTTATATTTACCTGTAGATTTTGTTTGTTTACCTAAGTTTTGGCTTGTAACATCTTTAATGTTTACCCAACCTAAAGGTGTATTTTGAGTGCTGTCTTGAAGTAAAACATAAGTGTTGTTACCTTCAGTACGTTGTTTGCTAATAACAAAGGTACGGTTAGCATATTTAGTGCCGCTTTTAGCTGTTTTATCATAAACAGATGTTTTGATACCTGAATTATTAGCTTTAACCTGTGCTACTTTATTTATAGTTTGAGTTGTTGCACTTTGAGTTGCTTTAGATGTTGATTGAGTTGAAGCAGCTCTATTCGCAGTTGTGACTTTACTGCTCGTTGCAACTTTAGATTGAGTTGGTGCAGTTAAATAATATTTACTTACCCAACCAGATTTACCATTGACCGTTCCATATAAATAAGTAGCTTTGTCGATTTGTTGTTGTTTCGTAGCTTTGAATGTTTGGTTGCCAGAACCTGAAACTTTACTAGCTTCTTGATTAAATGTACCCCAAGGTACCGTATATAATTTAACGCCAGGTTTAATAGTATAAGTTGCGTTCACTTTAACAGGTGATTTCGCTGTGTTATACACTACATCACTTTGTTTAACCCAACCATATTTTTTACCAGTGTTATAGTCTTCAACTAGGTAGAATTTATCATTACCTAAAGTAGCTGATTTTGTAACAGCTAAAGTACGTTGTACTTGGTCTGTTTTTTTACCTTTACTGTCATAAACGGTTGTATAAACGCCATTATTTTTAGATTTAATTTGAGCAACACCGCTATTTGCAGATACAGTTAATTTATTATTACTAGTTGATGAAGAACTTGAACCACTTGATGGTTTAGTTGAATTGCTACTTGATGATGGAGTAGTTAAATAATACTTACTAATCCAACCAGATTTACCATTTACTGTACCGTATAAATAAATAGCTTTATCAATTTGTTGTTGTTTTGTAGCTTTAAATGTTTGGTTACCAGAACCTGAAACTTTACTAGCTACTTGGCTTGGTGTACCCCATGGTACAGTGTAAAGTGTTGAACCTGCTTTCACATTGAAAGTTTGATTTACTTTAACAGGTGATTTCGCTGTGTTGTAAACGACATCGCTTTGTTTAACCCAACCATACTTTTTACCGCTATTATAATCTTCAACAAGATAAAATTTATTATTACCTAAAGTTGCAGATTTAGTTACAGATAAAGTTTTTTGAGCTTGATCAGTAGAATGTCCTTTAGAATCGTAGACTGTAGTATATAATCCACTGTTGCTAGGTTTGATTTGAGCGACACCACTATTAGCTTTTACAGTTAATTTATCGCTACTTGATGAACTTGAACCACCTGATGGTTTAGTTGAACTTGAAGAAGTAGTACCCCAAGGTGCAACTTGTCCAGTTTTAATTAAGTATTTTTCATTAATTAGATCATAAAGTTCAGCATAACTGTAATTATGATTACTGAAATATTGATGAGGGTCTGCATGGTCTGTACCACCTAACCATCGGCTAATTGCATAGTGAGTCCATACTGTACCTTGACCATCATTCTCAGCACTATCTGGTTTTAAACCATAATAAACAAGTTGAGTTGCAGCATAGTCTGCGTAGTTATTCATAGAGCGCGCAAATGAAGCGTAATCATGTGTGTGAACAATCTCAACATTAATAAAACGCTCGTTACCAGCTGGACCTGCGCCCCAAGATAAATAATCAGTTGGCGCAGTTTCAACAATTCTATTGCCGTCAACAAATGCGTGTACAAATGCTGATTCATAATTATTCTTCATAAAATTAATTTCGCCATCAATTGTAGAGTTTTCATTTGCAGTGTCATGTACTACGATTCCCTCAGGGCGACCTACACCATATCTATAACCATATTTAGGGAAATATGAAGTGTAGTTTTCTTCAATTTGAGGTGCTTTGAAATTATTCTTACGAATATAATCATTGATTGACGATTTAACTTGAGGTGTGTATTTAGGTAAAGAAGAAGTGGCTTTAGATGTCGTTTTCTTATTTACTGAATACATCATTCTAGGTTTAGCTACTGAACTAAATGTAGTCACTTTTTTATCATTATTAGAAGT
This sequence comes from Staphylococcus sp. HMSC055A09, assembly GCF_001809655.1. Lineage (NCBI taxonomy): Bacteria > Bacillati > Bacillota > Bacilli > Caryophanales > Staphylococcaceae > Staphylococcus > Staphylococcus sp. HMSC055A09. The sequence continues at coordinate 429,197 of NZ_KV798369.1, forward strand.
AGCTTTTTCATTAGTTGATTTGTTTGAACTAGTAGTAGCGTTACTGTTAGTAGCTTTCACACTAGTAGTTGTAGCTTTATTAGTTGATTCATTATTTTTAGATTTATTAGATTCAGCTTTAGGCTCTGAACTATTGTCCTCTTTAGCTTGAGCAGTTAATGACGCGTTTTGAGGCTGCTTATCATTATTAGTTCGAGTTGTATGAGAATCTGCTTCATTAGATGTTGAAGCTTGAACATTAGATACATCTGTATCTTCAGTCTCATCATATTCGTCATAGTCAAAATTATACCCTGATTGATTAGTGCTACTTACTTTAGCGCTTGATTGATTAGTTTCTTCATCAGTTGGTTGTTGACTATTAGAATTTTTAGTTGTTTGATGATTAGAATGACTTGAATTAGAAATAGAAGTCTCACTATTTTCCTTTTCATTAGTTTTGTTTAATGATGATTGAGTAGTATCTAACTCTTTATTGTCATTACTTTGTGTTTGAGATGCATATTGCTCGTTTGTAGATGAGTTGTCTACTTGTTGACTCTCATTAGATTTTGAATCTTCAGTATTTGATGGGTGAGCTACTTCTTCAGATTGTGAAGTAACTTCATTTTTGTCCAAGCTAGATTCATGATTTTGTTGTTCAGGTTGTGAAACATCTTCATTATTATCTGATTTTAAGTCTTCTTTAGTAGAAGGACTAGTTGCATCTTGTTCATGTTGTTCAGATTGTGAAGCTTCCTTATGATCATCTTGTGTGCTAGCATCTTCTTTATTTGAAATTGTTACGTTAGCATCTTGAGTTTGTTGGTCAGTTTGAGCTGAATTGTTCGATTGATCTTGAGAAGTTTTACTTGAAGAACCGTTTAATTCATCTAGTGAGGCATCGTATGTATTTGAAGTGGTATCATCATTTGATTGAACTTTCGTAGGATCTTGATAAGTTTGAGTTCCTGAAACATTTTGTGCTGGTTGAGAGACTTTCTCTTTAACTTGTTCAGCTTGTTTAAGAGTAGCTTGGTCATCCAATACGTTTTTATTGTTTGTTTGATCTTGAGTGTTTTCTGCGGCGTGTGCGTGGTGAGCAGTGAAGGCAGTTCCAAATAACGTTAATGCAACCATTGACGGTAATTTGTAATTGAATTTCTTCGTCATATTTTTATTTACTCCTCATAATATATTTTATTTTGTACCAATTATAATATTAGTTGTAATATCTGTATTACTTTTAACAGTTTTGTAATCAAACTTTAACCTATGACTAACTGATAATTATTTTAGTATTCATACAGTTAAAGCATTAATTACGCGTTTTCTATTCATTTTCATTAGTGTAAAATGCATATTAAATATTACATTTTTAAGTTTGTGCAAAGTTGAAAATTGAATATAAAAAGTTGTTATATTGCTTTATTCATTCTGATGTGTTCGATATTTTCTTCAATGAAAGTATTCCCGAATGCTTTATAACCGATTTTTTCGTAAAAAGTTTGCGCATGTGTTTGTGCATGCATAGTTAATTCGTCAAAGTTTAAATCATTAGCTAATTCTTCAATAGAGTTCATTAATAGTTTACCGTAACCCAATCCTCTATGTTCTTTAATGATAGCTACACGTTCCACTTTTCCTAACTTTTCTTTAATAGGTCTAATTCTAGCGGTAGCAAACGGATCACCATCTTTTGTATAACCAATTATGTGATATGATATTTCTTCATAATTATCTATTTCATTCTCCTCAGGGACGTGTTGTTCTTTGACGAAAACTTTTTTTCTTATCATAAAACAATCATTCAACATGTCTTCATTAATAACTTTCTTAAACATTTAAAACCTCCAGTATCTCTAATAATTCCCAAAATCATGTAATTAAATCACAAATTGAACAGTTTTTTAATAAAATTTTCATTCTAGAAGAGATGGCACATCCAAGAATCAAAAAATTATTTATAAAAAAAACCGCTAACATAGTTAAAAGCAATGTTAGCGGAAAGTTAGAGTTATATTAAAACACTCTGAATGTTTCATTTATAGAGCTTCTTTTCGTACAATGGCGCAATATTGCCAAAAAATTCTTAATTGCGCTATATTCCAGTTATTCATGCCCATCGTAAAGCCAGATGGTTTAAACAAGTTAACGTCTGTCACTTCAAGTGCAGCAGCGATTAGGTATTGTAAAGGTACGCTAATACTTTTCATAGTTTCAGTTATACCATTTTCATCATAAACCCATGTGAAAGGTAAGTCAGATTCGAATACATCTACTTTATTGAAAATCTCAGGAAGGGCGACAATATAACAAGCGCCGTCGACGACTGGATTATCGAAACTGTTTTTATAGTAAACAAGTAATGCTTCGTAGTTTTCTCTATGCTCATGATTGACATAGAAGAATTCATTACGAAATAGGGCCATGTCTTTACTATGAACAATTTGTTGTTCCAACATATTAAACATGCCATTAATATTAGCGACCTTTTCATATGTTTTGCGACTCATTGTATAAGCTCCTCTCCTAATTAAATAACTGCGATGTAAACATGATTAATAAATAGTTATTGAACATTCATATTAGCATCATCATTTAATGTGTTATTTTGCTCATTATTTTGTTGATATTGATTTTGGTAATTGTTGTCATCAGTTGTTTGATTATTATTACCTGTATCTTCTTGACCATCATTTTGATCGTTATTGTTGAATGTTGCTTCGTTATTTGAGTTATCATTCATTGTATCGTTGTTATTATTGTCATCATCGCTTGTTGTGTCTTTTTGATTTTGACGTAATAAACTATCACTTAACTCTGTTAATGGGACGAGTGAACCATAATGTTTGATAACTCTATGGTCTAAAAAGTCGTCTTTATCTGTTATTTTAGATAAGCCTAAATCAGAGCGCAAGATATTTGAATATTTCATTATACTTTTAACACTTGGATTATAGTAATAAATACCATCTAAATAATCGTCTTTACCTTCAAGTTGGGATGTTTTTATATCTGTGTTGCCTGTAAGATACATCTTAGCTAATGATTGAATTTCCTTTTTAGTAAGATTATGTTTAGCATTTTTACCAACGATTTCAACTACATTATCTAATTTATCAATTGAATCTAAACTTTGGGCTTTTTGGAAAAGAATTTTTATTAAGTCCATTTGTCTTTGACCACGTTTTAAATCTGAATCATGATGTCTTGTTCGAGCTACAGCTAAAGCTTGGTCACCATTTAATTTTTGATAGCCTTTTTTAATTTTTATTCTGCCGGTATCGTCACTATTTGGTTCATTTAAATTATAAGGCACATCATAATAAATACCGCCTAATTCATCAACAGCTTCAACAAATGCTTTCATATTAATTCGAACATAGTAATCTACTGGTACATTCATTGTCGCTTCAACAGAGTCCATAGCAGCTATAGGACCACCGTATGCATGAGCGTGAGTGATTTTATCATAATAGCCTACTTTTGGTATATAACTAATTGTATCGCGTGGAATACTTAACATTCTAATTTGATGTTTCTTTTGATTAAATGTTGATAAAATCATTGCATCTGATCTAGAGTGTTCAATACTTTGTCCGTTCTTTTCTCTGCCTTCATTATCATCTATTCCTAAAAATAAAATAGAAATAGGTTGCTTTTCAGGATTTACTTTTGAATCTCTTAAAGTGGATTGACGTTGCGCATTATGCTGATCTTGAGACTTTTCAAAAGCAGATTCTGAACTTTTATATAATTGAGTAGCAAATATGATTGGAACGACGACAAGAACGAATGTTAATAATATTAAAAAATACTTTAAAAATTTGTTCATCGTAAGTGCTCCTATTTTATTATTAAAATTTATATTTATGTGCTGAAATTTGTATATAGTTATGAGATACGTTTTTACTTTTGTATTTATGCACTATAGCCTTAAATTGTATTACTTTATAAGCAAAATTACAACTCATAGCTTCACATTAATTTTACAATCTTAAAACTAAGTTTACATTATTTTTTCTATAAGTTTGGAAATAAATTTCTGTAAAACCCTTTATGGTACTAAAGTACTATAGAATTATTTTTAAATAAGCGTATTATCTAATTAAAGTGATTTATCTATGTCATTAAGTTATAATAATGCATAGCTAATCAAATATATAAAATTTGTAAAAACAATTATCAAATACAATTTCAATTATCAAATTTTCACCATAGATTCGACGTGCTACTTTCCTTTACATTGATTGTTTATAAGAAAGGAGATTACTAATGAAACAAGAATGGATAAAGCGTTTGGATGAAAGTTTAATTCAATCGTTTTATGAGCAACAGAACGAAAGAGAAATAGAAGAAGGGTTAACAACACAGTTATCTTTTGGGACTGCTGGAATTAGAGGGAAGTTTGGCATTGGTCCTGGTAGAATGAACGCTTTCACGGTAAGAAAAGTAGCTTTAGGCTTAGCAAAATTTATAAAAGCAAATTCTAATGAAGCAACTATTGTTGTCTTTTACGATTCTAGATTACTTTCAGAAGCTTTCTCTAAAGAATTATCTACAATATTAGCTGATAACGGAGTTAAAGTTATTACTGCAGAAAGCTATAAATCTACACCTGAACTCTCTCATGCTATAAGATATTACGGGGCAGATGGTGGGGTAATGATAACAGCAAGCCACAATCCCAAAAATTATAATGGTATTAAAGTTTATAATGAATATGGTGGGCAACTATTACCTAAAGACTCTGAAATTTTAAGTAGTTATATAGACGAAATTGAAAATCCATTAGATATAGAAATCGGTAGCTTTGATAAGTTAGTAACTAAAGATCAAATTAATTTTGCAAGCAAAGATGTTAGAAATAATTACATAAATGAAGTTATTAGGGCTACGGGAAACATTGAAAAAAAGAATGCTAAAACAGTACTAACTAGTCTACATGGAACAAGTTTGCCTATAGTTTCTGACATTTTGGACAAACTCAATTATGATAATTATGTTATTGCTCAATCACAATCTATTCCAGACGGAACATTTCCTACACTAAATAGTCCTAACCCTGAGGACGAATCCGCATTTGAAGTAGGGAAGAAGCTAGCTGAAGAAAGTGATGCACAACTCATTATTGCTACTGATCCTGACGCAGATAGATTAGGGATAGTAGAACGTTTAGATAATGGAGAATATAAATTTTTCAATGGTAATGAATTAGGACTTATATTAATGAAATTAAGGTATCAAGACCTAATTGATGCTTCATATGAAGATTTATATATTGTTAAGTCCATAGTAACTAGTGAACTAAGTGAAAAATTGGCGGATGTTTTAAATGTTAATGTTTATAATGTGCTTACAGGATTTAAGTATATTTCGGAAATTTTAAATGATAAGAGCCATACTAATGAAAAACTATTGTTAGCATTTGAAGAAAGTAATGGCTATATGGTTGAACCATTTGTAAGAGATAAGGATGCTCTTCAAATCGTACCTTTAATCATCAAATTTAAAAATCTACTTTACGAAAATAATATTACTTTAAAAGATACACTTGATGATATATATCGTACAGTCGGTCATTATCAAAATGTTAATTTAAGTCCTGTATTTGAAGGTGCGGATGGGCAGCGTAAAATAGAAACAATTATAAATTCATTTAGAAATAAAGAAATACATCAAGTGTGTGGGTTAGATGTAAAAGCAATTGAGGATTATCAATTAGGAACAATTAAGTATATAGAAAGTGGGAAAGAAAAAGCCACTTACTTACCTAATGCAAACTTAATACGTCTAATATTTGATGAAGGTTTTATAGCTATTAGGCCATCAGGTACAGAGCCTAAAATTAAGATATATTTTTCACTAAACGTAAATAACATTGATAGTTTAATTAAAGAATTCCAAGAGACTTATATTGAATATTAAAGACATGAATGTGTGAGGCTAACAAGAAAAATGAAACTTAATAAATTTAAAATAATCTTTTTTATAATCGTACTAGTTACACTGATTGTATTAGTTGGAATATTAGGATTTAAATGGAGTAAACATCATGAAGTAGAAACGCAAGTATTAAAGAATCAAAGCGATAACACTAATTATATTGAAAAAAGAGATAAGTCAGTTAAAGCGCCCGAGAAGTTAAAAACAATAGTTGATAAAAAAGAACCAATGTATGGCCAAATTGATAAGTATTTAAAAGAAACGCATTTCAATGGTACAGTAGCTATATTTGATAATGGTAAATTGAAAATGAATAAAGGATATGGTTATAAAGACATTGAAAAAGGTAAGAAAAATACTGCTAATACAATGTATCTTATTGGTTCTTCTCAAAAATTCACAACGGGATTAATGCTTAAACAATTAGAGCTAGAACATAAGGTGGATTTAAATGCCCCTGTAACGAAATATTTACCTTGGTTTAAAACAGATAAAGAAATAACAATTAAAGATTTAATGTTACATAAAAGTGGATTATACAAATACGAAGCTTCAACAAACATTAAAAACTTAGATCAAGCAGTATTATCTATTCAGAAACGTGGAATTGATGATAAAGTTTATCATAAACATAGTTATAATGATGCAAACTATTTAGTCCTAGCTAAAGTGATTGAGAAGGTAACAGGGAAACCATACGTACAAAATTATTACGAACGTCTTGGTAATAAATTTCATCTAAAGCATTCTGCTTTTTACGATGAGAAGCCATTACAAAATGAAATGGCTAAAGGTTATAAATTTAAGAATGATTCATTTTCGTTCTTACGTCCTAATGTACTAGATCAATATTTTGGTGCAGGGAACCTATATATGGCACCTTACGATATGGGTAAACTTATTAATAAGTTTCAACAAGATAAATTATTTAGCTCTAATGTGACAAATCCAATGCTACATGAATTTGGTACTGAAGAGTATCCTGAAGAATATCGATATGGCTTCTATGTTACGCCATATCTTAATAGAGTGAATGGCGTGTTCTTTGGCCAAACATTTACTGTATACTTTAATGACCGTTATGTTGCTATATTAGGTACTAATATTAAAAATACTAACGGCTTCGTGCCTAATGAAGATAAAATGAGACATATTTTCTATAATATTCTTAATCAAAAGAAACCTTATAATACACCAGGTGTTAAAGTTCAAGAAAAACAGCGTACAAATCATTAGATATTCACCTAAAAAGACGATTAGAATAAAAACCACGCATATTCAATAAAGATATTTTTAGCCAATATATTAAATCAGACTGAGAAATTAAATATTATCTCAGTCTGATTTTTTTAATATATAGTTCAATATAAATACGTTACTATTTACAATAGCTCAGTGCGTTAAGGAATAAATCTTCGTAATCTTTATCTACAGGTGAGAGTACAACTGTACAATTAGGATATTGAGATTCGAAATCTACAACAGTTGCTCCTTTAGTGTAATGACCAGCTAATTCTATTTGAACATCTGCTTCTTTGACATTAAATGCTTGAGGTTGCAGTAAATATAAAATAGTAAACACATCATAAATTTTAACGCCATATTCGAAGTCTTCGCTTCGATAGTGTTGAAATAAATCATGTAACATTTGTCCTGTTTCATTTTGATTTTTAAAGCTTTTAACGTAATCATGCGTAAATATGGCTTCTCTAGCTAAGTCTAATCCTATCATTGTCAGAGGCAATCCAGAGTTAAATACCACTTGCGCAGCTTCAGGATCACAATAAATATTAAATTCTGCTAGAGGCGTGACGTTTCCTCTTCCTGTACTACCACCCATAAGAACAATTTCTTTAATGTAATCAGTTACTTCAGGATATGTAGAAAGGAGTATTGCTATATTAGTCAATGGACCAATTGCAATGATAGTCATAGGATTCTCGCTCTTTAAAATTGTTTCTTTCATAGCTTCAACAGCGTGGGTAGATGCCAAATCCTTTTGCGCAATTGGGGGAAAGTCATAGCCATCCATACCAGATTCTCCATGAACTGGTGCAGCGTCGACAATTTCGTTTAATAAGGGTTTTGATGCACCTCTATGAACAGGCACATCACTATTAAAGAAATGTTTAAGCTTTAAAGCATTTGCGGTAGTCTTCTCAATACCTACATTCCCATTCACAGTAGTAATCATTTTTACATCAAATTCTGGATGACATAAACCCAAACTGATTGCTGCAGCATCATCTATACCAGGATCAGTATCAATAATTATTGGGGTTACCATTATATTAATTCGCCTCCTAAAAATGAACTTCCCATTAAGCGTATCATTGTATCATCATAATTTCGACAATAAAAAAAGCAAGCTAACATATATATGCTAGCTTGCGTGTTGATTAACTAAGCCATGAGCTTGATAATCTTTACCTCAGTTTTATAAGTGGTGAGAGTGACCACCTTGCATTACCCAATACGTACCAATAACGATAGCTAGGGTAATGATGATTGCGAAGATAACTTTGAATGATTGAACTCGACCATCTTTACCTTCAGTTAAGTGCATGAACATTAATAATTGAACTGCAGCTTGGATAAAAGCAAAACCAAAGATAATTGTTACCTTAGCATGGAATGTCATTGATGTGTATAGTGTTACGAAAACTGCTAAAAGCGTTAAAACGATTGAAGCAATGAAACCGACAGTATGTTTTACGATTGTATTCATCCGCTATACACCATCCCTATCATATATACGGCAGTGAAGATGAAGATCCAAACAACATCTAAGAAGTGCCAGTATAAACTTACTATAAATAATTTAGGAGCATTGTATGAATCTAAACCGCGAGTTCCGATTTGGATTAATAAACAAATGATCCAAACAATACCTACTGATACGTGACATCCGTGCGTACCTAATAGGATGAAGAAACTAGACCAGAAGGAACCGATAGTAGGATTTACTCCTTCTTGTGCATAGTGTGCGAATTCGTAAATTTCAAAACCTACGAATACAAGCCCTAATAATACAGTGATAATCATCCAAATCATCATTAAGTTCTGTTTCTCTTTTCGCATGTAGTAAATTGCAATACCACAAGTGTAAGAACTTAATAATAATGAGAATGTCATAATTAGTACAAGAGGCAATTCAAATAACTCTGTAGTCATTTTGTGAGCGTAATCGCCACCGTGTTGCAAAGTTAATAACGTTGCGAATAGGGTACCGAATAACGCGAATTCAGCTGTAAGGAAAATCCAGAAGCCAAGTTTATTTAATTCGCCTTCATGACTACGTGAATCGATTGTATTAGTATCATGACTCATGACTTACAGCCTCCCTTTCTTTAATACGAGCTTCTCTTAAACGTTTTTCAGTTTCTGCAACTTCAGAAGCATGGATGTGGTAACCATGATCAATTTGGAAACTTCTCCAAATCATAGTTCCAAAGATACCTGCTAAGCAGATAATTGCAGGAACGAGTGTTTCAAAGATTAAGAAGAAACCACCGATTGTAAAGAAGATACCCATCCAGAAACCTACTGGAGTATCGTTAGGCATATGAATATCTTTGTAATTATGGTTGTCTAAGTAATGACGACCATGTTCTTTCATATCAACAAAAGTATCGTAGTCATTCCAATCTGGAGTGATTGCAAAGTTGTATTTAGGTGGAATAGCTGAAGCTGTTGACCACTCTAAAGTACGACCAAGTCCATCCCAGTTATCACCAGTTGCTTCACGTGGTGCTTTGATATGAGCATAGACGATACTTGCAACTAAGAATAGGAAACCAATTCCCATTAATAATGCACCGATAGTTGAGATGAAGTTTAATAACCACCAACCATCAGAAGGCATGTAAGTGTATAAACGACGTGGCATACCATCTAATCCGAGTACGAATTGAGGTAAGAAACAAACGTTAAATCCGATCATGAATAACCAGAAGCACCATTTGTTTAATGTTTCGTTTAATTTGTAACCCATCATTTTTGGATACCAGAAGATTAAACCAGCTAAGCAGGCAAATACTACACCAGTAACCAATGTATAGTGGAAGTGGGCTACTAAGAAATAAGTGTTGTGATATTGATAGTCAGCAGATGCCATCGCTAACATTACACCTGTAACCCCACCTAATAGGAAGTTAGGGATGAATGCTAGTGAGAATAACATAGGTGACTCGAATGTAATTCTACCTTTATACAATGTTAGTAACCAGTTAAATAATTTAACTCCGGTAGGCACACCGATTAACATTGTTGAAATTGAGAAGAATGAGTTGATTAATGCACCATTACCCATAGTGAAGAAATGGTGAACCCAAACTAAGAAACTTAAGAACGCGATACCTGCAGTCGCCCAAACCATGCTTTGGTGACCGAATAGGCGTTTACGTGCGAAAGTTGGGATAATTTCTGAATAAATACCGAATGCTGGCAAGATAACGATGTATACCTCAGGGTGCCCCCATACCCAGAAGAAGTTTGCCCATAACATCGGCATACCGCCATCTGCTACTGTAAAGAAGTGTGTACCGAACACTCTATCTGTAGTCATTAATGCTAACGCAACTGTTAAAACAGGGAAAGCTAAAATGACGATAAGCGTAGTAATAAATGTTGTTACAGTAAACATTGGCATTTGCATGAACTTCATTGTAGGAGTTTTACATCTAAGTATTGTTACAAAGAAGTTAATACCAGTCATTAATGTACCAAGACCAGAAATTTGTATTGCAACTAAATAGTAGTTGACTCCTGGTCCAGGACTAAATTCACCAGCAAGTGGTGCATAGTTAGTCCAACCTGCAGCTGGAGATCCACCTACGATAAATGATAGGTTGAATAAAATCATACCAGCAAAGAATAGCCAGAAACTAACGTTGTTCATTACAGGGAAGGCAACATCACGTGCACCGATTTGTAATGGAACGACGATATTCCATAAACCAAAGATGAAAGGCATCGCCATGAAAATAATCATGATTACACCGTGCGTACTGAAAATTTCATCATAGTGGTTTGCTTCCAAGAATTTATTATCTGGAATAGTTAATTGAGTACGAATTAATAACGCGTCAATACCACCACGTACGAACATTAATACGGCACAGATTAAATACATTACACCGATTTTTTTATGGTCTACGGATGTGAACCATTCTTTGTATAGATATTTCCATAATTTAAAATAGCTAATTACTGCGATAAGTCCGATAACTAAGAATGGGGCAGCAATTTGCGCCATGATAATCATCCAGTTACCTTTAACGAGTAATTCATCCCATGGAAAATTCATTAATGTCCACCTCCATGATCATCATGTTCTTTTTTTTGAAGTTTAGACGCATTTTCGTCTTTTGCTCCTTTAGAAATTTTTTCCATTTCTTTAGAGTTATGGTCCTCTTCTTTTTTGAACTCATTGTCATATTTTTCATTGTTGCCGAGAATAATAGGTTTCATACCATGACGTTCATAGTTCGCGTTTGTCACTTTGACCTTACGAGCTGGTTTAACAGGTTTATCTTTTACATCTTTATAAAGATCTTTTTCTTCAGTGAAGTTAGGATCTTTCTGAACGAAATTATAACGTTTATAAGCGTAGAAGATATATTTTGGATCAGCTGCTGGGTCAACAAACGCCATATGAGTACCATTGAATGTTAATTCTTTATTAGGTGTGCTTGGTAAGAGTTGTTTATCAAATGTATCTTGATTTAATGTTTTCTTACCTTTAGCTTCTTTAACCCATTTATCGAAATCATTTTGGCTTACAGAGTGAACTTTAAATGTTTGACGAGCAAATCCGTCACCATTGAAGTTAGAGTTACGACCTCTGAAGGTACCTAATTGATCTGCTGTTAAAGTCCAATTCATTGTCATACCAGTCATAGCATATTTCTGACCACCTAATTGTGGAATCCAGAAACTTGTCATAGTATCCATAGCTTGAAGCTTGAATACGACTGGTCGATCTTTAGGAATTGTTAATGTATTAACAGTCTCGATGTGTTGATCTGGGTAAGCAAAGAACCATTTGTAACCAGCGCTTACTGCGTAAACCACAAGTGGGTCTTTGTCTTTTTGAGGTGGTTTCTCATAATCATATAATGTTTTAACTGTTGGTACAGCTAAAGCAATAACGATTAGGATAGGTACCACAAACCAAATTGTTTCTATTAAAGAATTGTGGTGCATCTTGCCTGATACTTCATTCTTATTATAACTGTACTTATAAATAAAGAATGCAAACATGGCAAGCACAACGACAACAATAACAAGCATGAAGATGATTGAGTAGATGATCAAGAACTTCTGACTACTTGCTACTGGCCCTTTTGCATTAAAAACTTCTATATTTGAACAGCCACTAAGTAAAATTAGTGTGCCAAATAATAGAAGCAAAGACTTAAATTTTGACACTTTTTTTGACCTCCTAATACTACAAATGTAGGGCTTACCACTAATTTTAGTTTATTACACAATATTTACAAGTACCTGTAAAAAAAAATTTGTTGTTATATGTAAAGAATAAGCATTGATATAAGGTATGACGGGGATTTTAAGATTTGTTAAAATTATGTGTACATTTTGTGAAATTAGACAAATTTAACAAAATTGCATGTAATACAACTTATGTATTGAGAAGTGTTATCAATTGAAGGGTTGAGGGGGATTTTGCAAATAAAAAAGTTGAGAAAATTCTCAACTTTAAATAGGAAAGATTCTATTTTACTTCAATATATCTCGTAGATGTTTTTTCTGCTCCATCAGAGTCAGTTACTATATATTTAACTTCATATTTTCCAACTTTAGATGTATCTACCTGACCGTCGACTTTGATTTTATGAGTTAAGTCACCATCTTCTTTATCATATGCGCTTATACCATTTAATAAATTATAATCTTGGCCTTTTTCAATTACAATATCATTGACCCCGCGTAGTTGAGGTTCGGTATTAGTAGTCGCTTCTGCATTCAAATTAGGCGTTACTAAGGTAGCTGAAACACCAAGCGCTGATAATGACTGTAGTAATTTATTCATAACTTAACCTCCGTCTGATAGTCATCTATGATTTAAATCTAATATACTTTATATTTAAGATTTATACATCATACTATGGTCTTAATATACCCCAGTTTTAATAAAAATTAAATATATTTTAAGTAAATTTCATTAAAGATTATGTAAATTGAAAGTTTTGTGAAGGTTTTAGCATTTTATTTATTTTTTAGAAAAATAGGAATAGAATTAACTTGCAATAAATTAATAGGCCTTTTGAGACCATATGTGGGAGTGGAAATAATGTTAACGGAAAAAGAAAAAAGTATCATTAAAGAAACTGTTCCTGTATTACAGGATAAAGGTGAAATAATTACATCACATTTCTATAAAAGAATGTTTAAACAACATCCTGAATTAAAAAATATGTTTAATCAAACGAACCAACAAAAGGGTCTTCAATCAACTGCACTTGCACAAAGTGTTTTAGCTGCGGCAGTTAACATTGAGCATTTGGAAAATATTATGCCAGTAGTTAAAGAAATCGCTTATAAACACTGTGCATTACAAGTACCACCTGCTGGATATGATATTGTTGGTGAAAATCTGATTGCAGCTATAAAAGAAGTAGTGGGATTAGATGATGATCATGAAATTATTAAAACATGGAAGAAAGCCTATCAAGATATCGCTGATGTATTTATTTCAGTTGAAAAGGATATTTATAGTCAAATGGCTTGGGACGGTTTCCAACCATTTAAAATAGAAGAAATTAAACATATTTCTTCAGATATTAAGTCTTTCACAGTTGTTTCAGATAAACATGATTTAAGTCAATTTGTTCCAGGTCAATACATTACCGTAGATGTAAGTAGCGAAAAGATGCCGTATCGTGCAAAACGTCATTATTCAATAGTAAAAGGTGACAAACAACATTTAACATTTGCAGTTAAACGAGATGTGACAACTGAGCATGAAGGAGAGGTATCTACTATATTACATGATGAGTTAGTAGAAGGTGATTCAATTAATTTATCTGCACCAGTAGGTCCATTTAAAGTAGAAAACTTGAATAACGAACAATTATTCTTAGGATCTGGTATAGGAGTTACCCCTTTAGTACCAATGTTTAATGAAGCAGTTACAAATGGGTCTAAAGCTCAATTTATTCAGGTTACTAATGATGTTAACGATGCACCGTTTGAATCATTAATTAATGAAATTGCAACTACTAAAGAATCTGTTGATTATCACCTACATGATAAAAACTCAGAAGGCTATCTAGATGAAGAAAAACTTAAAGACTATATTAATGAAGAAACAGAAATTTATATTTGTGGAGGTACTCACTTCTTACAATCAATTATAAAAGCATTAAAAGAAATGAATGTAGATACAAATAAAATTCATTACGAAACATTCATTCCTAAATTAAGTGTAACTGTATAATATAACGAAGAAACCATCTCAGTATTTAAATGATTACTGAGATGGTTAATTTTTTTATTTAAAGAATGGAAAGTTATAGAGCGTAGAGATTTATTCAATTCCTCTGCGCATTTTTTCTGCTATAAGTGTATTATTTAGTACCATAGTAATTGTTAATGGTCCTACACCACCTGGAACAGGTGTAATTGCTCCGGCGATTTCTTTCACTTCTTCATATTCTACATCGCCTTTTAATTTGCCATTTTCATCAGGTGTATTACCAACATCAATAATTACTGCACCTTCTTTAACCACGTCTTTAGTTACAAGGCCAGGTTTACCTACTGCACTGACGATAACATCTGCATCTTTTAAGTGTTTACTCATATCTTTTGATCGTGAATGTAAAATAGTTACAGTTGCATTCTTTTGTAGTAATAGTTTTGAAACAGGTTGACCAACAATATGACTTCTGCCTATTACAACAGCATGTTTACCTTCTAGATTAATATCCGCATGTTTTAAAATTTCCATAATTCCTAATGGTGTACAAGGTACAAAAGTTTGCTCATCAATATAGAGTTTACCAATATTTGAAGGATGGAAACCATCTACGTCTTTATCAGGATTAATAGATTCTAAAACTTTTTGTTCACTCACTTGTTCCGGTAGAGGAACTTGAACAAGAATTCCACTCACAGAATCATCGTTGTTAAGTCTGTCTAACTCTTTTAGAACGTCTTCTTCTGATGTTGATTCATCTAAATGTACAATTTCGGAAATCATTCCTATTTTTTCAGCAGCTTTCTTTTTAGATTTTACATAACTTTGACTTGCGCCATCATTACCAACTAGAATAACTGATAATTTTGGAGTGAAACCACGTTCTTTTAAAGATTCAACTTGTTCTTGTAATCCTTGACGATATTCCTTAGCTATTTGTTTTCCATCTAATACTTTAGCAACCACTTAAAACTCCTCCTTTAATTTCTTTAATATCTTAACTTTAACATTAATTATAAAGTAATTGATAGTCAAAAGACGTAAATTAAATTTAAAAATATAATTAAAGTTCGATTTTTGATTGAAAAACTATCCTATGATTGTTATGCTATATCTGTAATATACAACTAATTCTTATCACAATCCAAACTTTTGAAAGGGTGTAAAACGTGAGAGTAGCAGTCATTATGGGTAGTTCTTCAGACTGGGAGATTATGAAAGAGAGTTGCTTGATGTTAGATGAATTTAATATTCCGTACGATAAAAAAGTGGTTTCTGCTCATCGTACGCCACAACTTATGTTTGAATTCGCTAATCAAGCAAAGCAAAACGGCTATGACATTATTATTGCTGGAGCCGGTGGAGCAGCACATTTACCTGGTATGGTAGCGTCAATGACTACTTTACCTGTCATAGGTGTGCCAATAGAGTCAAAAAGTTTAAAAGGGTTAGATTCTTTATTATCTATAGTACAAATGCCTGGTGGAATACCAGTAGCAACTACGGCTATAGGTAAATCAGGTGCAAAAAATGCTGGAATATTAGCAGCTAGAATGATTGGTATGACTGATAACACAGTTCATAAAAATTTGGAAAATTATGAAAAAACATTAGTGAATAAAGTGGAGGCAATGCAAAATGAGCTTCAATAAACTGAAATTCGGTTCAACAATCGGAATTATTGGTGGAGGACAATTAGGGAAAATGATGGCACAGTCCGCACAAAAAATGGGCTTTAAGGTTATTGTCCTTGATCCAAACGAAGACAGTCCATGTCGCTATGTTGCACATCAATTTATTCATGCTAATTATGACGACGAACAAGCATTAAAAGAACTAGGTGAAAGTTCAGACGTCATCACTTATGAATTTGAAAATATTTCTTCACAACAACTTAAACAACTTACAGAAAACTACAATATACCTCAAGGCTATCAAGCAATTCAGTTACTTCAAGATCGTCTTACTGAAAAGCAAACACTAAAAGATGCTGGAACACAAATCGTTCCTTTTCTACAAATAAAAAATAAACAAGATTTATATCAAGCTTCTAAGGAACTAGGGTATCCATTCATCGTTAAAACTCGCTTTGGTGGATATGATGGGAAAGGACAAATCCTAGTTGAAAATGAGTCAAATTTAGATGAAGCGATTGATTTAATTTCTAATCAAGAGTGTGTAGCGGAACAATACCTTGATATTGATAAGGAAGTTTCTCTTACAGTAACTATCGGAAATGAGCAACAAACAACTTATTTTCCATTACAAGAAAATGAACATAGAAATCAAATCTTATTTAAAACAGTCGTACCTGCTAGATCCAATAAAGAAAATGAAGCGCGTAAAGAAGTGGATAAGATAACCAATGCAATTCATTTTGTAGGTACATTTACTGTTGAATTTTTTATAGATAAAGAAAATAATCTTTACGTTAATGAGATAGCACCACGCCCTCATAATTCTGGACACTATTCAATAGAAGCATGTGACTTTTCTCAATTTGATACCCATATTTTAGCAGTAACAGGACAGAGACTCCCACAACAAATTGAAGTCTTGAAACCAGCAGTAATGATGAATTTACTCGGACGCGACTTAGATTTACTTGAAAATGAATTTGAAAATCATCCTGAATGGCACGTTCATATCTATGGTAAATCGCAACGCAAACCAGATAGAAAAATGGGGCATATGACATTACTTACTGATGATGTGAATCAAACTGAACAATACATGTTAATGAAGTTCGAAGGGAGAGACAAATAAGTGTCATTATTATATGAAGGAAAAGCAAAACGCGTTTATACTACCGATACAGAATATCAATTGCGAGTAGAATACAAAGATGAAGTAACCGCAGGCAACGGAGCCAAAAAAGACACAATGGCCGGCAAAGGAAAGTTAAATAATCAAATCACATCAATTATATTTGATTATTTAACTCGTAACGACATCAATAACCACTTCATTAAGCAACTTTCAGAGACAGAACAAATAGTACAACAAGTAGAGATTATCCCATTAGAAGTCGTAGTGAGAAATATCGCCACTGGTTCTATTACTAAGCGATTAGGATTTGAAAAAGGGCACGTGTTTGAAGAACCATTAGTCGAATTTTTCTATAAGAATGATGACCTTAACGATCCTTTAATTACTGATGATCATGTAAAACTACTTCATATTGCTAAAGATGATGAAATAGACAAGTTAAAACATATGGCAAAAGAAATTAATAAAGTATTGGTTCAACTTATGGAAGAAATGGAGCTAAGACTTGTCGATTTTAAAGTTGAATTTGGTAAAACACATGATGGCGAAATTTTACTAGCTGATGAAATTTCTCCTGATACATGTCGTATATGGGACAAATTTTCAGATACAAACTTTGATAAAGACGTTTATAGAAATGATACTGGCTCACTCATTGAAACGTATCAAACATTCTTGAATAAATTGGAGGATTTTAAACAATGAAAACAATCGAATTGCACATCACTTTACAACCACAAGTATTAGATACTCAAGGACAAGCTCTAAACAGAGCTGTACATGATTTAGGTTATACACAAGTGAATGACATACGCGTAGGTAAAGTTCTATACATGACGGTTGATGAAGCAACAGATGAAGCGGTTGATAATATCATTACGACATTAAGTGAAAAGTTATTCGCTAACACAGTGATAGAAGAATATAACTATAAAGTGATTGAAGAAAAGGAGAATGCATAAGATGAAATTCGCAGTTCTCGTATTCCCTGGCTCTAACTGTGATAGAGACATGTTTAATGCCGCAATTAAATCTGGCGTTGACGCAGCTTACGTCGATTATCGTGAAACGAGCCTCGAAGGATTTGATGGGGTTCTGATCCCTGGTGGCTTTTCATTTGGTGATTATTTAAGATCTGGAGCAATGGCAAGTGTGGCTCCTATTATTAATGAGGTTAAACGTCTTGCAAAAGAAGGAAAACCAGTGCTTGGAGTATGTAATGGTTTCCAAATATTGACAGAAATTGGATTACTTCCTGGTGCGTTGCTTCATAATGATTCTCATCTTTTCATAAGTAGAAATGAAACTTTAAAAATTGTTAATAATCAAACTCCATTTACTCATTTATATGAAGCTAATCAAGAAGTCGTTTATCCTGTTGCTCATGGTGAGGGGCATTACTATTGTACAGAAGAAATCTTTAATGAACTTGAACAAAATAATCAAATTATCCTTAAGTATATTGATAATCCTAATGGTTCATATGAAGATATCGCAGGCATTGTTAATAAAGAAGGAAATGTTTGTGGAATGATGCCCCATCCTGAACGTGCATTAGAAACACTACTAGGCACTGACAGTGGAGTGAAATTGTTTGAATCAATGGTTAAAAGTTGGAGGGAACAACATGTCTAAATTTATCGAACCAAGTGTTGAAGAAATTAAACTTGAAAAGCTTTATCAAGATATGGGACTTAGTGATAAAGAATACGATAAAGTAGTTGAAATTCTTGGTAGAGAACCCAACTTTACTGAGGTAGGAATCTTTTCGGTAATGTGGAGTGAACATTGTTCATATAAACATTCTAAACCATTCTTGAAACAGTTTCCGACTACTGGTGAGCATGTCTTAATGGGCCCTGGTGAAGGGGCAGGTGTAGTGGATATTGGAGATAATCAAGCAGTCGTATTTAAGGTGGAATCACACAATCATCCATCAGCTATAGAACCTTATCAAGGCGCTGCAACAGGTGTAGGTGGAATTATTAGAGATATCGTCTCAATAGGAGCGAGACCTATTAACTTGTTAAATAGTCTACGTTTCGGTGAACTATCAGTCAAACAAAATCAACGACTTTTAAAAGGAGTTGTGAGCGGGATTGGTGGTTACGGAAATTGTATCGGTATTCCGACTACAGCTGGTGAAATTGAATTTGATGATCGATATGATGGCAATCCACTTGTAAATGCAATGTGTGTAGGTGTCATCGACCATGACATGGTCCAAAAAGGTACTGCTAAAGGCGTTGGTAACTCAGTTATTTATGTTGGTCTGAAAACTGGTCGCGATGGTATTCACGGTGCCACATTCGCTTCTGAAGAACTAACTGAAGAAAGTGAAAGTAAACGACCTTCAGTTCAAATCGGTGATCCATTTGTAGGTAAGAAGCTCATGGAAGCAACACTTGAAGCTATTACGTTCGATGAACTGGTAGGAATTCAAGATATGGGGGCAGCAGGTTTAACATCTTCTTCATCTGAAATGGCTGCTAAAGGTGGAAGTGGTCTTCATTTAAAACTTGACCAAGTTCCTACTCGAGAACCTAATATTTCACCATATGAAATGATGCTTTCTGAAACACAAGAAAGAATGCTACTTGTAGTTGAGAAAGGTACTGAACAAAAATTCTTAGACTTATTTGATAAACATGAACTTGATAGTGCAGTGATTGGTGAAGTTACTGATACAGATCGATTCGTATTAACTTATGAAGATGAGGTATTTGCAGATATCCCAGTTCAACCCCTTTCTGACGAAGCACCTGTTTATATACTTGAAGGTGAAGACAAAGAATACAATACTTCTAAAAATGATTATAGCAATATTGATGTAGAAGATGTATTTTCAAAATTATTAAAGCATCCAACGATTGCTTCAAAACGTTATTTATATGAGCAATACGATCAACAAGTTGGAGCAAACACGATAGTGAAGCCGGGTCTTCAATCTTCAGTTGTACGAGTAGAAGGAACTAATAAGGCAATCGCTTCAACAATTGATGGTGAAGCACGTTATGTTTTTAATCAACCATATGAGGGTGGAAAGATGGTTGTTGCAGAGGCATATCGTAATTTAATTGCGGTTGGTGCGACACCACTTGCAATGACAGATTGCTTAAATTATGGTTCACCGGAAAAGAAAGAAATTTATCAACAATTAATTGATTCAACTAAAGGCATGTCTGAAGCGTGTGAAGTTTTAAATACACCTGTTGTATCAGGTAACGTTTCGCTTTATAACGAAACGCGTGGTACGTCTATTTTCCCAACGCCAGTTGTAGGAATGGTCGGTCTTATTGAAGATATTAATTATTTAAACGATTTCCATCCCAAAGCTGGAGAAAAACTTTATTTAGTTGGCGATACGCGTAATGATTTCGGTGGAAGTCAAATCGAAAAGTTATTATACGGTTCTGTGAACCATGAATTTGAAGAGATTGATTTAAGCGATGAAGTTGAGAAGGGTGAATCCATTAAACAGGCAATTCGTAACGGCGTGGCTTCTCATGTTCAAACAGTAGGTAAAGGTGGTTTACTTCTTACCCTAGCTAAAATAAGTGCATACTATAATCTTGGACTTCATGCACAACTTGATATGACTAATGCACAATTATTTAGTGAAACTCAAGGTCGTTATATTATCTCAGTTAAAGACGGTCAGACTTTAGATATGAATCAAGCTATAGAGATTGGTCAATTAACAAGTGATGGCACATTTAAGGTCTCTAATTCAGAAGTTACAATTTCGGAAAAGGTTTCAGACATTAAACATACATGGGAAGGAGCAATCGCTCAATGTTTAACAACTCAGGATTAAATGAGGAATGTGGCGTATTTGGAATCTGGAATCATCCTGAAGCAGCACAATTAACTTACATGGGTCTTCATAGTTTACAACATCGTGGTCAAGAAGGTGCAGGGATTGTAGTTTCGGATGATCAAACACTTAAAGGAGAAAGAGGACTAGGTTTACTGACTGAAGCAATTAAAGATACTAATATGGAAAATTTAAAAGGGTATCCACATGCAATTGGTCATGTACGATATGCAACATCTGGTAATAAAGGGATTGAAAATATACAACCCTTTTTATATCACTTTTATGACATGAGTGTCGGTATTTGTCATAACGGTAATTTAATAAATGCTGAATCTTTACGTCAAAATTTAGAAAAGCATGGTGCAATATTCCATTCATCATCTGATACTGAAGTCATCATGCACTTAATTCGTCGCAGTAAAGCACCAACCTTTGAAGAAGCACTTAAAGAAAGCTTACGCCAAATTAAAGGTGGTTTCACATTTGCGATACTTACTGAAGATGCACTCTATGGCGCAGTTGACCCTAATGCGATTCGTCCACTTGTAGTCGGTAGAATGGAAAATGGTGCATATATCTTAGCTAGCGAAACTTGCGCTATTGATGTTCTGGGTGCAGAGTTTGTACAAGATATCCATGCTGGAGAGTATGTCATTATCAACGATGATGGAATCGTTGTCAAAAATTATACACGTCATGTAAATACAGCTATTTCGGCTATGGAATATATTTATTTTGCAAGACCAGATTCTACAATAGCTGGAAAAAATGTTCATGCTGTGAGAAAAGCATCTGGTAAAAGACTCGCTGAAGAAAGCCCTGCAAAAGCTGATATGGTTATTGGAGTACCTAATTCTTCACTGTCTGCAGCGAGTGGTTATGCTGAACAAATTGGGCTTCCTTATGAGATGGGTCTCGTTAAAAACCAATATGTTGCACGTACATTTATTCAACCGACACAAGAATTACGTGAACAGGGCGTACGTGTTAAATTATCGGCAGTTAAAGATATTGTCGAAGGTAAAAAAATTATTCTTGTAGATGATTCAATCGTGCGTGGTACTACGTGTAAAAGAATTGTGAAAATGCTTAAAGATTCAGGAGCTGATGAAGTGCATGTGAGAATCGCTTCTCCAGAGTTCATGTTCCCTAGTTTCTATGGTATTGATGTGTCGACTACTGCAGAGTTAATTTCAGCAAGTAAATCACCAGAAGAAATTAAAGATTACATTGGTGCTGATTCACTAGCATATCTAAGTGTTGATGGGCTCATTGACTCAATTGGTTTGAATTATGATGCACCGTATCGTGGATTATGTGTTGAAAGTTTCACAGGAGATTATCCAGCAGGTCTTTACGATTATGAAAAGAATTACAAATCACATTTAAGCGATCGTCAGAAAGCTTATATAGCTAATAATAAACATTATTTTGATAGTGAGGGAAACTTACATGTCTAAAGCGTATGAACAATCAGGTGTAAATATTCATGCAGGTTATGAAGCGGTAGAGAGAATATCAAGTCATGTTGAACGTACAATGCGTAAAGAAGTCTTAGGTGGACTTGGAGGTTTTGGTGCTACTTTTGATTTATCTCAACTTAATATGAAAGCACCCGTACTCGTTTCTGGTACAGATGGTGTAGGTACGAAATTAAAACTTGCTATTGATCATGGCAAGCACGATACGATTGGTATTGATGCTGTAGCGATGTGTGTGAATGATATTTTAACGACTGGAGCAGAACCTCTATATTTCTTAGACTACATTGCTACAAATAAGGTAGTTCCATCAATTATTGAACAAATCGTCAAAGGTGTGAGTGATGGGTGTGAACAAACGAATACCGCATTAATTGGTGGAGAAACTGCTGAGATGGGTGAAATGTATCACGAAGGTGAGTACGATATTGCAGGTTTTGCAGTGGGCGCTGTTGAAAAAGATGAGTACATAGATGGTTCTAAAGTAGAAGCAGGACAAGCAATTATAGGTTTAGCATCGAATGGTATTCATTCTAATGGCTATAGTTTAGTTAGAAAGCTTATTAAAGAATCTGGCATCAATTTACATGATAACTTTGATGGAAAGACTTACTTAGAAACGTTTTTAGCACCCACTGAATTATATGTAAAACCAATTCTAGAATTGAAAAAACATGTGGATATTAAAGCAATGAATCATATTACTGGTGGCGGATTCTATGAAAATATACCAAGAGCTTTACCTAAAGGGTTGTCGGCTAGAATAGATACAACTTCGTTCCCAACATTAGACGTTTTTAATTGGTTACAGCAACAAGGGAACATTAGTACAGATGAAATGTATAATATCTTCAATATGGGTATAGGCTATACCGTTATAGTAGATAAAAAAGATGTATCAACAGCTTTAGCGGCTTTACAAGAGCTTGATGTGAAAGCTTATGAAATTGGTGAAGTGATTGAAGACGCTGATACGCCACTTCATTTAATGGGGGTAGAATCGTGATTAAAATAGCGATTTTCGCCTCAGGTTCAGGTAGTAACTTTGAAAATATCGTTAAACATGTTAAAGAGGGCGATTTGCAGAACATAGAAGTGACTGCACTATATACTGATAAAGCTAATGCTCAGTGTATAGAACGAGCTAGAAAATTAAATATACCTGTTCATATTAACCAACCTAAAGACTTTGCTTCAAAGTCATCTTATGAACAACAGTTGCTTAAACATTTATCCGATGAAGGGGTTCAATGGATAGTTTTAGCAGGTTACATGAGATTGGTTGGTCAAGATTTACTTCAAGCCTTTGAAGGACGAATGTTAAATATACATCCTTCACTATTGCCTAAATATAAGGGGTTAGATGCAATAGGCCAAGCATTTGATAGTGGAGATACAGTGACAGGTTCAACCGTGCATTATGTAGATAGTGGCATGGATACGGGAGAAATTATTGAACAACAACAATGTGATATTAGAACGGACGACACGAAAGAAGATTTAGAAGAGAGAGTCAAAAATTTAGAATATGAACTTTATCCTAGAGTTATCGCTAAAATCATTAAATAGAGGAGTATCTAAGCAATGAAAAAAGCAATTTTAAGTGTTTCAAATAAAAGTGGAATTGTAGAATTCGCTAAATCATTAACTTCATTAGATTATGAATTATATTCTACAGGTGGCACTAAACG
Organism: Staphylococcus sp. HMSC055A09; assembly: GCF_001809655.1. Taxonomy (NCBI): domain Bacteria; kingdom Bacillati; phylum Bacillota; class Bacilli; order Caryophanales; family Staphylococcaceae; genus Staphylococcus; species Staphylococcus sp. HMSC055A09. The sequence continues at coordinate 453,329 of NZ_KV798369.1, forward strand.
TGTGCTAGAAGATGCGGGTATCGCTGTAAAGTCAGTATCTGAATTAACTCAATTTCCTGAAATAATGGATGGTCGAGTAAAAACATTACATCCAGCTGTTCATGGGGGTATCCTAGCAGATCGTGATAAACAAGAACATCTCGATCAATTGAATGAACAACATATCGACCTTATCGATATGGTTGTCGTCAACTTATATCCTTTCCAAAAAACAGTAGAAAATCCAGATGTTACTGAAGCAGATGCTATTGAAAATATTGATATTGGCGGACCAACGATGTTGCGTGCTGCAGCTAAAAACTTTAAACATGTAACAACAATAGTACATCCTTCAGATTACAATGAAGTCATTGATAGAATTAAAAATAATCAATTAGATGAAGATTATAAAAAATCCTTAATGATTAAAGTATTTGAACATACAAATCAATATGATCATGCCATTGTAAGTTTCTTTAAAGGTGATAAAGAAACACTTAGATATGGTGAGAACCCTCAACAATCTGCATACTTTGTAAGAACATCAGATAGTAAACACACAATTGCTGGTGCGAAACAATTACATGGTAAACAGTTAAGCTTTAATAACATTAAAGATGCGGATGCGGCTTTAAGTTTGGTTAAAAAATTTGAAGAACCTACAGCAGTAGCAGTTAAACATATGAATCCTTGTGGCGTGGGTGTTGGAGAAACTATTGAAGATGCATTTAAAAATGCATATGATGCTGATAATCAATCAATTTTCGGTGGAATTATTGCATTGAACCGTACTGTAGATGCTAAATTAGCAGAAACATTACATTCAATTTTCTTAGAAGTAGTTATTGCTCCTAAATTTACTGAAGAAGCACTTGAAATTTTAACTCAAAAGAAAAATATACGTTTACTTGAAATAGATATGACCATTGATAACGCTGAACAAGAATTTGTTTCTGTTTCTGGTGGTTATTTAGTGCAAGATAAAGATAATAAGGATGTCACTCGTGAAGACATGACTGTTGCTACTGAAGTACGTCCAACTGAATCACAGTGGGAAGCAATGTTATTAGGATGGAAAGTTGTAAGTTCTGTAAAAAGTAACGCTGTGATTCTAAGTAATGATAAACAAACTGTTGGTATAGGTGCAGGGCAAATGAATCGCGTAGGTTCAGCTAAAATTGCTATCGAGAGAGCAATTGAAATTAATGATAATGTTGCGCTAATTTCTGATGGTTTCTTCCCAATGGGGGATACAGTAGAATATGCGGCAGAACATGGTATTAAAGCCATTATTCAACCTGGTGGCTCTATTAAAGATCAAGAATCTATTGATATGGCTAATAAATATGGTATCACAATGGTTATGACTGGAATGCGTCACTTTAAGCACTAAGTTTTACTTAAAGAAAGGAGTAAACTTATGAAAGTTTTAGTTATCGGAGCAGGTGGACGTGAACACGCGTTAGCTTCTAAAATCAATCAATCCTCACTCGTTGAAAAGGTCTATGCTATACCAGGTAATGAAGCAATGATTAACGTTGCGGAAATTCATAATGAAATAGCCGAGTCAAGTCATCAAGAGATAATAGATTTCGCTATAAATAATAACATTGACTGGGTGGTCATAGGACCTGAACAACCATTAATTGATGGCCTAGGAGATTTACTTAGACAACAAGCAATAAAAGTGTTTGGCCCAGGGCAAGCTGCTGCTCAAATTGAGGGTTCAAAGCTCTTTGCGAAACAACTTATGGAGAAGTATGACATTCCTACTGCAGATTATAAAGAAGTAACGAATCGATCTGACGCGCTAACGTATGTTAAAACGTGTGAATTGCCGGTAGTTATTAAGAAGGATGGTTTAGCAGCTGGGAAGGGAGTAATAATCGCCAAAACCCGAGATGAAGCTATCAAAGGTGTAGAAACACTATACATTGAAGAGCAAGGGCAACTGGTTTTTGAGAGCTTTTTAGAGGGTGAAGAGTTTTCATTAATGACATTTGTTAATGGTGATTATGCAGTTCCTTTTGATTGTATCGCTCAGGATCATAAACGTGCTTATGATAATGATGAAGGCCCTAATACTGGAGGCATGGGGGCATATTGTCCTGTTCCGCATATTAGTGAGGAGGTACTTCATCAAACCAATGAGCGCATTGCTCAACCTATTGCTCAAGCGATGAGTAAAGAAGGGTATCATTTCTTTGGCTTGCTCTATATTGGTGCTATTTTAACAAAAGAGGGTCCTAAAGTGATAGAGTTCAATGCAAGATTTGGTGATCCAGAAGCGCAAGTGTTACTCACGCGTTTAGAAAGTGATTTAATGCAACATATTATTGATTTAGAACAACGTCAACCAATTCATTTTAAATGGAAAGATGAAGCAGTTGTAGGAGTCATGTTAGCATCTAAAGGGTATCCAGGATCATATGATAAAGGATATAAAGTTAGTGGTTTCGACCCAGATTCTCATTATTTTGTTAGTGGTTTAAAGAAAGAGGGAGACCATTTTGTTAATGCTGGTGGTCGTGTGATCCTAGCCATTGGTGAGGGATCTACGGTTAAGGATGCACAAGCTGCTGCATATAACAACGCTGAAAAAATTAAAAGCGATAATCTTTTCTATCGTAATGATATAGGCAATAAAGCAATAAAATAGTAAAAAAGGAGATGCACAATAAATGTTGCATCTCCTTTTTAATGTCTATCATTTAATTGATTAAACTTTATTAAATATAGTGAAATTTTTATCCTAATTTTCCAAAACGTACATCATGAATGCCAGTTAATGGTAAATAGCCTGATAGTATGAAAGATAGACCAATAATCATTAACACACACACAATAAATACTACATCTTTATATGAGAAAGGTGTCTCGTAGTAATATGTTCTAGGGCCATCTTTAAAGTCTTTAGATTCCATAGCAACTGAGAGTTGATGTGCACGTCGTATGTTTTGACTCAATAATGGAATAACTAAATGATTTAATCTTTTTAGTCCTTTATAATTTGAGACATCAATCATTTGGTATCTCATTTTTAATGAGCGTCTCAATTGGATTAATGAACTTATAATTAAAGGAACCATTCGTATTGCTGCCATAAAGGCATAGGCAATTTTGGGTTTGATTTTTAGATGTTGCATTAAACTATAAAAAATCATAACTATTTGAGATGTTAATGCTATAAGAATCCCGAACATTGATACTGTGATTGTTCTTAAAGAGAGATGTAAGCCCCGTACTATACTTTCTTCACTAATTTGAACGATTCCAAATTTAACTAACATATGCTCACCATCACCATAAAGTATCATAAATAATGAGGATAGTAAGGCGAATAGGGTGGTAACTAGTATGAATATACCTGTAATTTTAAATTCTGTACCATTAAATAATAGTAAGAAAATAAACATGAGTAACACGATATAAATCATAAAATCGAAATTATGAATGAAGATAATAAAGAAAAAAAGTGCGATTCCTAGTATTAATTTCGTTATAATATTTACATCATCAACAAAGGTGTGACGTTTCTTCCATCTTTCAAACAACGTGCTCACCTTCAATCTCTTTAAGTATTCCATCTTCAACATGTAAACGACGTGTTGGATATCGACGAATGATTTCCGAATCATGTGTGACCATAACTATTGTTTGCCCTTGTTTAACGCGTTCTTGAAAAAGTTTAATAAGTTGGAACGTATTATGACTATCTAAACCAAATGTAGGTTCATCTAACAATACAATTTCTGCCTTTGAACTAAGGGCAGTTGCTACGCTTAATCGGCGTTTTTGTCCCGTTGATATTTCAAAGGGATGATGATTTTTAACCTGATCTAGATGAAGTAATTTAAGCAATTGAATAGTTTCTTGTTCAGCATTTTCAGGGTCTAAATGGTTATAATGAATGTAAACTTCATCATAAACTGAATTCGTAATAAATTGTAATTCTGGATTTTGATACACGAGATACATGTGTTTTGCTGCTTGTTTAATCTTTTTCAGTTCTTCATTATTATAAGTCATTCGACCTTTATATTTTATTAATTGAAGTATTGATTCGAGCAAAGATGTTTTACCAGCACCATTTTCTCCTGTTATAGTTAGCCATTCTCCTTTATGTAATTCAAAGTCATCAACAGAGAAGAGCGTTTGTTTACCACGTACGATTTGGCCTTGTTGAAATTCAAATAAACTATTGGAAGGTTGAATATCTAGTTTAATAGGACGTGGCGCATAATTCCAGGCTTTAGGATGCCACACGCCATACTCAGTTAATAAATGTTCGTAGTCATTAAGAATGTGTTGAGGAGTATCATCAGCTATGATTTTTCCTTCATAATTCATTAATAGTACGCGATCCACATGTTGCCAAATATGTTCAACCTTATGTTCGACGATTAATACTGTTTGTTCATCCCACAATTCTATTAATTTCTTCCATAAATCCTCAGTTGCTTGAACATCTAACATAGCAGTTGGTTCATCTAAGAATAAGGTTTCCGCTCTTTGTAAAATGGTTTCTACGATAGCTAACTTCTGCTTCATACCTCCGCTTAGTTGATTTACATAAGTTTGGTCAGAGACTTTAAGATTTACAGATTCAAGTGCTTTTTTAATTTCATTATCCATTTCACTACGAGGGATTTTGCGGTTCTCTAACACAAAAGCTAACTCTTCATATACTTTAGGCATACAGAATTGTGTATCAGGATTTTGGAAAATGACACCACTTTGATGATCGACATGTAATTCATCATATTTCATTGGTAGTTCAATTAAATTAGGAACAATACCACTTAGTACATTAAGTAATGTGCTTTTACCCGACCCTGATGGGCCGAGTAAAAGCACTTTTTCCTTATCATTAATCTCTATATTTAAGTTATCAAAAATTTTTCTATCCCCGTTAGGGTATTTCAAACGTAAATTTTTTACTTTTAACAATTAAAAAATCCCCTTATAGGTTATCGTAGTCATGTTTAGAAGCTGGTCTAAAGAGTTTAGTAACTCCCGTTTTATCAAGTGCTCTAACAAGCCAATAGGACACTAATCCTGTGATAACAATTCCGCTAATTGATCGGAATAGAATGAATAAGAATAAGTTCCATCCCGCGACTTCATTTAAGTAACCGTAAAAATAATCTACTGGGAAAGTGGCCAGTGCAGTGACCAAACCAGCAAGCATTGCTACTGCTGCAGAACGAGATTGATATTTAAAAATTGCGAAGATAATTTCGCATGCTACACCTTGTAATAAAGCATAGATAATTGTAGGTATATCAAATTTACCCATGACTATTGTTTCGCCAGCCCCTGCAGCTAGTTCAGCTAAGATTGCGATACCTGGTTTTGGAATAATTAAGTAGCAAACTACTGCTGCCATAAACCAAACACCATATGTAAGCTGCTCTAGGTGAATACCTGCAACTTGTGTAATATTGTAGAAGAACCACCATAAGTTATAGATGATTGCGAAGACTACAGATATTAATACAGTTACAAGTATTTCTGATAGTTTTAAACCTTTTGACATTGTGTCTCCTCCTAAAAAAACGCACAACCCTCCCTAGGAAAGTTGTGCGTCAGAAGATATATCTTAATGAAGTAAGTTCATCAGATTCTATAGTTAACTACACTTTCCTACGCTAGTATCTAGCTAGATCAGGTTCGAAGGGTTTGAGGATTTCCTCATCTCAGTAAATATACACCCCTAGTGCGTCGATATTTTAATTTAAATTAAATGTATGATTTTTCTATTGTATTGTCAAGGTAGTTTGAGGAAATTGAGGATATGGATAAATAAGTTAATAAAGTTTTTTATAAAAAGCTCTCAAAGTATAAACTTTGAGAGCTTTTCAATGGCAAATATTTATAGTAATTAATCTAACGTATCTTGTACATCTTTTTTCGTTTGTTCAATATCATCAGTTTTTTCTTCATTTTGTTCTTTTAGTTTTTCTTCTGCTTCTTTAGCTTTTTCAGCAGATTTCTTTTCGAATTCTTCTTTTCCCATAGTATTTCCACCCCTTAAATAGGAATAATTGTTTACACAACAACTATACCCCGTTATTCTATAGATAAACCCTAATAGGTCTATAGACGTATTTCATGGTTAATTTAAAGACAATTAGAAAATCTTCATATATAATAACGTTTGAGGTGAACAGTATGTCTTTTCTTAGGAAACACACCGAGATCATATTTAGCTACATTATCGGTATCGTTTCACTTTTCACAGGTCTCATCATTCTAATTAACTTACCATTGATTAAACAATTTAATGGTGATAAAAAAGTTAATACTCATGTACATAATGTATGGGAATTTCTTAATGCATTCTTCGCTGAAATTATAAAAGTGATGAGTAGGTTTATAGGTAGTTTCCCAGTTATAAGTGCCATTATTATTATTTTGTTTGGTATCTTAGTTATGCTTTTAGGTCATACTTTATTCAGAACTATTAAATATGACTATGACATATCCATTTTCTTCTTAGTTATTGGTATTATGTATTTTATTATTACACTAATATTAATGACTCAAGTTTATGGTTTCTTCGCAATTGTGTTTATTATACCGTTCATCGTTCACATCGGATACATTGTTTATAAAGATGAATTAAATAAAAATAATCGTAAAAGTCATTATATGTGGATTATCGTGACATATGGTATTAGTTATTTAATTACACAAATTTCTTTATACGGACGTATAGATGCGAATGAAATTGAATCTATAGATATTTTAAGTGTGAACACATTCTTCATTATTATGTGGTTATTAGGACAGATGTCTATATGGAATTTCTTATTCTTAAGACGATCATTACCATTAACTAAAGAAGAGTTAGGCGAGGAAGAACCTGAACTTTCTAGAACAAATAAAGGAAACGTATCTAATCAAACTAAAGTTCACTTAAAACAACTACAAGATAAGACAACAGAATATGCACGTAAGACTAGAAGAAGTGTAGATTTAGATAAAATAAGAGCTAAAAGAGATAAATTTAAGGAAAAAGTTAAAAATATTGTAGATATTCAAGAAGATGATATTCCTAATTGGATGAGAAAGCCAAAATGGATTAAACCAATGTATGTTGAGTTGTTCTGTGGAGCTGTTATTTTATTCTTTACATTTCTTGAATTTAATAACCGCAACGCCCTATTCTTATCAGGAGAATGGGAACTTTCTCAAACGCAATATGTAGTAGAGTGGGTCACACTCATATTATTACTATTCATAATCATCATCTTTATTGCTACAACTTTAACTTATTATTTAAGAAATAAATTTTATTACTTACAGCTCTTCATGGGTAGTATTTTATTCTTTAAATTCTTAACTGAATTTATCAATATTATGATTCACGGTCTATTGTTATCAATTTTCATCACACCAATTTTACTGTTAATGTTAATTGCAATGATTGTTGCTTACTCATTACAGTTAAGAGAGAAACCATAATTGATTACTAAAAGTCATTGTTATTGTTTATTCAATAGCAGTGGCTTTTTTACATATTATTAAAGACTGATATTTGTTAAAATGATTTTGAAATTGTGCTTACGTATTAATTTTTAGAAAAAAGAGAATAGAAAGTGAGGTAAAAGTAAAAAATGAAAATAGCAACATTGAATAGAGGTAAAGAAACTAAATATCTTAATCAATATCCTTTAATTGATGAGGAAGATATTTACCAACATGACCACCTTAAAGAAGGGGATTTAGTTAAAATTGTGACTGATCAACAACAGTATATCGCAACTGGCTATGTTGGCCGTCAACATAAAGGATTAGGTTGGGTATTAAGTTATGATGAAAATGAGGACATTAACACTCAATTCTTCGTAAAATTATTTGAAAGTGCATTAGAGGAAAGAGAATATTATTTCAACATTGATGGTACAAATGCTTTTAGACTTTTTAATGCTGAGGGTGACGGCGTAGGAGGCCTCACAATTGATAATTATGATAGTCATTTATTAATTCAATGGTATTCCAAAGGCATTTATAAATTTAGATATCTTATCATAGAAGCAATTAAAACAGTATTTGGTTATACGTCTTTATATGAAAAAATGAGATTTAAGGATACAACATACACAGGTGGATTTGTTGATGGTGAAGCCCCTGAGTTTCCAATTACTATTGAAGAAAATTTCACATTTTATAATGTAGATTTAGAAGATGGTTTAATGACTGGTATCTTTTTAGATCAAAAGGAAGTACGTAAAAAATTAAGAGACCAATTTTCCGAAGATAGAGATGTATTAAATTTATTTAGTTATACAGGAGCGTTTTCAGTTATAGCAGCTCAGAATGCACGTTCAACTACAAGTGTTGACTTAGCAAATCGTTCAAGAGGCTTAACGGAAGAAAACTTTGGTTTAAATGGTATTGATCCTAAATCTCAATACATTTATGTGATGGATACGTTTGACTATTATAATTACGCGGCACGTCATGGTCTTCAGTATGAAACGGTAGTCATTGATCCGCCAAGTTTTGCACGCAATAAGAAAAAGACATTCTCAGTTCAGAAAGACTATGGTTCACTCGTTAAAGGCGCCTTAAGTGTATTAGCTCCTGAGGGTTCACTGCTATTATGTACAAATTCAAGTGCATTTTCTTTAAAAGCGTTCAAAAATGTGATTAAAAAGACATTAGATGAAGAGGGGGTAGAGTTTGAAATAAGAGAGGTCATGGGACTTCCTAAAGATTTCAAGACTCATCCACATTACAAACCTTCAAAATATTTAAAAGCTGTATTTATAGATATTAAGCATTAAATTTTTAAATATTGGGTATAAGATTTTATTGAAACAATACTAAGAAAGGATGTATGAATTTGGGTATTAGAAGTAAATTCACAAATGATATCACTAATAAAGTGGGCAATGAACTTTTAAATATAGAAGAAATTAAAGAAAAAAATAATTTACCTAAGACTAAAGAAGAATTAGCGCGTCGCCGAGAACAGGCGTTAACGTTAGTTAAAAAGAAATCAATACTTTCATCAGGCGCAAGTATTGTACCTATCCCAGGATTAGACTTCGGTGTAGATATTAAATTAATGAGAGACATTATTGAGGATGTTAACAAAATTTATGGTTTAGATCATAAAGAAGTGAATTCGTTAGGGGATGATGTAAGAGAGAGAGTGATGTCTGCTGCAGCGATTCAAGGGAGTCAATTTGTAGGAAGAAAAGTTTCAGAAGCACTTTTAAAAGTTGTTATTAAAGATGTAGCGAAACGAGCAGCTGCTAAACAAACAAAATGGTTCCCAGTGATCGGTCAAGCTGTTTCAGCTTCAATTAGTTACTACTTTATGAATAAACTTGGTAAAGATCACGTTGAAAAATGTGAAAAAGTTATCAATAACCTATAGTAAGTGATATAATTTCTAATGTAATGTAAATAATGATATTGAAACCGGTTTTAAACGAATTGAATTTAACAATCGGTTTTGGTAAAGTTATTGTATAAAATATATGTTAGATTGTAATAATATTGAAGATTCTAACTATACGAAGGAGAATATAACTATGGAACAAAAATCATATGTAATTATCGACGAAACAGGGATTCACGCTCGCCCTGCTACAATGCTAGTTCAAACTGCATCAAAATTTGATTCAGATATTCAATTAGAATATAACGGTAAAAAAGTTAACTTAAAATCAATCATGGGTGTTATGAGTTTAGGTGTAGGTAAAGATGCTGAAATCACTATTTATGCTGACGGTAGCGATGAAACTGATGCTATTGAATCTATCAGTGATGTCTTATCAAAAGAAGGATTAACTAAATAATTATGTCTAACTTAATTAAAGGGATTGCTGCCTCTGATGGTGTAGCAATCGCAAAAGCTTACTTATTAGTAGAGCCAGATTTATCTTTTGACAGTAACGAACAGGTCACTGATGTAGAAGGCGAAGTTAATAAATTCAATAAAGCTATCGAAGCATCTAAAGTTGAATTAACTAAGATTAGAAATAATGCAGAAGTTCAATTAGGCGCTGATAAAGCAGCTATTTTTGATGCTCATTTATTAGTTCTAGATGATCCAGAATTAATTCAACCTATCCAAGATAAAATTAGAAATGATAAAGTTAATGCGGCTACAGCATTAAACGATGTGACAACTCAATTTGTTACTATTTTCGAATCTATGGATAATGAATACATGAAAGAACGTGCAGCAGATATTAGAGACGTTTCTAAACGTGTTTTAGCGCACATTCTAGGTGTAGAATTACCAAACCCAAGTATGATTGATGAAAGCGTCGTTATAATTGGTAACGATTTAACACCTTCAGATACTGCACAATTAAACAAGGAATTCGTCCAAGGCTTTGTAACTAACATCGGTGGTAGAACGAGCCACTCTGCAATAATGAGTCGTTCACTTGAAATTGCAGCAGTTGTAGGTACGCAAACTATCACTCAGCAAGTCAAACAAGGTGATATGATTGTTGTAGATGGAATTACAGGTGATGTAATTATCGATCCAACTGAAGACGAATTAATCGCTTATCAAAACAAACGTGAACGTTTCTTTGAAGATAAGAAGGAACTACAAAAATTACGTGACGCGGATACGGTAACTGTTGATGGTGTGCATGCTGAATTAGCAGCGAATATTGGTACGCCAAATGATTTACCAGGAGTTATTGAAAACGGTGCTCAAGGTATAGGTTTATACCGTACAGAATTCCTTTATATGGGAAGAGACCAAATGCCAACTGAGGAAGAACAATTTGAAGCCTACAAACAAGTACTAGAAACAATGGATGGTAAACGTGTTGTTGTACGTACTTTAGATATCGGTGGAGATAAAGAGCTTCCTTACTTAAATTTACCTGAAGAAATGAATCCATTCTTAGGTTATAGAGCAATTCGTTTATGTTTAGCTCAACAAGATATTTTCAGACCGCAATTACGTGCATTATTACGTGCATCTGCTTACGGTAAATTAAATATCATGTTCCCAATGGTTGCTACTATCAAAGAATTCCGTGATGCTAAAGCGATTCTTTTAGAAGAAAAGAAAAACCTTGAAAATGAAGGTTATGACATTTCTGACGATATCGAATTAGGTATCATGGTTGAAATTCCAGCAACTGCTGCATTAGCAGATGTCTTCGCGAAGGAAGTAGACTTCTTTAGTATCGGTACTAATGACTTAATTCAATACACACTAGCTGCTGATCGTATGTCAGAACGTGTATCTTATTTATATCAACCATATAATCCTTCTATTTTACGTCTTGTTAAGCAAGTAATAGAGGCTTCTCATAAAGAAGGTAAATGGACTGGTATGTGTGGTGAAATGGCCGGAGATGAAACAGCTATTCCATTATTACTAGGTTTAGGATTAGATGAGTTCTCAATGAGTGCAACTTCTATTCTTAAAGCTAGAAGACAAATTAATGGCTTAAGTAAAAATGAAATGGCTGAATTAGCTAATCGCGCTATTGAATGTGCTACACAAGAAGAAGTTATGGAATTAGTTAACAATAAAGCAAAATAATATAGGTTAATAATACAGCATGAGAGAGTGAATGCAACATTGCATTTACTCTCTTTTTAATCTGTAATTGAAATAAGCTGGCTTCACTTATTAAAAAATCACTCAACATCATAGAAAAGATAATGTTGAGTGATTTTTATGACTAATTTTTACTATTTAAATTCAATGTAGAATTTATTTTGTCCATATCTACACTATACATTGGTTCATTATTTAATAAAATAAAAGGCGTTGCAAATGCATCATAATCAATCATTTCATTACGATATTGATTATTTTTAATATTCTTTTCAATAAAATCAACGCCTTGCTCTGATAAATAATTTTTCACGAAAGTGCATGGTGGACAATCATCTTGGGTATAAATGACAATGTTCGAAGTCATACAGGTCGTCCTTTCATAAGTAATTCTCAAAATACTATATAGAAAAATGTTGAGAATTTCAAACATGTGAACATTATGTGTCTTGTCAAAAAATGTACATATAAATTTAAAGCAATTTAATTTTGTTCAAAGTCATGAGGTTTTATAATTTTAGACACTTGTGACTCCAATTATTAATAAAAATAGATAAAAAAGGTGATTTATATATGGATTCAGTTGAAATTAGCCGATTTCTCACTGGTATGACATTAGCAGTGCATATTATATTTGCCACAATCGGCGTGGGTATGCCTTTAATGTTTGCGATTGCAGAATTTATCGGTATTAGAAAGAATGATGCAAACTACATTGCATTAGCGAAAAGATGGTCAAAAGGGTACACAATTACAGTAGCCGTTGGAGTCGTGACAGGTACTATTATAGGCTTACAACTTTCGCTTGTGTGGCCAACATTTATGAAAATGGGTGGGCATGTTATTGCTTTACCTTTATTTATGGAAACTTTCGCTTTCTTCTTTGAAGCAATCTTCTTAAGTATTTATCTTTATACTTGGGATAGATTTAAAAATAAATGGACGCATTTTATTATTTCATTACCTGTAATTATTGGTGGTTCATTCTCGGCGTTTTTTATTACATCAGTTAACTCATTTATGAATACACCAGCAGGTTTTGAAATGAAAAATGGACGTATGGTTAATGTACAACCATTAGAGGCAATGTTTAACTCCTCATTTATTGTCAGAGCATTCCATGTAGTAGCTACTGCTGGTATGACGATGGCATTTATTTTGGCTGCAATAGCGGCGTTTAAATTATTACGTAATAAACATTCTGAAGATAAAACTTATCATAAAAAAGCATTGAAAATGACAATGATAGTTGGTTTCTTATCAACGATATTATCGATGGTAGCTGGAGATCTTTCCGCTAAATTCTTGCACAAAGTGCAACCAGAAAAACTAGCTGCTTATGAGTGGCATTATGATACTCAATCACATGCTAACTTAGTATTCTTTGGTGTGCTCAATGAGAAGACACATGAAGTAACTGGTGCTATTGAGATTCCGGGATTACTTAGTTTCTTAGCAGATGACAGTTTCAAAACAAAAGTCAAAGGATTAACTGATTTTCCTAAAAATGATTTACCACCTATGATTGTTCATTATTTCTTTGATTTAATGGTTTCTATGGGTGTGTTCTGTTTCATTATTTCAGGACTATATATGTTAATTTTATTCTTCAAGAAATTACGTAAATTTAAAGTTAATAAAGCTATGCTATATGCAATACTTTTAACTGGCCCAGCCTCATTACTTGCAATAGAATTTGGTTGGTTCTTAACTGAAATGGGTCGTCAACCTTGGATCATTAGAGGTTATATGCGTGTGTCTCAAGCTGCTACACAAGCAGGTGGTATCACGTTAGTTACGATTCTCTTCGGTATATTGTATCTCGTGCTTATGGTAACAGCAGCTTATGTACTTATTCGTATGTATCGAAATAAACCTGCTTATCAAGATGTAGACAAAGTGATTGAAGAAAGAGGTGGAACAAAATGATTTACGCATATATTGGGATAACAGTATTATGGATATTTTTATTTTGTTACATCATCGTAGCATCAATTGACTTTGGTGCTGGATTTTTCGCTTTACATTCTAGAATTACTGGTGAAGAGAAGAAGATCAATCACTTAATTCATCGTTATCTTAATCCAGTGTGGGAAGTTACAAATGTTTTCTTCGTCTTTTTCTTCGTTGGATTTATTGGGTTCTTCCCTGATTCTGCAAAGTATTTGGGAACCGTTTTATTAGTTCCAGGTTCAATAGCATTAATTCTTATCTCCATTAGAAGTAGTTTTTATGCTTTTGAAAATTACGGACAAGATACGAAGTTACCATGGATAGTGCTCTATGGTTTTACAGGATTACTTATTCCAGCATCATTAGCTACTGCACTAACTATCTCGGAAGGTGGATATATCAGAGAACATGGGTCTCATATAGATTTGAACTGGGTACAATTACTATTAAGTCCATTTGCCTGGTCTGTGGTATTCTTGGCTATCATTTCGGTTCTATATATTTCTTCAGGTTTCTTAACATTTTATGCTAGTAAAGCGAAAGATAAACCTGCATACCACTTAACAAGACAATGGCATATTTTCTGGGGCCCGCCTATGATTGTTATTTCATTGTTTGTATTTTTATCTTTAAGAATACAAAATGCAGATCATTTCAATAATGCTGTATTTAACTATTGGTGGATGTTTGTAATCAGTTTTATCTTCTTTTTAATTGCAGGTGTATTAACGATTCTTAAGAAAAATCATGGATTAGCGTTTATCATGGTCATATTACAGATGTTCTTTGCATTCTTTGGCTATGGTATGAGTAAATTGCCATTTTTATTACATCCATTTGTGAAAATCACAAGTTCTCATGTTAACCCAGAAATGGGATTAGCATTAGTTATAGCCTTTATTTTAGGTTTACTTTTATTAATTCCATCGTTAATATTATTATTAAGATTATTTGTTTTCGATAAAGAGTACGTAGAAGGAAAGAAATAATATAACCTTTGAGTATAAGGGGAGATATGTTGATATATTTTATCATCAAACTCTCTTTTTCTCTTTTATTTAATGGAGGACGCATATGGATAAAGAATACGTCGTTATTGGACTAGGTCGTTTTGGTGGCAGTATTGTTAGAGAACTTAACGCTTTAGATATGGATGTCATGGCAATTGATAATGATGAAAATCGTGTTAATGAATATAGTGATATCGCAACACATGCAGTTGTAGCTGATACGACTGATGAAGCGGTCATGAAAAGTTTAGGTATACGTAACTTTGATCATGTCATTGTGGCCATTGGTGAAAACATTCAATCAAGTACGTTAACTACTTTAATTTTAAAAGAGTTAGGTGTTAAAAAGGTAACTGCAAAAGCACAAAACGACTACCATGCTAAAATATTAAATAAAATAGGTGCAGACACTGTCGTTCACCCAGAACGTGATATGGGTAGACGTATAGCGCATAATGTAGCAAGTGCAAGTGTATTAGATTATTTAGAACTTGCTGATGAGCATTCAATCGTAGAGCTTAAAGCGACTGAAAAAATGGCTGGACAGACTATAATTAATTTAGACATCCGAGCACAATATGGCATAAATATCATTGCAATTAAACGAGCGAAAGAATTTATCGTTTCCCCAGATCCGAATCTTAGTATAGAGATTGGTGATATTTTAATCATGATTGGTCATGATAATGATTTAGGTCGTTTCGAGAAAAATATAGCCAAATAATTGGTGACGATAAATTAAGATATACGTTTTTTCTTTTAGCTTATAAATGAATTGAGTTAAAATTCATTTATAAGCTTTTTTGTATAGAATTATTTAATTGAGTCGGTTATACCCATCATACGATTTCATGCTAATCTATACATAAAAAAATAATAAAGCTTCAATCAATTTAAAAACAAAATAAAATATGAAATATTGTGATTGATTAAATCTATAATTTATTAAGTTTTGCGTAAACACTTGAGAAATAGAATATATCAATTAGGGAAGATAACAAAAATTTTAAAACAATGATGTTAACATTAAATTTGAAAAAATTAATAAGGAGAGTGGATATGTGTAAATTTGTTTTAAAATGCACATCATTGTTAGTAATTGTTTTGTTATTATGTAGTTGTTCGAACATAAAAAATGGCTCATTTAATAATCATTCAAATCGCACTAAATGCATAACAATTTATGGTGATTACAAATGTGCCTATTGTAAAAAAATTGAAAATACTATCGTTCCTAAATTGAAAAAAGATTATATAAAAAAAGACAAAGCGGAAGTTAATTTTGTTAATCTCGGTAGACTCTATGAAAGCTGGACGAGCAGCATTAGCAGTCAAACTCATATCTGATAAAGAGTATTTAAAATTTAATCACTTAATTTTTAACGAACAACCTAAAAATAGCCATAAAACTTGGATTACTAATAGATTATTAGATAAGCAAATAGATAAACTTAACTTGAATGATGAAGAAATAAAAAAAGTTAAGAAAATGTATAAAGAAAAAGATAGCAAAGCATGGGAAATGGCTAATGATGATAAAAAAGTTGCTAAAAAGAAAAAAGTTAAGAAAGTTCCTTTAGTATACATAAATGGTGAAAAAGTAAAAAACCCATATAAATATAAAGAATATCAACGCATATTAGATAAAAAGACATCGTAAAAATATATACACATGCAACAACTAGAGTGAAAACTAAAGGAGTAAAAAAATGTTAATTAAAAACAAGCTATATATATACTTAGTATTATCACACTCATGATTATAGACATTATCTAAATTAATAATGATAATGTTATCAAAAGCCCAATTGGTTACAGACTTATTTATTTAATTGTGTTTATTTCATTTCTAATGATTGTAATAGGAACTACTGTTAGAAAGAGAAATAAATAAAAGGCAAGGACATGTGTCCTTGCCTTAAATATTTAAACAGATAAATTTTATAAGTTAAAAATGTTATTTAGACTCATTTTTATCTTGTTTGTTATTTTTCTTATTAGAAGGTTTATTGTTACCTTTATCTTCATTCACTTTCATAATTACTGGTAAAATCATCGGTCTACGAGCTGTCTTTTCATATAGATAAGGTTGAAGTGTTTCAATAATTGATGATTTAATCTGATGCCATTGAATATCTTTGTTACCATTTAATTTAGATATCACGTCTGTTTTAATTTTACGTTGTGCGTCATAAATAAGTTGACCGGATTCGCGCATATAAACAAAGCCACGTGAAATGATATCAGGTCCTGATAATAACTTATTAGTATTAAAATCGATACTTACAACAACAATGACTAAACCTTCTTCAGAAAGTAGTTTACGATCTCTAATAACTACATTTCCGATATCTCCAATACCGCTACCGTCTACTAACACATTACCTGATGGGATTCTTCCAGCTTTACGAGCTGAATCATGTGTTAAAGCTAAGACATCACCGATATCGAAAATGAATACATTATCCTCATCTACACCACATTCAACACCCGTTTGACCATGTGCTTTCAACATACGATATTCACCATGAATAGGTAAGAAATACTTAGGTTGAATTAAACGTAGCATCAATTGTTGGTCACCTTGTGAACCATGACCTGACGTGTGAATATTTGAAATCTTACTGTGAATGACATCCGCACCAGCTTTATATAAAGCATTTATAGTGCGATTGATACTTTTAGTGTTACCTGGAATAGGAGATGAACTGAATACTACAGTATCTTCAGGTATAATTTTAATTTGTTTATGTGTACCATTTGCAATTCTTGATAATGCAGCCATTGGTTCACCTTGTGAACCAGTACAAAGAATTAACAATTCGTGTTTAGGTATATTGTTAATTTTATTAGGTTCAACAAATGTTTCAGGTGGTGCTTTAATATATCCAAGCTCCATACCAATTTTTATGTTATTTTCCATTGAACGACCAAAAGTAACGATTTTACGATTATATTTTATCGCTGCTTCAACTGCTTGTTGTACACGATAAATATTAGATGCGAAGGTCGCAAAAATGATACGGCCCTTGCAATTTCTAAAAATCTTATCAACGTTTTGTCCAACTTCACGTTCGCTAAGTGTAAAATCAGGTACTAGTGAATTTGTTGAGTCAGATAATAAACATAGTACGCCTTCTTCTCCAAGTTTAGCCATTTTAGCTATATTAGCTGGCTCTCCAACTGGAGTGAAATCAAACTTAAAGTCACCAGTATGAACAATTTTACCTTCTGGTGTATCAACGATAACTCCGTATGCTTCAGGAATACTATGAGTAGTTAAATAGAATGATATTTCAAAATGCTTAGATTTTATTACACTACTCTCATCAATTTCATGTAACTCAGTAGTTCTAAGTAAATGATGTTCTTCTAATTTATTGCGTATGAGACCTAATGCTAATGGACCACCGTAAATAGGTACATTAATTTGTTTTAATAGGAAGGGCACACCACCTATATGGTCTTCGTGTCCATGAGTAATAAACAGACCTACAATTTTGTCTTGGTTCTGTTCTAAGTAAGTGTAGTCAGGAATAACATAATCTATTCCTAGTAAGTTATCATCTGGGAATTTAATACCTGCATCAATGATAACAATTTCATTCTTGTACTCGATGGCGTAGGTATTTTTACCAACTTCACCTAAACCACCAAGTGCATACACACCTACTTCATTAGAATGTAATTGCTTCATTATTCAGCATTCTCCACATTGAAGTGAGTTGAGTGTTCTTTCTCATAGTCTAAATGTGCGCCCTCTAATTTAGTAATAAACTCAATATTGTAATTACGATCTTTCAAATAACGTCGAACTTGTTCTTCAGTTTGTCCTTCAACATAAATTGTTTGAGTGTTCTCACGAACGATGACTTCGTCTTTATTATGTTGATAAAATACTTTAAATACTGCCATTTTATATATTTCCTCCTAGAATAATTTCCATAATTTATTTACGACCCTAGTCATTAATACTCGGGTTATTAAAGAATATTCATGCGTACAATTAAGTCTTCAATAATCTAGTGTTCTAATATTTTATTTAGAAACATACCAGCTCAATCTAAACTTTAATATATATGTTCGTTTAATTTCACTGCCCAGTATGTTTTCTAGGGTAATAGTGTCGTTCCTAATTAGAAATTAGTATTGATATACTAAGATTTCAGTTAAGTTATATTTTACATGATGTATTTGAATAAATAAAGCAGTTTTATCTTACTAATTATTGAGTCATACGTATTATTATATATAGTAATATTTTTATTTTGAAAAATAAAAAATACACTTCATCAAGCGTGATAAGTTATCAACTTGATAAAGTGTATATAAGTTTAATAATTTTACTTAAACTTCGACTGCATCGTCGTGAGGTTTAAGTGGTTCATTAGCGTCAATATAATCATAAAACATAACGCCATTTAAATGATCAATTTCGTGTTGAAACACAATTGCTGGATAGCCTTTTAATCTTAGTTTAACTTCATTACCGTCTATATCTTGAGCTTTAATTGTCACTCTATTATGACGGTGTACTAATCCTGGAATGTTTTCGTCAACACTCAAACAACCTTCGCCAGTTGGTAGATAAGCTTCCTGCACACTGTAGCTCATAACTTTAGGATTGACGAGCATATAATCATAAGATTTTCCATTACCATCGTCTGGTAAATAAACTGCTATCATTCTTTTAGCCACATCAATTTGTGGAGCTGCCAAACCAACGCCAGAACGTAATCCATAACGTTTTGCAGTTTCTTCATCTTGACTATTAATTAAAAACTCTCGCATAGAGCGTAAAGTTTCTTTATCTTCTTCAGAAAGAGGGAAACTTAATTCTTTAGCCTTCTCACGAAGCGTTGGATGACCGTCTCTAATAATATCTTTCATAGTTAACATGTCATACACCTTCCTTAAGTAATAATATATCAGATACTATAGAGATTAGTACATTAATAGGTATTTGATTTTGAATGAAGGTTTTATATTATATGTGGAACAGACACTTTAGACTATTTCATTTAGCTTCAATGAATCGTTTTATTAGTGTATATTGATTTATGAACAATAATTATTTAATATTACAAGCGAACAACTATGAGGAGGTAACAGTTAATGAAGTTCGGTAAAACTGTCGCAATTGTCCTAACATCAACAGTGTTATTAGCTGGATGTACAACTGACAAAAAAGAAATTAAAAAATATGACAACCAAGTTCAAAAAGCTTTTGACCAAGAAAAATCAGTAAATAGTACTAGTAAAAAAATAAATGATTTAGAAGAAAAGAAACAAAAATTATTTAAAAAAGTAAATGGTAAAGATCAGAATACAAGAAAACAAGCTGCAGAAGATATCGTAAAAAATGTAGAGAAGCGTCAAAAAGAATTTAAAATCGAAGAACAAGCATTGAATAATTCTGAAAAAGAATTTAAAAAAGCTAAACAGTATATGAATCATATTGATAACTCGGCTAAGAGAAAAGAAGTAACTCAACTTAATGATGCACTCAAAGAAAAATACGAAGCACATGATGCATATGCAAAGGCTTACAAAAAAGCTTTAAACAAAGAAAAAGAACTGTTTACATTCTTGAACCAAGATGGTGCTACACAATCAGAAGTAGACAGTAAATCTAAAGATTTATCAAAAGCATATAAAGATATGAATAAAAAATTCAATACCTACTCAAAAGCGATGAGAAAGGTTACTCAAGAGAAACAAGACGTAGATCAATTGAAATAAATTATCAGACTGATACAGTTGTGCGGAAAGTACTATAACAGACCGTGCAACTGTATCTTTTTCTATTGAAACAGAACTTTATGAAATCGTTTAACAGGAAAAATCATTTGTGATACAATTAGGGAGGATAAAATGAATTTCTATTTACATGGGAAAGGTATGGTGAATTGAATGGCTCCTAAGTTACAAGCCCAATTCGATGCAGTTAAAGTATTAAATGAAACTCAATCGAAATTTGAAATGGTTCAAATTTTGGATGAGGATGGTAATGTCGTAAATGAAGACTTAGTACCTGATTTAACAGATGAACAATTAGTAGAATTAATGGAAAGAATGGTATGGACGCGTATTCTTGACCAACGTTCTATCTCATTAAACAGACAAGGACGTTTAGGTTTCTATGCACCTACAGCAGGTCAAGAAGCATCTCAACTTGCTTCACAATATGCTTTAGAAAAAGAAGACTTCATCCTACCTGGTTATCGTGATGTTCCTCAAATTATTTGGCATGGTTTACCACTTACAGAAGCTTTCTTATTCTCTAGAGGACACTTCAAAGGTAACCAATTCCCTGAAGGCGTTAATGCACTAAGTCCACAAATTATTATCGGTGCTCAATATGTACAAACAGCTGGAGTAGCATTCGGTCTTAAAAAACGTGGTAAAAACGCAGTAGCAATTACTTATACTGGTGATGGTGGTTCTTCACAAGGTGACTTCTATGAAGGTATCAACTTTGCATCAGCGTATAAAGCGCCTGCTATTTTTGTAATTCAAAATAACAATTACGCTATTTCAACACCACGTAGTAAACAAACTGCTGCAACAACATTAGCTCAAAAAGCTATCGCAGTTGGTGTACCAGGTATTCAAGTAGATGGTATGGATGCTTTAGCTGTATATCAAGCTACATTAGAAGCGCGTGAAAGAGCTGTTGCAGGTGAAGGTCCAACAGTAATTGAAACATTAACTTATCGTTATGGACCACATACAATGGCTGGTGATGATCCAACTCGTTACAGAACCTCAGATGAAGACGCAGAGTGGGAGAAAAAAGACCCATTAGTACGTTTTAGAAAATATTTAGAAGCAAAAGGTCTTTGGAATGAAGATAAAGAAAATGAAGTCATTGAACGTGCTAAATCTGAAATTAAAACAGCTATTAAAGAGGCTGACAATACAGACAAACAAACTGTTACTTCTCTAATGGATATTATGTATGAAGATATGCCTCGAAATTTATCAGAACAATATGAAATTTACAAAGAGAAGGAGTCGAAGTAAGCCATGGCACAAATGACAATGGTTCAAGCGATTAACGACGCGCTTAAAAGTGAACTTAAAAGAGACGAAGACGTTTTAGTTTTCGGTGAAGACGTTGGTGTTAACGGCGGTGTATTCCGTGTTACTGAAGGTTTACAAAAAGAATTTGGTGAAGATCGAGTATTTGACACACCATTAGCGGAATCTGGTATTGGTGGTTTAGCGTTAGGATTAGCTGTAACAGGTTATCGCCCAGTTATGGAAATCCAATTCTTAGGATTCGTATTTGAAGTATTTGACGAAGTTGCAGGTCAAATTGCTCGTACACGTTTCCGTTCAGGCGGGTCTAAACCAGCACCAGTTACTATTCGTGCACCATTTGGTGGTGGAGTACACACTCCAGAATTACACGCCGATAATTTAGAAGGTATCTTAGCACAATCACCTGGTTTAAAAGTGATTATTCCATCTGGGCCATATGATGCGAAAGGCTTATTAATTTCAGCAATTCAAAGTAATGACCCTGTTGTCTACTTAGAACATATGAAATTGTATCGTTCTTTCCGTGAAGAGGTACCGGAAGAAGAATATACAATTGACATTGGTAAAGCTAATGTTAAAAAAGAAGGTAATGATATATCTCTAATTGCGTACGGTGCTATGGTTCAAGAATCTATCAAAGCAGCTGAAGAGCTTGAAAAAGATGGATACTCTGTCGAAGTCATCGACTTACGTACAGTTCAACCAATTGACATTGATACATTAGTTGCATCAGTAGAAAAAACTGGTCGTGCAGTAGTTGTTCAAGAAGCACAACGCCAAGCTGGTGTAGGTGCACAGGTTGCTGCAGAATTAGCTGAGCGTGCAATTCTTTCATTAGAAGCACCTATCGCTCGTGTAGCTGCAGCTGATACTGTATATCCATTCACTCAAGCTGAGAATGTTTGGTTACCAAACAAAAATGACATCGTTGAACAAGCTAAAGCTACATTAGAGTTCTAATTTAAACTCATTAATAAATTAAGTAGCTAACTATAGCAATGAGTAATGAATAAGTGTAAACTAGGTTGTAAGGGCTTCCTTAACTTGCAACTTTAGTATATAAGTATTTGAAATGATTTGATTAAGTAAAATCTTAGGAGGACAAGAACGTGGCATTTGAATTTAGATTACCCGATATCGGGGAAGGTATCCACGAAGGTGAAATTGTAAAATGGTTTGTTAAAGCTGGAGATACCATCGAAGAAGATGATGTCTTAGCAGAAGTGCAAAACGACAAATCTGTAGTAGAAATCCCATCGCCTGTTAGCGGAACTGTTGAAGAAGTTTTAGTAGATGAAGGAACTGTTGCAGTAGTTGGTGACGTTATTGTAAAAATTGATGCTCCTGATGCTGAAGAAATGCAATTTAAAGGTAGCCATAGTGATGACTCTTCTAAACAAGAAGAGAAACAAGAAGAAGCACCAGCTGAAAAAGAATCAACTTCATCATCACAATCTCAGGAAGCTTCAACAGCTTCTACTCAAGAAGCAGAAGTTGATGAGAATAAAACAGTTAAGGCTATGCCTTCTGTACGTAAATACGCTCGTGAAAATGGTGTAAACATTAAAGCTGTTACAGGCTCTGGTAAAAACGGACGTATTACTAAAGAAGACGTAGATGCATACTTAAATGGTGGAAGCACGGATTCAGCTTCTAACGAAAGTGCAGCTGCATCATCTAAAGGTAGTGAAGAAACTAGTGCTTCAGCTAGTCAATCAGTACCAGAAGGTGACTTCCCAGAAACAACTGAGAAAATCCCTGCTATGCGTAAAGCAATTGCTAAAGCAATGGTTAACTCAAAACATACAGCACCTCATGTTACATTAATGGATGAAATTGATGTACAAGAATTATGGGATCACCGTAAAAAATTCAAAGAAATTGCAGCTGAACAAGGTACTAAACTAACGTTCTTACCATATGTTGTTAAGGCTTTAGTTTCTGCACTTAAAAAATATCCAGCACTTAACACTTCATTTAATGAAGAAGCTGGCGAAGTTGTACACAAACATTATTGGAATATCGGTATCGCAGCTGACACAGATAAAGGTTTATTAGTTCCTGTTGTTAAACATGCGGATCGTAAATCAATCTTCGAAATTTCAGATGAAATCAATGAACTTGCAGTTAAAGCTCGTGACGGTAAATTGACTTCAGATGAAATGAAAGGTGCAACTTGTACAATCAGTAATATCGGTTCAGCTGGTGGACAATGGTTCACTCCAGTTATCAATCACCCAGAAGTAGCCATCTTAGGAATTGGCCGTATTGCTCAAAAACCTATTGTTAAGGATGGAGAAATTATAGCAGCTCCAGTATTAGCGTTATCACTAAGCTTTGACCACAGACAAATTGATGGCGCAACTGGTCAAAATGCTATGAATCACATTAAACGTTTATTAAATAATCCAGAACTATTATTAATGGAGGGGTAAAAACATGGTAGTTGGAGATTTCCCAATTGAAACAGATACTATTGTAATCGGAGCAGGTCCTGGTGGATACGTTGCAGCAATTCGCGCAGCGCAATTAGGACAAAAAGTAACAATCGTTGAGAAAGGTAATTTAGGTGGCGTGTGCTTAAACGTTGGTTGTATTCCATCTAAAGCATTATTACACGTGTCTCATCGTTTTGTTGAAACGCAACATTCAGAAAACTTAGGGGTTATTGCTGAAAGCGTGTCTTTAAACTACGAGAAAGTCCAAGAATTCAAATCATCAGTAGTAAATAAATTAACTGGTGGTGTTGAAGGATTATTAAAAGGTAACAAAGTTGAAATCGTTAAAGGTGAAGCATACTTTGTTGATAATAATAGCCTTCGCGTTATGGACGAAAAAAGTGCTCAAACTTACAATTTCAAACATGCTATTATCGCAACTGGTTCTAGACCAATTGAAATTCCTAATTTTGAATTTGGTGAGCGTGTTATCGATTCAACTGGCGCTTTAAATTTACAAGAAGTTCCTGGTAAACTTGTTGTTGTTGGTGGCGGTTATATCGGCTCTGAATTAGGTACAGCATTTGCTAACTTCGGTTCAGAAGTAACAATCCTTGAAGGTGCTAAAGACATCTTAGGTGGATTCGAAAAACAAATGACTCAACCAGTTAAAAAAGGCATGAAAGAAAAAGGTATCGAAATTGTCACTGAAGCTATGGCTAAATCTGCTGAAGAAACTGACAATGGCGTTAAAGTTACGTATGAAGCTAATGGTGAAGAACAAACTATTGAAGCTGACTACGTATTAGTTACTGTAGGACGTCGTCCAAACACTGATGAATTAGGCTTAGAGGAATTAGGTCTTAAATTCGCAGATCGTGGTTTATTAGAAGTAGATAAACAAAGCCGTACTTCTATTGAGAATATCTTTGCAATTGGTGATATCGTTCCTGGTTTACCACTTGCACATAAAGCAAGTTACGAAGCTAAAGTAGCTGCTGAAGCAATTGATGGTCAAGCTGCTGAAGTTGATTACATTGGTATGCCTGCAGTATGCTTCACTGAACCAGAATTAGCTCAAGTAGGTTACACTGAGGCTCAAGCGAAAGAAGAAGGTTTATCAATTAAAGCTTCTAAATTCCCATATGCAGCTAATGGACGTGCGTTATCATTAGATGATACTAATGGTTTTGTTAAATTAATTACACTTAAAGAAGATGATACTTTAATTGGTGCTCAAGTTGTTGGTACTGGCGCATCTGATATCATCTCTGAATTAGGTTTAGCAATTGAATCAGGTATGAATGCAGAAGATATCGCATTAACTGTTCATGCTCACCCAACTTTAGGTGAAATGTCAATGGAAGCTGCTGAAAAAGCAATTGGTTATCCAATCCATACTATGTAATTATTAAACCTTAATCACAATAGTTAAAGATTAATCATTATATACTGCTGAGACTCGTCATGTGCGGGTCTCAGCTTTTTTAATTATTTTTTGTATCGGTTGTTTTATAAAAATGGCTCCGATACACTGTACTTACATAATTATTACAGGAGGTTATTAAGACAATGGAATATCAATATCCTTTAGATTTAGATTGGACGAATGAAGAAATGATGCAAGTCATTCATTTTTTTAATAAAATTGAAAATTACTATGAATCTTCTGTTAAAGGTGAAGATGTAAAAAAAGCTTATAAAAAATTTAAAGACATTGTACCTGGCAAAGCTGAAGAAAAACAAATCTTTAAAGAATTTGAAAATAAAAGCGGATATAATAGTTATAAAGTTGTTCAAGAGGTAAATAAATATCCTGAACAGCAGAGATTTGGTAAAGAATCTTAATTGATTTTAGATACACTTATTATCTAAAAATTTATACTTACTTGTTTTCTAAAACAATTGAATAAAACTATTGCTTACAAAGCTATATTCTGTTACTTTTATAAAGCACTAAACAAAATGTTTGATATTAGTAAACTTAATGTAGCTTTTTTAGGTGGTTAAAAATATGGATATAGGATATAAATTAAGAAATTTAAGACGTATTAAAAATTTTACTCAGGAAGAACTTGCTGAACGTACGGATTTGTCAAAAGGATATATCTCTCAGATTGAGAGTCAACATGCGTCTCCAAGTATAGAGACGTTTTTAAACATTTTAGAAGTTCTTGGGACACCAGCTAGTGACTTTTTTCAAGAGCGCCCAAGTGAGAAAGTGTTATATAAAAAGAAAGATCAAATTACATATGATGAATACGATCGGGGTTATATTATAAATTGGCTAGTTACAGATTCAAATGAATTTGAAATGGAACCATTGATTCTTACATTGAAACCTGGAGCATCCTATAAAAATTTTAAACCATCTGAGTCAGACACGTTTATATACTGCTTAGAAGGTGAAGTGTCATTGCTACTTGGTAATCAAACTTATAAAGCGAGTACTGAAGATGTACTTTATTTTAAGGCGAGAGATAAACATCGCTTATACAATGAAACTCATGAAGAAGTGAAAATATTAATTGTTGCCACAGCTTCATATTTATAGGGAGGAATGTTTATGAATCCGTTACTTTCATTCAAATCTGTAAGCAAAGGCTTTGATGATGTACAAATTTTAGATGAAATTGATTTAGATATTGAATCAGGTTATTTTTATACATTATTAGGACCTTCTGGCTGTGGAAAAACAACAATATTAAAGTTGATTGCTGGGTTCGAGTATCCTGACAGTGGAGAAGTGATATACCAAAATAAACCTATCGGAAAGTTACCCCCAAATAAACGTAAAGTAAATACAGTATTCCAAGATTATGCGCTCTTTCCACATCTTAACGTTTATGACAATATTGCCTATGGCTTAAAATTAAAAAAATTAAGCAAGTCTGAGATAGATGAAAAGGTGATAGAAGCTTTAAAACTAGTGAAGTTACAAGGTTATGAACAACGACAAATTGAAGGCATGAGTGGGGGACAAAAACAACGTGTAGCGATTGCTCGAGCGATAGTAAACGAACCTGAAATACTTTTACTTGATGAATCATTATCTGCATTAGATTTAAAATTGCGTACGGAAATGCAATATGAGTTACGTGAACTTCAATCTCGTTTAGGGATCACTTTCATATTTGTGACCCATGATCAAGAAGAGGCTTTAGCATTAAGTGATTATATCTTTGTTATGAAAGATGGGAAAATTCAACAGTTTGGTACGCCTATTGATATATATGATGAACCAGTTAATCGTTACGTCGCTGATTTTATTGGTGAATCAAATATCGTTGAAGGAAGAATGGTTAAAGATTTCGTAGTAAATATTTATGGTCAAAACTTTGAATGTGTAGATATGGGGATACCTGAAAATAAAAAAGTAGAAGTTGTAATTAGACCAGAAGACATATCACTCATTGATAAAGAACAAGGACTTTTTAAAGCAACTGTAGATTCAATGCTATTTAGAGGTGTACATTACGAAATTTGTTGTATTGATAGAAAAGGCTACGAATGGGTTATTCAATCTACTAAGAAAGCTGAAGTTGGAAGTGAAGTAGGTCTATTCTTTGAACCAGAAGCAATTCATATTATGGTACCTGGTGAAACTGAGGAAGAATTTGATAAGCGTATAGAGAGTTATGAGGATGTAGACCATGCGTAATATCAATAAATTACTACTTGTTCCATATTTATTATGGATGGTTATTTTTATTATTATACCTGTAATTTTACTTGTTTATTTCTCATTCACTGACGTGCATGGTCATTTTAGTTTTACAAATTATGAACAAATTTTTTCGTTGCGTTATTTTAAAATGTTTGCGGATTCCATATGGTATGCATTTCTAATCACTCTCATTACTTTATTGATCAGTTATCCAGCAGCATACTTTATTGCTCAATCTAGATTTCAGAATATATTACTAATGGTAATGATTATTCCAACGTGGATTAATTTACTTCTGAAGACCTATGCTTTTATAGGGTTATTAAGTCATGATGGTATTATAAATCAAGCACTTCATGTCTTTCACTTACCAGTATTTAATATGCTTTTCACAAGTGGAGCGTTTTTATTGGTTGCAAGTTATATTTATATCCCATTTATGATTTTACCTATATTCAATAGTATGAAATCAATACCTAATAACTTATTACAAGCTTCTAGTGATTTAGGTGCTAGTCCGTTAATTACTTTCAGAAAGGTCATCATTCCTTTAACTAAAGAGGGAGTAATGACGGGGATTCAAGTGACTTTTATACCTGCGTTATCACTATTCATGATTACGCGATTGATTGCAGGTAATAAAGTTATTAATATAGGTACATCGATTGAAGAGCAATTTCTAACAATTCAAAATTACGGTATGGGCTCTACAATTGCGTTATTCCTAATTATATTTATGGCCTTTATCTTAATCTTAACTAAATCTAACTCATCTAATGGGAAGGGGTGAACGACGTGAAATGGTATGGAAAGATGTACATAGGTATTTTAATAGCAATACTTTATATACCGATATTTTTCTTGATGATATATTCATTTAACTCAGCTGGAAATATGATTCATTTTGAGCATTTCACGTTAGAACATTATCGTACTCTCTTCCAAGATGATCGATTAATATCTGTAATATTCAACACGGTGGCGGTCGCCCTATTAGCTGCATCAGTGTCTACGGTAATTGGTACGTTTGGCGCGATTGCTTTATATTATTTACGCAATAAAAAATTCAAAGTAACATTATTGACTTTGAATAATGTACTCATGGTCTCATCGGATGTAGTTATTGGTGCATCATTTTTAATTATGTTTACCGCAATTGGACATTTTACTGGTTTAGGTTTAGGGTTCTTTACTGTATTAGCATCACATATCGCATTTTGTATACCTATCGTAGTGATTATTGTGTTACCACAACTTTATGAAATGAACGATAACATGTTGAACGCAGCTAGAGATTTAGGAGCTAATGAATCGCAATTATTGAGTAGCGTCATTATACCTAATATCATGCCTTCAATTATTGGAGGATTTTTCATGGCTTTAACATATTCTTTAGATGACTTTACAGTTAGCTTTTTCGTAACAGGAAACGGATTTAGTGTCTTATCTGTGGAAGTTTATGCAATGGCTAGAAAAGGTATAAGTATGGAAATTAATGCTATATCGACTATATTATTTATAGTTATTTTATTAGGTATCATAGGATATTATTTAATACAACACTTTGTTAAACGTCAAAAGACGGTGAAACGGGGTGTAAGTGAATGAAACGATTTCTACAACTTATCTTTTCTGCAGTAATTATTGGTATTTTATGTTTAGTTATGAGTCATTGGTTTAAATCTAAAGAGAACACCCAAACGCAAGAAAAGATTTATGTTTATAACTGGGGAGAATACATTGATCCTAGTTTGATTAAAAAGTTCGAAAAACAAACAGGCATACAAGTTGTATATGAAACGTTTGATTCAAATGAAGCCATGGAGGCCAAAATTCGTAATGGGGGTACACATTATGATGTGGCATTTCCAAGTGAGTACACCGTGCAAAAGCTTAAGCGTTCCAATTTGTTAGTTCCTTTAGATCATACTAAAATACCCAATATCAAAAATCTTGATTCTGATTATATGAATATGTCTTATGATCCTCATAATAAATATTCATTACCTTATTTCTTTGGTACAGTGGGTATTTTATATAATAAAGATAAATATCCTCATGATAATTTCAATAGTTGGAGTGATTTGTATCAATCTAAGTATAAAAATGATATTTTATTAGTAGATGGTGCTCGAGAAATGATGGGAATGGGATTAAACAAATTAGGTTATAGTTTGAATGATAACCATTCTTCTCATATTAAAAGAGCTGAAGTGGATTTGAAAAAGTTAGTTCCGCAAGTAAGAGGTGTCGTTGGTGATGAGATAACAATGATGCTTCAACAACATGAAGGTAACATCGCTGTAGTTTGGAGTGGTGTGGCAGCACCTTTAGTTCAAGGTAGTAATAAGTATAACTATGTCATTCCCAAAGAGGGATCTAATCTTTGGTTTGATAACATGGTTATTCCTAAAACTGCTCAGAATAAAGAAGGCGCATATAAATTTATGAACTTCTTATTAGATGAGAAAAATAATAAACAGAATACAGAGTGGGTAGGCTATGCAACGCCTAATAAAGCAGCTAGAGATAAGCTACCTAAAGAAGTTAGAGAAGACCATAGATTTTACCCAACAAAAAAAGAACAAAATCGTTTGGAAGTTTATAAGGACTTAGGCCAGAAAACACTTAGCGAATATAACGAAAGCTTTTTAAATTTTAAAATGAACTTAAAATAGATTGATGATAAATAGTAGTTATTTACTCATATTTCTTATATAATGATTTGATAGTAAAGTAAGGAGTTGTAGCGGATGTCAGGAGAGCAATACACACAAATTAAGCGTCCAGTCGGTCGGCTAACTGAAAAAGTACTAGGTTGGTTTAGTTGGGTATTTTTACTCATATTAACGATTGTAACGATGTTTATTGCACTTGTATCATTTAGTAATGATACATCGATTGCTAATTTAGAAAATTCATTAAATAATAATGAGTTGGTTCAACAAATTTTAGGTAACAATGATTTAAGTACAACTCAATTTGTTATATGGTTACAAAATGGTGTTTGGGCTATCATTGTTTACTTCATCATTTGTTTATTGATTTCATTCTTAGCTTTAATTTCAATGAATATTAGAATACTTTCAGGTTTCTTATTTCTATTAGCAGCTATAGTTACGATTCCATTGGTATTATTAGTTGTCACATTAATTATTCCAATTTTATTCTTTATCGTCGCTATCATGATGTTTGCTAGAAAAGATCGGGTAGAAACCGTACCAGCATACTATAATGATGATTATGGACAACCATACTATGATAATTATGAATACTATGATAAACGTAGACCACAGTCTACCTCTCATAATGACTATTACGAAGATGGGTACAATCACGGTTATTACGATGATTACGAACAACCACGTGATAATAAAGAATATAGAAACACACGTCGTAAACGCAGAAAAGAACGTCAACAAAGAGAAGCCTATGAAGCAGAGCACCAATATGAACCTCAACAACATGACGCTTATATGAATGATGAGTCAGAGAGTCATAATTATGATGAGACAGATGATAAATATGCTCAATTTCCAAAACGCGCTGTAGAAAGTGAATACAAGTCCACTCAGCAGGAAGAAGAAGAACCGGCGATTATGTCTAGACAGGCGAAATACAATAAGAAATCTAAAAAAGCTAAGCGTGATGA
Organism: Staphylococcus sp. HMSC055A09; assembly: GCF_001809655.1. NCBI lineage: Bacteria > Bacillati > Bacillota > Bacilli > Caryophanales > Staphylococcaceae > Staphylococcus > Staphylococcus sp. HMSC055A09. The sequence continues at coordinate 484,632 of NZ_KV798369.1, forward strand.
ACAATTCCAAGAAGATTATTATCAAAATGAAGATGATAGTTACGGTTATGAGGATGGTTATGCTTACAACCAAGAGCCACAAGAACCTCAAGTTGATCCTAGAGAACTTAAGGCTCAACGCAAGAAAGAAAAAGCTGAAATTCGTGCGAAGAAAAGAGAAAAGAAAAAAGCTTATAATAAACGCATGAAAGAAAGAAGAAAGAATCAACCTAGTGCAGTCAATCAACGGAGAATGAATTACGAGGAACGTCGTCAAATGTTCCAAGGTGAAAAACCTCAAGAAGATAATCAAGAGAACCAAGTTGAACACAAAGACGACACGGAAAATAAATAACACTATATAAGTGATTGACTTAGAATGAAAAGTCAATCACTTTTTTTTATGTGTTCGCTATAAGTTCTAATTTTTAGTATTATTGTTTTAAGAATGTAACTAAGAGGAGTGTAGCCTAATATGAATAGAAAAACAGAAACTATCTTAGCATGGATAGCTAATGGTTTAAGTATTATATATTTATTATTAACTTGTTTATCACTTTTAGTAATGAAAAGTGGTCAAAATCAACAACAATATAAAGATATAATGAAACAAATGTATGGCAATAATCAAAATGTATCCTCTGATATTTTGTTAGCCTCAATGATGATTTCAATTGGATTTTTAGCATTCTCTACAATATTAGGGATATTTGGAGCCTTAACAATCAAAGGGCGTAAAAATTTAGCAGGGGCCTTACTTATAGCTGCTGCAGTAACAGGTTTAATAACTATGAATTTCATTGCAATGATTTTATGGATTATTGCTGCTATTATGTTGTTTAGTAAAAAGAAAGACCGCAACAATCATACACACTATAATCAATCTCATAATAGAGAACAATTTAACGATAATTATCATGAAAACAAACAATCACATAATGAAGAATGGGATCCAGACAAAGAACTAAAAAATCACAAGAAAGATGATCCATACATTTATTAGGATTAAAAAGGGTAGAAATTTTAAAGTAATTTATTTAAAGATGTAAATTATTCGACATACTTAATCTACTAAAAAAGCACAAAGATGATTTTTAATTGATTCATCTTTGTGCTTCTTTTTATGAGTATATTGTATAAATTTTTTTATAATTCTTGGAACGTTTGAATGATTAAGTAAACATTTAATCCACTTAGAATGACAATTAGCATCCATGAAATAATATTAACCCACGTTTTATTAATAAAAGGTCCCATTAATTTTTTATTACTTGTAGCAAGTTGAAGCGGTATTAATGAGAAAGGTAATGCGATACTTAGAAATACTTGTGAAAATACAAGAAGTTGTTCAATTTTTTCAGAGTTGCCTTTAAAGATAATTAAACAAATGATAACTGGGATGACTGCAAGCGCTCGAGTAATCAAACGACGTAACCAGTTAGGAATTGATAATCGTAAAAATCCTTCCATCACAATTTGACCAGCCAAAGTACCTGTAATAGTAGAATTTTGTCCAGAAGCTAATAAAGCTACTGCAAATAGTGTACTCATCACGCCGCCTAAAGTTGCGCCTAATACGGGTTCAGTTTTTAAGGCATGATATAAATCGTAGAAACCACCTAAATCATTTGTTTTAGTTCCAAAAAATAGAGCTGCACCTAAAGTTAATAATAAACAATTAACTACAAAAGCTATAGATAATTGAAGGTTTGAATCAATTGTAGCGTACTTAATTGCTTGAGCTTTCTCTTCATTGTCATGTCGATCATATTTACGTGATTGAACAATTGAAGAATGTAGATATAAATTGTGAGGCATGATTGTCGCTCCAATAATACCTAAAGCAATATATAAAATGCCTTGATTAGTAATAATTTCTTTATGTGGTACAAAGCCATTCAATATATCAGTTAATTGTGGAGAAGATATAAAAACTTCAAATACAAATATCGCTAATACAGTAAATATCAATGTTCCAACGATGGCTTCAATTTTTCTGAAACCGAAGCGCATAATGAATAACAATAAGAAAACGTCGAATACGGTAATTAAGGCGCCGACAATTAATGGAATACCAAAAATTAAGTCTAACGCGATAGCACTACCAATAACTTCTGCGATGTCAGTAGCTATGATGGCTAATTCAGCGATAATCCAAAATATGATAGCTACAGGTTTACTTAAAAAATGACGTGTCATTTGCGCAAGATCTTTACCGGTTGCTATTCCTAATCTAACCGTCATACTTTGTAATAACATTGCTGCTAAACTTGAGATTAAAATCACGAATAGCAAGGTATAGCCATATTGTGCGCCACCCTGCATGGATGTAATCCAGTTGCCGGGGTCCATATAACCTACTGCCACGAGTAAACCAGGACCTAAAAATGCTAAAAACTTCTGACTTGCACTACTTTTATGGTCAAAATGAATAGTATTATTTATTTCGTCTAAACTTTGTTGTTGTTCATAGTTGTCGTCTTTTAACTTCAATCATATCACTCCTAAAATCTTATGAAAATATATTAACCTAAACAAAAAGTTAGGTCAACCTAAAAATATTGTGCGACTATAAAAAAGCTTGAATAGAATTGTAATCATTCCATTCAAGCTTAAAAATGAAGATGTATTATTGGTAAAATCTTAAAAACGCATCAAATGTTTCTTCAATAAACTGTAGAAAGGCTTTATCACTTTTTAATCTTTGATCAGAAGGCTGAATTTCTCGTGCTATGAAAAATTCACCTTTCTTAACATTAATTGCGCGATCAATAGCTTTGTGAAGATCGTCATCGTTCATATCTTTAATAAGTGTCTTTTCAGGTTTCATATGATCTAAGCAAACACTATAGTCTTCAGGTAAGTCTTTAATTTTATCGAAATGCTTTTTAAAGACTTTCATCTGATTGGCTTTATTTTTAGCCTCATGCATTACGCCGAACATTACAAATAATTGGTCTCTAAATAATCCAATTTGAAAATGTGGTAACATCTTATATCCACGTTTATTAGGAGCAAATGCTACCCACGTATCTTTAGGTGGATTAACACTACGACGCGCATGTTTAGCTACATGAGGGTAGAACTCTTCGCCAGTTTGAGTACTAAAATAATCTGCAAAGTATGTTCCTAAATTATTTAATTGAGGTCTAACATATTCATTGAGTGCTTCCATACGATTGTCTAGACCTTCGACATCGAAAGCTTTAAAATCTTTTGGAGCAAATGTATATTGAGTCATTTTATGCCTCCTAATAATTGATTACATATATTGTAGCATAGTTAAGGATTTCTAACCTAAAGTATAAGCTTGTTAATTAGGCGTTTGAATTCTTTAAAATAAGGTAAATCTATGTGTATTAATATAATTTTGAAGATGACATCATGTATAATGGTAAGTAATAGGAGATGATACGATGGCATTATATGATTTTGCAAAGGGAATAATACTAGAGGCTGGTAATAAAGTTCGTCATATGATGAAAGATGATCTGGATATAGAAATGAAATCTAATCCGAATGATTTAGTCACGAATGTTGATAAGGCTACTGAAAATTATCTTTATGAAACGATTCATCACAATTATCCTGAACACCGAGTTATAGGTGAAGAAGGGCACGGACATAATTTAAAAGATACACAAGGCATCATTTGGGTCATAGATCCCATAGACGGTACGCTAAACTTCGTTCATCAAAAAGAAAATTTTGCGATATCAATTGGTATTTACCATGATGGTAAACCGTACGCTGGGTTCGTATATGATGTAATGAGAGACGTTCTATACCACACTAAAGTTGGTGAAGGTGCCTTTGAAAATAGCCATCAATTAAAGCCACTAGAAGATTCCGAACTTAAAACAAGTATCATTGGTATAAATCCTAACTGGTTAACTAAACCAATAATGGGAAAAGTGTTCGCACCAATAGTAGAGGACGCTAGAAGTGCAAGAGCTTATGGTAGTGCTGCATTAGAAATTATAAGTGTGGCTAAAGGTCAACTTGCTGCGTACCTTACACCAAGATTACAACCATGGGATTTTGCTGGAGGCTTAATGATATTGAATGAAGTGGGAGGCGTAGGTAGTAACTTATTAGGGGACAGACTTGAAATGAACCACCCTAATTCTATTTTAATGGCTAACGCAAAACTTCATCGAGAGATCCTTAATAACTATTTAAGTGAATTTGAAGAGACGATTGCTAAACATCATGAACAGCGATTTGGTAGAAAACGAGAAAAATAAAAGCAGAGACGACATTGAATCGTCTCTGCTTTAACTTGTTGATCTAACATTATAATGTTAGATGTCTATGTTACAGCCAGTTGTTTTCTCTGTATTTCTTTTTAACAGTGAAACCAACGCCAAATGTTGCAATGAGTAATATAAATGTTAAAATCATCCATGGAACATTAGCAGCACCTAATGCAAAACTAAAAGATACTAAGAAAATGACTGCTAAAATAGAGAATATCCAGAAGATGCCTTTTGATTTTTTTTGTTGCATCCCATACCCCACCTTTTACTTATCTTTTCACTAATATATGATATAATAAAACAGTTGTAATTAAAAGTGGGAGTTTACTCAAGAAAGGAAATTTATAAAATGACTAATTTAAGAGAAGATGTTCGTAATATAGCGATTATTGCGCACGTTGACCATGGTAAAACAACTTTAGTAGATGAGTTGCTTAAACAGTCTGGTATTTTCAGAGAAAATGAACATGTAGACGAACGTGCAATGGATTCAAACGATTTAGAAAGAGAACGTGGTATTACGATTCTTGCTAAAAATACAGCAATTGATTATAAAGGCACACGTATTAATATCTTAGACACACCTGGCCATGCCGATTTCGGTGGGGAAGTTGAACGTATTATGAAAATGGTTGATGGTGTTGTTCTTGTAGTTGATGCATATGAAGGTACAATGCCACAAACTCGTTTTGTTCTTAAAAAAGCATTAGAACAAAATTTAAAACCAGTAGTAGTTGTAAATAAAATTGATAAACCAGCTGCACGTCCTGAAGGCGTAGTAGATGAAGTATTAGACTTATTTATAGAATTAGAAGCAAATGATGAACAGTTAGATTTCCCTGTTGTTTATGCTTCAGCGGTAAACGGTACAGCAAGCCTTGAATCAGATAAGCAAGATGAAAACATGCAATCATTATTTGAAACAATAATTGATTATGTTCCCGCACCAATTGATAATCAAGATGAACCGTTACAATTCCAAGTCGCATTATTAGATTATAACGACTATGTTGGACGTATTGGAGTTGGGCGCGTATTTAGAGGTAAAATGCGTGTTGGAGATAACGTATCATTAATCAAGTTAGATGGCTCAATCAAGAATTTCCGAGTAACTAAAATATTTGGTTACTTTGGTTTAAAACGTGAAGAAATTGAAGAAGCACAAGCTGGAGACTTAATCGCTGTGTCAGGAATGGAAGATATCAATGTTGGTGAAACTGTGACACCTCATGATCATCAAGAAGCGTTACCTGTGTTACGTATTGACGAACCAACACTTGAAATGACTTTCCGAGTAAATAATTCACCATTTGCTGGTCGAGAAGGTGACTATGTCACTGCACGTCAAATTCAAGAAAGATTAGAGCAACAACTTGAAACAGACGTTTCATTAAAAGTTACTCCAACAGACCAACCAGATGCTTGGATTGTAGCTGGACGCGGTGAGTTACACCTTTCAATCTTAATTGAAAATATGAGACGTGAAGGTTTTGAATTACAAGTTTCTAAACCTCAAGTTATTTTAAGAGAAATCGACGGCGTGTTAAGCGAACCATTTGAACGTGTACAATGTGAGGTACCTTCTGAAAACGCTGGTGCAGTAATTGAATCTCTAGGTGCACGTAAAGGTGAAATGTTAGATATGATGACTACTGATAATGGTCTTACGCGTCTTATCTTTATGGTACCAGCACGTGGTATGATTGGTTATACTACAGAATTTATGTCTATGACACGTGGTTATGGTATTATTAATCATACTTTCGAAGAATTTAGACCTCGTGTTAAAGCTCAAATAGGTGGGCGTCGTAACGGTGCTTTAATTTCAATGGACCAAGGTCAAGCTACATCATATGCAATTATTAACTTAGAAGACCGTGGTGTAAACTTCATGGAACCAGGTACAGAAGTTTATGAAGGTATGATAGTTGGTGAACATAACCGTGAAAATGACTTAACAGTTAATATTACGAAAGCGAAGCATCAAACTAACGTGCGCTCTGCTACGAAAGATCAAACTCAAACGATGAATCGTCCTAGAATTTTAACTCTAGAAGAAGCATTACAATTTATCAATGACGATGAATTAGTTGAAGTTACACCAGAAAATATTAGATTAAGAAAGAAAATCTTAAACAAATCAGCACGTGAAAAAGAAGCAAAACGCGTTAAACAAATGATGCAAGAAGATCAATAATATAGATAAAAGGTGCGGCTTAAGTTATGGGTAACTTAAGTCGCACCTTTTTTTATAATTCATCTTTATCGATTGAATGATTTTCTGTTTTAGAAATGTCTTCCATCACTTGTGGTTTGCGTTGTTTAGGTGTATCTAAACGACTTTTACAATCATCGCACATAAAGGTGCGAATAGGATTGTTTCTTAAGCGTTTAGCCTCAACTGTTTGTTCATCAATAAACACTTTTGTATCACAAATGATACATTGAACTTCTAGCACATTAAATCACCTCTATATGAGTTACATATTTGAATTCATATGTATACCCATCCTCTGGCACATAAACAAAGCTATCAACGGCATTGTCGCTATATAATCGTTTGCCATCTTTCGCGAATTGGAAGAATAAATAAGGTAATAATTCAATTGGTATTTCGATAGCATCATTATCATTATAAAGTTTTATTGCTGTTGCTTTATCGTGTGGTTCAGCATTTTTGAAAAATGGTGTCATATTAATGACGAAAGATCCTTCTAAAACTGAACGCTTTTTATATTTAATTTCTGAATCAAGTGTAGGTGGATTGGTTTGTCCTTCTAAAATAGCTCGATTCCATTCAGTGTTATCTTCGAAGTTAACAGGTCTAGTACCGTCGAAAACCCCACGTTCTAAATCATCGATACTCACTTTTCTGTCATCGAAAATCCAAGTTGTACTATCCAAAGAGATAGGAAACTTAACTGCACCCTTAATTTGGATCATATATGCCCACTCCCTCATTTTTTATCTTTAATTATTTTAACATAAAATGATAGTGACTTAATTTAAATTCACTTGCTTTTTAATACCTATTAAGATAAACTTCTAATGTGAAGATATTAATTGAAATGATAGGGGGAGTATGTCATGGCTAACCAATCGAAATTAAATAATGCGGCATATGACCAGTTGAATAAAGATGCTGATAGAATCTTACATCTTATTAAAGTTCAGATGGATAACTTAACTTTACCTTCTTGTCCGCTTTATGAAGAAGTGTTAGATACTCAAATGTTTGGCCTTCAAAAAGAGGTTGATTTCGCTGTTCAACTTGGTTTAGTTGATAAAGAAGATGGTAAGCAATTAATGTTAAGATTAGAAAAAGAACTTTCTAAATTACATGAAGCTTTCACAAATGTTTAATGTTTTACTTCCAATAGATTTAGCATAACGCACGTATTTAAAGTGTCAATATGAATGCGTTAATAACATATATATTTACGACAACGTATAGACTTAATCGTACATATACGTCATCGTATGAGTGACTGAGATGATATCTGAACGTGATATCTTTCTCAGTCATTTTTGTTTCAGGCTTATCCTATAAAATAAGTTGATGCTTAACCTAATAATATTTGTTTAATTGAAGGGTTCAAGTATATAATAGGTAAGACAGCTTTTTAAAAAGTGAAGATAAATGAATTAAGTCAACGAAGTGATTAACTTTAAAAATTTAGAATTGGATGATCTAGTATATGAATAATTTTAAAAATATAATGCGGTATATTGGAAAAACTTCTAAATTTATCGATTATCCATTATTAATTACATACGTACTCCTGTGTTTGATTGGATTAGTAATGGTATACAGCGCAAGTATGGTAGCTGCAACTAAAGGTACTTTAACTGGTGGTGTAGCCGTTGCAGGAACTTACTTTTATAATAGACAACTTTTATACGTTATTATGAGTTTCGCTATAGTCTTTTTTATGGCATTTATTATGAATGTAAAAGTCCTAAAGAAGCCTAATGTTCAAAAAGGAATGATGATTGGTATTTTCGTACTACTATTACTGACTTTAGTTATTGGTAAAAATATCAATGGTTCCAAGAGTTGGATTAATTTAGGTTTTATGAATCTACAAGCATCAGAGTTACTAAAAATTGCCATCATTCTTTACATACCATTTATGATTGAAAAGAAAATGCCTGCAGTAAGACAGAACATCAAGTTAATCTTAGGTCCAATTCTATTCGTAGTAACGTGTCTGGTTCTTGTTCTTTTCCAAAAGGACGTTGGGCAAACGATGTTAATACTAATCATCTTCTTCTCAATTATTTTCTATTCTGGTATTGGTGTTCAGAATATGTTGAAGTGGGGATTATTAGTAGCTTTAGGATTTGTTATTATTGCATCGTTTATGTTGATACTACATATGGTTCCTAGTTATTTAGAAGCACGTTTTAGTACGTTAACAAATCCATTTGGACAAGAATCAGGAACAGGGTATCATATTTCTAATTCCTTAATGGCGATAGGTAATGGTGGGCTATTTGGACGTGGATTAGGTAACAGTATAATGAAATTGGGTTACTTGCCAGAACCTCATACTGATTTTATCTTTGCGGTGATATGCGAAGAGTTAGGTTTAGTGGGTGGCTTATTAGTAATTATTTTAGAATATTTCATTGTATATCGAGCATTCCAATTAGCTAATAAAACAAATTCTTATTTTTACAAATTAGTTTGCGTCGGTATCGCAAGTTATATAGGAAGCCAAACATTTGTTAATATCGGTGGTATTTCAGCTACAATCCCATTAACAGGTGTACCGTTACCATTTATTAGTTTTGGTGGTTCAGCAATGATTAGTTTGAGTATTGCCATGGGTCTTTTATTAATTACTGCTAAACAAATCAAACAAGATGATAAACGCCAAAAGCAACGTAAAATCGATATGAAACGCCGTTATAATTAAATAAGTTATTAAAGACAATCTATAGTTAAATGATTTTCAAGAAGTTGAGATCAAGCTACTATAGATTGTCTTTTTTATTATTTTAAAAATTAAAATAATGTAAAGCATTTATTCTAAACTAGCACATATGTACTATTAATGATAAAATTATGTTATCGATAATAATAAGATTATCTGAAGTTATAGATTTGATAGTGTAGAGAAATTTCATGATCATTTTGTTGCATTGTAAAGTGTTACAAAAAATTAAATTATCTTTAACTTTGTAAATTACTATAGAATTATTCAATCATTTAAGATAAAATCTTATTATCTAATTAGTTAGAAAATTCAAAAAATACGAGGGGTGTCTTCGCTTTTGAAACATATAAAGAAGTTACTTGTTGCTAACCGTGGTGAAATTGCCATCAGGATTTTTAGAGCAGCAGCAGAGTTAAATATCAATACAGTAGCAATATATTCTAATGAAGATAAAAGTTCATTACATAGATATAAGGCAGACGAATCTTACTTAGTTGGTAGTGATTTAGGACCTGCTGAAAGTTATTTAAACATTGAACGCATCATCGAGGTAGCGAAACGTGCAGGTGTAGATGCGATTCATCCTGGATATGGTTTTCTAAGTGAAAATGAACAGTTCGCACGTCGTTGTGCGGAAGAAAATATTAAATTTATAGGTCCCCATCTTGAACATTTAGATATGTTTGGAGATAAGGTCAAAGCGAGAACAACTGCTATTAAAGCCGATTTGCCTGTTATTCCAGGTACAGATGGGCCTATTGAAAGTTTTGAAGCAGCCAAACAATTCGCAGAAGAAGCTGGCTTTCCACTAATGATTAAAGCAACTAGTGGTGGAGGCGGTAAAGGTATGCGTATTGTACGTGAAGAAAGTGAACTTGAAGATGCTTTCCACCGTGCTAAATCAGAAGCTGAAAAGTCTTTTGGCAATAGCGAAGTTTATATTGAAAGATATATTGATAATCCTAAACATATTGAAGTACAAGTTATTGGTGATGAACTAGGCAATATTATACATTTGTATGAAAGAGATTGTTCGGTACAACGACGCCATCAGAAAGTTGTTGAAGTTGCGCCTTCAGTAGGATTATCAAACAGTTTAAGAGAACGTATTTGTGAAGCAGCTATTCAGTTGATGGAGAATATTAAATACGTAAATGCCGGAACAGTTGAATTTTTAGTCTCAGGTGATGAATTCTTCTTTATTGAAGTCAATCCACGTGTACAAGTTGAACATACAATTACTGAGATGATCACAGGTATAGATATTGTTAAAACTCAAATTTTAGTGGCTGATGGCGAGTCACTTTTTGGTGATAGAATTGCTATGCCAAAACAACAAGATATTCAAACGCTTGGATATGCGATTCAATGTCGTATTACTACTGAAGACCCATTGAATGATTTTATGCCAGATTCAGGAACAATCATCGCATACCGTTCGAGCGGTGGATTTGGAGTTAGATTGGATGCTGGCGATGGTTTCCAAGGAGCTGAAATCTCACCATATTATGATTCTCTATTGGTTAAATTATCTACACATGCGTTTTCTTATAAACAAGCTGAAGAAAAAATGGAACGTTCACTACGAGAAATGCGTATACGTGGAGTTAAAACCAACATTCCGTTTTTAATCAACGTGATGCGAAATGATAAATTTAGAAGTGGAGATTATACAACTAAATTTATAGAAGAAACACCAGAATTATTCGATATTGCACCTACACTTGATAGAGGTACTAAGACACTAGAATATATTGGGAATGTAACTATAAATGGCTTCCCTAATGTGGAACAGCGTCCTAAACCAGATTACGAATCAACATCAATCCCGAGAGTATCTCAAGATCGTATTAATCAATTATCTGGAACGAAACAAATTTTAGATGACCAAGGACCTAGGGGGCTTGCTGATTGGGTACGAGAACAGGAAGACGTACTCATTACAGATACCACATTCAGAGATGCGCATCAGTCATTATTAGCTACTCGTGTAAGAACGAAAGACATGATGAATATTGCATCTAAAACTGCTGAAGTATTTAAAGATAGCTTTTCATTAGAAATGTGGGGTGGCGCAACCTTTGATGTGGCATATAATTTCTTAAAAGAGAATCCTTGGGAACGTTTAGAAAGATTGCGTAAAGCAATACCTAATGTCTTGTTCCAAATGTTATTACGTGCATCTAACGCAGTTGGTTACAAAAATTATCCTGATAATGTAATTAAGAAATTTGTACATGAGAGTGCTAACGCAGGTGTAGATGTCTTCCGTATCTTCGATTCATTAAACTGGGTCGATCAAATGAAAATTGCTAATGAAGCCGTGCAAGAAGCAGGTAAAATATCTGAAGGTGCAATTTGTTACACAGGCGATATTTTAAATGTCGAACGTTCTAATATCTATACATTAGATTACTACGTGAAAATGGCTAAAGAATTAGAAAGAGAAGGATTCCATATTTTAGCAATTAAAGACATGGCTGGACTGCTGAAACCAAAAGCAGCAAATGAATTAATCGGTGAATTACGTGCAGCAGTTAATTTACCAATTCATCTCCATACACATGATACAAGTGGAAATGGTTTGCTAACTTATAAACAAGCTATTGACGCAGGTGTAGATATCATAGACACAGCTGTTGCTTCAATGAGTGGATTGACAAGTCAGCCTAGTGCGAATTCTTTATATTATGCACTCAATGGTTTCCCACGCAACTTAAGAACTGATATTGAAGGTTTAGAAGAATTAAGTCATTACTGGGCTACTGTTCGTCCTTACTATGCTGACTTTGAAAGTGATATTAAATCACCTAATACTGAAATATATCAACACGAAATGCCTGGAGGTCAGTACTCTAATTTAAGTCAACAAGCTAAAAGTTTAGGTTTAGGTGGGCGCTTTGACGAAGTAAAAGATATGTATCGTAGAGTGAATTTCTTATTTGGTGATATAGTTAAGGTAACACCATCTTCTAAAGTAGTGGGAGATATGGCGCTCTACATGGTTCAGAATGATTTAGATGAATCATCAGTACTTAGCGATGGGTATAAACTTGATTTTCCTGAATCAGTGGTTTCATTCTTTAAAGGTGAAATTGGTCAGCCAGTAAATGGGTTTAATCGAAAATTACAAGAAGTTATTCTCAAAGGTCAACAACCACTTACTGAGAGACCTGGAGAATATTTAGAGCCTGTTGACTTTGACGAGATTCGTGAAGAGTTAGCTGAAAAGCAACAGGGTGAAGTGACAGAACAAGATGTTATAAGCTATGTCCTATATCCGAAAGTGTATAACCAATATATTCAAACTAAAGAGCAATATGGTGATCTATCATTACTTGATACACCGACCTTCTTGTTTGGTATGCGTAATGGTGAAACCGTTGAAATAGAAATTGATACGGGTAAACGTTTAATAATTAAACTCGAAACAATTAGTGAACCTGATGAAAATGGTAATCGTACAATTTATTATGCTATGAATGGTCAAGCACGTCGAATTTATATTAAAGACGAAAATGTGAAGACAAATGCTAATGTGAAACCTAAAGCTGATAAAACTAATCCTAGCCATATAGGAGCTCAAATGCCTGGATCTGTCACTGAGGTTAAAGTTGCTGTAGGTGATGAAGTTAAAGCAAATCAACCATTGTTGATTACTGAAGCTATGAAGATGGAAACTACTATACAAGCACCATTTGATGGTGTAATTAAACAAGTTACTGTAGTAAGTGGTGATGCCATTGCAACCGGCGATCTACTTATTGAAATAGAAAAGCTATCATAATATGCGAAACCCGCCCGATTGTGTGATGATTAAAAGTTTACACAATCGGGCGGGCTTTTATATACGCTGGCAATAATGTATGACGTATGTGTGGGTATACAGAACGCGCCCTTCAAGGTAAACTTATACTCATTATCCTTGAAGGGCGCGGGTAGCAAATGAAGTTGTATTTTCCATTTAACCTAGAAATGAAGGTTAAAATTTATAGTAATACTATTTCATACTACGTGTTGTTCTTAACATCAATAAGATGAAGTAGGCAATCATTCCGAATAAATATGTGATAAATAATGCATGGAATAATGCAATAATTAAATTTACATTTGTTATAACAGATAGCGCACCTGTAATAACTTGTAAAATAACTAAAATAAATGCAGCAGTATAACCATAACGTACTGTGCGATTGTCAGAATAATTTTTAATAGCATGAATAAATGTGAACATAATCCACATAAATGTGATAAATGCCATACCTCTATGGGCGAATTGTACCCAATCATGCGCATTATGTGGCACAATATCATTAAATGGCACTGGCCATGCACCATAAGCAAGACTCGACTTAGTATGTCTTACTAATGCACCAGTATAAATTGTAAGGTACACAATAATTGCCATCAGCCATGTTAATGTACGCAGTGGCTTCTTAATAAATAATTCATCAGCTTCATATTTTTGGTCAACAGAAAATATGATTAGAGTCATTACGAATACTGATGAAAAACTAATTAAAGAAATACCAAAATGTAATGCAAGAACATAAGCATTCTGTTGCCATATTACGGCTGCGGCTCCTATTAGTGCTTGGACAAGTAAGAAAGCAACACTAATGATTGAAAGTGGTTTGATTTCTTTAATATATCCAATATTCTTCCATGCTGTAATGACTAACCAAAGCACGACGATAAGAGATAGACCTGATACAGCTCTGTGACTTAATTCAATAATCGTCTGAATTGGTAAATTTTGAGGAAGAAGTGCACCATTACATAATGGCCATGATGATCCACAACCATCTTCTGATCCTGTTTTAGTTACGAGGGCGCCACCCAATTGAACAAAAGTCATAATAATCGTAGCTAAAACACCTAACCATTTAAGGTTCTGCTTTCTAAACAATGATAAACACCCCATCATTAATTAAAGTACGCATTTTTTTGCCATCTTTTGTCATTCATTTTAACGTTATTTATTGCATCACATATTGTGATTATAAGACAAAAAAGACAATATAAATTGTTTTGACACTTGTTATTTTAGTACTTTAAATTAATGTACATATTTTTGCTTTTAACTCATTATAACAAGAATACCATTTTTAATTGTGTCACAAAATCGACGATTTATAATGTCGCTAAAGTGTCACAATTTAATTTTATAAAACCTAGTCTTTTAATAAAATATACTATATCATTGTACTATATGAAAAATTCAAGGAGGGGAACTATGAGCAAAGAACACACTTTGTCACAGGATACGGGCCGAGTAACCTTCAAAGAATTACAACAAATCATAAAAATGGGCCTCGTTCAAGGTAACTTGATACCTGCATTTGCAGGCGCATGGCTTGCAGTTGTAATGACAAACCATTCCTTCCTATCGTCTATACCTCAAATATTATTGATGATTGTTGGCTCTACTTTAATCATGGGGGGCGCATGTGCTTTAAATAATTATTATGATCAAGATATTGATAGCATCATGCCTAGTAAACAAAGTAGACCGACTGTAAACGATAGAATCTCAGATAGAAACTTATTAATATTAAGCTTTGGTATGATGTTAATTGGTGAAGCTAGTCTTTTCCTATTGAACGTACCTTCAGGCGTTTTAGGTTTAATAGGTATTGTAGGATATGTTTCTTATTATTCAATTTGGTCTAAGCGACATACAACTTGGAATACAGTTGTTGGAAGTTTTCCTGGTGCTGTACCACCTTTAATTGGTTGGGTAGCTATCGATGGCAATATTAGCTTAGCAGCCATTGCACTATTTTTAGTTGTCTTTTGTTGGCAACCCGTTCACTTTTATGCACTTGCTATTAAAAGAAGTGACGAATATTCATTAGCTAATATTCCGATGTTACCATCAGTTAAAGGTTTTAAACGCACTAGAATTAGCATGTTCATTTGGTTAGTATTCTTATTACCTTTACCATTCTTATTGTCTGGCTTAGGTGTAACATTTGTAGTCATCGCTACATTACTTAATCTAGGATGGTTAGCATTAGGATTGACTACCTTTAAGAAAGATTCTGACCAAACAAAATGGGCGACAAAAATGTTCATTTATTCATTGAACTACTTAGTTGTATTTTTCGTACTTGTTGTTGTCGTTTCATTAATTAAAATGATCTAAATTTACTTAAGTAAGGATGAAACTTATGAGCGTACCCATTTTACCCACGATAAGTACTTCATGTATCGTCATTAGTGCAATCTTAGTGGCTATCGGATGGAGATTAATTTGGAAACGTCAAATTGATAAACATAAAAAAGTCATGTTATGGGCAGCAGTTTTTGCATTAACTTTCTTTATTATTTACGCTAGTAGAACAATTTTCATAGGGAATACTGCCTTTGGTGGTCCAGATTCAGTGAAAATCTACTACACTATCTTTTTAGTTTTCCATATCAACTTAGCTACTATTGGCGGTGTATTAGGATTAGTACAAATTATTTTAGCTTTTAATGATAAATTTAATATTCATAGAAAGATTGGACCGGTTGCATCGATTATTTGGTTCTTCACAGCAATTACTGGCGTGGCGGTGTACATTCTATTGTATGTACTTTACCCAGGCGGAGAAACAACCTCATTAATTAAAGCAACTCTAGGACTATAATTTATTTATTCGTTCTTTCTATTCAACTATACTGATAAAACTTCATTGTAGGTTTTGTCAGTTTTTTTAATTTTAGCTACAATACTAAACTAGAAAACTATAAATTAGCGTTGAAGGTTTAATCGCTTGTCTTGATAAATAATAGACTATTTTTGTACAATAAACTTAATTCTGTAGAGGTGGGTGAGTAATGAAAAAGTTAGTTATCAAAGTAGTAGGTGTTATTTTTTTAATTACTTTTTTAATTTATTTATTTTACTCACCACGTCTTAAATTTGATGTATTAGAGAATCCAAATAAAAGTAATAAAAGTAATCATTCAGAACAATTCCAAAAGTCTAATAAGAATGTTGAAAATCCTAAACCTAAACATGGCATTGGTACTTGGATTGGTAAGGATATTAAATTTATGACTAAACACTATGGTCAAGCTGATCGTACATATCCATTTAAATATGGTTATAAAAATTACATATTCAAAAAAGATAATGAATATTATATCGTAAGTACTAAGAAAGATATTATTACTTCAGTTTATGCAACCGGAAAAGACGTCAAAGTTGATCCGTTAACTATCGGTGAGAGTGCCTCACATCTATTTGAAAATACAAGCATTAACCCGGAACCAACGATACAATCTAATGGTAAGACGTATCGATTTGAAATGTCAGATGAAGATATGAAAACTCAAACATTAATTAAATATGGTAATGTCTACGCACAAGTTTATTCTGACCAAGAATCAAACAAAATCTTAGCAGTTCGATTTTTAGATTCAGATACATTAGCGGCACTACAACCATATAAATTAAATACCGATGAAGGTGACAGTTCAGATTCTAAAGATAAAGCAACACCGTTTGAACAGAACCCGAATCAACTCATTACACTTTATGAAGTCACTAATCAAATGAGAGAGTTAAAGGGGTTAAAACCTCTAAAAATTAATGACGATATTGCACATATAGCTTCAATTAACTTGTATGAAGCAACTGAAAAGGGTACTGATAGTGCCGAATTCACTGAGAATGCATTGACACAACAACTCGATGAAAACAATGTGTCCTACACATCAACGAGTCAGAACGTAGGGTATGATTTTGATGATGTACCAACTTTAATTCATAGTTGGATGAACTCAGATATCCACCGCTCTCGTATGTTAAATAATAAGTATGACGAAATGGGCGGAGAGGTTATGAAAGATTATTATTCATTAATTTTCTTGGAAAAGTAAAATACGAAAGGGTGAGAATATGATTACTGAAGAAACATTATCCATTTTAGATGAGATAGAAAATTTATCTGATATGATTGTTCAATCAGACGTATATCAAACTTATCAATATGCTAAAGATAATTTAGAAAATGATGACGAAGCACATCTACTTTATCAAGCATTTTTAAAGTCAAAAGATCAATACGATGATGTCATGAGATTTGGTAAATATCACCCTGACTATAAAAGAATTATGATGGAAACACGTCAACGTAAGCGTGCATACGAAATGTTACCTGTTGTCATGGAATATAAGACAAAGGAAGTCGCATTACAGGATTTAATTGATGAAGTATTGACAAAAATTGCATTCGCAGTTTCGGAAAATGTGAAAATTGAAGCGGGGAATCCATTCTTCCAAACAGGTCATAATGGGTGTGCAACTGGTGGATCTTGCAATTGTTCATTATAAATATATATATAAAGAAGACGCGAAGAGAGTATTTAATCTAGCAATAAAAACACTTTCGATGAATAAAAAATGTCATCGAAAGTGTTTTTTAATTATGATTTGATTTGTGATGATGAGTCTATTTGAAATGAAATGCTTTTATAACAATGAGTTGAAAATCTAACTTTAGGATGCATATTATTTTATATAAAGTCTCTACTGTATCGATAAGTTTAAAGCAATAGTGTTTTACTTATTAAGTAAGGTTTCTTTAAATTGTTTAGCTAAGTCAGGGCGGTCTGTAACTAAGGTGTGAACGCCTTTATTATAAAGGTCTGTCATTAAATCAATGCTGTTCACACCATAGAAACCTGGAACAATATTATTTAAATTTAGCCAGTCGATAAAGCGTTTAGACGTTAACGGCACACCTTTAAACTCAGTTGGCATTTGAAATGTATCAGCTTGAGGCGTGAATGTATTTCCAAGCATACTATTAAATTTCAAGAAACCTTCAGCTACTTCAGCTTGACTAGCACCGACGGCTATTTCATCATTGCTATACTCAACAAAGCGTCGAATTTGAGTTTTATGAAAACTTGTTACGAGCACACGATCTTGCGCTTGATGTTTAACAATAGTATTGTACATCACCTCAGGAGCAAGTCGACCTTCATACGTATTAGGTGCATCTTTTAAATCAACATTGATATACATGTTTGGATACATCTCTAATAATTCCTCAAATGAAAGTATTTTGGCATGAGGATCATTGCGATAAGGTGTAGCGCCATTAATATCTGTAAAATGATAGCCTGCGTCTAGACGTTTCAATTCTTCTAAAGTATGTTCGCTGACTTTACCTGAACCATTAGTAGTACGGTCGACAAGCGCATCATGAAAGACAATTAATTTACCATCTTGAGTTAAACGTACATCTGTTTCAAAACCGTCTAGTCCATATTCTACTGCATTGTCGAATGCTAATTGAGTTTGTTCAGGACGAACTGCCATCCCACCTCTATGGGCAAATAAATAGGGTGCTTGTCCTGAAAAGAATGCTGGAATAGACTTAACTTGTTTAGGTGCTTTATTTTTATTAAAGTAAAACAAACTTCCTAAGATACCAGCGGTTGCTAAAGAACCTTTGACTAACCATCTTTTATTATTACTCATCTATGAGCCTCCTCTTTATTATTAGACATAGCTTAACAAATATTTTCTTATTATTAAAAGTATAGTATCTTCATTTCGTATAATCATAATAGTATTCATTTTCAAAAATAGTGGGCGTAAGGATAAACTTACATAGAGTGGTTAGGGTGTTTCAAGAACAATCATAGTCATTTCAATACAAACATAGACGTGATATGATTACTTATGTATGAATAATGGAGTGAGCAAGATATGAATTTAATTCCTAGAGTAAGTTTAATTATTTATTTAAAACATATTAAGCACGAACGACAAATAAGAAAATATGGACATATTGTTCATTCAAATAGACAAAGAAAATATGTGGTGATGTACGTCAATGAAGCAGATGCTGATAATGTAGTACATAAACTCATGCAGCTTAAATATGTGAGAGATATTGATGGGTCACCATATAAGTTTTTAAAGAAAACTTATGAGAAGGAAAAACATGAAGTGCTATAAACACTCATGTTTTATTGTAATGGTGGAATCCAGCGTTGTAGACGTAATACGCTGATAAGATAGTTAAAATATAAATCTATATCAGGGTAAGTTTCTGGTGGTTGAACATCAATGCCTACAATTGGAATATTATACTTTTCAGCTTCAGTATTAATGATTTCAAATTTCTTATTTCCATCTGGATATGGATAGTTTAAAGCATTAACCATGATATACATAGCTTGAAAGTGGTTGCCAGATGTCGGATTCATAATCATTGCTACTGAAGATAGTTGTTTCTCAGATTGTGGCGAATGAAAGTAAATGATGCGATTGATACGAGGGTGATTGAACTCGATAAGGGTAGTGAATTCAAATAAATCTGTTAAACCTTCACCGATTTTGATAAACGATTGTTTCATAAATTAATCAGTCTCCTTTAATACAACAAATTATATTAAATAACTTATTGAAATGGAAGTGTGAGCGATGCGCGTAATTGCAGGTAAACATAAAAGTAAAGCGTTAGAAAGTCTTGAAGGACGAAATACAAGACCTACTATGGATAAAGTAAAAGAAGGCATTTTTAACAGTTTGCATGAAGTTTCAGGTTTAGGATTAGATTTATTCGCAGGAAGCGGAGCATTAGGCATAGAAGCTTTATCACGTGGTATGGAAAAAGTTATTTTTGTAGATCAAAACTTTAAGGCTGTTAAAGTCATCAAAGCTAATCTAAATCAATTGGATTTAATGCCTCAAGCTGAAGTATATAAAAATAATGCCGATAGAGCGTTAAAAGCACTTGCTAAACGTGATATTCAATTTGATGTCATTTTCTTAGATCCTCCTTACAAAAAGGGGTTAATTGATGAAGCAATTGAGCGAATTTCGGAGTTTAATTTATTAAAAGAAAATGGTATTATCGTTTGTGAGTTTAGTAATCATGAGGATATTAAATATGAGCCGTTCCAAGTGATTAAGCGTTATCATTACGGTTTGACAGATACTTTGTTACTTGAAAAAGGAGAATAAAATGAGTAAGACGAGAGCAGTTATTCCCGGTAGTTTCGATCCTATTACATATGGACACTTAGACATTATAGAGCGAAGCGCCGATCGCTTTGATGAAATTCATGTATGTGTGTTAAAAAATAGCAGCAAAGGTGGAACATTTGATTTAGAAGAACGAATTGATTTAATAAGAGATTCTGTTCAACATTTATCAAATGTAGAAGTTCATCACTTTAATGGATTGTTAGTCGACTTCTGTGATCAAGTAGGAGCAAGAACGATTATCAGAGGTCTACGTGCAGTCAGTGACTTTGAATATGAATTACGTTTAACCTCCATGAATAAGAAGTTAAATAATAATATTGAAACAATGTACATGATGACAAGCACAAATTATTCATTTATTAGTTCAAGCATTGTAAAAGAGGTAGCAGCCTATAAAGCAGATATTTCAGCATTTGTACCACCAAATGTTGAGAAAGCATTAAAAGATAAATTTGATGTTTAAAAAATAACCATTTCAACAATTTTTACTGAACGAAATTCAATCAGTAAGGGTATGTGTTGAAATGGTTTTTATTTGCGTATGATAGGTGTGTTGAAATCTGTTTGAGATTGTTTGCTGATAAGATTATACACTTGTGTAGCTTTAATTTCATTTTGGAAATAATGTGCATTTTTTTTATTTATGTTAGTGATAAAATGACGCTCAGGAAATTTATTTTTTAAATATTTTAAGTAATTTCTACCAGTATCGTTCATTCCTAAAATTCTAACAGCGTCGATGTCTTTTTTTACATTATGAGCACGTACATTGATTAATACATTCATAAGCACACGTTGTATATGAGTATAAGTGTAACGTTTCGTTTTAAGCTTCTCCATTAGTTCTTTGAACGAGTAACTTTCTTGAACTATAGATTTTAAACGATTCTCAAAGCCTTCATTTACAGTGTATATTGATGCTAAAGCCTCAGTATCTTGCACCATAAGTTGATACTTAATGAAAGGGAATGTATCTTCGATTGAAGCATGAGGTTTATGATACAAAGCGTGTACTGATTCAGGAACCACACGTTTCCACTCATTATCGTTCTTTATTAAAGACTGACGAATAGATGTTCCACTTGCAAAGGTAGGATGCTGTATTTCAGAGTGGTGATGATGTGAACCTTCACGTTTAATTGTCATTGCTTTTATAAGTGGTGCAAATCGTTTGATTGCCTTAAGATAACTTATACCTAACATGTTGTTCGGCGATTGAATAAGTTCATGATGATCAGTGAGTTCACTCAATATACGAGGGTAACTCTTTCCTTCTTTAAGTTTACTTTTAAAATCGGGGTGGCTTTCTAAAGTTGAAATAGTAGACGCAAGTTGTTGTAATTCTTCTATATCTGCACTTTCACTACCAAAAGAAACTTCATCAATATCTAAATAATGAGCTACTTTAATAGCCATTTCAGCAAATGTATCTCCTGAAGAGAGACTAGCTATTAACGGTAATTCCACGACTAAATCAACGCCAGTGAGGGCCATTTCAGCACGAGTAAATTTATTATAAATTGCAGGTTCTCCACGCATAACAAAGTTGCCACTCATCAACGCAATTGTTACATTTGAATTGGAGTGAAGTTGAGTTTGTTGTGAGTGATATAAATGTCCGTTATGAAATGGATTATATTCAGTTATGAGCCCAACACTTTTCATTTGCATTTCGTCCTTTCAATATTCATCATTAGTATTGTAACAGAACAATATATGTTAAGAAAAAATCTTGACAACTTTTGTTGGGAAAGTTAAAATAAATTTTGTGCTTGTTAGAGGTGAAGCCATATGAAATGGTCAATAACACAATTGAGAAAGTATCAAGGTAAGCCGTTTGAGTTTAACCAAAAGGCTCATTTTGATCATTTGAAAGAGTCATTAGATTTAATTGATCTATCAGAAATAAATGTTGAAGGCCTATTAACAGTGAAATCTAATGAAGTGATTGCAGATATGCATGTTACTGGTACATATACTATGCCATGTGCACGTACGCTAGAGCCAGTAGATGTGCCTCTAGATGTAACTACTTCAGAAGTATTTGACTTAGAAGGCTACGATGATTATACCGATGATGACGATCAAGAAGATGAACATTATCATCTTGTCACTGATGGTATGATTAATATCAAAGACATTGCTGAAGAACTTGTAATTATTGAAAAGCCTATGCGCGCCTTTTCTGAAAATAGTGATCAAATGCTAACAGAAGGTAATGGCTGGGAAGTCATTGATGAAGATCAATTAATTGAAGTTCAAAAAGAACAAGAAGATGATTCTGAAACTAAGCAAGTTGATCCAAGGCTTCAGAAATTACAACAATTATATGATAAAGAGCAATAGCAGTTTAATTAATGGTATAATAGTATTAATTGAACTGACATTTTAATTAAGTGTCTATTCTTAAGGAGGATTAATCATGGCAGTACCAAAAAGAAGAACGTCTAAAACAAGAAAAAATAAACGCCGTACGCATTTCAAAATTTCAGTACCTGGTATGACTGAATGCCCAAGCTGTGGCGAATACAAATTATCTCACCGCGTATGTAAAAACTGTGGTTCTTACAACGGTGAAGAAGTCGTTTCTAAATAATAAATTTATATATTTATTTTTATCCAGTAATCTGTCTAAGGTTACTGGATTTTTTATTTATTATAAACATCGACCTACAGCATTGTAGGGGATTGCTGTAGGCCGACGATAAATTATTGATTAATATTTTGTAAGATAGTGCTATTAATGTTTGTCACTTTTACGGTTCTTTCTATTTATGAGTAACGTACTACCTAAGAATGCTATTAAGCTTGCCCATATTGTTGTTTGAGAAGAATCTAAACCAGTATTAGGTAAAGTTTTAGATTTGTCAGTTGATTGAGATTTGTTTGACTTACTATCTTTAATAACTGTTACTGTTTGAGATTGGTCAGATTTTCTATCTTTAGTAACTGTTAAAGTTTTAGTTTTTGAAGAAGTCTTTGTAAGTTTTGTTGGACGCTTAGGATTTGGTTTTTCTTTTTTAGGAATTGGAATAGGTTCGAATTCTTTATTAGGTTCATCATTAATTATTCTAATATCATAATTTCCTTTATAGCCGATTTTGGGTACTTCAATACTTACAAATGCGTTATAAACCTTTTGACCCTTTACATAAGGGAACGCAACAGTACGCGTATCATGTTCTTTATCTCTTGCTATTGTAGTTACACGTTGGCCCTCAACTTTAAATTCTTTCCAATAAGAATCATTTTTAATTGTAAGAACTACAAGTTTGTTGCCTTTTTCATCTACAGCTACTTTGATAGGTTTTTGAACGTAATTTTCTATTGCAGAAGGTTGATCTTTTAATTTTTTCAGTATAGAAAAATCAACGGCTTTTTCATCTTTTAATACTGTAGGTGTAGTAATAGCACTTTCAAACTCTGTTGAATTTGGTTTTACTGATGATGTTGTGTTTTGAGTTTCCGCAGGTTTAGCTGTTGGTGTTTCATTAGGTTTAGCTGTTGGTGTTTCTACAGGGTTAGTCGTTGCATTATTATTGTTTGGATTATTATTTGTAGGATTGTTCGTTTGGTTAGAATCAGCTTTTGGTTTCTCTATAACAGGGAAATCAAGCACTAATGTTGTTGCTACGTCATTTCCTTCTTTATCAAGTTTAGATACCACTTTAGTTACGAGTTGGATTTTATCTAGTAATTTATCAGTAGTTAAAACTGCTTCTTTAACTTTATTACCTTGATCAGTTAATATCACGTTTTCACCATTATGGGTAATTTTAGAAAATTGATATTTAGTTCTCTTAGTAATAAGTGAATTACCATTTGCTTCTTTGACTTTGAAAGTATATTTATATTTGTCTCCAACTTTTTCTACTTTTACATCCTTTTCGAATAAATTAGCGTATGTCGAATCTTGGGCATTGTCCTTTTGATATTTCAAATCCCCTTTGATAGTTACAGGGAAAGCAGTTGGAACTTTAGCTGTTTCAACTTCATGATCTGGAACTGATGATTGGTCATTATTGTTTGTTTGAGTAGTAGTTTGTTGATTCTGTGATGATGGTGCCGGTTTAGTTGTTTTAGCTGGTTTAGATGGACGCTCTTTAGGATCATTCCATAAGTCATTATTAAATTGACGCGCACTATCATAGTATAATTGAAGTGTTACGTCATGAGCTTGATCTCTACTTTTATTAGGATTATTAATATTTTCAGGATATTTAGTTGTTCCTGTGAGTTGAATTTTCTCTAATAAATCTTTAGAGGTTACAGTGAATTCCTTAATTTTATTCTTTTCATTAATTGTTTTAAGTTCTAATGGTTGGTCTTTATATTCTACTTTGAAAAGTTCAAAATCATAGAATTCTCCGCCGACATCAGCAATTCCAGGATGTAAGTGAACAGTATATTTATATAAATCATTTAATTTTTCAATTTTTACATTAGGATTTAAAGCACCTTCGTATAAAGATGATTCCTCATTATTAATTGCATTTCTAAAATGTCCACTTACAAAAATTGGTAATTCTTTATGTAATTTATTTTTATCATACACAACATCTTTATAAATATTTTTATATGTTGTTGCTTGATAATCTTTAGCAGTTACTTTTTTAGATGAATCACTGTTTTGTGATGCATTTGAAGTACTCGTGTCTGTAGAAGTTGATTTATTTTCCGTTGAATCACTTGAAACACGTTTCTTCGCAAATTCATTATTTTGAATTCTTACATGATATTGACCATCATAACCAATATTTTTAACTACAACTTTTACAATCGCATTGTATACATCTTTACCATCTTCATAAGGGAAAATGATTGTACGTGTATCATTCGTTTTATCACGAGAAATAGTCACCACACGTTTACCTTCAACTTTTAAATCTTTCCAATATGAGTCAGTTTTAGTTTGCATTACAACGTATTTTTTACCATCAATAGTCGCTGTTTTAAAAGGATGTTGAACAAAGCCGTCCATAACTGAAGGATTATCTTCAGTACTTTCAAGTACTACGAAATCAGCATTTTTTTCGTCAGTTAATGTTTTGGGAGTAGGTTCTACATTTTCAAACTCAGGTTTAGCGGACGTTACTTCTTGTTCTAAATCACTTTTAGCTTTAGCAAGTTTTTCCTTGTATTCTTGTTTTAAATTATCAGGTAGTTTATCTTGAATCTTTTCTAATTCATAAACTTGTCTTTCCAATGTTTTAGCTTTTCTATAAGGTTCTAATAACTTCTCAGTATCATATTCCTGTTGGGTTTGGAATTGGGATGTATCATTTTGAATTGGCTTTTTAAATACTAATCTTGCGTCATAATAATCTTTGTTGGTACCACCACCCCATACTACTGTAGCAAGAACTCTGACTTCTTTAGTTCCATCTGTAACTGGAAATCTTACATATGCATAATCTTTTTCTGAATCAAATGAAACAAGGTTAACAGGTAATTTAGTATCGCCATTATATACTTCAAATTTTTCAAATGAATCTGCGGTCTGAACTTCAAATTCAACTTTTGCGCCATCTCTTGTAAATATGACATCAGCCGGGTTTTTTGTGCTCGCTTCTATATAGAAAGTTTTTTCACTACTACCTTCTAAACTAAATTCTATAGGGCGTCTGGGCCCCTCATCATGTGGTTGATTTGCGACTGCTGGATCTTTAATTGCTTCTTTTAAATTATCAGCAGAGTGAAATTTAGTTTGTGCATTTTGACTAGTGTTTGAAGCGGATTGAGTTGTATTACTAGCATTATTATTTGAATTATTTTGAGAAGTTGATGTGCTCTGTGTATCAGATGAAGCTTGAGTAGTATTTTTCTGTTGAGCTTGATCACTTTGATTAGTTGAACTTGAGGTAGAAGCCCCAGTTGGGTGAGCTGTATTAGTGTTTTGTCCAGAAGAAGCAGCCGAATTAGTAATAGCTTGGGAAGTAGTATCTTCAGCAGCTTGAGCTTCATGATTAGTACCTAAGAAGATGGCAGTTCCTAACATGATTGAAGCTACTCCTACGGTTAATTTACGTATTGAAAAGTAATTGGCATACCTCAATGAATGATTCTTATGTTGTTTGTTCATGGTGTTAACCACTCCTGAAAATAAATTTCTAATTGATAAACCTTATCAATTAGCTTAGGGTGTATTATACACTATTTATTTTTAATTTGAATACTATTTTAAAAATATTTTATTGATTTAATTTTATAATAAAAAACAAGTACATCGTATAATGATGTACTTGTAGTAAGTCATTAGATATTTTTATTGTTTTTTCTTTTAAGAAGTAATAATGAAGATAATAGGGCGATAAGACTAAATACTAGACTGTTACTATTTGATTCTTGTTTTGAACCTGTTTCTGGTAATTCTTTTGAAGTTTTAGATTTACTATTGTCTTTAACTACAGAATCTTTTCCTTTGGCTTCTTTAGAATCTTTATCATGCTTTTGGTCTTTCTTAGGTTTAGGGCCGTTGGAGTCTTTATGTATTTTATCGAGTTTTTCAGAATGTTTAGCAGCATCAAGTTGTTTATCTTTAGAAGTATCATCTTTTTTATTAGTTTTTACATCTTGCTTTTTAGTAGTATCGCTTACTTGAGCTGCCGGTTTTTTAGTATCTTGTTTTTTGTCAGTAGCTGTTTGTTGATTTTTAGAAGTGTCATCTTTTTTATCTTGTTTCTTAGTTTTTACTTCTTGTTTTTTAGTCGTATCACTTACAGGCGCTGAAGGTTTTTTAGCCGTATCCTGTTTATTATCAGCATCAGGTTGTTTATCTTTAGAAGTATCATCTTTTTTATTAGTTTTTACATCTTGCTTTTTAGTAGTATCGCTTACTTGAGCTGCCGGTTTTTTAGTATCTTGTTTTTTGTCAGTAGCTGTTTGTTGATTTTTAGAAGCGTCATCTTTTTTAGCTTGATTATCAGTTTTATCATTTTGATTGTTAGTAACAGTATCGCTTACAGGCGCTGAAGGCTTTTGAGTCGTGTCTTGTTTTTTATTAGCATCAGGTTGTTGATCTGTAGAAGCGTTATCTTTTTTGTCCTGACTATCAATTTTAGTGTTTTGATTATTAGTATCAGTATGGTTTACCGGAGCTGATGGTTTTTCATTTTTAGCTTGATTATTACCAGCATCAGGTTGTTCTACATTCATATTATCATTTTGTTTAGCTTGGTTTTGAGTAGCCGTTGGTTCTGGGTCCTCAATAGTAGGGATGACACTTTCTAATTCAATATGCGTTGTATATTCATGATCATATTTTAAAGCAGGTATTACAATATGAACTTTACTAATAATATTATTCATACCTGGTGTTACTTCCATATTTACTGTTTTAGTATCTTTCTCAGTATTATCATCTACAACTGTAGTGGGTAATTCAGTTTCATTTTCATCGAAAAATCGAAAACTCTTCCACCATGAGGCGTTGTCTAAAGTGATTTGGAAGTAGTACTTATCATCTTTTTTTATTACTTTACCAGGATGCTGCACATATTGATCCATGTGAGAAACGTCGTTTGTTTTATCTTTTTGAACTTGGAAATTTAAAGTTTGAGAAAGTTCATTCGACTTTGAATTACTATTGTTTGTATTAGTAGTTGGCGCATTTTGCGTAGTAGCTTGGTTATTTTGAGTATTTGAATTTTGAGTAGCAACCGTATCGGCTGGTTTGGACTGCGCTTGTTGCGCTGATTGATTCGTATTTTTGTTAGTTTGGTCAATAGTTGTAGAGTTTTGAGTACCTTGACTATTATTGCTTTCAGCGGCTTGAGCTTCATGGTGTGCACCAATAATAAGTGCTGAACCTAATGTGATTGAAGCTACTCCAAATTTAAGCTTTCTAATTGAAAAGAAATTATTTAAAATGAGTGTGTTTTTCTTATGTTGGTGTTTCATGTTGTTAACAACTCCTATGTAATTTTTTATTGATATTATTTATCATTTAACACAAGGATATTATACACTAATATGAAATTAAGTGAATTATTTTTTAATAATTTCATTATTATATTTTAAAAAATAAAAAACGAGCTAATCTTGATTAGATTAGCTCGCCATGAAATTTATAACTATTTAGATTCTTTTCTTTGTCTTCTTAATAGTAATAATGATGCAGCTAAAGTTATTGTGCCGAATACAGTAGTAGCGTAGTCTGATTCATCGCTTAATCCAGTTTCCGGTAATTCAGATTTATCTTTTGAACCATTTGAAGTTTTAACCTCATCGTTAACAACAGTTTGTTTGTTATCACTATCAGTGTTGCCAGTGTCTCCACCAGTATTTCCGCCAGTGTC
>NZ_KV798369.1:513208-605027 GCF_001809655.1 Staphylococcus sp. HMSC055A09
TTTCCGCCAGTGTCTCCACCAGTTTGAGCACCTGTAGGCTCGTTGTTTTGATCAGGAGTAACTGTACCAGGTTTAACACCAGCACCTAATTGTCCATTTTGTTCCGGAGTAGTAGGTTTAGCTTGTCCATTATTATTAGTATCTGGTTTTTCTTGATTATCTTGACCACTTGGTGTTGTTTCACCAGGAGTACCAGTTGAACCGTTATTAGTATCAGGAGCAGGAGTTCCTGTAGCACCAGTAGTGCCTTGTCCAGCTTGATTGTTTTGATCTGGAGTATTTGTACCAGGTTTAGGATTACCATTGTCATCAGGTTTAACTTCAGTATTTTGATCAGGATTAGCTGTACCAGGTTTAGTATTACCGTTTTCATTAGGTTTAACTTCAGTATTTTGATCAGGATTAGCTGTACCAGGTTTAACACCAGCACCTAATTGGCCATTTTGTTCCGGAGTAGTAGGTTTAGCTTGTTCAGCATTATTAGTATCTGGTTTTTCTTGATTTTCATTACCAGGAGTACTTGGTTTTTCTTGATTATCTTGACCATTTGGCGTTGTTTGACCAGGAGTACCAGTTGCACCGTTATTAGTATCAGGAGCAGGAGTACCTGTAGTACCAGTAGTGCCTTGTCCAGCTTGGTTGTTATTTTCAGGTGCAGTAGTTCCAGGAGTACCAGTCGCACCGTTATTAGTTTCAGGTGCAGGAGTACCTGCAGTGCCTGCAGTACCTTGTCCAGCTTGATTATCTTTATCAGCAGGTGGAGTCACAGTAGTTCCTGCATTTTGATTGCCAGCCTCAGGTTTAGCTTGTGTATCTGTAGTCCCTGTATTTTGAGCTGTCCCTGTTTCAGTTGTACCAGGTTTAGATTGAGTACCTTGAGTATCTTGTCCTGTAGTTCCAGGTTGTGGAGTTGTGGCAGCATCATTATTAGTATTACCTGGTTGAGTATCTTGATTGTTTGGAGCAGGTGTAGCTTGATTAGGTTTAGTTTCGCCAGGAGTACCTGCAGCATTTTGAGCATTACCAGCTGAAGTACCTGTTTGTTCTCCATGATCTTCTGTATTAGGTTTCTCTTGATCAGTAGTACTAGTACTTGGTTTAGCTGAACCTGTAGTGTCTGTATTAGGTTGTGTTTCAGGTTGAGATGGAGTAGGTGTTCCAGCACCTACAGTACCAGCTTGAGCACCTTGACCTGTACTATTGTTTTCAGTAGTACCTGGTTTAGATGTAGCATCTTGACCAGTCGTTGCCTCTGGTTTTGTTGAAGCTGCTGGGGAAGTTGCATCATTTTGAGGACTAGGAGTCACAGTAGCTCCATTACCTTGATCTGCTGTTTCAGCATGAGGTTTAGCTTGAGTATCTCCAGTAGCTGTAGTTGGCGCAGTTTGACCTGTGCCAGCAGTTTGAGTTCCTTGTGGAGTACTAGTAGCTTGGTTATCTTGTCCGGTAGTATTTGGACTAGGGTTTGTTTGTGTAGCATCGGCTTGATTAGTTTGAGTTCCTGTAGCTTCTGCAGTGCCTTGACCTTGGTGGTCGGCAGTGTTTGTTTTAGCTCCATCTTGACCTGTTTGTGTAGCAGCAGGAGTACCTGTACCAGCTTGATTATTTTGGTCTTGACTTGTAGTGCTCGGTTGACCAGCTGTGTTAACGGTACCTACAGCTTCTCTTTGCCAAGTATTACCTTCCGTGCCTTCTTCAGCATGTGCCTGTCCGAAGAAAAGGAATGAACCTACAATAATAGAAGCAGTACCAACCGTGAATTTTCTAATTGAATAGTGATTTTTCTGAGTGGGTTTGTCATTTGAAAAATTGTTAGGTTTGTTCATAACTTATTCTCTCCTTTGATAAGTAGTTGTCTCAGTTGTCTTTTGAGAAGTTATAGAATTAGAGTGAAATAAAACATTATCCAATGATAATGGTCAAACAATATATTAGCATATTTTTATAACTTTAAACAACTAATTAAAAATATTATCAATTTTATATTGACGTTGATAACTATTTTCATTTATTATTTTTACAAGAATTAGGGTGAGTAATTTATCAAGTTTTATCACTCTTATGGAGGTTGTATAAATGAAAGTGACTTATAAAACGTTAAGTTTTGTTTTAGTTTTAATAATATTTTTAGTGAATTGGGGACCTAATGTAAGTTACGCAGCCGAAGGTAAGTCTATTAATTTTGAAGTTTTAAAATATAATACAAATGATACTTCGATGGCAAATGACTATTTTGAGAAGCCTGCAAAATTAATTGAAAAAGATGGGAAGAAAGTACTTCAAATCACAGTTAATCATAGTCATTGGATTACTGGAATGACTATTGAGGGTAGCAAAGAGAAAATTATTAGCAAAGATGCTAGTAAAGACATGAGAACATCTGAATTTGTGGTAAACAAAGCTTCTGGTAAAGTAAACGGAACAATTGCAGTTTACATCAATGAGCCAGTAAATGGTAAGCCATTCAAATATGATCATCATTACAATATTACTTTTAAATTTGATGGTAAAGATGGTGGAGCGACTGGATCACCAAATATTGTCCAAGATAAATCAACTGCTGAAAATCCTCAAACTAGTGGTGGAATCCCTACATATACATATTTAATTCCTATAGCTTCTCTATTTGTATTAATTACAATTTCAGTTTTGTCATTCAAATTAAAAAAAGGTAATGAATAATGAAATATTGTAGTCGCTTAATGATGAAATTATTCGTTATAGCGTTTACTTTAGGAATATCTTTAAATAATGATACTTATCAAGTAAAGGCTGATGATAAAAATCTATCATCAGCCGATTATTATATTAAAGAAAGCTTTGAAAAAGATAAAAATCATGCGAAACGCCATAGTGATCATCAACAAATTAGAAATAAGATAGAACAAACGATAGAATTTTACGTTCGTAAACAGAATAATAGGGATGTTTCACATATGGATGAGTATGTAAAACATC
Source organism: Staphylococcus sp. HMSC055A09 (assembly GCF_001809655.1). Lineage (NCBI taxonomy): Bacteria > Bacillati > Bacillota > Bacilli > Caryophanales > Staphylococcaceae > Staphylococcus > Staphylococcus sp. HMSC055A09. The sequence goes on from NZ_KV798369.1 coordinate 516,167, forward strand.
CTGGTTATATTGTTAATGACGGTAATCAAACATATTTTGTAATGACTTTATTAAACAGAGAATGGTGGGAAAGTTATAAATTCTACCAACATGATAAAGAATTAAAAGTGAGTATTGTAAATGAGGATAAAGAACAAGATACGGTAACCATTCAAATACCCCTTATTAACATAAAAGAAGAAGTAAAATCTCGTATCCACATTAAAATACCATCGATACATTACGACCATACGTATACCACTTGTATCGTTATGAAACATAGCGAAAAGAATGATGAAAAGGTTAACCACAAAGACGCTCAGAATAACAAGTCTAATCAGTTTGATGATAAAGAGAGCCTAAGAAAAAATTTAAAAACAGAAGAAGGACAATTTAATGAAATAAAAAATGAGAATAGTCATCTAAAAGAGTCAAAACAATCAACTCAACAAGATATGTCGTCAAATCAGATTATCAATAGAGAAGAACAAAATAAATTTTCTAATTCAAATAGCAATCTATCAATTAAACCAAGTACAGATAAACCGAGCTCAGATTCATTAAATCGGACTAATTCAAATACTCCAGCTAGTTTAAATACAAATACTAATTCTAGGTATAGCCAATTGCCTCAACTTAATCCTTTTAAAAAGGAAAAAGATAAACCTAATCCAAGCTTCAATAGAGATGCTGATAAGAAGAAAGTTGCAAAAAAAGACCATAATGAGGATGTACTCCCTAATCATAGAAATACATACTATCTTCTTGGCTCTGTTATTTTATTGGCAATTTTAGCTTTAATCGCAACATATTTTGTTAAAAGAAAGAGTGAGTCGAAAAAATGAGAAAAACCCGAATAATTTTTACTATCATATTATTTATCGTTTTACTCAGTGGTTGCGAGGCGGATGATAGCAATAAAAAGAAAGATAAAGCTGAATCGAAGGATATTCGTATCGTACCTACTACCGTCGCTTTAACGATGACATTAGATAAGTTAGATTTACCTATTGTAGGTAAGCCCACATCTTATAAAAAGTTACCAGATCGATATAAAAATGTTCCGGAAGTCGGCCAACCGATGGAACCAAGTGTAGAGGCAGTTAAAAAAGTGAATCCTACACATGTTTTGAGTGTATCTACTATTAAAGATGAAATGAAGCCCTTTTATAAACAATTAAACATGAAAGGTTACTTCTATGATTATGATAGTTTAGATGGCATGGAAAAATCTATTACTGAACTTGGTAAACAGTTTAATAGGGAGAAGAAGGCTAAAGAACTAAATCATCACCTTAATTCTGTGAAAGAGAATATTGAAAGTAAAGTTGCAAAACAAAAGAAACATCCTAAGGTACTGATACTTATGGGGATACCTGGCAGTTATTTAGTTGCCACTGATAAATCATATATTGGAGATCTCGTAAAAATCGCTGGTGGAGAGAATGTCATACAAGACCATTCTAAACAGTATATTTCTTCTAACACGGAACATTTAGTTAATGTTAATCCCGATATTATATTAAGACTTCCTCACGGGATGCCAGATGAAGTTAAGAAAATGTTCCAAAAAGAATTTAAACAAAATGATATTTGGAAGCATTTCAAAGCAGTTAAAACGAATCAAGTTTATGATTTAGAGGAAGTACCATTTGGTATCACTGCAAACGTGGACGCTGATGATGCTATGACACAGTTATATAATCTATTTTATAAAAAGTGATGGGGGAAATAATGTTACAACACTACTCTAAATTACTCTTTCTAATTTCAATTATCCTCCTATGTGTGACTGTATATGTGTCATTTATTGTTGGTACGATACCTATTTCTCTTAAAGATATATTAACCCAATTTACTACTGGTCATGTTTCTAATGTAGACACAATCATTGATTTAAGATTACCTAGAATCATTATCGCTTTATGTGTTGGTGCAATGCTTTCGGTATCTGGGGCATTATTGCAAGCAGTTTTGCAAAACCCTTTAGCCGAGGCGCAACTACTCGGTGTTTCATCAGGAGCACTTGTCATGCGTATGATTCTAATATTGGTGACACCCCAATTATTTTTTGTCATACCTTTACTTAGTTTTCTAGGAGGAATGATACCTTTTCTATTATTATTTCTCTTAAGTGTGAAATTCAAATTTCAACCTACACGTATGATATTAATCGGTGTAGCAATGTATGCAATGCTAACCGGAGTACTTGATTTATTTGCACAGAATCCATTTCTGAAAATACCTCAAGGACTAACTATGAAAACATGGAATGATGTTAAGATTATCGGAATATCAGCGAGTATAGGTTTAGTAATCACAATGCTTTTAACGTCTAAAGTGAATTTATTAGCTTTAGAGGATAAACAAGCTAATAATTTAGGCTTTCACATTACTAAATATAGACTAATCATTGGGGGTGTAGCTGTGTTTCTAGCGAGTGCTTCTTCTGCAATTGTAGGTCCACTAGCTTTTGTAGGCTTAATTATTCCACATATTGTACGTAAGTTAATTGGTAGTAATTATAAAGAAGTGATACCACTATCTATAATTTTAGGAGGATGGTTTGTTGTTACAACTGATTTATTAGGTAGAACGTTACATCCACCACTCGAAATACCAGCGAATGTCATTATGATGCTTATAGGTGGTCCAATTTTAATCTATCTTATTTGTAAGGGAGCTGTTAATGATGCGAGTTAAGGGGCTTCATTTTCAATATAAGAATGATTCGGAAATTATAAAAAATCTGTCATTAACATTTAGCTCTAATGCAATTACTTCTATTATCGGACCGAATGGATGTGGAAAATCCACTCTGTTAAAGTTACTTTCTCGAAATTTGAAGCCTTCAGAAGGTGTTATATATTTAGATGAGTTAGATTTGAAAACATTTAGTAAGAGAGCATTTGCACGTAAACTTGCTACAGTGCATCAAAAGATGAATATTCCGGAAGGATTCACTGTAAGACAATACATAGAACTTGGACGATATAGTCATGAAAGTTGGTTGAAAATGGATGTAAAAAAAGAAACAATTGTTCAAAACATTCTTCAACAACTGAATTTAGTAAATCTTCAGAATAAAAAATTGGCGTCATTATCTGGAGGTGAAGCACAAAGAGTATTTTTAGCAACTGCATTAGTGCAAGAACCTCGTTACATCTTATTGGATGAGCCAACCACATATTTAGATATTCATTACCAATATCAAGTTTTAGATACTATTCGTACTTTAAAAGATCATTATCATATTACTTTTATAATGGTACTTCATGATATTAATCAAGCAATAGAATATAGTGATGAAGTGATTTGCCTAAATGATAAAGGAGTTATTGCGCAAGGTGCGCCTCAAGAAGTGATTAATGAAACAATTTTAAAAGAAATGTATCAAATTGACGCTAAAATTATAAATGACAGTGAATGTGGCATGATTGTTTGTAGAAAAAGGGTGAGGGATTCAAATGATTAAATTCGTTAGACTTATTCAAATTGTATTAATAGCAGTCATCCTTATCTTTAGTTATCAGTTGTTTAAAACATATCTTGAAGACAAAGCGTCAGCTAAAAGGTATAAAAATTTACAACAACAATTTAAGTCAGAGTCCCTGTCTAACGAAAATGAGGTACGTCCACAATTTTCTAAATTAGAATCTATTAATAAAGATATTGTTGGGTGGATACAACTTAAAGGAACATCATTAAATTATCCAGTATTACAAGGTAAAACCAATCATGACTATTTAAGAGAAGATTTTGATCATGAAAAGACACGTAAGGGAAGTATTTTTATGGATTATCGAAATTCTGTAAAAACTCCTAATTCGAATACTATTATTTATGGTCACCACATGGGTGATAATACAATGTTTGATGTACTAGAAAAGTATTTAAAACAAAGTTACTTTGATCAGCATCAAGATATTCAATACGACACGAAATATGGAAAATATCTATTACAAGTCTTTAGTGCATATCGCACTACTACGAAAGATAACTATATACAAACAGATTTTAAAACACCATCTGAATTTCAACATTTTATAGATAATACAAAGAAAAAATCGGAGATACAAACAAAAGTTCAAATTAGTAATCAAGACAAGATAGTTACTTTGTCTACTTGCGAGGACGCTTATAACCAAACATCAGGAAGAATTGTTGTTGTGGCGAAGCTAGTCAAAATAAATTAACAGAAAAGAGGAAAACATCATGAAATTTATGGCTGAAAATAAATTAAAATTAGATAAAGGAACAGCTCAAGATATAATAGAAAGGTTCTACACAAGACATGGTATTGAAACACTTGAAGGCTTTAAAGGGATGTTTGTAACAAATACTAAAGAACAACCAGATTATGATGAAGTAAAAATTTTAACAATATGGGAATCTGAACAAGCTTTTATTGATTGGTTACAATCAGATGTGTTTAAAAAAGCACATAAAAATGTTCGTCACCAATCAGCAGATGCATCAAGCCCAATTCTTGAAAACGTAGTTAAGAAATATGATATTGGATACCAATACTTTAAATAATGTGTACTGTAATTAAAAGAAGTAAGTGTGATTAATTGAAATTAAAAATACTTGATTTCGATACAAACTAAAGCAAGTCGAGAGTTTGTTGTCTAAACATAATTGAAACAAATTATGTCAATTTCAAACCTTCGCTTGCTTCTTTTTTATAGTAGTAATTAAATTTAAAAATTATAGTGGACTTTGAAATCAATTGATATTAGATTACAATATGAATACATTAACTTAAGAGTTGGAGAAATGATCATGGAACAAATTACGTCTGCTCAAAATAATAAAATAAAAAATGCAAATAAGTTAAAAAAGAAACGTGATCGTGATAAGACAGGTCTAGCTTTAATAGAAGGAATACACCTTATCGAAGAAGCGTATCAAAGTGGTATTGAAATAAAGCAATTATTTGTAATAGAACCTGACAGAACAGATGAGGACCTAATTGATTACGCGAATGAAACATATGAAATTAATATGAAAGTGGCTGAAGCTCTTTCTGGTACTGTAACTCCACAAGGTTTCTTTGCGGTGATTGAAAAGCCACATTATAATGATACCGAAGCGCAACAAGTATTATTAATTGATCGAATTCAAGATCCAGGTAATTTAGGTACATTAATTCGCACTGCAGATGCTGCTGGCATAGATTTAATTGTAATGGAAAAGGGGACTGCAGACCCATATCAAGATAAGGTAATGAGAGCGAGTCAGGGTAGTATATTCCATATTCCTATTGTTATTAAGGATTTAACAACTTACATTAATGAATTTGATGGCCCAGTGTATGGAACAGCACTCGAAAATGCAGTAAGCTTTAAAGAGATAGAGGCTCAATCACGATTTGCTTTATTATTAGGCAACGAAGGTGAAGGTGTGAACCAAGAATTATTACAACAAACAACACAAAATCTTATCATACCCATTTATGGTAAAGCTGAGAGTTTAAATGTTGCTATTGCAGGTAGTATATTACTCTACCAGTTGAAAGGTTGACCCCTTGTTCAAATTTCGGCTATAATAGTTGATGAATTTATTAAAAAATGAAGTATTCATTAGCGTTTAAACATCACTGAAACAATTAAATGATCAACCGATAAAAAGACGTAAATTATTTAGAAAGTTGAAAAGGGAGAATAACCGTGACTGAAAGTTATTCCAACTTGAAATAATTTTGTTCATCTTTTTGGTTACTTAAAGAAATTTAAGTCGGAATTGTCATTCCGTTATCAATAGATATACAAGTGTATGCTTAGGCATAAATTTGGGTGGTACCACGGAAAGCTTTCGTCCCAGTTCGATATGGGGTGAAAGCTTTTTTGATGTTGAAGTATTTGAGTTTTCATTTTCAAAAAAAAATAGTGGCATTAAAAGGAGGAGTTCGGTCATGACTCAAAATGATACGATGGCGGAATTAAAACAACAAGCTCTCGTTGATATTAATGAAGCAGATAATGAACGTGCATTGCAAGATGTAAAGGTTAAATATTTAGGTAAAAAAGGTTCAGTAAGTGGTTTAATGAAAAATATGAAAGATTTACCTAATGAAGAGAAACCTGCATATGGTCAAAAAGTAAATGAATTGCGTCAAACAATTCAGAATGAATTAGATGAAAGACAAAAGTTATTAAAAGAAGAGAAATTAAACCAACAGCTTGCTGAGGAAACGATTGATGTGACATTACCTAGTCGCCATATTGAGATGGGTTCAAAGCATCCTCTTACTCGAACAGTTGAAGAGATTGAGGATTTGTTCCTCGGTTTAGGTTATGAGATTGTAGATGGGTATGAAGTTGAACAAGATTATTATAATTTTGAAGCTTTAAATTTACCTAAGTCTCACCCTGCACGAGATATGCAGGATAGTTTCTATATTACTGAAGAAATATTAATGCGTACGCACACGTCACCAGTTCAAGCACGAACAATGGAGAAACGTGGTGGACAGGGTCCAGTTAAAATTATTTGTCCGGGTAAGGTGTACCGTCGTGACTCGGATGATGCGACACATAGTCATCAATTTACACAAATTGAAGGATTAGTCGTTGATAAAAATATTAAAATGAGTGATTTGAAAGGTACTTTAGAGTTATTAGCCAAGAAATTATTCGGTGCTGAACGAGAAATTCGTCTACGTCCAAGTTATTTCCCTTTTACAGAACCATCAGTCGAAGTTGATGTCTCTTGTTTCAAATGTAAAGGAGAAGGTTGCAATGTCTGCAAACATACAGGTTGGATTGAAATTTTAGGCGCTGGAATGGTACATCCAAACGTTCTTGAAATGGCGGGCTTTGATTCTAATGAATATTCAGGATTCGCATTTGGAATGGGGCCAGATCGAATCGCAATGTTGAAATATGGTATTGAAGATATTCGTCATTTCTATACAAATGATGTTAGATTCTTAGATCAATTTAAAGCAGTAGAAGATAGAGGTGACCAATAATGTTGATTTCAAATGAGTGGTTAAAAGATTATGTCAATGTTGATCAACCTGTTCAAGATTTAGCTGAAAGAATTACACGCACAGGTATTGAAGTTGATGACATTATCGATTATACGAAAGATATTAAAAATTTAGTGGTTGGTCATGTTGTGTCAAAAGCACCGCATCCAGACGCCGATAAATTGAATATTTGTCAAGTTGATTTAGGCGAGGATGAGCCGGTTCAAATCGTATGTGGTGCTCCAAATGTTGATGAAGGTCAGCATGTCATTGTTGCGAAAGTTGGAGGTCGTCTACCTGGTGGCGTTAAAATTAAACGTGCGAAGCTACGTGGTGAACGCTCAGAAGGTATGATTTGTTCGTTACAAGAAATAGGTATTTCAAGTCACGTTACGCCTAAAGCGTTCGAATCAGGTATTTATGTATTTCCAACAGAAGTGACTCCAGGTACAGATGCGCTTGAAGCATTATATCTTAATGATCAGGTGATGGAATTTGACTTAACTCCTAACCGTGCAGACGCATTAAGTATGGTGGGCACAGCTTATGAAGTAGCTGCTTTATACCAAACTGAAATGACAAAACCTCAAACTTCAAGTCAAGAAAGTGATAAATCAGCCAGTGATGAATTATCTGTTACAGTTCAAAATGAAGATAAAGTACCTTATTACAGTGCAAGAATCGTTCATGATGTAACGATTGCGCCATCACCAGTATGGATGCAAGCACGCTTGATGAAGGCGGGAATTCGCCCTATTAATAATGTGGTAGATATTTCTAACTATGTTCTATTAGAGTATGGTCAGCCACTTCACATGTTTGACCAAAATCAAATTGGTTCACAAAAGATTGAAGTAAGACAAGCAAATTCAAATGAAAAAATGACGACTTTAGATAACGCCGAGCGCGACTTATTAGATTCAGATATCGTTATTACAAACGGCAATGAGCCGATAGCTCTAGGTGGTGTTATGGGAGGAGACTTCTCAGAAGTTACTGATCAAACACGCAATGTTGTTATCGAAGGTGCAATCTTTGATCCAGTATCTATTCGTCATACTTCTCGTCGTTTAAACCTAAGAAGTGAATCATCAAGCCGTTTTGAAAAAGGTATTGCAACTGAATTTGTTGATGAAGCAGTAGATAGAGCTTGTTATTTACTAGAAAGATATGCTTCAGGTACAGTGTTAAAAGATAGAGTAGCAGCAGGTGATTTAGGAGCAATGGTTACTCCAATCAATATTACTGCTGAAAAGGTAAACCAAACAATTGGATTTAACTTAAGTGACGATGATATCGTTAACATCTTTGAACAACTCGGGTTTGATACCCAAAATCAAAATGGACAATTAACAGTTAATGTGCCATCTCGTCGTAAAGATATTTCAATTAAAGAAGATTTAATTGAAGAGGTTGCACGTATATATGGTTATGACGAAATTCCTTCAACGCTTCCTGTATTTGAAGATGTAACAAGTGGATCACTAACAGATCGTCAATATAAAACACGTACTGTAAAAGAAACTCTTGAAGGTGCTGGGCTTGATCAAGCTATCACTTATTCATTAATATCTAAAGATCACGCTAAGGACTTTGCTTTACAAGATCGTCCTACTATCGAATTATTGATGCCAATGAGTGAAGCGCATTCTACGTTAAGACAAAGTCTTTTACCGCATCTTATTGAAGCTGTGGCATACAATGTTGCGCGTAAAAACTCAGATGTTAAATTGTATGAAATTGGTCGTGTCTTCTTCGGTAATGGGGAAGGAGAGTTACCAGATGAAGTCGAATATTTAAGCGGTATTTTAACGGGACAATATGTTAATCATGCTTGGCAAAGTAAAAAAGAGTCAGTAGATTTCTATTTAGCTAAGGGTGTTGTTGATCGCGTAGCTGAAAAACTAAATATTAAATTTGATTATAGAGCAGGTCAAATCCAAGGTTTACACCCAGGTAGAACAGCTATAGTTTCGTTAAATGGAGAAGATATTGGTTTTATTGGTGAGTTACATCCAACACTTGCTGCAGAAAATGATTTAAAACGCACATATGTATTTGAATTAAATTATGACGCTATTATGAGAGTATCTGTTGGTTATATTAATTATGAACCAATACCTAGATTCCCAGGTGTATCAAGAGATATAGCGTTAGAAGTGAATCATGAAGTTCCTGCTTCAGATTTAATATCTACTATTCATAATAATGGGGAAGACATTTTAAATGATACGTTAGTATTTGATGTATACGAAGGTGAACACTTAGAAGAAGGTAAAAAATCAGTAGCTATTAGATTGAATTATTTAGATACTGAAAATACTCTTACAGACGAACGTGTAACAGCAGTACACGACAAAATTTTAGAAGCCTTACAACAGCAAGGTGCTACAATAAGATAATTAACTAAAAAAAGACCTATCCTTAAAATGAAATTTTTAATGAGGATAGGTCTTTGTATATTTAAGTATATTTTTTCTCGATTAAAGCTAGTGCTTTATCTCGATTTTTAAAATGTTTTTTAGATATAGCATCAAGTTGGCTTAAGCCAAATTTTTGAATGATTTTAGCCGCGAATAAATCAACTTTATTACTTGCACCTTTTGGAACTTCCATTTTAATTTGTTGTGTTATTTGGTTCATATGTTTTACGAAAGCATATCGCGAGATAATACTAGCTGCTGCAATAGCTAGTGATTTTGATTCACCCTTAGTTTCAAATTGAGTTTTTTTAGGAAATGGTAGTTCGGAAAGTGCATAATGCTGGTATACTTCCCGTTTAGCAAATTGGTCAATCACGATATAATCTAAGTGATCCACGTCAATTTTTTGAACAACATTTTTGATTGCTTCATTATGTAAAACGGCTTTCATTTTTACTTGTGACCAGCCCATCTTTTGACGCTCATTATACTTCACATTATTTAAAGTTAGTAGTGAGTGAGGGATAAAAGTAATGAGCTGTTCAGCTAGTTCAACAATTTTGTCATCTGTTAATTTTTTTGAATCATCCACGCCTAAGGTTTTTAAAACTTGTGCATTTTTCTCTGAGACGTATGCTGCACAGACGGTTAAAGGACCAAAGTAATCACCGCTACCTGCTTCATCACTACCTATGCAATTATATTTGTTATATTGAATTGACGACTGTTTAGAGGTAGATGTTTTTGATTGAGAAGATGAAGATATAGCTTGATTTGGTAACATGCGTTGAGCTACTAATTCTGCATTCTTTCCTTGGAACATGACCTTTCCTGAATGATATATATTAATTGTAGTGTTTTGGTATTTAGTTCGTGCTCTCATGCCTTGTGGCAATTGAGTTGTTTCAAATTGAATTTGTGATAATAATTGATCTATTTCACTTTGAGTTAATTTATGAACGACATTTCCCATAATAAGTAACCTCACTTTTAATTTCGTACTCATATATTCTATCAAATTTCATTTTCTATCTCATTGATGAATATAACAATATAACTATTAAATGATTTAACATGATATGATGTCTTAAATTGTTTGATAATAGCTACTTACATAATTTTTTACTCTCATGTATAATGTGTGTTGATAAGTAAAAATTGAAGTTAAATCATATAGCTATTTATTTTCAAGATTAAGAAAAAATCTTGAAGTTTTAAATTATAGAAAGTTAAAATCATTTAAATATTAGGTCAGGAGCAATTAAACATGAGTGAATTTAAAAATAGAATAAATGTTACGATCAACGATCAACATTTCACAATCATTGGCGATGACAGTCCTGAGCATATTCGTTATGTTGCACATCTTGTAGATGAGAAAATGCAAGAATTAGGTCAAAAATCCGCAGGCTTAGATACTACTCGTAAATCGATTTTAACAGCGGTAAATATTATGCATGAGAAAGTTTTACTAGAAGAAGAAAATCGTCGATTACAACAAGAAATCAATCAATTTAAACAAAGTGAAGATTAGATGGTTGTTGATTTAGTTGTCATTATATTGATTTTCTACTTTATGATGATTGGTTTCCGTAGGGGGACGTGGTTGTCGACACTACATTTTATTTCTTCAATCGTATCATTATGGATTGCATCTCAGTTTTATAAGCCTATAGCGCAAAGGCTGATTGTGTTTGTACCATTTCCTAAAACGGTAGCATATGACACAGCTTATGCAATTCATTTTAATCAATTGCAACAACGATTTGAAAATATTGTTGCATTCATTATTTTAGCTACGCTAGCTAAGCTTATTTTGTATCTAATTATTGTTACATTTGATAATATAGTAGCGTATCAGAAACATCAATTAGTTAGTCGAATTATAGGAATTATTCTAGGTTTAATAATGAGCTTAATTGTGATTCAAATTGGACTATATTTTATTTCATTATATCCCGAGCCATTAATTCAAAATCAAATAGCACAATCGTTAATATGTAAAAGGATAATTTTAAATTTACCATACGTATCACAGGTTATTTTAAATTTATAAACTAATTATATAAGGTCAGGACTAGAGCTAACTTTAATGTTGTGTCCTGGTCTTCTTTTTATGGAGAGATGTATATGACTAAAAAAGATGTAATTCAATTGTTAGAAAAAATAGCAACATATATGGAGTTAAAAGGGGAAAACACGTTTAAAGTATCTGCCTATCGAAAAGCAGCTCAAAGTTTGGAAATAGATGAGCGTCCTTTAGATGAAATTGAGGATGTTACCGAGCTTAAGGGTATCGGTAAAGGTGTGGGCGAAGTTATCAACGAATTTAGAAATCAAGGTGAGTCTAGCACCTTACAAGCCCTCCAAGAGGAAGTACCTGAAGGATTAGTCCCTTTATTAAAAATTCAAGGTCTAGGTAGTAAGAAAATCGCTAAACTTTATAAAGAACTTCATATTATTGATAAAGAAAGTTTACAGAAAGCTTGTGAAGAAGGTGAAGTCAGTAAACTAAGTGGCTTCGCAAAGAAGACTGAACAGAATATTTTAGAAGCAGTTAAAGCACTAGGAGCCAAAAAAGACAGTTATCCGATTGATCAAATGAGAGGTCTGAATAATGAAATTATTGATTTCATTAAAAAGCTTAAACATGTAGATAATTATTCTTCTGCTGGAAGTTTTAGACGTTATAAAGAAATGAGTAAAGATTTAGACTTCATTATTAGTACGGAACAACCTCTAGAAGTTCAACAGCAATTGCTTGATATTCCTAACAAAGTAAAAGAAGTAGCAGTTGGGGATACTAAAGTATCTTTAGAGTTATCTTATGATGATGAGACGATAGGTGTAGACTTTAGATTAATTGAGCCTAAAGCCTTCTACCATACGCTTCAACACTTTACCGGTTCTAAAGACCATAACATCCGTATTCGACAATTAGCTAAAGAACGTAACGAAAAAGTAAGTGAATATGGTATAGAAAAAGCTGATGGTACATTACTGCAATTTCAAAGTGAAGAAGAGATTTATCACCATTTTGACGTAAATTGGATTGCACCTGCAATGCGAGAAGATGGCAGTGAATTTGATAAAGATTTAAGTGATATCATTTCTTTAGAGGATATTAATGGTGATATTCATATGCATACAACGTATAGTGATGGTGCTTTTTCAATTAGAGAAATGGTAGAAGCAAATATTGCTAAAGGTTATCAATTCATGGTAATCACAGACCACTCACAAAGTTTGAAAGTTGCAAATGGTTTACAGGTAGAGCGTCTCTTAAGACAAAATGAAGAAATCAAAAAGTTAAATGAAGAATATGATGAAATTGATATTTATTCTGGTACAGAAATGGATATATTACCAGATGGTTCACTTGATTATGATGACGAAGTCTTAGCACAACTTGATTATGTGATAGCTGCTATCCATCAAAGTTTCAATCAATCTGAAGATGAGATTATGAAACGTTTAGAAGTAGCTTGTAAAAATCCATACGTGCGTCATATTGCGCATCCGACGGGTCGAATCATTGGACGACGACCTGGTTATAAACCTAATATAGAAAAATTAATGAAATTAGCTGAAGAAACAAATACGATATTAGAAATTAACGCGAATCCTAAACGTTTAGATTTAAATGCTGAGACTGTACGTAAATATCCTAACGTTAAGTTAACAATTAATACAGATGCACACCATACGAATCATTTAGAGTTTATGAAGTACGGTGTGGCTACGGCTCAAAAAGGTTTTGTAACAAAAGATAGAGTGATCAATGCGTTATCACGAGAAGAGTTTAAATCACTCGTTGAAAATAATATTAAATTAAAGAAATAGAGGGATTGCATGAGACAAAAGACATTAGATGTTTTGGAATTCGACAAGATTAAATCCTTTGTTGCGGATGAAACAATAAGTGATTTAGGTCGTGAAAAAGTAGATGCAATGACACCAGCAACTGAATTTGAAACTGTTGAATTTCAAATCAATGAAACTGATGAAATTTCTCAAATATACAATAAACATCGATTACCAAGTTTAAGTGGTTTAGCTAAGGTATCACCACTTATTCATAGAGCGAATATAGGTGGCGTTCTAAATGTGACTGAATTGAATGTAATTAAACGACTCATTCAAGTTCAAAATCAATTTAAGACGTTTTACAACCAACTCTTAGAAGAAGATGAAGAAGTAAAGTACCCGATATTAGATGAAAAGATGAGTCAGCTTCCGGTACTAACTGATTTATTTCAAGAAATCAAAGATAAATGTGATACTTATGATTTATATGACCATGCAAGTTATGCACTACAAGGTATTAGAAGCAAAATTTCTAGTACTAATCAACGAATACGTCAGAATTTAGATCGTATTGTTAAAAGTCAGAGCAATCAAAAGAAGTTATCTGATGCCATTGTCACAGTTAGAAATGACCGTAACGTAATTCCAGTTAAAGCGGAATATCGTCAAGATTTTAATGGTATTGTGCATGATCAATCAGCATCTGGACAAACTCTTTATATTGAACCCAGTTCAGTTGTAGAGATGAATAATCAAATCAGTCGTTTGCGTAACGATGAGGCTGTGGAACGCGAACGTATTCTTACTGAGTTGACCGGTCAAGTAGCTGTAGAAGTCGATTCCATACTTATAGCTGAATCAGTGATGGGGCAAATTGATTTCTTAATTGCTAAAGCACGTTATGCACGTTCGATTAAGGGAACGAAACCTACTTTTAAGAAAGAGAGAACGGTTTATCTTCCCAACGCGTTTCATCCATTATTAGATAAAGAAACTGTCGTTTCAAATACGATTGAATTTATCGATGATGTTGAAACGGTGATTATTACAGGGCCAAATACAGGCGGTAAGACTGTTACTTTAAAGACACTTGGACTTATTATTGTCATGGCACAATCTGGTTTATTAATACCAACGCTTGATGGCAGTCAATTAAGTATTTTCGAAAATGTATACTGCGATATAGGCGATGAACAATCAATTGAACAGTCTTTATCAACTTTCTCATCTCATATGAAGAATATTGTTGAAATCTTACATGAAGCAGATAAAAATAGCTTAATATTATTTGATGAATTGGGCGCAGGGACTGATCCTAGTGAAGGTGCAGCGTTAGCAATGAGTATCCTAGATTACGTTCGCAACCTAGGATCACTTGTTATGGCAACAACCCATTACCCAGAGTTAAAAGCATATAGTTATAATCGCGAAGGTGTCATGAATGCTAGTGTGGAGTTCAATGTTGATACGTTAAGCCCAACCTATAAATTGCTCATGGGCGTACCTGGGCGTTCAAACGCATTCGATATTTCTAAAAAGTTGGGACTTGGCCTCAATATCATTAATAAAGCTAAAACAATGATTGGTACAGATGAACAAGAAATTAACTCAATGATAGAATCTTTAGAAAGAAATTCTAAGCGTGTAGATGAACAACGTATTGAACTAGATCGACTTGTTCGTGAAGCTCAAGAAACTCACGATGCCCTTGCGAAGCAATATCAACAATATCAAAACTATGAACAATCATTGATGAATGAAGCGAAAGAAAAAGCGAATCAACGTGTTAAATCTGCGACTAAAGAAGCGGATACAATTCTTAAAGAATTAAGAGATTTACGTGACAACAAAGGTGCAGAAGTTAAAGAACATGAATTAATTGATAAGAAAAAACAATTAGATGACCAATATGAAGCGAAGTCAATTAAACAAAGTGTTCAGAAGAAAAAATACGATAAAATTAACGCTGGTGATGAAGTGAAAGTGCTCTCATATGGTCAAAAAGGTGAGGTGCTTGAACTTGTTGGTGAAGATGAAGCAGTTGTGCAAATGGGTATCATTAAAATGAAATTACCTATTGAAGATTTAGAGAAAACGAAGAAGAAAAAAGAAAAACCAGCTAAAATGGTTACACGTCAAAATAGACAAACGATTAAGACTGAACTTGATTTAAGAGGATATCGTTATGAGGAAGCACTAATAGAATTAGATCAATATCTAGATCAAGCAGTTTTAAGTAATTATGAGCAAGTTTACATTATTCATGGTAAAGGCACAGGCGCGCTTCAAAAAGGTGTTCAACAGCATTTAAAAAAACATAAAAGTGTCAGCAAATTTAGAGGTGGTATGCCTAGTGAAGGTGGATTTGGCGTAACGGTTGCAGAACTCAAATGATTAATGATTGATTAATTCAAGCACTGCATTTGATTTTTTGAGAAAATAACGTACAATAAACCCAGTATTATTAGTTAATAAAATGATGTGATGAAGCAAATGAGATAATCATACTTTAATTGAGCAATAGCAATGCAGTTGTTATTAAAGTCTGTTATAATTTGCTCATCATTTAAAAATTAAGGAGGATTGGCATTTATGGCAATCGTAAAAGTAACTGACTCTGATTTCGATACTAAAATTGAATCTGGCGTTAAATTAGTAGACTTCTGGGCTACTTGGTGCGGACCTTGTAAAATGATCGCTCCAGTACTAGAGGAGTTAGCCGGAGATTATGACGGTAAAGCTGATATTTTAAAATTAGATGTTGATGAAAACCCATCAACTGCTGCAAAATACGAAGTAATGAGTATTCCAACTTTAATCGTGTTTAAAGATGGTCAACCAGTTGATAAAGTTGTAGGTTTCCAACCAAAAGAAAACTTAGCAGAAGTATTAGATAAACATCTATAAGAATTATATGACTTAAGACTGGGGCATTTCATTATGTAAATGCTCCAGCTTTATTTAGTTTATAAATAGTATTTATAAAAATTAAAAGAAAGGAGGAAAAAATTGGAGGACTATCAAAAGAAAATTAAGGAAAAATTGAATGTAGTGCCGTTAGAACCTGGTTGCTATTTAATGAAAGATAGAAATGACCAAGTGATTTATGTAGGTAAAGCAAAAAAATTAAGAAATCGTCTACGTTCTTACTTTACTGGTGCACATGATGCTAAGACGACCCGCCTTGTTAGTGAGATACGAAACTTTGAATTCATTGTGACTTCAAGTGAGACTGAATCTTTATTACTAGAATTAAATTTAATTAAACAATATCAACCGCGTTACAATATTTTACTTAAAGACGACAAAAGTTACCCTTTTATTAAAATCACAAAAGAAAAGCATCCAAGACTGATTGTTACACGCACTGTGAAAAAAGGAACTGGAAAATACTTCGGTCCTTATCCTAATGCGTATTCTGCTCAAGAAACAAAGAAATTGTTAGATCGTATTTATCCTTTTAGAAAATGTGATAATATGCCTGATAAACTGTGCTTATACTATCATATAGGCCAATGTATGGGGCCGTGTGTTTATGATGTTGATTTAGATAAATATGCACAAATGACTAAAGAAATTACGGATTTTCTAAATGGTGAAGATAAAACGATTATTCATAATTTAGAGAGCAGAATGACAAAAGCTAGTGAAGATTTAGACTTTGAACAAGCGAAAGAGTATCGTGATATGATTCAACATATTCATAACTTAACGAAAAAACAAAAAATTATGTCTACTGATAATACAATTAGAGATGTCTTTGGATATAACGTTTCTAAGGGGTGGATGTGTGTACAAGTTTTCTTCATTAGACAAGGAAATATGATAAAACGAGATGCAACAATGATACCGATACAACAATCAGAGGAAGAAGAGTTTTATACTTTCATAGGACAATTCTATAGCTTAAATCAACATATCTTACCTAAGGAAGTTCATGTTCCAAAGAACCTTGATAAAGATATGATTCATTCAGTTGTAGATACAAAGATTGTTCAACCTTCTCGTGGGGCTAAGAAAGAAATGGTTGATTTAGCTAATCACAATGCTGAAGTGCAACTTGAAAATAAATTCGAGTTAATTGCAAGAGATGAATCTAGAACTATTAAAGCTATAGAAGAGTTAGGAGAACGCATGGGAATTCAAACTCCTATTAGAATAGAAGCTTTTGATAATTCCAATATTCAAGGTGTGGATCCTGTTTCTGCAATGGTGACCTTTGTAGATGGTAAACCAGATAAAAAAGGATACCGTAAATATAAAATTAAAACCGTAGAAGGGCCTGATGATTATAAATCGATGAGAGAAGTAGTACGTCGGCGTTATACGCGCGTTTTAAATGAGGGCTTACCCTTACCAGATTTAATTATTGTTGATGGTGGTAAAGGTCATATGAACGGTGTGATGGATGTCCTTGAAAATGAATTAGGCTTAGACATTCCAGTTGCAGGACTTCAAAAGAACGACAAACACCAAACATCTGAATTACTCTATGGAGCAAGTGCTGAAATTGTACCGTTGAAGAAAAACAGCCAAGCCTTTTACTTACTCCATAGAATTCAAGATGAGGTACATCGTTTTGCGATAACGTTCCATAGACAAACTCGACAAAAAACAGGACTTAAATCAGTCTTAGACGATATAGATGGTATTGGCGCCAAGAGAAAAACTACACTTTTAAGAACTTTTGGGTCAATTAAGAAAATGAAGGAAGCCAATTTAGATGATTTAAAAGGTGCAGGCCTACCTGAAAAAGTTGCTAAAAACCTACAAAAAGCACTACAAAATAAATAAATTTCAAAAAAATGGGCATGAGAATTATTCTCATGCCCAAAAGTAGTATAAAAAATGTTACAATATGGTTAACAAAAGCTAATTTTTTTAAGGTTGTGTGGAAGCGTTTTCTAAATGAGAAATGTTATCAATTAAGTGTTGGTAACTTCAACTATGAGTCGTCACATCTTTATTAAAGAATTCTTTATAATCACTAGCCTTTTACTTTTTTAAGCCATACTTGTGTGGATTTATTTCTCATTTAATTAAAGTGTTTACACGTACAAGTACCAAATAAAGAAGTAAATGTAAGCTAGTCTTTTATATGGAATTTCAGGGCATATTGCATACAATTTTCTGGGAATTAGCAAATTTAAATATTTGTTTCACAGGGGGGACTCCTTTTGGCTCAATCAAAAAACGAATTTTACCTTAGACGACTACATTCGTTATTAGGTATTATCCCAATTGGTGCATTCTTAATTGTTCACTTATTGGTAAACCATCAAGCAACACAAGGCGCAGAGGCTTTCAATAAAGCATCTGGTTTCATGGAATCATTACCATTCTTAATTGTGGTAGAATTTTTACTTATTTATATTCCATTGCTATACCATGGACTTTTTGGACTACATATCGCATTTACTGCAAAAGAAAACATCGGTCATTATTCTTTATTTAGAAACTGGATGTTTTTCTTCCAACGTGTAAGTGGTATTTTAGCTTTCATTTTCATTGCGATGCACTTATGGCAAACACGCTTACAGAAAGCATTTTTCGGTAAAGCAGTAGATTACGACATGATGCATGAAACGTTAAAAAATCCATTATGGGCAATTTTCTATATCATTTGTATCATTGCGGTAGTATTCCACTTTGCAAATGGTTTATGGTCATTCTGTGTTACGTGGGGCTTTTTACAATCTAAAAAATCTCAACGCGTATTCACTTGGATTTCTTTAATTGTATTCTTAGTGGTTTCTTATATCGGTGTATCAGCTATTATCGCATTTATGTAACAACGATGATTTCAACTTAAGTCTTAGATTTTTAATATCAGGGGAGTGACATTTCTATGGCAGAGAAAAAAGTTATTGTTGTCGGTGGAGGACTTGCCGGTCTGATGTCAACAATTAAAGCGGCAGAACAAGGTGCACATGTAGATTTATTCTCATTAGTACCTGTAAAACGTTCGCACTCTGTTTGTGCCCAGGGGGGCATTAATGGTGCGGTTAATACTAAAGGTGAAGGAGATTCTCCGTGGATTCACTTTGACGACACAGTATATGGGGGAGACTTCTTAGCTAACCAACCACCAGTAAAAGCGATGGCTGAAGCAGCACCAAAAATTATACACTTATTAGACCGTATGGGCGTAATGTTTAGTAGAACAAATGAAGGTTTATTAGATTTCAGACGTTTTGGTGGTACGTTATATCACAGAACTGCATTTGCCGGTGCTACAACAGGACAACAATTATTATACGCTTTAGATGAACAAGTTCGTTCTTATGAAGTAGATGGATTAGTAACTAAATACGAAGGCTGGGAATTCCTAGGTATCGTTAAAGATGATGAAGATGCAGCAAGAGGTATCGTTGCTCAGAATATGACAACATCAGAAATTCAATCATTTGGATCAGATGCAGTTATCATGGCTACAGGTGGTCCTGGTATCATCTTCGGTAAAACAACAAACTCAATGATTAATACAGGATCTGCAGCATCAATTGTTTATCAAGAAGGTGCAATTTATGCTAATGGTGAGTTTATTCAAATCCATCCAACAGCTATTCCTGGAGATGACAAATTACGTCTTATGAGTGAATCAGCTCGTGGGGAAGGTGGACGTATTTGGACATATAAAGATGGTAAACCTTGGTACTTCTTAGAAGAGAAATACCCAGATTATGGTAACTTAGTACCACGTGATATCGCAACGCGTGAAATTTTTGATGTATGTATTAACCAAAAATTAGGTATCAACGGCGAGAACATGGTATATCTCGATTTATCTCATAAAGATCCACATGAATTAGACGTTAAATTAGGTGGTATCATTGAGATCTATGAAAAATTCACAGGTGATGATCCTCGTAAAGTACCAATGAAAATCTTCCCAGCTGTACACTACTCAATGGGTGGACTATATGTAGACTATGATCAAATGACAAATATCAAAGGTCTATTCGCTGCTGGTGAGTGTGATTTCTCTCAACATGGCGGTAACCGTTTAGGAGCTAATTCTTTATTATCTGCAATTTATGGTGGTACTGTTGCAGGTCCTAACGCAGTTAAATATGTTCAAAACATCGAAACTTCTTATTCAGAGTTAGACGACAGTATTTATGAAAAACGCGTTAAAGAAGAACAAGAACGTTTTGACAAGCTGTTAAATATGCGTGGTACTGAAAATGCTTATAAACTTCACCGTGAGTTAGGTGAAATTATGACAGCTAACGTAACAGTTGTACGTGAAAATGATAAATTATTAGAAACAGATAAGAAAATCCAAGAATTGATGAAACGTTATGAAGATATCGATATGGAAGATACACAAACTTGGAGTAACCAAGCCGTATTCTTCACTCGTCAATTATGGAATATGCTAGTATTAGCACGTGTTATTACTATTGGGGCTTACAACCGTAATGAATCTCGTGGTGCACACTACAAACCTGAATTCCCAGATCGTAATGATGATGAATGGTTAAAAACTACAATGGCTCATTATAGAGGTAGAACTGAAAAACCAGAATTTACTTACGAGCCAGTTGATGTAAGTTTAATTCCACCACGTAAACGTGATTACACTAGTAAGTCTAAGGGAGGTAAAAAATAATGGCTGAACAATCAGTAAAAGAAACTCCAGAAACTCAAGGTAATCAACAAACAAAAGAACAGAATCAACAATCTAATCAAAAAACAGTTAAATTAATCATTAAAAGACAGGACAATAACGAATCTAAACCATATGAGGAAACTTTTGAAATTCCTTACAAAGAGAATTTAAATGTTATCGCATGTTTAATGGAGATTAGACGTAACCCTGTTAATGCTAAAGGTGAGAAGACGACTCCAGTCACTTGGGATATGAACTGTCTTGAAGAAGTATGCGGAGCTTGTTCAATGGTTATCAATGGTCGCGCAAGACAATCTTGTTCAGCAATCGTTGACCAATTAGAACAACCTATCCGTTTAGAACCTATGAGTACGTTCCCAGTTATTCGTGACTTACAAGTTGACCGTTCAAGAATGTTCGACAACTTAAAACGAATGAAAGCTTGGATTCCAATTGATGGTACGTACGATTTAGGTCCTGGACCACGTATGCCAGAGAAAAAACGTCAAACAGCTTACGAATTATCTAAATGTATGACATGTGGTGTTTGCTTGGAAGTATGTCCAAATGTAACGCCTAATAACAAATTCGTTGGGGCTCAAGCGATTTCTCAAGTGCGTTTATTCGACTTACATCCAACTGGTTCAATGACTAAAGATGAACGTTTAGATGCTTTAATGAGCACTGGTGGTTTACAAGAATGTGGTAACTCTCAAAACTGTGTGAATGCTTGTCCTAAAGGTATTCCATTGACAACTTCTATCGCAGCTTTAAACAGAGAAACATCATTCCATATGTTTAAATCATTCTTCGGTTCTGACCATAAAGTAGATTAATATCGATTATATTACGACTAAGACGTTAAAGTCTTAGTCGTTTTTTGTTTAAAAAAAATTTCCCATCAATATGAGTGTCTTTTTAAATTAGTATGCTTCTTAGAAATCATTTTCAAAATAGAAAGTAAAACTAGATTCGTAATAATAAACAGTATAAGTCCATTGTGATAAAATAAAGGTTAACTGAAAAAATAAGGATGAAGATATATGAATAAACCTATAGGTGTTATCGACTCAGGTGTGGGAGGTTTAACGGTAGCCAAAGAAATCATGAGACAATTACCAAATGAGACGATATATTATCTTGGTGATATTGGACGATGCCCTTATGGACCTAGACCTGGGGATGAAGTTAAACAGTTTACTACAGAAATTGCTCAAAAATTAATGGAATTTGATATAAAAATGTTAGTCATTGCTTGTAATACAGCAACAGCTGTTGCATTAGAGCATTTACAAACATTGTTGCCTATTCCTGTTATTGGAGTTATTGAACCAGGTGCACGAACTGCGATTATGACGACTAAAAATCAAAATGTTTTAGTATTAGGAACTGAAGGTACAATTAAATCAGAAGCTTATCGTACTCATATTAAAAAGATTAATCCTAACGTCAATGTTTATGGTGTGGCATGTCCAGGTTTTGTACCGTTAGTTGAACAAATGAGATATAATGACCCAACTATCACAAGTATTGTTATTCATCAGACATTAAAACAATGGAGAAACAGTGATGCTGATACTGTAATTTTAGGTTGTACGCATTATCCTCTATTATACAAACCTATTTATGATTATTTTGATGGTGAAAAAACTGTAATTTCTTCAGGATTAGAAACTGCACGTGAAGTAAGTGCGTTATTAACGTTTAGTAATGAACATGCGAGTTATACAGAACATCCAAAACATCGATTCTTTGCGACTGGTGATACCACACATATCAAAAATATTATTGCCGAATGGCTTAAAATGAATGTACAAGTTGAACAAATTACAGTAGGTGAGTAAGAGAAGGGAGTAAGTATAGTTATGTCAGATATTGTCATTGCATCGAATAACAAAGGTAAAATTAATGACTTTAAAGTTATTTTCAAAGAAGATAATGTCATAGGTATTTCTGAACTTTTACCAAATTTCGATGTTGAGGAAACAGGTACTACATTTGAAGAGAATGCTAAATTAAAATCAGAAGCTGCAGCCAAGGTGTTAAATAAGCGTGTGATTGCTGATGATAGTGGACTTGAAGTGTTCGCACTTAAAGGTGAACCAGGTGTCTATTCAGCAAGATATGCAGGACTAGATAAAAGTGATGATGCTAATATTGATAAGCTATTGGCTAATTTAGAGAATGAATCTGATCGACGAGCACAATTTGTTTGTGTGATTAGTATGAGTGCACCAGGTGAAGAAACTAAAACATTTAAAGGCACAGTTTCTGGTGAAATTACTCATGCAAGACAAGGGACTCATGGATTTGGTTATGATCCAATCTTCTTTGTGCCTGATAAAAAGAGAACAATGGCAGAACTTACTGACGAAGAGAAAAGTGAGATAAGTCACAGAGGAAATGCGATTCAACTGTTGAAAGCGTATCTAGAAGGTGGTCAAAATGAGTAAGTGGATTATTATTAGTGATAATCATAATGAATCAGGGATTTTGTATCACGTGTTTGAAAAGCATCAAAATGCTGATGCCTTTCTACATCTAGGTGATTCGGAGTTTCAATATAATGATACGGAATTAAGTCTATATCATCGTGTTAAAGGCAATTGTGATTTTTATCCTGAATTTCCTGAAGAAGAGATAATTGAAGAAGAGGGTATGAAAGCTTTTTACACACATGGACATTTTTACGATGTCAATCGTACGCGTATGAAACTTGCTGAAAAAGCAAAATCTCTATCTTGCCAATTTGCATTTTATGGACATACTCATGTTGCTAAATATGAGTATATTGCTGGAGTACATGTTATTAATCCAGGTAGCATCTCACAATCACGCAGTAATATAGAAGAAACATTTGCTGAACTTATTATTAATGATACCGGCTCACAGGCTGAACTAAATTTTAGAAATAGAGAAAATAAAATAATAGATACAGTTATGATAAATATTTAAACAGATAAGCATTATAAAATGATACCTGCCCGTAAATGGGTAGGTATTTTTTTAGATTACGACACTTTAGCATTGTTTAAATACAGTTAGGCACAAATAATGGAAAATTTTAACGGATTTAATGATTGTTATGCATTTTCTTTTTAGAAGAGCGATATTTAAGTAATTAAAAGATAGCGAAATTAAACTACGCATCTTTTGTAATCAATCTAATTAAATTATCCGATTTACGTTAAGGATCTTTATTAACGAAAAATGAGGGATACTACATTTTTAGTATCCCTCATCGTCTTGAAAGTATATTATTAGCGTCCTGGGAGGGATTCGAACCCCCGACCGATGGCTTAGAAGGCCATTGCTCTATCCAGCTGAGCTACCAGGACATTTTTTAACACAAGAATTATTATATCTAAATGGGGGAGTTTTAGCAATAGTTCTCTTATAAAAAATGTTTATATTTTTCACTATAGTAGTGCTTTTTATACTAGAATGTTAATTTATTGTAAAGATGCAAGGAATTTTTAACAATTGAATTGTAAACAATACACTAAGGAATTCCAAACTGTTGTGTAAACGTTTTCATTTCACAGTTTAGACCTTTAAATACCGACTTAAGAAAATATAAACAAATTGTGCTAAATCCGCTTTATAGTATAAGTAACAAAACGATAGATAAACAAACAACACAAGTTCATTCATCGTTTTAAATTAATTAACTCACGCATTATCACATTTTACTGAAGGAGTGTTTGTAATGGAAAAATTATTCGACGCAATTAGAAACACAGTCGATGCTGGAATCAACCAAGATTGGACAAAATTAGGAACTAGCATTGTTGACATCGTTGACAATGGTGTAAAAGTTATTTCTAAATTTATTGGTGCATAATTCAGATTATTAATATCGTTTTAATAATAAAGGAGAGATTATAATGCAAAAATTAGCAGAAGCAATCGCAAACACAGTAAAAGCAGGACAAGACCATGATTGGACAAAATTAGGTACAAGCATCGTTGATATCGTAGAAAACGGTGTAAGTGCATTAACTAAAGTATTCGGTGGTTAATTTTCGATAAATAAGAACTTAATTATAAATAAAATAAACTAAAGGAGAGACTATAATGACTAAATTAGCAGAAGCAATCGCAAACGCAGTAAAAGCAGGACAAGACCAAGATTGGGCAAAATTAGGTACAAGCATCGTAGGTATCGCTGAAAATGGAATCAGCTTATTAGGTAAAGTATTCGGATTCTAATTTAATCAACTTACTCATTTTTTAATAAACTACTAAAAGGAGAGATTATAATGCAAAAATTAGCAGAAGCAATCGCAAACACAGTAAAAGCAGGACAAGACCATGACTGGGCAAAATTAGGTACAAGCATCGTGGGTATCGCAGAAAACGGAATCGGTTTATTAGGTAAAGTATTCGGATTCTAATATATGATTAGATGGACCAGGGCAAGCGCTCTGGTCTTTTTTTATTTGCAGATTATTTGTTATTATTAAAAAGAATAAGAAGTTTGTTCATTAAAATTTGAAACGGGGATAAATTGTGACATATAAACATATCTTATTAGATTTCGATGATACAATAGTTGATTTTTACGATGCAGAGGAAAAGGCATTTTATAATATGGCAAAACATTACGGTCATTTTCCGACTAAACAAGATTTCCAACATTTTAGAAAGGTCAATCAAGCACACTGGGAAGCTTTTCAACAAAATGAATTGACGAAAGAACAAGTTTTATCTCATCGATTTATTAATTATTTCAATGATTATTACATAGAAGTAGATGGTAAAGAAGCGGATGAGATATTTAGAGATGAATTAGCTAAAGCGCCGCTTAAATTTTTCGATCAAACGATTGAAACTATTAACCAGCTGAAAGATAAACATTCATTATATATTGTTACGAATGGTGTGACAATCACGCAACAGCGTCGTATTGCTCAGACAAATTTTAATGATATATTTAATGGAATATTTATTTCAGAGCAGACTGGTTACCAGAAACCTATGCGAGAATTCTTTGATTACATCTTTAATGAGATTGGAAACATTAATAGAGAGGAAACAATTATAGTTGGAGATTCGTTGACCTCTGATGTTATGGGTGGCCTCAATGCTAATATTCAAACATGTTGGTTTAATTACCGTGAAAAAGAAAATAACTCTAATATACAACCTCATTACGAGATTAGTAATTTGTCAGAACTAATTAATATTGTTGAATAGAAAAAAGCCATTAAATGTATTTAGCATACATTTAATGGCTTTTTATATTATGTTAAGGTTTCCAAATTAATACATCGTGACCTTCAGGGTTTTTAGCTTCGACATCCTCAAAACCATGTTTTAAGAAATAGTCTTTTGAGTTTTTTCTAGCAATGGCTTTGATAGGTTTATTATTTTCTTTAGCAAAATCTATAAGCTTTTTAGCATAGCCACGACCTTGATATTTTTCAAGAACTTCTAATTTCCATAATAAAATGTAATCATCACAATCTGGGAAATAAGTTTCTTCAACTTCGCCTTTGTCGAGTAAAGCCATTCTTGCCGCTAATTTATCTCCTACAAAAATGCCATAAAAAGGTGAATCTGAACTTGCATCTATCATTTGACCTTTTAATTCTTCAACCATATAGAGATCTTTATTGCCGAACTCTCTAAAATCTTCAAAGAGCTCATCAGTTTTATAATTTATCTCTAGATGTTTTACCTCGCTCATATTTTCTCTCCCCTTTAATTTCTTTTCTCTATTATACCTTATTTTAATGTTAACTTTCATTTATTTAAAATTATAGAAAATTCCAGTTTTAAAATGAATATATAAATAAATTTAAGCCGTAAAATTGTCATAAATGAGTATAGTCTTTATACTATATGAGTAATAGTGATACTGAAGGAGTTAAAACATGAAGTGCAATGTAATAAAGTTAAATGAAGATGATCAGTTTATCTCTAAAATAAAAAATGGCGATTCTCAAATTGCGAGGTTTTATGAATATGATGCAAGTTTAAGCGATAGTTTCTCTAAAAGACTTAATACTCCAAATAATGGTAGAGAAGAGCAACTTTCTTCTGTTATAAAATCTTATATGAGTGATTTAGATTTGTCAGAATCACAAATTATGAATATTAAAGATTTAGCTGAGGGAGCTAAAGTAGTAATTGGAGGACAGCAAGCGGGATTGTTTGGAGGACCTCTCTACACTTTTCATAAAATTTTTTCAATTATTACTCTAAGTAATCAACTGACAAATCAATATAATGAAAAAATTATTCCCGTTTTTTGGATTGCTGGAGAAGACCATGATTTTGATGAAGTTAATCATACTTTTGTATTTAATCATAAGAAGGCAACGCTCGATAAGATTAAATATCATACGATGACTCCACCTGAAACTAGTGTTACTCGTTTTACTCCTGATAAAGAAGCTTTGTTGGAGTCGCTTAATCAATTTTTTAAAGAATTAACAGAGACTTCCCATAGCAATGAAGTGTATCAGTTATGTCGTAGCATCATCTTACGCTACGAAAATTGGACTGATATCTTCAAAGGACTTCTACATGAAATTTTCAAAGAATATGGGGTATTACTCCTAGATGCTCAATTCACAGAGTTAAGGAAAATGGAAAAGCCTATTTTCAAAGATATACTAGATAAAAGTGAAAAATTGGATCAAGCTTTTCGAGATACACAATCCAAAATTGAAGCACAAGGATTAAATCCAATGATTCAGACAGACACTAATACTCATTTATTTATTCATGATGAAAATATGAGACAGTTATTAAAATATAAAGATGGCAGATTTATTACTAGTAAATCGGAGAAGTCATATTCAAAAGAAGATTTATTTAACATTATTGAAAACGAGCCCGAGAGAATATCAAATAATGTTGTTACTCGTCCAGTTATGGAAGAGTGGTTATTTAATACTGTTGCATTTATTGGTGGACCAAGCGAAATAAAGTACTGGGCAGAATTAAAAGAAGTGTTTAATTTACTTAATGTTGAAATGCCCATTGTTTTACCTAGACTTAGAATAAGCTATATGTATGATAGAACTAAAAAATTATTGAAACAATATAATCTGAAAACTGAAACTATCATTTCATATGGAGTAGAACAAGATAGACAGAAATTTGTACGTGAAAAAGCCTCTCAAGAATTGATAGATGAAGTAGAGCAAATGAAAGTAAAACAGCAACAACTAACTGAAAGATTGAAATCTCAAGTTGCAGGAAATCATGATAATGAATTATTGATAGAGAAGAATAATGAAATTCACCAAGAACAATATCATTACTTGTTAAAACGCTACTTATTAAATGTAGAAAGAGAGAATGATATTAGTATGCGCCAATTTAGAGAAATTAATGAAGTGCTCCATCCAATGGGTGGATTACAAGAAAGAATTTGGAATCCATTACAAATAATGAATGATTTTGGGAAAAATGTGTTCCATCCCTCCACCTACCCACCACTTCATTACACTTTTGATCATATAATTATAAAACCTTGATATAAAGGCGTTTGAACCCGTTTTATCTTTTTGATAAAACGGGTTTTTTTGTGTTTGAGCAAATAAATTGAACTAATTTTGCTTAATTAGTGGAGGATAGTGGGGAGATGTGGTAAATTATAAATAAGGTGAGGTGATAAAAAATGTTCATGGGAGAATACGATCATCAATTAGATACAAAAGGACGTATGATAGTACCGTCCAAGTTTCGTTATGACTTAAATGAACGTTTTATTATCACTAGAGGCCTTGATAAATGCTTATTTGGTTACACACTTGAAGAATGGCAACAAATTGAAGAGAAGATGAAAACCTTACCTATGACTAAAAAAGACGCACGTAAATTTATGCGTATGTTCTTCTCTGGTGCTGTAGAAGTAGAATTAGATAAGCAAGGGCGTATTAACATACCTCAGAATTTGAGGAAATACGCTAATTTAACCAAAGAATGTACAGTAATAGGTGTGTCTAATCGTATTGAGATTTGGGACAGAGAAACTTGGAATGACTTCTATGAAGAATCAGAAGATAGTTTCGAAGATATTGCTGAAGATTTGATAGATTTTGATTTTTAAATGGAGGTATTCAAGTGTTTCATCACGTCAGCGTCATGTTAAACGAAACCATTGATTATTTAAATATTAAAGAAGATGGTGTGTATGTTGACTGTACGCTTGGTGGTGCAGGTCACGCCCTTTATTTACTTAATCAATTAAATGATGAAGGTAGACTTATTGCGATTGATCAAGATTTAACAGCCTTAGAAAATGCAAAAGTTGTTTTGAAAGAACACTTACATAAAGTCACTTTTGTTCATAACAACTTTCGAGAATTAACGAATATTTTAAAAGATTTAAACATTGAAAAAGTAGACGGCATCTATTACGACCTCGGTGTTTCGAGTCCGCAATTGGATGTCCCTGAAAGAGGATTTAGTTATCATCATGATGCGAAATTAGACATGCGGATGGATCAAACTCAATCATTATCTGCTTATGAGGTAGTGAATGAATGGTCTTATGAAGCATTGGTAAAGATTTTTTATCGTTACGGTGAAGAAAAGTTTTCAAAACAAATTGCAAGAAGAATAGAAGCTAATCGAGAACAACATCCAATAGAAACGACTTTACAACTCGTTGACATCATCAAAGAAGGTATACCTGCCAAGGCGAGACGTAAAGGGGGACATCCTGCTAAAAGAGTTTTTCAAGCAATTCGAATAGCTGTAAACGATGAATTATCCGCGTTTGAAGATTCAATTGAACAAGCAATTGAGAGTGTAAATGTTAATGGAAGGATTTCGGTCATCACGTTCCATTCTTTGGAGGACCGCTTATGTAAGCAAATTTTCCAAGAATATGAGAAAGGACCAGAAGTTCCGAGAGGGATACCAATTATTCCTGAAGGTTACTCGCCGAAATTAAAACGTGTAAATCGCAAACCGATAACTGCTACTGAAGAAGATTTAGACGAAAACAATCGTGCGCGTAGTGCAAAACTACGTGTTGCAGAAATTTTAAAATAAGGAGTAATTGAAATGGCTGTAGAAAAAATTTATCAACCTTATGATGAAGCAACTCAAACCAGTATTCCACAAAGACAACCGCAATCTCGTCCAGAAAAACAGACTGTTAAAAGAAAAGTAGTCGTCCAATTAACTAGATTTGAAAAAGTTTTATACATAACGCTTATTACAGTAATTGCCATGATTAGTATTTATATGCTATCTTTAAAAATGGATGCGTATGATACGCGGGGGAAAATTGCAGATTTAGATCAAAAAATAGAAAAACAATCTAGTGAAAACAGCGCATTAAAATCTGAAATCAAGAAAAATTCTTCATATGAACGCATTTACGATAAGGCTAAAAAACAAGGTATGAGCCTACAGAACGATAATGTAAAGGTAGTGCGTAGTAATGGCGAAGCGAAAAATTAAAATTAAAAAAAATAAAATAGGGGCAGTCCTTCTAGTTGGTTTATTCGGACTGCTCTTTTTTATATTGGTTTTAAGGTTCTCATATATTATGGTAACTGGTCATTCAAATGGTCAGAATCTTGTGATGAAGGCAAATGAAAAATACTTAGTAAAAAATTCTGAGCAACCAGAGCGTGGTAAAATTTATGATCGCAATGGGAAGGTTCTTGCAGAAGATGTTGAAAGGTATAAAGTTGTTGCAGTTGTCGATAAAAAGGCAAGTCAAAATAGTAAAAAGCCACGTCACGTAGTAGATAAGAAGAAAACAGCTAAACAATTATCTAAAGTTATAGATATGAAAGCTTCTGATATTGAAAAACGACTCAATCAAAAGAAAGCTTTCCAAGTTGAGTTTGGTCAAAAAGGAACCAACTTAACTTATCAAGATAAAGAAAAAATTGAAAAAATGAATTTACCTGGGGTTTCATTATATCCTGAGACCGAACGTTTCTATCCTAATGGAAACTTTGCCTCTCATTTAATTGGTATGGCTCAAAAAGACCCTGACACAGGACAACTTAATGGTGCTTTAGGTGTTGAAAAAATCTTTAATAGCTACTTAAATGGAACGCAAGGTACGCTTAAATATATCCAAGATATTTGGGGTTATATTGCTCCTAATACTAAAAAAGAACAAACTCCTAAACGAGGAGACGATGTTCATTTAACGCTTGATTCTAATATTCAAGTCTTTGTTGAAGAAGCTTTAGATGGCATGGTAGAGAAATATGCGCCTAAAGATTTATTTGCAGTTGTAATGGACGCTAAAACAGGTGAAATACTCGCTTATAGTCAACGACCTACCTTTAACCCTGAAACAGGTAAGGATTTTGGTAAAAAATGGGCTAACGATTTATACCAAAATACGTATGAACCAGGTTCTACGTTTAAGTCTTATGGATTAGCTGCTGCTATCCAAGAAGGTAAATTTAAACCTAATGAAAAATATAAATCTGGACACAGAGACATTATGGGTTCTGAGATCTCAGATTGGAATAAAGAAGGTTGGGGCAATATACCTATGACTCTAGGCTTCACCTATTCATCTAACACATTAATGATGCATTTACAAGATTTAGTTGGTGCAGATAAGATGAAGTCATGGTATGAACGTTTTGGCTTTGGTAAGAAAACAGATGGAATGTTTGATGGAGAAGCATCAGGCCACGTAGCTTGGGCTAATGAGTTACAACAAAAAACATCTGCGTTTGGACAATCTACGACTGTTACACCTGTACAGATGATTCAAGCACAATCAGCATTTTTCAATAAAGGTAATATGTTAAAACCTTGGTTTGTAAATAGTATTGATAATCCTGTCACTAAGAAAAACTTCTATAGTGGTAAAAAAGAGTACGCAGGAAAACCAATTTCAAAAGATACTGCTGATAAAGTTGAAAAAGAGTTAGACAAAGTTGTTAATAGTAAACAAAGTCATGCGATGAATTATCGCGTTAAAGGTTACGACATCGAAGGTAAAACTGGTACCGCTCAAGTAGCAGATTCAAATGGTGGCGGATATGTTAAAGGTGAAAATCCTTACTTTGTAAGCTTTATAGGTGACGCGCCGAAGAAAAATCCTAAAGTCATCGTTTACGCGGGTATGAGTTTAGCTCAGAAAAATGATGAAGAAGCTTACGAGATGGGTGTAAGTAAAGCATTTAAACCTATTATGGAAAACACACTCAAGTATCTCAATGTAGGTAAATCAAGTGATTCTGCATCTAAAGCTGATTACAGTAAGGTACCTAACGTTGAAGGTCAAGAAACACAAAAAGCAGAAGATAGTATGAATGCTCAGTCGCTCAAACCAGTTACTATAGGTAGTGGTAAGCAAATTAAATCTCAATCTGTCAAAGCAGGGACTAAGATTTTACCTCATAGTAAAGTAATGTTACTTACAGATGGTGATATCACTATGCCGGATATGACAGGTTGGACAAAAGAAGATGTACTCGCATTTGAAGACTTAACACATATTAAAGTTTCCACTAAAGGTAATGGTTTTGTAACTAACCAAAGTATTACTAAAGGCCAAGCGTTGAAAAACAAAGATAAAGTAGAAGTGACACTATCTGCTGATAAAACTGATGATAGTGAAGATGATTCAAATGCAACAGAAGCTAGTAAAAATTCGAAAGATGAAAGTAAGTCTAAAGATAAAAACTCTAAACAAGATTCAAGCTCATCTTCTAAATCAGAATCAAAGGATAGTTCAAGTTCTGACTCTAAAAAAGACTCCAATAGCAATTCAAAAAATAATTCAAGTTCCAGCGATGACAGCTGATTGAACTAAGCAGACAACAGAGGTTGGGATGATCATTTTAGGGATTAACTAAGAGATGGTCCCAACCTCATTTGTTTATGTTTAAAGATTTATATGAAAATAAACCGAAAACTGATAAACTATTAAAGGTTATTTACAATTAAACGAATATATTAGAAAGTGAAGAAAAGGAGATTCATATGTTATTTATATATGCGATCATCGCACTACTCATAACATTTATATTAGTACCAGTGCTCATTCCTACGTTAAAAAGAATGAAATTTGGCCAAAGCATTAGAGAAGAAGGGCCTCAAAGCCACATGAAAAAAACGGGAACACCAACTATGGGTGGACTCACGTTTTTAATAAGTATTATTATTACATCTATTATTGCAATCATATTTGTCGATAAATCAAATCCTATTATTTTATTATTATTAGTCACTATTGGATTTGGACTAATTGGATTTATTGATGATTATATTATAGTAGTTAAGAAAAACAACCAAGGTTTAACGAGTAAACAAAAATTCTTAGCTCAAATTTTAATTGCAGTTATATTCTTTGTGCTAGGTGATGTTTTTCATTTAGTTAATTTCACTACAAATTTACATATTCCGTTTACTCATTTTGATTTACCACTCTCCTTCGCGTATGTAATATTCATAATCTTTTGGCAGGTTGGTTTCTCAAATGCGGTAAACTTAACTGATGGACTGGATGGCTTAGCTACAGGGTTATCTATCATTGGATTTGCTATATATGCAATAATGAGCTTTATATTAGATTCCCCAGCAATCGGTACGTTCTGTGTCATTATGGTGTTTGCATTAATAGGCTTTTTACCTTATAACCTAAACCCAGCAAAAGTATTTATGGGTGACACAGGTAGTCTTGCATTAGGAGGAATATTCGCTACAATCTCAATTATGTTAAATCAGGAATTGTCGCTTTTCTTTGTAGGATTAGTTTTCGTTATTGAAACATTATCAGTTATGATGCAAGTAGCGTCTTATAAATTAACTAAGAAACGTATATTTAAAATGAGTCCTATTCACCATCATTTTGAATTAAGTGGATGGGGAGAATGGAAAGTAGTAACTGTATTCTGGACAGTAGGTTTAATTTCAGGATTAATAGGCTTATGGATTGGAGTGCATTAGAATGCTGAATTACACAGGATTAGAAAATAAAAATGTTCTAGTAGTTGGCTTAGCTAAAAGTGGTTATGAAGCAGCAAAATTATTAGCTAAATTGGGTGCAAACGTCAAAGTGAATGATGGAAAGGACCTTTCCCAAGACGCACATGCAAAAGATCTTGAATCAATGGGGATAGAGGTAATAAGTGGTGAACATCCTCTTTCGCTACTTGATAATAATCCTATTATCGTCAAAAATCCGGGTATCCCTTATACTGTTTCAATTATTGATGAGGCAGTTCGCAGAGGTTTAAAAATCTTAACCGAGGTCGAATTAAGTTACCTTATTTCTGAGGCACCTATTATAGGTGTGACTGGCACAAATGGTAAGACGACTGTGACATCTCTAATAGGGGATATGTTTAAAAAAAGTGTCTTAACAGGTCGTCTATCAGGAAACATAGGTTATGTTGCTTCTAAAGTAGCTCAAGAAGTTAAAGCTGATGAATATTTGATTACAGAACTTTCATCTTTCCAATTATTAGGTATTGATGAATACAAACCTCACATAGCAATCATTACAAACATATATTCAGCACATCTAGATTATCATGAGTCTTTAGAAAATTATCAAAATGCGAAAAAACAAATTTATAAAAATCAAACTGAAGATGATTATCTCATTTGTAACTATCATCAAAGACATTTAATTGAAACAGAGAATTTAAAATCAAAAACACTTTATTTTTCAACACAACAAGAAGTTAATGGAATATATATTAAAGACGGATTTATCGTATTTAATGGCGTTCGTATCATAAATGTTAAAGATTTAGTTTTACCAGGCGAACACAACTTAGAAAACATTTTGGCTGCAGTATTAGCTGCTATTTTGGCAGGCGTACCAGTTAAAGCCATCGTAGATAGTCTGACAACTTTCTCAGGAATTGATCATAGACTGCAATACATTGGTACTCACCGTACGAATAAATACTATAATGATTCCAAAGCAACTAATACTTTAGCTACACAATTCGCTTTAAATTCATTCACACAACCTATTATTTGGTTATGTGGCGGTTTAGATAGAGGTAACGACTTTGATGAACTTATACCGTATATGAATAATGTCCGTGTAATGATTGTTTTTGGAGAAACACAAGAAAAATTTGCTAAACTAGGTAATAGCCAAGGTAAATATGTAATTAAAGCAACGAACGTTGAAGATGCAGTTGATAAAATTCAAGACATTATCGAACCTAATGATGTGGTGTTACTTTCACCAGCTTGTGCAAGTTGGGATCAATATAAAACATTTGAAGAACGTGGTGAGAAATTTATCGAGAGATTCCGAGCACACTTGCCATCTTATTAAGGAGTGTGAATGCTCATGGATGAAAATAATAAAAACAAAAATGATAAAGTTTCGCGCATTGAAGATTTTACTACATCTAAGAAAGACAATAATGATAAAGATGATGTGAGTCTTTTTAGAAGAAATAAAGATTTTCGTAATAGAAAAAGAAAACGTTTCGGTGACAGAGTTAATAACGATGAATATTCGAATGAGGAAACACAAGAAAATGATGTTCCCGATAATGATTCTCCAGAGATGGAAAGTACTAATGAAGATAAAAAGATTCAATCCGAAAATGAACATGATAAAGATAGTCTAAACCACGGTGATGAAGCAATACAACATCATAAAGACTCTCAAACAGAGATTAATGAAGACAATACAAATGAAGACATCGAAGATATAGAAGAACATTCTCAATCAGATAGTAAAAGTGATGCTTCTGAATCTAGTAAAGATGAGAGTGGTAAGGCGAATAAAGACGTTCATGAAAGGAAAAGTTATAAAAAAGGTTTTATAAATAAGATGCCTTTTATTAATAATAATAGTGATCACAACTCAGAAAAAGATAAAAATGAACAACAGAAACCTTTAACATTAGAAGAAAAAAGAGCGTTACGCCGAAAAAGACAAAAAAGAATACAGTATATCATTATTACTGTATTAGTATTATTGATTGTTATATTCTTACTTTATATGTTCACCCCTTTAAGCAAGATTTCTAATGTGAATATTAAAGGTAATAATAATGTTAGTAAAAGTAAAATCAATAAAGAGTTAAATGTTACATCTCATTCAAGAATGTACACATTTAGTAAGAGGAAAGCAATTAAAAATTTGAAGAAGAATCCCTTGATCAAGGATGTTGAAATTCATAAACAATTGCCTAACACTATAAATGTAAAAGTAACTGAGTACCAAGTTGTTGGTTTAGAAAAAAGTAAAGACAGTTACGTTCCAATTATAGAAGATGGCAAAGAATTAAAAGATTACAGTGATGATGTTTCACATGACGGACCAATTATCGATGGTTTTAAAGGAAATAAAAAAACACGAATCATTCAAGCTTTATCTGAAATGTCACCTGAAGTAAGAAGTTTAATTGCTGAAGTTAGTTATGCTCCAGAGAAGAACAAACAAAATAGAATTGAAATCTTCACTAAAGATGACATGCAAGTTGTCGGAGATATTACTACAATAGCCGATAAAATGAAGTATTACCCGCAGATGTCACAATCTTTAAGTAGAGATGATTCAGGTAATCTCAAGACTGATGGGTATATTGATTTATCAGTGGGTGCTTCATTCATACCTTATAGTGGAGCAACAGGTGCTGAGTCTGAATCCGACCAGAATGTAACAAAATCTACACAACAAGAAAGTGAAGCTAAAGAAGAACTTCAAAGTGTTTTAAATAAAATTAATAATCAATCAAAAGATAATAATTAAAAAATTTCGTTAATACTATGTGTTTATAGTTCACAAGCTATTCAACGTATTGTAAACTAAACATAGTGTATTTTAATAGTAATTTGTCAGGAGGTGCCTATCTATGGAGGAACATTACTATGTAAGTATAGATATAGGTTCATCAAGTGTAAAAACGATAGTAGGCGAAAAATTTCACAATGGAATAAATGTGATAGGTACAGGACAAACCTATACTAGCGGTATCAAGAATGGTCTTATTGATGATTTTGATATTGCGAGACAAGCAATCAAAGATACAATTAAGAAGGCTTCAATTGCCTCTGGTGTAGATATAAAAGAAGTATTCTTAAAGTTACCTATCATTGGTACCGAAGTATACGATGAATCAAATGAAATTGAATTTTATGAAGATACTGAAATTAATGGAACACACATTGAATCAGTTTTAGACGGAATTCGTGATAAGAATGATGTAACAGAAACAGAAGTGATTAATGTCTTTCCTATTCGATTCGTAGTTGATAAAGACAATGAAGTTTCTGACCCTAAAGAATTAATTGCTAGACATTCATTGAAAGTTGATGCAGGCGTTATAGCTATACAGAAATCTATTTTAATTAATATGATTAAATGTGTTGAAGCATGTGGCGTAGATGTATTAGATGTTTACTCTGATGCATACAATTATGGTTCAATTTTAACCGCTACAGAAAAAGAATTAGGCGCTTGTGTCATTGATATTGGCGAAGATTTAACTCAAATTGCTTTTTATGAGCGTGGCGAGTTAGTAGACGCTGATTCAATTGAAATGGCTGGTCGTGATATTACAGATGATATTGCGCAAGGCTTAAATACTACATATGATACTGCTGAGAAGATTAAGCATCAATATGGACATGCTTTCTATGATTCAGCTTCAGAGCAAGATGTATTCTCAGTAGATCAAATTGATAGTGAAGAACATGTTCAATATACTCAAAAAGATTTAAGCGATTTTATCGAACAACGTGTAGAGGATATATTCTTTGAAGTGTTTGATGTGTTACAAGAACTTGGACTTACTAAAGTGAATGGCGGATTTATTGTAACAGGTGGTTCTGCTAACTTACTTGGTGTAAAAGAATTACTACAAGACATGGTAAGTGAGAAAGTAAGAATTCATACTCCATCTCAAATGGGTATTAGAAAACCTGAGTTCTCTTCTGCTATTTCGACAATTTCTAGTAGTATCGCTTTTGACGAGTTATTAGATTATGTTACAATTAGTTATCAAGATAATGAAGGATTTGAAGAGGAAGTTATCGAATCTGAAGATAAAGATAACGAATCTAAATCGAGCGGTTTTGATTGGTTTAAACGTAAATCAAACAAAAAAGAGAATCATGAGGAAGAACCTGAATCACCTCGTGAGGAAACATATGAAGACCGCAGAGAACATCACGAAGATGATTATCATCAATCAGAAGGTAAGGACAAAGAAGAAGGTAAATTTAAAAAACTAATGAAATCTCTATTTGAATGATTATTGGCCATTAAGACTAGGAGGAAATTTAAATGTTAGAATTTGAACAAGGATTTAATCATTTAGCTACATTGAAAGTCATCGGTGTAGGTGGCGGCGGTAACAACGCTGTTAATCGTATGATTGACCACGGCATGAATAACGTTGAGTTTATCGCTATCAATACAGATGGACAAGCGCTTAACTTATCTAAAGCGGAATCAAAAATCCAAATTGGTGAAAAGTTAACGCGAGGTCTTGGTGCAGGTGCAAATCCTGAAATTGGTAAAAAAGCTGCTGAAGAATCTCGTGAACAAATCGAAGATGCTATCCAAGGTGCAGATATGGTATTCGTTACTGCTGGTATGGGTGGCGGTACTGGTACAGGAGCTGCTCCAGTAGTTGCTAAAATCGCTAAAGAAATGGGCGCTTTAACAGTAGGCGTTGTAACTCGCCCATTCGGTTTTGAGGGACGTAAACGTCAAACTCAAGCTGCCGCTGGCGTTGAAGCAATGAAAGCTGCAGTTGATACATTAATTGTTATTCCTAATGATCGTTTATTAGATATCGTAGACAAATCTACGCCTATGATGGAAGCATTCAAGGAAGCAGATAATGTGTTACGTCAAGGTGTACAAGGTATCTCAGATTTAATCGCTGTATCAGGTGAGGTAAACTTAGACTTTGCCGACGTTAAAACTATTATGTCTAACCAAGGTTCAGCATTAATGGGTATCGGTGTATCTTCTGGTGAAAATAGAGCAGTTGAAGCTGCTAAAAAAGCTATTTCATCACCATTATTAGAAACTTCAATTGTTGGTGCTCAAGGCGTACTTATGAACATTACTGGTGGAGAATCACTCTCACTATTTGAAGCTCAAGAAGCTGCTGATATTGTTCAAGATGCGGCTGATGAAGATGTAAACATGATCTTCGGTACAGTAATTAATCCTGAACTTCAAGACGAAATTGTTGTTACAGTGATTGCTACAGGTTTCGAAGATAAACCGTCATCTCAAGGTCGTAAAGCTACAAGTACTGGTTTCGGTTCAAGTGTTAATAGTAATTCTTCTAACCAAAGTCATGCTACTCCTAAAGAAGACTCATTTGCTACAAACACTTCAACTAGCTCTCAATCTTCAGAAGGCGTAAGCGAAAGAAGTCACTCTACAAAAGATGACGACATTCCTAGCTTTATTAGAAATAGAGAAGAAAGACGTTCTAGAAGAACAAGACGCTAATTATATATGATAATTTAGATAAAAAGCCATCAGAGTTTGTACTGATGGCTTTTTAAATTACAGTTTATGAATTACATAATATTACTTATTAATTTTCATGACACCAATATTAAGTATATATTTAAATTATTTATTCTTGTAACTTGTAGTTTAAATGGTAGAAAGTATGATATATAATAGTTTTATAATATACTTAATTGTCATGAATTATAATAATTACTTTTAAACATTCTCAAATGGTGGTGAAACATAATGACTGAAAAGTTTATAAAGAAAGAATATTATTTAGATTATGATGTAAAACCTACTCATAGTATTAAGCTTGGTTTCACAACTAGAGAGAATGGACTGAGTCATTATCCAAAACACGCTTTTAACATGGCTAGATACGTGGATGATAATCAAGCTAATATTACTCAACATCAGGAAATTCTTGCAAATGAAATAGGCTTCAATAGAAATAATTGGGTTTTCCCAATTCAGACACATGGAAATAAAGTCACAGAAATTACTAAAGAACATCGAGGTATGAACATTGAAGAATTAACTGATGACTTATATGGGTTAGATGGCATTTTTACTTATGATTCCAATATATTATTAACCATGTGTTATGCTGATTGTGTTCCTGTTTACTTTTATAGTGAGAAGCATGGTTATGTGGGCCTTGCCCATGCTGGATGGCGTGGTACTTATGGTGAGATCGTAAAAGAAATGGTTAGAAAAATTGACTTTGATTTAAATGATTTACAAGTGGTTATTGGACCAGCAACATCTAATTCCTATGAAATCAATGATGATATCAAAGGTAAATTTGAAACATTAACAATTGACTCATCTAAATATATTGACTCGCGTGCAGCAGACAAACATGGTATTGATTTAAAAAAAGCCAATGCTTTATTACTTGAAGAAGTAGGCGTCCCATCAGATAATATCTATATTACTGAGTATGCTACTTCTGAAAATTTAGACTTATTTTTCTCTTATAGAATTGAAAAAGGTCAGACTGGACGTATGTTAGCATTTATAGGACGCAAGTAAAGTGAGGAGGAACGTTAGTGAGTGTAAAACAAAATTTAAAACAAATTGAACAAGAAATAAGTGAACATTTAGAAAAAAGTTCTAATTCAGCACACCCTCACGTGATTGCAGTGACAAAGTATGTTACAATAGAGCGAGCTAAAGAAGCTTATGAAGCAGGTATTAGGCACTTTGGCGAAAATAGATTAGAAGGCTTCAAAGA
This sequence comes from Staphylococcus sp. HMSC055A09, assembly GCF_001809655.1. Lineage (NCBI taxonomy): Bacteria > Bacillati > Bacillota > Bacilli > Caryophanales > Staphylococcaceae > Staphylococcus > Staphylococcus sp. HMSC055A09. Next base: position 556,622 of record NZ_KV798369.1, read on the forward strand.
GAAAAAAGCAGCATTACCTGATGATGTTGTATTTCACTTTATTGGTTCTTTGCAATCTAGAAAAGTTAAAGAAGTAATTAACGAAGTTGACTATTTTCACGCTTTAGATCGCCTGAGTTTAGCTAAGGAGATTAATAAGAGAGCAGACCATGTTGTATCTTGTTTTTTACAAGTTAATGTTTCTGGGGAAGAATCTAAACATGGTATAGCATTAGACGAAGTTAATGAATTTTTAAAAGAACTGAAAGCTTATGAAAACATCAAAGTAATTGGTTTAATGACAATGGCACCTCTAACTGATAATAGTGTGTACATAAAATCAATTTTCAATGATTTAAGACATAAAAAAGAAGAAATTCAACAATTCAATTTAGAACATGCACCTTGCACAGAATTATCTATGGGAATGAGTAATGACTATCAGATAGCAGTTGAAGAAGGTGCAACCTTTGTCAGAATTGGGACTAAACTTGTAGGAGAAGAGGAGTGAGCCCCTTGGCTTTAAAGGATTTATTTAATGGATTTTTTGTAGTAGAAGATGAAGAAGAAGTTGAAGCACCAGAAGAACGTGAAACATCTCAGACACGTGAGCGTGCACAAGAACGTGATGTTGAATCACGAAATGAAAACAATGTACCATCAACGCAATCACAAAACAATGTAAACAAACAAAATGCAATCAAATCTGTGCCTCAAAAGAGCACAACAAGAAAAGGTGCAACTTCTGAAGAAAGGAATTATCGTATGAATAATAATTCAAAGAGTAATTCTCGTAATGTTGTAACTATGAACCAATCATCTCAAAATTATGCGACACAAGAAAGCTCTAAAATGTGCTTATTTGAACCACGTGTGTTTTCTGATACACAAGATATTGCGGATGAATTGAAAAATAGACGTGCTACTTTAGTAAACTTACAACGCATTGATAAAGTTTCTGCTAAACGTATTATTGACTTCTTAAGTGGAACAGTATATGCGATTGGTGGAGATATTCAGCGTGTAGGAACTGATATATTCTTATGTACACCTGATAACGTAGAAGTTGCTGGAAGCATAACTGATCATATCGAAAACATGGAGCAACATTACGAATAAGGAGTCTAATTATGGATATCGGTCTACTTAGTACTATATTCCGATTTATATTATTTTTGGTTCAAATTTATTATATAGGAATGATTATTTATTTCTTCACGTCTTGGGTTCCAAGCATTAGAGAATCTAAAGTGGGGGAATTTCTTGGTAAAATTTATGAACCTTTTTTAGAACCATTTAGGAAAATCATTCCTCCCATTGGCATCATAGATATTTCTTCTATAGCAGCTATTATAGTATTAGTATTATTTCAAAGAGGTTTAGTTTCAATTTTTAACATCATACTTACACATTTATCATAAAAATGAACTAGTTTGAATTTTATATGAGTATTTTAAGCGAGGCAAAGTATTTATTAAACTTTGACCTCGTTTTTGTCATGTGAAATTGAAGTTACCTTAATTGAATGTTGTTAAAATAAAATGTTAGGAGTGTCTCACATCGATATATATCAACATTTTAGAAGAGAAGAGCAAGAATTGATAGATCAATTAATAGATAAGTGTAATCAAGCTGAAAATCACTATGCGCCTGTGCTCACTGCTTTTTTAGATCCGAGAGGCCAATACATCTTAGAAGTCATCGTGGGGAGTTATGAAATGTTAAAAGTCAACTTTTATGGGGGTCCCTACGCTGAGAGAAAACGTGCTATCATAGCTCCAACATATTATGAAGCACAAGTGGAAGATTTTGAACTGTCACTCTTACGAATCGATTATCCTGAGAAATTCGTTTCAATTCAACATCAACATGTGTTAGGCACCTTAATGTCTTTAGGTATTGAGAGAGAACAATTGGGAGATATTATAGTCGCGGATGATATACAGTTTGTTTTGACAGAGCGTTTGGAATCTTATATTATGTTTGAATTAAATAGGATTAAAGGTGCCACAGTTAAACTTAATTCTATTCCTATAAAAGATATGATACAATCAAAAGAGAATTGGAAAATTCACAGCACGACTGTTAGTGCAATGAGATTGGATGTTGTATTAAAAGATATGATCCATAAATCTCGTAATATAGCAAAGCAATTAATAGAAAAGAAAAGAGTCAAAGTGAATCATACTATAATTGATACACCTGACTTTCAATTAGAACAAAATGACTTACTTTCTATCCAAGGATTTGGCAGAGCTCAAATCACTCAAATTGGAGGAAGAACTAAAAAAGATAAACTACACATTACCTATCAGACATTATTTAAATAGTGATGAATTAAGGAGGATATATCATGCCTTTCACACCAAGTGAGATTAAAAATAAAGAGTTTAGTCGAGTGAAGAATGGTTTAGAACCCACTGAGGTTGCTAATTATTTAGATCAATTAAGCACTGAGATTGAACGACTTAAAGAAGATAAAAAGCAACTTGAAAAAGTAGTTGAAGATAGAGACACTAATATCAAATCTTATCAAGACGTGCATCAGTCTGTAAGTGATGCTTTAATTCAAGCTCAAAAAGTTGGAGAAGAAACAAAATTAGCTGCTAATAAAGATGCCGAAGCTACACTTGCTAAAGCTCAAGTTCAAGCTGATAAAATTGTAAATGATGCGATTGAAAAAGCACGTCGTTTATCCTTCCAAACTGAAGATATGAAACGTCAATCTAAAGTGTTTAGATCTCGTTTCCGTATGCTGGTAGAAGCTCAATTAGATTTACTTAAAAGTGAAGATTGGGATTACTTATTAAATTATGATTTAGATGCTGAACAAGTGACTTTAGAAGATATTCATCACTTAAATGATAATGATCTTACACCAGAAGAACGCGCTATGAAGGAAAGCCAATCTCAAGCAGAGAATAATAGTGGAACAACTTCTACTTCTGAATCTTCACGTACGTCTAATAATCAATCAGAGACTTCTACAACTCATAGTAATTTATAAGCATTCTATTGATAAATGATTAATAGATGGAGACGCAATTGAAGAATTTTAAATTTGTAAATGTATTTATGTTAAAAATACATTTTCTTAATGACAATTTATTGATATGATATAAAAAGACAGACGCGTAAGAAACACTAAACATATTCCAGCGAGTTAGGAATGGTGAGAGCCTAACATATCGTTTGTTTCTTATATCACTGGCTTTTATTTTAATATGTTTATGAGAGAACTCTAAGTTGAGTTAAATAGGGTGGTACCGCGGTTTAGCCGTCCCTTTTAATTGAACTTAGAGTTCTTTTTATCATTAGAAGGAGTGAACAGAATGAATTTCAAAGATACTTTATTAATGCCCAAAACTGACTTTCCTATGAGAGGCGGTTTACCTAATAAAGAGCCTCAAATTCAAGAAAAATGGGATGCAGAAGATCAATATAAAAAAGCATTAGAAAAAAATAAAGGTAATCAATCTTATATCTTGCATGATGGCCCACCATATGCAAATGGTAGTTTACATATGGGACATGCACTTAATAAAATTATTAAGGATTTTATCGTCCGTTATAAAACAATGCAAGGATTCTATGCACCATATGTTCCAGGCTGGGATACGCATGGTTTACCAATTGAACAGGCTTTAACTAAAAAAGGCGTAGACCGTAAAAAAATGTCAATTGCTGAATTTAGAGAAAAGTGTAAAGAATTTGCACTTAAGCAAGTAGATATTCAGAAGAAGGATTTCAAACGTCTAGGTGTTCGCGGTGACTTTGATAATCCTTATATTACACTTACCCCTGAATATGAAGCAGCACAAATTCGTTTATTTGGTGAAATGGCAGACAAAGGTTTAATTTATAAAGGTAAGAAACCAGTTTATTGGTCACCTTCAAGTGAATCTTCATTAGCTGAAGCGGAAATTGAATATCATGATAAACGTTCTGCCTCTATTTATGTAGCATTTAACGTTAAAGACGATAAAGGAGTTGTTGATTCAGATGCTAAGTTTATTATCTGGACTACAACACCTTGGACAATTCCTTCAAACGTAGCTATCACTGTTCATCCAGAACTTAAGTATGGCCAATACAATGTAGAAGGACAGAAATTTATTGTTGCTCAAGCCTTATCTGAGACTGTAGCTGATGCTTTAGGTTGGGATAAAGATACAATTCAACTTGAAAAAGAATTTACAGGTAAAGAGTTAGAATATGTTGAAGCGCAACATCCATTCTTAGATCGTACGTCACTAGTGATTAATGGAGATCACGTCACAACAGATGCAGGTACTGGATGTGTTCATACTGCTCCTGGACACGGGGAAGATGACTACATCGTTGGACAAAAATATGACTTACCTGTCATCAGTCCTCTAAATGACAAGGGTGTATTTACTGAAGAGGGCGGCCAATTTGAAGGTATGTTCTATGACAAAGCAAATAAAGCTGTCACTGACTTATTAACTGAAAAGGACGCACTTCTTAAATTAGACTTTATTACACATAGCTACCCACATGATTGGCGTACAAAAAAACCAGTTATCTTTAGAGCGACACCTCAATGGTTTGCTTCAATTAACAAAGTAAGACAAGATATCTTAGATGCGATTGAAGAGACTAACTTTAAAGTAGATTGGGGTAAAACACGTATCTACAATATGATTCGTGATCGTGGCGAATGGGTTATTTCTCGTCAACGTGTATGGGGTGTTCCATTACCAGTATTTTATGCTGAAAATGGTGACATCATCATGACGAAAGAAACAGTTAATCATATCGCTGATTTATTCGCAGAACATGGATCAAATGTGTGGTTTGAACGTGAAGCGAAAGATTTATTACCAGAAGGATTTACACATCCTGGAAGTCCTAATGGTGAATTTACTAAAGAAACAGACATCATGGATGTATGGTTCGATTCAGGTTCATCTCACCGTGGTGTATTAGAAACAAGACCAGAGTTAAGTTTCCCTGCAGATCTTTACTTTGAAGGAAGTGACCAGTATCGTGGTTGGTTTAACTCTTCAATAACTACTGCTGTAGCAACTCGTGGACAAGCACCTTATAAATTCCTACTTTCACACGGTTTCGTTATGGATGGTGAAGGTAAAAAAATGAGTAAATCGCTTGGTAACGTCATCGTTCCGGACCAAGTTGTTAAGCAAAAAGGTGCAGATATCGCACGTCTATGGGTAAGTAGTACTGATTATTTAGCAGACGTCCGTATTTCAGATGAAATTTTAAAACAAACTTCTGATGTTTATCGTAAAATAAGAAATACACTCAGATTCATGTTAGGTAATATTAATGATTATAACCCTGAGACAGATCGTATCCCTGAAAATGAATTACTCGACGTAGATCGTTATTTACTTAATCGTTTACGTGAATTCACAGCTAGTACTATCAACAACTATGAGAATTTTGATTACCTTAACATCTATCAAGAAGTTCAAAACTTTATCAATGTAGAATTAAGTAACTTCTATTTAGACTATGGTAAAGATATTCTTTACATTGAGGAGAAAGACTCTCATAAACGTCGCAGCATGCAAACAGTGCTTTATCAAATCTTAGTAGATATGACAAAATTATTAGCACCAATCCTAGTGCATACTGCAGAAGAAGTATGGTCACATACACCTCACGTTAAAGAGGAAAGTATTCATTTAGCAGATATGCCAGAAGTTGTTGAAGTAGATAGAGAATTATTAGATAAATGGAATACTCTTATGGATCTACGCGACGACGTAAACCGTGCTTTAGAACAAGCTCGTAATGAAAAAGTCATTGGTAAATCATTAGAAGCTAAAGTGGTTATTGGCAATAATGAATCATTTAAAGCTGCTGAATTCTTACAAGAATTTAATGATTTACAACAATTATTCATCGTTTCTCAAGTTGAAGTTGTTGATTCAGTTGAAAATGGTGAAACATATAAATATGGTGATATTCGCATCGAACACGCAGAAGGCGAAAAGTGTGAAAGATGTTGGAACTATAGCGATGAATTAGGTTCTGTTGGAGAACTTGATCATCTATGTCCACGTTGCCAAGAAGTAGTGAAAACATTAGTTTAATTTCTAAATGATTGGTAACCATTAATCATAGACCTGAGGAGATTTTATTATAAAGAAGTCTTCTTAGGTCTTTTATACTTTAAGAAACAAATTGATTAGAAAAATTAAAGTAAGATTTATAAGACTTAAATGAGAAAATGTTGATATATTTAAAAATCTCTTTAAATTCACATCATAAATTAGAAATTTGAATTCTTAAATATATTTAGTCATAATGTTAAAATTATAGTAATGAAATCTTATATATAGACAACCATTCAGAGTACAAGTCATTGTTGAGAGGGTAGAATGATGTTTCATAGTAAAGATGCACATTTCGTTAATGGAATAATAATAAATGTACGTGATATAGAAGTTATAAGAGCCTTTTATGAAGAAGTTTTAGGATTTAATTTTGTTAATGAATCTATGAAGGCTGTTCAATATAAGGTTGGAGCAAACAATCAATATATAACTTTTAATGAAATTCAAAATGGTAGAGAGCCACTCATGTCTGAAGCTGGCTTATTTCATATAGGAATTAAGTTGCCAGAACTATCCTCTCTAGCTGATTTATTAGTACAATTAAGTGATTTTGAGATACCGGTTAATGGAGGAGAACAAAGTGTTGGAACATCACTCTTTGTTGAAGATCCTGAAGGTAATGCGCTTAAATTTTACGTCGATTATGACTTTGAAATGTGGAAATACGATGAAGATAATAGAGTGAAATTGGATATTAGACCAATTAACGTACCTCGATTGTTAAAAGAAGTTTCTAATGAAAAATGGCAAGGTGTACCTAATGAAGCGAAATTAGGTCATTTGCATCTTAAAACTATTAGAATCTCAGAAATTAAATCATATTATCTTAATTATTTCGGTTTAGAAGAGTCAGCTTATATAGACGATTTCTCATTATTTTTGTCCTCAAATCATTATTACAATCATTTAGCAATGAATCAGTGGTTATCAGGGACCAAGCGTGTTGATAATGAAAACACATATGGTTTAGCGTTAATAGATTTTCACTATCCTGAATCTACGCATTTAAATTTAAAAGGACCAGATGGCTTGTACTTCAGGTTTAATCGAATAAAAGATGAATAATTGAGTAAGCTAAATATTTACTAAAATTAAGTTGAGACACGATTAAGTCTCAACTTTTTGTATGATATTATTGCTCAACATTTCTAATAATTAGATTTATACTCAGCAATCTTTTTTTATGTCTTGGAGTAGGATATAATGTTAAGTGTTGTCAAAAGTGACGTTGAACTGAATGGAGGCACATGAATGAAAAAGAAATATTATATTGGAATCTCACTTCTTTTAGCATTTTTAATTATAATTTTTGACCAAATTTCAAAGTGGATAATTGCTTCATCCATGAAAATTGGCGATTCCTACGAAGTAATTCCTCATTTTCTTAATATTACTTCACATAGAAATAATGGAGCTGCTTGGGGAATTTTAAGTGGTAAAATGGGATTTTTCTATATTATCACATTAGTTATTTTAGTAGTTCTCGTGCTGTTTTATATTAAAGAAGCTAAATATAATTTATTTATGCAAGTTGCAATTACCTTACTCTTTGCTGGTGCGTTAGGTAACTTTATTGATCGTGTATTTAATGGTGAAGTTGTCGATTTTATAGATACAAACATCTTTGGTTATGATTTCCCAATCTTTAATATTGCAGATTCAAGTTTAACTATAGGTGTTATCTTCGTAATTATCGCATTATTAAAGGATACAACTAAAAAGAACTAAGGAGGTATACTTTTGGAAACACATGAATTTAAGATCACAGATGAAACACAAGTTGGTCAAAGAATAGATAAATTTCTATCTGAGTCGAATGATGCTTGGTCTCGTAGCCAACTTCAAGATTGGATTAAAGAAGATTTAGTTAAAGTTAATGATAAAGTGATTAAATCAAATTATAAAGTTAAATTAAATGATCATATCATTGTCACTGAAAAGGAAGTTGTAGAAGCAGACATTCAACCAGAAGATTTAGATTTAGATATCTATTATGAGGATGATGATGTGGCGATTGTTTATAAACCTAAAGGTATGGTAGTACATCCATCTCCAGGTCATTACACGGGCACACTTGTGAACGGCTTAATGTATCAAATCAAAAATTTATCTGGTATTAACGGTGAAATACGTCCTGGTATTGTTCACCGTATTGATAAAGATACTTCTGGTTTATTAATGGTTGCTAAAAATGACATCGCTCATCGAGGTCTTGTCGAACAACTAATGGCTAAAAGTGTTAAACGTAAATACACTGCGTTAGTTCACGGTAATATTCCGCATGATTATGGTACGGTAGATGCTCCAATTGGTCGTAATAAAAATGACCGTCAAGCAATGGCTGTAGTTGATGATGGTAAAGAAGCTGTAACGCATTTCAATGTAATAGAGCATTTTAAAGACTATACTTTGATAGAATGTGAATTGGAAACTGGACGAACTCACCAAATTCGTGTGCATATGAAATATATTGGCTACCCGCTTGTGGGTGACCCTAAATATGGACCTAAGAGAACATTAGATATTGGTGGTCAAGCATTGCATGCGGGTGTGATTGGTTTTGAACATCCAGTAACACATGAGTATATTGAAAGAAGTACTAATTTGCCTAATGATTTTAAAGATTTATTAGAAGATATTCGACGTAGAGATGCTTAAAAAAACACATTACAAAGTTAAACATTACGAGCGATTTTGTTAACTTTTAGTTTAAAGAAATCATTGACTTATTTATTAAAAAGTTTTAGACTAATAACAGTTTAAATATAAAAAACTTCGTCTTTAATTGCGAGTCCAGAGAGGCTTCGAAGACATGAATAATAGGAATAATCATGCATATCATTGTATTTCGCTTAAGAATGTATGCGCGTTCTCAAAAATGAAATACTGTAAATATATACCTGAAAGTTAATTACCTGAGTATAATTAATTTTCTTGAAGTGTGCCTTAACCTCATGTCTTTATTAAAGATATGAGGTTTTTCTATTATAAGAGGTGAAACGATGTCTGAACGAATCATTTTAGATGAAGCCGCGATACAGCGTACAATCACTCGAATTGCACATGAGATTTTGGAATATAACAAAGGCACTGACAATTTAGTGCTTTTAGGAATTAAGACACGAGGTGCATTTTTAGCGAATCGTATACAAGAAAAGATTCATTCTATTGAGCAGTGCAATGTACCAACCGGCACAATTGATATTACACATTTCCGTGATGATATTGATAATGTCACCCAGCAATCAGACATCAAAGCATTTGATATCGATGTTGACATTACTGATAAAGTGGTGATTATCGTTGACGATGTTTTATATACTGGTCGTACAGTAAGAGCTTCATTAGACGCTATATTGCTACACTCACGACCTGTTAAAATTGGACTTGCAACACTTGTTGATAGAGGCCATCGTGAACTTCCTATCCGAGCAGACTTTGTTGGAAAAAACATACCAACTGCGCGTGATGAATCCGTTTCAGTTTATTTAAATGAAATTGATCATCAGAACGCAGTCATAATAAAATAATATCCCTTTTAAAGCAGTACGAGAGACTGAAAAAGGTGGAGTAAACAAATTAAGCCATAGACGAATGATAAAGCGATGATGTAAATCTTTAAGATTTATCATACCTTTACTATTGCTTAATGTAATACTTCGTTAGAAATGTAATCTTTGAGGTGTAAAACCTTATTCGACTACATTTCAATTAGTCTCTTTGCATTCGCTGATGTAAAGAGATTTTTTTTATGAAAGGAAATGAATGACATGGAAAATGAACAAATGTTTGAGCGCACTGTGAAGCCAGTGCTTGATGTTAGAGACAAACCTAAACCAGCACAATGGGCATTCTTAAGTTTGCAACATTTATTTGCAATGTTTGGCTCAACCGTCCTTGTACCATTTTTAACACATTTACCAATATCAGCAGCATTACTTGCTTCAGGTATTGGAACACTTATTTACATATTAATCACAAAGGCTAAAATACCTGCTTATTTAGGTTCAAGTTTCGCCTTTATCACACCGATTATTACTGGTCTAAGTACCCATAGCTTAGGAGACATGTTAGTGGCTCTGTTTATGAGTGGGTTGATGTACGTCATTATAGGTTTACTTATTAGATTAAGTGGAACTGGTTGGCTAATGCATTTACTACCACCAGTTGTAGTAGGACCAGTTATTATGGTTATCGGATTAAGTTTGGCACCTACAGCCGTTAATATGGCCATGTATGAGAATTCTTCAGATATGAAAGGTTATAACTTAAGTTATTTACTTGTAGCTCTAATTACACTCATAGTCACAATCGTAGTACAAGGTTTCTTTAAAGGATTTTTATCACTGATACCTGTATTAATTGGTATTGTAGTTGGTTATATTGTTTCTATTTTCATGGGCTTAGTAAAATTTGGACCTATTGCCCACGCCAAATGGTTAGATTTTCCACATATATATTTACCATTCAAAGATTACACACCATCATTCCATTTAGGATTGGTATTAGTCATGATACCCGTTGTATTCGTCACAGTAAGTGAACACATCGGTCATCAAATGGTTATCAATAAAATAGTAGGCCGTAATTTCTTTAAAGATCCAGGATTGGATAAATCAATTATTGGAGATGGGGTATCTACAATGTTTGCGAGTATTATCGGTGGGCCTCCAAGTACAACCTATGGTGAAAATATAGGCGTACTAGCGATTACTAAAATATATAGTATTTACGTCATTGGTGGAGCAGCAGTTATCGCTATCATTCTAGCTTTCATAGGTAAATTTACTGCGTTAATTTCATCGATACCTACTCCTGTCATGGGCGGTGTTTCGATACTATTATTTGGTATTATTGCTGCTAGTGGATTGCGTATGATAGTTGAAAGCAATGTAGATTTTTCAAGTAACCGTAACTTAGTCATTGCATCAGTAATACTTGTAGTAGGTATTGGTAATTTACTTATCAATTTAAAAGGTATTGGAATTAATTTACAAATTGAAGGTATGGCATTATCCGCACTTTCTGGAATTATTTTAAATTTAATTTTGCCAAAAGATAAAAAAGAAGAAAATTAAAATTTAATCCATTAGGAGGTCGCTATATGAAAAATTTATTATCTATGGAACATCTATCAACGGATGAAATATATGATTTAGTTACAACTGCAAGCCAGTATAAATCAGGTGAAAGAGCTTTACCGCAGTTTAATGATACGTATGTAACGAACTTATTCTTTGAAAATTCAACAAGAACAAAGTGTAGTTTTGAAGTAGCTGAACTCAAATTAGGATTAAAACAAGTGAGTTTTGAAACGAGTACCTCTTCAGTTAAAAAAGGCGAGTCGTTATATGATACTTGTAAAACATTAGAAAGTATTGGAGTTAATTTATTAGTCATTCGTCACTCTCAAAATGCTTATTACGAGGAATTAGAAAACATTAATATACCTATAGCAAACGCAGGAGATGGAAGTGGTCAACATCCTACGCAAAGTTTGCTAGATATAATGACTATTTACGAAGAGTACGGGTCATTTGATGGGTTGAATGTGTTAATTTGCGGTGACATTAAAAACTCTCGAGTAGCCAGAAGTAATTATCATAGTTTAAGAGCATTAGGTGCAAATGTCATGTTCTCTAGTCCTGAAGAATGGGTAGATGAGACATTAGAGGCGCCATACGTTAATATAGATGATGTGATTGATCAAGTCGATATTGTGATGTTGTTAAGAGTTCAACACGAAAGACACGGCATTGCTGGTGAAGCTAATTTTGCGGCAGAGGAATATCATCAACAATATGGGTTAACTCAGTCAAGATATGATAAATTAAAAGATGAAGCCATTGTCATGCATCCTGCTCCAGTCAATCGAGGAGTCGAAATTAAAAGTGATTTAGTAGAAGCACCCAAATCACGTATTTTCAAACAAATGGAAAATGGGATGTATTTAAGAATGGCAGTTATAAGCGCGCTTTTAAAATAGGAAGGGGTTATTTTAAAATGAAATTAATCAAAAATGGAAAAATCTTAAGAAACGGAATTTTAAAAGATACTGAGATTTTAATTGATGGTAAACGTATTAAAACAATTAGTAGTAAAATCAATTCTTCATCTCCTAATATTGAAGTTATCGATGCTAAAGGAAATTTAATCGCACCAGGATTTGTTGACGTTCACGTGCATTTACGTGAGCCAGGTGGGGAACATAAAGAAACAATTGAAACTGGTACAAAAGCAGCTGCAAGAGGGGGATTCACTACTGTATGCCCAATGCCTAATACAAGACCAGTTCCAGATTCAGTTGAACATGTTAGAGAATTAAGGCAAAGAATTTCAGAAACAGCTAAAGTACGTGTGTTACCTTATGCATCTATTACTAAAAGACAAGCTGGAAAAGAACTTGTTGATTTCAAAGAGTTAGCACTAGAAGGGGTATTCGCATTTACAGATGACGGTGTAGGTGTTCAACAAGCTAGTATGATGTATGCGGCTATGAAACAAGCAGCACGCGTTAAAAAACCAATCGTAGCACATTGCGAAGATAATAGCTTGATTTATGGTGGCGCAATGCATAAAGGTAAACGTAGTGAAGAACTTGGTATTCCAGGTATACCAAACATTGCTGAATCAGTGCAGATCGCTAGAGATGTCTTATTAGCTGAAGCTACAGGATGTCATTATCATGTATGTCACGTTTCTACTAAAGAAAGTGTACGTGTGATTAGAGATGCTAAGAAAGCTGGCATTCACGTCACTGCAGAAGTAACTCCACATCACTTACTTTTAACTGAAAATGATGTACCAGGCGATGATGCAAACTATAAAATGAACCCACCATTAAGAAGTAAAGAAGATAGAGAAGCATTATTAGAAGGTTTATTAGATGGAACGATTGATTGTATCGCAACTGACCATGCGCCACATGCAAAAGAAGAAAAAGATCAACCAATGACTCAAGCACCGTTTGGTATCGTGGGTAGTGAGACAGCTTTCCCATTATTATACACTCACTTTGTAAGAAGAGGTAATTGGTCACTTCAACAGTTAGTGGATTATTTCACTATTAAACCTGCAACAATCTTTAATTTAAACTATGGTAAATTGCATAAAGATAGTTATGCTGATTTAACAATTATAGATTTAAATAATGATAAAGAAATCAGAAGTGAAGACTTCTTATCTAAAGCGGACAATACACCATTTATCGGTGAAAAAGTTTATGGTAACCCGATTTTAACAATGGTTAAAGGCGAAGTAGTATTTGAGGAGGAAAAATAGATGCTTGAAAAACGTTATCTTGTACTGGAAGATGGCTCTTATTATGAAGGATATCGCTTAGGTTCAGATGATCTTTCAATAGGCGAAATCGTATTTAATACTGCAATGACGGGGTATCAGGAAACTATTTCTGACCCCTCATATACAGGTCAAATCATTACATTTACTTACCCATTAATTGGGAATTATGGTATTAACCGTGATGACTTTGAATCATTGACACCGACATTGAATGGTGTAGTAGTGAAAGAGGCAAGCACACATCCTAGTAACTTTAGACACCAAAAAACATTACACGAAGTACTTGTTCAATATCATATTCCAGGTATTTCTGGCGTGGATACAAGAAGTATCACACGTAAGATTCGCCAACACGGTGTATTGAGAGCTGGATTTACAGATAATAAAGATGACATTCAAGCGCTTGTAGAACATTTAAAAACTGCTGAATTACCAAGAGATGAAGTTCAAACAGTCTCTACTAAAACACCATACGTATCAACAGGTTCAGATTTAAGTGTGGTTTTACTCGACTTTGGTAAGAAACAAAACATTGTTCGTGAACTAAATACACGTGGTTGTAATGTAACAGTTGTACCATACAATACAACAGCAGAAGAAATTTTAGGCATGTCACCAGATGGAGTGATGTTATCTAACGGTCCTGGAGACCCAGATGAAGTTGAAGTTGCTATCGAAATGATCAAAGGTATCTTAGGTAAAATACCATTCTTCGGAATATGCTTAGGACATCAACTTTTTGCTTTATCACAAGGTGCCACTTCTTTCAAAATGAAGTTCGGTCATCGTGGTGCTAATCATCCTGTTAAGGATTTAAGAACAGGTAAAGTAGACATCACTAGTCAAAATCATGGCTATGCTATTGATCGTGATTCACTTGAAAATACTGATTTAGAGGTGACACATATTGCGCTTAATGATGGGACAGTTGAAGGTTTGAGACATAAACAATTACCTGCTTTCTCAGTACAATATCATCCTGAAGCAAGACCGGGCCCAAGCGATTCAAACTATTTATTCGATGAGTTTATAACGATGATGAATGAGTTCAAAGAAAAGGAGCGTCATTTTAATGCCTAAACGCGACGATATTCAAACAATTTTAGTAGTAGGTTCAGGACCAATTATTATAGGTCAGGCTGCAGAATTTGATTATGCAGGTACGCAAGCATGTCTTGCTCTTAAAGAAGAGGGATATAGAGTCATCTTAGTTAACTCTAACCCTGCGACAATAATGACTGATAAAGAAATTGCTGATAAAGTCTATATTGAGCCGCTAACTCATGATTTTATTGCTCGTATTATTCGTAAAGAGCAACCAGATGCATTGTTACCTACTCTAGGTGGACAAACTGGTTTAAATATGGCAATTCAACTCCACGATAGTGGCGTACTTGCTGCGAATAATGTGAAACTTTTAGGAACTGAGCTTGAATCTATTCAACAAGCTGAAGACCGAGAAATGTTTAGAACATTAATGAATGATTTAAATGTCCCTGTACCTGAAAGTGACATTGTTAATACTGTAGAACAAGCCTTTGAATTTAAAGAACAAGTGGGTTATCCACTCATCGTTCGACCAGCCTTCACTATGGGCGGTACTGGTGGTGGAATCTGCTACAACGATGACGATTTAAAAGAAGTTGTAAGTAATGGATTACATTACAGTCCAGCTACACAGTGTTTAATCGAAAAATCAATAGCAGGTTATAAAGAAATTGAATACGAAGTCATGCGTGATAAAAATGATAATGCCATTGTTGTTTGTAACATGGAAAATATCGATCCAGTTGGTATACATACAGGGGATTCCATTGTCGTAGCTCCAAGTCAAACGTTGTCAGATGTTGAATACCAAATGTTACGTGATGTGTCATTAAAAGTAATTAGAGCATTAGGTATTGAAGGTGGCTGTAATGTACAACTAGCCCTAGATCCACATTCTCTCAATTATTACATTATTGAAGTGAATCCTCGAGTGTCTCGTTCATCAGCTTTAGCTTCTAAAGCTACAGGTTATCCAATTGCTAAATTAGCAGCGAAAATTGCAGTAGGTTTAACTTTAGATGAAATGTTAAATCCTATTACTGGAACATCTTATGCAGCTTTTGAACCAACATTGGACTATGTTATTTCTAAAATTCCTCGTTTCCCATTTGATAAATTTGAAAAAGGTGAACGTGAACTAGGTACACAAATGAAAGCAACTGGAGAAGTCATGGCAATTGGACGTACATACGAAGAATCATTACTTAAAGCGATTCGTTCACTTGAGTATGGTGTGCATCACTTAGGTTTACCAAATGGGGAGAGCTTTGATTTAGACTACATTAAAGAACGTATTGGTCACCAAGATGATGAACGACTATTCTTTATTGGAGAAGCTATTCGCCGAGGTACAACTTTAGAAGAAATCCATAAAATGACGAAAATTGATTATTTCTTCCTAAATAAATTCCAAAACATCATCAACATTGAACACGAATTAAAAGAACATCAAGGTGATTTGGAATATCTTAAATATGCTAAAGATTATGGCTTTAGCGATAAAGTAATCGCTCATCGTTGGGATATGAATGAAGACGATGTTTACCAATTACGAGTGAAAAATGATATTAAACCTGTATATAAAATGGTTGATACATGTGCAGCAGAATTTGAATCGACAACGCCTTATTATTATGGAACGTATGAATCTGAAAATGAATCTGTTGTAACGGATAAAGAGAAAATTCTCGTATTAGGTTCAGGTCCTATTCGCATTGGTCAAGGTGTAGAATTCGATTATGCTACTGTACATGCTGTATGGGCAATTCAAGATGCAGGCTACGAAGCTATTATTGTAAACAATAATCCTGAAACTGTATCTACTGACTTCTCAATATCAGATAAATTATACTTTGAACCATTAACTGAAGAAGATGTAATGAATATCATCAATTTAGAACAACCTAAAGGTGTTGTTGTTCAATTTGGTGGACAAACTGCCATCAATTTAGCTGACAAACTTGCTAAACATGGTGTTCAAATCATGGGAACTTCTTTAGAAGATCTAAATCGCGCTGAAGATAGAAAAGAATTTGAGGCGTTACTACGTCAGATTGAAGTGCCACAACCTCAAGGTAAAACATCTACATCTCCTAAAGAGGCACTCGAAAATGCGCGTGAAATTGGTTATCCAGTTGTTGTTCGACCATCTTACGTATTAGGTGGCCGT
The DNA here is from genome assembly GCF_001809655.1 of Staphylococcus sp. HMSC055A09. Taxonomy (NCBI): domain Bacteria; kingdom Bacillati; phylum Bacillota; class Bacilli; order Caryophanales; family Staphylococcaceae; genus Staphylococcus; species Staphylococcus sp. HMSC055A09. The sequence goes on from NZ_KV798369.1 coordinate 573,227, forward strand.
GCTATGGAAATTGTAGATAATGACCAAGAATTAGAAAACTATATGACACAAGCAGTTAAAGCAAGTCCAGAACATCCAGTACTTGTTGACCGTTATTTAACAGGTAAAGAAATCGAAGTAGATGCTATCTGTGACGGAGATACAGTGATTATTCCTGGTATTATGGAACATATTGAACGTGCTGGTGTGCATAGTGGTGACTCAATTGCAGTATATCCACCACAAACGTTAACTAAAGAAGAGATTGATACGCTCGAAGATTATACAATTAAATTAGCTAAAGGATTAAATATTATTGGCTTAATCAACATACAATTTGTCATCGCTCATGATGGTGTTTATGTGTTAGAAGTTAATCCACGTTCAAGTCGAACGGTTCCATTCTTAAGTAAAATTACTGACATTCAAATGGCACAACTTGCTATGCGTTCTATTATGGGACATAAATTAGCTGATTTAGGTTATCATCAAGGAATTCAACCATACTCTGAGGGCGTCTTCGTTAAAGCTCCTGTATTTAGCTTTAATAAATTGAAGAACGTAGACATTACGCTTGGACCTGAAATGAAGTCAACTGGAGAAGTTATGGGTAAAGATCTTACTCTTGAAAAGGCGCTTTACAAAGGACTTACAGGTAGCGGTGTAGAAGTAAAAGATCACGGAACAGTATTAATGACAGTAAGTGATAAAGATAAAGATGAAATCGTGAAAATAGCACATCGCTTAAATGAAGTTGGCTATAAAATTTTAGCAACAAAAGGTACAGCTAAAAAACTTGAAGACAATCAAATACCTGTTGAAGTTGTAGGTAAAATCGGTGGCGAAGATGATTTACTTACTCGTATTCAAAATGGTGAAGTACAAATCGTTATTAATACGATGACGAAAGGTAAAGAGGTTGAACGTGATGGATTCCAAATCCGCCGTACAACTGTTGAAAATGGTGTACCATGTCTGACATCACTTGATACTGCAAGTGCATTGACTAACGTAATTGAAAGTATGACTTTCACGATGAGAAATATGTAATACAAAGAATGAATGATTGAAGGAGTATTTAAATGAGAAATTTACCAATCATTGCATTAGATTTTAAATCTGCAGAAGAAGTAAATACCTTTTTAGATCAATTTAATGAACCATTGTGTGTCAAGGTTGGTATGGAATTGTTTTACCAAACAGGTCCTGGACTTATTCAATCTCTAAAAAAGAGAGGCCATGATATCTTTTTAGATTTAAAATTGCATGATATCCCTAATACTGTAAGTAAAGCTATGGAAGGATTAGCGCGATTAGATGTAGATTTAGTTAATGTTCACGCAGCTGGCGGTGTGAAAATGATGGAAGAGGCTAAAAAAGGTTTAAGTAAAATTAATCCAAATACTAAAATTATTGCAGTAACGCAACTTACCTCTACTACTGAACAACAGTTGCATGAAGAGCAAAATATTCATACGACTATTGATGAAGCGGTACTGAATTATGCTCGCCTTGCTCATAAAGCTGGTTTAGACGGAGTGGTGTGCTCACCACTTGAAGCTGAGTTAATTTCTCGAGAATTAGGTCCTGAATTTATGAAAGTCACTCCCGGAATTAGACCTAAGGGCGCGGCTCAAAATGATCAACAACGTATTACTACTCCCGAAGAAGCACAAACTTTAGGATCTACACATATAGTAGTCGGGAGACCTATAACACAAAGTGATCGTCCTGTAGAGAGCTATCAAAATATCAAAGAAAGTTGGTTAGGTTAATGGCTAAAGAAATTGCAAAAGCTTTATTAGATATTGAGGCAGTCTCCTTGTCTCCGAATGATTTATATACTTGGAGTTCTGGGATTAAATCTCCAATCTATTGTGATAATCGTGTCACTCTAGGTTACCCGTTAGTGCGTAATGCTATTAGAGATGGTTTAGCACGCTTAATAGATGAACATTTTTCAGAGGTAGAAATTGTGTCTGGTACTGCAACTGCAGGTATTCCTCATGCTGCTTATATTTCTGAAAAGATGGAACTACCAATGAACTATGTTCGTTCTAAAAGTAAAAGCCATGGTAAACAGAATCAAATTGAAGGCGCTAAAAGCGAAGGTAAAAAAGTTGTAGTTGTTGAAGATTTGATCTCTACTGGTGGTTCTTCAGTAACAGCTGTAGAAGCTTTAAAAGAGGCTGGTGCTGATGTACTTGGTGTGGTAGCAATTTTCACGTATGGACTGAAAAAAGCAGATGATACATTCCACAAAGCAGGAATTCCGTTTTATACTTTAAGTAATTATAATGAATTAATTGAAGTTGCGAGGGAAGAAGGAAAAATTTCTGAAGATGATATTCAGACTTTAGTTGATTGGAGAGACAACTTGTCATAAGATAAGTTTATAAAGGGGGAAAGTGAATGACTCAAAGAGATGAAAATAATCATCTTTATATTACGATGAAGCATTGTAATGATTTTCTAAAAAGACAAGATGATTATAGAACCCCAAAAAACTTAAAAAGTATTGACGAAAGTGTTCGAGATTTCTCAGAATCAGTAAATGATAATGCGTTTACACATTCTGGTGATATATTTAAAAGAGCTAAAGAAAGTTTACGTCATAAAGGTCAATTATAGACGAAAATTAAATATGAAAATTTTAAGAGCCAAAGTACTTGGAATTTCAAGACTTTGGCTCTTTCTCATTAGCGTATAAATACTTTAGTGAGCAACCAACCGATTAGTAAAACAATTAATAATATTAAAATGGGTAAACCGTAGTGAATTAACATCTTCCGTAAACCTCCCTATATATAAAATATTATATTCATATTGTTATGTGAGAATAAGATTAGGGTAAGCGATCTTATAAATCATCAAATAAACGAAGACATAGTTTTTTTCATCTGTATCACGATATTCTACAATATAAGAGTTATCATGTTAAAATAATATACGAGATACTTAAATTGGTAAAGTAATTAAATTTTTAAAACTAGGGGAGATATAAAGTGGAAATACCTAAAATAACAACATTTCTTATGTTTAACGACCAAGCTGAAGAAGCAATTAAGTTATATACAAGTTTATTCGAGGATAGTGAAATATTGACGATGGTTAAATATGATGAAGACGGCCCTGGTACTCCAGGATCAGTACAACACTCTATCTTTACTTTAAATGGTCAAGTATTTATGGCAATTGATGCTAATAATGGTGAAGAATTACCTATGAACCCTGCCATGTCATTATATGTCACTGTTAAGGATGCTATGGAAATGGAACGTTTATTTAGTGGTTTGAAAAAAGAAGGCGCTATTCTAATGCCTAAAACTGAAATGCCACCTTTTAGAGAATTTGCATGGGTGCAAGACAAGTTTGGCGTGAGTTTCCAACTCGCTTTACCAGAATAAGAATAAAATATATTAAAAACTCCGTACGGTAACTTATCAAGGTTATCGTACGGAGTTTTTTATTAAGATTCTTTCATTTGTTGAATTTTATCATAGTCAGGTGTTGCATATAATGTTTTTTGATTATCATATGTCACAAAGCCAGGTTTTGCACCTGAAGGTTTGTGAACATTTCTAATTTCTGTATAATCCACTGGAATTTGACCAGAATTTCCTGCTTTAGAGAAGTAACCAGCTAACATTGCAGCCTCTTTAATTGTTTCATCACTAGGACTATCATTTAAGATAACGACATGAGAACCTGGTATATCTTTAGTATGGAACCATATATGAGATTTTTGTGCTTTTTTATTTGTTAAGTAGTCATTCTGCTTATTATTTTTACCGACTAAGATCGTATCTCCGTCACTTGAGCGATACGTTTGTAGTTGAATTTGCGCATTCTTTTTCTTTTTAGTATTTTTACGCTGTTTCATGAAACCTTGGTCAGCTAATTCGTCACGAATATCATCTATATCGTCAACAGTAATATGTTCTAATTGTTGTTCAATATTTGAAAAGTAATCAATGTTTTCTTTCGTTAATTGTATTTGATGATCTAATTCATGTTCTCGTGTTTTTAGACGATTATACTGCTTATAGTAGTATTGAGCATTTACTGAAGGTGATTTGGTTGGATTGAGCGGAATGGTTACCTCTTCACCAGTATAATAATTTAGTGCTGTTACCGATTCATCACCTTGTTTAATTCTGTAAATGTTTGCAGTGATTAATTCACCATAAAGTTGTTGAGTTTCTTTATCCTTAGCACTCTCATATTCATCAATTAACTTACTTAATTTATTTTGTTGTTTTTGCAACTGTTGTTGTACAAATCTTACTAAATCATTTGCACGTTGTTTAACACGTTCTCGCTCTCCTCGAGCATCATAATAACGATCGAGTAAATCGTTAAGTGAATCATATTCTACTACATCATCATAAAACTGATTTAATTTCATAAAATAAAAATCTTCCTTGCCTGTCTCATGATTTTTATGAAAAACAGGGGTCGGAGATAATTGAGTTTCAGCCATAACTTCATCATATGCTTCAGGTAGCGTATCTTGCGTCATAAATTGTCGGCGACTAACTATTTCATTTGTAATAAGTGGGCTAAACCCTTCAAATGAATTTAATAATTGTTTAGAAATTTTACCTGAATTAAAATCAATATATTTTAGAGCCTCTTGTCCAGAAATTTCGTAAGGATTTAACTTATTTTGGCTTGGAGGAGCTTCATATTCAAACCCAGGCATTACCGTACGATATTGGTTAGTATTTGGTGTTAAATGCTTAAATCCTTCAATAATTTTACGATTTTCATCTACAAGAATAAGGTTACTGTGTTTACCCATAATTTCTAATATAATTGTACGATGCATTGTGTCGCCGATTTCATCTTTACTTTTTATATCAATTTCAACGCGACGGTCATTGCCAATTTGGCGTATATTTTCTATAAAGCCACCTTCTAAATGCTTACGAAAGACACGTGCGAACATAGGTGGATTAAATGGGTTATCATATTTTTTATCAGTAATTTGTAACCTTGAAAAGCTAGGGTGAATTGATAATAGTAATTGATGATTTTTGCGATTTTGTCGTACTACCATAATAATAGTATCGTTTTCCGGTTGATTGATTTTATGAATACGGCCTGAAACTAAACTTTGAAGTGATTCAACCATCTTTTTAGTGAATAAGCCATCATATGCCATATTTATCTGCCACCTTAAAAATTTTCATTCATCATATTTTAACATGCGTTGTTTATACGGTCATTGTTTTAGTTTTATAAAATATAAAATGGTGAATAATAGAAGTAAAATAATTTAATTTTTATGAAGGCATTAAGGCGTACTATTTATCAATATGAGAATTAATGGATTACATTAACTAAAGTTAATGCATTAAGAGTCACTAAATAGTTTTTTACTAGATTAAGGAATACATTAACTGAAGTTAATGCATTAAGGAGTACTATTTATCAATATGATAAAAGTACTCCTATACATTCTTTAGTTTGGTATGATATTATATTTAAATAATAGAAGAATAGCTTAGAGAGGTCGTAAGGCATGGATAATGAAAAAGGATTGCTAATTGTTCTTTCAGGTCCTTCTGGTGTTGGCAAAGGAACTGTTAGAAAACAGATTTTTGATGATCCCACTACTTCATATAAGTACTCTATATCAATGACTACTCGTAACATGCGCGAAGGTGAAGTAGATGGTGTAGATTACTTTTTCAAAACGAAAGAGCAGTTTGAAGAGTTAATTAAGGACGATCAATTTATTGAATATGCGGAATATGTAGGCAATTATTATGGTACGCCAGTTCAATATGTTAAAGATACTATGGATCAAGGTTACGATGTTTTCTTGGAAATAGAAGTTGAAGGCGCAAAACAAGTAAGAAAAAAATTTCCTGATGCATTGTTTATCTTCCTTGCGCCACCAAGTCTTGACGACTTAAGAGAGCGTTTAGTTGGCAGAGGCACTGAATCAGATGAGAAAATTCAAAGTCGTGTTAACGAAGCACGTAAAGAAGTTGAAATGATGAATCTATATGACTATGTAGTCGTAAATGATGAAGTTGAACTTGCTAAAAATCGAATTCAGTCTATAGTAGAAGCTGAACATTTAAAAAGAGAGCGCATCGAAGCTAAATATAGAAAAATGTTATTGGAGGCAAAAAAATAATGTTAAATCCACCGTTAAACCAACTTACTGCAAAAATTAATTCTAAATATCTTATCGCAACTACTGCCGCGAAAAGAGCGCGCGAGTTAGACGAAAAACATGAAACAGCACTTATTGAAAATTATCATTCAGCTAAACCAGTTGGTAGAGCTTTAGAAGAAATTGCTGATGGTAAAATTGAACCAGTCATTCCTGAAGAATACTTAGGTTAATATTTTTACTTTAATCTATAATTTTGACACACCTTATTAAGGACACATATTAGAGACGTGTGATCCGTAATGAATTAAGGTGTGTTTTTTTAATTATTAAACTTATTTGTGTATAATAAAATTAAATTTGAAGAACAGGTATCATGCTCTAATTAAGCATAGAACTTAAACATTTAAACCTTTTAAATGAATATTTTAAGTAAAGTATCAAGGAGATTATATAATGAAACACATTTTATTAGCTGTAACTGGTGGCATTGCAGCATATAAAGCGATAGATTTAACGAGTAAGCTAACACAAGCGGGTTATGAAGTGAGGGTAATGCTTTCTAACCATGCACAAGAGTTTGTCACACCACTTTCATTTCAAGCAATTAGCAGAAATCCAGTTTATACCAATACTTTTAAAGAAGAAACACCAGAAGAAATTCAACACGTGTCATTAGGTGACTGGGCAGATGCAATTATTATAGCGCCAGCTACAGCTAATACAATTGCGAAGTTAAGTGTTGGCATCGCTGACGACATTATTACATCAACATTACTTGCTACTGAAACACCGAAGTTTGTTGCACCAGCAATGAATGTGCACATGTATGAGAATCCTCGTACTCAACATAATATTGAAGTTCTCAGAGGAGATGGCTATCAATTCATTGAACCAGGAGATGGCTATTTAGCTTGTGGTTATGTAGCAAAAGGCCGAATGGAAGAACCATTGCAAATTGTGTCCGTGATTAACCAATTTTTCAACAATGATAAAGTTTCGTCTGATAGTTCATTTTCAGGAAAGAGAGCTTTAGTTACTGCAGGTCCTACGGTTGAAGTGATTGATCCGGTGAGATATGTTACAAATCGTTCTTCAGGTAAAATGGGTTTTGCAATAGCTGAGGCTCTTAGAGATAAAGGAGCTGAAGTAACACTCATAACTGGCCCTACGCAGTTAACTGATCCTACGGGTATAAACGTGATACATGTTCAAAGTGCAGAGGATATGTTTAATGCCGTAAAAGAAAGATATGATACACAAGATATTGTTTTTAAAGCAGCGGCTGTTTCAGACTATACACCCTCAGAAGTGCTTGAACATAAGATGAAGAAACGTGAAGGGGATTTATCTGTTACCTTCAAGCGTACTACTGACATCTTAAAGTATTTAGGTGATAACAAAAAACATCAATACTTAGTAGGCTTCGCTGCAGAAACTCAAAATATTGAAGCATATGCGCAAGATAAATTAGCGCGTAAGAATGCTGATGTCATTATCTCGAATAATGTAGGTGACCAATCTATAGGATTTAGTTCTGATGATAATGAATTGATGATGCATTTTAAGAATAAAGATGTGGTTAGTATAAAGAAGGGTAAAAAAGTAGAATTAGCTAAACAAATTTTAGATGAATTAGAAACTAGGTGGCAATGATGATTGCAAAAGTAATTGTTGATATACCATCCAAGAGTGTTGATTTTAAATTTGATTATATTGTGCCAACTCATTTAGAAAGTGTAGTTCAGGTTGGTGTGCGTGTAATTGTTCCATTTGGGCCTCGTACTATTCAAGGTTACGTGATGGATATTCAAGATAAGCCAGATGAAGATGTTAACATCTCCAAGCTTAAAGCTATTAAAGAAGTTCAAGATATTCAACCAGAGCTAACTACAGAGCTTGTTCAATTAAGCGAATGGATGAGTCATTATCATGTCACCAAACGTATATCTGTACTTGAAGCAATGTTGCCAAGTGCAATAAAAGCAAAATATAATAAAGCTTTTGAAATAATTAAGGGAAATGATTTATCTGAAACAATTTTGAAGAAATTTAATAAAGATGGTCATTATTTATACAAAGACGCGCAACATAATAATGATTTAGACGACATGCTTTCTCTAATGATAGAGGGATTGGTACAAGAAGTCACTTTATTATCTCAAAATATTAAGAAGAAAACACAAAGAGCAATTGCTATAAAAGAAGAATTCAATGGTGATGATGTTCTAGCTCGACTTGAAAAGTATGCGAAACAATATGATTTATACGCTTTCTTATTAGAAGAATCGCATCGTACCATATTTTTAAAAGAGATAGAAGATATTGGGTTCTCTAAGTCTAGCTTAGATTCTCTAATTAAAAAGGGCTACGTTGAAAAATATGATGCTGAGGTTAACCGTGATCCATTTGCGAATCGTATATTTGAACAAGAAGATAAACGTCAACTTACCACTGATCAACAACTTGCTTATGAAGCTGTTAAAAATAAAATTGATCATGATGAATCTAGAACATTTTTACTACATGGTGTAACAGGTTCAGGTAAAACTGAAGTTTACCTACAAACCATAGAAGCAGTTTTAAACAAAGGTAAAGAGGCGATGATGCTTGTACCAGAAATTGCACTTACGCCTCAAATGGTTTTACGATTTAAACGTCGTTTTGGAGATGATGTTGCTGTACTTCACTCAGGATTATCTAATGGTGAACGTTATGATGAATGGCAAAAAATCCGTGACGGGCGTGCACGTGTAAGTGTTGGTGCACGTTCGAGTGTGTTTGCACCTTTTAAAAATTTAGGAATTATTATTATTGATGAAGAACATGAATCTACATATAAACAAGAAGATTATCCAAGATATCATGCGAGAGATATTGCACAGTGGCGTAGTCAATATCATCATTGCCCTGTCATACTCGGAAGTGCGACACCAAGTTTAGAAACATATGCAAGAGCGGAGAAAGATGTTTACGAATTATTATCATTACCAAATAGAGTGAATCAACAAGCACTACCTCATATTGATATTGTAGACATGCGTGAAGAATTAAGCGAAGGGAATCGTTCTATGTTCTCCAATGCGCTTAAAGAAGCTATACAACAACGCTTAAATAAAAAAGAACAAATCGTACTTTTCTTAAATAGAAGAGGATATGCTTCATTTATGTTATGTAGAGATTGTGGGTACGTTCCGCAATGCCCTAACTGTGATATTTCATTGACATATCACAAAACGAGTGATCAACTAAAATGTCATTATTGTGGTTATCAAGAAACACCACCTAATTTATGCCCAAATTGTGAAAGTGATCATATTAGACAAGTAGGTACAGGAACACAACGTGTAGAGGAATTATTATATCAAGAATTTCCAGAATCAAGAATTATACGAATGGATGTAGATACAACTTCTAAGAAAGGTGCACATGAAAGATTATTAAATGACTTTGAAGCGGGTAAAGGGGATATCCTCTTAGGTACACAAATGATTGCAAAAGGTTTAGATTATCCTAATATCACATTAGTCGGAGTGTTGAATGCAGACACCATGCTTAATTTGCCTGATTTTCGGGCAAGTGAACGAACGTATCAATTATTGACTCAAGTTTCCGGTCGTGCTGGGCGCCATGAAAAAGAGGGTCAGGTCATCATACAAACATATAATCCGGAACATTATGCTATTGAAGATGTGAAACTTAACGATTACCTCACGTTTTATCAAAAAGAAATGAACTTTCGTAAACTAGGTAAATACCCACCTTATTATTTCTTAATCAATTTTACAATTTCTCATAGAGATATGAAAAAAGTGATGGAAGCGTCAAAACACATTCACCAAATATTATTGCAACATTTAAGTGAGAAAGCTTTAGTATTAGGCCCATCTCCTGCAGCATTATCTAGAATAAATAATGAATACCGTTTTCAAATATTAGTAAAGTATAAAAGTGAACCACAATTACATCAGGCACTTCAATATTTAGATGATTACTATCATGACCAGTATGTAAAAGAAAAATTAGCACTTAAAATTGATATTAACCCACAAATGATGATGTAATAATAAAAACGTGTACTAACAAGATAAATATAAAAAGGCAATTTCTGTATTAACTTTACAGAAATTGCCTTTTTTAAAATATATATTAGAAACAGCTATAAACTTCTAAATTTACATTGTAACATTACCATTTTCATCAGCTGGTCTGAATAGAGTTAAAATGGCACTGATAATAGCTAAAATATGAGGAATGGCTGTCCAACAGAATAAAAGATGCATAATACCCTGGAATGACTTACCAGCGTAAAATTTATGGATGCCGAAGCTCCCTAGAAAAACAGCTAATAAAATATATATCACTTTATTTACTTCCATGATGGTCACCTCCGGTCAGAAATTTAAGTTATTATTAAACTTACCTTACTTAGTATTTTATTAGGTCACAATATAAAATCAATTATTTTACTTTCTCTTTAATCAAATTCAGACTAAAGTTGCAAGAAATTTAAATAATTAATCACACTTTCAAGAAAGGTCGCAATTTCAATTTAAGTAAGTTATAATGATATGATGAATTTTAATGAGGAGCCGTTAGCATGACAGTAAAGAAATTGGTTAAGTCTACACATCCGTTACTAAAAAAAGAAAGCAAGATCGTGAATCAATATGATGACCAGTTAAAATCATTGTTAAAAGATTTGGAAGATACTCTATATGAAGAAGAGGCTGCTGCAATTAGTGCACCACAAATTGGTGTGAATCAACGTGTTGCATTAATCGATATGGAACTTGAAGGGCTTCTTCAATTAATCAACCCAGTCATAAAAAGTTATTCTGATGAGGAAATTACAGACCTTGAAGGTTCAGTTTCTTTACCTAATGTTTTTGGTGAAGTAACTAGAAGTAAAATGATTGTTTTACAATGCAATGATGTAAATGGAAATCAAGTTGAATTGACTGCTTATGATGATGTAGCTCGAATGATATTACATATGGTAGATCATTTAAATGGTATCCTTTTTACAGATAAAGCGAATCGTATTTTAAATGAAGATGAAGTGGAGGCATATTTTGAAAATGAGTAAAATTATATTTATGGGAACACCTGACTTTTCAACTAAAGTACTAGAAATGTTAATTGCAGAACATGACGTGATTGCAGTAGTGACACAACCCGATCGTCCAGTTGGTCGTAAAAAAGTCATGACACCACCACCAGTTAAAAAAGTAGCGCTTGAACATAACATTGATGTTTATCAGCCTGAAAAACTTAAAGATTCAGAAGAACTTGAAGAATTATTAACGTTAGATGCTGATTTAATTGTTACCGCTGCATTTGGCCAGTTACTACCTGAGTCTCTACTTAACGCACCACGTTTAGGAGCGATTAATGTACATGCTTCATTACTACCTAAATATCGTGGTGGAGCACCCATTCACCAAGCAATTATAGATGGTGAAGAAAAGACAGGTATAACGATAATGTATATGGTGAAAAAATTAGACGCTGGTAATATCATTTCTCAGAAAGCAATTAATATTGAGGAAGATGATAATGTAGGTACAATGCATGATAAATTAAGTTTCCTTGGTGCGGATTTACTCAAAGATACACTTCCTTCTATTATTAATGAAACGAATGACAGCATCCCTCAAGATGACTCAGAAGCGACATTTGCTTCTAACATTAGTAGAGAAGATGAACGAATTAATTGGAATCAAAGCGCTCAAGATATTCATAATCACATACGTGGCTTATCTCCATGGCCAGTAGCATATACCACTATGGATGACAAAAATCTTAAATTATATTCATCTCACATTATCTCAGGTAAGAATGGTGATCCTGGTAAAATCATTGAAACGACTAAAAAAGCTATCATTATTGGAACAGGTTCTAATGATGCTATTGCATTAACGGAAATGCAACTTGCTGGAAAAAAACGTATGTTAGTAGCTAATTATCTTAGTGGCGTTCAAGAGTCACTTGTAGGGAAGCAATTGATATGATGAATTCTGTAAGAGCCCATGCATTCGAAACTATCCAACATATATTAAATGAAGGCGCATATAGTAATTTAAAAATTAATGAAGTTTTATCTTCCAATATCATCGCTGATGTTGATCGGAATTTATTTACTGAGCTTGTTTATGGAACAATTAAACGAAAATATACATTGGATTATATTCTAAAACCTTTTGTTAAAACTAAAATAAAAGGGTGGGTACGCCAGCTTTTATGGATGAGTATTTATCAATATGTTTATCTCGACAAAGTTCCCGATCATGCGATTATTAATGAAGCAGTTGATATTGCTAAGCAAAGAGGTGGCCATCATAATGGTAATATCGTCAACGGTATTTTACGTTCAATGATGAGAAGTGAATTGCCTCATTTTCAAGAAATAAAAGATGATAAGAAACGAATTGCTTTAGAGTATAGTTTACCTAAATGGTTAGTTAATCATTGGGTTACGCATTATGGTCTTGTGACGACGGAAGAAATTGCTCAGTCATTATTAGCTCCTGTCAAGACAACAGTTAGAGCGAATATTTCACGTGGTTCTGTAGATGACATTATTAATAAATTGGAAAATGAAGGATTCAATGTTGAAAAAGATGATATTTTACCTTTTTGTTTGCATGTAAGTGGGCAAACTATTGTAAATTCAAGAGCGTTTAAAGATGGTTATGTCTCCATTCAAGATAAGAGTTCGATGATGGTAGCTCATATCATGAAGTTAGGTAGAGATGATAAAGTATTAGATGCTTGTAGTGCTCCTGGAGGAAAGGCTTGTCATATGGCGGAAATATTATCTCCAGAAGGGCAAATTGATGCTACAGATATACATTCCCATAAAATTGATCTTATTAAGCATAATATTAAAAAATTAAAGCTAGATAATATTCATGCGTTCCAACATGATGCAACTGAACCTTATGATGGGCTGTACGATAAAATTTTAGTCGATGCACCTTGTAGTGGTTTAGGTGTGTTAAGACATAAACCTGAAATAAAATATACTCAGTCTCAAGATAGTATTCAATCACTTGTTGATTTACAACTACAAATATTAGAGAATATTAAACATAATATTAAACCTGGTGGTACAATTACGTATTCAACATGTACAATAGAACAGATGGAAAATGAGAATGTAATTTATACATTTTTAAAACAAAACGAAGAGTTTGAATTTGAGCCTTTCCAACACCCTGTTACTGGAAAGCAAGTTAAGACATTACAGATATTACCACAAGATTTTGACTCTGATGGATTCTTTATAACTCAAATTAAAAGAAAGGAAAGTTAAGAATGATTACTGCAGAAAAAAAGAAAAAGAATAAGTTCTTACCTAATTTTGATAAACAATCGATTTATTCTTTGCGTTACGATGAAATGCAGCAGTGGTTGATTGATCATGGGCAACAAAAATTTAGAGCTAAACAAATTTTTGAATGGTTATATCAAAAAAGAGTGGATAGTATTGATGAAATGATGAATCTCTCTAAAGATTTACGTCAAGTTTTAAAAGATAATTTTGCGATGACTACGTTGACAACAGTAGTTAAACAAGAAAGTAAAGACGGAACGATTAAATTTTTATTTGAATTACAAGATGGTTATACAATTGAAACTGTATTGATGAGACATGAATACGGTAATTCAGTTTGTGTCACAACACAAGTGGGTTGTCGTATCGGTTGTACATTCTGTGCTTCAACTTTAGGTGGCTTAAAGCGAAACTTAGAAGCGGGCGAAATAGTATCTCAAGTACTAACAGTTCAAAAAGCTTTAGATGAAACAGATGAACGCGTCTCTCAAATCGTAATCATGGGCATTGGTGAACCTTTTGAAAATTATGATGAAATGATGGATTTCTTAAGAATCGTTAACGATGATAACAGCTTAAATATTGGGGCACGTCATATTACAGTGTCCACTTCTGGTATAATTCCTAGAATTTATGATTTCGCTGAAGAAGACATCCAAATCAATTTTGCAGTTAGTCTACATGGTGCTAAAGACGAAATTCGTTCTCGTTTAATGCCGATTAACCGAGCTTATAATGTTGAGAAATTAATGGAAGCAATTAAATATTATCAGGAACAAACTAATCGACGTGTTACATTTGAATATGGTTTATTCGGTGGAGTGAATGACCAACTAGAACATGCAAGAGATTTAGCACATCTAATTAAAAATTTAAATTGCCATGTTAATCTAATTCCAGTCAATCATGTACCTGAACGTAATTATGTGAAAACTCCAAAGGATGATATTTTTAAATTTGAAAAAGAATTAAAGAGATTAGGAATCAATGCTACAATAAGACGTGAACAAGGATCAGACATTGATGCAGCGTGTGGTCAATTAAGAGCAAAGGAACGACAAGTAGAAACGAGGTAAAGACATATGTTAAACGCACAATTTTTCACGGATACTGGTCAACACAGAGAAAAGAATGAAGACGCTGGCGGTATTTTTTATAACCAAACTCAGCAACAATTGTTAGTTTTATGCGATGGCATGGGTGGTCATAAAGCCGGTGAAGTAGCTAGTCAATTCGTTACGTATGAACTTCAAAAACGTTTTGAAGATGAAAACCTCATTGAAATCCATCAGGCTGAATCATGGTTGCGTTCAAACATTAAAGATATCAACTTTCATTTGTATAACTATGCTCAAGAAAATCCAGATTATCATGGTATGGGTACAACACTCGTGTGCGCTATTGTTTATGACAAGCAAGTTGTGGTAGCTAATGTTGGAGATTCTCGCGCTTATGTTATTAATCAAAGACAAATAGAGCAAATTACAAGTGATCATTCTTTTGTTAATCATCTCGTTGTCACTGGTCAAATTTCTAAAGAAGAAGCTTTTAATCATCCACAAAGAAATATCATCACTAAAGTTATGGGAACTGACAAACGCGTGTCACCTGATTTATTTGTTAAAAGAACTAACTTTTATGACTTCTTGTTATTAAATACAGATGGATTAACAGATTATGTTAGAGATTACGAAATCCAGGAGGAGCTTAATCAAGATGACACAATTGAATCACATTGTGAACGTCTAATGCGTTTAGCGATGTCCCATGACTCCAAAGATAATGTAAGTTTCATACTGTCATCGATAGAAGGTGACAAAGTATGATAGGAAAGATGGTTAATGAACGCTACAAAGTAATTGATAAACTTGGTGGCGGAGGAATGAGTATTGTATATTTAGCAGAAGATACAATACTTAATCGTAAAGTCGCAATAAAAGCTATTTCTATTCCACCTCGTGAAAAGGAAGAAACCTTAAAACGCTTTGAACGAGAGGTACATAATTCTTCTCAGCTATCACATGAAAATATAGTGAGTATGATTGATGTAGATGAAGAAGACGAATGTTTCTACCTAGTAATGGAATATATTGAAGGCCCTACATTAGCTGAATATATACATAGTCATGGTCCTCTAAGTGTAGAAACAGCAATAAAATTTACCGAGCAAATTTTAAGTGGTATCAAACACGCACATGATATGAGAATTGTGCATCGTGACATTAAACCACAAAATGTATTAATAGATAAAAACAAAACATTGAAAATCTTTGATTTTGGTATAGCTAAAGCGCTAAGTGAAACATCCTTAACACAGACGAATCACGTGCTCGGAACAGTACAATATCTTTCACCAGAACAGGCAAAAGGTGAATCAACTGATGAAGGTACAGATATTTACTCTATTGGTATAGTGCTATATGAAATGTTAGTAGGTGAACCTCCGTTTAATGGAGAAACTGCTGTTAGTATTGCCATTAAGCATATTCAAGATTCAATACCAAATATTACTACTGATAAACGCGAAGAAGTACCACAAGCGTTAAGTAATGTTGTGCTACGCGCTACTGAAAAAGATAAACATAATCGTTATCATACCGTTCAAGAAATGTGTGATGACTTAACGAGTGCTTTACATGAGAACCGTGCGAACGAGGAAAAATATGAACTAGATAAAACTAAAACAGTTCCGCTCACTAAAGATGAACTCAATAAAAAGATAAATGATACTCATAACGATGATGATTTAAATAAAACAATGCAAATCCCTATTGTTAACGAACCTGTACGTCAGCAAGAATTTCAATCGTTAGAAGGTCGCTATTCATCACCACCTAAAAAGAAACACTCTAAGATGAAAATCACTGTCCTATCTTTAATATTTGCGTTATTGTTAGCGGGATTAGTTGGTTTTATAGGTATGGGTGTTTTTGGTAGTAAGTATGAGGAAATGCCAGATTTATCAGGAAAAACTGAAAAAGAAGCAGAGCAAATATTAAAGGATCATCATTTGACCATGGGTGACATATCTAGGAAATATAGTGATAAATATCCTGAAAACCAAATCATCAAATCTGAACCCAATAGCGGTGAACGGGTAGAAGAAGGAGAAGCGATTGATATTATTCTTTCTAAAGGTCCTCAAAAAGTAAAAATGCCAAATCTTGTAGGACTGCCTAAAGATGAAGCAGTTAAAAAGCTGAAAAATTTAGGTTTAAAAGATATTGATGTTGAACAAGCTTATAGTCACTCAGTAGACAAAGGTTTAATTTCAGAACAAAGTGTTGAAGCAAATAGTGAAGTTGCTCTAAATGATCATCACATTAAAATCTATGAGTCACTAGGTGTGCGTCAAGTTTATGTGAGTGATTTTGAAAATAAATCTTATTCATCAGCCAAAAAAGAGTTGGAATCTAAAGGATTTAAAGTACAAGCTACTCAAGAAAATGATGATAAAGTTAAAAAAGGAAATATTATATCTCAATCACCTAAAAATAAATCTGTAGATGAAGGTTCTATAATTAATTTAACAGTTTCAAAAGGCAAGTCAGGTGAGGACGATGATGACAGTGATGATAGCGATGTGAAATCAACGTCTGAAACAGTTAAAGTGCCCTACTCAGGTAGTAAAGGTAAAAGCCAAACAGTAGAAGTCTTTATAAGAGACAAAGATAACTCTGGAAATTCCGCATCTCAAACTTTTAAAATTACTAAGGATAAAACAATAAGCATACCTTTAAAAATAGAAAAAGGTAAAACTGCGGGATACACTGTACGTGTTGATAATAAAATTGTTGCCGATAAAGATGTTGGCTACGATGACTAATAATAAAATACAAAATGAGCCCCTTTCAACTTTTGAAAGGGGCTCATTTTGTAATATTCTGTATTTATTTCGCTTTCGTTTGTTCAATAGTTGTTTGACTACCTGCTTTCGTTCCGAATAGAAGAATGAGTAGTGAAGTAACTAATAGCACACTTAGTGAAAGTGTCCAGTTATGCGTGATATCGTGGAAAATTCCAAATAAGAATGGGCCAATAGCAGCTAATAAGTAACCAATAGACTGTGCCATCCCAGACAATTTCGCTGCTGTTTGTCCACTTTCGGTACGTACAACAAATAATGTGTTAGCTAATCCAAATGCTAGACCACTTGCTACACCTATTAGTATGATGCCTAACCATACATATTTGTAATCAACGAATATTAAACAAAGTACACCTATCATGAATAGAACGCTCGTTAATAACGTTAAGGGTACTTGTGATTTCATTTTTGTAGCAACAATAGGTGTGATGAAAGTTAAAGGTATAATAGCGATTTGTAATATTGATACGTAAATACCTGAAGTTTGTATAGATATGCCATGATCCGTGAGTAATTCTGGTAACCAATTAATAATTGTATAAAAGATCAGAGATTGTGCTCCCATAAAAATGGTTACTCTCCAAGCCAATAGAGACTTCCAAATGTTGATTTGACTATGAACAGAGTTGGTAGCTTTAGGTGGTTGTTGCTTCAGTTGAAAAGTCCAAATTATAATTGTGAATAATGTAATAATAGACATTAGTCCTAATGCAATTGCATAGTTATAACGAGAGGTTAACGGACTTATGACTGAAGAACTTAAACTTCCAACTACATTCATTACTACGGTATATAGCCCTGTCATGATACCAATATGAAAGGGAAATCGTGTTTTGACTATGGCTGGTGCTAATACATTGCCAAACGCAATACCTATACCAATCAGTGTTGTGCCAATATAAAGCCAACTCAATCCAATTATTGAACGTAATAAAATACCTATAAATATAAAGATTAAAGCTACAAATATTGTTCGTTCTAATCCAAATGTATTGCCTATTTTTGACGCAAAAAATGATACAACTCCAAATGCTATTAAAGGTACTACAGTCATTAAACTAAGTGCACTATTAGTTGTATGTAATGTATCTTTAATTGAAGGTAACGCCACGCCAACAGAGGTAATGGGTGCTCGTAAATTTGCTGCTACCAACATGATTCCAATTAATAATAAAAAATTAATGTGCCTGTCTAAATTTTGCTTAGGCATGACTATCCCTCCTCTTTCACAGATGTAAAAATCGTATCACTTGCTTAGAAAAGTGACAAGATAGTTTTATCGATTTTTAATCAAAATATATACTATTGAGAAACGAAGTTATACGTATTATATTTATAACGATTTTGATATACTATGAATAGAAAAAAATCTAGAGAGGTGTCGATTTGAAGACTGGACGTATCGTCAAATTAATTAGTGGTGTCTACCAAGTAGATGTTGATGGTGTTCGATTTGACACTAAGCCACGAGGATTGTTTAGAAAGAAAAAATTTTCTCCAGTAGTAGGAGATATCGTCGATTTTGAAGTTCAAAATGAACAAGAAGGCTATATTCATCATGTTCATGACAGAGACAATGAACTCAAACGACCACCTGTCAGTAACATTGATGAGCTTGTTATTGTAATGAGTGCTGTTGAGCCTCAATTTTCAACTCAATTACTTGATCGTTTCTTAGTCGTAGCACATTCTTATGATTTAGAACCTCGTATATTAATTACTAAGAAAGATTTAACGACACAGGATGATCAAGAATATATTCAAGCTATGCTAGACCTATATCAAGATATAGGATATCCTACACAGTTTATTAGTAAAAATGATGATAGGGTCTCTATTGTAGATGAGTGGAATCATGGTTTAATTGTTTTAAGTGGACAATCAGGTGTAGGTAAAACTACTTTTCTTAATCATTATCGCCCAGAGTTAAACCTTGAAACAAATGATATCTCTAAATCATTGAATAGAGGTAAGCATACGACGAGACATGTTGAATTATATGAGAGAAATCATGGATTTATTGCTGATACGCCAGGATTTAGTGCGCTTGATTTTGATCATATTGAAAAGGATGAACTTAAAAATTACTTCGTTGATATTAAGGACGCGGGACAAGATTGTAAATTTAGAAATTGTAATCATATCAAAGAACCTAAATGTAATGTTAAACATTTAGTTGATGAGGGGAAAATTGCTCAATTTAGATATGAGCATTATTTACAGTTATTTAATGAAATCTCTAATAGAAAGGTACGATATTGATGGTTAAGGTTTTACCTTCACTTTTATCCGTTGATTTTTTAAATTTAAAAGAGGAATTAGATCATTTAGAAAAAGCGAATGTTGATGGCTTACACTTCGATGTGATGGATGGGAAATTTGTACCTAATATTTCGATAGGTATACCACTTTTAGATGCAATACGCAGTTATTCTAACCTACCAATTGACGTACATTTGATGATCGAACAGCCTGAAAACTATATTCAATTATTTGCAGATCATGGCGCAGATATGATTTCAGTGCATGTTGAAGCTACACCTCATATACACCGTGCAATTGAAGAAATTAAATTACTTAACAAGAAAGCTGGAGTTGTAATCAATCCAGGCACACCTGTAGAGTCCATTTTACCTGTGTTAAGTATTGTAGATTATGTTTTGGTTATGACAGTTAATCCTGGATTTGATGGGCAATCATTTATTGAACAATGTATTAATAAAATCGAACAACTTAACCAAATAAAACATGAGAATAATCTTACATTTGATATTGAAGTTGATGGTGGCATTAATGATTCAACAAGTAAATATTGTGTAGAGCAGGGAGCAACAATGCTTGTTACAGGTTCATACTTTTTTAAACAAAATGATTATGCAAAGGTCACTAA
Organism: Staphylococcus sp. HMSC055A09; assembly: GCF_001809655.1. Taxonomy (NCBI): domain Bacteria; kingdom Bacillati; phylum Bacillota; class Bacilli; order Caryophanales; family Staphylococcaceae; genus Staphylococcus; species Staphylococcus sp. HMSC055A09. Next base: position 593,433 of record NZ_KV798369.1, read on the forward strand.
TGCATTGAAAGGCTAATTTATTATGAAAATTAATTTGTTATGTTCGGATCGATTATTGCCCACTCAATTATTTAAGTTAGAACAACAATCACAATGGGCCGGTATTGATAGAGGTGCATTGATACTAGTTGAAAATGGTATAGAGCCTGTATTTTCAGTAGGAGATTTCGACTCGGTTAATGAAGAGGAACGTCATATATTAAAAGATCAATTAAATATTCATCCAGTAAAAGCTGAAAAAGATGATACTGATCTCGCTCTAGGCGTGCAAAAAGCCGTTCAACAAGGATATTCTACAATAACTATTTACGGAGCAACTGGCGGGAGATTAGACCATTTTATGGGTGTACTTCAAATTTTACAAAAGCCTGAATATTTAGAGCGTCATATTCATCTTCGAGTTATAGATGTTCAAAATGAAATTACATTACTCAACGAAGGTGAACATCAAGTTAAACAAGATAGCACCTATCCATACATTTCATTTATTCCATTAAATGATGAAGTAAGTTTGTCTTTAGAAGGGTTTAAATATAATTTGAGCAATGAATATTTAGAATTGGGGTCAACATTAACTATTTCTAATGAAATTACAACAAAGGTTGCAAAAGTCAATGTGGAAAAGGGCACTGTCTTACAAATGAGAAGTACTGATTAAAATTTTTATAATAATAAAAAAGACCTTAGAAGCAAATTGCCTCTAAGGTCTAAAAATGTGCTCCTCCACATAAGGACATTTTTTGTGCATTATATTTATTAAACTCTAGTAACTTTACCAGATTTTAAAGCACGTGCAGAAACCCAAACTTTTTTTGGTTTTCCGTCTACAAGAATTCTAACTTTTTGAAGGTTAGCGTTCCATCTGCGTTTGTTCGCATTTAAAGCGTGTGAACGATTATTACCAGTCGAAGCTTTACGACCTGTTACGTAACATTGTTTACCCATGAAAGTACCTCCTTTAATAAATATAAATACACATTACTACTTACATACTTTATTAAGATAACACATAAAGGGTAATTGAGCAATAAATATTTAAGCTAATTAAAATCTAATACGCTATATCTGTCATTATTATGGTATAATTGTAAGCTGTGGAGTTATATAGTATGATACTGTAAAGCAATAGTTGAAATTATACAATTAAATTATAATTTAGGTAGAATGATAACGAAATTGAAACGATTAGTAATTGTTAATTTTTTACAATTGCTCTATTTTTTAGAAATTTTGAATTAAAGAATTTAAAATATTAAGATAAAGCTTAAACACCTTTAACATAAACCATGAGAATTCCAGGAGGAAACAAAAATGACATTAGAAATTTCAAATGATTATGGCAAAATTGATATTTCAAATGAAGTGATTGCATCTGTAGTAGGTGGTAAAGCCGTTGAAAGTTATGGCATAGTTGGTATGGCATCTAGACAACAAGTAAGGGACGGTATTGCTGAAATTCTAGGACATGATAACTATGCTAAAGGCATTAAAGTAAGAGAAGAAAATGGCACGATAGATGTAGATATGTATATTATTGTGAGTTACGGAGTGAAAATTTCTGAAGTAGCAAGTAATCTTCAATCAACAGTTAAATATACACTTGAAAAAACACTTAATGTAAAAGTCAAATCTATTAATATTTTCGTACAAGGTGTACGTGTAAACGATACAGGCAAAAAGGTTTAGGAGGACATCGTGAAATGATTAGCAAAATAAATGGTAAATTATTTGCCGATATGATTATACAAGGGGCTCAAAATTTATCAAATAATGCAGATTTAGTAGATTCATTAAATGTATATCCTGTACCAGATGGAGATACTGGGACGAACATGAATCTAACAATTACTTCTGGTCGTGAGGAAGTAGAAAATAATTTATCTCAAAATATTGGTGAATTAGGAAAGACGTTCTCTAAAGGATTACTTATGGGGGCACGTGGTAATTCGGGCGTAATTCTTTCTCAATTATTTAGAGGTTTTTGTAAAAACATTGAAAATAATGATGAAATCAACGCACAGCAATTAGCTGAGAGTTTTCAAGCAGGAGTAGAAACTGCATATAGAGCTGTAATGAAACCAGTTGAAGGAACAATTTTAACTGTAGCTAAAGATGCAGCAGCTGCATCAGTTGATAAAGCTCAAGATACAGAAGATTGTATTGAACTTATGGAACATACTATACAAGCTGCCAAGGAATCATTAGACAATACACCTAATTTATTGCCAGTGCTTAAAGAAGTAGGAGTCGTTGACAGTGGTGGTAAGGGATTATTATGCGTTTATGAAGGATTTCTTAAAGGCCTAAAAGGAGAAAAAGTAGAAGCGCAAGCTCCTAAATTAGATACCGAATCACTTGTCAATGATGATCATGATTTCCACGGTGTTATCAATACAGAAGATATTGTCTATGGTTATTGTACTGAAATGATGGTTCGTTTTGGTAAAAATAAAAAACCGTTTGAAGAACAAGAATTTAGAAATGATATGAGTGAATTTGGTGATTCATTACTTGTAATCAATGATGATGAAATTGTAAAAGTCCATGTTCACACTGAACATCCTGGCGATGTATTTAATTATGGTCAACAGTATGGCGAATTAATTAAACTCAAAGTTGAAAATATGAGAGAGCAACACAGAGAGGTTATCCGCAAAGAACAAAGCGGACAAGAACAAAAGGATAATGCAGATGAACCTAATACAGTAGAAACAGCTGTGATTACAATTTCTATGGGTGAAGGTATTTCTGAATTGTTTAAATCTATGGGTGCTACACACATTATTAGTGGAGGACAGACAATGAATCCTTCAACAGAGGACATTGTCAAAGTTATTGAGCAATCACAATGTAAACGTGCAATTATCTTACCTAATAACAAAAATATTTTAATGGCAAGTGAACAAGCAGCAAATATCGTTGATGTTGATACTGTAGTGATTCCAACTAAATCGATACCTCAAGGTATTACTGCTTTATTCCAATATGACGAAGAATCATCTCTTGAAGATAATAAGAATTATATGGAAACAGCACTTGAGGCAGTTCAATCAGGTTCAGTGACTTATGCAGTACGTGATACTAAAATCGATGGTATTGAAATTAAAAAAGATGAATTTATGGGTCTAGCAGAAGACAAAATTGTAACAAGCGATGCTGATCAATTAACAGCAGTAAAAGGTCTATTAGACAAATTACTTACGGACGATAGTGAAATTTTAACTATGATAAGTGGGGAAGAATCTGATCAAGAAGTCACAGAACAATTAAGTGAATGGATTGAAGAAACTTATCCAGATGTAGAAGTTGAACAACATGAAGGCGGTCAACCAATTTATCAGTATTTCTTTGCAGTTGAATAGCAATTTCATACTTTTTATATAACAGTAATTTCTATTTTAAAGAGATAGGAATTACTGTTTTTTTATGTTGAATTTTGTTTTGGAAAACTAAGTTAAAAAAGTATAATAAGAATTTTCATATAATTCCCAATTTAGCTAATATTGTGCGTGTTTAATATTGAGATTAATAGCTATAAGTCAGGGTATGCGAATAGTGGATAAAAATTTAAGTAAAGGGGTATTCTTAATGATTTTTGAAACTATGGAGCAAAAAGACTATGAACAACTTGTCTTCTGTCAAGATGAAGTAACAGGATTAAAGGCTATCATTTGTATCCATGATACTACATTGGGACCAGCTTTAGGTGGATGTCGTGTTAGAAATGATTATGAATCCGAAGAAGAGGCCATTGAAGATGCTATGAACTTAGCACGCGGTATGACATATAAAAATGCAGCTGCTGGATTAAATCTTGGTGGTGGAAAGACTGTAGTTATGGGCGCACCTGATAAACAGAATGAAGAGGCGTTCTATAGAGCATTAGGTCGCTATGTTAATACATTAAATGGACGTTATTATACTGCAGAAGATGTTGGTACTTCTGAACATGAAATGAATTTAATATATAAAGAAACACCATATGTATGTGGAACTAGTAAGTCATTTGGTTCAGCAGGTAATCCAAGTCCTATGACTGCCTATGGTATTTATATTGCATTGAAACGCACTGTAGCAGAAAAATTTGATGGCGACAAACTTGAAGGTAAGACAGTGGCAGTTCAAGGTGTGGGACATGTATCATATGAGTTATGTCGTTTATTAAATGAAGATGGTGTGAAATTAATTGTCACTGATATTAATAAAGACAATGCACAACGAGCTGTTGATGATTTCGGTGCGGAATTTGTAGAACCTGATGATATATTCTCAGTAGATGCTGATATCTTTGCACCTTGCGCATTAGGTGGCGTCTTAAATGATGATACAATTCCACAATTAAAAGTAAAAGCTGTGTGTGGTTCTGCTAACAATCAATTAAAAGATGAAGATAAACACAGTAAAATGTTAGAAGAAAAAGGTATTCTTTATGCACCAGATTATATTGTTAATAGTGGTGGAGTTATTAATACTGCAGATGAATTGAATGGCTACAATGAAGAGAGAGCTAAAGAAAGTATTGAAAATATAGATCAAATTTTAAAACATATCTTCGACATTTCAAGTGAACACAATGAAACACCACTTGAAGCCTCTCAACATTTTGCTGAAACTAGAATGAAGCAAATTTCTCATATTAAAGATATTAGAAAATAAGAGAATAAACTTTAAATAATTTTTAGCACGACAATGATTGAATGTGAAACAATCATTGTCGTATTTTTTATAAATAAATAATTAAATATTATAGGTATGGATAAGAGAGTTTTACAGAATCTAATATAATGAAGCGCAACGATACACAATATTATTTTATTTTAAGTGTTCTATTTAACTTAAAAAGTTATGACAAAAATTAATAATATAAACACTATTTACAAAAAATATACACTACTCTAAATAAAAATGTTATAGAATAAATGTATATTACAAATAAAAGAGGTGTGAAATGGAACCAATGATTCTCTTATCGATTCTAGTTATTTTTTGTTCAAGTTTTATATTTGTTCGAAAATATATGTCACAAACATCTAGTTTAAAATTCAAACGTGTCTTCTCACTAATAGCTATATTGGCTATTGTATTTTCAACATTAGGGCAAACGATTAATGCACAACAGGCACATGCAGCTAATGGATTACATAAAGAGAAAGCAACTTTAGTTAAAGTGATTGATGGCGACACAGTGAAATTAAATTATAAAGGTAAAGTTTCAACGTTTAGATTATTACTTATTGATACACCAGAAACGAAAGATCCTAGAAAACCAGTTCAAAAATATGGTCCAGAAGCAAGTGCATTTACTACAAACATGATGACTAAAGCTAAAAAAATTGAAGTAGCGTTTGATAAAGGTCAAAGAACTGACAAATACGGAAGATTATTAGCTTACGTGTATGCTGATGGGAAAATGGTTAACAATGCGGTTGTAAGACAAGGTCTTGCAAGAGTAAAATATGTTTATCCGCCAAACAATACGTATGAACAATTAATCAGAGCAAGTGAAGCTCGAGCTAAAGCTGAAAAGCTAAATATTTGGAGTGAGTCCAATAGTGTAAAAACTTCTCTAACTTCAACTAAAAAAACTCATAAAGTAGTAAAACCGACATCAGCTAAAACAACAAGTATACATCATTATTCAAAAAAATCTAAGACACCATCCAAAGCTAAAAGTACCACTAAGAAAGAATATTTTAAAAATTGTACTGCTTTAAGAAAGAAATATCCACACGGCGTGAAAAAAGGACATCCTGCTTATCAAGCTAAACTTGATCGAGATAAAGATAACTATGCTTGCGAAGTTAGATAATTAAAAAGAAAATTTTTTGAAAGCTATTAACATATTCAAAAATGTTAGTAGCTTTTTGTATGCTGACTAAGAATAATATTTAGGATTCATTTTCAAAATAAATAACGCGTGTGAATCAAATAATTAGGATGAACATGATAGAATATACAATGACTATTGGAGAAAAACATTATAAAGTTTTAGGTGATGGATCATGACAAAAGTACATTTAATCGAAAGTCCTTACACTTTAGACAAAATTAAAGGAATTGGTCCGAAACGATTAACTATATTAGAAGAATTAAATATAAAAACTGTAGAAGATCTTGTACTCTATTTACCTACACGTTATGAAGATAATACTGTGATTGACCTAAACCAGGCTGAAGATCAATCGACAGTTACTGTACAAGGAGAAGTATATTCGACACCAGCGGTAGCTTTTTTTGGTAGAAATAAGTCTAAATTAACCGTTCATATAATGGTGAACAACATTGCGGTTAAGTGTGTCTTCTTCAATCAGCCTTATCTGAAAAAGAAAATTGAATTACACGGTACCGTGACTGTCAAAGGCAAGTGGAATCGTGCTAAGCAAGAAATTAATGGGAATCGTATGTTCTTTAATGAACAAACAACTCAAGATGATGTTCAGTTAGAGCCTGTGTATCGTATTAAAGAAGGTATTAAACAGAAACAAATTCGAGATAACATTAGACAGGCATTAGAGGATGTCACGATACATGAGTGGTTATCAGACGATTTAAGAGAAAAGTATAAATTAGAAACATTAGAATATACACTACGCACTTTACATCACCCTAAGGATAAACAAAGTCTTTTAAAAGCACGTCGCACATATGCCTTTACAGAACTTTTTATGTTTGAATTACGCATGCAGTGGTTGAATCGTTTAGAGAAGTCATCAGATGAAGCGATTGAAATCGATTATGATATATCTAAAGTTAAACAATTTATCAATCGCTTGCCTTTCGAACTCACAGATGCACAAAAAACAAGTGTTAATGAAATATTTAGAGATTTAAAGGCACCCATTCGAATGCATCGTTTACTTCAAGGAGATGTAGGTTCTGGTAAAACAGTAGTCGCGGCAATTTGTATGTACGCATTGAAAACAGCAGGTTTCCAATCTGCTTTAATGGTACCGACAGAGATATTGGCTGAGCAACATGCTGAAAGTTTAATTGAATTATTTGGAGATACGATGAATGTCGCACTTTTAACTGGCTCGGTTAAGGGTAAGAAACGACGCATTCTGTTAGAGCAGTTGGAGAATGGCTCAATTGATTGTTTAATAGGGACACATGCACTCATTCAAGATGATGTAGTTTTTGAAAATGTTGGTTTAGTGATTACAGATGAACAACATCGTTTTGGTGTTAACCAGCGTCAAATGTTGAGAGAAAAAGGTGCTATGACGAATGTTTTATTTATGACAGCAACACCAATACCTCGAACGTTAGCGATTTCAGTGTTTGGAGAAATGGATGTTTCTTCTATTAAGCAATTACCTAAAGGTAGAAAGCCTATCATCACAAGTTGGGCTAAACATGAACAGTATGAGCAAGTCTTAGCACAAATGACGAGTGAATTACGTAAAGGTAGACAAGCATATGTCATCTGTCCATTGATAGAGAGTTCAGAGCACTTAGAAGATGTTCAAAATGTGGTTGCGCTATACGAATCGTTACAAGAATATTATGGCGCTGAAAAAGTTGGATTATTACATGGTAAACTAACCTCTGATGAAAAAGATGAAGTGATGCAAAGATTCAGTGATAAAGACATTGATATACTTGTTTCAACTACTGTAGTTGAAGTCGGCGTTAATGTTCCTAATGCTACATTTATGATGATTTATGATGCAGATCGTTTTGGTTTATCTACGCTACATCAATTACGTGGACGTGTGGGAAGAAGTGAACATCAAAGTTATTGTGTACTTATTGCTTCTCCTAAGACAGAGACAGGTATAGAGCGTATGACAATTATGACTCAAACTACAGATGGATTTGAACTAAGTGAGCGAGATTTAGAAATGCGAGGTCCAGGAGATTTCTTTGGAGTCAAACAAAGTGGACTACCAGACTTCCTCGTGGCAAACGTAGTAGAAGACTACCGCATGTTAGAAGTAGCAAGAGACGAAGCAGCCGAACTCATACAATCAGGACAATTCTTCCAACAACACTACACACAACTTAGAAACTTCATTCAAAACAACCTCCTACACACCAGTTTTGATTAGGGGGCCCCAGCACAGAGACTTTCGAGAGCGAAAGTCAACAGACAGTGCAAGCTGGGGCGTTGCCCTACACAGAGCATTTCGTAAAGAAATGCAACCGGTCTGAAAGTAGGAAAATATATTAAAACTAAATTGCACTATGAGGACCACTGATGTTGTATAACCTTAGTTAATAATTTATTTCTAGAAATCGGTGATAGATATTCTTAATGAATTAAAAGCCACGTTGCAGTTATTTGTTGAGGAATTGAATCAGAAAGTGTTATGATATGTTAGGAATATTTAAGACTTGGTACTAAAATGAGGGGTGAAAGTTTGAAACTAAAGAAAGACGAACGCAGAATAGCTATTCAAAATGCAATTGATGCTAACCCCTTTATTACTGATAATGAACTTTGCGAAAAGTTTGGAGTGAGTATTCAAACAATTCGCTTAGACCGTACGCATTTAAATATTCCTGAGTTACGTAAAAGAATTAAGTTAGTGGCAGAACAAAATTATGGCCAAATTAGATCGATTGAAGCTAATGAAATTATTGGAGATTTAATACAAGTTGAGCCTGATATTGAAGCACAGTCTTTAATAGAAATTACTGAAGATACTGTCTTTACTAAAACTCAAATTGCTAGAGGGCATATTCTCTTTGCCCAGGCTAATTCTTTGTGCGTGGCATTAATACATAATCCAACAGTACTGACACATGAAAGTCAGGTTGAATTTATCGAAAAAGTGAAATTAAATGATACGGTAAGAGCAAAGGCTCAAGTTATAGATAAAACATGTAAGCACTATATTATAGAAGTTAATTCATATGTGAAAGATAAATTAGTTTTTAAAGGGAAATTTAAAATGTTTTATATAAGTGAGGATGAATTCAATGGTTAAAATTGCGGTTGATATGATGGGTGGAGATGATGCACCAGGTATCGTACTCGATGCAGTTAAAAAGGCTGTAGAAGATTTTAAAGATTTAGAGATAATTCTTTTTGGAGATAAAGAACAATACAACTTAAATCATGATCGTATTGATTTTAGACATTGTTCTGAAAAAATTGAAATGGAAGATGAACCTGTTCGTGCAATTAAACGTAAGAAAGATAGCTCAATGGTGAAGATGGCAGAAGCTGTTAAATCTGGAGAGGCTCATGGATGTGTTTCGGCCGGAAACACTGGAGCATTAATGTCAGCAGGATTATTTATTGTTGGTCGTATAAAAGGTGTTTCAAGACCTGCATTAGTAGTTACTTTACCAACAATGGATGGAAAGGGCTTTGTCTTTTTAGATGTAGGAGCTAATGCGGATGCTAAGGCAGAACATCTATTACAATACGCACAATTAGGTAATATCTATGCTCAAAAGATTCGTGGTATAAAGAATCCTTCAGTGTCACTTTTAAACATAGGCACTGAAGCAGCTAAAGGTAATTCTTTAACTAAAAAAGCTTATGAATTATTTGAAAAGGATCATTCATTTAATTTCCAAGGTAACATTGAAGCTAAAACGTTAATGGATGGTAATACAGATGTAGTTGTTACCGATGGTTATACCGGAAATATGGTATTAAAGAATCTAGAAGGTACAGCAAAATCAATTGGTAAAATGTTAAAAGAAACTATTTTAGGTAGTTTTAAAAATAAAATTGCGGGTGCTATTCTTAAGAAAGACCTAGACGCATTCTCTAAGAAAATGGACTACTCCGAATATGGTGGTTCAGTACTTTTAGGCTTAGATGGAACTGTTGTAAAGGCACATGGTAGTTCAAATGCTAAAGCATTTTACTCAGCCATTAGACAAGCTAAAATCGCTGGAGAAGAAAATATAGTTCAAACAATGAGAGAAACGGTAGGTGGTAAAAATGAGTAAAACGGCAATTATTTTTCCTGGTCAAGGAGCTCAAAAAGTTGGAATGGCAAGTGACTTATATAATGAAGAAACACGTTCAACTGAAATCTTAAATCAAGCACAAGAAGCACTTGATTTCGATTTATTAGAAACAATGTTTACTGATGAAGAAGGTAAACTAGGTGAAACTGAGAATACTCAGCCAGCTTTATTAACTCATAGTGTGGCACTGTTAGAGGCGTTACAAAATTTAAATGCTGATTACACAATGGGACATAGTTTAGGTGAATATTCAAGTTTAGTAGCAAGTGGTGTACTCTCATTTGAAGATGCAGTTAAGATCGTTCGTAAACGTGGACAACTTATGGCTCAAGCATTTCCTAATGGTGTAGGTAGTATGGCTGCTGTACTTGGATTGGACTACGAAGAAGTTGATAAAATTTGTAAAGATTTATCTAATGAAGAAGAAATAATTGAACCTGCCAACATTAATTCACCAGGACAAATTGTTGTTTCAGGTCATAAAACTTTAATTGATAAATTGGTTGAAGAAGGAAAAACTTTAGGCGCTAAACGTGTACTTCCTCTAGCAGTTTCAGGACCATTCCATTCATCTATGATGAGCGTGATTGAAGAAGATTTCGCTTCTTACATTAATGAATTTGAATGGCATGATGCCAAATTCCCTGTTGTCCAAAACTTTAACGCACAAGGTGAAACGGACGCGGAAGTGATTAAACATAATATGGTTAAACAATTATATTCACCTGTACAGTTTATAAAATCAACAGAGTGGTTGATTGAACAAGGTGTAGATCACTTTATTGAAATTGGTCCAGGTAAAGTATTATCAGGATTAATTAAGAAAATTAATAGAGACGTTAAAATTACTTCAATTCAAACACTTGAAGATGTGAAAGGATGGAATGAAAATGAGTAAAAGTGCTTTAGTTACAGGTGCTTCACGTGGTATTGGACGTAGCATCGCATTACAATTAGCTGAAGAGGGCTATAATGTAGCTGTCAATTATGCAGGTAGTAAAGATAAAGCAGAAGCTGTTGTTGAAGAAATCAAAGCTAAAGGTGTAGATAGCTTTGCTATTCAAGCTAATGTGGCGAATGGCGACGAAGTGAAGGCTATGATTAAAGAAGTTGTAAGTCAATTTGGTTCTGTTGATGTATTAGTAAACAACGCGGGTATTACTAGAGACAATTTATTAATGCGTATGAAAGAACAAGAATGGGACGATGTGATTGACACAAATTTAAAAGGTGTATTTAATTGCATTCAAAAAGTGACGCCTCAAATGTTACGTCAACGTGGAGGCGCGATTATTAATTTATCAAGTGTTGTTGGTGCAGTGGGTAATCCTGGCCAAGCAAACTATGTAGCAACTAAAGCAGGAGTGGTTGGTTTAACTAAATCATCTGCTCGCGAGTTAGCTTCACGTGGTATTACTGTTAATGCAGTGGCTCCAGGCTTTATTGTTTCTGATATGACTGATGCTTTAAGTGATGAACTTAAAGATCAAATGTTAGAGCAAATTCCGTTAGCACGCTTTGGTGAAGATACTGATATTGCTAATACAGTTGCATTCTTAGCTTCAGATAAAGCTAAATATATCACTGGTCAAACAATTCATGTTAATGGTGGTATGTATATGTAAAGTAACACTTCTTTCACGAAGTGAAAGTTAGTGTTAC
>NZ_KV798369.1:605127-699514 GCF_001809655.1 Staphylococcus sp. HMSC055A09
GTGTTACTTATGCAACCGCAAAGCGGTTGTAATCCACAAAATAAGCACGAATGACAAGAGAAATGAGAATAAAAGAAGTTTCAAGAAAGTCATGAAGTGCAACTCCACTTCTTTCACGAAGTGAAAGTTAGTGTTACTTATGCAACCGCAAAGCGGTTGTAACAAAAGGCGTATTAAGGCAATTACTTTTTAATGATCACAATGGACAAGCCATTGTGTAAGTATCACTAATCATTAAAATGAAAGTGATACTATATAAGCACTAAAGTGCATCTTAAGGATTACAGTTACTAGCGTAACTGCATAAGAAACACTAAGCACTAAAGTGCTAAGTGTTTCTAAAAATTCTACTTGTATTTTAGAAAGTAAAATGGGAAAATATAGTAGTCTATGGATAGACACTTTTAAAGGAGGTGAATCGACGTGGAAAACTTCGATAAAGTAAAAGATATCATCGTTGACCGTTTAGGTGTTGATGCTGACAAAGTAACTGAAGATGCATCATTTAAAGATGATTTAGGCGCTGACTCACTTGATATCGCTGAATTAGTAATGGAATTAGAAGACGAATTTGGTACTGAAATTCCTGATGAAGAAGCTGAAAAAATCAACACTGTTGGTGATGCTGTTAAGTACATCAATAGCTTAGAAAAATAATAAACTTACATCTGAGTCGTCACTCACGTCGGCTCAGATTTTTTCTTTAGTTTTACTTTATTTTCACGTAAAATTAAGATGTATAATTATTTATTTTAGAGTTAGGAGGTTAGGCAGTGGCTAACCATAAAAAGAGAGAGATGGTCAAAGAATTTCAACAAAAATTTACCAAAAAAATGAATGAGTGGGGTTTTAATTTTAATAATATCGATTTGTATCAACAAGCGTTCTCACATTCGAGTTTTATCAATGATTTTAATATGAATCGACTTGATCATAATGAACGTTTAGAATTTTTGGGTGATGCGGTATTAGAATTGACGGTTTCACGCTATTTGTTTGATAAGCATCCTCATTTGCCAGAAGGTAATCTGACAAAGATGCGTGCAACAATTGTTTGTGAGCCCTCACTTGTAATATTTGCAAATAAAATTGATTTAAATGAACTTATTTTATTGGGTAAAGGTGAAGAAAAAACAGGCGGTAGAACTAGACCATCATTAATATCTGATGCTTTTGAAGCATTTGTAGGTGCTTTATATTTAGACCAAGGTCTAGATACTGTATGGAAATTTGCTGAGAAAGTCATTTTCCCATATGTAGAAGATGATGAATTAGTTGGTGTGGTCGACTTTAAAACACAGTTTCAAGAATACGTACATCGACAAAATAAAGGTGATGTGACCTATCGCCTTATTAAAGAAGAGGGTCCTGCCCACCATAGGTTATTTACTTCTGAAGTTATTTTAGAAAATAATGCAGTTGCAGAGGGTAAAGGAAAGACGAAGAAAGAATCCGAACAAAAGGCAGCCGAGCAAGCTTATAAGTCAATGAAGAAAAATGAGTCATTTTAATGTAGATGAGTGACATCTATAGAGAAGCATACGCATACATAATTATTAATTAATTAGAAATAGTAATAATGAGATTGTATTGTGATATGCTGATAAACTCAACATGAATGTGATAAGGAGAATAAGATGGTTTATTTAAAATCAATAGATGCCATAGGATTTAAGTCTTTTGCCGACCATACCAATGTCCAATTTGATAAAGGTGTGACAGCTATTGTTGGTCCTAATGGTAGTGGTAAAAGTAATATTACTGATGCAATTAAATGGGTATTGGGTGAACAATCAGCTAAATCGTTACGTGGTTCTAAAATGGAAGATATTATCTTTTCAGGAGCAGAACATAGAAAGGCTCAAAACTATGCTGAAGTAAAACTCAAATTAGATAATCATTCTAAAAAATTGCAGATTGATTCAGATGAATTAGTAGTCACTCGGCGTCTATACCGTAGTGGAGAAAGTGAATACTACTTAAATAACGATCGTGCTCGTTTAAAAGATATTATTGAAATCTTTTTAGATTCAGGTTTAGGAAAAGAAGCATTCAGCATCATTTCACAAGGTAGAGTTGACGAAATTTTAAACGCTAAACCTATCGACCGACGACAAATTATTGAAGAATCAGCTGGCGTATTAAAATATAAAAAGCGGAAAGCTGAATCTATTAACAAGTTAGATCATACTGAAGATAATCTAACTCGTGTTGAAGATATCTTATATGATTTAGAAGGTCGAGTTGAACCACTTAAAGAAGAAGCAGCAATTGCTAAAGAATATCAACAGTTATCCAAACAAATGGAACAAAGTGATGTTATCGTTACGGTACATGACATCGATCAATATACGGAAGATAACACTAAATTAGACCAACGTTTAAATGAGTTGAAAAGTCAGCAAGCAGATAAAGAAGCACAACAAGCTCTGGTAAATCAATTGTTGCAAAAGTTCAAGGGCGAACGTCAGCAAGTTGATTATGATATTGAAAAATTAAACTATGAATTAGTTAAAACAACAGAAACATATGAACAACTCACTGGGAAATTAAATGTATTAGAAGAACGTAAAAAGAATCAATCAGAAACAAATGCTAGATATGAAGAAGAACTTGAGAACTTGAATGCTCAGATTGAATCGATTAATCATGAAAAGCAACAAAATGAAGAAACGTTAAATGAACTTAAAGATAAACAGAAACATTTAAATAAAGAAGTACAAGATCTAGAGTCAATTCTGTACGTATCTGATGAACAACACGATGAAAAGCTTGAAGAAATTAAGAATAATTATTATACGCTAATGTCTGAACAATCGGACGTTAATAATGATATACGTTTCCTTGAACATACGATTAATGAAAACGAGGCAAAAAAATCTAGATTAGATTCGAGACTTGTTGAAGCATTTAATCAGTTAAAAGAGATACAAAATAATATTAATGAAACTGAAAAAAGTTATAAAACTTCTAAGAAGGCTTTAACTGAAGCGGAACAACACATTCACCGTCTTGAAAACGATTTAACCAAATCTAAAAAACAGCAATCTGAATATGAAGATAAGCTGTATCAAGCCTACAGATATAATGAAAAATTAAAATCTAGAATTGATAGTTTAGCTATTCAAGAGGAGGATTATACGTATTTCTTCAATGGGGTTAAACACATTCTCAAAGCTAAAGATAACGAATTGAGAGGAATTCATGGCGCAGTAGCTGAAGTGATTGATGTTCCATCTCAAATGACTCAAGCAATAGAAACAGCTTTAGGTGCATCACTTCAACATGTCATCGTTGATAATGAGAAAGATGGGAGACAGGCGATTCAATTTTTAAAGCAACGCAATTTAGGGCGTGCGACATTTTTACCTTTAAATGTTATTAAGCCACGACATATTGCGTCAGATATTAAAGAGATAGCTCGTCAAACTGAAGGGTTTATTAATATTGCGTCAGATGCTGTAAATGTTTCTTCCAAGTACCAAAGTGTCATTGAAAATTTATTAGGAAATACAATCATCGTTAATGATTTAAAACATGCTAATGAATTAGCTAGAGCTATACGTTATCGTACTCGAATTGTAACTTTAGAAGGAGATGTAGTTAATCCTGGTGGTTCAATGACTGGCGGTGGTGCACGAAAATCGAAAAGTATTCTTTCTCAAAAGGATGAACTATCAAAAATGCGTCATCAACTTGAGGATTATCAACGCCAAACTGCAGATTTTGAACGTCATTTTAAAGAATTAAAAGACAAGTCCGAACAATTAAGTGAGCAGTATTTCGATGCGAGCCAACAATATAATACGTTAAAAGAAAAAGTGCATCATCATGAATTAGAGTTAGATCGTTTAAAAACACAAGAGACGCATCTTAAGAACGAACATGAAGAATTTGAATTTGAGAAAAATGATGGTTATCAAAGTGATAAAAGTAAAGAAACTTTAACGCAAAAACAGGCGCGTTTATCTGAAATCCAACAACAATTGACTGAATTAGAGAGTGAAATTGAACGTTATACTCAATTGTCTAAAGAAGGTAAAGAATCAACAACTAAAGCTCAACAACAACTTCATCAAAAACAATCCGATTTAGCAGTGGTGAAAGAGCGAATAAAATCTCAAAAAGTCGAGATTGAACGTTTAGTTAAACAACAAGAATCAACGCAGCAACAAATTAAGACTATTGAAGAGAAAATAAGGCTGTTTAATTCTGACGAAATGATGGGTGAACAAGCATTTGAGGATTTGAAATCTCAAATTCAAGAACAAGAAGAGGCACGTGATCAGCTTAATCAACAACATGAAGAACTTAAACAACAACGTATCAATCTAAATGAAACGATTGAGAATAATGAAAGTCAGCTTCAAGTTTGTCATCAAGATATTTTAGCTATCGAAAATCATTATCAAGATATTAAAGCAAAACAATCAAAATTAGATGTGTTGATTAATCACGCGATAGACCATCTGAATGATGTATATCAGTTAACTGTAGAGAGAGCACGCGCTTTATATGAATCTAATGAACCTATTGAAAGTCTACGTAAGAAAGTCAAACTTACGAAGATGTCTATAGATGAGTTGGGTCCAGTAAACTTAAATGCTATTGAACAGTTCGAGGAATTAAATGAACGTTATACCTTCCTCAATGAGCAACGCACAGATTTAAGAGAAGCTAAAGAGACACTTGAACAAATCATTAATGAAATGGATCGTGAAGTAGAAGGACGTTTTAAAGAAACATTCCATGCGGTACAGGAACACTTTACAACTGTCTTCAAACAATTATTCGGTGGCGGACAAGCTGAACTACGTTTAACAGAGGATGATTACTTATCAGCAGGTGTTGATATTATTGTTCAACCTCCTGGTAAAAAGCTTCAACATCTTTCTTTATTAAGCGGTGGTGAACGTGCATTAAGTGCTATAGCATTATTATTTGCAATTCTTAAGGTACGTTCTGCTCCATTTGTTATACTAGATGAGGTAGAGGCAGCGTTAGATGAAGCGAATGTGATTCGCTACGCTCAATACTTAAATGAACTATCAGAACAAACACAATTTATAGTTATTACTCATCGTAAAGGAACGATGGAGTTCTCTGACCGTTTATATGGAGTCACAATGCAAGAGTCAGGTGTTTCTAAGTTAGTTAGCGTTAACCTAAATACTATAGATGAGGTTATGAAGGAGGAACAAGCATGAGTTTTTTTAAACGCTTAAAAGATAAATTTTCAGGTAAAAGTGAAGATGAGATTCAAAAAGAATTAACTGAAGATGTGGAATCAGACGAAACAAGTGATTCGGATGCATCAAGTGAATCAGGTGAACCCAATGTCACTGATATAATCGAAGAGCCTAAACCTAAGAAAAAACCAAAAAAATTAAGTGAAGCTGATTTCGACGAAGATGGTTTAATCTCAATTGAGGACTTTGAAGAAATTGAAGCCCAAAAAATTGGTGCGAAATTTAAAGCTGGTTTAGAAAAATCACGTCAAAATTTCCAAGAACAGTTAAATAATTTAATTGCACGCTATAGAAAAGTAGACGAAGATTTCTTTGAAGCACTTGAAGAAATGCTTATAACGGCTGACGTTGGTTTCAATACAGTAATGAAATTGACAGATGAATTACGTACGGAAGCGCAAAGACGCAATATTCAGGAAACTGAAGATTTACGTGAAGTTATTGTTGAAAAAATTGTCGAGATTTATCACCAAGAAGACGATCATTCAGAAGCAATGAATCTTGAAGATGGTAGATTGAACGTTATCTTAATGGTTGGTGTCAATGGTGTGGGTAAGACCACTACAATTGGTAAGTTAGCATATCGATATCAACAAGAAGGTAAAAAAGTGATGCTTGCAGCTGGAGATACATTCAGAGCTGGCGCAATCCAACAATTAAAAGTTTGGGGAGACCGTGTAGGCGTGGAAGTTGTAAGTCAGAGTGAAGGCTCTGATCCAGCAGCAGTAGTATACGATGCAATTAACGCCGCAAAAAATAAAGGTGTAGATATTTTAATTTGTGATACTGCAGGTCGTCTACAAAATAAATCTAACTTAATGCAAGAACTTGATAAAATGAAACGTGTAATTAGTCGAGCAATCCCTGATGCACCTCATGAAGCATTACTATGTTTAGATGCTACAACAGGTCAAAATGCGTTGTCACAAGCGCGTTCATTTAAAGACGTGACAAATGTTTCAGGTATTGTATTAACCAAATTAGATGGTACTGCTAAAGGTGGTATCGTTCTTGCCATACGTAATGAATTGCATATCCCTGTTAAATATGTAGGCTTAGGTGAAAAACTTGATGACTTACAACCATTTAACCCTGAAAGTTACGTATACGGTTTATTTGCTGATATGATCGAACAAAATGAAGATATTCCTGATGAATTAATTGATGAATCATCGAATGAAACTGAAGAAGGTACTCAAGATGGGCCAAGATGATTTAGTTAAAACAATTAGAATGAATTATTTGTTTGATTTTTATCAATCATTATTAACTCAAAAGCAGAAAAGCTATTTAGAATTATTTTATTTACGAGATTATTCATTAAGTGAAATCGCTGATACATTTGAAGTGAGTAGACAGGCAGTTTATGATAATATAAGAAGAACTGGCGATTTAGTAGAAGATTATGAAACTAAACTAGGTTTATATAGAAGATTTGAGAAACGCCAAGAAATTTATGATTTAATGAAACAATCTCTTAATAATCCAGATTTACTAAAAGAATATATCGCTCAATTAGAAGAGTTAGAGTAGTAATAATTAAAAAAAGGAGGGCACTAGTAATGGCATTTGAAGGATTATCCGATCGATTGCAAGCCACGATGCAAAAAATGCGTGGTAAGGGTAAAGTTACTGAAGCGGATATCAAAACAATGATGCGAGAAGTACGATTAGCATTATTAGAAGCCGATGTTAACTTTAAAGTTGTTAAAGAGTTCGTTAAAACTGTTTCTGACCGTGCTTTAGGTTCAGATGTTATGCAATCTTTAACACCCGGCCAACAAGTGATTAAAATTGTTCAAGAAGAACTTACAAGCTTGATGGGTGGAGAAAACACATCTATTAAAATGGCAAATAAACCACCTACTGTTGTCATGATGGTTGGTTTACAAGGTGCCGGTAAAACTACAACTGCTGGTAAATTAGCATTATTAATGCGTAAAAAATATAATAAAAAGCCGATGTTAGTTGCAGGAGATATTTATCGTCCAGCTGCGATTGACCAATTACAAACTGTTGGTAAACAAATTGACATACCTGTATATAGTGAAGGTGACCAAGTTCAGCCTCAACAAATTGTTGAAAATGCATTAAAACATGCTAAAGAAGAACATTTAGATTTTGTCATCATCGATACAGCGGGACGTTTACACATTGATGAAGCGTTAATGAATGAGTTACAAGAAGTTAAAGAAATTTCTAAACCAGATGAAATTATGCTAGTTGTTGACGCAATGACAGGTCAAGATGCTGTCAATGTTGCGCAATCATTTGACGATCAACTAGATGTATCAGGTGTAACTTTAACGAAACTTGATGGTGATACACGTGGTGGTGCTGCACTATCTATACGTTCGGTGACTCAGAAACCTATTAAATTTGTAGGTATGAGTGAGAAATTAGATGGTTTAGAACTATTCCATCCTGAACGTATGGCTTCTCGTATCTTAGGTATGGGTGACGTGTTAAGCTTAATTGAAAAAGCACAACAAGATGTTGACCAAGAAAAAGCTAAAGATTTAGAGAAGAAAATGCGTGACTCTTCATTTACATTGGATGATTTCTTAGAACAATTAGATCAAGTTAAAAACTTAGGTCCTTTAGATGATATTATGAAAATGATTCCTGGAATGAACAAAATGAAAGGATTGGATAAGCTTAATATGAGCGACAAACAAATTGACCATATTAAAGCGATTATTCAGTCTATGACTCCTAAAGAACGTTCAAACCCAGAAACACTAAATGTTTCTCGTAAGAAACGTATAGCTAAAGGTTCTGGTCGTTCATTACAAGAAGTCAATCGTCTTATGAAACAGTTCAATGATATGAAGAAAATGATGAAACAATTTACTGGTGGCGGCAAAGGTAAAAAAGGTAAGCGAAGCCAAATGGAGAATATGTTAAAAGGTATGAATTTACCATTTTAATAAACATTTTTAAAACATCGGACAATTTTGTTGATTGTTCGATGTTTATTAATTGTGGAAACCCTAGCTAAAAGCTAGTGTGTAAGTCCCACTAACTAAATAAATATAAAGGTTCGCCTGAGCTAAAGCTCATATACGCCGTGATTGATTGGGAATTATGCTTATAATACCCTAATCAATTGTGCGGGGGCGAGAAGACGAATTCATGATGAATTCTGTCTCGCTCCCATAACCAAATCTACGATTTATTTCATAAATTCAGTAAAGGAACGCCTGAGCTAAAGCTCATGCATAACCAAATCTACGATTTATTTCATAAATCTAGATTTGGTAAAGAAAAAAGTCTTTACAAACTTTTGTGTAACTGTTAATATTTATTCTTGTAGAAAATAAAATGAAAACACATAAAGGAGAGTAATTTAAATGGCAGTTAAAATTCGTTTAACACGTTTAGGTTCTAAAAGAAACCCATTCTATCGTATCGTAGTTGCTGATGCACGTTCACCACGTGATGGTCGTATCATCGAGCAAGTAGGTACTTACAATCCAGCAAATGTTAATGCACCAGAAGTTAAAATTGATGAAGAGTTAGCTTTAAAATGGTTACACGATGGTGCTAAACCAACAGATACAGTTCACAACATTTTATCAAGAGAAGGTATCTTGAAAAAATTTGATGAACAAAAAAATGCTAAATAATTAGCTTAAATTGTTGTAAGTCTGAGACATTATTAATGTCTCAGACTTTTTTAACTTTTGGATAGAATTAAACACATTTAAAAGAGGCATGACTTATTCTCTTTTTTCTAAAGTTTCTCTTATATATCATGCTTACATCGTTATTTCCAAACAATTTGAAATGATTGTTATATCACTTTTTATATAACCACGCATACGTGATAAAATATACATAATTCATTTTCAAAAAAGTTAAAAATAGATAGACTAGGAGGGGCGTTGAATGGAAGTAGAAGTAGGACAAATTGTAAATACACATGGAATTAAAGGCGAAATTAAAGTTAAGTCGAATTCAGATTTTACAGAAACACGATTTCAACCAGGTGAAAATTTAATTGTTAAACACAATAATGAAGATATCGAATATACTGTTTCATCTTATCGCATACATAAAGGGTTTCACATGTTAAAATTTGAAGGAATAAACAATATTAATGATATTGAACATCTCAAAGGTGATTATCTATATCAAGAACGTGATCATGAAGATATCGAGTTGGATGAACATGAGTTTTATTATTCGGATATCATAGGATGTACAGTTTTTGATGATACAGATACTCCTATCGGTCGAGTAATTAATATCTTTGAGACTGGCGCCAATGATGTGTGGGTTGTTAAAGGAGATAAAGAGTATCTTATTCCATACATTGAAGATGTGGTTAAAGATATAGATGTGGAAGGTAGATCAATTAAAATTACACCTATGGAAGGATTGTTAGATTAATGAAAATTGATTATTTAACGTTATTTCCAGAAATGTTTGATGGTGTGCTGAATCATTCGATTTTGAAACGCGCTCAAGATAAAGAAATTATTGATGTAAATACAATAAATTTTCGAGATTATTCAATCAACAAACATAATCAAGTGGATGATTACCCATTTGGCGGTGGGCAAGGCATGGTGTTAAAACCTGAGCCTGTTTTTAATGCTATGGAAGATTTAAAAAGAGATGACGATACGCGTGTGATATTAATGTGTCCTCAAGGTAAACCTTTTACTCAAGAGATAGCTCAAGTGTTAAGTAAATCGCAACATATTGTATTTATTTGTGGTCATTATGAGGGCTATGATGAACGAATCAGAGAGCATCTTGTTACTGATGAAATTTCTATGGGAGATTATGTGCTTACAGGTGGAGAGTTACCTGCAATGACTATGACTGATGCAATTGTGCGCTTGATTCCTGGAGTGTTAGGCAATGAAGCTTCCCATCAAGATGATTCATTTTCAGATGGATTATTAGAATTTCCTCAATATACAAGACCAAGAGAATATAAAGAAATGAAGGTGCCGGATGTCTTATTATCCGGAAATCACGCTCACATTGAACAATGGAGACATGAACAAAAATTGATTCGCACTTACGAAAAACGACCGGATCTTTTAGAAAATTATGAGCTCAGTCAAAAAGATAAAGAAATTTTAGAAACGTACAAAAAGCAATTGAAAAACAAGTAGCGTTATGATAACATAATTTAAGTGTGAAAAAACACTAAAAATCACTATGATCCGCTGCTATACTTTTGTCTAGGCAAGAACATAGGTTGAAGGAGAGAATTTATAATGAGTAATCATAAGTTAATCGAAGCAGTAACTAAATCACAATTACGTACTGACTTACCTACTTTCCGTTCTGGTGACACTTTACGTGTACACGTTCGTATCGTAGAGGGTTCACGTGAACGTATCCAAGTCTTCGAAGGTGTTGTAATTAAACGCCGTGGTGGAGGAATTTCTGAAACTTTCACAGTTCGTAAAATTTCTTCAGGTGTAGGTGTGGAAAGAACATTCCCATTACACACTCCAAAAATTGAAAAAATCGAAGTTAAACGTCGCGGTAAAGTACGTCGTGCTAAATTATACTACTTACGTAGTTTACGTGGTAAAGCTGCTAGAATCCAAGAAATTCGTTAATCAGCAAACTCGACATTTTCAACACAAGTTATTTGTAACTTGTAATAAAGATAAAGCTTTCAAACATCTTAATAAAAGGTGTTTGAAAGCTTTTTTGTTTCATTTGAATGTTAAGTACTTACAAAATCGTATAAATAAAACACACCATTGTCTTTAAGAATGATATGCTTCCTAAAAGTTGGACTGAAAATCTAAAATTAGGGGCGGACATTTTATAAGTAAATATTACAAATTTAAAATCAAGTTAAAAATAGTTCAAGACTATTTAAATGAATGTCTAAGAATGTCATATTTATACAAAATAACCCATCAACAACTCTGTTGATGGGCAATATTCTAACTTATATTTAATTATTACAATTTAACATTCACTAAAAGGAAATCATTTTCCTCTTAAAAACAGAATTAATATAATAAATCCTGCAACAATATAGTAAAATAATAAAAAATATATCGCATGTATTGGATTGTTGTCTACAATAATTCCTTTATTCCAAATTACTTTAGATATTGTGTACAGACATACAAAAGCCAATGGAAATGCGAATAATATGTATTTTTTCAAAGAACCACATCCTATTTCACTTTACTATTGGCATATCTAATACATTCACCATAAGTCCATGTCAAACTAGCTGCTAATCCAACTACAGTACCTTTACCGCCTAATTTCAATATTATTTTAGCTGCTTTTTGCCAACTTCCTGTAGTCATTGCGTCAATTAAAGTACCCGTAGCAGACACACCTAATATTTCAGGAATTTTATTGTAAAGGCAACCATTACGTACTTTCAGCCATTTCTTCGCATGTTTTTGTTCTGATGGACTTGCATTTGGCGCATCATCTCCATAATTACCGGAGGCTCTTGATGCTGTTCCGCTATGTTTATATTGATTTGCATCTTGATCTGACAAAAGTAGTCCTTTTTTACTTAACCCATTTATTATTTCTGATTAATATTTGTTATTTTGCAAATTATTTACAATGGTAGATTTTTGATATCCTATAATTTTACCTTCTGACTTTATTGAAGACTGTTCAAACGTAACCTGTAATGCTTGTGCTAATTCATCGACTTCTTTTTGATTAAATTTATGCCCTTCCTCAGCTTTAGAAGAAAATGGAGAAACTACAGTTAATGCTAATACAAACGACAGCAAAGAGATTACAAATCTTGACAATAGTTTATTCATTTTTACAAACAAAACCAAAACTCCAATCTTGATATTTTGTGATACATTTTACTTTTATCATATTGTATAGTTAGGTTTTGTATTATTGCCTATATGTCTGAGTTAAGTTCTTAAAGGTCCTATATTAGTTTTTGACTATTGTTTTAAATAATATTATAAATTAATGTCCAAGCGTTATTTATCGCCTGAGAGTTCGCTTTGACTATGTGTAGCATGACCTAGAAAGAAGTATATATGTTCAAAGAGAATCACATATTTCAAAGTATGTCTAAAAAAGGTAACTGGCTATATAATTTTTATAATAATACTAGAATTAAATCAAAATTTAAAGACTTGTCTCCTAAACAACATTGGAAACAAATCTTTAAAATAACATACTGAACTAACGTAGAACTTTTAGGGTTCAATACATAAGTTAACGCAGTGCAAATCAAAATGATTAAACTTTATTTTTTCTTACTTTTTTAGTAAACATGATACTTAAAATGACTCCAATGATACTTAAAATAATTAACCAATAAAAATGTGGCGGTGTGTAAGTCAATCTAATCGTTGTTTGTCCAGCTTTAGCTGGAATTGTAGTCATAATTCCGTTACCTTTTTTTACATCTAAAGGCTTACCGTTGGCTCTAGCTTGCATGCCATTTTCATAAGCTATAGGTAACACGATATATCCGTTATCGTTTTTATTTTTAGTAATCGTATAACCATTTCTCTCTTTTTTTACTTTTACTGAATGTAATTGTTTAGAAGCTTTTTTAAGTGTGTGATAATTTTCCCCATAAATTCCTTTAATCTTAAATCTATACGTACCTTCAGACATATGAATATTAAGTTTGTCTGAAGCTTTCACACGCATTGTCACAGGTGATACCACACGTCGATATTTATATGACAACGCATTTCGATTTTGACTATATTCATTTACGCCAATACTATGTTCCTTATCAGGAGTGAGCAGTTCAACATCCATTTCGAGATACATGTCTTTATACTTTTTAGTTAAAGAATGAGGTAATGTGAGTTGAACGCCTCCATTATTTTTATCTACCTTTAGCTGATTTTTCTTTTTCCATTGTGAATCTTTTAATTGTAGTTGAGCATCATTTAATAGATTTTTATTAGGGCTAAACGTAGTGTTAACACTTTTCGTATTATTATCGAATACCACACCTTGAAGCATCGCTTGTTCTCTATCTAGAGGTGATTTTAAGTTATTAGAATCATAGACTTTATGCGTAATGTGTGCGCTTGGATAAGAAATCGTATTCTTTGAGTGGATCCATTGATCTTTCCCATCTTTGATAAGATTTTTCTTTTTAAATCCATAAGGCATGTTTAAGTCATTGGGATGTCTTAATCTATCTTGTACATTCCATAAAGCCATCAAATTCGCTCGATTACCTAAATAGCGATATGTACTATTTTTATCTACAGGCATGTTGATTTGCATTGTTTTATCATAGTATTTTAAAATTTGACCGTTGAAAATGCTTGAATATAAAGATGTACCATTGTAGTGATATATAAATGGTGAGTTAAGTGCGTAAAATGAAAAATAATCTAATCTTTTCAAAGGATCTAGTTTATCACTAGTCATTTGATTAATTTTATTGTTTAATACTTTACTTCTATAACTTGAATCGTTAATAGTGTCCATCGTAGTTTGGTATGGTTCAATAGTTATTTTTTTTGAATCATTTACCATAATAACTTGTTCAACTAAAAATAGAATAACTAGCCCGATTGCTATCCATTTTCTTTTTAAAAGTGATTTTCTGTATAATAATAAGCCAATAACTATCATTATTATAATTGCAATATACATCCAATTTACAGAGCGATCAGTGTAAGTGATGTAAAAACAGCTATATAAAAATATAGGTATAGCTATAATTAAATAATTCTTTAGAGATAATTCGCTTAAATGTTGTATGAAAAGTGCAATTAAAGCGCCTGATGATAATGCTAAAAAGTAAACCCAACGTCTTTGAGGTAATGAGAACCCATTGAATGAACTATCAAACCATTGTGATAAAGAACCAATGAGTAGTAACCAAGTTGCAACGGCGAATAACTTATAATAATAATTTTGATATAGCTTGAATGAAAATAACGCAATAATTACAATAATAGAAATTGTTATATAAAAACCATCAGTAAATATATTATAATTTTTTTCAAATAAATTGGTTAAAAAGGTAATTCCAAATTTAGGATTCTGTGATCTATCATTATTTAAAAATGAAGAAACACCAGTATAAAGACCAAATAAACTTGATAAAACACTTAATAAAGTAGCGATAACTAATATGTAAAATTTTTGCCAACGATTAACAATATCTTGCGGATGTACTGCAATGAGGCGATATATTAAATAAAATCCTAATACAACCGCTTCATAATAACTAAAATAGAAATTAGTGAATAGTGTAAATGTAATTGCAAAGATAAACCATCCTAACTTGCGCTCTCTAAAAAATCTTTCCATAGCCCAAATTGACATAGGTAGCATGATAAGTAAGTTACCATAAAATGACCAAGTAAAATTATAATATGTCATAACGGTAGACATGCCATACAAAATAGTTGCAATAAACATAGGTGCGGGTTTGAATTTCAAATACATAAACAAATAAAAAGTAAAAATCAAAGTAATTACAGTTCGCACATATGCCATAACAAGTTGATTAGTTGGCCAAAAGCTAATGTCATGTGGATTAATATGAATAGTATGTTCAAGTCCCCAAATACATGCAAAATTGATCCACATAAGTGGTGACATTGAGTAGTAATATGCTAATGATTTCACATAATCTCCACCCAAACCAAAAGAGGCATCATAGAACCCTTTAAAAGAAGCAAAATGTTCATACAGATACATTTGGAAAGGCATCATTTGCCTAAAACCATCACCACTTCCACTGAAAACGTCGCCTTTTGTCATGTATTGATAGATAAATGGAAAGTAGAGTATTAATGAAAGGATACAGCTTAATATTAGGATAGATAGAAATCGCCTTTTAGGTGTTTGCCAAAACTTTTTAATCACGGTGAATCCTCATCTTTCTTTTTATTGAATTCGTATATCTTATATATATCATACTAAAAATAATACTTATAAATGAAATAAATATCATTGTTTTCCAATAAGGGGGCTGATATTTAATAATTATAGTTTGATCATTCTTGTTTACTGGAACACCAGTCATCATATAATTTACTTTATGAATGTTAACTTGACGGCCGTCAATATAAGCACGCATACCAGCTCGATAAGGAATATTTATGGTAGCTAAACCTTTAGAGTGTTGACCGAGATTCACTTTCACACCATTTTTAATATCATTGTAATCCATATTAAAGTTTGCATTATGATGTGCAGTTTTGAGTGTCTTATAATTTTCTCCACTGAGATTGAGTAACTTAAATTTGAAACCGCCATTTGGAGATAATTTAATAGAAATATTGCCATTTTTATCAGGTTGGGTCCGATAAAGTTGTGTGTTTATCCCAGTTTTGTAGACTGAATTATTATAAAGACGGTTATTAAAGTAATTATTAACATTTACAGTGTAATTACTGTCTGGATTACCTCGTTTAATATATAAAGTTATATAAAAGTCCTGATATTGCTTACGGATTTTTTTAGGTATATGAATGTTAACAGTTCCCATATTATTTTTAACTTCTAACTGATTATTTCCTTTACTTTTAATATTCTTAGTTGTTATACGTGCATGTTTTAGTAAATTCTTACTTTGAGAATTGAAATCTTTGCCATTTGAATCTACAATCGCTCCTTTAAGCATTGCATGTTCACGGTCTATCGGTGTTTTTAAGCTTTGACTATTATATAGGTTATTAGTCACTTTAACGCTAGGTAAATTAAGCTGATTTTCATATATGTCATATTGGCCGCTCGATTTCACTTTTTTGAAGTAAGTAGGTATATTATTTTGATATTTTTTTAACATTACATATTTAATTGAGAATAAACTATCGATATTTTGTCTAGCATTGGTCGATTGATAACGACTAAGTGATTCCTCTGCTAAATTAATTTTTAAAGCATCATAATAGAAATCCAAGATATTGTGATGAAAGATACTAGAATAAAGACTCAAACCTTTAAAGTTTTGATACATCGGTGTATTGTCCTGTTCATTAACCCGCCAATCAATACGCTGGTCATCCTTCTTACTACTCTTCATTTCTTTAACTAATGCTCTTTGTAAATCAGAGCTATATAGACTAGAATTCGCATAAAATGTATTCGCTCGATCTTGATGGTCTTGGAAGTAAATTTGATTTTTTATAAAAACAAAACTCACCATCATACTTAAGGCAACAATTGAAATAATATAAATATATGTAAGTTGTATGCGAATCTTTCTCTCTTTTAAAAATAAAATTAATAATCCAATAATTGAAACTACCGGTACAAGTATTAACCATGGTAAAAATTTATGATAACAATAGGCGCTAATATAAATAATGAGTTGGGCGATCAAACTTGTAGTGATATATGATTTAACACTCACCGTTCTAAAGTACTTTACATATAGTCCGATTAATAAAGATGATGAAAAGGCTAAAATAAAATGCCAACGCTTCTGAGGTGCTGAAAATCCATTAAAAATTTGATCTATAAGTGGTATAAAAGTAAATATGATGAGTACTACGGTCATCAGTGCAAATAATCGATAATAGTAGTGTCTATATAATTTAAAGGTTAATATACTTTGAATTGTTAAAAATAAAATGACGATAAGATAGTTATCGAAAAATATGTTTGTATTAATATTCAGATGCTCAAAAGTTGGAACATTTCCAGAGAATGATACCCGTCTATTGTTTACGAAACTTTGTACGCCGTGAAAGAAAATAAATAAGCTATTTCCTAAAGCTAATACTGCTGGGATAAGTAAAGTGCACAAGGTTCTTATTCGTGTTGAATCATCATCAGGATGCCTAAACATGATTCTAATTAAGCCATAAACACTAGCAATAATTAAAAAATAGTAAGCAAAATAGAAATTATTTATTAATACTAATGTAATAGTTAAGATTAACAGACCACTTTTACGTTGTTGAATTGACTTTTCCATGGCCAATAAAAGTAAAGGTAACCAAATAAACACATCACTGAAAAATGGCCAATAAGCTGTAAATCTGAAATAGAGTGGTGAGATTACAAATAAAAATGCGGTAAATATACTCAAAATTTTATTTTTAAAAATGTATTGAGCATATAAAAATGTACAATAAAGCGCAATCGTCCCCTTAAAAATTGAGACGATTAAAGCGTTATTCATCCAAAACATCACTTGATGTGTATCTAAAGATATGAATAATTTTACAAACGAAATAATTAGAACATTAATGATAAATAATAAATTTGTTGAAAAATAATAACTTAAATCAGTGAAGAAATCCCCACCTAAGCCAAAGTTAGACGCATAAAATAGATTCCCTTGATGCCACTGATTGTAAAGATACATTTGTATTGGAACCATTTGTTCCATGCCATCATTTGGACCAGTTGATAAAATACCATCGTGATAAAAACGATATACGACATAACTATGTCCAATAAGTGATAGCACTATAAATAATACGGTATAACTTAAAACTCTTTTCATTAATTACTCCTAAATAACTTGATGCTTGTTATCTAATTCTCTTATTAGTTATTTAAATTGTAGGCGATAGCGTCAATGAATGAAAGTGATTTTGTTTAAGATATGTGATGTTTACACAAACTTAAATTTTGAGTTATTTAATGTTGTTATTCATTTTTAAAAATAAAAGATAAGCATGTTACACTTAAAGTGGTTGTATAAACAGAATTAAAGTATAATTAGTAAGTCGAATTAATTATACGATTATTATAAATTGAACATGAAAGTAAGGTGATATTAATGGCGATACAATGGTATCCAGGACATATGGCGAAAGCTAAAAGAGAAGTGAGTGAGCAACTCAAAAAGGTTGATGTAGTATTTGAGTTAGTTGATGCTCGTATACCATATAGTTCTAGAAATCCTATGATCGATGAAGTTATTAAACAAAAACCGCGAGTGGTTATTTTAAATAAAAAAGACATGACTAACTTAAAAGAATTAGAAAAGTGGGAAGGATTCTTTAAGGAACAAGGGTTCTTTCCGGTAGCAGTTGATGCTAAACATGGTAAAAATTTAAAAAATGTAGAGGCTGAAGCAATAAAAGCTACGAAAGAAAAATTTGAACGTGAAAAGGAGAAAGGGCTTAAACCGAGAGCGATACGTGCAATGATTGTTGGTATTCCAAATGTCGGGAAATCAACTTTAATTAATAAATTGGCGAAACGTAGTATTGCAGAAACAGGTAATAAACCAGGTGTTACTAAACAACAACAGTGGATTAAAGTTGGGAAATCACTTCAATTGTTAGATACACCAGGAATATTATGGCCTAAATTTGAGGACGAGGAAGTCGGTAAGAAATTAAGTTTGACTGGTGCAATCAAGGATAGCATCGTTCATTTAGATGAAGTAGCAATTTATGGCTTAAACTTCATGATTGAACATGATTTAGAAGGTCTCAGACAACATTACAATATAGATGTAGACAAAGATGCAGAAATTTTAGAGTGGTTTGATGCGATTGGTCGTAGGAGAGGCCTTCTTCAAAAAGGTAATGAAGTAGATTATGAATCAGTCATTGAATTAATCATTAATGATATGAGAAATGCTAAGATAGGTACATATTGTTTTGATATTTTAAAAGAAATGAAGAGTGACTTATAAATGACATCAACAATTAAAGAAATACGTGATCAACTTGCATTAATTCAATCTATAGAAGAACTTGAAGCGCATGTAGCTAATGAAGATACCCGAAAAGGAGTTCAAAAAGCTATAGAATCACGTAAAAAGTATTTAATCAAACAACAAGAACTAGAAAACAATTATATTAGTATGAATCACTATGAAAATGAAATATTGAATCATGATAATGAGGCACTAATATGTGGAATCGATGAGGTAGGACGAGGACCACTCGCTGGTCCTGTTGTTGCTTGTGCAGTCATATTAAATAAAGGCCATCATTATCTTGGGTTAAATGACTCTAAAAAGGTACCAGCTAAACAGCGCTTAATTTTAAATGAAGAATTGAAAAATAATGTTACGAGTTACGCTTATGGAATTGCAACTCCACAAGAAATTGATGACTTGAATATTTATAAAGCTACACAGGTAGCCATGCAAAGAGCGATTAATCAATTAAGTATTCAACCTACACATTTACTTATTGATGCAATGAAACTTGATAATGATATTCCTCAAACATCAATTATAAAAGGAGATGCTAAAAGTGTTTCAATTGCTGCAGCTAGTATTATGGCGAAAGAATATCGTGATAATTATATGAAAGAACTAGCTAATGATTATCCTAATTACGGATTTGAAAAAAATGTTGGATATGGTACTAAACAGCATTTAGAGGCAATTGACACATTTGGTGTAATAAATGAACATCGCAAATCCTTTGAACCTATCAAGTCGATGTTAAAATAATTTGAATTTTAATTTAATTGCAAAAAATATGGTCTTTCAGTTTACAATAGCGCTTTCATTTTTTATAATTAAAAGGGAACTTAACCTAAGAAACAGGAGGATGGAAGATGAATATCCACGAGTATCAAGGTAAAGAAATATTTCGTTCTATGGGCGTAGCCGTTCCAGAAGGACGAGTAGCATTCACTGCTGAAGAAGCGGTGGAAAAAGCGAAAGAATTAGATTCAGATGTATATGTGGTTAAAGCACAAATACACGCTGGGGGTAGAGGTAAAGCAGGCGGTGTAAAAATTGCTAAATCACTTTCTGAAGTTGAAACTTACGCTAATGAATTATTAGGGAAACAATTAGTTACTCACCAAACAGGACCTGAAGGTAAAGAAGTTAAACGCTTATATATCGAACAAGGTTGCGATATTCAGAAAGAATATTATGTTGGTTTCGTAATTGACCGTGCAACAGACAAAGTTACTTTAATGGCGTCTGAAGAGGGTGGTACTGAGATTGAAGAAGTGGCAGCTAAGACACCTGAGAAAATCTTTAAAGAAACAATCGACCCAGTTGTAGGTTTATCTCCTTATCAAGCACGTCGTATTGCTTTCAACATTAATATTCCTAAAGAATCTATTGGTAAAGCAACTAAATTCTTATTAGCACTTTATAACGTGTTCATTGAAAAAGATTGCTCTATCGTAGAAATTAATCCACTAGTAACTACTGGTGATGGACAAGTATTAGCTCTAGACGCTAAATTAAACTTCGACGATAATGCATTATTTAGACATAAAGATATCGTTGAATTACGTGATTTAGAAGAAGAAGATCCTAAAGAAATCGAAGCATCTAAATATGACTTATCATATATCGCTTTAGACGGTGATATCGGTTGTATGGTTAACGGTGCAGGTTTAGCTATGGCAACAATGGATACTATTAATCATTTTGGTGGAAATCCAGCTAACTTCTTAGATGTTGGTGGCGGTGCTACTAAAGAAAAAGTTACTGAAGCTTTCAAAATCATTTTAGGTGATGACAATGTTAGAGGTATCTTTGTAAATATCTTTGGTGGAATTATGAAATGTGACGTTATCGCAGAAGGTATCGTAGCAGCAGTTAAAGAAGTAGAATTAACTTTACCATTAGTAGTACGTTTAGAAGGTACAAATGTTGAGCGCGGTAAAGAAATCTTAAACGACTCAGGTTTAGCAATTGAACCAGCAGCTACTATGGCTGAAGGTGCACAAAAAATCGTTAAACTTGTTAAAGAAGCGTAAGGAAAGGATGGGAGCACTAAGATGAGTGTATTTATTGATAAAAATACGAAAGTAATGGTACAAGGTATCACAGGGTCTACTGCCCTTTTCCATACAAAACAAATGCTTGATTATGGAACACAAATTGTCGCAGGGGTAACACCAGGTAAAGGTGGACAAGTTGTCGAAGGTGTTCCTGTTTATAATACAGTTGAAGAAGCTAAAAATGAAACTGGCGCTAACGTATCAGTTGTATACGTTCCAGCACCATTTGCTGCAGATTCAATTTTAGAAGCAGCTGAAGCTGAATTAGATATGGTTATCTGTATTACTGAACATATTCCAGTTGTGGATATGGTTAAAGTTAAACGTTATTTACAAGGACGTAAGACACGTTTAGTAGGACCAAACTGCCCAGGTGTTATTACGGCAGATGAGTGTAAAATCGGAATTATGCCTGGTTACATTCATAAAAAAGGTCACGTAGGTGTTGTATCTCGTTCAGGTACTTTAACTTATGAAGCCGTACATCAATTAACTGAAGAAGGCATCGGTCAAACAACGGCTGTTGGTATCGGTGGTGACCCAGTTAATGGTACAAACTTCATTGATGTATTAAAAGAATTTAATGAAGATCCTGAAACTAAAGCAGTAGTAATGATTGGTGAAATCGGTGGTACTGCTGAAGAAGAAGCTGCACAATGGATTAAAGATAATATGAATAAACCAGTAGTAGGATTTATTGGTGGTCAAACTGCACCTCCAGGAAAACGTATGGGACACGCTGGTGCAATTATCTCTGGTGGTAAAGGTACTGCAGATGAAAAAATCAAAACATTAAATGATTGTGGTGTTGAAACTGCAGATACACCATCAGAAATTGGTACAACTTTAATCGAAGCAGCTAAAAAAGCTGGAATCTATGATGAATTATTAACAGTTGATAAATAATTGATAGATTTTTATTAGACTCGAACCTTTAATTAGGTTCGAGTTTTTTTATAGTCTTAGTGGAAGTGATATATATAATAGTAGAAACTCGTCACCGTTTAATGAAAAATGAGTTTGGAAAATTACTCCTTACAATCACATTAAATTTAACACTTATATGTCTTTGAATAGTAATAACCAACTGGGTTAAATTGAGCTATAATACTTCTAAAGGAGTAATGCATAGTGATTCAACACACTTTATTGAAGCTCTATTGGGCTAATTTCGCCACAACGCAAGTTCATCAATTTATTAAAGAATATCCAGAAGTTATTTCAGAAAATGCACTAATTCAAAATGAGATGATTGAGGATTGGGCTAAAAGACAAACCTCATCCACAGTCAGGAGAAAATTGAGCTTATTTAAATCATTTAATACAGAAGTTATATTTCAAGAAATGACTAAAATGAACCTCAAATATTTAACTTACTTTGACAAACATTATCCTCAATTACTTAAAGAAATTTATGATTTCCCATATGTAATTTTTTATAAAGGAAATAAACAACTATTTAATTGTCCTCATACTTTAGCTGTTATAGGCTCAAGAAAGTCAACTTTATATACAACTCAAGCTTTGGAATACCTTTTCCCATCATTTAAATCACTGAAAATGACGATTATTTCCGGATTAGCATATGGTGCAGATAGTATAGCTCACCAAGTCGCACTAAAAAATAAACTTCCAACAATAGGTGTTCTTGGCTTCGGCCATTCATATCATTATCCTAAATCATCTTTAAAGACAAGAGAGAATATCGAACGAAAAGGACTAGTTATAAGTGAGTATCCACCTCATTCTCCCATAACCAGATATAAATTTCCTGAAAGAAATAGATTGATTAGTGGACTCGCTCGGGGTCTATTAATTACAGAAGCAGAGAAAATAAGCGGTAGTCAAATAACAGTAGACTGCGCTTTAGAACAAAACCGGAATGTATATGTTTTACCAGGATCAATGTTTAATCCTATGACCAAAAGTAATTTACTTAGACTTCAAGAGGGGGCACAAGTCGTTTTAGATGAAAGTAGTATTCTTTCAGACTACATTTTCTAAAATACTTTTGAATATACCTCTATTTATAGTGAATGACATGTATTAAATTAGTTAAAGTTTTATGTGACAAAATTAATAATATTTGTAACAAAATGTGAATTTAAAAATTAAAACGTTGACAAACATAAAATTAAGCGTTTATCATTTATCTTTAGTAATTCAATTTGCAAGGGGGAAATCACTTTGGCAGATAATTTAGTCATAGTTGAGTCGCCTGCAAAAGCTAAAACCATTGAAAAATATTTAGGAAAAAGATACAAAGTTATCGCTTCAATGGGACACGTACGTGACTTGCCTAGAAGTCAAATGGGTGTCGATACTGAAGATAACTATGAACCAAAATATATTACAATTCGCGGTAAAGGTCCGGTTGTTAAAGATTTAAAGAAATATGCTAAAAAAGCTAAAAAAGTTTTTCTCGCTAGTGACCCCGACCGTGAAGGTGAAGCGATTGCCTGGCATTTATCAAAAATTTTAGAACTAGAAGACTCAAAAGAAAACAGAGTAGTATTCAATGAAATTACAAAAGATGCGGTAAAAGATAGTTTCAAACACCCTAGAGGTATTGAAATGGATTTAGTTGATGCTCAGCAAGCACGTCGTATTCTGGATAGACTCGTGGGTTATAATATCTCTCCTGTATTATGGAAGAAAGTTAAAAAAGGTTTATCTGCAGGACGTGTTCAGTCAGTAGCTCTTCGTTTAGTTATCGACCGAGAAAATGAAATACGTAATTTCAAACCAGAAGAATATTGGACTATTGAAGGGGAATTTAGATATAAAAAGTCTAAATTTAATGCTAAGTTCCTCCATTATAAAAATAAACCTTACAAATTAAATACAAAAGAAGACGTTGAGAAAATTACAACAGCTCTTGATGGAGATCAATTTGAAATTACGAATGTAAATAAGAAAGAAAAAACACGTAATCCAGCTAACCCATTTACTACTTCAACCCTTCAACAAGAAGCTGCACGTAAGTTAAACTTCAAAGCTCGTAAAACTATGATGTTAGCGCAGCAACTATATGAAGGTATTGATTTAAAACGTCAAGGTACTATCGGTTTGATTACTTACATGCGTACAGATTCTACACGTATATCAGACTCTGCAAAGTCAGAAGCTCATAACTATATTACTGATAAATATGGTAAAGAATATGTGTCTAAACGTAAGGCAACCGGTAAACAAGGTGACCAAGATGCCCATGAAGCGATTAGACCTACAAGTACTTTAAGAACTCCAGATGAAATGAAACCTTATTTAACTAGAGATCAACATCGTCTGTATAAATTAATTTGGGAACGTTTTGTGGCAAGCCAAATGGCTCCAGCAATTTTGGATACTATTGCACTCGATGTTACTCAAAATGATATTAAATTTAGAGCAAATGGTCAGACTATAAAATTCAAAGGTTTCATGACACTATATGTTGAAGCTAAAGATGATAAAGAAAATGATAAAGAAAATAAACTTCCTAAATTAGAGGAAGGCGATAAAGTTACAGCAACTCAAATTGAACCTGCACAACACTTTACTCAACCGCCTCCACGTTATACAGAAGCACGTTTAGTTAAGACACTAGAGGAACTTAAAATAGGAAGACCTTCAACTTATGCTCCGACTATAGATACTATTCAAAAGCGTAACTACGTTAAATTAGAAAGTAAACGATTCGTACCAACAGAACTTGGCGAAATTGTTTATGAACAAGTCCAAGAGTACTTCCCAGAAATTATTGATGTAGAGTTTACTGTTAACATGGAAACTTTATTAGATAAAATAGCTGAGGGAGATACGAATTGGCGTAAAGTAGTTGGTGATTTTTATAATAGTTTCAAGCAAGATGTTGAACGTGCTGAAGAGGAAATGGAAAAAATAGAGATTAAAGACGAACCAGCTGGAGAAGATTGTGAAGTCTGTGGTTCACCTATGGTGATTAAAATGGGAAGATATGGTAAGTTTATGGCTTGTTCTAATTTCCCTGATTGTCGAAATACTAAAGCTATTGTTAAATCTATCGGAGTAACATGTCCTAAATGTAATGAGGGTGAAGTAGTTGAACGGAAATCCAAGAAGAATAGAATATTTTACGGATGCTCTCAATACCCTGATTGTGACTTCATTTCTTGGGATAAACCAGTAGGAAGAGAATGTCCTAAATGTAACCACTACTTAGTAGATAAGAAAAAAGGTAGAAGTAGCCAGGTCGTTTGTTCTAACTGTGATTACAAGGAAGAAGTTCAAAAATAGATTAAATTAAATTAGGAGGAAAATGATGACTCAAACAGTTAATGTCGTTGGAGCTGGATTGGCAGGTTCTGAAGCGGCATATCAGTTAGCTCAGCGTGGTGTAAAAGTTAATTTAATTGAAATGAGACCAGTGAAACAAACTCCAGCTCATCACACTGATAAATTTGCTGAACTTGTATGTTCTAATTCACTAAGAGGTAATTCTCTGACAAATGCAGTTGGTGTGCTTAAAGAAGAAATGAGACGTCTGGACTCTCTAATTATTCAAGCAGCTGATAAAGCACGTGTCCCAGCTGGGGGAGCTCTAGCTGTAGATAGACACGATTTTGCTGGTTATATCACTGATACGCTTCGTAATCATCCCAATATAACAGTATTAAATGAGGAAGTTAATCATATTCCTGAAGGATACACAATTATAGCTACAGGTCCACTAACGACAGAACACTTAGCTCAAGAAATAGTTGATATTACAGGTAAAGATCAACTTTACTTTTATGATGCAGCGGCACCGATTGTAGAAAAAGATACAATAGACATGAACAAAGTTTACTTAAAATCTCGTTATGACAAAGGTGAAGCTGCTTATCTTAATTGTCCTATGACAGAAGAAGAATTTAATAGATTTTATGATGCTGTATTAGAAGCTGAAGTAGCACCCGTCAATGAATTTGAAAAAGAAAAATATTTCGAAGGATGTATGCCTTTTGAAGTAATGGCTGAAAGAGGTCGTAAAACTTTACTATTTGGTCCAATGAAACCTGTAGGACTTGAGGACCCTAAAACAGGTGAACGTCCATATGCAGTTGTACAATTGAGACAAGATGATGCAGCAGGAACACTTTACAATATCGTAGGGTTCCAAACACATTTAAAATGGGGCGCGCAAAAAGAAGTTATACGTCTTATTCCTGGATTAGAGAATGTGGATATCGTGAGATATGGTGTGATGCACCGTAATACATTTATCAACTCTCCTGACGTTTTAAATGAAAAATACGAGCTTGAGGGTCATGAGCATCTTTATTTTGCAGGTCAAATGACTGGTGTAGAAGGTTATGTAGAAAGTGCGGCAAGCGGTTTGGTTGCGGGAATTAATCTCGCTCATAAACTTGCTGGTAAAGGAGAAGTTATTTTCCCTAGAGAGACGATGATAGGAAGTATGGCCTATTATATTTCTCATGCTAAAAATGAGAAAAACTTCCAACCTATGAATGCTAATTTCGGCTTATTACCATCATTAGAAAAGCGAATTAAAGATAAAAAAGAAAGATATGAAGCTCAAGCAAATAGAGCGCTCGAATATCTAGATAATTATAAACAAACACTTTGATGAGCATAATAGTTCAACTGGGTAGTAAAATAATTACTACCTAGTTTTTTTATGGAATGATTCGATTGTTTTGTGGTGAATAGGTAATATTTAAATCTTGCATTATAGGTTTAATAATTCAAGGTTTTATAAATTCTTTTTGACATTAATTCTCTAAAGATTTTGAATTGATTACCAAATTACTGTATGCCCTATCATTCATATGCTACAATGCAATATGATGGAGGGGAATTATATTGAATGAAATCCAAAAAACATTTTTATACATGTTGAAGGTAGAAAGAAATTTTTCAGAATATACTTTGAAATCCTATCATGATGATTTGATTCAATTTAATGACTTTTTAGTTAGTGAACATTTAGATTTAGCTACATTTGAATATAAAGATGCTCGAAATTATTTATCATTTTTATATTCACATAATTTAAAAAGAACGACAGTATCGAGAAAAATTTCTACTTTACGTACTTTTTATGAATATTGGATGACTCAAGATGAATCAATAGTTAACCCCTTTGTTCAACTTGTACACCCTAAGAAAGAACAGTACCTTCCTCAATTCTTCTATGAAGAAGAAATGGAAGCTTTATTTCAAACTGTGGAGCAA
The DNA here is from genome assembly GCF_001809655.1 of Staphylococcus sp. HMSC055A09. Lineage (NCBI taxonomy): Bacteria > Bacillati > Bacillota > Bacilli > Caryophanales > Staphylococcaceae > Staphylococcus > Staphylococcus sp. HMSC055A09. Next base: position 632,217 of record NZ_KV798369.1, read on the forward strand.
GATAGTAAAAAGGGCATACGAGATAGGGTTATTATTGAATTATTATATGCAACAGGAATACGTGTGTCTGAATTAGTTAATATCAAAATTAAAGATATAGATATGAATTTACCTGGAGTGAAAGTTTTAGGTAAAGGAAATAAAGAACGTTTCATTCCCTTTGGTGAATTTTGTAAGCAGAGTATTGAAAGATATTTAGACGAATTTCAACCTAGAAAAACTAATGACCATGAATATCTTATAGTTAATATGAATGGTGCGCCTATTACTGAACGTGGTGTGAGGTATGTTCTCAATGATGTAGTTAAACGCACTGCTGGTGTCACAGATATACACCCCCATAAACTCAGACATACGTTTGCAACGCATTTATTAAATCAAGGTGCTGATTTGAGGACAGTTCAATCTCTTTTAGGTCATGTTAATTTATCAACGACAGGCCGCTATACTCATGTTTCAAATCAACAACTTCGCAAGGTTTATTTAAATGCACATCCTCGAGCAAAAAAAGGAGAGTAAGTTATGAGTAATACTTTACATGCAACAACTATTTACGCTGTACGTCATAATGGAGAAGCTGCAATGGCAGGTGATGGCCAGGTTACTCTTGGACAACAAGTTATTATGAAACAAACTGCTAGAAAAGTTAGACGTTTATATGAAGGGAAAGTGTTAGCAGGATTTGCTGGTAGTGTTGCTGATGCATTCACGCTTTTCGAAAAGTTTGAAACAAAACTACAACAATTTAGCGGTAATTTAGAACGTGCGGCAGTTGAATTAGCACAAGAATGGCGTGGAGATAAGCAGTTAAGACAATTAGAAGCAATGCTTATTGTTATGAATAAAGATGCAATTCTTGTTGTAAGTGGTACAGGCGAAGTTATTGCGCCAGATGATGATCTTATCGCTATTGGGTCTGGAGGCAATTATGCTTTAAGTGCTGGTCGAGCGCTTAAAAGACATGCTTCACAACTTTCTGCTAAAGAAATGGCTTATGAGAGCTTGAAAGTTGCTGCAGACATCTGCGTATTTACTAATGATAATATTATCGTTGAAACATTGTAGTTGAATTGCATAATGTGATTTTATTTTTAAGAATTAGGAAATGAATCTTAGTTACAAAGTAACAAGATGGAGGAATGTTATATATGGATACAAATGGAATTAAATTGACTCCAAAAGATATCGTATCTAAATTAAATGAATACATTGTTGGACAAGATGACGCAAAACGTAAAGTAGCGATTGCATTAAGAAATCGCTATAGAAGAAGTTTATTAGATGAAGAAGCTAAACAAGAAATCGCACCTAAAAATATTTTAATGATTGGACCAACTGGCGTAGGTAAAACTGAAATAGCTAGAAGAATGGCTAAAATAGTTGGTGCACCTTTCATTAAAGTTGAGGCTACTAAATTTACTGAAGTAGGTTATGTAGGTCGAGACGTTGAAAGTATGGTAAGAGACTTAGTTGATGTAGCTGTTCGTTTAGTGAAAGAAGAGAAGAAAGCACTCGTCAAAGATGAAGCGATTGCTAAAGCGAATGATAAGCTTGTTAAATTGTTAGTTCCAAGTATGAAGAAGAAGGCTTCTCAAGGAAATAATCCTCTTGAAAATCTTTTCGGAGGTGCAATTCCTAACTTTGGTCAAAATAATGAAGAAGAGGAAGAGCCACCTACTGAAGAAATAAAAACTAAGCGTTCAGAAATTAAGAAGCAATTAGAAGAAGGTAAACTTGAACAAGAAAAAGTAAGAATAAAAGTAGAACAAGATCCAGCAGCTATGGGCATGCTAGGAACGAATCAAAATCAACAAATGCAAGACATGATGAACCAATTGATGCCTAAAAAGAAAGTTGAACGAGAGGTATCTGTTGAAACAGCAAGAAAAATACTTGCTGATGATTATGCTGATGAACTTATAGATCAAGAAACAGCAAACCAAGAGGCTCTAGAGCTTGCAGAACAAATGGGTATTATCTTTATAGATGAAATTGATAAAGTAGCAACAAATAATCAAAATAGTGGTCAAGATGTTTCACGCCAAGGTGTTCAAAGAGATATTTTACCAATCCTTGAAGGTAGCATGATTCAAACCAAGTATGGTACTGTAAATACTGAACACATACTATTTATTGGTGCTGGTGCGTTTCACGTTTCAAAACCTAGTGATTTGATTCCAGAATTACAAGGTCGTTTCCCAATCAGAGTAGAACTTGAAAGTCTTTCTGTTGACGACTTTGTCAGAATTCTTACAGAGCCTAAGTTATCATTAATTAAGCAATACGAAGCGTTGCTTCAAACTGAAGAAGTGACTGTAAACTTCACTGAAGAAGCGGTCAAACGTTTAGCTGAAATTGCTTACCAAGTCAACCAAGACACTGATAATATTGGTGCTCGTAGATTACACACAATTTTAGAAAAGATGCTTGAAGATTTATCATTCGAAGCACCAAATATGCCACATGCTGTTGTAGACATAACACCACAATATGTTGATGATAAACTAAAAACTATCTCAACGAATAAGGATTTAAGTGCATTTATTTTATAATATAAATAGAAGGAGAAAAATTATGAGCTTATTATCTAAAACTAGAGAATTAAACACGTTATTACAAAAACATAAAGGCATTGCAGTAGACTTTAAAGATGTTGCACAAACGATCAGTAGCGTTACAGTCACAAACGTATTTATCGTATCAAGAAGAGGTAAAATTTTAGGGTCGAGTCTTAACGAGTTATTGAAGAGTGAGCGAATTATCAATATGTTAGAGGAAAGACATATTCCTAGTGAGTATACTGAAAAACTTATGGATGTTAAACAAACACAATCTAACATTGACATTGATAATGTTTTAACAGTGTTCCCTCCTGAAAACAAAGACGTTTTTGTAAACAGTAGAACAACTATTTTCCCTATATTAGGTGGAGGAGAACGACTTGGTACACTCGTTTTAGGTCGAGTTCAAGATGACTTTAATGAGAACGACCTAGTTTTAGGTGAATACGCTGCAACTGTAATTGGTATGGAAATCTTACGTGAGAAACATAACGAAGTTGAAAAAGAGGCTCGTGATAAAGCTGCAATCACAATGGCTATCAATTCACTATCTTATTCTGAAAAAGAAGCGATTGAACATATCTTTGAAGAGTTAGGTGGAAATGAAGGTTTACTTATCGCTTCTAAAGTGGCTGACCGTGTTGGTATTACTAGATCTGTTATTGTAAATGCATTACGTAAATTAGAAAGTGCTGGTGTCATTGAATCACGTTCACTAGGTATGAAAGGTACTTTCATCAAAGTTAAAAAAGAAAAATTCTTAGATGAATTAGAAAGAACAAAATAATTAATAAAACATCAAATATAAAAAAGAGTGTCAGCTATATCATGAGCGATACTCTTTTTATATGTGATCATAAATATTATTCATTGTTCAGACACAAAGGCATTGCGTTTCTGGACAAGTTATGATATATTAATTGACGGCTATTAAGCCAATACACACATAATTAATGTAAATATAGAGGGTGCAAATCTTTGGATTTGTCTTTATATGAGTTGATTATGGAGGTAAATAACCAATAGGAGGAATTTTAAAATGGCAGTAATTTCAATGAAACAATTACTTGAAGCCGGTGTTCACTTCGGTCACCAAACACGCCGTTGGAACCCAAAAATGAAAAAATATATCTTCACTGAAAGAAATGGTATCTATATCATTGACTTACAAAAGACAGTGAAAAAAGTTGAAGAAGCATACAACTTCCTTAAACAAGTATCAGAAGATGGCGGTAAAGTCTTATTCGTAGGTACAAAAAAACAAGCACAAGAATCAGTTAAAGCTGAAGCAGAACGTGCTGGTCAATTCTACGTTAACCAAAGATGGTTAGGTGGAATCTTAACTAACTACAAAACAATCTCTAAACGAATCAAACGTATTTCTGAAATTGAAAAAATGGAAGAAGATGGATTGTTTGAAGTATTACCTAAAAAAGAAGTTGTTGAACTTAAAAAAGAATACGACCGTTTAATTAAATTCTTAGGCGGTATTCGTGATATGAAATCTATGCCTCAAGCATTATTCGTTGTTGACCCTCGTAAAGAGCGCAACGCTATTGCTGAAGCACGTAAATTAAATATTCCTATCGTAGGTATTGTTGACACTAACTGTGATCCAGACGAAATCGATTACGTTATCCCAGCAAACGATGATGCTATCCGTGCCGTTAAATTATTAACAGGCAAAATGGCAGATGCTATCTTAGAAGGTCAACAAGGTGTATCTAATGAAGAAGTAGCTGCAGAACAAAACATCAATTTAGATGAAAAAGAAGAATCTGAACAAGCAGAAACAACTGAAGAAAACACTTCTGTTGAATCAAACTAAGATATAGTTTAAATGGGTGATAAGATACTAATGCTTATCACCTTTTTTTAAAAGTAAAACAAATCGTTATAGAGTATTGGAAATATCACCTAAAATAATGGTAAAATTTGGGTATATCATAAATACAATTATATATTGGAGGAGAAATTAATGGCAATTTCAGCAAAACTTGTTAAAGAATTACGTGAAAAAACAGGCGCAGGTATGATGGATTGTAAAAAAGCGCTAACTGAAACTGATGGTGACATCGATAAAGCAATCGACTACTTACGTGAAAAAGGTATCGCGAAAGCAGCTAAAAAGGCTGACCGTATCGCTGCTGAAGGTCTTGTACACGTAGAAGTTAAAGGAAATGAAGCAGCTATCGTTGAAATCAACTCAGAAACTGACTTCGTTGCTCGTAACGAAGGATTCCAAGAATTAGTTAAAGAAATTGCTAACCAAATTCTTGATAGTAAAGCTGAAACAGTTGACGCTTTATTAGAAACTAAATTATCAAGTGGCAAAACTGTTGATGAAAGAATGAAAGAAGCTATCTCTACAATTGGTGAAAAATTAAGTATCCGTCGTTTTGCTATTAGAACTAAATCTGATAATGACGCTTTCGGTTCTTACCTACACATGGGCGGACGCATTGGTGTGTTAACTGTTGTTGAAGGTACAACTGATGAATCAGCTGCAAAAGATGTAGCTATGCACATCGCTGCAATCAACCCTAAATATGTTTCTTCTGATCAAGTAAGCGAAGAAGAAATCAACCACGAAAAAGAAGTATTAAAACAACAAGCATTAAACGAAGGTAAACCAGAAAACATCGTAGAAAAAATGGTTGAAGGTCGTTTACGTAAATATTTACAAGAAATTTGTGCTGTAGATCAAAACTTCGTTAAAAATCCAGATGAAACAGTTGAAGCATTCTTAAAATCAAAAGGTGGTCAACTTACTGACTTCGTTCGTTACGAAGTAGGCGAAGGTATGGAAAAACGCGAAGAAAACTTCGCTGATGAAGTTAAAGGACAAATGAAATAATCTGTCATAATTTTAACAAGAAAGAAGACACCTATTAAGTTTCCTTTCTAATAGTTTTAGAGCTATAGAAAGGAGCCATCCGTGTCTTCTTTACTTATATATTTTTACATATTTCTACTATAGAGAGGATAAGAAAATGGCTCAAACTTCTAAATATAAACGTGTAGTCTTGAAATTGAGTGGAGAAGCTTTAGCTGGAGATAAGGGATTCGGTATCAATCCAATTATCATCAAAAGTGTAGCGAAACAAGTTGCTGAAGTTGCTAAAATGGACTGTGAAATTGCAGTTATTGTTGGTGGCGGAAACATTTGGAGAGGTAAAACAGGCAGCGATTTAGGAATGGATCGAGGCACTGCTGACTATATGGGCATGTTAGCAACTGTAATGAATGCTTTAGCGTTACAAGATAGTTTAGAACAATTAGATTGTGATACACGTGTTTTAACTTCAATTGAAATGAAACAAGTTGCTGAACCATATATTCGTCGACGTGCAATCAGACATCTAGAGAAGAAGCGCGTAGTTATCTTTGCAGCTGGTATAGGTAACCCTTACTTCTCAACTGATACTACAGCAGCTTTACGAGCAGCTGAAGTTGAAGCAGATGTAATCTTAATGGGTAAAAATAATGTAGATGGTGTTTATTCAGCTGACCCTAAAGTTGATGAAAATGCCGTTAAATATGAACACTTAACTCATATTCAAATGTTACAAGAAGGTTTACAAGTAATGGATTCTACTGCTTCATCATTCTGCATGGACAATAATATTCCATTAAATGTATTCTCAATTATGGAAGAAGGAAATATTAAGCGCGCCGTTATGGGAGAAAAAATCGGTACGCTGATTACAAAATAAATTAGAGGTGTAAAAAAATGAGTGACATTATTAAAGATACTAAAGCTAGAATGCAAAAATCTATCGACAACTTATCACGTGAATTAGCTAACATCAGTGCTGGTCGAGCTAATTCAAATTTACTAAATGGTGTAACAGTTGATTACTATGGTGCACCAACACCAGTACAACAATTAGCAAGTATCAATGTTCCTGAAGCACGTTTATTAGTAATTTCACCATATGATAAAACTTCAGTAGATGATATTGAGAAAGCAATCATCGCAGCAAACTTGGGCGTTAACCCAACAAGTGACGGTGAGGTCATCCGAATTTCTGTTCCTGCATTAACAGAAGAAAGACGTAAAGAACTAGTGAAAAACGTTAAAAAAATTGGTGAAGATGCAAAAGTTTCAATTAGAAATATTCGCCGTGACATCAATGATCATCTTAAAAAAGAAGAGAAAAATGGTGACATTACTGAGGATGACTTAAGAAGTCAAACTGATGACGTTCAAAAAGCAACTGATAACTCTATTAAAGAAATAGATCAGTTAGTTGACGATAAAGAACAAGATATCATGTCTGTTTAATCATGTGACTTGTCACTGAGTAGATTAAAATTTATAACTACTCTTCACATGATATTTATAAAGTGTCTAAGAATTAATTAGTGAGCTCGACTTGAGGTCATACTTCTTTAATACTTTATGAATGTTTATGTTTTAATAGTCTAAACTGTACCAAGTAGGACTTTGGTACAGTTTTTTTATTTGCTTATTCAATGGAATAAATGAGTATGATAAAATGGTAGATGATTGTTTAATTAACCTATACAATAAAACAGAGATGATCAGGCTCGGAGGAAAGACCATGTTTAAAAAGCTAAAAAATAAAAATAAGACTGAAAATAATCTAAATAATGATTTAGATTTACATAATATTCCTGAACATGTTGCCATCATTATGGATGGAAATGGTCGATGGGCTAAAAAACGTAAAATGCCAAGAATAAAAGGACATTATGAAGGCATGCAAACAATCAAAAAAATTACTCGAGAAGCGAGTAATATTGGTATTAAATATTTAACACTTTATGCTTTCTCCACAGAGAATTGGTCTAGACCTGAAAGCGAAGTTAATTATATTATGAATCTGCCTGTTAATTTTCTTAAAACATTTTTACCAGAGTTAATTGAAAAAAATGTTAAAGTTGAAACAATTGGATTCGGTGAAGGCTTACCCCAATCAACTATTGAAGCTATTAATCAAGCGAAAGAAAAGACGAAGAATAATACAGGATTAACATTAATTTTCGCTATTAATTATGGTGGACGTGCTGAAATTATTCAAAGTATGAAAGAAATATTTGAAGAGTTACAATCTGCGCATCAAAGTTCTGAAGCTATTGATGAAAATCTATTAAACAAACATTTAATGACTCGCGATTACCCTGATCCGGAATTACTAATTCGTACTTCTGGAGAACAAAGAATTAGTAACTTTTTAATTTGGCAAGCTTCATACAGTGAATTTATTTTTAATGAGAAGTTATGGCCAGATTTCGATGAAAATGAATTAAAAGAATGTTTAAAAATTTATCAATCGCGCCAAAGACGCTTTGGGGGATTAAGTGAGGAGTAAAGTATGAAAGTAAGAACATTAACTGCAATTATTGCCTTATTAATATTCTTGCCATTCTTACTAAAAGGTGGCATGATTTTAATGCTTTTCGCTTACTTATTAGCTTTAATTGCATTAAAAGAACTATTAAACATGAACATGATTAAGTTCTTATCTATACCAGGATTTATTAGTGCATTAGCCTTAATTATTATTATGTTGCCTCAAGATGCTGGGGAATGGGTACAAACTATACAACTTAAAAGCTTAATAGCTATGAGTTTTATTGTCCTAAGTTATACAGTGCTATCTAAGAACAGATTTAGTTTTATGGATGCAGCTTTCTGTCTTATGTCGGTAGCATATGTAGGTATTGGATTTATGTATTTCTATGAAACACGTTCAGAGGGATTACATTACATATTATTTGCCTTTCTAATAGTTTGGTTAACAGATACTGGAGCATATATTTTCGGTCGATTGATGGGTAAACATAAATTATGGCCTGTGATTAGCCCTAATAAAACGATTGAAGGTTTTATTGGGGGAATCATTTGTAGTTTACTCGTACCTTTAATTATGCAATTTTTCGTGAATTTCCATCTAAACATATGGCTGTTATTAATAGTTACAGTGATTTTAAGTATGTTTGGTCAATTAGGAGATTTAGTTGAATCTGGATTTAAGCGACACTTTGGTGTCAAAGATTCAGGCCGTATTTTACCAGGTCACGGTGGTATTTTAGATAGATTTGATAGTTTTATGTTTGTTTTACCACTATTAAATATTTTATTAATCCAAATTTAATTTGTGGTACAGTCTATAAAATAAAATAGATGTTATAATAAAGGAGTTATTGAGATATTGGAGAGAGTGCAATGTCTCTTAACTCCTTTTGAACACTATCACTGTATAAATCGTTAACTACAATTATACATATTTATTAGAGAATGAATCTAAGCGTATTATAATGTTTTATATTATTTGTTTATTCTAGTACTTAGATTTATTGAAAATTAAACATAATATCAATAGAGGTGTAGAGTATGAGCTATTTAATAACAATAGTTTCATTTATCATCGTATTTGGTGTACTAGTTACTGTACATGAATACGGTCATATGTTCTTTGCTAAAAGAGCAGGTATCATTTGTCCTGAATTCGCGATTGGCATGGGGCCTAAAATTTTTAGTTTTAGAAAAGATGAAACATTATACACAATACGTTTATTACCTGTAGGCGGTTATGTAAGAATGGCTGGAGATGGACTTGAAGAGCCACCAGTTCAACCAGGTATGAACGTAAAAATTAAATTAAATGAAAAAGATGAAATTACGCATATTATTTTAGATGATCAACATAAATTCCAACAAATTGAAGCTATAGAAGTTAAAAAATGTGACTTTAAAGATGATTTATATATAGAAGGTATAACATCTTATGATGAAGAAAGACATCATTACTCAATCGCTAAGAAGGCATATTTTGTTGAAAATGGAAGTCTTATACAAATCGCCCCTAGAGATAGACAGTTTGCACATAAGAAACCATTACCCAAATTTTTAACACTTTTTGCCGGCCCGCTCTTCAATTTTATTCTAGCATTAGTGTTATTTATAGGTTTAGCTTATTACCAAGGTACGCCTACAAATACAATTGGAGAAGTAGTAAAGCATTCACCTGCAGATCAAGCTGGGTTACATAAAGGTGATAAAATTGTTGAAATCGGTGATCATAAAATTAAAGACTTTAGTGAAATAAGAAAAGTATTAGATGATAATAAAACTTCTAAAACAACAATTAAAGTACAAAGAGATCACCATTCAAAAACAATGCAACTTGAACCCAAAAAGGTAGAAAACAAAATTAGCAAAAACAAAAAGCAAACAAGTTACCAAATCGGATTTGCACCTAAGTTGGAGCACAGTATTTTTAAACCAATCAGTTATGGAATTTATAATTTCTTTGATAAAGGTAAATTAATCTTCTCAGCGGTTGTTGGTATGATTGCTAGCATCTTTACTGGTGGTTTTTCATTCGACATGCTTAATGGTCCAGTAGGTATTTACCATAATGTGGACTCAGTTGTAAAGTCTGGTATTATCAACCTAATAGGCTATACAGCATTATTAAGTGTAAACTTAGGTATCATGAACTTATTACCTATTCCAGCGTTAGATGGTGGTCGAATTTTATTTGTATTATATGAGGCTATTTTCAGAAAGCCAGTGAATAAAAAGGCTGAAACAGCTATTATTGCAACAGGTGCATTATTTGTTGTTATTATTATGATTATCGTAACTTGGAACGATATACAACGGTATTTCTTATAATTAGGGAGGAAAATAGAGAATGAAACAATCTAAAGTATTTATACCAACGATGAGAGAAGTTCCTGCAGAAGCTGAAGCACTAAGTCATCGTTTATTACTTAAAGCAGGTTTAATCAAACAAAGTACTAGTGGAATCTATAGTTATTTACCACTTGCAACAAGAGTTTTAAATAACATTTCTAACATCGTACGAGAAGAAATGGAAAGTATTGATGCCGTTGAAATTTTAATGCCCGCTTTACAACAAGCTGAATTATGGGAAGAATCTGGACGTTGGGGAGCTTATGGTCCAGAGTTAATGCGACTCAAAGATAGAAATGGAAGAGAATTCGCATTGGGGCCTACGCATGAAGAGGTTGTAACTTCTCTAGTTAGAGACGAACTAAAATCATACAAACGTCTACCTCTTACCTTATTCCAAATTCAATCAAAATACCGTGATGAAAAGAGACCCCGCTTTGGATTATTACGCGGCAGAGAATTTATTATGAAAGATGCATATTCTTTCCACGCTGACGAAGAATCTTTAGATGCAACATATCAAGATATGTACAATGCATATAGTAAAATCTTCAAGCGTGTAGGGATTAACGCACGCCCTGTAGTCGCTGATTCAGGCGCGATTGGTGGTAATCACACTCATGAATTTATGGCACTAAGTGAAATTGGCGAAGATACAATTGTTTATAGTAACGAAAGTGACTATGCTGCTAATATTGAAAAAGCAGAAGTTATTTATCATCCTTCAGAAAAACATACTGAAACAGCTGAACTATCAAAAATTGAAACACCAAATGTCAAAACAGCACAAGAACTCGCAGATTTCTTAAATCGTCCACTAGATGAAATTGTTAAAACAATGATTTTCAAAGTAGATGGCGAATTTATTATGATTCTAATAAGAGGGCACCATGAATTAAACGATGTTAAATTAAAAGCATATTTCGGTACTGAAAATGTTGAAATGGCATCACAAGATGAAATTGTCAATTTAGTTGGTGCAAATCCTGGTTCTTTAGGCCCAATTCATAATAAAGAAATTAAGATATACGCAGATAACTATGTAAAAGATTTAAATAATCTTGTTATAGGTGCTAATGAAGATGGCTATCATTATGTTAATGCTAATGTAGAAAGAGATTTTAACATTGATGAATATGGTGATTTTAGATTTATTTTAGAAGGCGAAATGTTAAGTGATGGTTCTGGTAAAGCTCAATTTGCAGAAGGTATTGAAGTTGGTCAAGTCTTCAAGTTGGGTACAAAATACTCTGAAGCAATGAACGCTACTTTCCTTGATAATCAAGGTAAAGCGCAACCATTAATTATGGGATGCTACGGTATTGGTATTTCGAGAACTCTTAGCGCTATTGTTGAACAAAATAATGATGACAATGGTATTATTTGGCCAAAATCAGTCACACCATTTGATTTACACTTAATAACAATTAACCCTAAAAAAGATGATCAACGTGAATTAGGAGATCAATTATATGATCAATTAAATGGTCAATTCGATATTCTTTATGATGATAGAAAAGAACGCGCAGGTGTTAAATTTAACGATGCTGACTTAATTGGATTACCAATGCGAGTTGTAGTCGGTAAAAGAGCTGAAGAGGGTATTGTTGAGGTCAAACAACGCTTGAATGGTGAAAGTGAAGAGATTCACGTCAATGATTTAGAAAATTATTTAAAAGATTTATATGACAATTTAAAATAGATTTAGATTTTGAAAGTAAACTAGTTGAAGTAGGGCGGGGAATGAATTTTGAGTTTGAAATTCAAACCTGCTCTTCTTTATTGTTTTAAATATACAAATAATTTCTCATGAAAATTAATCAAATGAGTAGTATAATATGAATCAAATTTGCTATAAGATTTGAGTGTGCAGCAATAGTAGTTCTTATCACATACATAATTAGAATTTAAATAAAAGTACAAGTATTAAAAATTTAAGGTGGTTATTATTTTGGCAATGACAAATCAAGAAAAATTCAAAGTACTTGCCGATCAAATTAAAATATCAAATCAATTAGAGACTGATATTCTAAATGAGGGTGAACTGACTCGAATTGATGTTTCTAATAAGAATAGAACATGGGAATTTCAAATCTCATTACCACGTTTTCTTTCACATGAAGATTACCTATTATTTACTCATGCAATTGAAGAAGAGTTTAAAGAAATAGCCACAGTTACAATCCATTTTTCAATTAAAGATACAACTCACCAAGACGAACATGCATTAAAATACTTTGCCCATTGTATTGATCAAACGAGATTATCACCTAAAGTTAAAGGTCAATTAAAACAAAAGAAATTGATTATGTCTGGTAATGTAATCAAAGTTTTAGTATCCAATGATATTGAACGTAACCATTTTGACAAAGCATGTAATGGAAGTTTAGTTAAAGCTTTTCAAAAATGTGGTTTTAATATAGACAAGATTATCTTTGAAACAGATACTATGAATCATGATGATGATTTAGCCTCATTAGAAGCTCATATTCAACAAGAAGATGAACAAAGTGCTAGAGAAGCTACTGAAAAATTAGAAAAAATGAAGGCTGAAAAGGCTAAACAACAAGATAACAATGAAAGTTCTGTTGATAAGTGTCAAATTGGGAAAACAATTCAAGTTGAAAACATTCGCTCTATTGATTCAATTATCGAAGAAGAATTCAAAGTAGCAATTGAAGGTGTTATTTTCGATATCAATTTAAAAGAACTTAAAAGTGGGCGTCATATCGTAGAGCTTAAAGTTACAGACTACACAGATTCTTTAGTTTTAAAAATGTTCACCCGTAAAAATAAAGATGACCTAGACCATTTTAAGGCTTTAAGTGTAGGAAAATGGGTGAGAGCACAAGGTCGTATTGAAGAAGATACATTTGTGCGTGATTTAGTTATGATGATGTCAGATATTGAAGAAATTAAAAAAGCACCAAAAAAAGATAAAGCTGACGAAAAACGTGTAGAGTTTCATTTGCATACAGCTATGAGCCAAATGGATGGTATACCGAATATCGGTTCTTATGTTGAACAAGCCGCTGAATGGGGACACTCTGCTATTGCAGTTACTGACCATAATGTCGTTCAAGCATTTCCAGATGCACATAATGCAGCAGAGAAACATGGAATTAAAATGATTTACGGTATGGAGGGCATGCTTGTTGATGACGGAGTGCCTATCGCTTACAAACCTACTGACCGCGTTTTAAAAGATGCTACTTATGTGGTATTTGACGTTGAAACAACAGGTTTATCTAATCAATACGATAAAATTATTGAGTTAGCAGCTGTAAAAGTTCATAATGGTGAAATTATTGATAAATTCGAACGCTTTAGTAATCCTCATGAACGTTTATCTGAAACAATCATTAATTTAACTCATATCACAGACGACATGCTAACGGATGCTCCTGAAATTGAAGAAGTATTAACTGAATTTAAAGAATGGGTTGGGGACGCGATATTTGTAGCTCACAATGCTTCATTTGATATGGGATTTATTGATACTGGTTATGAGCGCTTAGGCTTTGGGCCGTCTACTAACGGTGTCATCGATACATTAGAACTTTCACGTACGATTAACACTGAATACGGTAAACACGGTTTAAACTTCCTTGCTAAAAAGTATGGCGTCGAACTCACACAACACCATAGAGCGATTTATGATACTGAAGCAACCGCATATATTTTCATCAAAATGATTCAACAAATGAAAGAACTCGGCGTTCTAAATCACTTGGAAATAAATAAAAAGCTAACTAATGAAGATGCTTATAAAAGAGCACGCCCATCTCACGTAACACTTATAGTTCAAAACCAAGAAGGACTTAAAAATCTATTTAAAATCGTAAGTGCGTCTTTAGTAAAATACTATTATCGTACACCTAGAATTCCACGCTCTCTTTTAAATGAATATAGAGAGGGGATATTGGTTGGTACTGCATGTGATGAAGGGGAATTATTTACTGCTGTAATGCAAAAAGACCAATCAGAAGTTGAAAAAATTGCAAAGTATTATGATTTCATAGAAGTTCAACCACCTGCATTGTACCAAGATTTGATGGACAGAGAATTAATTCGTGATCATGAAACTTTAACAGAAATTTATCAACGGTTAATTGAAGCGGGAGAAAGTGCAAATATTCCAGTTATTGCGACGGGTAATGTGCATTATTTATATGAACACGATGCAATTGCACGAAAAATTTTAATTGCGTCACAACCAGGTAATCCATTAAATCGTTCAACGTTACCTGAAGCACATTTTAGAACTACAGATGAAATGCTAGACGAATTTCATTTTCTTGGAGAAGAGAAAGCGCATGAAATCGTAGTCAAAAATACAAACGAATTAGCCGAACGTATTGAGAGAGTTGTTCCGATTAAAGATAAATTATTTACACCAAGAATGGAAGGTGCAAATGATGAGATTCGTGAATTAAGTTATTCTAATGCTAAAAAGTTATATGGTGAAGATTTACCGCAAATCGTTATAGATCGATTAGAGAAGGAATTAGCTAGTATTATCGGTAATGGTTTCTCAGTAATTTATTTGATTTCACAAAGATTAGTTAAAAAATCACTTGATGATGGTTATTTAGTAGGATCTCGTGGTTCGGTCGGTTCTAGTTTCGTGGCTACGATGACTGAGATTACCGAAGTTAATCCTTTACCTCCACATTATATATGTTCACATTGTAAAACGAGCGAGTTCTTTGATGATGGGTCAGTAGGTTCAGGTTTCGACCTTCCAGATAAAAAGTGTCCTATTTGTGGTAATGACCTTATTAAAGAAGGACAAGATATTCCATTCGAAACGTTTTTAGGTTTCAAAGGAGATAAAGTTCCCGATATTGATTTAAACTTTAGTGGGGAGTACCAACCAAACGCGCATAACTATACTAAAGTGCTATTTGGTGAAGATAAAGTTTTCCGTGCAGGTACGATTGGTACAGTTGCTGAAAAAACTGCTTTCGGATTTGTAAAAGGATATCTCAATGATCAAGGTATCCATAAACGTGGAGCTGAAATTGACAGATTGGTTAAAGGTTGCACTGGTGTTAAACGTACGACTGGACAACATCCAGGTGGTATTATAGTAGTTCCAGACTATATGGATATTTACGATTTTACGCCTATTCAATTCCCTGCAGATGATCAAAGTGCAGCTTGGATGACAACACACTTTGACTTCCACTCCATACATGATAACGTTTTAAAACTCGATATACTTGGGCACGATGACCCAACTATGATACGTATGCTTCAAGACTTATCAGGTATTGATCCTAAGACTATTCCAGTTGATGATAAAGATACGATGCAAATTTTCAGTGGTCCTGAGAGTTTAGGTGTTACTGAAGATGAAATATTATGTAAAACTGGTACATTTGGCGTCCCTGAATTCGGTACTGGATTCGTTAGACAAATGTTAGAAGATACGAAACCAACAACTTTCTCAGAGCTTGTACAAATTTCTGGCTTATCACACGGTACTGATGTGTGGCTTGGTAATGCTCAGGAATTAATACGACAAGGTATTTGTGATTTATCAAGCGTAATAGGTTGTCGTGATGATATTATGGTTTATCTTATGTACGCAGGATTAGAACCATCTATGGCCTTCAAAACAATGGAATTCGTGCGTAAAGGTCGTGGATTAACCGATGAAATGGTCGAAGCTATGAAAGAAAATGATGTACCTGACTGGTATTTAGATTCATGCCGAAAAATTAAATACATGTTCCCTAAAGCCCATGCTGCAGCATATGTTCTGATGGCAGTAAGAATTGCTTATTTTAAAGTACACCATCCGCTATATTATTATGCAGCGTACTTTACTATTAGAGCTTCTGACTTTGATCTCATTACAATGATTAAAGATAAAACAAGTATTCGCAACACTGTTAAAGACATGTACTCTCGTTATATGGACTTAGGAAAAAAAGAAAAAGATGTTTTAACTGTTTTAGAAATCATGAACGAAATGGCACATCGAGGATTCCGCATGCAGCCAATTAGTCTTGAAAAAAGTCAGGCTTTCGACTTTATTATTGAAGAAGACACGCTTATTCCTCCGTTTGTTGCAGTACCTGGTTTAGGTGAGAACGTTGCCAAACGGATTGTTGAAGCACGTGAGGAAGGTCCTTTCTTATCCAAAGAAGATTTAAATAAGAAAGCGGGACTTTCACAAAAAGTTATTGATTACTTAGATGAGATGGGATCCTTACCAGGTTTACCAGATAAAGCACAATTATCTATTTTTGATATGTAGTTTTCCCTTGAAAATGATTGCTATATATCAAATAGATTACCAAAATACAGGATTTAGGTGCTAAACAATAGAATGTTAATAGCACCTCTATCCCGTCTACAACTTATGAAATTTGTTTAGTATCATGAGTTATGATATACTTTAATTGTGTAAAAAATGATTAAACTCAGGCAGAAGAGTGGGCATATACCCGCTCTTTTCTATTTGCCAAAAAAGGAGGCCTGTATGAGTAAAATTACTGAACAAGTAGAAACTATAATTCAGCCTATATTAGATGATTTAAAATTTGAACTTGTTGAAATTGAATATGTTAAAGAAGGTAAAGATCGCTTTCTTAGAGTGTCCATCGATAAAGAAGGTGGCGTAGATCTTAATGATTGTACTTTAGCTTCAGAAAAAATTAGTGAAGCAATGGATGAAAATGACCCTATCCCGGAAATGTATTACCTTGATGTAGCATCTCCAGGGGCAGAACGACCTATTAAAAAAGATAAAGATTTTCAAAATGCTGTAAGTCAACCTATATTTGTTTCACTTTATGCACCAATCGAAGGTGATAAAGAGTGGTTGGGAATATTAAAATCTGTAGATGAAGACAATATAGTTATGGAAGTAAAAGAAAAATCAAAAACCAAAGAAATTGAAATACCAAGAAATAAAATCGCTAAAGCACGTCACGCTGTTATGATTTAACGTGATGAGGAGGAAAAACTGTGTCAAGTAATGAATTATTATTAGCTACTGAATATTTAGAAAAGGAAAAGAAAATTCCTAGAGAAGTACTTATCGATGCTATTGAAGCTGCGCTAATCACTGCATATAAGAAAAATTATGACAGTGCAAGAAATGTAAGAGTAGAATTAAACATGGACGAAGGTTCGTTTAGAGTAATTGCTCGAAAAGAAGTCGTAGAGGAAGTCTTCGATGATAGAGATGAAGTAGATCTAAGCACTGCATTGGTAAAAAATCCAGCTTATGAAATTGGTGATATCTATGAAGAAGATGTTACTCCTAAAGACTTTGGACGAGTAGGCGCACAAGCAGCTAAACAAGCAGTTATGCAACGTTTAAGAGACGCTGAAAGAGAAATCCTATATGATGAATTTATTGATAAAGAAGAAGATATTTTAACAGGTGTGATTGACCGTGTCGATCATCGCTATGTTTACGTAAATTTAGGTAGAATTGAAGCTGTTTTATCTGAAGCTGAAAGAAGCCCTAACGAAAGTTACATCCCTAATGAACGTATTAAAGTTTATGTAAACAAAGTTGAACAAACAACAAAAGGACCTCAGATTTATGTTTCAAGAAGTCATCCAGGTTTATTAAAACGTTTATTTGAACAAGAAGTTCCAGAAATTTATGATGGAACTGTCATTGTTAAATCTGTAGCACGTGAAGCAGGAGACCGTTCTAAAATCAGTGTTTACTCTGATAATGCAGATATCGACGCAGTAGGTGCATGTGTAGGTTCTAAAGGTGCACGTGTTGAAGCTGTTGTTGAAGAACTTGGTGGAGAGAAAATAGACATCGTTCAATGGAATGAGGATCCGAAAGTATTCGTTAGAAATGCTTTAAGCCCATCACAAGTTCTAGAAGTTATTGTTGACGAAGAAAATCAATCAACAATAGTGGTTGTACCTGATTACCAACTTTCTCTAGCAATAGGTAAACGTGGTCAAAATGCGCGTCTAGCAGCTAAATTAACTGGTTGGAAGATTGATATTAAATCTGAATCTGATGCACGTGAAGCAGGCGTTTACCCTGTAATTGAATCTGAAGAAGTTGCAGATGAAATCGTAAACACTGGTGATGAAGATGTTGAATTTGATGACGTTAATTTAGAAGAATCTAATTTAACAACAGCAGAATTAGCTGCAGAGACTGATGAAGAAAAAGACTCTGATGCTGAAGAAGATAAAAATACAGAAGAATAGATTGGAGTGTTAACTTATGAAAAAGAAAAAAATTCCAATGCGAAAATGTATTATATCTAATGAAATGCATCCAAAGAAAGATATGATTCGAGTAGTCATCAATAAAGAAGGCGAAATCTTTGCAGATGCGACTGGTAAGAAACAAGGTCGTGGAGCATATGTTTCTAAAGATGTTTCTCTAGTTGAAAAGGCTCAACAAAAAGAGTTACTTGAAAAGTACTTTAACGCCTCTAAAGAAACACTAGAACCGGTATATAAAGAAATTATTCGTTTAATTTATAGAGAAGAGATTCCTAAATGATTAAAGATCAAATATTTAATTTCCTGGGCTTAGCAATGAGAGCAGGAAAAGTTAAAAGTGGAGAATCTGTTATTTTAAACGACATTAAAACCAATAAGATTAAACTCGTAATCGTAGCAACCGACGCGTCTGACAATGCTTTGAAAGTTATGAAAGATAAGTGCAATAGCAACCAAGTTCCATTAAGGAATTTTGGAACGAGGGCTGAATTAGGGGGAGCACTTGGTAAAGGCGAGAGAGTTAATATTGGTGTAACAGATAATGGTTTTGCTAAAAAGTTATTATCAATGATAGATGAATATCGTAAGGAGTGATTATATGAGTAAAAAAAGAATTTACGAATATGCAAAAGAATTAAATCTAAAGAGTAAAGAGATTATAGATGAGTTAAAAAGTATGAACGTTGAAGTGTCGAACCATATGCAAGCTTTAGAAGACGACCAAATTAAAGCTTTAGATAAAAAGTTCAAAAAAGAACAAAACACAGACGACAAACAAAATACTCAAAATAATCACCAAAAATCTAATAATAAACAAAATCAAAATAATAAAGGCAATCAATCGAATAAAGATAAACAAAATAACAAAGGTAATCATCAAAAAAACAATAACCAACAAAAGAATCAAAACAAAAAGAATGGTCAGAACAATAAAGGCAAGCAACAAAATAAAAATAATAAAAACAACAAAAATAATAAACAGCAAAATCAAGCTGCAGAACCTAAAGAAATGCCTTCAAAAATTACTTATCAAGAAGGAATTACTGTTGGTGAATTAGCTGAAAAACTTAATGTTGAATCTTCAGGTATCATCAAAAAATTATTCTTATTAGGAATTATGGCTAACATTAACCAATCATTAGATGAAGAAACATTAGAATTAATTGCAGATGATTATGGTGTGGAAATTGAACAAGAAGTAGTTATTGATGAAGAAGATTTATCTATTTATTTCGACGATGAAACTGAAGATCCTGATGCGATCGAAAGACCAGCTGTTGTTACAATTATGGGACACGTTGACCATGGTAAGACAACATTATTAGACTCTATTCGTCATACTAAAGTCACTGAAGGAGAAGCTGGAGGTATAACTCAACATATTGGTGCTTACCAAATTGAAAATAATGGAAAGAAAATTACTTTCTTAGATACTCCTGGACACGCAGCATTTACAACTATGCGTGCGCGTGGTGCTCAAGTAACAGATATTACAATTCTTGTAGTAGCTGCTGACGATGGCGTTATGCCACAAACAATTGAAGCAATCAACCACGCAAAAGAAGCAGATGTCCCTACAATTGTGGCAGTTAACAAAATTGATAAACCAACTGCAAATCCTGACCGTGTAATGCAAGAATTAACGGAATATGGTTTAATCCCAGAAGATTGGGGCGGTGACACAATCTTTGTACCACTTTCTGCTTTAAGTGGTGATGGTATCGAGGATTTACTAGAAATGATTGGACTTGTTGCAGAAGTTCAAGAACTTAAAGCTAATCCTGACAAACGTGCAGTAGGTACAGTTATTGAAGCTGAACTTGATAAATCACGTGGACCAGCTGCTTCCTTATTAGTACAAAACGGTACATTAAACGTTGGTGATTCAATTGTAGTAGGTAATACGTATGGTCGTATCCGAGCAATGGTTAATGACTTAGGTAAACGTATTAAATCAGCAGGCCCTTCAACACCCGTAGAAATCACTGGTATCAATGATGTACCACTTGCTGGAGATCGATTTGTAGTATTTAGTGATGAGAAACAAGCACGTCGTATAGGTGAAGCGCGTCATGAAGCAAGCGTGATTCAACAACGTCAAGAAAGTAAAAATGTTTCATTAGATAACTTATTTGAACAAATGAAACAAGGTGAAATGAAAGATTTAAATGTAATTATTAAAGGTGACGTTCAAGGTTCAGTAGAAGCATTAGCTGCTTCATTAATGAAAATTGATGTAGAAGGCGTAAATGTACGTATTATCCACACTGCAGTAGGTGCAGTTAATGAATCAGACGTAACATTAGCCAATGCTTCTAATGGTATCATCATTGGCTTTAACGTACGACCAGATGCTGGCGCAAAACGTGCTGCTGAAGCTGAAAATGTTGATATGAGATTACACCGCGTTATCTATAACGTAATTGAAGAAATTGAATCTGCTATGAAAGGTTTACTGGACCCTGAATATGAAGAACAAGTGATCGGTCAAGCTGAAGTTCGTCAAACATTCAAGGTGTCTAAAGTTGGTACAATTGCTGGTAGTTACGTGACTGAAGGTAAAATCACACGTAATGCGGGTGTACGAGTAATTAGAGACGGTATTGTATTATTCGAAGGTGAATTAGATACATTAAAACGTTTCAAAGATGATGCTAAAGAAGTAGCTCAAGGTTATGAGTGTGGTATTACTATTGAAAAATATAATGACCTAAAAGAAGGCGACATTATCGAAGCGTTTGAAATGGTTGAAATTCAACGATAATAAATGTTTGAACTAATGAAATCTCCTCGCTATTTAGTAAAATAGGGAGGAGATTTTTAATAAAGCACATTGCTAAGAATAATATGATTTAATAAAATATTACTTGCTAAAGTAAATTTAATTTTAAAGAAAAATAAAATAAAGAGGTGAAATAAGATGAGTAATATGAGAGCTGAACGTGTTGGAGAACAAATGAAACAAGAAATCATGGATATCGTTAATAATAAAGTAAAAGATCCAAGAGTAGGATTCCTAACTATTACTGACGTTGAACTAACTAATGACTTATCTCACGCCAAAGTTTATCTCACAGTATTAGGTAGTAAAAAAGAGGTCGACAACACATTTAAAGCACTTGAAAAAGCTAAAGGTTTCATTAAATCTGAGCTAGGTTCAAGAATGCGTTTAAGAATTATTCCTGACTTAACATTTGAATATGATGAATCAATAGAATACGGAAATAAAATTGAACGCATGATTCAAGATTTACACAAAGAAGATAAATAAATTTTCAATTAAAGTAGGTAGGCAGATTCATACAAATTTAAATGTATCTGCTTACCTACTTTTTTATATAAAAATAGTGGTCAATTATATCTAAAGAGATGTTATAATGATTGAGGTAAAATTAACTGTAGATTAAAGGTGTGACAACATGTATAACGGTATATTACCCGTATTCAAAGAAAGAGGTTTGACGAGCCATGATGTCGTTTTTAAACTTAGAAAAATATTAAAAATGAAGAAGATCGGACACACAGGTACGTTGGACCCTGAAGTAGATGGGGTTCTTCCGATATGCCTTGGTAATGCTACTAGAGTGAGCGATTACGTGATGGAAATGGGAAAAACATATAAAGCTGAAGTTACTCTAGGAGTAAGCACAACAACTGAAGATCAAACTGGGGATACATTAGAGGTTAAAGGAATTGATAAAGACGATGTTACAGAACGGGATATTGATCAAACGCTTGAGAAATTTTTAGGCGTTATCGAACAAATTCCACCAATGTATTCATCAGTTAAAGTTAAAGGAAAAAAACTTTATGAGTATGCCCGTAATAATGAAGAAGTCGAAAGACCTGTAAGACATGTTCTTATCAAAAATATTTATAGAACTTCAAATTTAACTTTTCAAAATAACCAATGTCATTTTGAAATTGAAGTGAGTTGCGGTAAAGGCACATACATCAGAACTTTAGCTACTGATATTGGTAAGAAATTAGGTTATCCAGCGCATATGTCACGTTTGACAAGAGTTTCCTCAGGTGGTTTTCAAATCGACAAAAGTTTTAAATTAAAACAAATTAAGGACATGCATGAGCATGATTCATTACAAGATAAGCTATTTCCTATAGAATATGGCTTAAAAGGATTGCAAGAGATTGAAATAAATGATGAAGCATTTAAGAAAAGAATTTTAAATGGACAAAAATTTAATGTTAAGGACTTAGATCAAGAAATAGAGTCACAGTTTGTTTTTATTGATCAAATGTCAAAAAAAGCATTAGCCATTTATATGGTACATCCTGAGAAGATAAATGAAATTAAACCGAAAAAAGTATTTAACTAAAGGAGAAATACATTTATGAAAGTGATAGAAGTTACCCATCCCATTCAAAAAGATCAATTAATAAATGAAAATGTTGCGATGGCGTTTGGTTTCTTTGATGGCATGCATAGAGGTCATGACAAGGTGTTTCAAGCTTTGAATCAAAAAGCGGAAGAAAATAATCTAAAGAAAGCTGTAATGACATTTGACCCGCATCCATCTGTGGTTTTGAATCCCGAACGTAAACGTACGACTTATTTAACACCACTTTCAGATAAACTAGAAATGATTGAACATCATGACGTAGATTACTGCATAGTTATTAATTTTTCTTCTCGTTTCGCTAGCGTCACTTCTGAAGAATTTATTCAAGAATATGTAATTAATAATAATGTAAAAGAAGTGATTGCTGGATTTGATTTTACTTTTGGGAAATTCGGAAAAGGAAACATGACTGTTTTACAAGAATCTAATGATTTTAAAACTACAATCGTAGGTAAACAAGAATTGGATTCTGAAAAGATTTCAACAACCGCTATAAGAGAAGCATTAACTGAAGGCAATTTAAGAAAAGCAAACGAAGAACTTGGTTATCTTTATAGAATTAAAGGAACAGTTGTTCAAGGAGAGAAACGAGGCAGAACTATAGGCTTCCCAACGGCAAACGTTCAACCAAGCGACGATTATGTGTTACCAAAAAAAGGTGTATATGCTGTTAGTATGGAAATTGGTCCAGAAAGTAAAATATATAGAGGCGTGGCCAATGTAGGAGTTAAACCAACTTTCCATGATCCAGCTAAAGCTGAAGTGGTTATAGAAGTAAATATTTTTGATTTTGATGAAAATATTTATGGCGAACGAGTTACTGTGTATTGGCACTATTTCTTGAGACCGGAAGTTAAATTTTCAGGTATAGATCCATTAGTTGAACAAATGAATGAAGATAAAGACCAAGCAAAATATTTATTATCTGTTGATTTCGGTGATGATGTATCGTATAATATTTAAAGTTGAGGAAGAAAAGCTAAGATAAATAGCTTACTTCTAAAATACCTTTTTCTTAGTAGGTCGAGTCTCCGACGCCTAACTCAGATTAAGGAGTTAAATTATATTAAGGAGGAAATTGATTATGGCAATTTCACAAGAACGTAAAGATGAATTAATTAAACAATACCGTGTACACGAAACTGATACTGGTTCTCCAGAGGTTCAAATCGCTGTTTTAACTGCAGAAATCGCTGCATTAAACGAGCATTTACGTGAACACAAAAAAGACCACCATTCACGTCGTGGATTATTAAAAATGGTAGGTCGTCGTAGACACTTATTAAACTACTTACGTAGTAAAGATATTCAACGTTACCGTGAATTAATTAAATCATTAGGTATCCGTCGTTAATCTTAATATAGAATAACGAAAGTACCAGTTGAATGATACTTTTATTATAGTTTACTACTAAATAAATTTAATTAAGATGACTGTTTGAAAGCACTTTTCAAACGAGGAGTCAAAATGCATTACGACGGGATTTTACTATTAATAAATGAGCTAGTCATGCATAAGACGACAATGAGTGAAAGAGCTTGTCTACAGTCAAAGGAAAGCACCAGTTGAATGGTACTTTCCTTTTTTTATTATCGTACATAATAAAAAATATAAAAATATGTGAATAAATGATATGATGTAAGTAATAGAATGAAGAGAGGAGATTCATAATGTCTCAAGAGAAGAAAGTTTTCAAAACTGAATGGACTGGACGCTCTTTAACGATTGAGACAGGGCAATTAGCTAAACAAGCTAATGGTGCTGTGTTAGTACGTTATGGAGATACAGTTGTGTTATCAACTGCTACTGCTTCAAAGGAACCTAGAGATGGTGACTTTTTCCCATTAACAGTGAACTATGAAGAAAAAATGTATGCAGCAGGTAAAATTCCTGGTGGATTTAAAAAAAGAGAAGGACGACCAGGTGATGAAGCGACGCTGACAGCTCGTTTAATCGATAGACCTATTCGTCCCCTTTTCCCTAAAGGATACAGACATGAT
Organism: Staphylococcus sp. HMSC055A09; assembly: GCF_001809655.1. Lineage (NCBI taxonomy): Bacteria > Bacillati > Bacillota > Bacilli > Caryophanales > Staphylococcaceae > Staphylococcus > Staphylococcus sp. HMSC055A09. The sequence goes on from NZ_KV798369.1 coordinate 657,038, forward strand.
GTTCAGATTATGAATATCGTCTTAAGTGCTGATCCAGATTGTTCACCTGAAATGGCTGCAATGATTGGTTCTTCAATGGCTTTAAGCGTCTCAGATATTCCTTTCCAAGGACCAATCGCAGGCGTAAACGTAGGTTATGTTGATGGAAATTATGTTATTAACCCTTCAGTTGATGAAAAGGAAGTTTCTAGATTAGATTTAGAAGTAGCTGGTCATAAAGATGCCGTAAATATGGTAGAAGCTGGAGCTAGCGAAATTACAGAAAGTGAAATGCTTGAGGCAATCTTCTTTGGACATGAAGAAATCAAACGTTTAGTTGCATTCCAACAAGAAATCATCGATCATATTCAACCTGAGAAACAAGAATTTATTCCAGTTGAACGTGATGAAGCACTCGTTGAAAAAGTAAAAGCTTTAACTGAAGAAAAAGGATTAAAAGAAACAGTTTTAACTTTTGATAAACAACAGCGTGATGAAAATCTAGATGCGCTAAAAGAAGAAGTAGTTGCACATTTTATTGTTGAAGAAGATCCTGAAAACGAAACGCTTATTAATGAAGTGTACGCAATTTTAAACGATTTAGTGAAAGAAGAAGTTAGACGTTTAATTGCAGATGAAAAAATTCGTCCAGATGGTCGAAAAGTTGATGAAATACGACCACTTGATTCAGAAGTTGGCTTGCTTCCAAGAGCTCATGGTTCTGGATTATTCACACGTGGTCAAACACAAGCGTTATCAGTGTTAACGTTAGGTGCTTTAGGTGATTATCAACTTATTGATGGTTTAGGGCCAGAAGTAGAAAAACGCTTTATGCATCACTATAATTTCCCTAACTTCTCAGTAGGTGAGACAGGACCTGTTCGTGCACCAGGACGTCGTGAAATTGGTCATGGTGCTCTAGGTGAAAGAGCTTTACGTTATATTATTCCTGACACAGCTGATTTCCCTTACACAATTCGTATAGTAAGTGAAGTATTAGAATCAAATGGTTCTTCTTCACAAGCATCAATCTGTGGATCAACATTAGCTTTAATGGATGCCGGCGTACCTATTAAAGCTCCTGTAGCGGGTATTGCAATGGGTCTTGTGACTCGTGATGATAGCTATACTATTTTAACTGATATTCAAGGTATGGAAGACGCACTTGGTGATATGGACTTCAAAGTGGCTGGTACTAAAGAAGGTATTACTGCTATTCAAATGGATATTAAGATAGATGGATTAACACGTGAAGTTATCGAAGAAGCACTTGAACAAGCACGTCAAGGTCGATTAGCAATTATGGATCATATGCTACAAACAATTGATCATCCTCGAAAAGAACTAAGTGCTTATGCACCGAAAGTTGTTACTATGCATATTAATCCTGATAAAATCAGAGATGTTATAGGACCTGGTGGTAAAAAAATTAACGAAATTATTGATGAAACAGGTGTCAAATTAGATATCGAACAAGACGGTACAATCTTTATAGGTGCTGTAGATCAAGCTATGATTGATCGTGCGAAAGAAATTATTGAGGATATTACACGTGAAGCTGAAGTAGGTCAAGTTTATAATGCTAAAGTTAAACGTATTGAGAAATATGGTGCTTTCGTCGAATTATTCCCAGGAAAGGACGCATTACTTCACATTTCACAAATATCTAAAGAACGAATCAATAAAGTTGAAGATGTATTAAACATTGGCGATTCAATTGAAGTTAAAATTATAGAAATTGATAAACAAGGTCGTGTCAATGCATCTCATAAAGCTTTATTAGATGATTAGATTTAACTATTAAGGTTGAGTATTCTTAAATGAATGCTCAACCTTTTTATTTTATTTTAAAAAATAAAATCAGTTTAAAAGTTTCATTTCAATTAGTTATTTTAATTTAAATGATAATTCAAAATGTTCAAGCGGTTCAACCGTGCAATAATAGTGTACATCACGCATATTTTAACTTATAATAAATGGTGAGTTTATATATGGACGGGTCATTATTTATAGGAGGTAACATTTTGAGTTTAATAAAGAAAAAAAATAAAGATATTCGCATCATACCACTTGGTGGTGTAGGCGAAATCGCTAAAAATATGTACATCGTTGAAGTAGACGATGAAATGTTTATGTTAGATGCGGGATTAATGTTCCCTGAAGATGAAATGTTAGGTGTGGATATCGTTATTCCTGACATTCAGTACGTAATTGAAAACAAAGATAAATTAAAAGGTATTTTCCTTTCACATGGTCATGAGCACGCAATTGGTGCAGTTAGCTATATTTTAGAGCAAATTGACGCGCCAGTTTATGGTTCTAAATTAACGATTGCACTTATTAAAGAAAATATGAAGGCCCGTAATATTAAGAAAAAAGTGCGCTACTATACAGTATCTCATGATTCAGTAATGAAATTTAAAAATGTGAATGTGAGCTTCTTTAATACTACACACAGTATTCCAGATAGCTTGGGGATTTGCATTCATACTTCTTATGGTTCAATTGTATATACAGGAGAATTTAAATTCGACCAAAGTTTACATGGTCAATATGCACCTGATATGAAGCGCATGGCTGAAATTGGTGATGAAGGTGTATTTGCTTTAATTAGTGATTCTACAGAAGCAGAAAAACCTGGCTATAACACTCCTGAAAATGTCATTGAACATCACATGTATGACGCATTCACTAAAGTTAAAGGAAGACTTATTGTTTCTTGCTATGCATCTAATTTTATTCGCATACAACAAGTTCTAAATATAGCTAGTAAATTGAATCGAAAAGTATCATTCTTAGGTCGCTCACTAGAAAGTTCATTTAATATTGCTCGTAAGATGGGATATTTTGATATTCCGAAGGATTTATTAATTCCTATCAATGAAGTTGATAATTATCCTAAAAATGAAGTTATTATTATTGCAACTGGGATGCAAGGCGAACCTGTAGAGGCTTTAAGCCAAATGGCTCAAAAGAAACATAAAATTATGAATATTGAAGAAGGCGACTCAGTATTCTTAGCAATCACGGCTTCTGCTAATATGGAAGTAATCATAGCTGATACTTTAAACGAACTTGTACGTGCAGGGGCACACATCATCCCTAACAATAAAAAAATCCATGCTTCAAGTCATGGTTGTATGGAAGAATTAAAAATGATGTTAAATATAATGAAACCTGAATACTTTATTCCAGTGCAAGGTGAATTTAAAATGCAAATTGCTCACGCTAAATTAGCAGCAGAATCAGGTGTAGCACCTGAAAAGATTTTCTTAGTTGAAAAAGGTGATGTGATCAATTACAACGGTAAAGATATGGTACTCAATGAAAAGGTAAATTCAGGTAATGTACTTATCGATGGTATTGGTGTCGGAGACGTAGGTAATATTGTCTTAAGAGACCGCCATTTATTAGCTGAAGATGGAATTTTCATTGCTGTTGTCACGCTAGATCCTAAGAATAGACGTATCGCTGCAGGACCTGAAATTCAATCAAGAGGGTTCGTTTATGTTAGAGAAAGTGAAGAATTATTAAATGAAGCCGAAGAAAAAGTGCGTACAATTGTAGAAGCAGGTTTACAAGAAAAACGTATAGAATGGTCTGAAATTAAGCAAAATATGCGAGATCAAATCAGCAAATTATTATTTGAAAGCACGAAACGTCGTCCAATGATTATTCCAGTAATTTCTGAGATTTAATCTTAATAAATAACATTTGAAGAGGTTGGGACAATTGTGTATAGCAAATCATTTAAGGGATTTAAGATGATTATGCTCTGCAACGAGGTCTTCTTAATTTTTGTTCAAACATATCTAATTGGGATATAAGAATAATTGAGATGGCTTTAAACAATTAATTGTCCCTGCCTCTTTCATCTTATTAAATATATACATAATAGTTATTATTAGGCCGTAATTAAATAACTGTGAAAGATTAAAAAAGAAGGTGTGAAATCTTGCCACAAACAAAGAAAAAAACAACGAATAGAAGGAAAAGTAATGCTACGCGTAAAAATAGTAAAAGAAAAAAACAAAATGAGAGCCCTTTACGCTACATCATTGCTATTGTCATAATCATTCTTGTCGTTTTAGGAGCTTTTCAATTAGGCATAGTTGGTCAAATGATTGATAGTTTCTTCAATTATCTATTCGGTATGAGTAGATTTCTGACTTATATTTTAGTGATTCTAGGTACAGTCTTCATTACATATTCTAAAAAAATTCCTAAAACGCGTCGAAGTATTGGTGCGCTTGTTTTGCAACTTGCTTTGCTATGTATAACGCAACTTTATTACCATTTTAGTAAAGGCGTGTCATCTGAAAGAGAGCCAGTATTATCATATGTTTATAAATCATATGAACATACACACTTTCCTAACTTCGGAGGAGGTTTAATAGGTTTTTACTTATTTAAATTATTAATACCTCTTATATCAATAGCTGGCGTTATAATTATTACTGTTCTACTAATAGCTTCAAGTATCATACTTTTATTAAACTTAAGACATAGAGATGTAAGTAAAAGCCTATTTGAAAGTATGAAATCATCTAGTAAAAGTGCTTCAGAATCATTTAGAGACAAAAGAGAAACGAGTAAAGCTAGAAAAGAAGAGAGGGCTCAATTAAAAGCAGAGAGATCTGAAGAGAAAAAGAGAAAGAAAGAACAAGAAAGATTGCAACAAGAAAATGTCAAAGATGTTAGTGATCTTCCTGAAGTTCCGCAAAATAATGACATACCTATTTACGGGCACAGTGACCAAGAAGATAAAAGCAATAGTGCACCTAAGACACGTAAAAAGCGTATTTTTGATCATGAGGCTAATAGTAGTGAAATCACTTCAAACTCACAAGATATTAAACAGAGTGACAACAAAGGTAATGTTTCAAGTTCTAATGAAGACAATGACAATGATAGTAGTAACGCTGAAGGATCAATCTCTGAAGCTGGAGAAGTAGCAAATGTGGAGTATGTGGTTCCACCTTTATCATTACTTAATCAACCAGCTAAACAACAGTCTACTTCTAAAGCTGAAGTTCAAAGAAAAGGTCAGGTCTTAGAATCTACAATGAAGAATTTTGGTGTCAATGCGAAAGTGACCCAAATTAAAATTGGTCCTGCGGTAACTCAATATGAAGTTCAGCCAGCTCAAGGTGTTAAAGTAAGTAAAATCGTTAACTTACATAATGACATTGCTTTAGCATTAGCAGCGAAAGATGTTCGTATAGAAGCTCCTATTCCTGGACGTTCAGCAGTAGGAATCGAAGTTCCTAATGACAAAATTTCATTAGTATCACTTAAAGAAGTTTTAGAAGAGAAGTTTCCATCTCAACATAAATTAGAAGTTGGTATTGGACGAGATATATCAGGAGAACCTGTATCTATACAACTCAATGAAATGCCTCATTTACTTGTAGCAGGTTCTACAGGCAGTGGTAAATCAGTATGTATCAATGGAATAATCACAAGCATTTTACTTAATGCTAAGCCGCATGAGGTAAAACTTATGTTAATTGATCCGAAAATGGTAGAATTAAACGTATATAATGGCATACCTCATCTACTTATCCCGGTAGTAACTAATCCACACAAGGCATCGCAAGCGCTTGATAAAGTAGTTGCAGAAATGGAACGTCGTTATGATTTATTCCAACATTCTTCAACAAGAAATATCGAAGGATATAATCAGTATATTCGTAAACAAAATGAAGAGTTAGAAGAGAAACAATCAGAACTTCCTTACATTGTAGTTATTGTTGATGAGTTAGCAGATTTAATGATGGTCGCAGGTAAAGAAGTTGAAAATGCGATTCAACGAATTACTCAAATGGCTAGAGCTGCAGGTATTCATTTAATAGTAGCCACTCAAAGACCTTCTGTAGACGTAATCACTGGTATCATTAAAAATAATATTCCTTCACGTATAGCTTTTGCAGTAAGTTCACAAACTGATTCTAGAACTATTATAGGTTCAGGTGGTGCCGATAAGTTATTAGGTAAAGGCGATATGTTATATATTGGTAATGGTGAATCGACTCAAACACGTATCCAAGGTGCCTTCTTGAGCGATAAGGAGGTTCAAGATGTAGTGGACTACGTTGTAGAACAACAAAAAGCAAATTATGTAAAAGAAATGGAACCTGACGCACCAGTTGATAAATCAGAGATGAAAAGTGAAGATTCCTTATATGATGAAGCCTACTTGTTTGTAATAGAACAACAAAAAGCGAGCACATCTTTATTACAAAGACAATTTAGAATTGGTTATAATCGTGCTTCACGATTAATGGACGATTTAGAACGTAATCAAGTCATCGGTCCTCAAAAAGGAAGTAAACCAAGACAAATTCTAGTTGATTTAGATAATGATGAGGTGTAAAAATGTCGGAAATGAATGCGATTTATAGAGTTAAACAATACATTTTAAAGTTAATAAAAAATGGAGAATTAGATAGTACCGGTAAGCTACCAAGTAATTTATCTATTGCACGTGCACTCAACGTGAAAACGGACGATGTTTATGATGGAATTGGTGAATTAATTACCGAACAAATTGTAACTGATAATTTTGAAGAGGGGACTAGTGTTAAAAAACAGCCTCCCTTCTTTTATCCATTAGATTAAGTTAGTAAGTATTAGTAATATGATTGAAGAAGCTGGGTATAAAGCAGGTATAGAATATTTAAATTTTGATGAACAACCAGCAACTATTCTTGATGCTGAATTATTAGAAATAAGTGATAAAGAACCTGTGACTATCATTGAAAGATTAAGAACGGCTGATCAAATACCAGTAGTTTACTGTTTAGATAAAATCGCTAAACAAAATCTAACTTGTACAGACTATCAAAAAAGTAGTGGCTCTATGTTAAGAGCTATTAAAGAATCAACAGGACATGAGGTTAAACATGCAGAAATGGACTTAGAAGCAATTAGTTATGAACCTCATATTTCAGAAGTGTTAAACGCTTCTCCACATGAAGGTTTAATGCTATTAAAGGTAGTTCATTATGATGAGCAAGACCAACCTATTTTATATTCATTAAACTATATTAAAAGTAGTTTGGTTAAATTTAAAATAAATAAAAGCTAAGTAAAAATTTAATGTTTTTACAGGAATGGGAGGTATGCCGTTTGGAAAATAATACATTAGACAACTCCAATATACATATTAACGTTTTACCAACTAAAAAATTTAAAACAACCATGGTGACCTTTAAATTTATGGCGCCATTAGATTATAAAACAATAACGGCGCGTTCAATTTTAAGCAAAGTCTTAGTACGTGCTACACAACAATGGCCTAACGATAAAGCGTTAAATAGACATTTATCATCATTATATGGTGCATATATCAATAGTTTTGTATCTAAATTTAAGGATAAACATGTGATTACAATTTCTTTAGAAATTGCTAATGAGCGTTATTTAAAGGACTCAACTCCATTATTTGAGAAGGGTCTTAAGACGCTTAAAGAACTTATTTGGAATCCTTTAATTATTGACGAACAGTTTAATGAGAACTATGTAGCACAGGAAAAATCTTTGCTCACTAAAAAGCTTGAAGCAATGATTGATAATAAAGCTCAATATTCATTTTTAAAATTAATGAACCATATGTTTGAAAATGAACCCTATAAATATTTAGCTACAGGTCAAGTAGAACAAATACCTCATGTTACTGCTAAAAACTTGTATGATACATATAAATCAATGTTACATAACGATGATTGTGCAATTTACGTAGTTGGAAATGTAGATAAACAAAATGTGATAGATACAATACAAGAAAACTTTAATATTAAACCATTCAAATTTGAAAGTAATAATCGACCTGAGCATATAGATCAAAATAAATCATCTAAATTTATCATTGATAATGATGAAGTGGACCAAGCTAAACTCAATCTTGGTTATCGTTTCCCAACTTATTTTGGGAAAGAGAACTATTATGCATTCGTAGTTTTAAACATGATGTTTGGTGGCGACCCTTCTTCAGTGTTATTCAATGAAGTTCGAGAAAAGCAAAGTTTGGCCTATTCTATACATTCACAAATCGATGGAAAGAATGGATTTTTATTTGTTCTTAGTGGAGTTTCGGCTTCTAAATATGAGATTGCCAAAGATACTATTTTAGATGAATTTGAAAAATTAAAGAATGGTAATTTTGATGATGATAAATTAGAGTTGGCAAAGAAAATTATTATCTCTCATAGACATGAATCTACTGACAGACCTAAAAGTATTATCGAACTATTACATAATCAGGTGTTATTAGACAAACCTCAATCTGAAGAAGAATTCATCACTGCAATTAATGCTGTCACAAGAGAAGATGTTATAAAATTAGCTAATGAAGCTATGCTAGATACAATCTATGTTTTAACGAAAGGAGGTCAAAGTGAATAATGAAGGTACATAATTATGAATTGATAGATGAGAAAGTCTACGAACATGAACTTGATAATGGGCTTAAGCTGTTTATAATACCTAAACCAGGATTCCAAAAAACATTTGTGACTTATACGACACAATTTGGTTCTTTAGATAATCATTTCAAACCTATTGGAAGCCAACAATTTGTAAAAGTGCCAGATGGTGTAGCACATTTTTTAGAACATAAACTTTTTGAAAAAGAAGAAGAAGATTTATTTACAGCTTTTGCCGAGGAAAATGCTCAAGCTAACGCATTTACAAGTTTTGACCGTACAAGTTATTTATTTAGTGCTACAAGCAATATTGAAAGTAATATTAAGCGTTTATTAGATATGGTTGAAACGCCTTATTTTACTGAGGAAACGGTTAATAAGGAAAAGGGTATCATTGCTGAAGAAATTAAAATGTATCAAGAACAACCTGGTTACAAATTAATGTTCAATACTTTGAGAGCGATGTATTCAAACCATCCTATTCGCGTCGATATTGCTGGTAGTGTGGAGAGTATTTACGATATCACTAAGGATGATTTATACCTTTGTTATGAAACTTTTTATCATCCATCAAATATGGTTTTATTTATTGTTGGTGACGTAAACCCTCAAAATATGATTGATTTAGTAGAACAACATGAGGCAAAGCGAAATAAGACCAACCAACCTAAGATTGAGCGTGCAGAAATTGATGAACCCATTGAAGTGAATCAACACAACGTTACAGAGCAGATGAAATTGCAATCTCCAAGGCTAATGTTAGGTTTTAAAAATCAACCACTTAAAGAAAGCTCGGAAAAATATGTACAAAGAGATTTAGAAATGACATTTTTCTATGAGTTGATTTTTGGAGAAGAAACGGATTTTTATCAAAACTTATTAAATAAAGATTTAATTGATGAAACTTTTGGATATCAATTTGTGCTTGAACCTAGCTATAGCTTTTCTATTATTACCAGTGCAACACAGCAACCGGATGAATTAAAAGAATTATTACTTAATGAATTGAAGAAGTACAGAGGACAATTAGTTGATCAAGAAGCTTTCGACTTATTAAAAAAACAATTTATCGGTGAGTTTATTTCAAGTTTGAATTCACCTGAGTATATTGCTAATCAATATGCGAAATTATATTTTGAAGGTGTAAGTGTTTTTGACATGTTAGAAATTGTTGAAAATATAACACTCGAAAGTGTTAATGAAACATCTGAACTATTTCTAAATTTTGAACAACTTGTCGATAGTCGTTTGGAGATGAAACCATAATGAAAGCACTCGTACTTGGTGGTTCAGGTACTATAGGTTTAGCGATTGTTAAGCAACTCTTAAATGAAGGGTATCACGTAATTGTTCACTATCACTCTTCTAAATTAGAAGCCTTGAAACAAAAATTTAATCATAACCAAAATGTAGAATTCATCCAATGTGATCTATCTCAAAATCTAAATTTAGAAGATTATTTTGGACACATTAATGATTTGGATTGTCTTATTTATACTAGCGGCACTGCATTATATGGCATGTTACAAGATATGAGCGATGATGATATCGATAAGAGTTACGCTCTTCACTTAAGACAATTTATACGTTTATCCAGATTTTTTGTAGATATTTTAAGAAGAAGTGAAAACGGCCGAATTGTAGTTATTTCTTCTATTTGGGGAGAAACAGGTGCAAGCATGGAAACTATTTACTCAGCTATGAAAAGTGCTCAAATAGGTTTCGTTAAAGCGCTTAGTCAAGAACTTGCGCTTACGTCAGTAACCGTAAATGCTATAACTCCAGGATTTGTTTCAGGTAATATGAGCAAGGTGTGGTCAGAAGAGGAAAGAGATTCAATACTTCAAGAATTACCTCAGAATAGAATGATTGAACCTGAAGAGGTGGCCCATGTCTGTGCGTATTTGTGTCACCCCATGTCTAGAAGTATTACAGGTACTGTTCAAAAGGTAAATGGAGCATGGTATTTATAAAAATTTAAAGTATTTTGTAAGTAATTTAGGTTTTGATTTTATATGAAAATAAATACAATTCCTAAGTGCGCGTTTCTTAATCGATGTTATAATGTTTTTAAATCATACTTTGAAAAAGCTTTCAAGTGCGTGATTGAAAACAAGGGGTGGTTATATCATGGCAGTAGCAGAAAGAAAAGAATGGTATCTTGAATATGAGATTACAATTAATCGTGCAGGATTACTTGGGGACATATCAAGTTTATTAGGTATGTTAGGAATTAGTATTGTTACAATTAATGGTGTTGATCAAGGCAAAAGGGGTTTACTTATCAAAACTGATAAACTAGAAAAAGTTGAACGTTTTGAACAAATAGTTAAAGAAATTAATGAAATTGACATTACCAAATTAAGAATACCAGAACTTAGAGATCGTCTTGCAGTTAGACATGGCAGATACATAGAACAAGATGCGGATGATAAAAAAACGTTTAAATTTGAGAGAGAAGATTTAGGTTTACTTGTAGACTTTTTGGCTGAACTTTTTAAAGAAGAAGGACATAAGTTAATAGGAATACGAGGTATGCCACGTGTAGGTAAGACAGAATCAATCGTGGCCGGAAGCGTATGTGCGCATAAAAGATGGCTGTTTATTAGTTCTACTTTAATTAAGCAGACAGTAAGAAGTTCTTTAATCAAAGGTGAATATGATTCAAATCATGTTTATATTATTGATGGTGCGGTGACAGCTCGTGAATCTAATCCTAAGCACCAAGATTTAGTTAGAGAAGTTATGACACTCCCTTCGATTAAAGTAGTTGAGCATCCAGATTTATTTGTAGAAGCGTGTAATTATAGTATGGAAGACTTTGACTATATCATTGAATTAAGAGAAAATGAGAATCAAGAAATACATTATGATGAAATGAAAAAACAGACGATTCAAAGTAAAAATAATTTAGATTTCGGTGATCCATTTGGTGGAGGATTTGGTTTCTTTGAATAGGTTTGAGGAGGGCTATGTGTGAAAACTGTTGGTGAAGCATTAAAAGGTAGACGTGAAAGGTTAGGTATGACTTTAAATGAACTTGAGCAACGAACACAACTTAAGCGTCAAACTCTGATACATATAGAGAATAATGATTTTGATTTATTAGCCAAAAAGGATTACACAGAGGGATTTATCCGTAAATATGCTAATGTAGTCAACATTGAACCTAATCAACTTATTGAGGCTCATCGTGACGAAATACCAAATAATCAGAATCAAATTGATGAATTAATTGCTGCTTTCTCGAACGGTGAAGCTCCCTCGTATCGAAGTAAGTCAAAAGAAACGATGCAATTGATAATGCTAATTGGTCTTATAGTAATAGTTTCTTTAATACTTTGGATTCTTGCAGTGTTAATTATATAAATAAAGTTTAAGAAATGAGGATTTATTATGAATATACCGAATCAGATTACGGTATTTAGAGTTATATTGATACCCGTTTTCATACTATTTGCGTTAGTAGATTTCGGATTTGGAAAGGTATCTTTTTTAGGCGGGTATCACATTAGAATTGAAATTTTAATAAGTGCAATTATTTTTATTCTTGCATCGTTAAGTGACTTTGCAGATGGATATTTAGCACGTAAATGGCAACTTGTTACAAATATGGGTAAATTTTTAGATCCATTAGCTGATAAACTTTTAGTAGCGAGTGCTCTTATTGTAATGGTGCAATTAGGTTTTACGAATTCAGTTGTAGCTATAATAATTATTGCACGAGAATTTGCGGTTACAGGCTTACGTTTATTACAAATTGAACAAGGATTTGTAAGTGCGGCGGGTCAACTAGGTAAAATTAAAACAGCAGTCACAATGGTTGCGATTATTTGGATACTACTAGGTGATCCACTCGTTCATTATATTCATTTTCCACTCGGTGTGACATTACTTTATATAGGAGTGTTCTTCACTATCCTTTCTGGCATTGAGTATTTTTATAAGGGTAGAGATGTATTTAAACAATCTAAATAATATATGAATTTACAAGACTAGGCTTTATAAAAGTAAGATTATAAAGTTTAGTCTTTTTTGAACTCTTTTTTTAGATTTATTAAATCAGAAAATATATAATGAATTTATTGCGAAAAAAGATGGTCAAAGGGGTGAAAGTTGATGAAAATATCTATAATTGCCGTAGGTTCTGAATTACTTTTAGGTCAAATAGCAAACACGAATGGTCAGTATTTATCCAAACTATTTAATAGTATTGGTAAAAACGTGGTTGAGCATACTGTAATTGGAGATAATCCGGAAAGATTGGAATACATTATCAGACAAGGATTTGAACGTTTTGATGCTCTTGTGTTAACAGGTGGGTTAGGACCTACTAAAGACGATTTAACTAAACATACTGTAGCTAAAGTTTTAGGTAAAGAATTAGTTACTGACGAGGCTTCTTTAGAATATATTGAGAGTTATTTCAAGGAGCAAGGACAAGAAATGACACCTAATAATAAACAACAAGCATTGGTTATTGATGGTTGCAAAGTATTACCAAATAAAACTGGTATGGCGCCGGGAATGTTAATTGAAAAGAATGATAAAAAGGTTGTGCTTTTACCAGGGCCTCCTAGTGAAATGAAGCCCATGGCAAAGAATGAGCTATTACCTTACTTACTAGATGACGATAGCGTCATTTTTTCAGAGTTATTAAGATTTGCCGGAATAGGTGAATCTAAAGTTGAGACGATACTCATGGATCTTATAGAAAATCAAACTAATCCAACTATAGCTCCTTTAGCTGGAACACATGAAGTTTATATTAGAATTACTGCCAATTCTGATTCAAAGAATGATTGCAAAAATCTTATTGCCCCCGTCAAGAGGGAAATACTCGACCGTATAGGTGATTATTACTATGGATCTGATGACATTACTCTTGAAGAGGCTGTGATCTCTAAAATAAATGAAACGTTTGCTATATATGATGGAGTAACAAATGGTGCTTTATATACAAGACTTAAAAATGTAGATCAAAATAATGTACTTAATGGATTGTTACCACACAATGGTTTATTTATAGACACTACAGATAGTATCCACGACCAATTATTTAATGCAGCGCAATATGTAAAAGATTTATACCAAACTGATTTGGGTATTGTTTTATTACATGAAAATGAAGACGTCTACTTAGCTATGTACGATGGAGAAGTATTAAACGTTGATACTTTTAAAATGACTCAAAGTAGAAATTTATTAAGAAGCAGAAGTCAAAATTATGCGATGATTAAATTATTAAAATGGTTTGAAAATCGATGATTATTCTTTTACTGTTTTAAAAATAAGTACGTTTGTTCGATTTTGTATCATTTATAATTATAATTACACGAACAAATATTCGCAAAATGCTTGTGTTTTGAATGGATAGCTTGTATAGTAAAGATAAGATATTAAAAAAGATTACTTTCGTAATTAGGAGGTCTCGCTTTGGATAACGAACGTCAAAAAGCTTTAGATACAGTTATAAAAAATATGGAGAAATCATTTGGTAAAGGTGCGGTTATGAAATTAGGCGACAATAAAGGTCGTAAAGTATCAAGCACATCAAGTGGTTCTGTAACAGTGGATAATGCCCTAGGTGTAGGTGGTTATCCTAAAGGAAGAATTATAGAAATTTATGGACCTGAGAGTTCAGGTAAAACAACAGTTGCTTTACATGCAATTGCAGAGGTTCAAAAAAACGGTGGAGTAGCTGCATTCATTGATGCTGAACACGCACTTGATCCTGTGTACGCTCAAGCTTTAGGCGTAGATATTGACAACTTATACTTATCTCAACCTGATCATGGGGAACAGGGACTTGAAATTGCTGAAGCATTTGTTCGAAGTGGTGCAGTTGATATTGTCGTGGTTGACTCAGTGGCAGCATTAACTCCTAAAGCTGAAATCGAAGGTGAAATGGGAGATACACATGTCGGTTTACAAGCAAGATTAATGTCTCAAGCTTTAAGAAAATTATCTGGTGCAATTTCTAAATCAAACACAACTGCAATCTTTATTAACCAAATTCGTGAAAAAGTTGGTGTGATGTTTGGTAACCCAGAAACTACACCAGGTGGACGTGCATTAAAATTCTATAGTTCTGTAAGATTAGAAGTAAGAAGAGCTGAACAATTAAAACAAGGCCAAGATATCGTAGGTAACAGAACTAAAATCAAAGTTGTTAAAAATAAAGTAGCACCTCCATTCAGAGTAGCTGAAGTAGATATTATGTACGGTCAAGGTATTTCTAAAGAAGGCGAATTAATTGACTTAGGTGTTGAAAACGACATCGTTGATAAATCTGGTGCTTGGTACTCTTATAATGGTGATCGAATGGGTCAAGGTAAAGAAAACGTTAAAACGTATTTAAAAGAAAACCCTCAAATTAAAGAAGAAATTGATCGTAAATTACGAGAAAAATTAGGTATATTCGATGGAGACGTTGAAGAAACAGACGCTGAAGAAGAAGCACCTAAAACTTTATTTGATGAAGAATAATTTTTATTCAAAAGCATATATGTAAGTTTGAAAATGGATGGCTTTTTGCTATCCATTTTTTTAGAGTAAACTTTCACAATAACTAAGGATTTTAAACGTAGGATAAGGATTTCATACCTTGACACTTCTCTGTCGAAAAACGTACAATTAGTGTGTATGATTCTTATATAATTTCATATAATCATATTGATTTTGATATACAGAGCAAACCCTAGATAAAGGAGGTGTTTATGTGAATTTATTAAGCCTCCTACTCATTTTGCTGGGGATAATTCTAGGCGTTGTTGTAGGGTATGTCGTTGCCCGAAATTTATTACACCAAAAACAAGTTCAAGCAAGACAAACTGCCGAAGATATTGTCACTTATGCTAATAAAGAAGCTGACAATATTAAAAAAGAAAAGTTACTTGAGGCAAAAGAAGAGAACCAAATTTTAAGAGAACAAACAGAAAGTGAACTGCGTGAAAGACGTGGGGAACTTCAAAGACAAGAAACCCGACTTCTTCAAAAAGAAGAGAACTTGGATCGAAAATCTGATCTTTTAGATAAAAAAGATGAGATTTTAGAACAAAAAGAATCAAAAATTGAAGAAAGACAACAACAAGTAGATGCAAAAGAGAGTAGTGTTCAAACATTAATAATGAAGCATGAACAAGAATTAGAACGCATCTCCGGTCTCACTCAAGAAGAAGCTGTAAATGAACAACTTCAACGAGTTGAAGAAGAACTGTCACAAGATATTGCAATACTTGTTAAAGAAAAAGAAAAAGAAGCGAAAGAAAAAGTAGATAAAACAGCAAAAGAATTACTTGCTACTACAGTACAGAGATTAGCAGCCGATCATACAACTGAATCAACTGTATCAGTTGTTAATTTACCTAATGATGAAATGAAAGGTCGTATCATAGGTAGAGAAGGTCGAAATATTCGTACATTAGAAACGCTTACTGGTATAGACTTGATTATTGATGATACTCCAGAAGCGGTTATTTTATCAGGCTTTGACCCAATTCGACGAGAAATAGCTAGAACAGCATTAGTTAACTTAGTTTCAGATGGTCGTATTCATCCTGGTCGTATTGAAGATATGGTTG
Source organism: Staphylococcus sp. HMSC055A09 (assembly GCF_001809655.1). Taxonomy (NCBI): domain Bacteria; kingdom Bacillati; phylum Bacillota; class Bacilli; order Caryophanales; family Staphylococcaceae; genus Staphylococcus; species Staphylococcus sp. HMSC055A09. The sequence goes on from NZ_KV798369.1 coordinate 673,026, forward strand.
AGAAAGCTAGAAAAGAAGTTGACGATATTATTAGAGATGCAGGTGAACAAGCTACATTTGAAATTAATGTTCATAACATGCATCCTGATCTAGTTAAAATACTTGGTCGATTAAATTATCGTACTAGTTATGGCCAAAATGTGCTTAAACATTCTATTGAAGTGGCGCACCTTTCAGGTATGTTAGCTGCAGAGTTAGGCGAAGACGTTACTCTTGCTAAGCGTGCAGGTTTACTTCATGATGTTGGTAAAGCTATTGACCATGAGGTTGAGGGAAGTCACGTAGAAATAGGTGTTGAATTAGCTAAGAAATATGGTGAGAATGAAACAGTAACTAATGCTATTCACTCACATCATGGTGATGTAGAGCCAACTTCTATTATTTCTATTTTAGTTGCGGCTGCAGATGCCTTATCAGCAGCAAGACCGGGTGCTCGTAAAGAGACACTTGAAAACTATATTAGAAGATTAGAAAGATTAGAAGCTTTATCTGAGAGCTATGATGGAGTTGAAAAAGCATTTGCAATTCAAGCAGGTAGAGAAATTCGTGTAGTTGTCTCACCTGAAGAAATTGATGATTTAAAATCATACAGATTGGCTAGAGATATCAAAGATCAAATCGAAGAAGAATTACAATATCCTGGTCACATCAAAGTGACAGTTGTTCGAGAGACTAGAGCAGTAGAATATGCAAAATAATTTTAGAGCCACTTACCGAGACATCGGTTAGTGGCTCTTATGCTTGAACGAAGATTCAAGTATGACAATGAAACTTACCGGTAAATCGGTTAGTGGCTCTTATGCTTGAATCAAAGATTCAAGTATGACAATGAAACTTACCGAGACATCGGTCAGTGGCTCTTATGCTTGAAACGAAGATTCAAGTATGACAATGAAACTTACCGGTAAATCGGTTAGTGGCTCTTATGCTTGAATCAAAGATTCAAGTATGACAATGAAACTTACCGAGACATCGGTTAGTGGCTCTTATGCTTGAAATGAAGATTCAAGTATGACGAAAGGGTTTGACATAAAATAAAAAATCAACATAATCAATTGATTATGTTGATTCCTAAAAACTTAGTTTTTAATAATTAGTTTCCAAATTATTTTAATTGTAGGTCTGCATCATTGATTTCTTTAATGATTTCAGCTGTATCGTAACAATTAGTAGCAATGTTTGAATATTTTTCAGCTAAACGGTAAGCATTAATATAGAGTGTTAAGCTTTCTTTAGCAATATCTTCTGGTTCATCAGATTTTGCTGGATTCGCGTTTACTACTAATTCTGCAAATTTTTCAGGATCAATATTAATAGACATGTATGATTTACAACTCCTAGAATTTTGTTAACTTCATATTAACATATTAAATAAATACAAAAAAGAAAAGTCTTTTAATATTCAGAATAATTAATTTGTACTGGATACTTTAATTATATGACGGTATCTATTAAACTGTTTATGAGAGGATGAACGATTTATGAGAATATTGTTTATTGGAGATATCGTTGGAAAAATCGGTAGAAAAGCAATTTCTACATATTTACCAAAAATAAAACAAAGTTATCGCCCTACAGTTTCCATTGTAAATGCTGAAAATGCAGCACATGGCAAAGGGTTAACAGAGAAGATTTATAAACAATTATTAAGAGAAGGCGTAGATTTCATGACTATGGGTAACCATACTTATGGTCAAAGAGAAATTTATGACTTTATCGATGATGCACATCGCATGGTTCGTCCGGCTAATTTTCCAGAAGAAGCGCCAGGAGTTGGAATGCGTTATATTCAAATTAATGAAATAAAATTAGCTATTATTAACCTACAAGGACGTTCATTTATGCAAGATATTGATGATCCCTTTAAAAAGGCGGATCAATTGATAGAAGAAGCAAGAAAAGTCACTCCTTACATCTTCGTCGACTTTCATGCAGAAACAACTTCTGAGAAAAATGCTATGGGTTGGTATTTAGATGGTAGAGTGAGTGCAATAGTTGGAACACATACTCACATTCAGACTTCTGATAATCGCGTCTTACCAAACGGGACTGGCTATATCACTGATGTGGGTATGACAGGATATTATGATGGAATTTTAGGTATCAATCGCGAAGAAGTGATTAATAGATTTATTACAAGTTTACCTCAAAGACACGTCGTACCAGATGAAGGGCGCAGTGTTTTATCTGGCGTCATTATTGATTTAGATAAAGAAGGTAAAACAACACAAATTGAAAGAATATTAATAAATGACGACAATCCTTTTCAGGGATAAACCCCTGTCTTGATAGTGTTTAAAGGTTATCGTCCATTAGTATGAATTTAATTTTGTACCACTGTTTACATAGTAAAACGGTGGTTTCTTTTGTTATTATTAAATATGAATTATATCCACAGGAGGCATGTGATATGAAATCACAACTATCATGGAAAGTGGGCGGACAACAAGGTGAAGGTATCGAATCTACTGGAGAAATCTTCGCTACTGCAATGAATAGGAAGGGATACTTTTTATATGGTTACAGACACTTTTCAAGTCGAATTAAAGGTGGTCATACTAACAATAAAATAAGAGTATCAACTACGCCTGTTCATGCCATTAGTGACGATTTAGATATCTTAATTGCATTCGATCAAGAAACGATTGAGTTAAATCATCATGAAATGAGAGAGGATAGTATTATAATTGCGGATTCTAAGGCTAAACCGACGAAACCAGAAGGCTGTAAAGCGCAACTTATAGATTTACCGTTTACAAGCACTGCTAAAGAACTTGGGACAGCACTGATGAAAAACATGGTGGCTATTGGAGCTACTTCAGCGCTTATGAATTTAGACACAACTACTTTTGAAGAATTAATTACGAACATGTTCTCTAAAAAGGGAGAAAAAGTAGTTGATATGAATATCGAAGCACTTAACGAAGGTTATCGTTTAATGAAAGAACACCTAAGTTCTATTCAGGGAGACTTTGAATTAGAAGCAATTAATGAAGATCCTCACTTGTATATGATAGGTAATGATGCAATTGGATTAGGAGCAATATCAGCAGGTTCTAAATTTATGGCTGCTTATCCTATTACTCCAGCATCTGAAATTATGGAGTATATGATTGCTAATCTTCCTAAAGTCGGTGGCACTGTTGTTCAAACGGAAGATGAAATTGCTGCAGCTACAATGGCTATAGGGTCTAATTATGCTGGTGTAAGAGGGTTTACAGCAAGTGCAGGTCCTGGTTTATCATTGATGATGGAATCAATTGGTTTATCAGGAATGACTGAAACACCATTCGTAGTCATCAACACTCAACGTGGCGGACCTTCAACAGGTTTACCTACTAAACAAGAACAATCAGATTTAATGCAAATGATATATGGTACACACGGTGATATTCCAAAAATTGTAGTTGCTCCAACTGATGCTGAAGATGCATTCTATCTTACAGTAGAGGCATTCAATTTAGCAGAGGAATATCAATGTCCTGTCATTATTTTAAGTGATCTACAACTTTCTTTAGGTAAACAAACAGTTAAGTCATTAGATTATAATAAGATTCAAATTAAACGCGGCGAATTACTTCAATCTGATATAGAACGTGAAGAAGATGATAAAGGCTACTTTAGAAGATATGCCTTAACAGGTAATGGAATTTCACCTCGTCCTATTCCGGGTGTAAAAGGTGGCATTCATCACATCACTGGTGTTGAACATAATGAAGAAGGTAAACCTAGTGAAGCGGCTTCTAATAGACAAGCACAAATGGAAAAACGTATGCGTAAAACAGAAAATCTAGTTATAGAAAAACCTATTGAATCTAATGAAAAATATGATGAGGCAGATTTATTATATATAGGTTTTATTTCTACCAAAGGTGCTATTAACGAAGGCGCAGAACGTTTGGAATCTCAAGGTATTAAAGTTAATACTATACAAATTCGTCAGTTACATCCATTCCCTAAAGATACGATTCAACATGCAATCGATAAAGCATCTAAAGTGATTGTAGCTGAACATAATTATCAAGGTCAGTTATCTAATATTTTAAAAATGAACACAAAAGTAGAAGAAAAATTAGTGAACCAAACTAAATATGATGGTACACCTTTCTTACCTCATGAAATTGAAGATAAAGGATTAGAGATAGTCAAGGAAATTAAGGAGTTGGTTTAATTGGCTACATTCAAAGATTTTAGAAATAATGTTAAGCCAAATTGGTGCCCAGGATGTGGAGATTTCTCAGTACAAGCGGCCATACAAAAAGCAGCTGCCAATGTAGGTTTGGAACCTGAAGAAGTTGCAATTATTACAGGCATTGGATGTTCTGGTAGATTATCAGGATACATTAATTCTTATGGTGTTCACGCTATACATGGTCGTGCCTTACCTTTAGCACAGGGTGTTAAAATGGCGAACAAAGATTTAACTGTTATTGCTTCAGGTGGCGATGGAGACGGTTATGCAATCGGTATGGGGCATACGATTCATGCATTAAGAAGAAACATGAATATGACATACATTGTCATGGATAATCAGATTTACGGTTTAACTAAAGGACAGACATCACCTTCTTCAGCAGTAGGTTTTGTAACTAAATCTACACCTAAAGGGAATATTGAGAAAAATGTAGCCCCATTAGAATTAGCTCTTTCATCAGGTGCTACATTTGTAGCACAAGGTTTTTCAAGTGATATTAAAGCATTAACTAAAATGATTGAGGATGCGATTAATCATGATGGATTTTCATTTGTTAATGTATTCTCACCTTGTGTAACATATAATAAAGTTAACACTTATGATTGGTTTAAAGAGCATTTAACTAGCATTGATGATATTGATGATTATGATAATTCAGATAAACAGTTAGCTATGCGAACAGTTTTAGAGCACGAATCGCTAGTTAAAGGTATTGTCTATCAAGATACTGAAACGCCTTCATACGAATCTCAAATTAATGAACTTGAAGATGAGGCTCTAGCTAAAAAAGATGTTCATATTACAGAAGATACGTTTAATGATTTGACAGCTCAATTTATATAATTTTTTGGTATCTGAGTGCCTACATGGGGTGCTCAGTTTTTTTATGATGAAAATCTATATTTTAATTCTTGATTAAAAATATTTAAATTGCGTAAATGACTTTTTAAATTATTTATTTTGGGAATATGCAAAATAAACAATCTTATTGGAGGTAGTCATGGATAGATTTAAATCAATGAAAGAATTAGAAAACGTAACTGTGGAAAATGAAGATTGGGAAATTGAAACAGATGATAAAGATAGTAATGTATCAATCTTAGCGATTCACGGTGGTGGTATTGAACCAGCTACGACTGAGTTAGCACAAGTGATTGCTGATAAAGGGAATTTTAATTATTTTTCTTTTAAGGGACTACGTAGTAAAGGCAATAATGAATTGCATGTTACATCTACAAATTACGATGACCCACAAGCTATTAAAATTGTTGAAAAAAGTGAAAGAGCGATAGCATTGCATGGTTGTAAAGGCGAAGATAGTGTAGCTTATCTTGGAGGCAATGATCAGCAACTTATTGATATATTAAGTGATACGTTATCAGATGTAGGTGTAAAGGTACAAGAAGCGCCGAATACGATGGCTGGGAAGCAAGATGAAAATATTATTAATTTAACTAAGAATAATGCTGGCGTTCAAATCGAGTTAACTTCAAGTCTTAGAAAAGAATTATTTGTGAATAACAAAAGTTCACGTAAAAGTCGTGAAGACCGAGATAACTGGGGTGACTTAATGTACGACTTTGCAGATGCAACAATTAAAGCACTACAACAAGTTTAGTCTTTAGCGTATACTTACTTTATGAATGTTAAAATATGAGTATATGATTGTATAAATAAAAGGAGTGATATTGTAGTGCAAGATACTTTAATGAGTGTACAAATAATTCCTAGAACTCCAAACAATGAAGATGTGATTCCTTATGTTGATGAGGCAATTAAAATTATTGATGAATCAGGAATGCATTATAGAGTAGGGCCATTGGAAACAACTGTTCAAGGAGAAATGAGTGAGTGTCTTATTCTAATTCAAAAACTTAATGAGAGAATGGTTGAATTAGAATGTCCAAGTATTATTAGCCAAGTTAAATTTTATCACGTCCCTGAAGGAATTGATATTGAGACATTAACTGGCAAATATGATGAAGAATAAACAAAGCATCACATAATAAACTAATGTTAAATTTTTTATAATAGGTTAGAGACAAATTAAGCTTAAAAGGTTTGATTTGTCTCTTTTTATATGTCATTTTTGAAAAATAAAACAAAACGTCTTTTTGCACTTTAACTTTAAATTTAATATAATGTAGTAATGATTATGGGCTTATAGAAAGGATTTTTCAAAGTGAATGAAGAACAAAGAAAAGCTGGTACGATAAACATTTTAGCTGAGCGTGATCGTAAAGCTGAAAAAGACTATAGCAAATACTTTGAACAAGTGTATCAACCACCTAGTTTAAAAGAAGCAAAAAAACGTGGGAAACAAGAAGTACAATATAATAGAGATTTTCATATTGATGAAAAGTATAAAAACATGGGTAACGGTCGTACTTTTTTAATTAAAACGTATGGTTGTCAAATGAATGCACATGATACTGAAGTTATGGCGGGGATATTAAAGGCTTTAGGTTATAGTGCGACAACTGATATTAATCAAGCAGATGTAATTTTAATTAATACTTGTGCTATTCGGGAAAATGCGGAAAACAAAGTTTTTAGTGAAATTGGAAATTTAAAACATCTTAAAAAAGAACGTCCTGATTGTCTAATCGGGGTATGTGGATGTATGTCTCAAGAAGAATCAGTAGTAAATAAAATTCTAAAATCTTATCAAAATGTAGATATGATATTTGGTACACATAACATCCATCACTTACCTGAAATTTTAGAAGAAGCGTATTTATCTAAAGCAATGGTAGTAGAAGTTTGGTCTAAAGAGGGAGATGTTATTGAAAATCTTCCTAAGGTAAGAGAAGGTAGTATAAAAGCTTGGGTTAATATCATGTATGGATGTGATAAATTCTGTACATATTGTATCGTACCTTTCACGAGAGGTAAGGAACGTAGCCGTCGCCCTGAAGATATTATTAATGAAGTAAGAGAATTAGCAAGAGAAGGCTATCAAGAAATTACTTTATTAGGTCAAAATGTAAATTCCTATGGTAAAGATATCGAAGATCTAGATTATGGACTTGGTGATTTACTAGAAGATATATCTAAGATTGATATACCAAGAGTAAGATTTACAACAAGTCACCCTTGGGACTTTACGGATCGTATGATTGAAGTTATAGCAAATGGTGGTAATATAGTTCCTCACATTCACCTACCAGTTCAATCAGGGAACAATGCCGTTTTAAAAATTATGGGTCGTAAATATACTCGTGAAAGCTATCTTGATTTAGTAAATAGAATAAAAACTGCAATTCCTAATATAGCGTTAACAACAGATATTATTGTAGGATATCCTAATGAAACTGAAGAACAATTTGAAGAAACGCTATCGTTATATGATGAAGTAGAATTTGAACATGCTTATACTTATCTATACTCTCAAAGAGATGGAACACCAGCTGCTAAAATGAAAGATAATGTGCCTACTGAAGTGAAAAAAGAACGATTACAAAGGTTAAATAAAAAAGTAGGTGAATACTCTCAAAAAGCTATGAGTAAATATGAAGGTAAAATCGTTACAGTATTGTGTGAAGGAGCAAGTAAAAAGGATGACACAGTATTAGCTGGTTACACTGATAAAAATAAACTAGTCAACTTTAAAGCTCCTAAAGAAATGATTGGAAAACTTGTTGATGTTAAAATCGATGAAGCAAAACAATATTCATTAAATGGAACATTTGTGAAAGAACATCAAAAGGCAATGGTGGTTCATTAAACAATGTATTCAAAAGAGGATATCTTAAAACATGCAGATATACTAGCGCAACGCATTAATGACCTAGATGTTGTAAAAGATTACCAATCGATTGAACAGCAAATCCATAATAATAAAACAATTGAAAGTAAGATGAAAAGTCTAAAAAATCAACAAAAACAATCTGTCAACTTTCAAAATTATGGGAAAGATACTGCCTTCCGACAATCTGAAAATCAAATTCATCATATTGAAGATGAAATAAATAATTTACCAATAGTCGAAGAATTTCGTTCTGCACAATACGATGCGAATGATTTATTACAAATGATGATCAAAACAATGGAAGATAGACTTAATGAACATAACAAACGAGAGCATAAGGAATAAAAGCTAATTGAGGAGTAAATGCTATGAAAATAAGGAATTTGACTATAACTGCATTTTTAATCGCAATCAACGTTGTATTAAGTAGTCTTATTGTAATACCTTTAGGACCTATAAAAGCAGCGCCTGTTCAACATTTTATTAATGTTTTATGCGCTGTGTTTGTAGGACCGTGGTATGGATTAGCTCAAGCGCTTATTTCTTCAATTTTAAGAATTAGTTTTGGAACAGGTAGTCCTTTTGCTTTCCCGGGTAGTATGATTGGAGTTCTCTTGTCTAGTCTATTCTACATGTATAGAAAACATATTTTCATGGCATCAGTTGGAGAAGTTTTAGGAACTGGTGTCATAGGAAGTTTAATGTGTATACCTTTAGCATGGTTTATGGGAATGGAAGACTTCTTTGTAAAACCATTAATGATAGCGTTTATGGTTTCAAGTGTAATTGGTTCTCTAATTAGCTATATAATACTTATTATTTTAAAAAGACGCGGGTTATTAGATAAATTTAAAAAGAAATAATTAATTATCATGTACGCTTTATTATTAAGGGATTAAATAAATGGGGTAACTCTGTTTAATTCGTATAATAGAGCGTGCTTTTTTATTCACTTTTTGATTAAGCGAGTTACATGTTTATATGTTAAAATGTATGAGTTAAAACAGTGCGTAAAAAATTTTAAAAAATAGAAAAATATTTATAAATAAGGGTTGTGAAAATAGAAATGGCGAATGTAACACCGATGATGCAACAATATTTAAAAATAAAATCAGAATATGATGATTGTTTATTATTTTTTAGACTCGGCGATTTCTATGAAATGTTCTTTGAAGATGCCAAAGAAGCCTCAAGAGTACTTGAAATCACCTTAACTAAAAGAGACGCTAAAAAAGAAAATCCAATCCCAATGTGTGGCGTACCTTATCATTCAGCAGATAGTTATATTGAAACCTTAATTAATAATGGGTATAAAGTAGCGATTTGTGAACAGATGGAAGACCCTAAACAAACAAAAGGCATGGTTAAAAGAGAAGTTGTAAGAATTGTCACTCCTGGTACAGTCATGGAACAAGGTGGCGTAGATGAAAAACAAAATAACTACATTCTTAGTTTTGTAAAAGATGAAGAAATAGCACTTAGTTATTGTGATGTTTCTACTGGAGAATTTAAGTCTACCCATTTTCAAGACGAAGCGACGTTATTAAATGAAATAACGACGATAAATCCTAATGAAATTGTTGTTAATGAAGCATTATCTGAAGAACTCAAACGCCAAATTAGTATGACTACAGAAACAATTACAGTACGTGAGACTCTATCAAATGAACAATACGAGACTAATAAGCTTGCTCATAATCTAATGTATAAATCTGCACAATTATTACTAGATTATATTCATCATACTCAAAAGAGAGACTTATCTCATATAGAAGAAGTTGTACAATATGCGGCTGTTGATTTCATGAAGATGGACTTCTATGCCAAACGTAATCTAGAACTAACAGAAAGTATTAGACTCAAATCTAAAAAGGGTACTTTACTTTGGTTGATGGATGAAACAAAAACACCAATGGGTGCTAGAAGATTAAAACAATGGGTAGATAGACCTTTAATTAGTAAAGACCAAATTAATGATCGATTAAATATAGTTGAAGAATTCATTAATCGTTTTATCGAAAGAGATACCTTACGTAATTATTTAAATCAAGTTTATGATATTGAAAGATTGGTAGGTAGAGTCAGTTATGGCAACGTGAATGCCAGAGATTTAATTCAGCTCAAGCACTCAATATCAGAAATTCCACATATTAAAGAATTACTTAATGAATTAGATGCTCAAACTACTACTCAATTTAGTGAACTTGAGCCGTTAGATGATCTTTTAGAACTATTAGAAGAAAGTTTAGTAGAAGAACCTCCAATTTCAGTTAAAGATGGTGGATTATTCAAGACAGGTTTCAATGAACAACTAGATGAATACTTAGAAGCTTCTAAGAACGGTAAAAATTGGTTAGCAGAATTACAGGCTAAGGAACGTGAGCGTACAGGTATCAAGTCTCTTAAGATAAGTTTTAATAAGGTTTTTGGTTATTTTATTGAAATCACACGTGCTAATTTGCAAGGATTTGAACCTAGCGATTATGGCTACAATCGCAAACAAACATTATCCAATGCAGAGCGTTTTATTACAGATGAATTGAAAGAAAAAGAAGATATCATTTTAGGTGCCGAAGATAAAGCGATTGAATTAGAGTATCAATTATTCGTTAAATTGCGTGAGCACATTAAAACTTACACTGAAAGGTTACAACAACAAGCTAAAATTATTTCTGAATTAGATTGTCTACAGAGTTTTGCTGAAATTGCGCAAAAATATAATTATGTAAGACCTTCTTTCAGTGATGATAAAACCTTACATTTAGAGAATTCGAGACATCCAGTGGTAGAGAGAGTTATGGATCATAACGATTATGTGCCGAACGATTGTAGTTTAAACAATGATACATTTATTTATCTCATAACCGGGCCAAATATGTCTGGTAAGTCAACTTACATGAGACAAGTAGCAATTATTAGCATTATGGCACAAATGGGAGCATACGTACCTTGTGATTCAGCTATATTACCTATATTTGATCAAATTTTCACTAGAATAGGTGCAGCTGACGACTTAGTTTCAGGTAAAAGTACATTTATGGTAGAGATGTTGGAAGCACAAAAAGCGTTAACTTATGCTACAGAAAATAGTTTAATTATTTTTGATGAAATTGGTAGAGGGACATCTACTTATGATGGACTTGCTTTAGCACAAGCCATGATTGAGTATGTAGCACAAACTTCTCATGCTAAAACATTATTTTCAACTCATTATCATGAATTAACTTCACTAGATCAAATGTTACCATGTTTAAAAAATGTACATGTAGCTGCTGATGAATATCAAGGAGAACTGATATTCTTGCATAAAGTTAAAGATGGAGCCGTCGATGATAGTTATGGTATACAAGTAGCTAAATTAGCTGATTTGCCAGAAGAAGTAATAAGTCGAGCTCAAGTAATACTAGATGAATTTGAACAAAAACCATCTAATCAAATTATGCCTAATGAATTACCAAATAATCATACAAATGATGAAAATGTAAAAAATGAGCATCACAATAGTGACGACAAATCAATGATCAAAGATTCATTTGAACAAGCTGCATTTGATTTATTTGATAATAGTGAAGAACAAAGTGAATTAGAATTAGAAATTAAAAATTTGAATTTATCCAATATGACGCCTATAGAAGCACTTGTGAAATTAAGTGAGTTACAGAATCAATTAAGATAGAGGTAGGTGTAAGAAATGGGAAAAATAAAAGAATTACAAACCTCATTAGCTAACAAAATTGCAGCCGGCGAAGTTGTAGAGAGACCCAGCTCTGTAGTTAAAGAATTATTGGAGAACGCGATTGATGCAAAATCCACCGAGATAAATATTGAAGTGGAACAATCAGGTATTTCTTCAATTAGAGTTGTTGATAACGGCACAGGTATTGAGCAAGATGATTTAAGTCTTGTCTTTCATAGACACGCAACAAGCAAATTAGATGTTGATGATGACTTATTCCATATTAGAACTTTAGGATTTCGTGGTGAGGCTTTAGCCAGTATTTCATCAGTATCTAAAGTGACATTAAAAACGTGTACAGATAATGAAAATGGCTTTGAAGTATATGCTGAAAATGGTGAGATCGTTAATCGTAAGCCAGCAAAAGCTAAAAAAGGTACAGACATATTAGTTGAATCCTTGTTCTATAATACACCAGCGCGCTTAAAATATATTAAAAGTCTTTATACAGAATTAGGGAAGATAACTGATATTGTTAATCGAATGGCGATGAGTCATCCTGATATTAGAATCTCTTTAGTGTCTGATGGCAAAACACTAATAAGCACGAACGGTTCAGGTCGCACGAATGAAGTGATGGCAGAGATATATGGAATGAGAGTTGCTAAAGATTTAGTACATATTTCAGGAGATACAAGTGATTATCATCTTGAAGGTTTCTTTGCAAAGCCTGAACATTCAAGAAGTAACAAGCATTATATTTCAATTTTTATTAATGGTAGATATATCAAGAATTTTATTCTTAACAAAGCTATTTTAGAAGGATACCATACATTATTAACTATAGGCAGATATCCAATTTGCTATATCAACATTGAAATGGATCCTATTTTAGTAGATGTTAATGTGCATCCAACTAAGTTAGAAGTTCGTTTATCAAAAGAGGACCAGTTATATGATTTAATAGTTGAAAAAATTAGAGAGGCCTTCAAAGATAGAATTCTAATACCTCAAAATGATTTAGACCGAACACCTAAAAAGAATAAAGTCCTTGAATCATTTGAACAACAAAAAATGGATTTCGAAAAACGAAATTCTGAAGTGACAAATGACGACTCAACAACCGCCCATCCTTCATCTAATAAGGACCATTACAATACTAATGATTCAGAAATTAGAGAAGGTATCAATAATTACCAAGATACAAATACTACTTTATCAAACCATGAAAATGAGAAAGGATTTACCTCTCATAATATACAACGTTCCGAAGAGGATAATTACTCTCAAGTTCAAAAAGACATACTTAATGATATGGAGGACGATTACCTTTTAAATACTGAATCAACCTCTAATAATGAAGAAGATATTAAAGGTACAGTGAGTCAAGATCCTAAGCGACGTGTACCATACATGGAAGTTGTGGGCCAAGTTCATGGAACATATATTATTGCTCAAAATGAAAATGGTATGTTTATGATAGATCAACATGCAGCGCAAGAGAGAATAAAGTATGAATATTTTAGAGATAAAATAGGAGAAGTATCTAACGAAGTTCAAAATTTACTTATACCTCTTACATTTCATTTCTCAAAAGATGAACAAATGATTATTGACCAGTATATAGATGAATTAGATAAAGTTGGAATACAGCTAGAGCATTTTGGTGGTCATGATTATATTGTAAATAGTTATCCAGTATGGTTTCCAAAAGCTGAAGCACAGGAAATAATTAAAGATATGATTGAGTTAGTTTTAGAAAATAAAAAAGTAGATGTGAAAAAGATAAGAGAAGATGCAGCGATTATGATGTCTTGTAAGAAATCTATTAAAGCTAATCATTATTTAAAAAATAATGAAATGTCAGATTTAATTGATCAACTAAGAGAAGCAGAAGATCCATTTACGTGTCCGCATGGTAGACCAATTATAATCAATTTTTCAAATTATGAATTAGAAAAACTATTTAAACGAGTGATGTAGAGGAGCTGTTATCTTGAAAGAAAATATTTTACCAGCTATTAGAAATATGAGAGATCTTGAAAGATTAACGAAGACGAACTATAAAGCTTGTGTATTGTTAGATATGCATATCGGCCATTTAAAAAGTATTATGGGGTTACTAAAGCAATATAATATAGAGTGTTATATTCATATCGATTTGATTAGAGGATTGAGCCATGATGAATTTGCTTGTGAATATATCATTCAACAATATCAACCAAAAGGTATCGTTTCTACAAAAACAAAAGTGATTAGGAAAGCTAAATCATTAAATACCTTAACGATATTTAGAGTGTTTATTATTGATAGTCAAGCACTTACTAGAAGTATAGAGTTAATTAAAAAAGTCGAACCAGATTTTGTCGAAGTATTACCAGGTATAGCTAGTAAAGCGATTAATCAAATTCAAAAAGAGACTACAACATCAGTTATTGCGGGCGGATTAATCAATGATGAAGCAGAAATTCAAGAAGCCATATCTAGTGGAGCTAAATATGTTACTACAAGCTATCAAAAGCTCTGGTAGTTACAAATTATGAGTTGTTTAAAGAATGATTTTCTTCTTTGAGCAACTCTTTTTTTATAAAAAATTATCAATAAAACTAAAGTATTTAATAAGTGTTTTGGTTATCAATAATATTTCATCACTATTTTTATAATTATAAATACTAATTATGACAATTATTTTACAAAGTTATTGACAACGCTTACAACACAATAGTAAAATTGTATCAAGTTTAAAAGTTAATAATAGAACAGAGACTGGGAGATTTCTACGAGCTTAATATCGCTATGGTAGGGGTCTCTCTGTTTTTTGGGAGGAATTTATATGAATGCTTATTTAGCAGAATTTTTAGGAACTGCGATTCTAATCCTTTTCGGGGGTGGCGTATGTGCAAACGTCAACTTGAAGAGAAGTGCAGGCAACAACGCTGACTGGATTGTTATCGCAGCGGGTTGGGGACTTGCCGTGTCAATGGGTGCCTACGCTGTTGGTAAATTCTCAGGTGCACATTTAAACCCAGCTGTAACTATAGCTCTTGCCATGGATGGCGGATTCAGTTGGGCTCAAGTACCAGGATATATCATTTGCCAGATGTTAGGTGGTATCGTTGGTGGTGCACTCGTTTGGTTAATGTATCTTCCACATTGGAAAGTCACTGAAGAACCTGACGTTAAATTAGGCGTGTTCTCTACAGCACCTGGTATCAAAAATTATTTCGCCAACTTTTTAAGTGAGATAATCGGTACAATGGCTTTAACTTTAGGTATTCTATTTATTGGTGTAAATAAAATTGCTGACGGATTAAACCCACTTATTGTTGGCGCTTTAATTGTAGCAATTGGTTTAAGTTTAGGAGGCTCTACTGGTTATGCAATTAACCCAGCTCGTGACTTAGGCCCACGTATTGCCCATGCAATATTGCCAATTGCAGGAAAGGGTAAATCTAATTGGTCATATGCTATAGTGCCTGTATTAGGTCCTATTGCAGGTGGTATGCTCGGTGCAGTCATTTACGAAGTATTTTATAAACAAACTTTTAATGTAAGTTGTGCCGTTGGAATTTTAGTAGTAGTAATCACTCTAGTATTAGGGTTGATATTAAATAAATCTTCAAAAAAAGGTGACATTGAATCAATTTACTAATAGTAACAATATATTAGATAATTATAATTATCGGGATTAAAATTTCTCAATTATGTGTATAGATATAATGGTTGATACTTTATAAATAGTTTTAAAATGTTAACTTTATAAAGCTTATTATTAATCACATCAAAAGGAGTCAAAACCTATGGAAAAATATATTTTATCAATCGATCAGGGAACAACAAGTTCACGTGCAATCTTATTTAATAAAGATGGAGAAATTAAAGGTGTTTCTCAACGTGAATTTAAACAACATTTTCCACACTCAGGTTGGGTAGAACATGATGCTAACGAAATTTGGACTTCAGTTCTTTCAGTAATGGCTGAAGTTATGAATGAAAATGATATTCAATCTGAACAAATTGAAGGTATCGGTATTACTAACCAACGTGAAACAACAGTGGTTTGGGATAAAAATACCGGACGACCAATTTATCACGCGATAGTTTGGCAATCACGTCAAACGCAAGATATTTGTACTGAATTAAAAGATCAAGGTTATGAAGAAACATTCAGAGATAAAACAGGTTTACTACTAGACCCTTATTTTGCAGGAACTAAAGTAAAATGGATTTTAGATAATGTTGATGGCGCAAGAGAGAAAGCAGAAAATGGAGACTTATTATTCGGAACTATTGATTCTTGGTTAGTTTGGAAGTTGTCAGGTAAAGCGGCTCATATCACTGACTATACGAATGCTAGTCGTACTTTAATGTTCAATATTCATGATTTAAAATGGGATGATGAACTATTAGACATTTTAGATGTTCCTAAACAAATGCTTCCTGAAGTTAAAGAATCAAGCGAAGTGTATGCTAAAACTATAGATTATCACTTCTTTGGTCAAGAAGTACCTATTGCCGGTATCGCTGGTGACCAACAAGCTGCATTATTTGGTCAAGCTTGTTTCGACCGTGGTGACGTTAAAAACACTTACGGTACAGGTGGCTTTATGTTAATGAACACTGGTGAAGAAGCGGTTAAATCAGAAAGTGGATTATTAACAACTATTGCATATGGTATTGACGGCAAAGTGAACTATGCGCTTGAAGGTTCAATCTTTGTTTCAGGTTCAGCTATCCAATGGTTACGTGATGGTTTGAGAATGATTAATTCTGCACCTCAAACTGAGAACTACGCTTCACGTGTGGACTCAACTGAAGGCGTTTATATGGTTCCAGCATTTGTAGGCTTAGGTACGCCTTATTGGGATTCTGATGCTAGAGGCGCATTCTTCGGATTAACTCGCGGTACTGAAAAGGAACACTTCATCCGTGCAACATTAGAATCACTATGCTATCAAACACGTGATGTTATGGAAGCAATGTCAAAAGATTCATCTATTGAAGTACAAAACTTACGTGTAGATGGTGGTGCAGTTAAAAATAACTTCCTAATGCAATTCCAAGCTGATATCGTTAATACAGCAGTTGAAAGACCTGAAATTCAAGAAACTACTGCTTTAGGTGCTGCATACTTAGCAGGTTTAGCTGTAGGATTCTGGGACGATAAAGAAGATATTAGAGAACGTTGGAAGCTTGAAACTGAATTTGAACCAAAAATGGAAGATGAACAACGCACTAAGTTATACAAAGGCTGGAAAAAAGCTGTTGAAGCAACTCAAGTATTCAAATTAGAAGATTAAGACAAATTTTTTAAAGGAAAAATGAGCAATAAATGGACTTGATTTTCTTAAATGTGATATACTTTATTTAAGTTAATAAGAAAATCGAGAAACGAGAGATCTGTTCGTACAAAACAATTAAATGTTGTTGTGGGATAGGTGTCTCGTTTTTTATTTATTTCTAGGAGGCGTTTAGATAATGGCATTATCTACATTGAAAAGAGATCATATCAAGAAAAATTTAAGAGAAAATGAATATGACGTTGTTATCGTCGGTGGTGGTATTACAGGTGCAGGTATTGCTCTTGACGCTAGTAACCGCGGTATGAAAGTAGCATTAGTTGAAATGCAAGATTTCGCACAAGGTACAAGTTCTAGATCTACTAAACTTGTTCATGGTGGTTTAAGATATTTAAAACAATTACAAGTTGGCGTTGTTGCTGAAACTGGTAAAGAACGTGCAATTGTTTATGAGAACGGTCCACATGTAACTACACCTGAATGGATGCTGTTACCAATGCATAAAGGTGGTACATTCGGTAAATTCTCAACAGCTATCGGTTTAACAATGTATGATAGACTAGCTGGTGTTAAAAAATCTGAACGTAAAAAAATGTTATCTAGACAAGATACACTAGATAAAGAACCACTAGTTAAACAAGAAGGCTTAAAAGGTGGCGGTTATTACGTTGAATACCGTACTGATGACGCTCGTTTAACTATTGAAGTTATGAAAAAAGCAGCTGAAAAAGGTGCAGAAATCATTAACTATACTCGTTCAGAACATTTCACTTATGATTCAAATAAAAAAGTTAATGGTATCGAAGTATTAGATATGATTGACGGAGAAACATACGGTATTAAAGCTAAAAAAGTAATTAATGCTTCTGGTCCATGGGTTGATGAAGTGAGAAGTGGTGACTATGCACGTAATAATAAACAACTACGTTTAACTAAAGGTGTGCACGTTGTTATCGACCAATCTAAATTCCCATTAGGCCAAGCAGTTTATTTCGACACTGAAAAAGATGGTCGTATGATTTTCGCTATACCTCGTGAAGGTAAAGCATATGTTGGTACAACTGATACTTTCTATGATAACGAAAAAGCAACACCATTAACTACACAAGAAGATAGAGATTATCTCATTGATGCGATTAATTACATGTTCCCAAGTGTTAATGTTAAAGATGAAGATATCGAATCAACTTGGGCAGGTGTTCGTCCATTAATCTTAGAAGAAGGTAAAGACCCATCTGAAATTTCTCGTAAAGATGAAGTTTGGGAAGGTGAATCAGGCCTACTTACTATTGCTGGTGGTAAGTTAACAGGTTATCGTCATATGGCACTAGATATTGTTGACTTATTAGCTAAACGTTTAAAACAAGAACATGGACTTAAATTTGAACCATGTGCAACTAAATATCTTAAAATTTCTGGCGGTGACGTAGGTGGTAGTAAAAACTATCAACACTTTGTTGACCAAAAAGTTGACGCAGCCAAAGGATTTGGTATTGAAGAAGATGTTGCACGTAGATTAGCTAGTAAATATGGTTCTAACGTAGATCATTTATTCAACATAGCTCAAACTGCTAAACAACAAGATAATCATTTACCATTAGAAATTTATGTGGAATTAGTTTACGGAATTCAACAAGAAATGGTTTACAAACCAACTGACTTCTTAGTACGTCGTTCAGGTAAATTATACTTCAATATTCAAGATGTTTTAGATTATAAAGAGGCTGTTATTGACGTTATGGCTGACATGCTTAACTATTCAGATGCTCAAAAAGAGTCTTACACTAAAGAAGTAGAAGAAGCAATTGATCAAGCACGTACTGGAAATAATCAACCAGCAGTTAAAGAATAATCATGTTGAATTAATACGTATGAATATCTAATAAACTACTTGTGAATGTTGGCTCTCGCTTTCATTCATAAGTAGTTTTTTAATTTGCAAATTTTGTGCCATCATTTTCTAAAAATAAATGATTAATAAGGGTAATGTTAATATGCAAACGATTTGATTACATCAATGTCTCACGGTATATTATTTATAAAATGGTTTTAATAAACGCATTGAATTAAACCTAAATTTGAAGTTAGAAAGATCGGGGGCATATGTTGTGAGTCAAAGTCAATTTAAAATTACTGTTGAAGATGGAACAATGATTGAAGTTAAAGTTGATAAAGCGAAGAAAAATACTATCGGTATTATTCATCTTTTTCATGGTATGGCTGAACATATGGACCGTTATGACGAGTTAGTAAATGCGTTGAATATACAAGGATACGATGTTTTAAGACACAATCATCGTGGTCATGGTAAAGATATTGATGAAGTTGAACGGGGTCATTTTGAGAGTATGTCTCAGATTGCTGATGATGCGTATGAGATAGTTGAAACACTATATGGTACTGAACTTAAAGTTCCTTACGTTGTTCTTGGACATTCTATGGGCTCTATTATTGCAAGATTATTTGTTATGAGATACCCAGAATTTGCAGATGGATTAATATTAACAGGTACTGGCATGTTCCCAAAATGGAAGGGTGTTCCGGCGACTTTCGCTTTGAAGCTCATTACGATGATCTTAGGAAAACGCCGTCGAGTAAATTGGGTGAATAAATTAGTTAATAAATCATTTAACAAACGAATATCCAATCCCTTAACTGAAAGTGATTGGATATCTACAAGACGTGATGAGGTAGAGAAATTTGTTAAAGATGAATACTGTGGTTTCAAAGTATCTAATCAGTTAATTTATCAAACTGTAAAATTTATGATGCTAACAATAGAACCTAAATGTCTAGATAAACTTAACAAACAATTGCCAATTTTATTGATTTCAGGAAAAGAAGATCCATTTGGTGATTATGGAAAAGGAATCAAACAATTAGGTAAATTGTATAAAAAATCAGGTATTAAGCACATTACTGTTCAGCTATATAAAAATAAAAGACATGAAATTTTATTTGAGGACGATTATCAAACAACGTGGCAACATATGTTTGAATGGATAGAGAAACAAATTTTAAAGAAAAATAAAGTGAGTGAATAACGAAATGACGAATCAACATAAGCCATTTATTGTTGTTATTGTCGGACCAACAGCATCAGGTAAAACTGAATTAAGTATTGAAGTTGCCAAAAAATTTAATGGAGAAATCATTAGTGGCGATTCAATGCAAGTATATAAAAATATGGATATTGGAACAGCTAAAGTAACACAAGATGAAATGGATGGTATCACGCATCATATGATAGACATCTTAGAACCAGATGAGTCGTTTTCGGCATTTGAATTTAAAAAACGTGCAGAAGCATGTATTGAAGATATTACAAATAGAGGTAAATTACCTATTATCGCGGGTGGCACGGGCCTTTACATACAATCATTACTTTATAATTATGCATTTGAAGATGAAACTATTTCAGAAGAGCAAATGAAACGTGTTCAAGCACAACTTGAAGAATTAAAACACTATAATAATGAAGAATTGCATCAGTATCTAGCATCATTTGATAGTGACTCTGCAGAAGATATTCATCCAAATAATCGAAAAAGAGTACTTCGAGCGATAGAATACTATTTAAAAACAAAAAAACTTTTAAGTTCTCGCAAGAAAGTGCAACAATTTACTGAAAATTATGATACATTATTATTAGGGATTGAAATGTCGCGCGAAACATTATATTTTAAAATAAATAAACGTGTCGATATTATGTTGGGTCACGGATTATTTAAAGAAGTGCAAGACCTCGTAGAACAAGGTTTTGAATCAAGTCAAAGTATGCAAGCAATTGGATATAAAGAACTCGTACCTGTAGTAAAAGGTCATATACAGATGGAAGATGCCGTTGAAAAACTTAAACAGCATTCACGTAAGTATGCGAAACGACAATTAACTTGGTTTAAAAATAAAATGGACGTTCGTTGGTTAGATAAAGAAAAAATGTCACTTCAGATGATGTTAGATGAGATTACAACCCAAATAAATAAAAGGAGTTCTAAACATGATTGCAAACGAAAACATCCAAGATCAAGCACTAGAGAACTTTAAAGCAGACAAAACTGAGGTCACTGTATTCTTTTTAAACGGCTTTCAAATGAAAGGTGTTATTGAAGACTTTGACAAATATGTCGTAAGTTTAAATTCTCAAGGCAAACAACATCTGATTTACAAACATGCGATCAGCAC
The DNA here is from genome assembly GCF_001809655.1 of Staphylococcus sp. HMSC055A09. NCBI lineage: Bacteria > Bacillati > Bacillota > Bacilli > Caryophanales > Staphylococcaceae > Staphylococcus > Staphylococcus sp. HMSC055A09. The sequence continues at coordinate 694,133 of NZ_KV798369.1, forward strand.
TTTCACAGTTGATAATGAAGCAGAAGAATCAACTGAAGAAAAAAGTGAAGAATAGAAGTTGTAATCAAAGTGCATTAATAACGCCATTTTGTTGAAAGTAAAATCTAATCGTTGGTTTTACTAATGAACGAAATACATTTAAGTATTGAAGATAATGTTTTAAAACACTAAGCACTTTAGAACAAATCAAGGGAATGTTTGTAATAAAAAAATGCTTCATGCAATGTGTTGATTGAAGTTCGTCTTAATTTCAATAATTACACATTACATGAAGCATTTTTCATTGTAGTTACACTTTATATTACTCTTACATATTTAATTATAATAATTTTTCAATTTCACTTGCGATTTGGTCTGGTTTTTTCTGAGGAGAAAAGCGTTTAATAACATTACCCTCACGATCAACTAAGAATTTAGTGAAATTCCATTTAATTTTTTCATTTAACATACCTTTTGCAGCGTCAGTTAAATAACGGAATAAAGGATGTTGATTGTCGCCTTTAACGTCTACTTTCTCATGAATAGGGAAAGTAACGCCATAATTAATTTTACAATTTTGAGCAGCCTCTTCTCCTGAACCAGGTTCTTGTCCGCCAAATTGATTACAAGGGAAACCTAAGACGATAAAGCCTTTATCTTTATAGTTATCATATAACTTCTGTAATCCTTCAAATTGTGGAGTAAAACCACATTCACTAGCAGTGTTTACGATTAGCATTACGTCGCCTTTATACTGTTCTAATTTATAATTTTCACCATTATTTTTTTGTACTACGAAATCATAAATTGTTTCCATATCTATCACCCTTTCGATTTACTTCAAATTTAACATAATTTAATCGTATAGTCTTTGTTTATACTCTATGATAGAATGTTTTGAGTAACTTTTTAAAAGGAGATGTATATCATGGCACAGCAACCACATCCGACTAAGAAGAAATTAGAGACTGCTGTTTTAATCGGTGTACATGCTCAAACGGATAATCAATTTAATTTTGATTCAACTATGGAAGAATTAGAAGCTTTATCTCAAACTTGCCGTTTAAATGTTAAAGGACAAATCACTCAAAATAGAGAACAATTTGATCATAAATATTATGTAGGTAAAGGTAAAATAGAGGAAATTAAAGCTTTCATCGAATTTCATGATATAGATGTTGTCGTTACAAATGATGAATTAACGACGGCTCAATCTAAAACATTAAATGATAATTTGGGCATAAAAATCATCGATAGAACCCAATTGATTTTAGAAATATTCGCATTAAGAGCAAGAAGTAGAGAAGGTAAATTACAAGTTGAACTTGCACAACTTGATTATCTTTTACCACGATTGCAAGGTCATGGAAAGAGTCTTTCTCGTTTAGGCGGTGGCATAGGTACAAGAGGTCCAGGTGAAACAAAACTTGAAATGGATCGACGTCATATTAGAACACGCATGAATGAAATCAAGCATCAACTACAATCAGTAGTTGAACATCGTGAAAGATATAGAAATAAACGAGAACAGAATCAAGTTTTCCAAGTTGCCTTAGTTGGTTATACGAATGCTGGAAAATCATCTTGGTTTAACGTTTTAGCGAATGAAGAAACCTACGAAAAGGATTTACTCTTTGCAACATTAGACCCAAAAACACGTCAAATACAAATAAATGAAGGGTTTAATCTTATTATTTCAGATACAGTAGGTTTCATTCAGAAATTACCTACAACACTTGTTGCTGCGTTCAAATCTACGCTTGAAGAAGCTAAAGATGCAGATTTACTATTACACGTTGTTGATGCGAGTCATCCTGAACATCGTACGCAATATGATACAGTTAATCAAATCATTGATGATTTAAATATGGATCAAATACCTCAGGCTGTCATTTTCAATAAAAAAGATTTATGCACAGAAGCTCAAGAGGCTCCAGTTGCTAAATCGCCATATGTATTTGTATCTAGTCGTGATGAAAATGATAAAGATAAAGTTAGAAACTTAATGATTGATGAAATAAAACATCATTTAGACTATTATGAAGAAACAGTTGATAGTACAGATGCAAATCGATTGTACTTCTTAAAGCAACACACACTAGTTGATGAACTTTATTTCAATGAAGACAATGAGACTTATAGTATTAAAGGTTATAAAAAATAAAGAAGGAAGAAAAATCATGGAAGAAATGACCAAATTAATTGAAGAAGTTGAAACGACTTTAGCACCATTCTTCAAAGATATTGAGAAAACTGCGTTAATCAATCAAGAAAAAGTATTAGACGCATTTCACCATGTCAAAGCTACAGAGAGTGACTTGCAAGGATCTACCGGGTACGGTTATGACGATTTTGGTAGAGATCATTTAGAAGAAATTTACGCTCACACATTTAAAGCTGAAGATGCACTTGTCAGACCACAAATCATTTCAGGTACCCATGCAATTACGCTAGCTCTGCAGAGTACTTTAAAATATGGCGACGAGTTGCTATATATCACTGGAAGTCCATATGACACTTTACTAGAAGTAATAGGTGTGAACGGAAATGGTATAGAAAGTTTAAAAGAACATGGTGTGCACTATAACGAGGTCAAATTGAATAATGGTAAAATTGATATTCCTTCTGTACTTAGTGCAATAAATGAGAAAACGAAAGTTGTCGCTATTCAACGTTCTAAAGGTTATGATCAACGCCCGTCAATTCCGGTGGATGAAATTGAAGAGGCGATTGATACAATTAAAACACAGCATCCGAATGTCATTATATTCGTAGATAATTGCTATGGAGAATTTGTTGAAGATAAAGAACCTATTGAAGTAGGGGCTGACTTAATCGCAGGTTCACTCATTAAGAACCCTGGTGGTGGCCTAGCTAAGATAGGCGGGTATATAGCCGGTCGTAAAGATTTAATTGAGAGATGCGGTTATCGCTTAACTGCGCCAGGTATTGGTAAAGAAGCGGGAGCATCTTTAAATTCTTTACAAGAAATGTATCAAGGATTCTTTTTAGCTCCTCATGTAGTCAGTCAAAGTTTGAAAGGCGCATTGTTTACCAGTCTTCTTCTTGAAAAGTTAAACATGAAAACGACACCTAAATACAATGTGAAACGTACAGACTTAATCCAAACGGTACAATTTGAGACGAAAGAACAAATGATATCTTTCTGTCAAAGTATACAACATGCTTCTCCAATTAATGCACATTTTAGTCCAGAACCTAGTTATATGCCTGGATACGAAGATGATGTCATTATGGCAGCAGGTACCTTTGTACAAGGCTCCTCTATAGAATTATCAGCGGATGGTCCTATTAGACCACCATATGAGGCATACGTACAAGGTGGACTTACTTATGAACATGTTAAATTAGCTGTAACACGAGCAGTTACACAACTGCGAAAACAAAACTTGATATAAAGATTAATTTAACTCTCTAAATAAACTTAATTTAGAGAGTTTTGTATTTGTTTGAACTTTTTGTCAGAAAATTATAAAATTATTTTAGAAAGTATAAGTTGTTGCCTGAAATTAATTAAAAATTTTGAATGAATTTGGTAGTAGAAATATTGATATGACAGTTTTTTGATATTTTATGTTAGAAAACCTTACATACTTTTGTATTATCGATAAAACTATGCTAAATTAATGATAAGTTCAAAAGTAGAGGAGAGGTTCAAGTGCAGTCTAATGATTCAATCAGACGTAACATGGCCGTATTCTCTATGAGTGTAGTGAGTAAATTAACCGAATTAAGTCCAAGACAAATTCGATACTATGAGACACATGAACTCATTACACCAGAAAGAACTGAAGGTAACAAAAGGTTATTTTCAATGAATGATTTGGATAGACTTTTAGAAATTAAATCTTTAATTGAAAAGGGTTTTAACATTAAAGGTATTAAACAAATCATTTTTGATGATCAAGATCACTTATCGACAGACGAACAAGAGACTAGAAAAAGAATGATTGTAGATGCAACGCAGAAACCGCGTAGCGAAACATTACCAATAAATCGTGGTGACTTATCAAGATTTATTAAATAAAATTTGGAGGATTAAAACCATGCCAAAACGTAGTTTTACAAAAGATGATATTCGTAAGTTTGCTGAAGAGGAAAACGTAAGATATTTAAGATTACAATTTACTGATATTTTAGGAACAATTAAAAACGTAGAGGTTCCTGTTAGCCAATTAGAAAAAGTTTTAGATAATGAAATGATGTTTGATGGCTCTTCAATCGAAGGATTTGTAAGAATTGAAGAATCTGATATGTATTTACATCCAGATTTAGATACTTGGGTAATCTTCCCATGGACTGCTGGACAAGGTAAAGTTGCACGTTTAATCTGTGATGTATTTAAAACAGATGGTACTCCATTTGAAGGCGATCCACGTGCTAACTTAAAACGAGTTTTAAAAGAAATGGAAGATATGGGATTCACAGACTTCAACTTAGGGCCTGAACCAGAATTCTTCTTATTCAAATTAGATGAAAAAGGTGAACCAACATTGGAACTTAATGATGATGGTGGTTACTTCGACTTAGCACCTACAGACTTAGGTGAGAATTGCCGTCGTGATATCGTATTAGAATTAGAGGATATGGGCTTTGATATTGAAGCAAGTCACCATGAAGTTGCACCTGGTCAACATGAAATTGACTTTAAATATGCAGATGCTGTAACAGCATGTGATAATATTCAAACATTCAAACTTGTTGTAAAAACTATTGCTCGTAAACATAATTTACATGCGACATTTATGCCTAAACCATTATTTGGTGTTAACGGAAGCGGAATGCACTTTAACGTTTCACTATTCAAAGGTAAAGAAAATGCATTCTACGATCCAAATGGCGAAATGCAATTAACAGAAACAGCTTATCAATTTACAGCAGGTGTTCTTAAAAATGCACGTGGTTTCACTGCAGTATGTAACCCTCTAGTAAACTCTTATAAACGTTTAGTGCCAGGTTACGAAGCACCATGTTATATCGCTTGGAGTGGTAAAAACCGTTCTCCATTAGTACGTGTACCTTCTTCAAGAGGATTGTCAACTCGTATTGAAGTACGTTCAGTTGACCCTGCAGCTAACCCTTACATGGCTTTAGCAGCAATCCTTGAAGCAGGATTAGACGGAATTAAGAATAAACTAGAAGTACCAGAACCAGTAAATCAAAATATCTACGAAATGAATCGTGAAGAACGAGAAGCAGTTGGCATCCAAGACTTACCATCAACATTGTATACTGCGTTAAAATCAATGCGTGAAAATCCTTCAATCAAAAAAGCTTTAGGAAATCACATTTACAATCAATTTATTAACTCTAAATCAATTGAATGGGATTATTACCGTACTCAAGTTTCTGAATGGGAACGCGAGCAGTACATGAAACAAT
>NZ_KV798369.1:699614-701230 GCF_001809655.1 Staphylococcus sp. HMSC055A09
TGTGAAATGGTCTAGAAGAGTATGGCAAGATATGGCTATAGTTCAAAAAGAAGTGGAAAGAACGACGAGTAATGTTACTTAGAGGGAGACATCCCAATGAGTATATAAAGGATTTTAAGAAACTAACTAACACTACTACTTATAATGCAAGTAGATTGTTAGTTACTGAATCTGCACGTGTTCAGGCTGAATCACAGAAGCTAACTTATCTTAAAGATTTAGGTGAAGATGGCGAGTACAAGTATGTAGCAAAAATTGACAAGAAAACATCTAAAATATGTCTCACATTAAATGGCAAAGTATTTAAAGTTAAAGATATGATACCTGGAGTTAATGCTCCACCTATGCACCCTTGGTGCAGAAGTACTACAGTACCGCATGTGGGAAACTGGCGGGATAAATTCTTTACTGAACGTAAAGATAAGTATCGGATACAGGACAATGTAATAGAAAAAGAAAAATTACAAGAAAAAGCGAAAAAAGAAATGCTTGATATGATACGTAGTGGTAAAATAAAAGTAGAAATTAATCCAGAAAAACAAAATAGACATAATAAAGAACATGAGCTATTTAAGCAAAGTGTTGAAATGGCTAAAATAAATGGAGAAAAATTACCAAGTTATACAATTATTTCTAATGAGGAACTAAATAAATTAGTTAAATTAAGAGCCACTACTGGTGAATTTCTATTACTGAATGGTAAATTTAATCGTAAGGAAATTATTGATTTTAAGTTACCAATTGGAAAATCATATATCGATAACAAATATATTGAGAAAGTACATTATTCAAAAACTGGTACACATGTTATACCGTATATTAAAAAGTAGGTGATAATATTGCATATAAGAGATGCTTATGGGCATAAGGTTATGGTTGTTTTAACAAATCAAAAAAATTTAATTGGTAAAGTTACTGACTATGAAAACCCGTTAGAAACTGATACAGGAAATTACAATATGGATTTAGAGACAGATTTAGGAACATATTCATTTGATGAAACAGAAATTAAAGAAATAAGAATAATATCTTAATCGCATCCTTTCTACATAGAAAGAAAAAGAAATCGAGAATATCTTAAGAATTTACACCGAATAAATATGATTAAATACATTGTGAGGTGATTTAGATGTACACATACCAACTTGATGGACAAGGAACAGTTGATGAAATAATAAAAGATATTGAAAATGATATTAAATTAAAAGAAAAAAATTAGTAGCATCCTTTCTACCCATATAAATAGAAAGTGGTGCTATTTTTTATACACTTTTTTACCTTCTACGGAAGGTTATTTTTTATGTCCAAAACGTGCTGATGACGTTATAAAAGCAAGTATGGAATACGCAGTCGACAGACTATAAACGGAGGTATATCTCATGGAGAACAATCAAAGTAATATTACTGAAGAAACGAAGCATAATGAGAATTTAGAAACAACTCATGAACAATCACAGCAAAAGGAGCACACATTCTCCCAAGAAGAAGTATCTCAAATGATTAAAGATCGTTTAGCAAGAGAAAGAAGAAAATCTGATGAACGTATTAAGGATGCCATTCAAGAGGCTGAAAAACTGGCAAAAATGAATGGGAACGCGAGCAGTACATGAAACAAT
>NZ_KV798369.1:701330-859618 GCF_001809655.1 Staphylococcus sp. HMSC055A09
TGTGAAATGGTCTAGAAGAGTATGGCAAGATAGTGCCGTAATTCAAAAAGTAGTGGAAAGAACGGCTAGTAATGTGTCACTTAGGGGAAGACATCCTAATGAGTATGTAACTGTTTATGAGAAACATACTGTTACAAATATTTATAATGCAAGTAGATTGTTAGTTACTGAATCTGCACGTGTTCAGGCTGAATCACAGAAGCTAACTTATCTTAAAGATTTAGGTGAAGATGGCGAATATAAATATGTGGCCAAAATAGATAAAAAAACATCTAAAATATGTCACTCTTTAAATGATAAAGTATTTAAAGTTAAAGATATGATACCTGGAGTTAATGCTCCACCAATGCATCCATGGTGTAGAAGTACTACAGTACCGCATTTGGGAAACTGGCGGGATAAATTCTTTAATGAACGTAAAGATAAATATCAGATTAAAGATTACCTTAGCGAGTCAGGTGCACTTAGTAACAAAAATGATGAATACGGTGTTAAAAGAAGAAAGCACGCACAAACGTATTATAATTCAGTAAAAAATCGTGATAAACTGGCAGAGATAAAAACTATTGCAAACAATGTGAATATGAATGAAAAAGCGATTAAAAGAGTTTATGAACACCTATTTGAGAACAAGTATCTACTAGACAGTGGCATTAAACAATTTGACCCTGATTTTTATATGGCTCAAAGTTGGCAAAGATTGAGAAAAGGGAAAAATATTAAATCTATGGATGTAATAATGCTAAAGCACGAAGCACTTGAACACTTTTTAATGAATAAGTATAATTTAAGTTATAAAGAAGCACATATACTATCTGAAAAAAATACAATTACAGCGCATTAATTAAATAGAGGTGAGATTATTTGCTAATTTTAAAACTTCAAGAAAAAAATAACCAGACTGTTATATATAAATATTATCCTAATGATAATGAAAATATTAAGCCAGGTGTTATTCATGTGAATATAGACAGTCTTCAAATTATCAATGCTGAAAAATCTGAGATAGAAGATAAAGAAAAAGATAATTATTTTATACATGCTATCGAAAGAATAGAATTGAATACCAGTAAAAAAATGTTTCCCAAATCTGAACTTGTAGCTTGGGGATAGAGCACCTAACAAAGATATAGATTAAGGTGCTATTTTTATACACTTTTTTAACCTTCTACGGAAGGTTATTTTTTATGTCCAAAACGTGCTGATGACGTTATAAAAGCAAGTATGGAATACGCAGTCGACAGACTATAAACGGAGGTATATCTCATGGAAAACAACCAAAGTAATATTACTGAAGAAACGAAGCACAATGATAATTCAGAAACAATTCATGAACAATCGCAACAAAAGGAGAAAACATTCTCCCAAGAAGAAGTATCTCAAATGATTAAAGATCGTTTAGCAAGAGAAAGAAGAAAATCTGATGAACGTATTAGAAATGCAATTAAAGAAGCTAAGAAACTGGCAAAAATGAAACCAGTTCAATGCTTAATGAGTCCGGTGTTCAAATTTTAATAAATTAACCATAATAAAAAGATCTCGTCGCATTCTCACAATAATCAATCATTAACCTTTTATTTTCAAAGTAAATTAAGAATAGACGAAATCTCTTCAAATTTAAATAGCAGTATATTAAATTAACTTCAACAACTGTTCTACATTTTCTTCAGTAGTTGCCCAACTAGTCGCAAATCTTACAACACGGTGATTATCATCATATTTTTCCCACACTGCGAATTTAACTTTCTTCTCTAATTCTTTTATTTTATCGTTACTGAGTACAAAGAATAGTTGGTTCGTGGGTGAATCAAAATAGACTTGATATCCTTTTTCTAAAAATCCGTTTTTGACTTTCTTAGCCATATCAATCGCATGTTTACTAATTTTAAAATATAAATCATCTGTAAATAACTCTAAGAATTGGATACCAGTTAATCGACCTTTAGCTAGTAAAGCGCCATGGTGTTTAATAATGGTTGTAAAATTTTTTGGCTCATTATTCTTAGTGAATACAATTGCCTCACCACATAGTGCACCTATTTTAGTACCACCAATATAAAAGATGTCACAATATTTAGCTACATCTTCAATAGTGACGTCGGTATTTTCACTCATCAACCCGTAACCGAGTCTAGCACCATCCATAAATAATGGTATCTCATGTTGACGACAAACTTTGGCTAAACTATCTAATTCCTCTTTTGTATATAGTGTGCCATATTCTGTAGGATGAGAAATATAAACCATCCCCGGAAATACCATATGTTCTTTTTTGAAGTCACTATAAAAAGTTTCTAAGTAAGCTTCAACACCTTTAGCGGATATTTTCCCTTCTTCTGATGGGATGGCTAAAACTTTATGGCCACTAAATTCAATCGCGCCACCTTCATGAACCGCCACATGTCCCGTATCTGCTGATATAACACCTTCGTAACTTTTCAACATAGAATTGATAACTACTTGGTTTGTTTGAGTTCCACCAACTAAAAATCTTACAGTTGCCTCAGGACACTTGATAGTTTCTCTAATTTTATCAGCTGCTTGTGCTGAGAAGTCATCAAAGCCGTATCCAGCAGCTTGAACCATGTTTGTATCAATAAGTCGTTTGAGTACTTTCTCATGTGCACCTTCTAAGTAATCATTTTCAAATGAAATCATTAACTTTCCCTCCTAAGTTAAATCCAATCTTCAATATTATTCAATACATCTTGATGATTCACTTTTATTAGAAAAATAAATTCTCATTTTTAGGGGTAGTAAACAAGAAATGATTAACTAATAAAAATATCAAAAGATAGATAATTCTGAATATTCAATCGAATGTTGTTATTATACATCATGATAACTAAAATTAAAATATATTCCGAACAACCTATTTAAATAATTGGCAATTAAACAAATTGTTTCTGTAATAATTGAATTTTTATATGAAAAGTTCTATCATTTAATCAACATAAAGAAAGGGGAATGTACCTTATGCAACAAATTAAATTCAAAACATTTACAGAAGATTCTATTGAAAGATTGGAAAAAAGCGTTAATGATTTTCTTAAGTCAGATGAAGGTAGTGCATATAGCTTATTAAATATCACTATTAAACAAATTGAGGAGCGAAAGTTTCCAAATATAGAAGAAGATTATAACGCAATAGTAACTTTAGTTACTAAAGAATAATATAAGAGAAATATCCACTTGATATGATTCAGGTGGAAATACATATAGGAGTTAACATTCATGAATTTAGGATATTTTGGTACTATTTTAGCGATTTTATTAGTCCTAGGATTTATCATTAATTTGATACTTGCTTTTATTATCATTTTCTTGGAAAAGGACCGACGAAGTGCAAGTTCCACATGGGCATGGCTATTTGTACTTTTCTTATTACCAATAGTAGGATTCATTCTTTACTTATTCCTAGGTCGAACTGTTTCTAAGAAAAAGCTAGAGAAAAATAACGGAAAAGAGTTGGATGCTTTCCAAGATTTAGTTAAAGCACAAGCAAAAAGCTTTGAAAAATTAAATTTTAATTCTCCAAACGACCAAGTTACAAAACATCATGATTTAATCCGAATGTTATTGATGAAACAAGATGCTTTTTTAACAGAGAATAATAAAATTGAATTATTTACGGACGGTCATCAACTATTTGATAAAGTTATAGAGGATATCTATAACGCTAAAGATTATATTCATCTGGAGTATTATACATTTGAACTTGATGGCCTTGGAAATCGTATTATCGATGCGTTAGAAACTAAACTCAAAGAAGGCTTAGAAGTCAAATTATTATATGATGATGTAGGTTCGAAAAAAGTGAATATGGCTAAATTTAAAAAATTTAAGTCTCTAGGTGGAGAGGTTGAAGCCTTTTTTGCTTCTAAATTACCTATCATCAACTTTAGAATGAATAACCGAAATCACAGAAAAATTATTATCATAGATGGTCAAGTTGGCTATGTCGGTGGTTTTAATATAGGTGACGACTATTTAGGTCTAGGTAAATTAGGTTATTGGAGAGATACACACCTTCGTGTTCAAGGTGATAGTATTGACGCATTGCAACTAAGATTTATTCTGGATTGGAACTCACAAGCACATCGACCACAGTTCGAATATGACCAAAAATATTTCCCTAAAAAGATTGGGGAAAAAGGAGATAAAGCATTACAAATTGCATCGAGTGGACCAGCGTTCGATCTTCACCAAATTGAATATGGTTATACAAAAATGATAATGAGTGCAAGAAAATCAATTTATCTTCAAAGCCCTTACTTTATACCAGATCAATCTTATATTAACGCGCTGAAAATGGCTGCAAATAGTGGGGTAGACGTCAATTTGATGATTCCATGTAAACCTGATCATCCATTTGTATATTGGGCTACATTTTCAAATGCAGCTGATTTGTTAGATAGTGGTGTGAAAATTTATACTTATCAGAATGGATTTATACATTCTAAAATATTGATGATCGATGATGAAGTTTCATCTGTAGGTAGTGCGAACATGGACTTTAGAAGTTTCGAGTTAAACTTTGAAATTAATGCCTTTGTGTACGATAAAGAAATTGCACAACAATTGCGTCATGCTTTTGAAGAAGACGTGAAGAAATCAAAACTTCTTACCAAAGAAAAATATGAGCAACGTCCACTTTCAATTAAGTTTAAAGAAGATTTAGCTAAGTTAATTTCACCAATTTTATAAACTAATAATTAAGTAGAATCCTCGTTCGAAAGAGCGAGGATTTTTAGTTGGTAATAACTTTATTATGTAAACTAAAAAAATAAATGACAAATGTCACGTACTAATAATGACAAAATGAACTAAATTATGTACCTAGTAATTGATAAATTGTATATATCCTAAAGAAAAGGCGTGATTATTATGATAAAGATTAACAATTTATCTAAGTCCTTCAAGAAGACTAGTGTACTCAATGATATTAATTTAGAAATTAAGGAACATTCTTGTACAGCTTTGATTGGTAAAAATGGTGCAGGAAAGTCAACGCTTATAGATATATTAATTGGTAATATGCAAGGTGATAAGGGGGAGATTATCGATAAGTCTAGAATGATCAATCATCATAAAATGGCAATCTTATTTCAAAAAACTAATTTTCCTAAATTTTTCAAAGTAAAAGAATTATTTAAACTTCATCAGTCTTTTTACGCAAATTCGATATCAACATCACGTTTTTTAGATATTACTCAATTTAGTGAAACCCAAATGAATCAGATGGCAAATCAGTTATCTGGAGGACAAAAACGTATTCTTGATTTTGCATTAACACTCGTTGGTCGACCTGAATTTTTAATACTAGACGAGCCTACAACTGCTATGGATATTGAAACAAGAGAACATTTCTGGAGAATGATTGAGGATCTCAAATCAAAGAATGTCACGATTCTTTATACTTCTCATTACATTGAGGAGGTTGAGCGAATGGCTGATCATGTCGTCTTACTAGATGAAGGTCGAATTCAATTAAGTGATTCTCCTGAACAGATTAAAAATCAACAGACTTATTCCACAGTAGTTTTACCACCAATTTGTAAAGATATGGTTGAAGAGTTAGAGAATGAGTTTGAAATTGCAAAGTATAAAAATAATTATGAAGTGAGAACGAATCACGTTGATACAGTTATACAAAAGTTAATTGATAATCACATTGATTTAAACCAAATTGAAATTCATAAAACTTCATTATTAGATATTATGTTTTCGAATAATAGTGATCAAGAAGGAGTGACTTTATAATGGTAGCCACATTTTTTAAAACTGAATTTAAAGTGATGTTTAGAAAGAAGCTATATTTATTCATGTCTATATTTCTACCATTAGCATTCTATCTTTTATTTACTTCGTTGTTGGATTTACCTGAAGAAGCTAAAGAACCGTTTTATAAGGAGTATATGTACAGTATGACTGTATTTAGTTTATTAAATTTTTGTATGTTGTCATTTCCTCTAGACATGATTGAGGAGAGAAACAATGGTTGGTATAAACATTTGATGTCTACTCCTTTAAAGCCATCACAATATTATTTAGTAAAAGTCTTAAAAACCATGTGCCAATTTTTAGGAGCGATTATAGTTATTTTCACAGTGGCACACTTTTATAAAGATGTAAGTATGAATTTATCAGATTGGTTACTATCTGGAGTTACTTTATGGGTGGGAGCAAGTTTATTCTTAACTTTAGGACTGATTATTGCACAATTTAGTGATAGTCAAAAGGCGAGTAGTGTAGCAAATTTACTTAATATGGCTATGGCTATAGTAGGTGGTTTATGGTTTCCGATTAATACTTTTCCAGATTGGTTACAGACCATTTCTAAAAAAATGCCTACTTATCACTTAAAGCAAATGTCGTTAGATTTAGGTAAAGATAAAGGTATAAATTATGAGTCACTTGGCTTTTTACTTGTGTATAGTATAATTTTCCTAAGTATTGCTTTACTGATTAATAAAAAGAAAGATGTGTCTTAAATGAGATCAAAGCGTGGTTTTGGAGTAAGGATGGGTGAAATTTCTTCACTTATATATTTAATATTTCCGATATTTGGATTATTTTATAGTGAACATCAATATAATATTTTGGTGTATAGTATTATTTTATCTATCTTTACTATCTCGTATCTAATCCTTGTCCTCTTTCACACTAAGATAAATAAAAATCACTTATATATCTTTTTGCTTATCCATTATCTCTGCATCATGTATTTTGTTTATGCTTATGAACCATTATTGAGTATGTTCTTTTTTTATAGTGCATTTGCTTTACCCTTCATTTTCGATGTGGGAGTGAAATCAAAAGAATTTATAAGTTTTATTACTACAATGATTATATGTGCCTTTTTAACCTATATTACGCATCATGATTATGTGTATACGATGATAATTTACTACATCGTCATCTTGATGATTGCGTTTGGTAATTTTCAAGTGCGTAAAGATCGTAGGGTGCGTAAAGAACTCGAAGAGAAGAATAAATATATTAACGTACTTATAGCAGAACAAGAACGAAATCGTATTGGTCAAGATCTTCATGATACTTTGGGTCATGTGTTTGCAAGTTTAACGTTAAAATCTGAACTTGCCACTAAACTCCTTGATACCGACAAAGAGGCGGCTAGAAATGAAATGCGAGCAATTAATGAGTTATCTAGAGAGACACTTAATAAAGTACGCACTATTATAGATGACTTGAAAGTCCAATCATTTGAAGAGGAAGTTTTATCAGTAGAATCTATTCTTCATGATGCAAATTTGAATTTTATTTTCAAAAATAAAAGTGCTGCGAGGTCATTAAACCCGGCCAAGCAATCCATACTATCGATGATATTAAGAGAAGCGATTAATAATGTAATTAAACATGCACATGCCACAGAAGTTGTAGGGAAAATTAAAGAAAAGCAACACGAAATCACATTGATTGTGAGTGATAACGGGGTAGGTATCGATGGCGAAGTCGCGAGTTCGCTGAAAAGTATTAGAGAACGTACTGCATATTTAAATGGAGAAGTTGAAGTTCAATCAAATGAAGGCACTACAATAATAGTCAGAATTCCTAGGAGTGAATTAATGTGATATCACTAATAATAGCTGAAGATCAATTAATGTTAAGACAAGCCATGGTACAACTTATTGAAATGCATGAGGATATGAAAGTTTTAAATGATGTCGAGAATGGTGAAGAAGCACTTCAATTAATTGAAAATAAAGAACCCGATGTAGCCATCTTAGATATAGAGATTCCTGGTATGACTGGGTTAGAAATTTTAGCTCAAATTCGAGCTAAAGGGATAAATACTCGTGTAATTATAGTGACAACATTTAAGCGACCTGGTTACTTTGAGAAAGCTGTAGCTAACGATGTAGATGCCTATGTGTTGAAAGAACGTTCTGTAGAAGATTTAGTCAATACAATTTATAAAGTTATGAATGGTGAAAAAGAATATAGTACCTCATTGATGACTACTTTATTTAGTGAGTCAAATCCATTAACGCATAAGGAACAAGTTGTATTAAAAGAAATAGGCAACGGTTTAAGTAGTAAAGAAATTGCTGAAAAATTGTACTTGTCTAATGGTACTGTTAGGAATTATACAAGTACGATTATTGATAAAATGTGCTCTGAAAATCGCTTTGATGCATGGAAAAAAGCGATTGCTAAAGGATGGATATAAACTTTGATAGAATATATTACTTTTTAATTATTAATTTCGGGCGGTCAGTTTTATCTACATAATTAGATAATAGTGATAAAATTTCTACAACTTTGTGTGTGGGTGTTTCAATACTCAAGGTGTGTTGAAATATTTTTCCTTTAGCTGTTTTTACTTTATGCGTCACAGAGTTTGTGTCGATGATACAATCTAAAATTTCCATCGTTTCGTACCTCCAATCATAAGTTTTGTAAATATGTTAGTCTTAATAAAATTGTAAATAAATTTAGACTTTATCTACTTACAACTTTTATGTCGGAGATACATTTATAAAAATTATTCTTCTATAAAATAAAGCTGAATAGTTTAGTTGTAAAAATAGATATTATATTATTTCTGTAACTATACCACTTTAGATAATTATTACTCCTAATTTGTAAAATATTTTAAATTTGGTTTTAGCTAAATATATTTTTGCAAAAGCCTTATTAATATAAAAAACCATACGCTTTGCGTATGGTTCGTAAAAATTCTATTATCATTAATTGAATTTTTTAATTTATAACGACTTCTCTTCCTTAGGATAGTCTAACTTAAGAGAAGCCATTTGAATTTTCCCCTTGAAGTTTAAATTTTCCTTAGACCATTTTACCTTCACTTTTTCCTTTTATTTAGTGTTGATTGAATAATGTATACAATGAAACCAACTAAAATGCCTAATAATAAGGCTACTACAACACTTACTATAATAGGTAATTTAAATACTATTTGTAATACTACGCCTATGATTATTGCTACAATAATTGCGATTAAAGATATTTTACTTTCATTAGATGAATCCATCTATTTCACTCCTAACATTACATATTATAGCATGAGCTTACATTTTGAAAAAATAACTATTAGAAGAAGCTTTTGATTTATCAGTTTAAATTTAATATTGACTACAAAGTGATTTTTATTTAACATAAATCAGAATATAACGTGAAGTAAGGTGACATCTATGAAATCAAAAAAAGGATTATCGCTAATTGTTGTTGCATTAATCGCAATAATAGTAATACTATTTCAATTTATTAACCATGATGGGCCATTCGGTGCTCATCAATCAACGGAAGAAAATCAAAGCGCAGATTTGAAAGGGAAGGACAAAGTCTACGTTGAGCGTGTAGTGGATGGAGATACTTTTCTTGCTAAGAAAGATGGTGAGCGCATTAAAGTTAGAATGATTGGTATGGACACGCCTGAAACGGTTAAACCTAATACTCCTGTTCAACCCTATGGTAAAGAAGCATCAAATTATAGTAAGAAAGAGTTAACACATAAATATGTTTATTTAGAGTATGATAAAGAAAAAAATGATAGATATGGTCGAACTTTAGCTTACGTTTGGCTAAGTAAAAATAAGATGTTTAATAGAGAGCTAGTTGAGAAGGGGTTAGCTAGAGAGAAATACTATTCTCCAAATGGTAAGTACAGACAAATTCTTAAAAAAGCACAAGAAGAGGCGAAACAAAATAAAGTGAACTTATGGAGTTAATATATTTAAAGGCCAAGAGGATTTATTAGCAATCTTCTTGGCCTTTTTAATCTATGAAATGTTATTTAAAACTCTCAGATATTTCTTGGACTTGTTCATCATTGAGAGGGTGCTTAGAAAGTTGTATAGCATCTTCTATGACCTTTTCAAGAGAAGATTGAGTAGATACTGTATCCACATATTTATCACTTTCATCTGAACCTTCAATAATATTTACGCTACCATCACTGAAATAAACAACGCCGATACTTTGTATCTTAAATCGATAATCTGATTCAATTTGATCTTTAAGTGCTTTAGCATTGTTTGCAGCTTGTTGGTATGGATCTTGATCATAAAACTCGTATATCACACGATTATCTTGTAAGATTTCTGTAAATGTATAGACACCTGTAAGTGTCGTATTGAATTGGCTATGATATCTACTACTTACATAATGACCTACTATTTGATCAGTATCATAGGGTTGATTCTTTTCTTCAAAATGTTTATCTGGAACGTCGAAATGGTAGAAAGTTTTTTGATTCCAATTTTTTACGTCGACATTGATGAGTCCTACATCAGTGACAATAATAAAATCAAATGATCTTGCATATTCAAATAATGGGTGTTTCACAGCTAAATTATTTGTAGAAACAATTGAATATGTTTTTAATCGACCGTTGTTTTTAAAGCGATCCAAAATCTTTTGTAACTCACGCTTAGCATTTTTAAAAGCATGGTGTCCTACATCGTTATTAGAACTTAACATTTGATTCTTTAAAGCTAAATTTTCTTCGCTTAAAGTTGAATTTTTAGCAATTAATTGATTTCTAGCGTATTCTTCAGTCTCAACTCTATCTTTCATATATCTTTGATTTAAGACAATAGCTATAATCAAAATAATAATAATTACAGATAAAATGACCGTTACAGACATAAATATTCACCCAAATCTTAAGATTTTAAATTCTAATTTCAAAACAAATTATATACGTCTTAAAATTTGAGTTCAATCATTATGAGTACTAATAATGATTAAACTTTCTTGCGCTATATTTAATGTTTACAAAATTTTAAGAAATCGAAATCTTTACTCAATATCTAAAAGAACGTAATATAACTCTTTTTGTTTTTATGTATATATGAAAAGGCTATACTTTATAAATATATTAATTTTAATTTACTAAATGTTCACAATTCTGCGTTTGATAATTGTATATTTCGAATGTATAATTAAATTTATGAAAGCGCTTGCTTAAGGAGGTGTACGAATGAAACTTGAAGCACAAAAACCAGTCGACCAAATAGTTAAGATATTAATGGATACATCTACTCATATTTTTAAATTTCATGGTGAAGTTGCGATGCAGTTGTTTTTGAATGATGAGTTTAAGTTACCTAATAAAGTGGATATTTGCGTTGAACGCAAAAAATTAATTGAAATCGTCAAAGTTATACCTAAGTATTTCACTATAGAATATTATGGTAAGGCAAATGGGGTTTCGAAGAATAAAAAACTTTCATTATCTGAAGTTGCCCATGTAGAAGTATTCAAAGATGGAAATATGGTTCTCAATATTTTCGTTTATGATGTAGTAAATGATCAGTGGATATTCAGATTAGATAATAAAATCCGTTTACCAAAAAATAATATTTATTTTCACTCATTAAACTGGAATGTAGATTATATAAAACCTGAAATAGTTTTAATGTATGATTTAATGGATAATCAAAATTATCATCAATTTTCAAATTATAAGGCTGTGATTGATTCACTAAGTTATTATCAATTTTATATTTTAAAATTAGTAGTAGGGAAAAAACGTATTGAAGAAGCGGTAATAAATAATAGAAAAATATCATAAAAAGATTTCTACGACATACACTTGATATAGACTAAAGTAGTATATGTATTGTAGAAATCTTTTTATCTTTTATGAACATAAATTTTTTAAACAAATACCATGGTAACAAAATTCATAAGTTGATAGGACAGCTTTTTCTGCATCTTCAACTCGTATACCGAACATCATTGATATTTCAGAAGCCCCTTGGTTAATCATTTTTAAGTTAATATTAGATTCTGAAAGTGCATGAGTGATTTTACTCGCTGTACCAACTACTTGATTCATTCCTTCTCCAACGATCATTAAAATTGCTAGGTCGTGGTCAACGCTAAGTTCATCTACTTCACACCGTTTTCTGATTTCATTTAAAACTTGACTTTCTTTACCTTTGATTTGATTCGTACGCATTATAATACTGATATTATCAATACCAGATGGCATATGATCAAATGAGATATTAAACTCCTCTAATACGGCTAGAATCTTTCGTGTAAATCCTACCTGTCTATTCATCAAATATTTCTTAATATTGATAACTGTAAAGCCTTTGTCGCAACTTATACCACTAATTACATTGTCCGAATTTACTTCTCTGTCATGCCGAATATAGGTACCTTTATCATTTGGGCGATTCGTATTTTTTATTACAACAGGTATCCGATCCTTATATAAAGGTTGTAGCGCTTCATCGTGAAAAACTCCAAACCCTGCATATGAAAGTTCTCGCATTTCTCTATAAGTAATCTCTTCAATTAACTCCGGCTTATCTATAATTGTTGGATTTGCTTTGAAAATACCTGACACATCAGTGAAGTTTTCATAAAGAGATGCTCTTACACCTCTAGCAATTATAGCACCGGTAATATCTGAACCGCCTCGGGGGAAGGTTACAATATAATTTTGTTTAGAAATTCCAAAGAAACCAGGGATAATAAGCTTTTCTTTATAATTACGTAATTTATAAATCTTTTCATATGAAGAATCTATAATTTGAGCTTGTTGTGGCAAATCCGTCACAGTGAGTCCGGCTTCTTTAGGAGAAACATACCGTGTAGGGATACCTTGACTATTATTGTAGCTTGCAATCAATTGCGCATTGAAATCTTCTCCACATGATAATAAAGCGTCGTATAAACGTGAAGGTTTATCATAAAGTTGGTTAATGTAAAGTTCTAACGTTTCATCAATGGTAGTTAATATTTCATCATCCATATCTAACTCTTTTACAATGTCAGCATAGCGTTGAATAATTTCTTTTTTCTTATTTTGATAATCTAAACCATTGAGTACTTTTTCATATAAACGAATGAGTAAATCAGTTGTTTTGGTATCATTATTACTCCTTTTACCTGGGGCAGAAACAATAATTATCTTGCGCTCAGGGTCTCCATTTACAATATCTAATACCTTTTTAATTTGTTTAGCATTGGAGACAGAACTACCTCCGAATTTAGCAACTTTCATGAGTTATCAACCTTTCTAAAAAATCAGAAAATTCTATTCAGTTTTCTGATTAAGCATGGTACTATAGATTTATATTTTCAATATTAAGAACTTTACAAAAATTAAGAATAATTTTATACTAAACCATTATTTAGTATTTTTCAAATGTACAATTGTTTTTCTCAAAAGCACAATAGGAGGTATGATACATGAAAGAATTGAATATTGCATTACTTGGTCTAGGAACTGTTGGATCAGGTGTTGTCAAAATTATTGAGGAGAATAGGCAACAAATTAAAGATACCATCAATAAAGATATTGTCATTAAGCATATTTTAGTACGTGATAAATCAAAAAAGCGTCCATTAAATATTAGCCAATATCATTTAACTGAAGATATTGATGAGATATTAGGGGATGAATCAATTGATATTGTTATTGAGGTAATGGGAGGTATAGAACCTACAGTCGATTGGTTAAGAACTGCACTTAAAAATAAAAAACATGTGATAACTGCTAACAAAGATTTATTAGCAGTTCATTTAAAATTATTGGAAGATTTAGCAGAGAGTAATGGCGTAGCCTTAAAGTTTGAAGCAAGTGTTGCGGGCGGTATTCCAATTGTTAATGCGATTAATAATGGTTTAAACGCTAATAATATTTCAAAATTTATGGGTATTTTGAACGGAACTTCTAATTTTATTCTTACAAAAATGACCCGAGAACAGACAAGTTTCGAGGATGCTCTTGATGAAGCTCAAAGATTAGGATTCGCCGAAGCGGATCCTACAGATGATGTGGAAGGTGTCGATGCTGCGCGTAAAGTTGTCATTACATCTTATCTATCATTTAACCAAGTAATTAAACTTAATGATGTGAAGTTAACGGGTATTAGTGGAACAACATTATCAGATATAAATGCTGCTGATCAATTAGGCTTTAAAATAAAACTAATTGGTAAAGGTACATATGAAAATGGCCATGTTCACGCTTCAGTTGAGCCAACGCTTATTCATAAGTCACATCAACTTGCAGCTGTTGAGAATGAATATAACGCTATTTATGTTATAGGTGATGCTGTAGGAGACACAATGTTTTATGGTAAAGGCGCTGGTAGCTTAGCCACGGGAAGCGCTGTTGTAAGTGATTTACTCAATGTAGCTTTATTCTTTGAATCGAACCTTCACACGTTGCCACCTCATTTTGAATTAAAAACTGATGAAACGAGAGAGATGATGGATGGGGAAGAACCTGTTGTAATCCAAGAAAAGTTAAATTACTACATTGTTTTACAAAATAATCATTTAACATTTGATAAGATTGAAAATGATATCAAAGCACTGTTGCCATTCCATAAGTCACTTCAAATTGCTGAAAGAGATGAGAATACAGTAGCAGTGATAATTATAGGATTGGATCAATCTCCAGAGGATGTTCTTAATAAATCAGGATACGAAGTCGAAAAGATTTATCCTGTAGAAGGAGTTTAATAAATATGAAAAGATGGCAAGGATTAGTACAAGAATTTAAAGAGTATTTACCAGTTAATGAAGAGACACCACAAATTACTCTAAACGAGGGTAGTACGCCACTTATTTATTGTGAAAAGTTATCTGAAAAACTTGATATAGAATTGTATGTGAAATATGAAGGTGCCAACCCTACAGGATCATTTAAAGATCGTGGCATGGTTATGGCGGTCACTAAAGCTAAAGAACAGGGTAAAAAGATAGTGATATGTGCATCTACAGGAAATACATCAGCTTCAGCAGCGGCTTATGCAGCGCGAGCAGGTTTAAAAGCAATAGTAGTTATACCTGAAGGTAAGATTGCACTCGGAAAATTATCACAAGCTGTAATGTATGGTGCAGAAATTGTCTCAATTGAAGGCAACTTTGATGAAGCACTAGAGATTGTTAAAGAAATTGCTAAAGAGAACAGCGATATTGAATTAGTGAACTCAGTGAATCCTTTTAGAATTGAAGGACAGAAAACTGGGGCATTCGAAATCGTTGAACAATTAGAACAAGCTCCAGACGTATTGGCAATTCCTGTTGGTAATGCCGGAAATATTACTGCTTATTGGAAAGGTTTTAAAGAATATAATGAGAAAAAAGGTAGTCAATTACCTCAATTGTTTGGTTTCCAAGCAGCAGGTGCAGCGCCAATTGTTCAAAATAAAGTCATAAAAAATCCAGAAACAGTTGCTACAGCCATCCGTATCGGTAACCCAGCAAGTTGGCAGAAAGCAGTTAAAGCATTAGAGGAATCTAACGGATTAATAGATAGCGTAACAGATGATGAAATACTTGAAGCTTATCAATTAATGACTACAAATGAAGGTGTGTTTAGTGAACCAGCAAGTAACGCATCAATCGCAGGTTTAATTAAACTTCATAGAGCAGGTAAACTTCCAAAAGGTAAAAAAGTAGTGGCAGTTTTAACTGGTAATGGCTTAAAAGATCCAGATACAGCAATCTCCTTATTGGACAACCCAATTCAACCTTTACCTAATGACAAGGACAGTATCATAAAATACATTAAAGGGGCAATTTGATATGGAAGAAGTTTTAAAACTTAAGATTCCAGCTTCAACTGCTAATTTAGGCGTAGGTTTTGATTCTATAGGAATGGCATTAGATAAATATTTATACATGTCTATTAAAGAAATAAAAGGATATGCTTGGGAATTCTTGTATTATAGTCCTGAATTAGAAACGTTACCCAAAGATGAAAGTAATTATATATATAAAGTTGCACAAGAAGTTGCAGAAAAATATAAAGTAACATTACCTTGTTTACAAATTGAAATGAGAAGTGATATCCCACTAGCTAGAGGATTAGGTTCCTCTGCTTCAGCGCTAGTGGGCGCTTTATATATTGCAAACTATTTTGGTAATATTCAATTATCACAATATGAGTTATTGCAATTAGCTACTGAAATTGAAGGTCACCCTGATAATGTTGCTCCAACTATATATGGGGGATTAATTTCTGGCTATTATAACCCAGAGACAAAAGTTACAGATGTCGCACGTATAGATGTTCCTAAGGTTGATATTATTCTAACGATTCCACCGTATGAATTACGTACAGAGGACTCTAGAAATGTTTTGCCTGAAACCTTTTCACATAAAAAAGCAGTACAAAATAGTGCGATTAGTAATACTATGATATGTGCCTTAATTCAACATAAATACGGCTTAGCTGGTAAAATGATGGAACAAGATGGGTTTCATGAACCGTTTAGACAACATCTTATTCCAGAGTTTGAGGAAGTACGCCAATTATCGCGAGAACACCAAGCATACGCAACTGTCATCAGTGGTGCAGGTCCTACAATTTTAACTTTGTGTCCTAGAGAACGTAGTGGCGAATTAGTAAGAGCATTAAGAGATCGAATCACTCATTGTACCTCTGAGCTTGCTACAATTAATGAGAAGGGCGTTATAGAAGAAGTTGTGTACCTAAAGTCCTAAACTATTGTAAAATATAGATAAGAATGATTTTTTGATTAAGTCACGGAAGGAGTTCTTTTGCTATATGAGTAAATTTAAAATGATAGTTTTGGATATGGATGATACTTTAATGAACAGTGACAATGAAGTGTCAGCCGAAACTAAATCCTATTTGATAGATATTCAAGATAAAGGATATAGCGTAGTTCTAGCATCTGGTAGACCTACTGAAGGGATGATACCCGTAGCTAGAGAATTACAGTTAAATCACAATGAGAGTTTTATAAT
The DNA here is from genome assembly GCF_001809655.1 of Staphylococcus sp. HMSC055A09. NCBI lineage: Bacteria > Bacillati > Bacillota > Bacilli > Caryophanales > Staphylococcaceae > Staphylococcus > Staphylococcus sp. HMSC055A09. The sequence goes on from NZ_KV798369.1 coordinate 718,062, forward strand.
TAGCTACAACGGTGGCAAAACAATTAAAATGTCCAATGAAGAAGTTGAAGTAAGTAAACCAGTTTCTAAAGACAATTTTGATTTAATTGTAGATTATTGTAGAGAAAGAGGATTTCTAGTTTTAACGTATGATAACGGTTATATCATTCATGATAGTGATCACGAATATATGAATATTGAATCTGAATTGACTGGTTTACCAATGAAAAGAGTCGAAGATATTAAATCATGTATTAATCATGATGTACCTAAAGTTATGGGTGTAGATTATGTAGGTAATATTACTGAAGCGCGTGTAGATCTTAATGGTTTCTTCAATGAGGACATAGATGTAACGACAAGTAAACCATTCTTCTTAGAATTTATGGCTAAAGATGTCTCTAAAGGAAATGCAATCAAAGCATTATGTAAGAAAGAAAATATTAATTTAGAAGAAGTAGTAGTGTTTGGAGATAGTTTAAACGATCAATCTATGTTTGACGTAGCTGGTTATTCAGTTGCGATGGGTAATGCTAGTGAAGAACTTAAAGAAAGCGCTGATGTAGTTACCTTAGATAACAATTCAGAGGGGATTCCTCATATGTTGAAGAAATTAATCTAACTTAAAATAAAATTACTAAAAATACAGGTTTTAACATATTTAAATGGACTGGGAAGAAGAGTTATTCATACCAGTCCATTTTTGCGTTATTCCATTTTGACAATAGCTTGAGTGTTTATTTTATTTAGCAGTATGTGTCCAATCATGTTTCCCTTTATATCTTTTTATGTGTGCATAGACTTGGTCAGCAGCATAATCAAGATTAGTATATACAGTAATAGTAAAAGCTGATTGATTGTCTTCGAAGGGTTCTTCTAAAAATACATCTTTGAGATGTGTAAATAAATCATTCATTTGATCATGTTTTAAACTAGGGTATTCCCTTAGCGTGTGCTTTAATAAGTTGCCATTTTTTTCTTCAAGGGCTTGAACCACAATGACAAAACGTTCATCTTGTTTTATAACATCATCGAATAAGTTAGTTTGTCCAACCATGTTATCCACCTCTAAACCTTTTTATTACTTATATTATACATGATTACTTTTCAACATAAAATATTCAAAGCTGTCGTAAAAGAAGTTTATTTTAAAAAAAGAATAAAGTAAATTAATGAAAGTAATAAAATAAAAAGACGACAATTCTTATTAGGAATCATCGTCTTTGTAATTAATTTTTATAATTATGTGGAGTTAAATCCATTTCTTCTAATTTAACAAAATGAGTGCGTTTAATTAATTTATGCACGAAATAAATAATTGAAAGGATAATGATAGGTGCAAAGTTTCTTAAAACGCTTAATAAATCTCCGGTAATAATACTACTGTAAGAATTACCTAATAATAAAAACAATAACGTAATAATTACAATTATTGGACCTACTGGATAAAATGGTGCTTTATAAGGGAGTAATTCATCAGGATTTTTACCTTGTCTTTTAATTGCCCTACGCAATCTAATCTGAGACCATATACTAGATCCCCATACTACAATAACCATTGAACCAATGATGTTTAATAGATTAAACACAGCATTTGCATTGAAATTTGCATATATTATAACAAGTATAATAAGGATGTAGGTTGTAACTAAAGCACGCATAGGTAATTTAGTTTGTTTGTTTAATTTGCCGAAAAATTTAGGAGCCTGACCATCGGCGCTTAGAGAAAATAGCATTCTACTCGTTGTATATATACCTGAATTTGCTGCTGATAATAATGAAGTCAAAATAACTGCATTAATAACTGATGCAGCAAATGCGATTCCAATTCTATCGAATACAATAGTAAATGGACTTTGTGAGACCGATTTATGCTCATTTAATAATAATGGATCAGTATAAGGTATAATTGCAGCTATAACTGCGATAGATAACACATAGAATAATAAAATTCTCCAGAATACTTGTTTTATAGCTTTTGGCATTGATTTTTGAGGATTATTTGATTCACCTGCAGTAACAGCGACGACTTCAGTACCGCCTACAGAGAAACCAGCTACAAGTAATACGCTTAATAATCCTGATATACCCCCAACAAATGGTGCTTGACCTTTAGTATAATTATCAAAGCCGTAAGAATGACCACCTAATATACCAAATATCATTAATATACCAACAATGATGAAAACAATGATTGTTATTACCTTGATGAGTGATAACCAAAATTCAGTTTCTCCAAAAGCTTTTACTGAAAATATATTAATCAAGAAAATAAAAGTTAAAAATATTAAACTCCATGCTAGGGGACTAAGTACTTTAAATACATCCCAAAATTGGAGGACATTCGATGCCACAATAATGTCTACACTTGTTACAAGTGACCACATTCCCCAATATAACCATCCCATCGTGAAACCTAGAGATGGATCTACAAAGCGAGTTGAATAAGAACTGAATGATCCTGATACTGGGTAAAAAGTTGCTAGTTCTCCAATAGATGACATTAAAAAGTAAAGCATAATTCCTATTAGAATATAAGCTAATATAGCGCCACCGGGACCTGCTTGCGAAATCACACTAGCAGTTGCAACGAATAAACCTGTTCCGATAGCGCCACCAATTGCAATCATGGATATGTGTCTCGATTTGAGTCCACGTTTCATATTGTTATCTTCCATAAGGTGTCTCCCATCTATTTAAATATATCCACCATTTTAATCTTTTTAGGTATAGTATTCAATAACTTTTTAGCACTTTAAAGCGGAAATATTTAAAAATTTTCTGAAATTTAAATTTAATTAGGAATTGGGTTTAATAACTACTTAAAACGGGTTTATTTAAAATATATATTAGATTATAATTATTACAAATTAGAATTTGTGAGGGGGAGCTAGCCATGTCTAAACAAGATGGTAGATTAACTGGTCTATTTGGTGCACCAGTATCAGATAGAGAAAATAGTATGACAGCAGGGCCACGAGGTCCATTATTAATGCAAGATGTTTATTATTTAGAACAAATGTCACATTTTGACAGAGAAGTAATTCCAGAGCGACGTATGCACGCTAAAGGTTCTGGCGCATTTGGTACTTTTACTGTCACAAATGACATTACTCAATACACAAATGCTAAAATTTTCTCTGAAGTTGGTAAACAAACAGAAATGTTTGCACGTTTCTCAACAGTTTCAGGTGAACGTGGTGCGGCTGACTTAGAAAGAGATATACGTGGATTTGCGTTGAAATTTTATACTGAAGACGGTAACTGGGATTTAGTTGGGAATAATACACCAGTGTTCTTCTTCAGAGATCCTAAATTATTTATTAGTTTAAATCGCGCTGTTAAAAGAGATCCACGTACTAACATGAGAAGCCCTCAAAACAACTGGGATTTTTGGACTGGCATTCCAGAATCTTTACATCAAGTAACAATTTTAATGTCAGATCGTGGTATGCCTAAAGGTTTCCGTAATATGCACGGTTTCGGCTCACATACTTATTCAATGTACAATGACGCAGGTGAACGTGTATGGGTGAAATATCATTTTAGAACGCAACAAGGTATCGAAAATTATACTGATGAAGAAGCTGCTGAAATCGTAGGTGGAGATAGAGATTCATCTCAAAGGGATTTATACAATGCCATCGAACGAGGGGATTATCCTAAATGGAAAATGTATATCCAAGTGATGACAGAAGAACAAGCAAAAAATCATCCACATAATCCATTTGATTTAACTAAAGTATGGTATAAAGATGATTATCCATTAATTGAAGTAGGCGAATTTGAATTAAATCGCAATCCTGAAAACTATTTCTTAGATGTAGAACAGGCTGCATTTGCACCAACTAATATAGTACCAGGGTTAGATTTTTCTCCGGATAAAGTGCTGCAAGGGAGATTATTCTCTTATGGAGATGCTCAGAGATATCGTTTAGGTGTCAATCATTGGCAAATCCCTGTCAATCAACCTAAAGGTGTTGGCGTTGAAAACTTATGTCCATTTAGTCGCGATGGGCAAATGCGTTTCTTAGATAACAACCAAGGTGGCGGTCCTCACTATTATCCAAATAACCAAGGTGTATATGATTCACAACCTGAGTTTAAAAAACCATCATTCCCTGTAGATGGTGATGGATATGAATATAACTTCCGTCAAGATGATGATAACTACTTCGAACAACCTGGTAAGTTATTCAGACTACAATCAGATGATGCTAAAGAACGTATCTTTACTAACACAGCTAATGCAATGGATGGGGTGACTGAAGACGTTAAAGTACGCCACATTCGTCATTGTTATAAAGCTGATCCTGATTATGGTAAAGGAGTAGCAAAAGCTTTAGGTATCGATATTAATCAAATTGATTTAGAAACTGAAGAAGATGAAACATACGAAAACTTTAAATAATATAATTGTAAAAGATGAGATTGCATGTTGACATCAATTATGATAAAATTTTAAATCGTAAGAATTCCTAACAACATTAGAAAGGGTGTTTAACGTGCGCGTAAATATTACTTTAGCTTGCACAGAATGTGGCGATCGTAACTATATTACAACTAAAAATAAACGTAACAATCCAGAACGTATTGAAATGAAAAAATATTGTCCTAGATTAAACAAATATACGTTACATCGTGAAACTAAATAATTTCTTATCTTTCAAATACGACAATTTGAAATTTATAGTCTCTCCTATAATGAAATAGGAGAGACTTTTTTTATTGAAAAGATATAAATCAGGTTTAGTAGCTTTAAAATTTTTCCTTGTATAAATTAAAATTTATGTTATTCTATAAAACGTAATAATTACGATTTGTGAAAAGAGGTTAAATTAAATGGCGAAAAAATCTAAAGTAGTTAAAGAACAAAAAAGAGAAGAACTTGTAAATAAATATTATGAATTACGTAAAGAACTAAAAGCAAAAGGTGATTATGAAGCGCTTAGAAAACTCCCTAGAGATTCTTCACCTACGAGATTAACTAGAAGATGTAAAGTAACAGGACGTCCAAGAGGTGTTTTACGTAAATTTGAAATGTCTCGAATTGCTTTCCGAGAACATGCACATAAAGGTCAAATTCCTGGTGTGAAAAAATCAAGTTGGTAAAAATGAATTTATGTCTTTTGTCCATTTACATTAGTAAAAAAACAATGTACAGTTAATAAGGATAAAGAATAACTGAATAATATGTGTAAATTTAATATAATTATTCGGTTTTAAAGCGTTATCCGATTAAAATTTTTAATTGTAAGGGGCAAATTACAAAAATGAAGATTTTTGACTATGAAGATATACAATTAATACCTAATAAATGCATTGTTAACAGCCGTTCTGAATGTGATACTTCAATTAAATTTGGACCACGCACATTCAAATTACCAGTAGTTCCGGCTAACATGCAGACGGTAATGAATGAAGAGCTTGCACAATGGTTCGCACAAAATGATTATTTTTATATTATGCATCGCTTTGATGAAGAAGCTAGAATTCCATTTATTAAAAAGATGCAAGATGAGGGGCTATTCGCTTCTATTTCTGTTGGAGTAAAAGAAAATGAATTTAAATTCATTGAAGAACTTGCTTCAAAATCTTTAGTTCCAGAATATATCACAATTGATATTGCGCATGGCCATTCAGACTCAGTCATCAATATGATTAAACATATTAAAAACCACATACCTAAAAGTTTTGTTATTGCAGGTAATGTTGGCACACCTGAAGGCGTTAGAGAACTTGAAAATGCTGGTGCTGATGCAACAAAAGTTGGTATTGGTCCAGGTCGTGTATGTATAACTAAAATTAAAACAGGATTTGGTACTGGAGGTTGGCAATTAGCTGCACTTAACATTTGTAGTAAAGCAGCTCGAAAACCTATTATTGCTGATGGTGGTTTAAGAACTCATGGTGATATAGCTAAATCAATTCGTTTTGGTGCATCAATGGTAATGATTGGTTCGTTATTCGCTGCACATGAAGAGTCACCAGGAGAAACTGTTGAACTTGAAGGTAAAAAATATAAAGAATATTTTGGAAGTGCCTCAGAATTTCAAAAAGGTGAACATAAAAATGTTGAGGGTAAAAAAATGTTTGTTGAACATAAAGGTTCACTGAAAGATACTTTAATTGAAATGCAACAAGATTTACAAAGTTCAATATCTTATGCCGGTGGAAAAGATCTGAAATCACTAAGAACTGTAGACTATGTTATCGTGAGAAACTCAATTTTCAATGGTGATAGAGACTAAGTTTAAATAGTAGGTGTAAAAAATTAAAAGATTTCTATTATTCTTTGTAGTTTTATTATGTATCATTATTTTCACACCCATTAAAGAAGCTAAGCCATTAGTAGATTTTCAAAAAGAAGTTCGACAACAAGTTGATACATGGATTAACCACGATTCAAATGTAAACGATAAATCATTATCTGTTCCTAAAAAACAAGAATTTGCACTTAGTAATATCCAAATGAATATGTCTAAGCAAGCCGTTGAAAGTAAATTAGGTCATCCAAAACGTATGACTTCTAATGAATATGGAACTAAGTGGTACACATATTATAATAAAGATTATGATAACTTTATTATGATTAGTTATATTAAAAACCACGTTAATGCCATGTACTCAAATCAAAATATTATATCTTCAAAATCTAAAATTAAGTACGCTACTCCTAAACATACTGTAAGAGAACGGTTAGGTAATCCTATAGAATATATTAGTAAAGGGCGATATCGTTTTGAGGTAAAAAATAATGAATATGATGTTTTCCATAAAGATCACATTTATACAACAGTTTTTTACGACAAACATGAAAAAAATGGAGTGACTGCATTATTACAAGTAAGTGAAAATATGGAAAATCGCTTGCGTCAACAATATGGCGTGCCATCTAGAGAATTAGAAAAAAGCTTTGAATTACAAAATTATGATTTAGTTAACTCGGAAAGAAAGCAACATGGCTTAAATACACTAAATTATTCAAGTAAAATTTCTAATACTGCTAGAAAGCATAGTAAAAATATGTCTGAAAATAACTTTTTCGATCATACAGATAATAAAGGGGATTCTCCTTTTGATAGATTGAAAAAAGATCGTATTGATTTCAATGCGGCAGGAGAAAATCTTGCTTATGGTCAAATCAATAGTATTTATGCTCATGAAGGATTAATGAATTCACTAGGTCATAGGAAGAGCATACTAAATACGCATTATCGAAATTTAGGCGTAGGTGTAGATTTTAATAAAGAGAAGCAACCATTTTGGACTGAGAATTATACAGAATAAGAGTTTATCTTAAGTAGATAAGGGTAAAATAAATTCGTAAGGATGTAGATAAGCATGAAAACGAATAAAGATAAACAACCCGATATACTTGATAAAATAAAAGATGTATTAAACAAAGATTCTAAACAGAAGACAAGGTAGTTCGATAAGAACTACCTTGTCTTTTAGTATTTATATGAGATTTTTATAGAGGTCTTGATATAGGAGGGCTTAAATAGAGAGAAATTGATAGTTACATTTCTCTGTATAACCCTATGACTTTACCAACAACAATAACATTATCTAAATAAATAGGATCCATAGTACTATTTTCAGGTTGTAATCGGTAACGGTTTTTCTCTTTATAGAAGCGTTTAACAGTAGCTTCTTCGTCTTCAGTCATTGCTACTATAATGTCGCCGTTTTCAGCTATCGTTTGGCTTCTTACAATCACTTTGTCACCGTCTAGAATACCAGCTTCAATCATACTTTCTCCTACTACATTTAATATGAAAATGTCACTATTATGTGTTGAAGTTAAATGTTCAGGTAGTGGGAAATACTCTTCAATGTTCTCAACAGCTGTAATAGGAACACCGGCAGTAACTTTACCTATTACTGGTACGTGAATCGTTTCCTCAACATTAACTTCCTCTAGTTGTTCACTAACAATTTCAATAGCTCTAGGTTTAGTAGGGTCTCTTCGAATATAACCTTTTTCTTCTAATCTTGATAAATGTCCATGTACGGTTGAACTAGATGCTAAGCCCACTGCTTCGCCAATTTCTCTAACACTAGGTGGATAACCCTTAGTTTGTACAATGTGTTTAATGTAATCATAAATCTCACTTTGACGTTTAGTTAATTCTCTCATATATAGGCACTCCCTAATTTTATTTAAGTACATTATAGCATTAATTATCTTCGAAAACAAACGTTTGTTCGTTTTAGTGTTGACACAGAACATTCGTTCTGATAAATTAAATATACAAACAAACGTTCTAGGAGTGAGATTAATGTTAATTAAGACAAAACAAAAGTTTTTAATATATATAGCTGTAGTACTCATCTCTTGCATGGTTTTCCTAACATTCTTTTTAAGTGTAAATCAAAGTGCGCATTCAGAACAAACGTACGAAATGACAGATCATGAAATTCATCAACAGGATAATAATAAATCAAACTATAAAGTTGAAGACAAACAAAATAGCGAACAAAATGACACTTCAGTGTTCGCTTTAGTTAATTAGTAATTTATTAAAAATATGATGAGTAAGTATTGTTAATGAGCGTAACTATTTGGTTACGTTCATTTTTTTGATATATTCTACACAAGAATTTAAAGTAGGAAATCATATATATTTTAAGAGTCTTACACATTTTTTTAAAAATTTAACAAGGAGCGTGACGATAATGTCTAAGGAAGATTTAAATATAGATAGAATCAATGAGCTAGCTAAAAAGAAAAAAGAAAAAGGTTTAACAGAAGAGGAAGCTAAGGAACAATCTAAATTAAGAAAGCAATATTTAGATTCATTTAGAAAAGGGTTCAAGCAACAGCTTGAAAATACTAAAGTAATAGATCCTGAAGGAAATGATGTTACACCTGAAAAGCTTAAAAAAATTCAATCTGAGAAAAACAATAAATAATGGAAGAAGGTTGTTCAAGGTAGTTCTTGAACAATTTGTATGAGCTGATTTATCAGATTTTTCTTTATCATTTTAATTTAAAATAAGTTATAATTATATTTAGATATTATTTAAGAAGGGAAGACACAACGATGTTTAACGAAAAAGACCAATTGGCTATCGATACAATACGTGCACTAAGTATTGATGCTATCGAAAAAGCAAATTCTGGACACCCTGGTTTACCAATGGGAGCTGCCCCTATGGCGTATACATTATGGACACGTCATCTTAATTTTAACCCCCAATCTAAAGATTATTTTAATAGAGATAGATTCATTCTTTCAGCAGGACATGGCTCTGCTTTACTATATAGTTTATTACATGTATCAGGTAGTTTAGAATTAGAAGAACTAAAACAATTTAGACAGTGGGGTTCTAAAACTCCAGGTCATCCAGAGTTTAGACATACAGATGGAGTAGAAGTAACAACTGGGCCACTAGGTCAAGGATTCGCAATGTCAGTGGGAATGGCACTTGCTGAAGATCACTTAGCTGGTAAATTTAATAAAGATAATTTTAATATGGTTGATCATTACACATACGTTTTAGCTTCAGATGGAGATTTAATGGAAGGTATTTCACATGAAGCTGCTTCATTTGCGGGCCATAATCAATTAGATAAGTTAATCGTTTTATACGACTCTAATGATATTTCACTTGACGGTGATTTAAATAAATCATTCTCAGAAAATACACAATCTAGATTTGAAGCATATGGTTGGAATTATATTTTAGTTAAAGATGGCAATGATTTAGAAGAAATTGATAATGCTATTAATAAAGCTAAATCACAACAAGGCCCAACTATTATTGAAGTTAAAACTGTTATCGGTTTTGGCTCTCCAAATAAAGCTGGTTCAAATGGAGTACATGGCGCTCCGCTAGGTGAAGATGAAAGAAAACTTACTTTTGAAGCTTATGGACTTGATCCTGAACAACGATTCAATGTACCTGAAGAGGTTTATGAAATCTTCCAAACTTCTATGTTAAAACGTGCTAACGAAAATGAAGATGCTTGGAAAGCTAAATTAGAAGATTATAGCAAAGAATATCCTGAATTAGCAGAAGAATTTAAGTTAGCAATTAGTGGTAAATTACCTCAAAACTATGAAAAAGAGTTACCTAAATATGATTTAGATCATAAAGGAGCATCTAGAGCAGATTCTGGAGAAATTATTCAAAAACTTAGTCAAACAGTACCATCATTCTTTGGGGGTTCTGCTGATTTAGCAGGGTCTAATAAATCTAATGTCAAAGAAGCTAAAGATTATGATAAAGAAACACCAGAAGGTAAAAATGTATGGTTTGGTGTACGTGAATTTGCGATGGGTGCAGCAGTGAACGGAATGGCTGCTCATGGTGGATTACATCCTTATGCAGCGACATTCTTCGTATTTAGTGATTACTTAAAACCTGCATTACGTTTATCAGCTATCATGGGTCTTAACTCAACATTTATCTTTACACATGATTCAATAGCTGTAGGTGAAGATGGTCCAACACACGAACCAATAGAACAATTAGCGGGCTTACGTGCTATTCCGAATATGAATGTTATTCGACCTGCAGATGGTAATGAAACACGTGTAGCATGGGAAGTAGCATTAGAATCAGAACAAACACCAACTTCTCTAGTTTTAACACGTCAAAACTTACCAACATTAGATATTGCTGAAGAAAAGGTAGAAGCGGGAGTTCGTAAAGGAGCTTACGTAGTATTTGAATCAGAAAAGGATCCAGAATACTTATTATTAGCATCTGGCTCAGAAGTTAGTTTAGCAGTAGAAGCTGCCAAAGATTTAGACAAACAAGGTAAAGGTGTTAGAGTTGTATCAATGCCAAACTGGTTTGCATTTGATAAACAATCAGATGATTATAAAGAATCAGTATTACCGTCCTCAATTACTAAGCGTGTAGCAATTGAAATGGCATCTCCATTAGGTTGGCATAAATATGTTGGAACAGAAGGCAAAGTTATTGGTATTGATGGCTTTGGCGCAAGCGCACCTGGTGATTTAGTAGTTGAAAAATATGGATTTACTAAAGAAAATATATTAAATCAAATTCGCACATTCTAATATCTTAAATTATTAATAATTAGAGAAGGGTTACTAGCTCAAGTTTATTAGCTAGTAGCCTTTTATTTTATATAAGTTTAATAGTCAATTTGTTAAGAAAAACAAATATTTGTTATCATTGCTAATGGTAGGTATTAGTTATCACTTTAAAGTGCCTCTTGAAATAACAAAGTGAATTTAGTAAAATTCAGTAGGATAAAGAAAGTGGGTGAAACAATGGCAACTTGGTTAGCAATTATTTTAATCATTTTAGCACTTATCGTAGGATTAATCGGTGGTTTCTTTTTAGCAAGAAAATATATGATGGATTACCTCAAAAAAAACCCACCTATCAATGAAGAAATGCTACGTATGATGATGATGCAAATGGGTCAAAAACCATCTCAAAAGAAAATCAATCAAATGATGACAATGATGAACAAAAATATGGACCAAAACATGAAAGGCAAATAAAGCCTATAATGACGGGCGTTACAGTGATTTTAGATTTTCACTGTAACGCCCGTTTTTGTTTACTGGTAACACTATGGTAACAAAATATTTAGTTTTTAATTGCTTTCTTTGTATCGCTCATTAAGTATTCCAGCTATTTCATTTTCAGTGTTCGGATATAAGTGGCCGTATGTGTTCACGGTTGTTTGTATATCGCAGTGACCTAAATGACGAGACACAACGTATAGTGAGACACCCGCATTAATCAATAAAGACGCATGTGAGTGTCTATGGGCCACAAGTATTTTAGGCAATCCGGCGCGCTGTGTGCCTCTCTTGAGCAACATATTAACTGTTGTATTAGGACACTTAGGCGAGATATTAAACACTTAAGAACTAATATTTTATTAAAGTTTAAATATGTTAATTTATAATTGCAACATAATTATTTTCTATAAGGAGAGATTAAATTGAAAAAGTTATTAGTTTCAACGTTAACTGGCTCAATTGCAATTGCGACTTTAGGTAATACTTATGTTTCAGCGTAAGAGGTGGAGAAAGCGAACAATTAACAAGTAGCTAGTACCAGTGAAAAAGCGAATACTACTCAAACTAAATCAATCAATAACTACAGTAAAAAAGAAATCGACAAACAGATGACTGAAAGAGGATGGCATAAACACAAAAACGCTGATGGTACTACAACATATACTCAATACGAGGGCGATACAATAGCAAATATGCAAAAACATGCTACACCTCAACAAAAAGAAAAAATGAACAAAGAACTTAGACATAACCCTATGCCATTCAAACAGGGCGTAAATTCTTTCAAAATGAGTAAAGATGGGAAACATTTCACTATTAAATTAAGTAAAACAACAGCGAAAGCTATAGCTACAACTGGCACTGCGGCAGCAGGTGGCTTATTCGCTTTACTTGGGCCATTCTGGGGATACGGAGCATCTATAGCAACTTCATTAGCGAACGTATACGGTTCAGGCTCAATTAAAAACGGTGTAGTAGGTCATGGAGTTGTTAAAACAAGTCCTAAAGGCGACGCTACACCTTATATCACTAGTTGGGGAAATCAGTAATTTTTAATTACGTTCTGAAATAACAGGGGTGTATAGTATGCATTTGACACCAGAATCTATCATTATTGGTATCGCTACTTTCATTGCAGTTATTGTAGCGTCATATATTGGCAGGAAAATCAAAGATAATGTAATTTTAAGTATGGTAGTAACAGTAATTCTTACTTTGATATTGCTTTTTGTCATATATAAAGTAGGAATATGGATATATTATAAATGACATTTTTTAAATTATATTAAATCACTTATAATTCTTGTGAAATGCGATAGCCATGCATACTAAGTGTGGTTATCGTGTTTTATTTTACTTTTATATAACGGTATACGTGACTATAATTGTAATTAGTAACACATTTTTTTATAATATACTCATATCGCAATAGCGCTAAATAAAAATAGCGTTATTATGTATAACATTATTTAGTTTGCTTTATTAGATTGTATTACACTCATATATATTTTATATGTTTACAGGCTAGTCCACGATAAAGGTGGGCTAGTCTTTTTTGTTGTGTCCTCTTCGCAAGACGTTAAAAGGCGATGACGTAAGTCCGGCGTTAACGGATAATCTTATCGGTGTCGAACACCGTTATCAAAACGTAAGGAACGAATTTTATGGCATTTAGTAGAGAAGAACTCAAAAATATCGGTATAGATGACGAAAAAATCAACGACGTGATGACGTTATACGGTAAGAATATTCAAAGTCTTAAAGATAGCGTTGATGAAGAAAAACGAAAAGCCGAAGAAAATAAGAAAGAAGTTGAATCTTATCGTAAACGTATCAACGAACAAAACGATGAGTTAGATAACTTGAAAGAAAAGATCAATAAAGGCGAAAACTTAGAGGAGCAAATAAATGCACTCAAGCAAGTCAATAAAGAAAAAGACCAACAACACATCAATGAGATGAACGAGGTTAAATTGCAATATGAAATTGACAAAGAACTAAACAGTGCAGGCGCTAAAAATACAACATCAGTCATGGCGTTAGTCAATCGCGACAACATTTCGTTTGATAGTGAAAAAGGTTTACGTGGCTTAAAAGAGCAATTGGACGACCTTAAAGAAATGAAAGTTATCTATTCGTATATGATAACGATGATAAAGGCGGCTCAAAAAATGCCGATAGTCAAAGCAATTCAAACAGTAATATGAACTATAGCGTAGGTAAAGGCAAAGGTAACAGCGGCTCAGAGGCTGAAGCTAACGCATTAGGCGAAAAGTATTACGATGAATTATTTGGAGCGAACAAAAAATAAGGAGGTTAAACCCTATGAGTTTAAAACCGAAAGTAATTAATGGTTTTGGTTTCAATCCAGAGTTTATACGCGACGCTAAATACTTAGAATACACTGTAGGTAATCCAGTGTTAGATGCGTCTAAATTCACAGAGCCAACAACAGTTAAAGCAGGTACAGCTATTTCATGTAATGAAGATACTGGTTTATATGAGTTGGTTACTGATAGCACTTCAAACATCGTTGCAGGTGTATTAACAACAAATGAGGTTGTTGTGTACCCTAACAAAAACAAAGAAGTGCCAGCAGTACGTAAAGCGTCAGTAAGACCCGAACGTATCCACGGTGCTACAGACGCATTTAAAGAGGCTACAAAAGGCCGTATTTCTTAAGATATTTAATCGTATCTATTAATCATTTTAACTATAAGGAGGCATATGAATGGTATTAGAAGATAAGGCTTTCCAAAAGGCTACCTTACAAGCATTCATTAACAAAGGCGACGCAGACCGCGACGTTAGTTTATTCCCGTTAGCGCAAGCGTTCCCAACTGAACAAGTTAAAGATATTGAAAATGTTTACAATATCATCAAAATATAATTAAATGTAGCAGCGTTTATCGCAGGCTTTAATTCAGGTTCTCCCATCAGAAATAAAGGTCAAGGTAGGCAAGCTATGGCGAAACTTACTAAAATTCAAGACGCTTATTTCCTAGTTATAATGGAATTATTACGTTACAACAACGCACATTCAAATGATGAACAATAATAAGTCTTAGACGCAGTATTGATTAGCTCAGAAAACTTGAGTGCAGGCGTTGAAAAAACGAAAGAATTACTACGTACGCAAATGGCTTATCATGGTATTAAAGACCAAAACATGAAAGGCAAATAAAGCCTATAAGTTCAGGCGTCACAGTGTTTACAATAACCACTGTGACGCTTTTTTTATTACTTATTAAGATATGATGATTAATTTTATTTATGAATAAGTAATTTTTAAAGGCAAGTTTTGTAATGATTGATTAAAATATATTGTAAATCGTAACTTAAAAACAAAAGAGTATTAAAAAAGTTAAAATTATTAAGTTACATAGCAATAAGTTTGGTTTACTATTTAATTGGGGGCGATAAATAATGACAAGTCGTAATAAGGAATTACTCAAATTAGGTTTTAATATAGTAAACTTAACTATCTATATCGTTTTAATCTATTTATTAATTAAATTATAGACGTGTTACTTATATATTAGTGATCAAACCTTCAATAACACATGCCTTAGCAAAAAATAATTTGCTAAGGCATTTTTAAAACTGTATGGGAACTTAAATTAGTTATTGATAAAACTGGTTTTTAAATCTTTAGAATTTTAGAAAGTTTAAAGTAGTCATTGATATAAGGATAGTGATATACTATCATATGATGAATTAAGAGTATTAAGTTTATGTCATAAGAAGGTGTCAAATTGGCTTATTTAATTTTTTCTATTGTCGTTGCTTTTTTAATGGGCGCAGTAGTAATTGTAATAAGAATGAAAGCACAAAAGTTTCCAGTTAATGAAAAAAAAATCATTTTACCTCCATTCTTTATGGCTACTGGGGCTTTAATGTATATTATTCCATATTTCAGATTAACAGGTATGGAAATGTTAGAATCACTAATTTTAGGTGTACTATTCTCAACTGTTTTAATTTTCACATCAAGATTTGAAGTCAAAGGCAGCGAAATTTACATGAAGCGTTCTAAGGCATTTCCAGTAATTTTAATTTCGTTATTAGTTATTAGAACTATTATTAAAATCTTTATTAGCAATGAAATTAACCCAGGTGAAATAGCTGGTATGTTTTTCTTACTAGCGTTTTGTATGATTGTACCTTGGAGATTAGCAATGTTTTATAAATATAAAAAGTTAAAAAAATCACTAGTTAAGTAGTGTATTGGCCACTTGTCATATTATTTGATGAGTGGCATTTTTTACTTGAAAGTTGATATTAATCATTATAAAATATAAATACGAACAAATGTTCTATTTAGGAGGATGATTATGAAAATTATACATACTGCTGATTGGCATCTTGGTAGAATCTTGAATGGTAAACAGTTATTAGATGATCAAAAATATGTATTAACTAAATTTATTAATCATATGGAAAAAGAACAACCTGATGTCATTGTTATAGCAGGTGACTTATATGACACCTCTTATCCGAGTAAAGAAACGATGAGTTTACTTGAAAATACAATTGCAGAGTTGAATATAATACTTCAAATACCTGTAATTATGATTAGTGGGAATCATGATGGAAAAGAAAGATTGAATTATGGGTCATCATGGTTTGAACATAATCATTTGTTTATAAGAACCAAACTTAAGGATATACATAAACCTATAGAAATAAACGGGGTACAATTTTTTGCTTTACCTTTTGCGACAATAAGTGAAGTACAACACTTTTTCGAAGATAAAGAAATCAATACTCATCAACAGGCTTTAAATCGCTGCATAGAATATATGTCTCAAAATATAGATGAAAATAAAGTGAGTATTTTAATTGGTCATTTAACTATTAAAGGTGGTAAAACATCTGATTCAGAGCGACCTTTAACTATAGGAACTGTAGAGTCAGTTGAAAGACAGTCATTTGATCAATTTGAGTATGTTATGTTAGGACATTTACATCATCCCTTTAGTGTAAATGAAAAAAACATTAAATATAGCGGCTCATTACTACAATATTCATTCTCTGAAGTGAATCAAGCAAAAGGTTATCGCATAGTTAATATCGATGAAGTTTATCATGTAGAAGATACATTTAAATCTATTGAACCTTTAAGAGAATTAGAGGTTATAGAAGGGGATTATGATGATGTTATTGAAGAACGAGTTTCTGTGAAAAATAAAGATAATTATTTTCATTTTAAACTCACTAATATGTCACATATTAATGATCCAATGATGAAACTTAAACAAATTTATCCTAATACATTAGCATTAACTAATAATACATTCGAACATATTGAAGAGTTTAATAATGTAGAGATAAAGAAACAAGATGATCAATCTATAATTAAGTCGTTTTATGAATCAATGACTAATGAGGAAATTAGCGAAAATCAATCTAATAAGATAGCTGAAATTTTAAATAATATTATGAGAAAGGAAGTCTAATAAATGAAACCATTAAATTTGAAGTTAAACAATTTTGGACCCTTTCTTAATGAGACAATAAATTTTAGTCAAATTGAAAATAATGAACTCTTTCTAATAAGTGGTAAAACCGGGTCTGGTAAAACAATGATTTTTGATGCTATTGTGTATTCATTATTTGGAGAAGCTTCAACTAAAAATAGAAAAGAGGGTGACTTAAGAAGTCATTTTGCTAGTGGTAAAGAACCTATGAGTGTGACATATGAATTTAAACTAAATAATCAAATATTTAAAATTCACAGGGAAGCTCCTTTTATTAAAGAAGGCAATACTACTAAAACCCAAGCAAAACTTGATATTTATGAGTTAATTGATGATGTTTATGAACTAAGGGAAAGTAGAGTCAATGCGGGTAACCAATTTATCACTCAAATTATGGGCGTGAATGCTGAACAATTTAGACAATTATTCATTTTGCCTCAAGGTGAATTTAAAAAGTTCCTACAATCAAATAGTAAAGAAAAACAATCTATTTTAAGAACGTTATTTAATAGTGAAAGATTTGAAGAAATACAAAAGTATTTAATAGAAAGCGTTAAAAATGAAAAATTACAAATAGAAAATAGATATAATGAAATAGATTACTTATGGAATGAACTTGCTACGTTTGAAGACGATTATTTACTTAAAATAAAAAATATAGAGAGCTCGCAAACCGAGAAAATTTTAGAACGTTTACCAAAATTTATAAATCACGGTAAAAAAATATTATCTAACTATAAAAAGCGAAAAGATATGTTGGACCACGAAGTTGAAAAAGTTACTAATGAATATACATTTAGTAAAGAGTTGAACCAAAATATAAACTCTCTAGAAGAGAAAAAGAAATCATTCGAACTCCTCAAACAAAATCAAGATAGTATTGATCATCTTAAGGTTGAACTAAAGAAAATAAGGGAATCTAATGTTTTGATTAATTATTTCAAAAGGCAAAAAGTTGTTAATAAAGAGATTGAGGAATTAGAGACTGAAATCACTAAATCAAAATCTAAAGAAGAAGAATACGAAACTCAAATTAATAATGTAGAAAAAACTCTTAAAT
This sequence comes from Staphylococcus sp. HMSC055A09, assembly GCF_001809655.1. Classification (NCBI taxonomy): domain Bacteria; kingdom Bacillati; phylum Bacillota; class Bacilli; order Caryophanales; family Staphylococcaceae; genus Staphylococcus; species Staphylococcus sp. HMSC055A09. The sequence goes on from NZ_KV798369.1 coordinate 736,100, forward strand.
CTTTAGAATCAGAAGCACCAGAAGTTAACAAAGCTAACAAATATCTTGAACAAACTTATAATTTTTACAATAATCTTGATGATTATATTAAAGTCTTTGAGCAAAAGCCTATTTATCATGAGGAATTAAATAAGTTAGAAAAAAAGTATTCCGATTCAAAAGAGCAAAAAGAAAATCTTCTGAATCAAGCTAAAGGAAAATCAAGAAATTATGAAATAGTTGATCAATATATAGATGAGATAAATAAAATCAAAACTTTAATCGATGATACTGAAAGGTATTTGAAAAGTGAAGAACAAGTTCGGAAAATTAAACAAGAACAATCTGAAAATGTAAGACAAATTAAAGATTTAAAAGACAAATATGCAAACTTAGAGCATATTATTTCACAGGTTGATGCAACTAATATTGATTTAAACAATAAGGAGACATTTGTTAAAGAAATTCAAACGGCTCTTTCAATTGGAGATACATGTCCAGTTTGTGGTAATGAGATTCATTCACTTGGAGAACATATTAATTTTGATTTGATTGCTCAAAATAAAAAGCATTTAAAAGAGCTTGAGGATAGTAAAATCTCCATCAATGAGAATATCATTAGGTTAGAAAGTAAAAATGAAGAATTGACTAAACGAGAAGAGGACATCAATTTTAAAGATCAAGAAATTCAAGATTTAGATGAACTTAAATCGAAGTTAGAAGAGATAGAGAACGCTAAAAGGCTTCAACAAAAAGAAAATAAATTTTTAGAGTCAATTAATGAAGAAGAGAAGAATTTAAATCAAAATCTTCATACATTTGAGCTAGACCTAAATAATAAAAAAGCGCAACTTGAACAAATAGATATTAAATTAAATGATTTTAAGAGAAATACACAGTTTGAATCATGTACATCATTTAAGCAGTACTACGAGAATAAAAAGCAAGAGACTCAAACTTTTAATGAGCGTAAAGAAACTATAAAAGACCAACTAAATGAACTTAAGAATAACTTAAATATAGAGTCAACTAATGTTAAGCATTACAATCAAAATTTAGAAGCTAGAGTTGAAGAAGAAAATCAGCTTACTATTAACATTAAAGATGAGATGAACCGAAATGGTTTCGAAACTTATGAAGAAATTGAAGAAGCAATAAGTTTAAGTGAAAATAAAAGTAATATTGAAGAAAAAATTAATGACTATAACAAACAGTATCAAACCTATGAGATTGAGATTAGCCAATTGGAAAAACTTGTTGACGGTAGAGAACTTACTAATTTAGAAGATATTGAAACGCATCTAAAAACAAAAAAACAAGCATTAGAGCAAATTAATTCAGAAGTTGCAACAATAGCATATATGCAAGAAGCAAATATAAAAAATATTGATAAAATTGAAGACTTAATCAATACATTAAATGAAGAATTAAAAGAGCATAAAGAGATATTTTTACTAACGGAAATTCTCTCAGGCAAAAATAGTCATAAACTAACACTAGAGAATTATGTGCTCATTTATTACTTAGAAAAAATTATCTTTAAAGCTAATCAACGTCTATTAACAATGAGTGGAAATAGGTATCAATTGATAAGAAGAGAAGCTATTTCTCAGGGCTTCAGTGGTCTTGAAATAGATGTATTTGATTTTCATTCTAATAAGTCTAGACATATTAGTTCTCTTTCTGGAGGGGAAACATTCCAAGCTTCTCTTGCATTAGCATTAGGTTTAAGTGAGATTGTTCAACAAGAATCTGGTGGCATTAATTTAGAATCAATGTTTGTTGATGAGGGATTTGGTACGTTGGATCAAGAAACATTAGAAACTGCCCTTGATACTCTAATTAACTTGAAATCTTCCGGTAGAATGGTGGGAATTATTTCACATGTAAGTGAACTAAAACAGAGAATACCACTTATTTTAGAGGTATCTACTAACCAGTATCAAAGCCAAACTAGATTTAAAAGAAATTAGTAATATACAAAACAGCCGTTATGAGATAATCATAACGACTGTTTTTATAATATTATTAATTTTTCTCTCTAAGTAAATCTCTAATTTCAGTTAATAAAACTGTATTTTCTTCAACTTCTTCCTCTTCTTCTTCTTTTTTCATAATAGTGTTAGCTATTTTAACGAAGATGAAAAGGGCAAAAGCAACAATTATAAAATCAATAATAGATTGTATGAAAAGACCATACTTTATTCCCCAGAAAGACCAATCTTTAGCAAAATCAACTGAACCGAAAATTTTGCCAATCAATGGCATAATGATGAATTGAACTAATGATGTAACGATTTTATTAAACGCCGCGCCCATTACTACAGCGATAGCTAAATCTAATACATTTCCTTTGAGAGCAAAGTCTTTAAATTCTTTTAACATATACTTAATTCCTTTCTAATTAAAATATAAAATCAATTATACAACATATAAATATTTTAGCAAATACTATATTTAAGTAAATTTGATTATGAAAAAGACGTTTGTTATGCTAAAGAGGTGCATTAGTAAAATTAAATTTTTTAAGATAAAAAAAGAATTTTTTAATTTTACTACTTTGAAAATTTAATATTCGGATGAAGGGAGTAATTAATTATGAATTCTTCTTCTCAAGAGAAGAGAAACAAGAAGTTTTCATCAGTGTTTATCTATAGTTCAATCATTGTTGCAATTGTAGTAATCATTGGTGCCATTTGGCCTGATAAGTTCGACTACATTACTAACAATGCTAAAATGTGGATTACTGATAAACTTGGATGGTATTACTTAATTTTAACTACTATTATTGTTTTCTTCTGTATCTTCCTAATTTTCAGTCCAATTGGGAAACTCAAACTAGGTAAACCTAATGACAAACCAGAATTTAATACTATTTCTTGGTTTGCAATGTTATTTAGTGCAGGTATGGGTATTGGATTAGTGTTCTATGGTGCAGCAGAGCCAATGGCTGACTTTGCCGCTCCACCTACAGCAGATCCTAAAACTACAGAAGCTTATACAGAAGCTCTGAGATCAACATTCTTCCACTGGGGATTCCATGCTTGGGCTATCTATGGTGTAGTAGCATTAGCTCTTGCTTATGCGCAATTCCGTAAAGGAGAGCCAGGTTTAATTTCAAGAACATTAAGACCTATTTTAGGTAATAAAGTTGAGGGACCTATAGGAACTTTAATTGATGTTCTTTCAGTATTTGCTACATTAGTAGGTGTAGCAGTTTCACTAGGTATGGGAGCCTTACAAATTAATGGTGGTTTAAACTATTTATTTAATGTTCCTAACAATACATTTGTACAAGGGATTATTATCGTAATTGTTACAATCTTGTTCATTGCAAGTGCATGGTCAGGTTTAAGTAAAGGTATTCAATATTTAAGTAACTTAAACATTAGCTTAGGTGCTATTTTAATGATTATCACTTTAATCATTGGCCCTACAGTTCTAATTTTAAACATGATGACTAGTTCAACTGGTAGCTTATTAAATACTTTCTTATTTAATAGCTTTGATACAGCTGCGCTTAATGGACAAAAACGAGATTGGATGTCAACTTGGACACTATACTATTGGGGTTGGTGGTTAAGTTGGAGCCCATTCGTAGGTGTATTCATTGCCCGCGTTTCAAAAGGTCGTTCAATTCGTGAATTTATTTCAGGTGTTTTACTTGTACCAGCACTTGTAAGTTTCGTTTGGTTCAGTGTATTTGGTGTGCTTGGTATTGAAACAGGTAAAAAACATCCTGAACTATTCAAAATGTCACCTGAAACACAATTATTCGGTGTATTCAATCACATACCTATGGGTATAGTATTATCAATTATTGCATTATTATTAATCGCATCATTCTTTATTACATCTGCAGACTCAGCAACTTTCGTATTAGGTATGCAAACAACATTTGGTTCACTTAACCCAAGTAGTATGGTTAAAGTGACATGGGGAGTTGCTCAAGCACTTATTGCATTTGTTCTATTATTAGCAGGTGGCGGTGATGGTTCTAAAGCCTTAAACGCTATTCAAAGTGCCGCAATTATTAGTGCCTTCCCATTCTCGTTTGTCGTCATAATGATGATGATTAGTTTCTATAAAGATGCAAACCAAGAACGTAAATTCTTAGGATTAACATTAACTCCTAACAAACATCGTTTACAAGACTATGTGAGATATCAACAAGAAGATTATGAATCAGATATTCTTGAAAAAAGAGAATCTAGAAGAAATAAAGAAAAAGAAGAATAATTCGTAATTAACTTTAAAGCCTATAAGTGTGAATTGACTTTCATACTTATAGGTTTTTTTATTAATAAATTTAAATGGGATTGATAACCATTCTCAATTAATAATATTTACTTATTGCACCATAAGCTAATGATAACTTTTTCTTATATAACCTGATTAAAAATGCGAAATGAAAATAAAGCGTTTTCTAATGGTACACAGTTGTTTTGATAAACATATAATAATACAATTTAATTAACGGCATATAAATATATAGAAATATCAAGGGGGATAACAAATGGCTTCTAATATTAAAGAACAAGCAAAGAAACAATTCCAATTAAATGGCCAATCATACACTTACTATGATCTGAAGACATTAGAAGAACAAGGTTTAACTAAAATTTCTAAATTACCTTACTCAATTCGTGTTTTACTAGAGTCTGTATTACGACAAGAAGATGATTTTGTAATTACTGATGATCACATTAAAGCGTTAAGTGAATTTGGTAAAGATGGTAATGAAGGTGAAGTACCATTCAAACCGTCACGAGTTATTTTACAAGACTTCACAGGTGTACCTGCAGTCGTAGACTTAGCATCATTACGTAAAGCAATGAATGATGTAGGCGGAGACATCAATAAAATCAACCCTGAAGTGCCAGTTGATTTAGTCATTGACCACTCAGTTCAAGTAGATAGCTATGCGAATCCTGATGCATTAGAACGAAATATGAAATTAGAATTTGAACGTAACTATGAACGTTACCAATTCTTAAACTGGGCTACTAAAGCTTTTGACAACTATAACGCTGTACCTCCAGCAACTGGTATCGTACACCAAGTTAACTTAGAGTACTTAGCAAATGTTGTACATGTACGCGACGTTGATGGTGAACAAACTGCTTTCCCAGACACTTTAGTAGGTACCGACTCTCACACTACAATGATTAATGGTATTGGTGTATTAGGTTGGGGTGTAGGTGGTATCGAAGCTGAAGCTGGAATGTTAGGTCAACCATCTTATTTCCCAATTCCAGAAGTTATCGGTGTTCGTTTAACTAACTCATTACCTCAAGGTTCAACAGCAACTGACCTCGCTTTACGTGTAACTGAAGAATTACGTAAAAAAGGTGTTGTTGGTAAATTCGTAGAATTCTTTGGTCCAGGTGTTCAACACTTACCTTTAGCTGACCGTGCTACAATCGCGAATATGGCTCCAGAATATGGTGCAACTTGTGGTTTCTTCCCTGTTGATGAAGAATCACTTAAATACATGAAATTAACTGGACGTAAAGATGATCATATTGCACTTGTAAAAGAATACTTACAACAAAACAATATGTTCTTCGACGTTGAAAAAGAAGATCCAGAATATACTGATGTTATTGACTTAGATTTATCTACAGTTGAAGCTTCATTATCTGGTCCAAAACGTCCTCAAGACTTAATTTTCTTAAGTGATATGAAAACTGAATTTGAAAAATCAGTTACAGCACCAGCTGGTAACCAAGGCCACGGTCTTGATAAGAGCGAATTTGATAAAAAAGCTGAAATTAAGTTTAATGATGGCTCTACATCAACTATGAAAACTGGTGACATTGCTATCGCTGCGATTACATCTTGTACTAACACATCTAACCCTTACGTTATGTTAGGTGCAGGTTTAGTTGCTAAGAAAGCGGTTGAAAAAGGACTTAAAGTTCCTGAGTTTGTTAAAACTTCATTAGCTCCGGGTTCTAAAGTTGTAACAGGTTATTTAAGAGACTCTGGATTGCAAGAATACTTAGATGACTTAGGATTTAACTTAGTAGGTTACGGTTGTACAACTTGTATCGGTAACTCTGGTCCATTATTACCTGAAATTGAAAAAGCAGTTGCTGATGAAGATTTATTAGTTACTTCAGTTCTATCTGGTAACCGTAACTTTGAAGGTCGTATTCATCCATTAGTTAAAGCTAACTACTTAGCTTCACCACAATTAGTTGTTGCTTATGCATTAGCTGGTACTGTAGATATTGATTTACAAAATGAACCAATCGGAAAAGGTAAAGATGGTGAAGATGTATACCTACAAGATATTTGGCCTTCAATTAAAGAAGTTTCAGATACTGTTGATAGTGTTGTTACACCAGAATTATTCTTAGAAGAATATAAAAATGTTTACAACAATAATGAAATGTGGAATGAAATCGATGTTACTGATGAACCTTTATATGATTTCGATCCAAACTCAACATATATTCAAAACCCAACATTCTTCCAAGGTTTATCTAAAGAGCCTGGAACTATTGAACCACTTAAAGATTTACGCGTAATGGGTAAATTCGGTGATTCAGTAACAACTGACCATATCTCTCCAGCAGGTGCTATTGGTAAAGATACACCAGCAGGTAAATATTTATTAGATCATAATGTTCCAATCCGTGACTTTAACTCTTATGGATCTCGTCGTGGTAACCATGAAGTAATGGTACGTGGTACATTTGCTAATATTCGTATTAAAAACCAATTAGCTCCAGGAACTGAAGGTGGCTTCACTACTTATTGGCCAACTGAAGAAATCATGCCAATTTATGATGCTGCTATGAAATATAAAGAAGATGGCACAGGATTAGCTGTTTTAGCTGGTAATGACTATGGTATGGGATCATCTCGTGACTGGGCAGCAAAAGGTACAAACTTATTAGGAGTTAAAACTGTTATCGCTCAAAGTTATGAACGTATTCACCGCTCTAACTTAGTAATGATGGGTGTACTACCATTACAATTCCAACAAGGTGATTCTGCAGAGTCATTAGGTTTAGATGGTAAAGAAGAAATCTCAGTTGAAATTTCTGAAGATGTTCAACCACATGATTTAGTTAAAGTTAAAGCTAAAAAAGAAAATGGCGAAGTAGTAGAATTTGAAGTAATTGTACGTTTCGACTCATTAGTTGAATTAGATTACTATCGTCATGGTGGTATCTTACAAATGGTATTAAGAAATAAATTAGCTCAATAATCATTTAATGCTAACTAGCGTTAAAGTTAAATTAAGTTAAACAATTGCCGTGCTAACATTTGTGTTGGCACGGCTTCTTTGTGTTATCCTTAAGTTAAAAACAGAAATGATGAGTTGAAAGAAGGACTAAAGTTTATGATTTATAGTTTGACAGAAATAGAAGCAAGATATCAGGAAACGGATAAAATGGGAGTTATATATCATGGGAATTATGCCACATGGTTTGAAGTCGCGCGTACGGATTACATAAGAAAACTTGGTTTTAGTTATGCTGATATGGAGAAGACAGGTATTATATCACCAGTTACTGATTTAAATATTAAATATAAGAAGTCAATTTTTTATCCTGAAAAAGTAACTATCAAAACTTGGGTTGAGAAATACTCAAGATTGCGTTCTTTATATTGTTATGAGGTTTATAACGAAAAAGGAGAATTAGCTACAACTGGTTCAACAGAATTAATATGTATGAAAGCTGATAACTTTCGACCTATACGTTTAGATCGTTACTTCCCTGATTGGCATGCTACTTATAGCAGAGTTGCTGAACTGAATAAAGAAGGAAAAGAAGCTGAAGTAACAGACGGCATTAATAACCTATAAATGACTTAAAATAACCCGCTTCTGACTCAGTCAAAAGCGGGTTATTTTATTTTTTAGTATATGAGATTTCATCTTCATGATCGACGACATCTACTAGTATTACATCATCTTTGAAGTACCATAAATCCTTTTCCGCTACGACAATATTTAAACCATCATAGCTTTGTTCAAAACCTATTTCTACATCATCTCTTCTATCTACACTGAAAGCAGGGCTAAAGCCTTGTTTAAGTTGAAATTCGCCACCATATCTTACATAAAATTGAAGTACTTTATTTTCTTCAGGTAAATCAAGTTCATCTTTGAACCATTCAACTGCCTCTTTAGTTAGCTCGATATCCATTTTTATACCTCCAATTTTAATTAGCATTTATAGTTTATTGCTATGTTAAAGGTATACGCATTATAGCACAATTAATATAACTGCTACATTTATACTGATTCACTTTAATCAGAGTTAATAAATTGATTATAAAAAAACACTAGAAGTCATTAACTTCTAGCGTAAAGAAAAATTTTAAGTTACATCCATTTAATTTTAGGCTCTTCACCTTTGAAAATTCTAACAATGTTAGTTCTATGACGAATGATTAGTATGATTGATACTAGAGCACTCATTCCCAATAATATATAGTCATGAATAATGACCGAGCCTATGACGCAACAAATTGCAGCAATTATACTTGATAAAGAAACATATTTAAATATCTTTAATATTCCAAAGAATATAATTGCTAAAACGAGTAGTAGTAAAGGATTTACGCCTAATACGACACCTGCACTTGTAGCAACTGCCTTCCCACCATTAAATTTAAGATAAATAGGATATACATGTCCCAAAATTGCAAATAATCCTACTATCAATCCATTCGTAAAGAATGTACTGATTATGCCATCAGCATGAACAGGGAACCATAACGGGAAAAAGACCGTTATAAATCCTTTGAAGATATCTAAAAATGTAACTACGAAACCAGCTGGCCTCCCTAAAACACGAAAGCTATTTGTTGCTCCAGTATTGCCACTGCCATACTGTCTAATATCTTTTTTTAAAAATAATTTACCAATGACTAATCCACTTGGAAATGCGCCAATAAGATAACTTAAAACTAACATGACGACAATCATCATAAAAACTTACACATCCTTTAGTGACTTAGCTTCATTCTACCATATTCATATTCGATTAGAACATTCATAATTCAAATTATTGGAATAAAGCAATCAAAACAATTTGATTGTATAAATGATACTTGCAATTTAAGTCAATTTATATAAGAATAACTATTGTATAGTTTTAAAAACGAACGTACGTTTGTAGGAGGGCGAAATCATTGGCAGTGAATAAACAAAATACTTATTCAGATGATTCTATTCAGGTACTTGAAGGCCTTGAAGCTGTTAGAAAAAGACCTGGGATGTACATAGGGTCAACTGATAAACGCGGATTACATCATCTCGTATATGAAGTTGTCGATAACTCCGTCGATGAAGTTTTAAACGGTTATGGTGATGAAATCACTGTAACAATTAATCAAGATGACAGTATTTCAATTGAAGATAACGGTCGAGGTATGCCAACGGGTATCCATGCGTCTGGTAAACCAACTGTTGAAGTAATTTTCACAGTATTACATGCCGGTGGGAAATTTGGCCAAGGTGGTTATAAAACTTCTGGAGGACTTCATGGTGTTGGTGCATCTGTAGTTAATGCATTAAGTGAATGGTTAGAAGTTGAGATACATAGAGATGGTAATATTTACACTCAAAGTTTTAAAGACGGTGGTATACCAGCAACAGGACTTAATAAAAAAGGGAAAACTAAAAAGACAGGTACTAAAGTTACATTTAAACCTGACCCTGAAATTTTTAAGGCCACAACGTCCTTTAACTTTGATGTTTTAAGTGAACGCTTACAAGAATCGGCTTTCTTATTGAAGAATTTAAAAATTACGCTTAATGATTTGCGTAGTGGTAAAGAGCGTGAAGAAGTTTACCATTATGAAGAAGGTATTAAAGAATTTGTAAGCTATGTTAACGAAGGTAAGGAAGTACTTCATGATGTTACTACATTTTCAGGGTTAGCGAATAATATCGAAGTTGAAGTGGCTTTCCAATATAATGATCAATATTCTGAAAGTATTTTAAGTTTTGTAAATAACGTTCATACTAAAGATGGCGGTACACACGAAGTAGGTTTTAAAACTGCTATGACTCGTGTGTTTAACGATTATGCGCGTAGAATTAATGAATTAAAAGATAAAGACAAAAATTTAGATGGTAATGATATTAGAGAAGGACTCACTGCAATTATTTCTGTACGTATCCCAGAGGAGTTACTTCAATTTGAAGGGCAAACTAAATCTAAACTAGGTACTTCTGAAGCGAGAAGTGCTGTTGATTCAGTAGTTTCTGAAAAGTTGCCTTTCTATTTAGAAGAAAAAGGCCAATTATCTAAATCTTTAGTTAAAAAAGCAATTAAAGCTCAACAAGCTCGTGAAGCAGCACGCAAAGCTCGTGAAGATGCGCGCTCTGGTAAAAAGAATAAACGTAAAGATACTTTGTTATCAGGTAAATTAACTCCTGCACAAAGTAAAAATACAGATAAAAATGAACTATATCTTGTGGAGGGTGACTCAGCAGGTGGATCTGCCAAACTAGGTCGTGATCGTAAATTCCAAGCAATCTTACCACTTCGAGGTAAAGTTATTAATACTGAAAAAGCACGACTAGAAGATATCTTCAAAAATGAGGAAATTAACACAATTATTCACACTATTGGAGCAGGTGTTGGTAACGACTTCAAAATAGAAGATAGTAACTATAATCGTGTGATTATAATGACCGATGCCGATACTGATGGTGCGCACATTCAAGTATTATTATTAACGTTCTTCTTTAAATATATGAAACCATTAGTACAAGCTGGTCGTGTCTTTATAGCATTACCTCCCCTCTATAAATTAGAAAAAGGCAAAGGTAAAACTAAGAAAGTTGAATATGCATGGACAGATGATGAATTAGAAAAATTACAAAAGCAACTTGGTAAAGGATTTACGTTACAACGTTATAAAGGTTTAGGTGAAATGAATCCTGAGCAATTATGGGAGACAACGATGAATCCTGAGACTCGTACATTAATTCGTGTTCAAGTTGAAGATGAAGTACGTTCTTCTAAACGTGTAACTACACTAATGGGTGATAAAGTTGCACCACGTCGTGAATGGATCGAAAGCCATGTTGAATTTGGTATGCAAGAAGATCAAAGCATTTTAGATAATAAAGAAGTTCAAGTTCTTGAAAACGAAGAATATATTGAGGAGGAAACGAATTGAGTGAGATAATTCAAGACCTATCCCTTGAAGATGTTATCGGTGACCGCTTCGGACGTTATAGTAAGTACATTATTCAAGAACGTGCACTACCAGATGTACGTGATGGATTAAAACCAGTACAACGAAGAATTTTATTCGCTATGTATTCAAGCGGTAATACATTTGAAAAGAATTTCCGTAAAAGTGCTAAAACAGTCGGTGACGTTATTGGACAATATCATCCTCATGGTGATTCTTCCGTATATGATGCTATGGTGCGTCTAAGTCAAGATTGGAAACTTCGACACGTACTTATCGAGATGCACGGTAATAATGGTAGTATTGATAATGATCCACCAGCTGCTATGCGTTATACAGAGGCTAAGTTAAGTCAATTGTCTGAAGAGTTATTAAGAGATATAAATAAGGAAACAGTAGCCTTCATACCAAACTATGATGACACTACTTTAGAGCCAATGGTTTTACCGTCAAGATTCCCTAATCTTTTAGTAAATGGTTCTACAGGTATATCTTCAGGATATGCGACTGATATTCCACCACATAACTTAGCAGAAGTTATTCAAGCTACTTTAAAATACATCGATAACCCTGATATTACTGTAAATCAGTTAATGAAACATATTAAAGGACCTGATTTTCCTACTGGGGGAATTATTCAAGGTATCGATGGTATAAAGAAAGCTTACGAAACTGGTAAAGGTAAAATAGTCGTACGTTCAAGAGTGGATGAAGAAGAATTAAGAAGTGGTCGTAAGCAACTTATCATTACAGAAATTCCATATGAAGTGAATAAAAGTAGTTTAGTTAAACGTATTGATGAATTACGAGCTGACAAAAAAGTTGATGGCATCGTGGAAGTACGTGATGAGACAGATAGAACTGGTTTGCGTATCGCAATTGAACTAAAGAAAGATGTTAATAGTGAATCAATTAAGAATTATTTATACAAAAATTCTGATCTTCAAATTTCTTATAATTTTAACATGGTTGCTATTAGCGATGGTCGACCTAAATTAATGGGATTACGTGAAATTATTGAAAGCTATTTAAACCACCAAATTGAAGTCGTAACTAATAGAACACGTTATGATTTAGATCATGCGGAAAAACGTATGCATATTGTTGAAGGTTTAATGAAAGCACTATCTATCTTAGATGAAGTCATAACTTTAATCCGTAATTCAAAAAATAAAAAAGATGCAAAAGATAACTTAGTTGCTGAATTTGATTTCACTGAAGCACAAGCTGAAGCTATTGTAATGTTACAACTGTATAGATTAACAAATACTGATATTGTAGCATTAGAAGAAGAACACGCTGAATTAGAAGCTTTAATTAAAAAATTAAGAAATATTTTAGATGATCATGATGCACTATTAAGTGTGATTAAAGACGAACTTAATGAAATTAAGAAAAAATTTAAAGTGAATCGTTTATCAACAATTGAAGCTGAAATTTCTGAAATAAAAATTGATAAAGAAGTCATGGTTCCTAGTGAGGAAGTGATTTTAAGTGTTTCACATCATGGCTATATCAAACGCACATCTACGCGTAGTTTCAATGCAAGCGGTGTTACTGAAATTGGCTTAAAAGATGGAGATCGTTTATTAAAATATCAAGAAGTGAATACTCAAGATACTGTCTTAGTGTTTACTAATAAAGGGCGCTACCTGTTTATTCCAGTACATAAGTTAGCAGATATACGTTGGAAGGAACTCGGTCAACACGTTTCACAGATTGTTCCTATAGATGAGGATGAACAAGTGGTTGATGTTTATAATGAAAAAGACTTTAACTCTGATGCATTCTATGTCATGGCAACTAAAAACGGTATGATTAAGAAAAGTAGTGTTAGTCAATTTAAAACTACAAGATTCAATAAGCCACTTGTAGGTATGAAAGTAAAAGACCATGATGAAATTGTCAACGTGATACGATTAGAATCTGATCAATTAGTAACAGTACTTACACATAAAGGTATGTCGCTTACTTACTCAACTAGTGAGTTATCTGATACAGGTTTAAGAGCTGCAGGAGTTAAATCAATTAACCTTAAAGATGAAGATTGTGTTGTAATGACAGAGAGCGTTTCTGACTCAGATTCTATCTTAATGATAACGCAACGTGGTGCTATTAAACGTATTAGTTATAAAGTTTTACAAGTCGCTAAACGTGCACAACGTGGTATTACCTTATTGAAAGAACTTAAGAAAAACCCACATCGTATTGTTGATGCTGCAGTGGTTAAAGAAGGACAAGAAACTTATACGGTTTTCTCTAACAATCACGAAGAATCTGGTAATATTAATGAAGTACATCTCTCAGAACAATACACAAATGGTTCATTTATTATAGATGTCGATGATTTTGGTCAAGTAGTAAGCATGACCTTAGAGTAAATTAAGTATATGCAACCATAGCATTAAATGATAAAATAAAGTTTAATAATATTAACTAAAGTAAGCACAAGGGATTTATGTCTATTTAAAAGAATCAAAATGGGACTTAATGATTTAAATTAGTATATTTATTAAGTTTTTAGATTCTAAATGGGAACATAAATCTCTTGATGCGTTAAAGAGAATAAATTTATTAAGATGAGAGGGATTCAATTTGCAAGATTTCGATAATTTGATTCCTGGCTGGTTTAAATCTTTTGTTCAGGTCGGGAATGATTTGATTTGGTCGCAATATCTAATTGGACTTTTATTAACTGCAGGCTTTTTCTTTACTATAAGTTCTAAATTTGTTCAATTAAGAATGTTACCTGAAATGTTCAGAGCGCTCACTGAGAAACCTGAAACGCTAAGTAGTGGTAAAAAAGGTATTTCGCCTTTCCAAGCATTTGCTATTAGTGCTGGATCTCGTGTAGGTACTGGTAATATTGCCGGAGTAGCTACAGCTATTGTATTAGGTGGACCTGGAGCAGTATTTTGGATGTGGATTATAGCTTTTATTGGTGCGGCTAGTGCATTTATGGAAGCAACATTAGCTCAAGTATATAAAGTGCATGATAAAGAAGGTGGTTTCCGTGGGGGACCAGCATACTATATTACTAAGGGTCTCAACCAGAAATGGTTAGGTATCGTATTCGCAACATTAATCACCATCACATTTGCATTTGTATTTAATACTGTTCAATCTAATACAATTGCAGAGTCATTAAACACACAATATCATGTTAGCCCAGTTATAACTGGTATTATATTAGCTGTAATTACTGCAATCATTATTTTTGGTGGCGTAAGAAGCATCGCAACATTATCATCACTTATAGTACCTATTATGGCAATCATATACATAGGAATGGTTTTAGTTATCTTGTTATTAAATATAGATCAAATAGTTCCAATGATTGGTACTATCATTAAAAGTGCTTTCGGTTTACAACAAGTGACTGGTGGCGCTGTTGGTGCAGCGATACTTCAAGGTATTAAACGTGGATTATTCTCAAATGAAGCAGGTATGGGTTCAGCACCTAATGCTGCAGCTACTGCTGCTGTCCCACACCCTGTTAAACAAGGTTTAATACAGTCGCTAGGAGTATTCTTTGATACTATGTTAGTTTGTACAGCAACAGCTATCATGATTCTTCTATACTCTGGATTAAAATTTGGTGAAAGTGCACCTCAAGGTGTAGCTGTAACTCAATCAGCTTTAAATGAACATTTAGGTTCAGCAGGTGGTATTTTCTTAACAGTGGCTATAACTTTATTTGCTTTTTCATCAGTTGTAGGTAACTATTATTACGGACAATCAAATATTGAGTTCTTATCTAAAAACAAAGCCATTTTGTTTGTATTTAGATGTTTAGTAGTTGTGTTAGTATTCATTGGAGCAGTTGCAAAAACTGAAACAGTTTGGAGTACTGCAGACTTATTTATGGGCCTAATGGCCATAGTTAATATTATATCTATTATAGGATTGTCCAATATCGCTTTTGCTGTAATGAAAGATTATCAACAGCAACGTAAAGAAGGTAAGAAACCTGTATTTAAACCTGAAAATCTAGAAATTAATTTATTTGGTATTGAATCTTGGGGATCTCAAGCTAAAATACCACGTAATGATAAATAATTTAGTTAGAGTAACGACTTGACGCATGATTGCCTCTCAAGTCGTCTTTTTTTAAATTACATGATTTATATTCGTTAGTATGAATGTAAATATCAACACTTTAGTAACTCGCTTTTCATTTTTAAAAAATAGAATTATAATCTTACTAATGATAAGAGAAAGGTGATTATAATGGGGAATTACGAAATAACGAAAACACTAAATAACAACGTCCTCATATGTAAAAGTAATAATCATGAAGTTGTGTTAATTGGCAAGGGTATTGGTTTCAATAAAAAAGTGGGAATGATGCTTGATGAGAATGCTTCAATTGAGAAAGTATATAAATTAGAACAGCAACAGCAGAAAGAACATTATAAAACGTTGGTCGAGATGGGGGAAGACCATGTTGTCCAAGCTGTTATCGAATCGGTCAATATGATTTCTGAGGCCTCGCTTCAAACTGATGATAAAAGCTTAGTTGTTGCTCTTACAGATCATATTATCTTTGCATATAAAAGACTTAAACAGAATCAAGTTATTTCTAACCCATTTGCAATAGAGACGCAACATCTTTACAGTGATGCATATCAAATTGCTAAGCGTGTCATTGATAAATTGAATCAGACGTTAGATGTTCGATTCCCTGAAGATGAAATTGGTTTTATAGCTTTACATATTGCTTCTAATTCTGAAGATTTATCAATACATGATATATCAGTTATCAATAAATTAATTAATAAAAGTATGACGATTATTGAAACAGATCTTAATCATGAAATTGATAAAACAACAACGCAATACCAACGTTTTATTAGGCATATACAGTTTTTAATTTATAGGTTAACTAAAGGGGAAAATGTGGATGCGCAAGACAATTTTATTTTAATGGTTAAAAATCTTTATCCACAATGTTTTAATACGGCTTATAAAATTTTAAAAATGATACAACGTCAGTTTGATGTGATTATCAATGAGTCCGAAATTGTATATCTTGCGATACATATACACCATTTTGAAGCTCAAATTAAAATCGAATAATATGTAACGTTTATTATTCGATTGTGTTTGGGTAAAAATGATTAACTTTATTCATTTTGTGTTATCATAAATATTGTATTTTTAAATATTTTGTTTATGAGTCTAAATTATTTTAAATCATAATTTTATTTGATTTATAAATGTGAGGTATGGTGATCTTGATGTCAAACGAAAATAAATCTAGTGAAAAGAAAAACCATATATTTAGTTTTTCTGAAACAAGATTTATGAGATTTTTAGGTGGCAATGATCTTATATATGGTTTAGTTGCACTTGTTTTATTAGGTATTGTAATCTTTATTTTCGATAAAGTTTCCTATGTATTTGAACCATTTATTATTATATTTAATACAATTGCTGCACCTATTATTGTTTCATTAATCTTATTTTATCTATTTAATCCATTAGTTAACTTAATGGAGCGTTATCGAATTCCAAGACTGTTAGGTATTACGATTATTTATGTGGCAGTTGTGGGAATCATTACATTAATTGTTAATTTACTTATTCCTATCATTGGTTCACAAATTGAAGGATTAATTAAAAACTCTCCGCATTATTTAAATAAAATTACTCAATCAATTGAGAAGATAACTACTAACTCTTTCCTATCTAGTTATATGAGTCAAGTTAATGACTGGTTAGAATCAGCTCAGAAAAAAATTCCTTCAATGTTATCAGAGTACTTTGATGGATTTGGGCCTAAGCTTGCATCTTTCGCTGAAGCCGTTTCAAATGTTGGTGTTGTCATAGTAACGACGCCATTCATATTATTCTTTATGCTAAAAGATGGCCATCGTTTTAAAGATTATACAACAAAAATTATGCCACCTAAATTTAGAAAGGATTTTCATGATTTACTTGAAAAAATGAGTGTTCAAGTAGGTTCTTACATTCAAGGTCAAATCATCGTTTCTTTCTGTATAGGTGTATTACTATTAATTGGATATTCAATTATCGGTCTTAAATATCCTTTAGTATTAGCGAGTATTGCAGCAGTTACAAGTGTTGTTCCATACTTAGGACCAACGATTGCAATTTCACCAGCTATTGTAATTGCGATTATCACATCACCTTGGATGTTACTTAAATTAGTTATCGTTTGGACACTTGTTCAGTTCTTTGAAGGGCACTTTATTTCTCCAAACGTTATGGGTAAAACACTCAAAATACATCCATTAACAATTATCTTCATTTTGCTATGTGCTGGTAATTTAATGAATGTCGTGGGTGTAATTATTGGTATTCCATTATATGCGGTACTTAAAGTACTAGTATCTCATATATTCTTACTATTTAAACGAAGATATAATCGTTACTATGGTGAAGATGCTGGAGATTATAGTATTAAACAAGAAGAAGAAATTACAGATTAATATTTATAGAATCCCCTTGAATAGGGGATTTTTTATGAATAATTTTGTTTTAAGTTAATATTCAATAAATAGCTCTCATTTATGCTTACATTTCCCATAAATGAGAGCTAAAATTATGTGTCTAAGTCAGAGAAATAATTTTAGCATTACAATAATGTTAGGTACTTATCTATCAATATATATTCTATAAAACCTTTCTTTATGATATATTTTTGTCATGTAATAGATTTAAATTAGAATTGAAGTGAAAAAATGACGCAAGAAGTGAAAAGTAAATTATTATCTATTTTGAAATTTATCTTTGCCACAGCGTTATTTATTTTTGTCATTTTCACATTGTATCGTGAATTAGCTCATATTAATTTTAAAGACACTTTGATGCAATTTGGCAAAATAAATAGATTGTGGCTTATTTTATTATTTGCAGGTGGGGGAGCATCGCTCATTCTTTTGTCACTATATGACATTATTTTAGTGAAATCGTTAAAGCTTAACATGTCAGTGACTAAAGTATTAAGAGTTAGTTATATTATCAATGCTCTCAATGCTATCGTAGGTTTTGGTGGCTTTATCGGTGCAGGAGTCAGAGCCTTCGTTTATAAAAACTATACAGATGATATTAAGAAACTCGTACATTATATTTCGATTATCTTGATTTCAATGCTCACTGGACTTAGTCTCTTGTCCATATTAGTTGTTCTACACGTTTTTAACGCTTCTCATATGATGGATAAAATTACATGGGTACGCTGGATTTTATATGTTGTAGCACTATTTTTACCTGTATTTATCATTTATACTATCGCTAAACCAGCGGATAAATCTAATCGTTATATGGGTGTGTATTGTACACTTGTATCTTGTATCGAGTGGATGGCAGCAGCTACTGTTCTTTACTTTGCTGCACTTATCGTAGGTATTCATGTATCATTTATGACATTTATCGGCATCTTCGTGATCGCGGCGTTATCAGGATTAGTTAGTTTTATTCCTGGTGGTTTTGGTGCCTTCGATTTAGTTGTTTTACTAGGACTTAAATCTTTAGATGTTTCAGAAGAAAAAATATTATTAGCATTACTTCTATATCGATTTGCATATTATTTTGTTCCAGTCATTATTGCACTTATACTATCTACATTTGAGTTTGGAACAACTGCTAAAAAATATCTTGAAGGTTCGAAATATTATGTTCCTGCTAAGGACTTTACGTCATTCTTGATGTCCTATCAAAAAGACATTTTAGCTAAAATACCTTCATTTTCACTCGCAATATTAATATTTTTAACTAGCATCATTTTCTTCATTAATAATTTAACGATTGTTTATGATGGACTATATGATGGAAATCACTTTGCTTATTATTTAACTTTATCTATCCATACGAGTGCTTGTTTATTATTAATTTTGAATGTGAGAGGTATTTTTAAACAGAGTCGTCGTGCGATTATTTATGCGATGATTTCTATTATTTTAATTGCGGGAGCTACAATTTATACTTACGCATCTTTCTTATTGTTAACTTGGCTTGTAGTCATGTTTATTTTATTAGTTTTAGCTTATCGTCGTGCTCAAGTGCTTAAGCGTCCGTTCCGTTTTAGAAAATTAGTTCTCATGCTTATACTCAGCGTGATTGTTTTATATCTAAATCATATTTTAATTGCGGAAACATTATACGCATTAGATATTTATCACATTGAAGTAGATACATCATTATTAAGATATTACTTCTGGGTTACTATTTTAATTGTGATTATTCTGGTTGGTCTCATTGCATGGTTATTTGATTACAAATTTGACCGTCCTCATCAAATTACAGATTTATCAATATGTGAAGCTATTATTCATGAATATGGTGGTAATTACTTGAGCCATCTTGTTTATAGTGGTGATAAAGATTGTTTTATCCATGAAAATGAAAAATCATTCCTCATGTATCGTTATAAATCTAATGCCTTAGTTGTATTAGGAGATCCTATAGGCGATGCAAATACGTTTGAATCATTGTTAGAATCATTTTATCAATATGCAGAATATAGAGGTTACGACATTATTTTCTATCAAGTTAGTGATAATTATATGCCTTTATATCATCATTTCGGGAATCAATTTTTCAAACTAGGTGAGGAAGCTATTATTGATTTAACATCATTCACTACCTCAGGTAAAAAGCGTCGTGGCTTTAGAGCTACACTCAATAAATTTAATGATTTAAATATTTCTTTTGAAATTATTGAACCACCATTTTCACAAGATTTCTTTAACGAACTCAAATATGTTAGTGATAGATGGTTAGATGGTAGAAATGAAATGCACTTCTCTGTAGGTCAATTTACACAACCATATCTTTCTAAAGCGCCTATAGGTGTAATGAGAGATGAACATGGTAAGATGATTGCATTCTGTAGTTTAATGCCTACGCACTTTAACGATGCAATTTCTGTCGATTTAATTCGATGGTTACCAGAGCTCGATCTACCTTTAATGGATGGACTGTATTTACACATGTTGTTATGGGGTCAGGAAAAAGAATATAAAGCCTTTAACATGGGAATGGCCACCCTCTCTAATGTTGGTACTTTACATTACTCTTATTTAAGAGAACGTTTAGCAGGGCGAGTCTTTGAACATTTTAATGGATTATATCGTTTCCAAGGTTTAAGACGTTATAAAGAAAAGTATAGTCCTAACTGGGAACCAAGATTTTTAGTTTATCGTAAAGATAGCTCTCTATGGGAAAGTATGTTGAAAGTGATGAGAGTCATTCGACATAAATAAAAATAATAGCGATAGTACTGAATTGTAACATTCAGCACTATCGCTATTTTTTGTCCATTATTTATAATAATTCGCTCTATCTTGTTGTTCTTTAGCGTAACGTTCGGGATTCTTTTTATAGAAATCTTGATGGTATTCTTCAGCTTCAAAGAAAGTTGAAGCGGGTAAGACTTTTGTAGCTATTGCTTTGTCTGCATTTAAAGTATCTTGAAGTGCTTCGATATATGATTCGGCAGATTTCTTTTGATCTTCATTAGAGTAAAAAATGGCTGTTTGATATTGGGAACCTCTATCTTGAAACTGTCCATCTTCATCTAGTGGGTCGATTACTGAAAAAAATATTTCCAATAGTTTATGATATGAAAAAAGTGCTACATCATATTCAATTTTTACTGTTTCATAATGACCAGTGTTACCACTTTTAACATCTTCATACGTTGGATTCTCTGTATGTCCACCCATGTAACCAGAAGTTACTTTTTCGATACCGTCAAATGTATCAAAAGGTTTGGTCATACACCAAAAACAACCACCGGCAAAGTATGCCGTATTAATATTCATTCATGACATCCTTTCATTGGACCTTAGTACCATTTATTAAAAAAACTCTTGCAATTTGAATACTTTTTATATAACGTTAATACATATTAATTATAGTATATAGATATGTAATTTTGAAGATATAAGGTAGGTAAATATGACAGAACAGAAGGAACATAGAGAAACAGAGTATCGACGTCACACTGGCACAACATCGACACCTTCTAGGCGACGAAATAAAAAAAGACTACGCAAATTACCTTTTATCATTTTAATCATTCTCATCATTCTTATTTCAATAATTGTCTATATCACTCATCAATATAATAGTGGTATGAAGTATGCTAAAGATGTAAAGATGCATCAATTTAATGGAGCCGTTAAAAATGATGGCAAAATATCTGTATTAGTACTTGGAGCAGATAAAGCTCAAAGCGGTAAATCTCGTACAGACTCAATTATGGTTGTACAATACGACTATATTAATAAAAAAATGAAAATGATGTCTGTAATGAGAGATATTTACGCAGATATCCCTGGTTATGATAAATACAAAATTAATGCAGCTTATTCACTTGGTGGACCTGAGTTACTAAGAAAGACACTTAATAAAAATTTAGGTATCAATCCTGAATATTATGCGGTAGTAGATTTCACTGGATTTGAGAAAATGGTTGATGAACTTGAACCTAATGGTGTACCTATAGACGTAGAGAAGGACATGTCTGAAAATATAGGTGTTTCATTGAAAAAAGGTCATCATAGATTAAATGGTAAAGAGCTATTAGGTTATGCGAGATTCCGTCACGATGCTGAAGGAGATTTCGGGCGTGTTCGCCGTCAACAACAAGTTATGCAAACTTTAAAACAAGAGTTAGTAAATTTTAATACCGTTGCAAAACTTCCGAAAGTTGCAGGTATTTTAAGAGGATACGTTAATACTGATATGCCTAATTCAGCTATTTTCCAAACTGGATTAAGCTTTGGTATTCGTGGTGATAAAGATGTTAAATCACTAACTGTACCTGTTAAAAACACGTATCAAGATATTAATACTAATAATGATGGTAGTGCGCTTCAAATTGATAAAGAAAAAAATAAAAAAGCAATTCAAGACTTTTTCGATGATTAAAACTAAGATGATTAGAAAAAATAAGTGATAAAATAATTGAATCCCTGAGATGATAGCTTCTATGGTAAATAGCTTTCATTTCAGGGATTTTGCGTTTTATTGATCTGATTTTCTTACTCCACCAACGGCGTAATGGCTCTTTTTCATTTCTTCGATTACGACGTGGATGGCCTCTTTGTTTGCTCCAGTAGTTTTTTCTACTGCATTTGTAACCTCATTCACTAAATCTTTTAATTGATCATCTGTACGTCCTTCTAATAACTTTACATTTACGATTGGCATATCATGCATCCTCCTTAATTAATTAGAAATGCCTTCTTTAGTATATCACGAAATTAACGATAGAGATTCAAATTAAATAGAACATTCGTTCTTGTTTGTATTGAATAAGAACACGTGTTCGTATATAATAGATTTCGTAAGGGAGGCATAGTTATGTATGACTATAATCTATTAGAGGATAGAGATGTATTATGCATTGATCAGAAGAGCTTTTTTGCGAGTGTGTCATGTATGGAGAAGGGCTTGGATCCTTTAGAAACCAAGTTAGCAGTAGTAGCTGATACGAAAAGGCAGGGGTCAGTAGTGTTGGCTGCTACACCGAAATTGAAAGAAATAGGTATAAAAACGGGATCTAGACTTTTTGAAATACCACATCGAAATGATATTTATATCATTAACCCAAGTATGAGAAAGTATTTAAATGTTTCTGTTGCTATTTCAAAAATTGCACTACGTTATGTACCACCTGAAGACTTACATCAATATAGTATTGATGAATTTTTTATGGATGTCACAGATAGTTATCATAGGTTTAGTTCTACAGTTTATGCGTTTTGCGAACGATTAAAAAAAGAGATACTGGAAGAGACAGGTATCCATTGCACTGTTGGTATAGGTTCTAATATGTTATTAAGCAAAATAGCAATGGATATAGAAGCAAAGCATACAGAAGATGGAATTGCAGAATGGCGTTATCAAGATGTACCTGATAAGTTATGGCCTATTCAACCGTTAAGAGATTTCTGGGGTATTAATAAACGTACTGAAGCGAAATTAAATAAGAGAGGGATATTTACAATTGGCGATTTAGCACAATATCCTTATCGCTATTTAAAGAGAGATTTTGGTATTTTAGGTGTAGATATGCATTTACATGCTAACGGTATTGATCAAAGTAAAGTAAGAGAAAAATACAAAGTAACAAATCCTTCAATATGTAAAAGTCAAATTTTGATGAGAGATTATCGATTTGAGGAATCAAAAGTAGTCATGCAAGAACTCATTGAAGATGTAGCAAGTAGATTAAGAGCACAGAAAAAATTAGCGCGTACGATACATTTTTCATTTGGTTATGCTGATGATGGAGGTGTACACAAGCAGTATACTTTAGAAGATCCTACAAATTTAGAAAGAGATATTTTTAAAGTGATTAATTATTTTGCGAATCGATTATGTGATAAAAATGCTTTGTATAGGACGCTAAGTGTATCTTTAACACAGTTTGTAGATGAACAAGATCGACAGTTAAATTTATTTATTGATGAGTATGAGCGTAAACGAGATGAAAAACTAGCTAAAACAATTGACCATTTACACCTAAAATATGGTAGAGGTATCGTTTCTAAAGCGACATCTTATACTGAAGCAGGGACTAAGCATGGTCGATTAGGACTTATGGCTGGCCACAAAATGTAGGTGATTAACGTTAAAAATTTAGAAATAATCCCCTAAAGCGATGATTGATATGTTATTCATCACACTTTAGGGGACTTATATTATTCAATATAGGTATCGAAATTTTTTAAAGCTTTGATACCACGTTCTCGATCTTCAGGATTTTTAAAGCTTATTTGCAATGCGCCATAGATATCTTCGCGGACTTCTAAAATATTAAGGTTGCTTATAGAAATATTATGTAAACTTAAGATATGTGTAACTTTGCTTATCATACCCGGTTTATCCGGAATGTCTACATATAGATCATACGCCACAGATAGGGCACCTCGTTGTTTAGCGGGTAGGCGATCACGATAATTTTTAGCTTTAGCAAAGAACTCGTAAATGTTTTCATCATTATTAGAATTTATCATCTTTTCAAATGCTGTAATTTGATTTTTTAGTTCGTTTAACAAAGACAAAATATGCGTTTGGTTATTTAAAGTGATATCTTTCCACATTTGAGCATTACTACTGGCAATTCGCGTAATATCTCTAAAACCTCCAGCAGCTAATTTTTCTACTAATTCATGTTGATCTACATGATTGGCACTTAAGTGTACTAAGCTAGATGCGATAATATGAGGGACATGACTAACTACACCAGTTACAAAATCATGTTCATCAGCATTCGTTGTAATAAACTTAGCTAAAGTATGCTTGAATAAATTTTGTAAATATTTAGCTGCTTCTTGATTTTCTTTTTCATTAAATACAAGAATGTAATAGGCGTTTTCAAATAAATGCTTTTTAGAGTTTAATACTCCAGATTTATGACTTCCTGCCATAGGATGACCACCAACTAAATGAATATTGTTATCTAGTAGTTGTTGTTCAAAAGTTTGAATAGTAGATTTAGTGCTTCCGGTATCGGTCACTATCAAATGAGGCTTGGTTTTATAATTGGGAAGTTCTGATAAATACTTAATTGTTTGTTCTACAGGCGTTGCATAAACAATGACATCAGCTTTTTCAACTGCGGTTTTGTAATCAGTTATTTTTTTATCAATAATACCAATGGACAATGCTTTATCTAACTGTGTTTCATTAGCGTCATAAGCCATAATTTGTACGTCGGAATTATAATATTTTAAATTACTAGCTAAACTACCACCAATAAGACCAAGGCCAACAAATAATATGTGTTGCATAAACAATCACCTTATTTCAAAATTTTCAGAATAGTATTATTGTAAATGAGAGAAGAAAAGTAAGCAATACTCTAAAATAGTAATCTATAATTGTTAGAGTATGAAGGTGGTTTAGTTTAAAATAAAAAGTGATTTAAGAAAAAAGGGGGATAATATGAGCGGAATTTTAGAAACTATAAAAACATTAACTGAAATCAATAGCCCATCTGGTAATGCTGACGAAGCGATTAATTATGTCAAAAACTATGTTGAAGATCTAGGTTATCATACAAAAGTTACTAATAAAGGCGGACTCCTTATTACTGTTGATGGTACAAATGAAAATAAACAGCGGTGTATAACAGCACATGTGGATACATTAGGGGCAATGGTTAAAGAGATTAAAGAAAATGGCAGATTAGCTTTAGACTTAATAGGTGGATTTCACTTCAATGCTATAGAAGGTGAGTATTGTGAAATTCAAACCCAAACCGGTCAAACATTTTCAGGAACAATCTGTCTACATGAAACGAGCGTGCATGTTTACAAAGATAACCATAATATTCCAAGAGATAAAGAGCATATGGAAGTAAGAATTGATGAAATAACTCATAATGCTCAAGAAACAAAAGATTTAGGCATAGAAGTGGGTGATTTCATATCATTTGATCCTAGAACAGTTATCACTCAATCAGGATTTATTAAGTCTAGACATCTAGATGATAAAGCGAGTGTCGGAATGATTCTAGAACTTTTGAAAAAGCTAAAAAACGAAGGTACAAAATTACCGCATACAACACAATTTTATATTTCTAACAATGAAGAAATAGGGTATGGTGCAAATTCAAGCATTTCAGAAGATATTGTCGAATTTATAGCTTTAGATATGGGAGCGCTAGGGGATGGTCAATCTTCTAATGAATATACTGTTTCAATTTGCGCAAAAGATGGATCTGGTCCATACCATAAAGCACTAAAAAATCATCTAATTAACCTTTGTAAAATTAATGACATACCATACAAAGTAGATATTTATCCATATTATAGTTCAGATGCTTCAGCAGCTCTAAAAGCAGGATCTGATATTCGTCATGGTTTATTCGGAGCAGGTATTGAATCCTCACATGCAATGGAGAGAACACACTTAGATTCGATTAATGCCACTCAAGAATTACTTTATGCTTATTGTTTGTCGCCAATCAATGAATAAAAAAAACAAGTTTATATTGACAAAGTTAACATTAATATGTATGATACTGAATAATTAGAAAAATCAGACAATTTGAATGAATAAGTAGTTACTGCATGTTGTAGCACTAAGAAAGCTAATGGTTGATGTAAATTAGCACAATGCAATAAACGAATTGGGCTTTCAAATTACAATTAAATAATTTAAAAGTGAACAAATAAAATTGTTAACTAAGGTGGCACCACGGTAACGCGTCCTTATTGCGAGATAAGCGTTATTGTGGTGTTTTTTAAGCAAAATGTAGTATTTAAAGAATAGGTAGCAACAGAAAGTTAGTGGTTGATGTAAACTAACACCTACTTTGAAGAAATTGGGTTTTGTGAAATAAAAAATAAATACAAAGAGTGAGTTTTGAATATTACGAATATTCGGCTAATTAAGGTGGTACCACGCGTCAGCGTCCTTTTTCATAAGGAGGCTGATTTTTTAATGGAAAGGAGAAGAAATATGGATGTAGTTTATAAAAAGTTAAATGCGCTAATGACGCCAGAAGCTTTAGCACAATTAGGAGAAGCAAAAATTATATTTGAAAGTACAAATCAAGATAAATTAAAAGGAAGATACTCCATCGTTGTCTTAGAAGACTATGGTTCAGTTACTCTTGATAATAATCAATTAATTATTAATACAAGAGAAAAAATAAAAGTGGTGAATGAACATCCGTATGATTATTTAAAAAGTTTAGTCAATCAGTACTACGTGAATATTGCAGATGATCAATTGAAGCATTTACCTTTTATTTCAGGTTTTATAGGGACATGTAGTTTTGATCTTGTAAGGCATGAGTTTCCTAAACTTCAAGAAATTGAATTAGATGATCATCGGGATCATGACGTTAAATTTTATCTGGTAGAAGATACTTATGTTTTTGATCACTATAAAGATGAGTTGTATGTGATTTCAACAAATTTATTCTCAAATACTTCTAAATCTCAGTTGGAAGCAAAAGTTAAACAAAGAATTGATGAATTAAAAAACATCAATTTAGCTCATGAAAGAATAAAGTTGAAACAACCTGAACGACAAATTGAGACAAATATAGGAGAACAAGAATTTTTAAAAATAATAACAGAATTAAAAAAGAAAATCGCAGAAGGGGATATGTTCCAAGTTGTGCCTTCAAGAATTTATTATTACAAGCATAACTTTGTAACTCATTTGCATCAATTAAGTTTTCAACTTTATCAAAAATTAAAGAGACAAAATCCTAGTCCATATATGTATTATATGAATAAAGATATTCCTATAGTCGTAGGCAGTTCACCTGAAAGTTTCGTTAGAGTTAAAGATGGATTGGTTTATACCAATCCAATAGCTGGAACTACTAAGCGAGGTGCTAATAAAGATGAGGATAAGAAAAATAGTCACGCTTTACTTAAGGACGAAAAAGAGATAAGTGAACATAGTATGCTTGTAGATTTAGGTAGAAATGATATTCATAGAATTAGTAAAGTAGGAACTTCTAAAATCACAAAGTTAATGGAAATTGAGAAATATGAACATGTCATGCACATAGTGAGTGAAGTCGTAGGTGAATTAAAGGAGAATTTATCTCCAATGAGTGTCATTGCAAGTTTATTACCCACAGGTACAGTATCGGGGGCACCAAAATTAAGGGCCATTCAAAGGATTTATGAAGCTTATCCGTTTAAACGAGGGATTTATAGTGGGGGAGTTGGCTACATCAATTGTAATCATAATTTAGATTTCGCGCTTGCTATACGTACTATGCTCATAGACGACAAACAAGTAAACATTGAAGCAGGTTGTGGTGTAGTTTATGATTCCATACCTGAGAAAGAACTCGAAGAAACTAAACTGAAAGCAAAGAGTTTACTGGAGGTGACTCCATGATTTTAATTATAGATAACTATGATTCTTTTACCTATAATCTCGTAGATATAGTATCAAAACAAGCAGATGTGATTGTTAAATTTCCCGATGACAGTGAAATTTATGAACTTAAAAATATCTCAGCAGTTATTATTTCTCCAGGTCCAGGGCATCCATTAGATAATAATTTATTGATTAAATTAATTGAATATTTCGAAAACAAACCGATATTAGGTGTCTGCCTAGGATCACAAGCATTGACTTGTTATTACGGTGGAGAAGTTATTCAAGGACTAAAAATTATGCATGGTAAAGTGGATGATTTAGAAATAGTGAAATCAACACCTTTGTACCAAGGTTTACCTAATCATTTTAAAATAATGCGATATCACTCATTAATAAGTAATCCTAAAACATTTCCATCCGCTTTAGAAATTACTGGTCAAACGATAGATTGCATACAGTCATTTCAACATAAATACAAAAAACATTATGGAATCCAATATCATCCTGAATCCTTTGCAACAGAACATGGAGAAAAAATAATTAACAACTTTGTAAGACTAGCAATGAAAGGTAGTTAAAAAATGAAATTATTAAAAGATATTGAAGATAATAGACAGTTAACGGAAGAACATATGAAGGAATTTATCGATATTCTTCTTAATCCAAATGTGAAGGAAGACAATAAACTTAAGTTATTAAAGTCTTACACTAAAAAGGAAATGCAACAAATTGAACTAACCTATTTAGTTAAACATCTTATAAGCACAATGTATCCAGTTCAACCCTATTATGAAGGAGCGATGTGCGTTTGTGGTACTGGAGGAGATGGTTCAAACAGTTTCAATATATCAACAACAGTAGCATTCATAGTAGCAAGTGCCGGTGTACCGGTAGTTAAACATGGCAATAAAAGTATCACATCGCATTCAGGTAGTACCGATGTTCTTCAAGCAATGGGGATTCAAACAAGTGAAGTAGCTAGTGTGATAAAACAATTAGATACAAAAGGTCTCTCTTTCATTAGTGCCACTGATTCTTATCCAATTATGAAATACATCCAACCCATTAGGAAGCAGATAAAGTCTCCAACAATATTTAATTTAGTAGGGCCTCTTATCAATCCATTTAAACTAACTTATCAAGTGATGGGTGTCTATGATGTTACACAACTAGATAAGATTGCTCAAACTATCAAAGATTTAGGTAGGAAGAGAGCTATTGTCGTTCATGGTGCAAATGGTATGGATGAGGCAACGCTATCGGGAAACAATATCATTTATGAAATTAACCAAAATAAGCCAATCAAACAGTATACAATTAATGCTAAAAATTATGGTTTAACTATTGCTGACAATGACGCACTCAAAGGGGGAACACCTGAAGAAAATAAAAATATAGCCATAAATATATTAAATGGAAACGATCAATCGAGTAAAAAAGATGTCGTTATACTCAATGCAGCAATTGCTTTATACGTGGCTGAAAAAGCAAAAGATATTCACTCAGGTATTAAACTAGTACGTCATCTTATAGAC
This sequence comes from Staphylococcus sp. HMSC055A09, assembly GCF_001809655.1. Lineage (NCBI taxonomy): Bacteria > Bacillati > Bacillota > Bacilli > Caryophanales > Staphylococcaceae > Staphylococcus > Staphylococcus sp. HMSC055A09. The sequence goes on from NZ_KV798369.1 coordinate 765,631, forward strand.
AGTGGTCAGGCTATGAAACAGTATTTAAAGATGGGGGTATAGTGATGACGATACTTAATGAAATAGTTAATTATAAAAAGTCACTACTTAAGGAAGGATATTATCAACAAAAATTAGAAGAATTAGAATATGTTGATGTTTCTAATAAGAAGAAATTAATAAATGCATTGAAAAATGAAAAAAAGTTATCGGTTATTGCAGAAATAAAGACTAAAAGTCCAACGCTAAAACAATTACCTCATAGAAACTTAATAGATCAAGTAAAAGAATATGAATTATATGGTGCAAATGCAATTTCAATCTTAACAGATGAAAAATACTTTGGTGGTAGTTTCGAAAGATTGAGTGAACTCACCGTCGAAACATCTTTACCAGTACTGTGTAAAGATTTTATAGTAGATAAAATTCAAATTGACGTAGCTAAAAAAGCAGGTGCTTCTATTGTTTTGCTTATTGTTAACATTCTCACAGACAAAGAGTTAAAAACTTTATATGATTATGCAACAGAACTTAACTTAGAAGTTTTAGTTGAGGTACATGATAGAAATGAATTAAATAGAGCACATCAATTATCGCCAAAAATAATTGGAGTTAATAATCGAGATTTGAAACGGTTTGTTACTAACGTGGAACATACGAACCAAATTTTAAAATTTAAAAAGAAAGGATTTCATTATATTTCAGAAAGCGGTATTCATAGTACTCATGATGTTGAGCACATTTTACAGTCAGGTATAGATGGCTTACTAGTGGGTGAATCATTAATGAAATGCAACGACTTAAGTCAATTTTTACCAAGCTTAAAAATGGAGAAGATTCATCAATGATTTTAAAATTTTGCGGGTTTAAAAGTGAAGAAGATATCGAAAAGGTTAAAAATCTAAATGTTGATGCAATAGGGTTTGTCCATTTTCCTAGCAGTAAACGACACGTGATTATGAATCAATTAAAATTACTGTCCAAACGAGTTCCAGACCATATTCATCGCGTGGTAGTCTTGGTAAATCCAACATTAGACTTAATTAAGCAAGTCTTCAATGAAACTAATATCAACGTAATACAACTTCATGGAAGTGAGTCTATTCAATTAATAAAAGCAATTAGAAAGTTAAATCCTACGATTAAAATTTTTAAAGCAATTCCTGCTGATAAATATTTAAATAAAAATATTGAAAAATATGAGAAAACCGTTGATTTATTTATTATTGATACACCATCTCAAAATTATGGTGGAACAGGTGATACATATGATTGGAATATGCTTAGTAATATTCGGAAATCACGTTTTTTAATAGCTGGCGGGTTAGATATAAATCATATTAGTAAACTAAAATACCTTAAATTAGGTCAGTGTGGTTACGATATTGCTAGTGGGATTGAGACAGATAATATTAAAGATTTAGCAAAAATGACGCAAATTATAAAAATAATTAAAGGAGATGAAAGAAATGAACATACAAACAGAAGCTGACGAGCTAGGTTTTTTTGGTGAATATGGTGGCCAGTATGTCCCTGAAACACTGATGCCTGCAATCATAGAACTCAAAAAAGCTTATCAACAGGCTAAACAAGACGAATCATTCCAAGAGGAGCTCGCAAGTTATTTAAAAGACTATGTCGGAAGAGAAACACCACTTACTTACGCTAAATCATTTACCGAAGATTTAGGAGGAGCCAAAATATATTTAAAACGTGAAGACTTAAATCATACTGGGGCACATAAAATTAATAACGCTTTAGGTCAAGCATTGTTGGCGAAGCGTATGGGAAAAACAAAATTAGTTGCTGAAACAGGTGCTGGGCAACATGGTGTGGCGAGTGCCACAGTAGCTGCTTTATTCGATATGGAGCTCATCGTTTTTATGGGAAAAGAAGATGTTAAAAGACAACAATTGAATGTATTTAGAATGGAACTTCTAGGCGCAAAAGTTGTTTCAGTAGAAGAAGGACAAGGAACATTGTCTGATGCTGTCAATAGAGCTTTAAAATATTGGGTAAGCCATGTAGAGGACACACATTATTTATTAGGTTCAGCCTTAGGACCTGATCCTTTTCCTACAATGGTTAGAGATTTCCAAAGTGTGATTGGAAACGAAATAAAAAGACAAATTAATCAAAAAGAAGGGCGTTTACCAGAGGCTATAGTTGCATGTGTAGGTGGGGGTTCTAATGCGATAGGGACCTTCCATCCATTTATTAATGATGACGTAAAACTTTACGGGGTTGAAGCTGCAGGTAAAGGAGTTAACTCAAATAAACATGCATTAGCTATAGGAAAGGGAAAACCTGGTGTTCTACATGGATCTAAAATGTATCTTATTCAAGATGAGGATGGACAGATAGAGTTAGCCCATTCAATATCTGCAGGACTAGATTACCCAGGAATAGGTCCGGAACATTCATATTATAATGATATAGGTAGAGTGAAATATGTAAATGCCTCTGATGAAGAAGCCATGGAAGCTCTAATAAGATTCTCTAGAGCTGAAGGTATTATTCCTGCAATTGAAAGTGCTCATGCGATTAGTTATGTTGAAAAGTTAGCTCCAAAAATGAGAAAAGATGAAATTATTGTTATTACTGTCTCTGGTAGAGGGGATAAAGATATGGAAACAATTAGAAATTATACTGAAAGTCGTGGTGATATAGATGAGTAAGTTATTTATTCCTTATATAATGGGAAATTTAAAGTTTATTGAGAACTTAAAGATACTAAGTGAAGCAGGTGCTGATATTATAGAAATTGGTGTTCCTTTTTCAGATCCAGTAGCGGACGGTTCAACAATCATGAACGCTGGAGCAAAAGCCATTGAAGAAGGCGTGAATATTAATTTTATATTTGAACAGTTAATTAAAAATAAAGAGACTATAACTTCTAAATATGTTTTAATGACCTATTATAATATTATCTCATCATTTGGGGAGAATGAATTTTTAAATAAATGTGAGGAAGCAGGTGTATATGGTTTAATCATTCCAGATTTGCCGTTTGAACTAACCCAAAAGTTTAAAAAAGATTTCCCTAATGAGAAAGTTAAATTAATCTCACTTATAGCAATGACTACTTCTGAGGAAAGAATTAAAAATATTGCTAAAAAGGCAGAAGGTTTTATTTACACGGTTACGATGAATGCTACTACTGGAGAAAATGGTCAATTTCACCCTGAATTAAAAAGAAAAATCGAATTAATTAAAGGTGTCACAGATGTACCTGTGGTTGCTGGATTCGGTATTAGAAATCAAGAACATGTGAAAGATATTGGACGTATAGCAGATGGCGTTGTCATCGGCAGTGAAATTGTAAAAAGATTCGCTGAGAGTGATCCTAGTGAGATGTTTCAATTTTTAAGAAGCATAAGAAAGACACTCGATCAAATTTAAAATGGCAGTTAATAGGTTGGGATAAATGGGTATTCCAACCTTTTTTTAATTTTGAGGGGATAGCTATATTAAATTTATATTTGAATATTTCATAGCTAATCGGGGTAAATTAATTTTATAACAAGTTAAAGAGGTGAAAGTGAATGAGTAAAAAAGTATTATTTGTTCTAACTAGTACGAGTCAGTATCCTGATGGTACGGAAACTGGTTTATGGTTAGAAGAAGCCGGAGAACCTTATGATATTCTTAGAAACGAAGGGATTGATGTTGATATAGCGTCAATCAAAGGTGGTAAGGTTAACTTAGACCCTAACTCCACTTCAGATGAGTTATTAAACAAATATACTTCATTTACTTCGCAGTTAAATCATACACCAAGTATTGAGGACATTGATGTTGATGAGTATGAAGCAATTTATTTACCAGGTGGTCATGGCACAGTTTTTGATTTTGCTAATAATGAAAAATTAGCAAATATTTTAGTACATTTTAGAGACCATGATAAAATTATTTCATCAGTTTGTCACGGACCAAGTGCATTTGTTGGTGTTAAAACAAGTAATGGTAAATATCTTGTTGATGGTATACGCTTAACCGCTTTTACTGATAGTGAAGAAAAAGCAATGGGACTGGAAGATAAAGTACCATTTTTAACGCAATCTAAATTAGAAGAACAAGGTGCTCATTTCATTACAAGTGATGATTTTACTTCACATTTAGAAGAGGATCGTAAGTTTATTACTGGTCAAAATCCTCAATCAAGCGAAGTCATTGGTAAAGCACTTGTAAATGCATTAAAATAAAAACTGGTTACAAAATAATATGGGCTCAAACCTTTGTTTAGTCCATATTATTTTTTACATAATTATTCAAATCTAAAGTTGATTACCAATTTAGTGCAATTTTTAAATTAGTTAATATTTTAGTTTTGGGTTTAACTATTGTATACTTGTTAAGATTAGAAGTATAGATAACATATATAATCATAAAGTTACATATAATGTATATTTAACAACAATCTATCATACTTAATGTTAAATAAAGAGAGTTATAAAGAGATTAATAGGAGTTATGATAATGAAGTTTACGAATTTAACAGCCAAAGAATTTAGTGACTTTACTGATCAAATGCCTTATAGCCATTTTACTCAGATGGAAGGTAATTATGAACTTAAAGTTGCTGAAGGAACGGATTCACATCTTGTAGGAATTAAAAATAATGACAATCAAGTGATTGCTGCATGTTTATTAACTGCTGTACCTGTAATGAAAATTTTTAAATATTTTTATTCAAATCGCGGGCCAGTAATTGATTATGATAATAAAGAACTTGTTCACTTTTTCTTTAATGAACTAAGTAAATACGTAAAAAAGTATAACTGTCTTTATCTAAGAGTTGACCCTTATCTTCCATACCAATACTTAAATCATGATGGTGAAATTATTGGAAATGCTGGCCATGATTGGTTTTTCAATAAAATGGAAGAATTAGGATTTGAACATGAAGGCTTTCATAAAGGCTTCCATCCTATATTACAAGTAAGATACCATTCTGTTTTAGATTTAAAAGATAAAACATCTAAAGATATTCTTAAAGGAATGGATAGTTTAAGAAAGCGAAATACTAAGAAAGTACAAAAAAATGGTGTTAAAGTTCGTTTCCTATCCGAAGATGAATTACCTATTTTCAGATCATTTATGGAAGATACTACTGAAACGAAAGAATTCGCTGATAGAGATGATAGTTTCTATTATAATAGATTCAAACATTTCAAAGACAGAGTGTTAGTACCATTAGCATATATTGATTTCGATGAATATATCGAGGAACTTAATAATGAAAGAGATGTTCTCAATAAGGATTTAAATAAAGCGCTTAAAGATATTGAGAAGAGACCTGACAATAAGAAAGCTTATAACAAAAAGGATAATCTTCAACAACAATTAGATGCAAATCAACAAAAAATTGATGAAGCTAAAAATTTACAACAAGAACATGGTAATGAATTACCTATTTCAGCAGGATACTTTTTCATTAATCCTTTTGAGGTTGTATATTACGCCGGTGGTACTTCAAATCGTTATCGTCATTATGCTGGTAGTTATGCAATTCAATGGAAAATGATAAACTATGCTTTAGAACATGGTATTGATCGTTATAATTTTTATGGAGTTAGTGGGGACTTCAGTGAAGACGCTGAAGATGTAGGAGTAATTAAGTTCAAAAAAGGCTATAACGCTGATGTTATTGAATATGTAGGTGATTTTATAAAACCAATCAATAAACCTATGTATGCAATCTATAACGCACTTAAAAAGTTAAAGAAATAGATTTTTTAGGAAGGGAATTATCTAATTATGAAATTTACAGAGTTAACAGTTAAAGAATTCGAAAACTTTGTACAAAATCCATCATTAGAAAGCCATTATTTTCAGGTAAAGGAAAATATTGCTACGCGTGAAGCAGATGGATTCCAAGTTGTATTATTAGGTGTTAAAGATGATGACAATAGAGTAATTGCAGCAAGTCTTTTCTCTAAAATTCCTACAATGGGAAGTTATGTATATTATTCAAATCGTGGTCCAGTTATGGATTATTCAGATTTAGGTTTAGTTGATTTTTATTTAAGAGAATTGGAAAATTATCTACACCAACATCAATGTTTATACGTAAAATTAGATCCTTATTGGATATATCAAGTTCATGATAAAGACATCAATCCTTTAACTGAGAAGAACGATGCTTTAGTTAACCTCTTTAAATCACATGGTTATGACCACCATGGTTTCACAACTGAATATGATACTTCTAGCCAAGTAAGATGGATGGGCGTTTTAGATTTAGAAGGTAAGACACCTTCTTCACTGAAAAAGGAATTTGATAGTCAACGTAAAAGAAATATTAATAAAGCGATAAACTATGGAATTAAAGTAAGATTTCTTGAGAGAGATGAATTTGATAAATTCTTAGATTTATATCGCGAAACTGAAGCTAGAACAGGCTTTGTATCTAAAACAGATCAATATTTCTATAATTTCATTGATCACTATGGCGATAAAGTTCTTTTACCATTGGCCTATATAGACTTAGATGAATACATAGAAAAAGTTCAACATTCTTTAAATGATAAAGAGAATCGTCGTGATGATATGATGGCTAAAGAAAATAAAAATGATAAGCAATTAAGAAAAATTGCCGAATTAGATAAACAAATTGAGCATGACAAAAAAGAATTACTAAATGCTAGTGAGATTCGTCAAACTGAAGGATCCATTCTAAACTTAGCAGCAGGTGTATACTTCGCTAATGCATATGAAGTCAATTATTTCTCAGGAGGTTCTTCAGAAAAGTTCAACCAATATATGGGACCTTATGCAATGCATTGGCATATGATAAATTATTGCTTCGATAATGGTTACGCAAGATATAACTTTTATGGTTTATCTGGTGACTTTACTAAAGATAGTGAAGATTATGGTGTTTATCGCTTTAAGAGAGGATTTAATGTTCAAATTGAAGAATTAATTGGCGATTTTTATAAACCAATTAATAAAGTGAAATATTGGTTATTCACGACATTAGATCGTATACGTAGTAAGGTTAAAAAATAAATATCTATATTTGAGAGCATATTGGGATAGAGCCAATATGCTCTTTTACCATATTAGAGAAGGGTTGGAAAACTCTAACTGGTTAGTGTAGGTAGAATATAAATCTTAGTTGTCGAAATCATGTTGTTCCCTACACATTTAATAATAGCATATTATTTTTATTGCACAATAATGCACTTAGATTAATTTTAAATAAAGTTTTTATATCTATAAGAGTTACTATTATTATAATCGTTTAAATAAAGAGAGAATGACAAATTTGAATGATGAAGTTTTTATAAAAAGCTAAAAATGAAGATTATACAACTGATATTTTCTAAATTTTTTGGAAGTTTGTTAATTTAATCGACAGTATACTAAAGATATTTAAAGCGAAGTATAGTATAGAGATGATTATAAAAGTATTATGTAAACTAAGGATATATATTTGCTTTTAAAAACAATTAATTAAGGAGATTTCATCTAATCTAATCTAAAGCACCTTATAACAAGAGATTGAGAGGCATTTTGGGCCATACATCAATTAAAAAAGTGATATTAAAGTTTGTTTCAATTAAATACAGCAAATTTATGGTGATTATTATCCAACAATGGCTTGTAATTTAGCAAATTAAGTATATAAACAAACGCTTATGGCAGATATTTACGCCTTAACTCTATGTATATAGCGATAAGTTATAATAAGCTCGTACGATTGCATAGCGCATAATAATCTTGGAGATTTAGTGGCTGTGTTAGAAGAAATAATTCAAATTAATTCAGCACACATTTAAAATACTAATAATAACCATAATTATAATAATCAGTTGTATATATGCGCGCTGGGATGTTTTTAATCTTTTAGTTTACATAATATATATTATAGGAAGTTGTGTATATTTGTTCAGGGGCCTTACTTGTTGTCTATAAAATATTACTTACTCGCGTTATTTGTTGTTTAACTATTTGTTTTATTTCTCTATTGTCTTACATTATTAATAAGCTAGATTACTATCATTACTCTATGATATTAGTTAATAGAAATTGCAACTATATATGTATTCACACTTATAAATCTAATGAGTAGCTATAGTTAATCATTTTGATGTATTTTGTATGCTATACTGAATTCATTATTACTAAATTTGGAGTGACTCGATAATGAATTTTATTTTTGATATAGATGGTACAATTTGTTTTGATGGTCATCATGTTGACCAATCTATTAAACATCGGCTTGTAAAACTCAAAAATGCTCACAATAATGTAATATTCGCATCTGCACGTCCTATAAGAGATTTGCTACCAGTAATTCCTGAATTTGCGGATTATACTTTAATTGGTGGAAATGGAGCTATTATTTCTCAAAATGGACAAATCGAAATTATTTCGGAAATAGACGTTCATGATATTACGCTTATCAAACAAATCATTAAGCAATACAATTTAACATATATCATTGATGATAAATTCAATTACTCGACAAATCTAAATGCTGATACTGAATTGTATCAGCGTATAGACCCTAATCGTACGGCACAATCTTTACATATGGATGCTATAAAGGATCCGATTAAGGCTATACTTTTAAATATTAAATCTGAAGAATTTGCTACTATTACTAATACTTTAGAAACTGAATCTAATGGAATTGAGCTTATACACCATTACAATGAATCATACATTGATGTTACTGCTCAAGGTATAGATAAGCATACGACGATTCAATACATATTGGGTGCTGAAGTGGATTATATCGCATTCGGCAATGATCATAATGATATACATATGTTAAATAATGCTTCTCATGGTTATTTCGTCTCAAATGCTAATGTAGAGTATCAATCTTTTTTAAAGAACCCTAATATAGAAGTTATAAATAATACTAATGAAGCAATTTGTAATGTCTTAGATAGATATCTTTAAGAGGTATTAATCGTAGAACATAAAAATCAATATAAAACTTCCCACTCAATATCAAGCATGTATGAAGCGGGGAGTTTCTATTATTCAAATGTTTCAATTAATAATTTAGTGTACTCATTACGTTCAGAATCAAATAATTCATTTGTTTTGAAATCATCAACAATTAATCCATCTTTTAAAACGATAATTCGATTTGTTAAACGTTGCAACACTGATAAATCGTGTGATATAACAATCATCGTTTGAGGTATGTCAATTTCGGATTTCAATAAGAAATCAATTACCTTTTGTTCTGCGATAACATCAAGATTTGATGTTATTTCATCGCATATCAAGATGTCTGGTTGAGCTAGTAAAGTTCTTATAATATTTAATCTCTGCAATTGACCGCCACTTACTTCATTTGGATACTTTTGCAACAATTGATGAGATAAGTGAAAAGCATCTAAATGATTTAAAATTTGTTCTTTTATAAATGAAGCTTTAACTTTATTGTAATAAATAAGGGGCTCCTCTAATGATTGTTGAATTGTATAGTGTCTATCAAAACTTTCAAATGCATGTTGATATATAGGCAATACACGTTTGGAATCTACATTAACTTTACCTCTTATAGATTTGATTTCATTTAATATTAGTTTAACTAGGGTAGTTTTACCTGCCCCGCTCTCACCTAGAATACCTACCTTTTCATTTTCTTTAATGTCTAAATTAATACCATTAAGTACTGGATGATTTTTACTATATTCATAATAGACGTTTTGTAATCTAATCATTATTCATTTATCTCCCTTTGACTCAAGGTATTTCTGTTTTCTAATAATTGTTTTGTATAGGAATGAGATACTCTATTTTCTAAGAGGTTGCCAACTTCACCAGTCTCTACCACTTCCCCATGCTTCATAACAGTAAAATAATCTCCATAACGAAGGACATGATTCATATTATGAGTAATAAGGAGTACCGTATTATGATGATCTTTGACAATGTGTTGAAGCAGTTGCATTATTTTATGACCATTAACCACATCTAATGAAGCTACAGGTTCATCTGCGATAATAAGTTTAGGATCTAGCATTAGTACACTAGCAATATATACGCGTTCTAGCTGACCACCTGAAAGTTCAAAGCTATATTTTTTTATAATATTAGAATCATCTAAATTCACCCATTTTAATGCGTTCTTTATCTTTTCTAATGCTTCAAAACGACTTGCATCATGATGAGTACGGTATATTGCGATGAGTTGTTTTTCTAAACGTGTATGTTCGTTAAAGCTTTGAGCATAATTTTGAGAAATATAACCAATGTCCTTACCTAAAAATTTTTTTATGTCACGAGCCTCATTATTCTCAAATTGATATTCCGTAAAACTCATATCAAGACCTTTAGGTAAATAATTTAACAGTGCTCTAGCTGTGAGACTTTTACCTGCCCCACTTTCTCCAATAATTACATTTAAGATTCCTTTGCGGACATCTAAGTTTAGGTTTTTAATTAAACTTGTACCATTTAGATCGCTAATGTTAAGATTTTTAATTTTTAAAAGAGTCAAACTCGGCACCTCTCTTCTCTAATAAGCGGTCTCGAATTGCATCACCAGTAAGATTGAATAACAATATTGTGATTGAAATAAGTGTGGCTGGTGCAATAATCATAATAGGATGAGACGTGATGAAATTTCGTCCTGCTTGCAGCATAGCTCCCCATTCAGGAGAAGGCGGTTGTGCCCCTAATCCTAAGAATGATAGCGAACTAATGTATAATATAATTTTACCGAAATCTACTACTATAATGACCAAAATAGATGGTATGACCTTTGGTAATAAATGTTTAAATAAAATATTAAAAGTTGACACATTGAATAGTTTAGCCATTTTGATATAGGAATAATTCATTTCAGAATTAACAATCCCTCTCGTTACACTTGTATAATTCATCCATTTAATAAGTGTAATCGCAATGACTAAATTCCATATACTTGGATGAAAAAAGCTTGCTAAAGCAATCATTATGACAAACTCTGGAATACTTAAACCGATATCGATAATCCTCATAATGATTGAATCAATAATCCCTTTTTTATAGCCTGCCAAAAGACCCAATGGCACACCTATTAAAATAGTAAAAAGTAACGTAAGTAATGTAATGAATAAAGTTGTACGAGCGCCTATGATAAGACGGCTAAACAAATCGCGACCATAATCGTCAGTGCCTAATAAATGTTTGAAGCTTATAGGTTTAAACGTCTCTGATAAATGAACATTGAAAGCTGCGTCTGGACTTACAAATAATTGTAAGGCAATGATTATAAAGATATAAATACCAAACACATAAAAAATATAATTACGGTTGGCTAGTTTACGCTTCATGTCGATCACCTTCTTGTCTATGCTGGCTTTGGCGAGAGGATTTGAAAATATTTATTCCATCTTTAGAGTTATAACGTTGTTTAGGATCCATCATCAAACTTAAAATATCTGCAATCGTATTGATAATCACTACGAAACAGCCTATAAATAAAACGCAACCTTGTATTAAAGGATAGTCTCTTGATTTGATGCTATCTACTAAAATGTAACCTAAACCTGGAATATCGAATAAGTTTTCAATGACTACAGTGCCCCCTATTAAACTACCTACTGATAAACCTAATAATGGGATAATGGGAAGTAATGAAGGTTTAAAGATGTCGTTAAATAAAATATAACGTTCTGACATTCCTCGTAACCTAGAAGCTTCCACAATTGGACTTTGGTATTGTTCTAATAAATTAGATCGAATGAGTCGAATATAATATGCACACATTCCAATGCTCATTGTAAGTATAGGTAATACATATATGGCTATAGACCCCTCCTCCGATGTTGGTAAGAGATTGAGTTTTTGATTAAAAATAAATAATAAAATTAATCCAAAAAAAAATGAAGGTAAGCTTACCGAAAGAGAAGTAAAAATACGTATCAAGTGATCTAAAGTTTTGTGATAGTTTAATGCCGCAAAAATACCTAATGGTATAGAAATAAGCATAGATACAATTAGAGTGCCAAAGGTAATAATCAATGTTGGGCCAATATAACCTGCGATTTCTTGTGTTACTGGTTCATTAGTTTGAAAACTTGTACCTAAATTGAAGTGTAATAAATGACTCATCCAGTGCCACCATTGAACAAATATAGAGTCATTTAAACCTAATTTCTGTTCTGTTGCTCGAATTTGGGATTGAGAAACCTGAGTTGTATCAAGATGAAGGATTTTATTAACAGGATTACCTGGTGATAATTTCATCAGAATAAATGTGAGCGTTGTGATTACAAACAGAACAATCATCATTTGCAATATTTTGGAAATGATTGTTTTAAACATTATAGAAGCATCCTTCCACTTTAAATGAATTAAATATTTATATAATAAAATTTAACATTAAATTGTTTTTGTTATCATCTTTCTATTATAGTAGTGATTTTAAAAAAATAATAGTAAGAGCGTTAAATAAAAAAGACTCAACACTTTCGAATTACCGAATGTGCGGAGTCTTTAAAAAATTTTATTTACGAAAACGATGTCTCGACTTTTTAAAATCGTCATCATCTTCATATTTACGAATTTCTTTCTCAAGTTTATTTTTCTTACGCTCACGTCGCCATTTACGAGTAAAGAACCACAATAAGAAACTTATGATTAAACTCATTATAGCTAAAAAGGCAGCATAACCTAATAAAGGTTGATAAGAAATATCATGGAAATTTGGAATAAAGAATGCTAATAATGCTAAAACTACAAACGTGATGATTGCGGCCGAAAACCATTTATGTAAAACAAGAGTACAGAATACTGTTAACAAAATCATTGCTAAGATAGTAATCCATAAATAATTAGGCATATCAAAAATTGTCATTATACTATCTCCTCGTTCTCTAATTAATAATAATTTTATTATACTATTGATGTGCATTAAACTACTCAGGCTCAAGTAGGAAAGTTTTATAAATCACGCTTAATTCTAACCTATTCATGATACAAGATTAAATATTTAATTCCCTGCTTATATATTAGATAAACAAACAATTAGATAACCACATGAAATGTTATTCTGAATTGAGTTTTGTATAATATAAGTAATTCTAATTTAAGGAGTGTGTGACTGATGACACAAGGTCTACCTTTAAGAAAAGATGTTCCAAAGCAAGAAACATGGGACCTCAAAGATCTTTTTATTAATGATGAAGCATTTTATGAAACTTTAAATCAAGTATTTAAGTCTTCTAAAGAGTTTAATTCTAAATATAAAAATCAACTTACTAACATTGAGAATGTCGAACGAGCGTTGAAAGATTATGAGGACATTCTAATTCAATTAGATCGCCTATATAATTATCCTGAATTAAGAGTTAGTGTTGATACTTCTAATGAAGAGGCACAAAAAGTAAATGCTAAACTTAATACGATGTCTGGAAAAATTGCTGGTTTATTATCATTTGTAGATTCAGAAATCTTGGCATTATCCGAGGAAACGTTAAATGAATTACAAGAAAAAACTAATTATCCTTACTTTATTAAGAGATTACATGATAGAAAGCCGTATCAATTATCAACTGAAGTAGAACAAGTACTTGCCACATTAACACCTACCTTAAGAAGTCCGTTTGAATTATATGGCACCACTAAAAGTTTGGATATAGACTTCGAATCATTTGAACATAATGGTGTTACCTATCCATTAGATTACGCAACTTTTGAAAATGAATACGAAGATCATCCAGATGCTGAATTTAGAAGAAAGAGTTTTAAAACATTTAGTGATGCTATACGTAAATATCAAAATACAACGGCAGCTACATATAACATGCAAGTACAACAAGAGAAAATTGAAGCGGATTTACGTGGGTATGACTCCGTAATAGATTATTTACTTCAAGAACAAGAAGTTACGCGTGATATGTTTGACCGTCAAATTGATGTCATTATGAGTGATTTAGCTCCTGTAATGCAGAAATATGCTAAACTCATTCAACGTGTACATGGTCTTGATAAAATGCGCTTTGAAGATTTGAAAATATCTATTGACCCAAGTTATGAACCTGATATATCTATTGAAACTTCAAAAGAATATATTTATGGAGCGCTTAACGTTTTAGGTGATGATTATGTAAATATGTTAGAAACTGCTTACAACAATCGTTGGATTGATTTCGCACAAAATAAAGGTAAAGAGACAGGCGCTTATTGTGCGAGCCCTTACTTTACGCACTCTTATGTGTTTATCTCTTGGACAGGCAAAATGGCTGAAACTTTCGTTCTTGCTCATGAGTTAGGTCATGCAGGACATTTTAAATTAGCACAAGACCATCAAAATTTACTGGAATCTGAGGCATCAATGTACTTTGTTGAAGCGCCTTCTACAATGAATGAAATGTTAATGGCTAACTACCTATTTAACAGTAGTAATGATCCTAAATTCAAACGTTGGGTGATTGGTTCAATTCTATCAAGAACTTATTACCACAATATGGTAACGCATTTATTAGAAGCTGCATATCAACGTAAAGTATATCAATTAGTAGATGAAGGAGAATCACTCACAGCTCCGATCCTAAATAAAATTATGCTAGATGTGTACGAAACATTCTTCGGTAATGTGGTTGAAATGACTGATGGCGTCGAACTAACATGGATGCGTCAGCCACATTATTATATGGGTTTATATTCATACACGTACTCTGCTGGTTTAACTATTGGTACAGTTGTATCTCAAAAAATTAAAAATGAAGGTCAACCAGCTGTAGATAACTGGTTAAATACATTAAAAGCTGGCGGTAGTATGTCTCCAGTTGAATTAGCTCAAACTGCCGGTGTTGATATCACTACTGAAGCTCCATTAAAAGCTACAATAAAGTATATCTCAGAGTTGGTGGATGAATTAGAGAGATTAACAGATGAAATTGAAGCTGAATAAAGAATAATTGAATATGAAAAATCGCCCCTACAGGATATAATTTATCCAATAAGGGCGATTTTTTTATTAGTCAAATGTATCGTAATGCTCTCCGGTTAAATAATAATAGACACTTTCGGCAATATTACTAATGTGATCTCCAATGCGTTCTAAGTGTCGAGCGGCTAAATGTGCTTGACCAGCAACGAATGGATCATTATCAATTAAGTATGTTGTGTTAACGATATTAATGTATAAATCATCAATGTCTTTATCTCTTTCAATAATTTCCTTAATTAATGTTAAATCCTCGGTTTTAACTGCTGTATTTAAGTCTTCTAGCATAAGCATTGCTAACTTACCCATCGTCTTTAAACGTGTAAACACATAATCATCGTTAATCTTCACTCTTAAACGTATATGTGCGATGCTTGCAGCATTGTCCCCCATTCTTTCAAAGTCAGTAGAAATTTTTAATGCTGCCATCATCATGCGTAAATCAGTAGCAATTGGTTGCTGTTTAGTGATTAACATAATGACTTTTTCATTAATCTCATAATCTAATTGATTAATTTCCTTATCTTTCTCAATGGTTTCTCTAGCAAACGTTCTTTTTTCTTCACTTAACGACACTAATGCATTTTTGATATTAAAATAAACACGAAGGCCAAGACGACGTAAATCTTTGATTAACTCATCTAGCTGACCTTCGTATTTATGTCTAATGATTGCCATATATAATTATCCGAAACGTCCTGAAATATAATCTTCTGTTTGTTTATCAGAAGGATTAGAGAAGATTTTATCAGTGTCGTCGTATTCGTTTACATAACCATTAAGGAAGAATGCTGTTTTATCAGATACACGTGCAGCTTGTTGCATGTTATGTGTAACCATAATAATTGAATAATTTTGTTTTAAGTCTTGTACTAATTCTTCAACTCTTAAAGTTGAAATTGGGTCTAATGCTGATGTTGGCTCATCCATTAAAATTACATCCGGTTCAATTGCTAGGCATCTAGCGATACAAACACGTTGTTGTTGCCCCCCTGATAAGCCATAAGCATTAGTGTGTAATCTATCTTTCAATTCATCCCATATTGCAGCGCCACGTAATGATTTCTCTACAATTTCGTCTAAAACTTTTTTATTTTTAATACCATGTGTTTTAGGACCGTAAGTAATATTATCGTAAATTGATTTAGGGAATGGGTTCGGTTGTTGGAAGACCATTCCTACATTAGTTCTTAGTTTCTCTTTAGAATATTTAGCATCAAAGATGTTTTGATCGCGATATAAGATTTTACCAGCTGTTTTAACAGAAGGTACAAGCTCAACCATACGATTTAAAGTTTTGATGTAAGTTGATTTACCACAACCTGATGGTCCGATAATTGCTGTTACATTATTTTCTAAAATATCTAAGTTAATGTTTTGTAACGCATGATTTTCACCGTACCACAAATCTAAATTTTGAGTAGAATATACGATGTTTTTTTGACTATCAGGTGTCTTGTCTTTTTTATCATTTTCAGTAGTAATAATCGTAGACACAGAGCCATTATTTTTCTCTGTTTGCTCATTTAATTTATTTTTTTCTGCGACTTGTGAATTAGCCATAATTAAAAACTCCTTCTATATATAGTCGAGGTTTTATACGTATCACCCTCGACTATTTGAATAACTATTTCCCTATAAGTTTAATTAATATTTTTTACTGAATTTATTACGTAAAAGAATTGCTACTGCATTCATTGCTAATAAAATAATTAGTAAGACGATAATTCCTGCTGATGCAACATTCTGGAATTCAGCTTGAGGCATTTTAGCCCAAGTGTAAATTTGAGTTGGAAGTGCAGAGAATTGATCTAATAAGCCAGAAGGTGTAGCTAAAAGAATAGTTGGGATACCAATAACTACTAATGGTGCAGTTTCACCTAATGCACGAGATAACGATAAGATAAACCCAGTTAAGATACCAGGTAATGCTGCAGGTAATACGACTCTTCTAATCGTTTGCCATTTATTAGCACCTAATCCAAATGACGCTTCTCTCACCGAACCAGGTACAGCTCTAATAGCCTCTTGACTTGAAACGATGATAACTGGAAGAATCAATAATGACATTGCCAATGCAGCTGCTAAGACACTATTGCCCATACCTGCTGCTCCAACGAAAAGTGTGTAACCTAATAAACCGAATACGATTGAAGGTACACCAGCTAAGTTTGAAATACTTATTTTTACAATACTTGTAAAAATATTGTCCTTTGCATATTCTTCAAGATAAATCGCTGTACCAATTCCAAGAATGATAGTAATTGGAATAATAGTAACAATTAACCAAATGGATCCAACCAACGCACCTTTAATACCGGCATCTGCAGGTGTTGAAGATGAGAAATTCGTAAAGAATTCAGGTGTTAAATGTCCTGCCCCTTTAATAATTGTTTGTGCTAGTAAAGCAACTAATACTACGAGACCGATGACTGTGCATAGAAAAAATAATCCTTTAAATATTTTATTCTTAGTACCACGAGTAGAAATGTTTTTATCTACCTTATTTTTATCTATTAACGCTTTATTAGTAGGATTTGTTGTTGCACTCATATTAATACTCCTCTCTGAATCGTTTTGAAATCCATTGTGAAAGTAGATTCATTATTATAGTGAAGATAAATAGAGTAAATCCTACCGCATAAATACTGTAGTAGATATCTGAGCCAAATGGCGCGTCACCAGTTGCAACTTCAACAATATAACCAGTCATTGTTTGTATGGAACTAGTTAGACTTAATGAAGATGTAGGTGTACTACCAGCTGCTAATGAAACAATCATAGTTTCACCAATCGCTCTTGAAACACCCAATACAATTGATGCGACAACACCTGAAGTGGCTGCAGGTAAGACAACTTTAGTAGCAACTTCAAATTTAGTTGCACCAAGACCATAAGCGCCTTCACGTATTTTATTAGGTACAGAAGACATTGCATCTTCACTCAAACTTGTAATAATAGGCACGATCATAATACCAACAACTATACCGGGACTTATAGAGTTGAACTCGCCTAAACCAGGAATAATACTTCTTAAAATTGGTGTTACAAAAGTTAAGGCAAAGAAACCGAATACTATCGTAGGTATACCTGCTAATATTTCTAGGATTGGTTTGATGATACGACGTGTTCTATCACTTGCATATTCATTAAGATAAATTGCAGCGCCTAGTCCAATTGGAACTGATACGATAGTTGCAATGAAAGTAATTTTTAATGTACCTATAATCAATGCCCAAATGCCATATTCAGGATTTGAACCCGTAGGATTCCACGTTCCTGTTAAAAAGAATTTAGAAAATGGTACACGTGTAAAGAAAGTGATTGTCTCAGTGAGTAAAGTAAATAAAATAGCAATAGTGGTTAAGATTGAAATAGCTGAAATAATACCCAAAATGATAGGAACGATTTTATCACTTGCTCCACCCTTTTTAGCATTATTCTTGGCTATCATTTCTCTAACATTTGTTTGTGAAGCCATGTAAATCCCTCTTTCTAATTTCTCCCAAAATAATTTAAAAAAGATTGGGAATTACTTTAGGGAATGATGAGTTCAAATGAATCAATTGTTTATAAAAACTCAATAATCTTCCCTGAAGAAAAAAGTACAGACAAAGTGGTTGTTCTCCACTTTGTCTTATACTTTTGCAAATTCCCAACCCTTTTATATTAAGTACACTAATTTTTATTTTTTGTCGTCTGATTTTTTATCTGATTTCTTGTCAGATTTTTTATCAGATTTTTGATGTTTATCTAAAAACTTATTTAACTCTTTTAATTGAGATTTATAAGTTTTCTTAGGAGCAGCTACTTCATCTTTAGCTTCAGCAGATTTACCTTCATCTTTAAGAACGAATTTCATGAATTCAGACATTACTTTGTTATCTTTTAATGATTTATCTTTAACGTAGATGAATAATGGTCTACTTAAAGCATATGAACCATTTTTGATTGTTTTCTTAGTTGGTTCAGTTAATTTGCCGTTATCATCTTTGATCTTAACTTCTTTTAATTTGTCTTTATTTTGTTCGTAGAACGCATAACCGAAGTAACCAATACCTTCTTTGTTTTTAGTTACAGAGCTAACTAATTGGTTAGTATCAGCATTTTTCTCAGCCTTGATATCTTGTTTGTTCATTACTTCCTCTTCGAAGAAGTCGTATGTACCATGACTTGAGTTAGGTGATACAGCATTGATTTTTTTGTTTGGCCATTTAGAATTTACATCTTTCCAAGTTTTAGCTTTTCCAGAATAAATATCTTTTAATTGAGATTTAGTTAATGATTTTACGAATTTATTATCTTTATTTACTGCGATAGTAACAGCATCTTGTGCAATTTTAAATTCGTGGTATTTAATACCTTTATCTTCTAATTTTTTCTTTTCTTCGTCTTTAATAGGTCTTGAAGCGTCTGAGAAATCAGTTTCGCCAGCAATGAATTTTTGGAATCCAGCACCTGTACCAGCTTGTCCAGAAGAAATTTTAGCGTCTTTGTGATTTTTCGCCCATTTTTCATTTAATTTTTCGACGATAGGAGCTACAGTAGATGAACCTTCACCTTTTGCAGAACCTTTAAGATCACTTCCGCTACCAGAACCTCCATTACTACCACCGCAAGCGCCAAGTAAGAATGAAGCACCTAATACAGTAGTACCGACTAATTGCCACTTTTTCATTGAAACATCCTCCTAGTATAAATAACCCTAATGTTATATGTATTTCTTACAGCTTTTATAATACATACCTTTTGTTAATTAAAAATAGAGTAATTGTAAATCTTTTGTTAAGAATGTTTAAAGGTTGGTATAACGCGCTTTATAGAGGTATAGATGAAGTTTATATTTTTGAAAAATTACTTTAATTCATAAATACAATAGTTGTTATTTAGAAAACATACAGGTGTGAGTGTGTATAGTGGCGATATCACAAATTAAAAATTGTACTTAGATAGTCAGACAGATCACAAGCCCCCGCTTATTAAAGATGTTTTATACTTAATTCTCTATTTAAAATAATTCGATAAAAAAAGCTTATTCCTAGAATTTTAGGAATAAGCCTTTGCATTAGATTTGAATTTTTCTAATTCTATTCTTAAATTAACTACATTAAAGTATGTTGTACATCAATCATTACTTACTAATATATACTTCTTATTCTTCTACTCTACTCCAACCTTTTTTAGTAAGCGTGATTTTACCAGTTTCAATATTAATTATTTTCTTCTTATATAAATGACCAATAGCACGTTTGAATGAGCCTTTACTCATATTGAACACTTCTTTAATGGCTTCAGGACTGGATTTATCCCAAAATGGTAATTCGCCATCATATTCTACGAGTAGATCGAAAATAACTTGTCCATCATCGTCTAAACGTTCATGAGCTAGCGGTAAGAATGAACCATTGAGTTCACCTTTATCATTATGTCCGATGATACGCACTTCAACTTTCTCTCCTAAACGAGGTTCTTGCTTACGTTCAGATTCATGGGCGAAAATTTTGTAGCCATCTTCACTCAATAAGAAACTTCCTACTCTTAATAAGCGATATGCTCGTGCTTCAATCATTTCATTTTGTTTACTATCATCCATTACTGGTGTGAACATACCTTCAACAATTGTTTCACTAGCGAGGCGTCCAAACATCTGATTATTACTATCAATTCTTAGAGTAACAAGGAGGTAATCTCCAGCTTGAGGCCATAATTCTTTAATTTTTGGTAGGTCTTCCCATGGAACTAACACTTCACGTGGAAGCCCTACATCAATACGTGCACCGTCACGGTCAGTTTTTAAAACTTTTGCAAAATCATATTTATCTTTGGTGATATCAGGCATGTTTTGTGTTGCAAACAGTTCACCTGAACGGTTTGGATAGACAAAGAAGCTATACTCTTCCCCTATTTCAAATTCGTCTTCATCGGCTACTTCTGATTGATTAAGTTTAACTTGTTCCCCATTGGGCCCCTTTAATAAATAAGTTGAGCCTTGTAAGCCCTCAACTTCTAAAAATTCTATTGAACCTACGATATCTTTATCTAATGCCATTATTTTCTCCTTATACTAATGTGATTTCTAAATTTCATTATTGTTTCTTCTATATAAATAGTTATTTTCAAAATTAAAATAAATGATTCACTACGATAAAATTCCTTTTAATTATAACATGAGTCACTTATTCTATCATTACTATGTCAACGTGGTCGAAACTCCTACTATTATATGATATAATTTCTCCGTTAGAATAACGATAAAGGAGCAAATGCATGTTACAAGTAACTGATGTAAGTTTACGTTTCGGAGATCGTAAACTATTTGAAGATGTAAATATAAAATTTACTGAAGGTAATTGTTATGGCTTAATTGGTGCTAATGGTGCTGGTAAATCAACATTTCTTAAAATTTTATCTGGCGAAATTGATTCGCAAACAGGTCATGTTTCATTAGGAAAAGATGAACGTCTAGCAGTATTAAAGCAAGATCACTTCGCATATGAAGATGAACGCGTATTAGATGTCGTAATTAAAGGATATGAGCGTTTATATGAAGTTATGAAAGAAAAAGATGAGATTTATATGAAGCCAGATTTTAGTGACGAAGATGGTATTCGTGCTGCAGAACTTGAAGGTGAATTTGCAGAAATGAATGGCTGGAACGCAGAAGCCGATGCTGCTAACCTACTTTCTGGTTTAGGTATTCAAGCAGATTTACATGACAGAAAAATGTCTGAACTTGAAAACAATCAAAAAGTAAAAGTATTATTAGCGCAAAGTTTATTTGGCGATCCCGATGTACTTCTACTAGACGAGCCTACTAACGGTTTAGATATCCCTGCAATTAGCTGGTTAGAAGATTTCTTAATTAACTTTGAAAATACAGTTATTGTTGTATCCCACGACCGTCACTTCTTAAATAACGTATGTACGCACATTGCTGACTTAGACTACGGTAAGATCAAACTATATGTAGGTAACTATGATTTCTGGTATCAATCAAGTCAGTTAGCCCAAAAAATGGCTCAAGAACAAAATAAGAAAAAAGAAGAAAAAATTAAGGAATTGCAAGATTTCATTGCACGATTCTCTGCGAATGCTTCTAAATCAAAACAAGCTACAAGTCGTAAGAAACAATTAGAAAAAATTGAATTAGATGATATTCAACCATCTTCAAGAAGATATCCATATGTTAAATTTACTCCTGAACGTGAAATTGGAAATGATTTATTAACTGTTGAAAATCTATCTAAAACAATTGACGGCGAAAAAGTATTAGATAATGTTTCATTCACAATGAATCCTAACGATAAAGCTATTTTAATTGGTGATAGTGAGATTGCCAAAACAACATTGCTTAAAATTTTAGCTGGTGAAATGGAACCAGATGAAGGAACATTTAAATGGGGTGTCACTACTTCCCTTAGCTATTTCCCTAAAGATAATTCAGAGTTCTTTGATGGCGTCGACATGAACTTAGTTGATTGGTTAAGACAATATGCGCCTGAAGATGAACAAACTGAAACATTTTTACGTGGTTTCTTAGGTCGTATGCTATTTAGCGGAGAAGAAGTTAAGAAGAAGGCAAGTGTTCTATCCGGTGGTGAAAAAGTTCGTTGTATGTTAAGTAAAATGATGTTATCAAGTGCTAACGTTTTATTACTAGACGAACCTACAAACCATTTAGACCTAGAAAGTATCACTGCAGTTAATGATGGATTGAAATCATTTAAAGGTTCTATCATCTTCACTTCATATGACTTCGAGTTCATCAATACAATTGCAAACCGTGTTATCGATTTAAATCAACCAGGTGGTTTATCTAAAGAAGTTCCTTATGAAGAATATCTTCAAGAAATTGGTGTTTTACAAAATAGTTAATAAATTTTCTTTAACTCTAGAGCATCTTCGTGATTCTCTAGAGTTTTTCTTTTGGAAATTGATATTTAAGCAATCAATAATAAAGTTTTATTTATAATAAATCACAAATTGTGTTATATTACTCTTAAATTTTCAGTATATTTTTAAAAATCTAACATATCGGTTTACAGAGATATACACTCTATGTATAATAAACTCATATCAATTGAATAAGATTTTGATGAGGAGCATCAATCATGAGTAAATTTTAGTATTTTGTCTGCTAACAACTAATTTTGAAAGGGTGCGATGCCGAAACAATTCATAATAGCAGTTATGAGTCGTTGGACTTTTTGGTTAAGAGCTGAAAGTTTGTCATTATTACTAAATAATGGAGTGCATCACTTGTACATAAATGTAGAGCAAGTTCGCGCATTCCGAACTTGTTCTTTTTTTATATCGTGTGAGCCTCCCCTAATTTTAGGAGGACTGAAATTGAACAGAAGTGTTTTGAAATTTGGCGGGTCTTCCGTCAGTGATTTTACAAAGATAAAAAATATTGCTGAAATGCTTAAAACACGAGTTGAACAGGGAGAAGAATTAATCGTTGTAGTTAGTGCAATGGGTAAAACAACTGATCAATTAATGGAAAATGTGTCAACGTTGACTTCTACACCTAAAGATCAAGAACTTGCCCTACTACTTACTACGGGTGAACAACAGACAGTCTCCTATCTTTCAATGGTACTTAATGATATTGGTGTAAAAGCCAAAGCAATGACTGGATACCAAGCAGGTATTAAAACAATTGGTCATCATTTGAAAAGTAAAATTGCAGAGATTAATCCAGATACATTTAATCAAGCATTTGAAAATAACGATGTACTGGTAGTAGCTGGTTTCCAAGGTATAAATGATGAGTTTGAGCTTACTACTTTAGGCCGTGGAGGTTCTGATACTACTGCTGTGGCTCTAGCAGCAAGTAACCAAATCCCTTGCGAGATTTATACTGACGTTGATGGAGTTTATGCAACAGATCCAAGAATATTAAGTCATGCTAAGCGTTTAGAATACGTGTCATATGAAGAAATGATGGAAATGAGTGCGCTTGGTGCTGGAGTACTTGAAACTAGAAGTGTTGAACTTGCTAAAAACTATGAAATCCCCCTTTATTTAGGGAGAACTTTATCAAATGTGAAAGGAACGTGGATTATGTCTAGATCAGATTTATTAGAGAAAAAAGCTGTTACAGGAGTAGCTTTAGATACGCATATGATGCACGTCACAATTAGTTATCCCCTACCTGACAATCGCTTATTAACTCAGTTATTTACTGAGTTAGAGGAAGGTTCTGTCAATGTCGATATGATTTCGCAAATCGTTAATCTCGAAGGATTACAGCTATCATTTTCGATTAAAGATAGTGACGTTAATCAAATTTCATCTATATTGGAAAATCTATCCACTCACTTTGAAGCCTTAGATTATAAAATTAATGAAGAATACGTCAAAATTTCGTTAATTGGATCAGGTATGAGAGATATGTCTGGAGTAGCATCTAAAGCATTTATCACTTTAATCAATTCTGAAATTCCATTCTATCAAACAACGACTTCAGAAATTAGTATTTCATATGTTATTGATGCAGAAAATGGTCAAAAAGCGGTAGAAGAATTATATAACGCATTCGATATCTAAAATTGGTATGATATATTTATAAAGAATTTTCTTAAAATTAACAATATTACAAATGGAGTGACTTTATTATGACAAGATTAGCAGTAGCCGGAGCAACAGGATTAGTAGGAACAAAAATGTTAGAAACATTGGATCGTAAGAATATTCCTTTCGATGAATTAGTACTCTTTTCTTCAGCGCGTTCAGCGGGTAAGGAAGTAGAATTCCAAGGACAAACATATACTGTTCAAGAGTTAACAGATGAAGCAGCAAGTGAACACTTCGACTACGTGTTAATGAGTGCTGGTGGAGGTACAAGTGAACATTTCGCCCCACTATTTGAACAAGCAGGTGCTATCGTCATTGATAACTCTAGTCAATGGAGAATGACCGAAGATGTAGATTTAATTGTTCCCGAAGTGAATGAACCTAAACTAACTCGTGGCATTATTGCTAATCCTAACTGTTCAACAATTCAATCCGTAGTGCCACTTAAAATTTTACAAGATGCATATGGCTTAAAACGTGTTGCTTATACAACATATCAAGCAGTTTCAGGCTCAGGTATCAAGGGTAAAAGAGATTTATCTGAGGGGCCTAATGGAAAAGCTCCTGAAGCGTACCCTCACCCTATTTATAATAATGTGTTACCACATATTGATGTTTTTCTTGAAAATGGCTACACCAAAGAAGAGCAAAAAATGATTGATGAAACAAGAAAAATTTTAAACGATAAAGACCTGAAAGTTACAGCTACTTGTGTACGTGTACCAGTGCAAGACAGTCACAGCATTGAAATTGACGTTACTTTAGATAGAGAAGCTAACGTTAAAGATATCCAAAACCTTTTCGACCAAGATAGCAGAGTTGTACTTGTAGATAATCCTGAAAACAATGAATACCCATTAGCAATTCACTCTACAGGTAAAGACGAAGTCTTTGTAGGCCGTATTCGTAGAGATGATTCATTAGATAACACTTTCCATGTATGGTGTACATCAGACAACTTACTTAAAGGTGCGGCATTAAACGCAGTTCAAGTATTAGAGCAAGTTTTAACTATGAAAGGAGAACGAAAATATGACACACATGTTTGAAGGCGTTGGCGTAGCTCTAGCTACACCATTTACTAATAATGAAATTGATTTTGACGCATTAGAAAGACATGTAAAATTTTTATTAGAAAATAACACACAAGCGATTATAGTTAATGGAACAACAGCTGAAAGCCCTACTTTAACAGATCAAGAAAAAGAACAAGTACTTGAAACTGTAATTAAATTAGTTGATAAACGTGTACCTATCATTGCTGGAACTGGTACGAATAATACTCAGAAATCAATTGAAGCCTCTAAAAGAGCTAAAGAAATTGGTGCTGATGCAGTGATGCTTATTACGCCCTATTATAATAAAACAAACCAACGAGGATTAATTAAACACTTTGAGACTATCGCAAATGAAGTAAAATTACCGGTTGTACTTTATAACGTACCATCACGGACGAATATGACGATTGAAGCAGAAACTGTTGAAACATTAAGTCACAACCCTTACATTGTTGCACTTAAAGATGCGACGAATGACTTTGATTATATGGAAGAAGTTAAAAAACGCATTAATGAAGATGAATTTGCATTATATAGTGGCAATGATGACAATGTTGTTGAATTCTATCAACGTGGAGGTAAAGGTGTTATCTCAGTTATTGCAAATGTTATCCCTCAAGAATTTCAAGATTTATACGATGCTAAACAAAGTGGAGAAAATATTTCAAGTCAATTTGAACCTATTGGGCAATTATTAGACTCATTATCTGTGGATGTTAACCCTATTCCTATTAAAGCACTAACGGCACATTTAGGTTTTGGTAATTATGAATTAAGATTACCACTTATCCCATTAGATGACGCAGAGCGTAATGTATTAGAGCAAGCTTATGATCAGTTTAAAGCAGGTGAACATTAATGAAGATTTTACTTATAGGCTATGGAGCGATGAATCAACGAGTTGCTAGACTAGCTGAAGAAAAAAATCATGAGATTGTAGGAGTCATAGATAGAACTCCTAAAGATTCAACACCATACAAGCATTACAATAGTATAGTTGAAGCTCAAGACGTTGCTGATGTAGTGATTGACTTTTCAAACCCTGAATTATTAATACCATTACTAGATGAGTCATTCAATTTACCGTTAGTTATTGCTACAACTGGTGAGAAAGATACGCTCATTCAAAAGCTACAAACATTAGGTCAACATATGCCTGTATTCTTTAGTGCAAATATGAGTTATGGTATACACGCCCTTACTAAGATTTTAGAAACTGCCGTACCCCTACTACAAGATTTTGACATTGAATTAACTGAGGCTCATCACAATAAGAAAGTAGATGCTCCTAGTGGTACATTAGTTAAATTGTATGATGTGATCAAAGAACTTAGAGACCAAGTAACGCCAGTATATGATCGTCATGAGAATACTGAGAAACGTACGAAAGATGAAATTGGTATTCATGCTGTGCGTGGAGGAACAATCGTTGGTGAACATGATATTTTATTCGCTGGCACAGATGAGACAATCACTATTTCTCATAAAGCACAATCTAAAGACATTTTTGCAAATGGTGCCATTGGTGCCGCTGAAAAGTTAATTCATAAAGAAAATGGATATTATACTTTTGATAATTTATAAAAGTAAACAAAGGAGAGGTTTAAATTATGGTACAACATTTATCAGCTCAAGAGATTATTCAATATATCAGTGATGCAAAAAAATCTACACCTTTAAAAGTTTATGCGAATGGTAATTTTGAAGGCGTAACTTTCCCAGAAAGTTTTAAAGTATTTGGATCAGAACATTCTAAAGTTATCTTTTGTGAAGCGGATGACTGGAAACCCTTCTATGAAGAAAATCAAACAAAAATTGAAGATTTAGAAATTGAAATGGATCGACGTAATTCAGCGATTCCGCTTAAAGACTTAACAAACACAAACGCACGTATTGAACCAGGTGCATTCATTCGTGAACAAGCGATTATTGAAGATGGTGCTGTAGTTATGATGGGCGCAACAATAAATATTGGTGCGGTAGTTGGTGAAGGTACAATGGTTGATATGAACGCAACGCTTGGTGGTCGTGCAACAACTGGTAAGAATGTACATGTTGGTGCAGGTGCTGTATTAGCTGGAGTAATTGAGCCCCCTAGCGCCTCTCCAGTGATAATCGAAGATAATGTCTTAATTGGTGCTAATGCAGTTATTCTTGAAGGCGTTCGCGTTGGCGAAGGTGCTATTGTTGCTGCGGGTGCTATTGTAACTCAAGATGTTCCAGCTGGTGCTGTTGTAGCAGGTACCCCTGCTAAAGTAATTAAACAAACATCTGAAGTTGAAGACTCTAAACGTGAAATTGTCTCAGCTTTAAGAAAGTTAAATGATTAATAGCTTGTATGTTTTAATCATTTTCATATAAATGAATGTTAAAGGTTGAAGCAAATGATGATGTTGAACACTCTTATATGTAGGTTCGCACGTTTGTTTCACCTTTTTATTATAACTAAGTAAAAAAGCGTCATCATTACATAATGAATTAAAACAATTTCATATAAGGGATGATTAATATGAGTGAATTAGAATTTGTAACAAAACATAGAAGACATTTACATCAATATCCAGAATTAAGTTTACATGAGTTCGAAACAACGAAGTATATTAAAGAATTTCTTGATAATTTAGGCGTTGAATATGATTGCCCTCTTGAAACCGGAGCAATAGCGTATTTAGAAGGTCAAAGTAATCATACGATAGCATTTCGTGCTGATATCGATGCTTTACCAATATTTGAGGAAAATGATATCGACTATCGAAGTAAAACGGACAATGTGATGCATGCATGTGGTCATGATGGTCATACAACAGCATTAATGTTATTTGTAAAACGTTGCAAAGCGATGGCGGATAAAGGTGAACTTCCCCACAATGTTGTGTTTATCTTTCAGCCTGCTGAAGAAACTGGTGGTGGTGCTAATCGCTTAATTAGAGCAGGCGCCTTTGAAAAGTACCCTATCGAAGCAGTATTTGGTATTCATGTGAACCCGTTCGCTGAAGAAGGTAAAGTAGTGATTCGTGATGAAGAAATCACTGCAAGTGCGACTGAGTATCGCTTTTATTTAAATGGTTTATCAAGTCATGTGGCTGATAAAGAGCAAGGTCATTCATGTGGTGAAGCGTTACAACATGTCTTAGCACAAGTAGGACAAATACAACAGTACCATCTTAATGGTTTAAAACGTAATATAGTTCATATGGGACATTTTGAAGCTGGTGAAGCTATAAATACAGTACCGAGTCATGGTTATCTTGAAGGTACAATACGCACGTATGATGTAGATGACTTAACTGTGGTTAAACAACAAATGTATAAAATAGCAGAAAGTGTCCAATTACTATTTAATGTAGATTGCCAAGTAAAATTTGAAGAAGGCTATCCTCCTACTATGAATAGTCCTGAACTTCGGAAAAGTGTAGAACAAGCCTTAAATAAGGCTAATCTAGAAGTCATTGATAAACCTACCCCATTCTTATTTGGAGAAGATTTTAGTTTTTATGGACAACAATTAGCTCCTGCATATTTTGTATTTGTAGGCACTCAGAATAAAGCTAAAGGTTATGTTACAGGTTTGCATACCTCTCATTTAAATTTTGATGAAAAGATTTTAATTGATGTAGCAAATTATTATGAAGAATTATTAAGAAATTACAAAGAGGTGTAAGTCAATTGACAGCAATTTGGTCAGTAGATACAGAAGTGTTTTATCAGAATGCTGTAAAAGTTAGAAATGAACAATCAATAATGGCAGTAGTAAAAAATAATGCTTATCATTATGGATTAGAATTTTCAGTTAAAGAGTTTTTAAAAGCAGGCATTCAAACATTTAGTACAACATCATTAAAAGAAGCTATCCGTGTGAGAGAAATCGCACCTCATGCAACTATATTTCTAATGAATGCTGTGTATGAATTTGATACAGTAAGAGAGTATGAAATTCATATGACACTACCCTCTTTAACTTATTATTATGAACACAAAGAGGATTTAAGAAATATACATGTGCATTTAGAATTTGAAAATCTTTTACATCGCTCAGGTTTCAAAGATTTAGAAGAGTTGCATGAAGTTTTAGAAGATCATGCTCAAAATAAAAGTGATAACAAAATGATTATTTCTGGTATATGGACTCACTTTGGATATGCTGATGAGTTCGATGTTCCAGAGTATGATATTGAGAGACAGGCATGGTTAAATGTTCTAAATACTTTGTTGGGTGAAGGTTACTCATTTGATATGATACATGCACAAAATAGTGCAAGTTTTTATCGTGAAGGTCAAGTAGTCCTACCTCACCATACCCATGCACGTGTAGGTATTGCACTTTATGGTTCTAGACCTTATAGCAAATTAAAAGAATCTGAAATTCAACAATCCTTGACAGTTAAAGGTAATGTGATTCAAGTTCGTGAAGTTAATGCTGGAGATTATTGCGGATATAGCTTCGCTTATGAAGCTACTAAGAATCAAACACAATTGGCAGTGGTTGATATTGGGTATGGAGATGGCATCCTCAAATCCAGAGCTCAACATGAGGCGATTATTAATGGTAAACGTTATCCGATTAGAGCGCTAATGATGAGTCATATGTTTGTTGAAGTGGATGATGAAGTTCATGCACAAGATGAAGTAGTATTATATAATAACGATATACGCATCGATGAATTTACTTTTAAAGGTGTGGGCGCAAACTCTGAACAATTAAGCGCTATGAATCATGATTCTCTAATAAAGGAGTACATATAAATGGTAGTCAAATATAATGAGTATGGCGAATTAACAATGGGAGGTACAAGTTTAAAGACTGTAGCTCAAAGCTTTGGTACCCCTACTATCGTATATGATGAAGATCAAATTCGTAATCAAATGCGCAGATATCATAGTGCATTTGAGAAAAGTGGTTTAAAATATAATATTTCTTATGCTTCTAAAGCATTTACTTGTATTCAAATGGTTAAATTAGTGCAAGAAGAAGATTTACAATTAGATGTGGTGTCTGAAGGAGAACTTTATACTGCTCTAGAAGCTGGTTTTGATGCAAACCGTATTCACTTTCACGGTAATAATAAAACTAAGCGAGAAATTCAATACGCATTAGAAAATAATATCGGGTACTTTGTTATAGATGCATTAGAAGAAATTGATTTAATTGATAAATATGCAAGTGATGAAGTGAATATCGTATTACGTGTTAATCCTGGCGTGGAAGCACATACACACGAATTTATACAAACTGGTCAAGAAGATAGTAAGTTTGGTCTATCAATTAAACATGGATTAGCTTTAGAAGCGATTAATAAAGTAAAAGCTTCTAAACACTTACAATTAAAAGGAGTTCACTTCCATGTAGGGTCTCAGATTGAAGGTACCGAAGCTATGATAGAAACTGCTAAGCTTGTGCTTCATTGGTTATCTGAAAATGAAATCAAAGTAGAATTACTTAATTTAGGTGGCGGTTTCGGTATCAAATATGTTGAAGGTGATGAAAGTTTCCCTATTGAAGAAGGCATTGCAGAAATTGCTGATGCAATTAAAGAAACTGCTCATTCACTTAATTATGAAGTGCCTGAAATTGGTATAGAGCCTGGTCGTTCAATTGTTGGTGAAGCAGGAATTACTTTATATGAGGTCGGTACTATAAAGGAAATACCTGAAGTGAATAAATATGTTTCAGTTGATGGAGGTATGAGCGATCATATCCGTACAGCCTTATATGATGCTAAATATCAAGCGTTATTAGTTAATCGTAATGAGGAAGCAGATGATACTGTGACGATTGCAGGTAAACTATGTGAATCCGGTGATATTATCATTAAAAAAGCTAAGTTACCCTCCTCTATTAAGCGTGGAGACTATTTAGCAATTTTATCAACTGGTGCATATCATTATTCAATGGCATCAAATTATAATCAAATGCAGAAGCCATCAGTATTCTTCTTAAAAGATGGAAAAGCACGTGAAGTGATAAAGCGTCAGTCACTAAGACAATTAATAATTAATGATACGAAATGATAGTAAAAATGAGCAAGCGAAACTCACCTACTATAGTATAATTTTAATTTAATGAAAGATGAATTTTAAAACGCCTTGGATAGATGTTGTCTCAACATTTCCAAGGCGTTTTAAGTTCTATTGAAATGAACAAGATTTAAAATTGAATTTTCCTGAATATCGTAATTGCTAAAACATAAAAAATAATTATATAAACAACAGTAATAGTGCTCATTGCTAATAAGCTGAAAATGAAATCTTTATCGGTATTTAAATTTGTAAAATTTGAAGGAAAAAACTTGATTTTATTAATATTGTCTGTAAGCTTTATGACTACATAACATAAAATCATACTGATTATAGTTATCCCAGAATTAAATTTTACAGAAAAAATAACTACATAAAAGATTAAGAATAAATCTGTTAAAAAGATTCCAAGAAGATTTAAGATTAGAGTTTGATTTAATTTATAGTTATTTAACATAAAAGAATGAGAGGAGTATTGATGGTTGTTAACATAAAACAAATAAACTACTAACGTTGATAATAGTAAAATGGATAAGAATATAAAATAACTAGAAATAATAGATGTTAATTTAGAATTAAAAATTTTGTAACGACTTTGATCCTTGTAAAATAAAAGTCTTCCGGTGCTAATTTCGCTATAAAATAGTAATGAAGCTAAATATCCCACAATTATAAGTGATATCATTGCTTTTTGCTGGGTGTCATATATTGCGATAAATAGTTCTAAAAAGCTTACGCTATTTGTTTGAGTTGCTGATAATGAAAGGAAATTACTATTAAGTAATTCAGCTAGAAATATCAAAAGAGGATAAAGTCCGATGAGGTAAAGCAACCAAGTTGCACGAATTTTTGAAATATATAAGAAGTTAAATTTAAACATAATATTACCTACTCTTTATAGAAATATGAAGATAAGAGATTGTCATTACTCTCTATTTTAATTAAGGGATTTTTACCTACTAATTCAAGTAAATTTGTAAGATTTACTTCTTCATCCTTATTAATAATTGTTATTAGATTGTCCTCTATACTTTTGATGAATTTGAAATTAGCTTTTAGTTCCGAAGCATTGCTAATAGAATTCTTGAATATTAACTTTTGAGTGATTATTTTATTCTGTAAGTCAATTTCTTTAATTTTACTGTTTTCTAATAATAGAAATCTATCACAAAGACCTTCTAATTCTTTTAACTGATGGCTAGATATTAAAAATAAAGTGTTTTTTTCTTTTGAAAACTTTTCAATTATATTGTTTAATTCTCTCACGCCTAACGGATCTAGACCTAAAAATGGCTCATCTAATACAGCTACTTTTGGTTGAGTAATTAAACATATAGCTAAACAAAGCCTTTGTTGCATTCCATACGAATAATTTTTCACTTTCTTTCCATTATTTTCTAAATCTACTATATTAAGTATTGATTGAATTTCGTTCATATAGCTAATCTTATTATTAATCTTTAGATAATTTTCAATATTTTGCCTTGCATTTAGCTCAGGATAATATATTTGTCCTATCATGAACGAATCATAGTGTGAGAGTTATGTATATCCATATTGTTGAAATAAACATTTCCTTTAGATGGTAATTGAGTTTTAGCTATAAGTTTCATTAATGTTGATTTTCCAGCCCCATTTGAACCTATAAGCCCCACCTTCTCAACTGCAGATAATTTGAAATTTACATCACATAATACTTCTTTTTTCTTAAAAGATTTATATACATTTTTAAATTCTAGCATTATTTTCACCTCTTTTATGTTTAATAAAAACTACAATCAATTGAGGCATTAAGTAAACAAAAAATAAGAAAATTATCTGAGATAATTCAAGCATATTAAGTAGGTATTATTATAAAACTTAATATAATAGAAAGATTCAGCGATAAATATTCGGAATATTCAGATATCTTCAAGTATGCTATTATACCTATGCTTATATTTAATACAATTACACTAATGATAATGATGCTTATTGATATGAATAAATTAATCAGCTTAAAATTTTCAATTTTAAGATTTACCATTTAATGAAACGACCACGGTAACCAAAATAAAAACGACCAATTGAAACTTGTAATAATTTAAAAGGATTTGGCATAATATTGTCTCCTTTCTCCTACTAATCACTTAAATTATAAAAAAATGGATTAATAAATCAATAAAAAATATATTGCAGACTATATTATTGTAAAGAAGTTTTGTTTCTTTTTGTGCATAAAAAAAGAAAGAAATTAACATCAATTTCTTTCTGAGCTACTGTATGTATTGATATAAAAAAACACCCTACATCTTGGTAAGGTGTTAGTTAAAGTCAATAATTATAATCTATTTATTATAGTTTAACAACGTTTGCAGCTTGAGGACCGCGATCGCCTTCAACTACTTCAAATTCAACTGATTGACCTTCTTCTAATGATTTGTAACCATCTTGGTTGATTGCTGAGAAATGTACGAATACGTCGTTTTCTCCTTCAACTTCGATGAAGCCGAAACCTTTTTCAGCGTTAAACCATTTAACTGTACCTTGTTTCATATTTCTGAAACCTCCAAGACTAAATTCTTTCAATATGCGTTATTCGCATATTACAAAAAATACGTGTGCTTATATGTATGATAAATCCAAATATTCTTTGCAATATGGAATAAAACAATTGCTTAATAATCATTATAGTTTAGTCATAGCTAAATTGCAATACAATTATAGAAAATTATCATTTAATCAATTTTTGGAAGATTAAAATAAACCTCATTATTTTTTAAAATAATAAAACTATAAAATATTTGTAAATCTTCATCGCAATCTTCGCAAAAATTTAAGTCACAGTTGTTATAGAAAGCATAAATGTTATGTTTACCTACTACATAATTATCGAAACAATCCTTACAGTCTTGAAGAAGTTTTGTGTATTTTTCAAGCATTTCTTCGTATGTGTTGAAGTTTAGTGTTTCGATAACTCTTTCAGGCCAATCACTAAATAGCCACCAACCTTCGTAGTCAGCTCTCATTTTTGCAACTGTCCACATGTTTAAAATCCCCTTCCACGGTTAAACCTTTAAACTTAATTGTAACTTTTCAGAATTCAAAATCAAGTTTCAAGGCTCATACTTTTGGCCGATAAATCATATAGCAAATATTAGTTTTTTACAACTAAAGTACGTATAATGAAGTTATGAGGTGATATTATGGAACGTAAACATATTCAAATTTTTGGAACTGTTCAAGGTGTGGGCTTCAGATATTATACTGAACGCATTGCTAACCAATATCACATTAAAGGTACAGTCCAAAATGTTGACGATTATGTAGAAATATATGCTCAAGGTGAAGATAAGGAATTAGAACAATTTATTCAATCTGTAATTAAAGGTGCTTCACCTGCGTCATCAGTATCCGATTATAATATTAAAAATCTAGATATTGATGACTCATTAACAGAATTTAAAACTATATAGACTTTAATATAAAGGAAGATGACATTTGAGATATAACATTTCACGTTTATTTGGAGTGTTAGTAGGCATACCAGTAGCATTTATTGTTTGGATGGTTACTGTTTTCGCATGGGATTTATCATTCCTGATTGATGCTATCGTTGGTGCAGGTGGTTTTCTATTATCGTACTTCCCTACTCAAAGGCTTACTTCACGCAAATATCTTAATGAAATCGGATTGTCACGTAGAGATTATAGATATGTTAGAACTCAGCTTAATCAAGCTCAATTAAAAATTAGAACTATTTTAAAATCATTTATGAACATCAGATCTATAAAAGATTTTAGACAAGTTAATGATATTTACCGTATATCACGTTCTATATATACAAGTATCAAACAACGTCCGGGTATGTTTTTCAAAGTAGAGGGTTTCTTCTATTCTCATCTAGATAATGCTCTGAATCTAGTAGATTCTTATACTCGCCTTTCAAGGATGCCACGTAAATCAAAAGAAGAAAAACAAAAACTAGAACAGACGCGTATTACTCTAGATGAAGTTAAACGTACACTAATTGCTGATTTAAAAAGATTAAATGAAGAAGATTATGAACGATTAGATGTTGAAATGGAATTAAACAAATTAGAACAAGAACGTCGCAAAGATGTATAAGAGAAATGGAGAGATGAATGAGATGACGCATAAAATTAATAGCAATCAATCACATCCACTCGATCAATATATTGAAGATAATACAAATACTAATCCTACAGTAGCTCAAGACTTCAACCCTCAATTTAGTGATGAGGACAAGAAAAAAATAGAAACAATTAGTCAACAAATAAAGCTTTTAGACCATGATGGCTTATTACAGTTTGGTACTAACTTACAACAAAGTATGTCTCAATTTTCACATCAAATGCTAGATGAAGTTCAATCTAAAGATATGGGGCCTGTTGGAGATTCATTAAGTCAATTAATGGGCAAATTAAAGTCAGTTAATCCTAATGATTTAGATCCAAATAAACAATCTAAACTTAAACGTATATTTAGAAGAACAAAAGTTTCAATTAATGAAGTCTTTTCAAGAATGCAATCAGTAAGCTCTCAAATTGATCGTATTACGATTCAACTAGACAAACATAAAGGGAATCTAACTAAAGATGTTGAATTATTAGACGGTTTATATGATCAAAATAAAAAATACTTTGACGATGTAACTTTATATATTGCTGCTGCACAACGTAAGAAACAACAGATTCAATCTGAAACAATACCTGAACTACAAGAGAAAGCTCATAACTCAGGAAATCAAATGGATATTCAAGCTGTGGCGGATATGGAACAATTTGTAGATCGTTTAGATAAACGTATTTATGACTTACAATTGTCTAGACAAATTGCTATTCAAACAGCTCCACAAATTCGTATGATTCAAAACGTGAATCAAGCATTAGCTGAAAAAATTCAAAGTTCAATTCTCACAAGTATTCCTTTATGGAAAAATCAAATGGCAATTGCCTTAACCTTAATGAGACAACGTAATGCAGTTTCAGCACAGCGTGCCGTAACAGATACTACAAATGATTTACTCACTCAAAATGCTTCAATGTTAAAGCAAAACGCTATTGAAACTGCCACTGAAAATGAGCGTGGCATCGTTGATATTGAGACTCTGAAAACAACTCAAAATGACATTATAGAAACAATTGAACAGACATTACAAATCCAACAAGATGGTCGTCAAAAGCGACAAGCAGCTGAAAAAGAGCTTAATGGCTTAGAAAACGACTTGAAGCAACATCTATTGTCAATGAGAAAAGAATAATAATTGAAAAAGGCACTCGTATTCTTTAGTGATGGTTAAAATCACTTATGGTACGAGTGCCTTTATATATATTTAAGTTTTAGTTGTTATTATCTTCTTTTTGATAAACTATAAAATCTTGTTTAACGAAATATGAAATAATATAACCAAAGATGGTTGCTATTACCGCGATTGGAAACCATTCAAGTGAATGCTGTTTAAGTGGTAAATGGTCTATAAATGAAATTTTAAACCATCCTTGAGTAGTAATAAGACTTAATATAGATTCTATTGCAACAATAAGCAATGGAATTTGTTGCGCAATTGGTTTCGTCGGTATAAATCGAGCCACTAATATTAGTAAAACAACTGTTATAGCTATTGGATATACAATACTTAATACAGGTACTGACATAGATATAACTGAATTTAATCCTTGATTGGCTATGATAAAGCTTATTAATGTAAATAATATTACATAAACTTTATAAGAAATTTTAGGGAAAACTCTGTGGAAATATTGACTTACTGAAACAATAAGACCACAAGCTGTAGTTATACAAGCTAATGCAACGATAATTCCTAATAAATATTTACCGAAGGTACCAAATCCCTTCGCAGCCATAGTAGTTAGTAAGTATGTACCAATATTTTGATCATTAGCAGTGAGTTCTTTCATCTTTCCTGAAGTAATATGCATATGATTTCCAATAAATCCTAATGAAATATATATAAAGATTAAAGCTGTAGCAGCAATAAGTCCTGCAATCACTGTTTGCTTAAATATTTTATCAGAATGTTTAATTCCGGTAGCTTTAATAGCGTTAACAACAATCATTGAAAATGCAATTGCAGCGATTGCATCCATTGTTAAATAACCTTGAGTAAACCCTTGTGAAAAACCGGAAAAACTTGAATGGAATAATTTTGTATTACCTTCTCCGGGAGCATTACTTCCAAAGTCTATAAATCCTTTTATAATCATAGCTAATATAGTTATTAATAACAATGGAGTTAACAATGAACCAATGCGATCTATCATTTTATTAGGATTAAGACATAAATAAAGCACAATTAAGAAGTAAATAATAGTGAAAATTAATAATGCTATATTCCCATTAGTATTAGCGATTGGCGTGACAGTCATTTCAAATGAAGTCGAAGCTGTACGCGGAATCGCGAACAAAGGTCCTATTGTTAAATAGATAACAATTAAAAAGATTAAAGAGAATTTTGGTGAAATTTTATTAAAAGCACCGATATATCCTTGATGATCTAGTGCCCCAACAACGACACCTAGTAATGGTAAACCAATACCAGTTAGTGCGAATGCGAGTATAGCTGGCCAAAGGAAATGTCCACTATCAAGGCCTAGATTCGTTGGAAAAATAAGGTTCCCTGCGCCAAAAAACATAGCGAACAAAGTAAAACCTATAATCCAAGTGTTTTTATTCATAATGCTGCTCCTTTTTATCTAATAATGCAACATTAAACATTCTATCATAATCAGGAATTATAAGTCTATATAATTTCAGAAAATTTAAAAACTTATACAAATTTAATTGGTAATTATTTAAAATATATGGTTGAATGCCATTTATCAACTATTAAATACATACAATTAATTTTGATGTTTAATTAGTGTGATTATTAAAATGATTTAAGTAAAAGTTTCTTCAATAATGGAGATAAAAGGCTTGGTAAGTGTTCAACGCCTTCTACAAATATTGAGAATTGTCCATAAATATTATGAATCGTTTGTTCAATATCTTCAGTAATAGCTTCTTGACTCAGAAATACATTAAAGACTTCAATACCAAATTTACGAGCAGTTTCTACGGCTTCATACGTATCTATGATGCCATCTTGGCTATAGTTAAATGCAGATGGTTCTCCATCCGAAAATACAATTAAAAAACGTTGTTGATGACTACGTTGTAGTAGTCTTTCACTAGCTATCCGAATAGCTACACCATCACGATTATCATCTTGAGGTTCTAAAGACATGATACGTGGGCCTTCTTTTTCAAAAATTGAATAATTATAATTGATAATTTCATCTATAATATTTGGTTGTTCACGATCATCTGCTTCGAATGCATCCTCATTAAAAGCTAAAATTTCGTGTTTAATGTTTAACGATTTCAAAGTTTCATGGAATAGTACAACGCCCTTAATGGTCTCATCCATTTTATCGTGCATGCTTGCAGACGCATCAACTAACAATGTGAACGTTGCATCAAATGTTTTACTTAAATCCTGCTTTTTATAAAATAATTTATATTGATCATCGATAAACCAATTGATTAAATCTTTTTGAAGACGCCCTTTAGTTAGATTATGACGTTCATCTTGATGCTCTCTATCGATTGTCTTTTTAATGATTTGAATAAGATCCTTGATTTCAAATTGAACATCATTTTTAGAATGTTGATAGTCTAAAATATGTTGCGGTTGGATGTTTGGAACCTTCCATTCAACTTTTACATTTTTATTAATTCCTTCTAGTGCAAATGCTTGATTCTGACCTATGAAACCACCTTCATCATGGTCTAAAGTGTTCTGAGAGCCCTTGCCTTTCTTAGTCATCATATCTGTTATATCGTCTGTGGAATCCCCTTCACGAGCAGTATCATTATCAGCTATCACTTCGCTGTTTTCTCCCTCGTGAAGTTCCATCTCTAAGTAAGCGCCACCTTTAGTTTCGCTATCCGCTGCTTTAGTTTCAGCTTCAGCTGTTTCAGCATCTTCTTCAGATTGATGTTTATCGTTACCATCTGTATTACTCGCGTCAGTTCTTTTCAAGTCCTCAAAGGTGGTTGCTTGAATGTCTTCATACAGTTTTTGAGGTAAATAATAATATTCATTTAACATATCTTCTTTAAGCAAATCATCTACCTGATACATCATACGTTCAGCCAGATACATGTTATCTTCTGAGGTTTTGTTTTGGAAAATATTTGGCAAATACTGATACATATTCACTAGTACATCATCAAATGTCGGATGAATTGATGGTACGTCATAGAAGTTTTGACTAAGAAAAGCACGTTCTAAATTGAGAAATAGCAAATCAGTGAATACAGTTTTAGTTTTATAAACATTAATTTGTGAATCAGTAAAAGCTAACCGAGTATCCAAGCGTAGATCTATATACTTAGCAGTGCTAGGACGTTCTTTTCGAATAAGTTCGAGAATACGTACATCTTCAAGTAACTTAAATAATTGATGGAAAAATTTAGTATGATGAAAATCATCATTATGTAAAACATGATTAACAATGTCTATATCTATATGTTGATATCCATATGCAGCGAGTAAAACATCAGTTTTTAAGCCGGCTTGCTCAATGTGATGCGGACGGTGTGACCAAAACCAACTTGTGATTAGGGTATTGCTGAAAGGATTGTAAAAAGGAAACTTTTGTATTTTCACTTGTGTTTGTTCATCTTTTAATAATAGACGAGCTAAGTCTTGTAACATCATTACCTGCTTAGCATCTAACTGTTCATCGTTGAATTTTATAAAACGATCACTCATAAGTATCCCTCTTTAAAAATTTAACTCAATCGCATTAATAATTGCTTGTTGTTCACGCTCATCTTCTAATTTATCGATAATTGTTCTTTTAATTGCACGTTCGATTGGAATCACTGTAGCTAAATCACTTAAATCTATGAGGACACGAATACTAGCAGCTTCCTCAGAAAATTGTCCTTGTTTAGTCATTGTTCTTAAGTCCTCATTAAATTTAATGATTTGTTCAATTACTTTGTCATCCTGTAA
Organism: Staphylococcus sp. HMSC055A09; assembly: GCF_001809655.1. NCBI lineage: Bacteria > Bacillati > Bacillota > Bacilli > Caryophanales > Staphylococcaceae > Staphylococcus > Staphylococcus sp. HMSC055A09. Next base: position 806,201 of record NZ_KV798369.1, read on the forward strand.
TCGACTTTGTTCTTTTATAACAGTCTTTAAAATATGTCCATCTATATAATCTACTTCTATAACGATAAAACGGTTTTTAAGTGCCTCATTCATTGGTAATGTGCCTACGTAACCTTCATTAATTGCTGCTATCACATTGAAGCCAGGTGCAGCTTTAATGACCTCACCTGTATATGGATTAGTAATTTGACGGCGATAGTCTAAGACACCATTAAGAATCGGAAGCGTTTCTGGTTTAGCCATATTAATTTCATCGATATATAAAATATGTCCTTGTTTCATAGCTTTAATTACAGGCCCATCAATGAAGACAATTTCTTGTTGCCCCTCTTCGTTAGTTTGAATTGTCTTAAATCCAAGCAAACTTTCAGTATCTAAATCGACAGAACAGTTAACCTGATGCATTGGACGTCTAACTTCATCGCTTAACGTTTCAGCAAGTTTTGTTTTTCCTGAACCTGTAGGTCCCTTAAGTAAAATATTTTTATTTAATTCAAATAGAACTTTCGCATCTTTAAATACTGATTCATCAGAATTTTTATAAATTGATTTAGTCATAATTTCCCGTCCTTTATGTATAAAAAGAGACTAAGACAATTAAGTCATTATTGACCTGTCTTAGTCTTATTAATAATTAAATACACGTACTGTTACTTTACGTAATAAAACTTAAACTTCTTTGAAGTAATCTTTATAATAGCCACCTACTAAACCAGAATTATCAACGATTTGATAATACTCTTCGGTTTCATTAACAACATCATATTGTTTACCTACAGTCAGCATATCAGCAACTGTAAATTTCTTCGCATCTGTATTCGTAACTTCTACCTTTTTAATAGGTGTACGTTCTTTCCAAGTTTCATGTAACATTGTATAACCTTCCTCTATTTAAAATGATTTACTTTTCAAGGGTGAAAATAAATGAAATACCACTACTTTCGGTGATTCTTAACGATTCAGATTCTTCTTGTTCCAAGGTTTGATACGGTATTCCTATTTCATCTAATTGTTCTTTGGCTTGAACAAATTCATTTCGGTGATGTGTAGAAAATTCAACTTGTTCAACTGGTCCATACTCTGAAAGTTGTATTTCCTCATGTGCTTGGTATAGGTGTAATTCTCCGCCTAAGCCACCTTCTCCAATTTTGAAAACTTGGATATTTTCATTAGCATCTTCACTTGGTAGATATTCAGCAAATAAATCTAATCCAAATACTCTCGTTAAAATTGATGTAGTGATTGATAATTCATTGACTTTAAGAATAACTGGTCCTAAACCTTGAATTTGGTGAAGAGGATTTACAGAACTATCAAAAGATGGCATACCTAGCCCGACTCCAGTATTGTGTTCATTGGAGTAGATATCATAAGTTTGATGATTATCATCTTCAAAACTAAAATGTTTATTGCCATTGAGTTCAGTAAATGAGCTATAATTAATATTATGATTTGAAAGTATGTTTTGATATTCATCTAGCCCTAAATCAGATGGTGTACGTAGTCCTATGCTATCAATATGTTGATTGCTATAGTCCTTATTAGAAATTTCAACAAAGTGAATGCGAGTACCTGGACTTAAGTTAGCATCTCCAAATCTTAAAGCATTTTCATTTTTATCGGAATATTGTAATCCTAGAATATTTCCAAAAAGTTCTTTCGTTTTAGACAGGTCACTTGTTCCTATAGTGACACTTCTAAGTCCGCTCATAAACTGACACCCCTAGTTTTTGTCTTTACAATCCTTATTATAACGTATTTTAATGCGAATGAATATGATGAACCCTCATTCTATATGAGTTAATTTATGATTCAGTATTGTCATTAATTTGAAAGTTATCATTTCGCATTGGATAAAATATTTGTATATATTAAAATATAATAAATGACATGTATAAGGAGGCGTACATATGTCTAATTTGTGGATAATATTTGCGATTACAGTTTTAATAGCTGTTTATTCAGGTATACAAGTATTTACTAATTTAAATAATAAGCAGAAGTCTAGTTTTAAATATTTCACAATTGCATTTATTGTTTGTGTCATTCTTGCAATTATTGAAATCATATTCCTAGCTCGATAATTAATAATAGCGTCCTAACCTATTTGGTTAGGACGTTTGATTTTGATCTAATTTAGAAAAGATGATGAGATTGAGTATGAATAAAATGATAATGTATATTAACGTCCATAAAGTTAGTAATAAAAGCACATCATAATTGGGGTTGTCAGAATGATACAACTTTATTAAATCACCTATTGGTGGTATAAGCCATAAAATATATTTTATAAATGGATAGGATTGTATTAAAATCGGACGTAATATACTTACCACTCCAATTAGACTAATAAGCAACCACATGTATTTTTTAGAAATCACATTAAGATTTTTAATTAAAGTGGAAATTAAAATACATATCATACATACAATAAGATGCAAAAATATGGCTAATACACCCTGTTTAAAATAAATGTGATTTTTGAAACTACCTAATAGTAACGGATATATTATTGAAAATACAATTAATACACAATTAATTAAAAATATAAATAACCATTTAACTATGAGATATTTGAGTTTAGATTCTAGTTGTATAAATAATAAGTATTTTTCATTTAATGACTCTAAATTTAATATATTTAATGTTAACCAACATGTAATGATAAATAATCCTAAACAGCTAGATGCATAGCTAGATAATATAGGTTGTTCATTATATAAATATTGAAGAATAATCCAAATTACAAAAATCATCATTGGAGGTATAAATTGGTATGAGCGCAAGTAATTTTTAAACTGATATTGTATAAAAGCAATCAAAAGTGGATCACATCCTTAATTTCAATGATCTCGCACTGATGAGTAATTAATTGCATTAGCAATTCATTTAAATGTTGCTGATGCGTTTTTATATACACCTTATTGTTTTCAGTATAGATGTTTGTGATATTTTTATAATTAGTTAAGCGTTTAGTAATATTTGAATCATAGTTAATTACTATAACTTTAGCAGCAGTATTAGAAAGATTATTTTCTACTTTGAGATTACGAAATTTACCGGTCTCAATATTCAACGTATGAGTGATGATATGGTTGTGATGATGAAATTCATGAGAAGTCATGATAACAGTAGCAGATAATTTTAACTCAGCTAAATATTTTAATAGAAAATCTGTTGTCTCTTGATCTAATCCAGAAAATGGTTCATCTAATATATATATGTCTGCACTTTTAGTGAGGCATTGTATAATATTTACTTTCTGCTTAGTACCTTTAGAACAGTCTTTTAATTTACGATTTAAAAATGGAGTAAGATTTAAATGTTCGATAAAATAATGAACTTGCTTTCTTGACTGTTTATATGAGTTAAATTTTGATAAGAATCTCAAATATTCCCTGATAGTTAAATTTAAGTTTCCAGGAAAAACATCTATTGCATAACTGACACTTCCCGAAATGAATAATGATCCTTCATAATGATTAATTAATCCAGTAATTATTTTTAAAGTGATACTTTTTCCAGAACCATTATGTCCCTCGATTAAAGTTATTGAATTCTTAGGAATATTGAAATTTATATTATGGATAATCATATGATTATTTATCTTCTTAGTTATATGATGCCCTTCTATTATGTTATAAGACATATTAAACTCCCAATAATTGTGACTTATCTTTATTTCTATATATCTTAGCATTAATCATAATAAACTTAATCATACTTAAGTTATATTCAAGTAAAAAATACAACGACGTTTAACGACGTTGTACAACCAAAAAAAGTATGCAATTTAATTAGAAATATCCCTCAATGGCTTTATACATTACAGGACGTTCCCCTATTTTTTCAACAATATTTACAAAAATTAAATCATTTAATAACTTTCTTGTTGTTTGACTCGTAGTATTTAAATATTTTGAAAGCTCTTGTACCGTTATATAATCCTCTGAAGAAAAATATTGAATTTGAGCAAGAATGAACATTATAATTTTATGTTTTTCAGATAAAGTTGTTAGTTTAGAGTCTCCATTAATTTTTTTGTTAGCGTAGTCTAATTGAGTTTTTTTAATTTCTAAATCTTCAATTAAATTTTCTTGCCCCTCTTTTATAAAGCTTAAAAAGTTGTTAATAAAGTAATTGAGTTCGCCTTTATTTATTACACTATTCGTTTTGTCAAACATATCATAGTATGTTTTTTTATTATTTTCTATCATGCTTGATAGTGAAATTGCTGTTAACTCATCATATTCTTTGCTTAAGTACAAACTATTCATAAAGCGTGATGTACGTCCATTTCCATCGTAAAACGGATGAATATAACCAAAATAATAATGTGATATAGCAATTTTTATAATAGGAATGATTCTATTAGGCATATTTAAGAAATTTAATAATGATTGCATGTGATTTACAATTTTACTATGCGGAGTAATACCTTCATGAATAACTTTATTTGTAGAGGTAACAACACTCACTGAATTATTTCTAAATAACTCGCCATCGGGTTCATCTTCAGGATTGACTTCTTCATCTGCAATCATCTCATAAATTGTCTTAATATCTTTTGGTACTTCAGGAAGGTTATTTTTCCCATGTAGTATACCAAAATAAGAATTTAACATATTTTTAAACCTTATATCTTTTTTAGGATTTGCCTTAAATTCTCTCATACTTCGCACAATTTCTTGTTTATTACTTTTAATACCTTCTATTTGATTAGTGGAATACAATTCATTAACGATGATATCTTGGTGTAGTGACTCAGTAGCTACATTCGGTAAGTTGTTCGTTAATTTCATTAAATTCGAGTTATTCTTTTCAATCGAAGAAACTAAATTTATTATTTCTGATGTAGGAACATAATATAAATTAAAGTATTCATTATGTTTATAGGGCTTAATTTTAAGATCTAAAACTTCCAAATTAGGTGATTCTAATCTTTTCTGATATTCGTTCTCATGATCTTTAGGAAACTTATAAAAATATTTATACATTAACTCCAAAATGATCACCTCATAAGTTATAGTTTCATATAATTCTATCGCTTAAATTAGTCTGATACTATAATTATATTTTGAAATGCTAAACTTTTATTCTATGTTGAAGTAAAACTCGAAATGAAATATAAAATAGCTAAAAAAAATACAACGGTGTCAAACACCGTTGTATGAGTATTAATAGATTGTATTAAGTTCAGAATTATGATTCTAGTAGTAAATCTTCTGGATTTTCAATTAATTCTTTGATTGTTTTTAAGAATCCAACTGCTTCTTTACCATCAATGATTCTGTGGTCATAGCTTAACGCTAAGTACATCATTGGACGATTTTCGATAGTATCTTTGTCAATTGCAATTGGTCGAGTAATGATTGAGTGCATACCTAAGATAGCAGCTTGGCTACCGTTGATAATTGGTGTACTCATCATTGAACCGAAGATTCCACCATTAGTGATAGTAAATGAACCATTAACCATATCGTCTAGGCCTAATTTTTTATCACGTGCTTTAACTGCTAAGTTCGCAATTTCTTGTTCAATTTCAGCAAAGTTTTTCTTATCACAATCTCTAACGAATGGTACTAATAAACCATCATCAGTAGATACGGCAATACCGATATCATAGAATTGTTTTGTAATCATATCTTCGCCGTCAATTTCAGCGTTAACTTCTGGATATTTCTTAAGCGCTGCGACTGCTGCTTTAGTGAAGAATGACATGAAACCAAGTTTAGTACCGTCATGATCCTTCATAAATTGTTCTTTTTTACGTTTACGTAATTCCATAACATTAGTCATGTCAACTTCATTGAATGTAGTTAACATTGCTGTTTGGTTTGACACTTCTAATAATTTTTTAGCAGCAGTTTTCTTACGACGAGACATTTTCTCACGTATAACTGGCTTAGACGGATTATCGTTAGATTTTTTAGAGCCACTATTTTGTGATTTGCTTTCGCTTTGAGATGGTTGGCTAGCTTGTTTTTGACTGTTATCAACGTCGTCTTTTCTTAAAACGTCATTTCCTTTACCAGAAACTTCGCTTAAATTAACACCGTTTTCGCGTGCATGACGACGAGCAGAAGGTGTAGCATTTACACGTTGATTACTGCTATCTTGGTCGTCTAGTTTATTATCTGAAGATGATTGTGATTGTTGTGATTTATCTTGAGATTCGCTAGCATCTTTAGATTCTTCTTTTTGTGGAGTTTCATTTGAAGAACCACTTGATGCGTTGCCACTGCCTTCACCAACTACGGCTACAGCTTGACCTACTTCAACTGTATCTCCTTCTTCAGCTAATTGTTCAGATAGTACGCCTGCTTCCTCTGAAACTACTTCAACGTTAACTTTATCTGTTTCTAATTCTAAGATAGCTTCACCTTTATCGACGCTATCTCCAACGTTTTTTAACCATTCTGCAATGGTACCTTCTGTGATTGATTCAGCTAATTCTGGAACTTTTACCTCTGGCATACTTTATTTCCCCCTAGTTAATTATTAATGCTACTTTCAATAATTCTGTTTTGAACAAGTTTATGAATTTCTCCATCACCTTCAGCAGGTGCTGCCCTTTGTATTCTACCATGATAGCTAAGGTCATATCTATCAGCAACAAGTGCTCTAAGATAAGGATAAACGAATAACCATGCACCTTGGTTTTTAGGCTCTTCTTGAACCCATGATACTTCTTCAAGATTTGGTAATGATTCAAGTACTTCTTGAATTTCTTCTTCAGGGAATGGATATAATCTCTCAATTGCAACAATTAAAGTAGATTCGTCTGGATTTTTCTCTAAATGTTCTTTTAAGTCTATAAACATTTTACCTGAAGCTAAAATCACTTTCTTAACTTTTTCTGCATCATGTTCTTCGGTGATAATAGGTTTAAAACCACCAGAAGTAAATTCATCGATAGGTTTAGCAACAGTTTTATTACGCAATATACTTTTCGGTGACATGACGATTAATGGTCTCATTTCTTGAGAATCAAGACTTGCTGCTTGAGCACGTAATAAGTGGAAGTAGTTACTTGAGCTAGATAAGTTCACTACTGTGCTGTTATTTTCAGCGGCAAGTTGTAAGAATCTCTCTAAACGAGCTGAAGAGTGTTCAGCACCTTGACCTTCATATGAATGAGGTAAGAATAATGTTAAGCCTGAACGTTCTCCCCATTTGGCACGAGAACTAGATAAGAAGTTATCAAAAATCATTTGTGCCATGTTAGAGAAGTCACCGTATTGTGCTTCCCAAATGTTAAAGCTATTTTTATTTTCAACATTATAGCCATATTCGAACCCAACAACTGCTGCTTCAGAAAGCGGTGAGTTGTGAATATCAAACGTCGCTTGCTGATTTGGGACATGATGTAATGGAGTGTATGTGTCGCCATTCTCTTCATCATGCAACACAGCGTGTCTATGACTGAAAGTACCACGTTCACTATCTTGACCAGTTAAACGAATTGAAGTGCCATCTTGTAAAATAGTTGCAAAGGCAAGTTGTTCTGCTTGAGCCCAATCAACTAAGCCGCCTTCTTTTTCAAATGGTTCTCTACGTTTTTCAAGTACTTTGTTCAATTTTTTAAGAACGTGGAAATCTTCAGGATAAGTTAGCATAGCGTCATTAATTTCTTTTAAGTGATCAAATGAGAAGTCTTTGTCATCACTTTGCAATGGCAATTGAAGTGACTCAGGTTTTTCCATGTCTGGATTATCCATCTTATCAGACTTATCAATTTTATCATGCGCTGCACGCATTTCTTTTTGAACACTATCAATAACGTCATTCATTTCGTCTTCAGAAATGATGCCGTCTTCAACTAACTTTTTACCATAAAGCAATTCAACTGATTCATGTTTACGAATATTATGGTAAGGAACTGGGTTTGTAATTGAAGGCTCATCCATTTCATTATGACCATAACGACGATAACCAACTAAATCGATAACAACGTCTTTATGGAACTCTTTACGGAATTCCATCGCGATATCAATCGCTTCAATTGTTGCTTCAACATCATCTGCATTAACGTGCAAGATTGGAACATCGTACCCTTTTGCAACGTCAGTAGAATATGTTGTTGAACGGCCGTCAGTAGGTTCAGTTGTGAAGCCAATTCTATTATTAGTAATAATGTGTAATGAACCACCAGTAGTATACCCTTTTAAGCTACCTAAGTTCATTGTTTCAAAGTTAATACCTTGTCCTGGGTAAGCAGCATCACCATGAATGATAATTGGCATGGCTTTATGGAAATCAGTTGAAGGAGAACCTGCTTGATGCGTCTCATCTTGTGCAGCACGTGTTCTACCTTCAACAACTGGAGCAACAATTTCCAAGTGACTTGGGTTGTTAGCTAAAGAAATACGTTGTTCAGTGCCATAAGAATCAGTTGTCTTCACGCCACCTAAGTGATATTTTACGTCTCCAGTCCAACCTGAAGTAAGTTCTAAGCTACCGTCTTCTGGTAAGAATTTCATCGGATCTGTATGCATGAATTCTGAAATCATCATTTCGTATGGTTTCTCAAGTACGTGAGTTAATACGTTTAAACGACCACGGTGAGCCATACCGATTTGTATATTTTTAATTCCCTCGTTACCCGCTAAAGTAATTGTATGCTGAAGCATTGGTACTAACGTGTCTACCCCTTCAATTGAGAAACGTTTTGCACCTACAAAGTTTTTGTGTAAGTATTTTTCAAATCCTTCAACATGTGCTAATTTTTTGAAAAGTTCTTTTTTCTGATTATTGTTTAAATTCGCTTTATAAGGCATTTCGATACGTCTTTTCAACCAAACTCGCTCTTTGTTGTTATTAATGTGAGTGTACTCAAAAGCAATTGGCCCTTTATAGCGTTTTTCCATACGAACTATCGCTTCATAGGCATTGTCATAAATATCTTCAAAGTGTTCTGATACAATACCAGCTGATATTTGTTCCAAAGTTTGTTGATCTAAATCAAAATCTTCAATTCCTAATTTAGGGACATGTTTACGCTCTGGAGGATTAACTGGATATATGCCTGCTTTTAAATGTCCGTATTGTCGAATGTTATCAATTAAGCGCATTACACGTTTAATAGTGCTATCTCCCGCTTGTGAACCACTTCCTCCAGTGGCCGGTTTAGCCTCGACATGAGCTTCACCTGTTTTAATTGTACTAAATAAGACTTGTAAATCTTCTGGAACTGATGATGGATCTTGTAGGTAATCATCATACAAATCTAGCATTAAACCGAGATTTGCACCGAAGTTTACAGGTGCCTCTGTAACTTCTTTTTTGTCCTTAGTCATTTTTACACCCTCCACAAAAATGTTGAAACGCTTACAAGATAATAATAGCATTATTTCAAATTTTGTTAAAGTGCATTTACCTATTAATATACAAAAAGCAGAACCAAATATAGATCGGTTCTGCGTTATTTTGAAAATTGCATTGAGTTGCGTATTTGAAGTTGTATTTTATACCAATTTTTAGCAATCTAAATTCTCTAATTTCTTTTGAATTCAAACGGTTCTAACCTTACTTTATAAAGGGAAATTAATCTTAAATGTCGTAAATTTTTGAACTTCACTTTCTACCTGGATCGAACCACCATTTAATTGCACAATTTTCTCAGCGATTGATAAACCTAAACCATTTCCACCCTGACTACGGGCACGAGATTTATCAACTCTGTAAAATCTATCGAAAATGAAATCTAAATCTTGTTTAGGAATACCCATGCCGTGGTCTGTAATTTCGATACTGATGACTTTGTTCTTTAGAGAGGTATTGATCATTATATATTTATTATCAGTATCATACTTCATTGCATTATCTAGGAAAATAAGTAATAATTGTTCAAATTGATGTCTATTCATTTTCATTTGTATTGGCTTATTGGACAAGTGCGTTTCAAATTGGTAATCAGGATGTAAATGTCTTAATGACTTCACGCGTGATTGAATCTCATTGTTAATGTCTACATTTTCAGCTTCAAGAACATGACTATTCACACTATCTTTAGTCAATAAGAGTAATTCTTCGACAAATTTAGTGATTCGATTGACTTCCTCTATAGAAATATCTAGAGATTCTTCAAGAATTTCTGGGTCTTTCTTCCCCCACCTCTGAATTAAGTTGAGATGACCTTGAATGATTTGTAAAGGTGTTCTTAATTCGTGAGAAGCGTCTTCAACAAATTGTCGTTGCTGATTAAATGATTCTTCAATTTGGTACATCATGTCGTTAAATGTAACGATAAGATTATCTGTCTCTTCGTAATTAGTTGTTAATTCTAGTTTCTTTTGGAAACCATCGCGCCTAATTTGATTCATCTTGTTCGACATAGTCACAATGGGTTTTGTGATTTGAGATGAGAAGATATAACTAATTCCAGCAGTTATCACAGTAGCGATTAAACCGAATGCTAAAGCTACTATATATAGTGAACGTACAAGATTGTCATAATTTTGTAGAGAATGTACTAGTACACTGTATCCATTAAAATCTTTCGAATGAATGGGTTCAGTGATTACTAAGTAATTAATGCCATGACTATTATAGATGTTTATACGTTCTGGATGGTTCATATCAAATTTCTTATTGTAATTAACGATATTGTCATTTGATGTTTGAATTAACTTCTTCCCTTTTTCATCATATATAATGACTTCTTGAAAGTTTTCTAATGAAGCATTTAAATCAAGTGCTGATATTTGAGCCAAAGATTTAGAATGAAATAAATTCGCAATATCAGTAGAACTTCTTTCAGCTTCATCAAGTTCGCTATTTCTAAGAGTATCTTTTAAGAAAAAGATAATAATTAAGCAAAATAGTAATATAGTGGTAAACGTAATGAGTGTCGTTATGATCATCCATTTATATTTTAATTTACGACGTTTGATCATCTAATCACGTATCCTACGCCACGTACAGTTTCGATAGATTTCTCCTTATTAAAAGGCTTTAATTTATTGCGTAAATATCGAATGTAAACATCAACAACATTTGTTTCTACTTCGCTGTTAAATCCCCATACGTGGTCTAAAATTTGCTCACGCTGCATCACGTGATTTCTATTTTCAGCTAAAACATATAACAAATCGTACTCCGTCTTCGTCAGTTCTAGTTGAGTACCATCTACAGTCACCTTGAAGGCATCTTTGTCAATAATAATGCCGTTAATATCGATAACATTTTTCTGCGGTTGTCTACGTAAAATAGCTCTTATACGAGCGAGCAACTCTTCAATATCGAATGGTTTGACGATGTAATCATCTGCACCATAATCTAATCCGGCTACTTTATCATATGTTTCACCTTTAGCAGTAATAATGATGATAGGTGTTGATTGTTCTTGGCGAATTTGTCTACAAATTTCTAAGCCATTAATATTAGGTAACATTAAATCCAATATAATAAGATCATATGATTTATTAAGTGCTTTATCTAAACCCGTGCGTCCGTCATATTCTATATCAACGTTGTAATCTTCATGTTTAAGTTCAAGTTCAATAAATCGAGCAAGATTCTGCTCATCTTCTACGATTAAAATATTTGTCATATTTGCACCTCATGCTACATCTTAACTAATTAAGTATGAATGAAAAAGATGTAATCCCTAATTGTTATGAATTGTTAATAATTAATCTATATTTACTTGATTCATTTTACCATATATCAATTGTAATTGATGAAACATTATAATGAGGTTATTGCTGAAAATGATAGCTTTTCAACGTTGTTATGACAAGGATTTTATACATTTATAGGGAATTTATAGAAAAAGTTTATGTTTCTAATTGACAATGATTCTCAATCATGTATAATACTAGTTGAAAATGATTATCAATACCGAATAGAACATTCCCCCCACATATATTTCGTTCTTATTGGATTGGTCATTTTCAATTATCCCCTTTTATATGCCCGTAAAAGACTAACGTTGAGAAACAACGTTTCAATAAAGCAGTAAACCTTTGACACTTGAGGTTTACTGCTTTTTAGTTGCTCTTTCGCTTTAGCGATTAGAGCAACTTATACTTGAGCGAAGCCTCAAGTGTTTCCAACTTATCTGGTTGCTAGTGGCACTTATACTTGAGCAAAGCCTCAAGTGTTACAAAAAATATTTTCGCTTTAGCGATAAGCTTAACTAATATTTTAAATTTGTAACCATGATTTATGATTAAAATGCTCCATATCCTGTGGCTTAGCGTAATCAGAAATCATATAATCAATCTCACTAAATTCACTAATACGATACGATGCACGAGCATCTCGTTTACTACTATCTGCTAATAAATAACTTAATTGACTTTGTTGAATCATAATTTGACTGACGTGTGCTTCCTCTAAATCGAATTCATAACAATCGTTCTTATCAAATGAACCACATGAAATAAAGGCTTTATCAAATTTGAAACGTTGCAATAATTCGTTTGTTAAATGTCCCTTTACTACATCTTGCTCAGTATTTGTCTTACCTGCGAGCATAATAATTTCGCCTTGAATACGTTGCTCCTCTATTGCACGATTCAATTCATTTGCAATCTTTAGGGAATTAGTGATTATAGTAGTTTGTATAATATCATTTAAATACTGAGGAATTCGACCTGTTGTCGTCCCACCATCTATAACCACGATTTCTCCAGATTGAATTTGTGAAGCTGCTTTTTTTGCTATTCTTTCTTTCACATTTGATTGTTTCTGCCATTTATTCGCGTATGATTTCTCCTTGTTAATATGATTATATTTAACTGCCCCACCGTGCGTGCGAGTAATAAGTTTGTCATATTCTAATGTTTCTAAGTCTTTTCTCACAGTTTCAGGTGTGACTTGTAAAAATAATGCTAAATCTTTAACAGCAACCTCACCGTACTGATCAACACGTTTACGTATAAGGTTTAATCGTTCTTTTCTCTTGTACATTGTTATCTATACTCCTATCTGCTTCATGCGTGCGCGCCATTTATCATTTCGCCATCTGAAATACATGATAATAAATCGCAGCGCTTCATCTGCAATACTCACTAGAATAATACCGGTGTAACCAAACCCCAAATGAATGCCTAATAGAAAGCTTCCAGGCAACAGTAACAACCAAGTAGTTATGATATTGACTGTAACAGGAAAACGCACATCCCCAGCTACATTTAATAAATCTACGATTAAATTATTAATTGCACGAATCGGTTCCAATCCTATAAGAATAACTAGATAGTAGATAATTAAATGGTATGTTTGAACATCATGTGTAAGCCATCTACCGACAGCGACGAAACCTACTAAAACGCATACCATGATAATTAAGGATTGAATCACATTAAACCATATACTTCTTAACACAGTTTTCTTTAGTACACTATAGCGATGTCTAGCTATAAAATGGCCTAAATAAATTTGGCATGCAGCGCTAAATGCCATCGCACAACTGAAAGATAAGCCACTTAACACAGTTGCAACAGATTTAGCTGCAATAACTTGTGTTCCTAACATTGCTATAAATGCTGTCGTAAATGTTTGTGCAAAGTTATATGAAATTTGCTCGCCAGCACTAGGTATACCTAATGTTGAAACTTGATAAAGTATTTTAAAATTAATTTTAAAGTAATGCAGTTTCGGTCTGTAAATTTTTAAAAGTGCTATGAATGCCAAGAGACATCCAAGCAGACGGCTAATGGCTGTAGCATAAGCAACTGCTAATACAGGATTACCTACCAAATCTGGAATTATAAAAAGTACGAAAGCATTTAGAATGATATTAGTCAAATTACTAATTACTGTGATGCGTGTAGCAATCGCAGCATAATTCATAATACGAAGTACGGTTCCTATATACATTTGAGTTGAGGTCAAAGTTAAGACACTCAATATAACTAAACCAAATTGATAAGTTAGATTAAATATGTCCTTAGGTACTTGAAAAAGATGTAATAACGGTGAAAACACCATACCTACAACTAATGTAAATACAATCGAAACGATGATATTGAAAAGAAGATTGTGATAAACTTCTTTTGGAATCATTGATGTTTGGTGTGCTTTTAAATGAACAATACGAATATTAGTTCCCACGTGAATGATTGTAATAAGAAACGTAATGAGCATTAATATTTGACTCGTCATTCCGGATGCTGCAACTGCATTCGTACTATAACTGTTGAGCATTAATGTGTCAGCTTGCCCCATGAGAAGTATGAACAGTTGTTCAATAAGTATAGGTACATATAAGGATCTAAATGCCCCTTTAGTAACGATCATCAAATTCTAATACTTTCGATTTAAATATTTCATGAGGTTGTAATTCTATTAATCGTGCACCACGTTGTAAGTCACCATAAGTGTTATAGCCGCCGACGCGACCAAAACTTAGACGAATTCCATATAAGTTAATAGTGAAATCATTATCATGATCGTGACCACAGAACATCCCTTCAATATCTCCATTTAATAGCATTTGACTAAATAATCCAGAATTAATTTTAGAGCAAGCAATAGGTTCATTAAATATGCCATGGAATTCCTTGATATTCTCTACTTCTCGATATTCCTGTAGAGGAATGTGTGTAAATAGTAAATTATGTTGAAAGCTACGTTTGTATTGTGACTGATACGCTTCATAAGTCTCTTTAAGCCAGTTAACGTGCTCAGGTCTGATAAAGTCGTAATCACCTATGCCAAATGGGTTATAATCCCCTCCGTCAATCACATAAAGAACGTGTGTAAGTGTATCTTGAGAGCTTACTTCAATAGTATAAGCTTCTTTATCATCAATAATTAAACTATGATGTTTTTGGACATAATTTTTAGAATATTGTTCTTCTATGGCGCGTAAATCACCCCGTTTAAGATGTCCTTCAGTGTCATGATTACCAAATGTTGTTGCAATTTGAGTATCGAATTGATTTAAATATTCGATAAGTTCTTTATAAACTCGACCAGAATCAATGACTCCTTCAGACCATATTTGATCACCAGTTAATACAGTGATATCGGGACGATAATGTGTCATCATATGTTGAATCAAATCATATGTTTTTTGATCTTTGGCGTCATTATGTGGGCCAATGTGTAAATCACTTAATTGTAAGATTTTCGTCATTTTTTAAATCTCCTTTACTCCTTAGTTGAACCTATATTGATTCCTTTTACAAAATGTTTTTGAACAAATGGGAACAAGAATAATACTGGAATTGTTAACAACACTATCATTGCCATTTGCATAGAATCACCAGTAATTGTTACTTTATCCAACATTGCATAAGAACCTGATTTCTGTTTAAGTGCTTCAGCTATTGCGGCTTGCTTAGTGAGCATATCCTGTAATACTGTTGCTAAAGGTTTTAAATTTGGGTTGCGTACGAAGAATGCGCCTGTAAACCAGTCGTTCCATTGACTCACAGCATTAAATAAAGTAATTGATGCGACTACCGGTTTACTCATTGGAAGGACTATTTTCCAAAAGATTTGAAAGTCATTACATCCATCTACCCTCGCAGCTTCGATAACACTTGTTGGTAACTGATTAAAAGATGTACGCATGATTAAAATGTTATAAACACTATAGAGTGAAGGTAAAATATAGACCCAGAAAGTGTCTGTTAAATGTAATTGATTTAATAAAATGTATAGTGGAACAACTCCAGCACTAAATAACATCGTAAATACTAAGAAGAATGAAATGATTCTTCGGAATGGCAGTGTTTTTATTGTTAAGACGTACGCTGCCATGGCGGTTAATATCACGCTTAAGATTGTTCCTATGACAGTTTTAGCTACACTAATAAACGATGCATTCAATAATGTTCCTTGTTTAAATATTTCTTTAAAATTATCTAGCGAAAACTTACGAGGAAAGAATGTGATACCACCTTTTTGCGCATCGACACCGGAATTAAATGCTAAGGCAAAGATATTAATTAGTGGCAATATAATAGTAATAACTAAACCTATTATGATAATTAATGAAATGATGCGAATGACAATAGCACTTTTATCTTGGGATATTTTCATTGTCTAATACACCTCTTAGTAAATAATTTGCGTTCCTTTTTTATCTCTTTGATTTTCCACATAACGTTCAAACTGATTTAAACCAGCTTCGTTCAAGCGTTGTTTCGCACTATCGATTATTTGCTTGGCTTCTTTGTCAGTTCTTGAATAATAAGCGCGTTTAATTGCGTCGCTATAATCATCAAGTGCTACCTCTAAATCTTCACCATACTCATATTTAGATAAGAAAGATTTTACTGTTAGACCATTAACAATTTTTGCGTGCTTTTGGCGTTCGTCATAATGCCACATATCAGCAATCTTTTCAGGTGTGGTTTTGCTTGTTTTAGTATTATCGCCGTATTCGATTTCACCAAAGTCAGCTTTATTATCTATATCTGTATAACCAAGATGATCAGCCCAGTATGAACCCGCGCCTCTGAAACCACGTTTTTTCGCTTTGTCAGGGTCGTTTTTGACTTCTTTTAATACTTCTGGTTTGACGTGTGGGTTGCCTTTTTTATCTAATGTGTAATCACGACCTTTAATGCCATATTGTCCTAATAATTTACCTTCACGACTAGCTAAGAAATCAGCAAGTTTAACTACGTCCTCTGGATGTTCAGTCGTACTTGGGACAGCCCATCCGTTTGCACCAGATTTATAAGGTTTCTCAACTCTAAATTTACCTTTGACTGTATTGAGTGGGCCAAGAGGTACATATTTCATGTTTTGATTTTCAGTGACGTAATTATGTAAATCTGAAACTATGCCCCATGAACCATTAACAAGTCCTTCTTTAGCTTTGTTCTCTTCCATTGTGTAAAATTCTTTCGTCATGAGTCCTTTTTGCATTAATTCTTTGACATATCTCACTCTTTTAAGTGGATAATCAGTTTGAGATTCGTGAACAATCTTTTTCCCTTTGTTTAAAAATTTCTCATCTGACTGTCCAGTCCATACGAGGTCGTTGTAGAATTTAGTGCGATCGTCGCCTCCCCAAGCTGTAGGACCAATTGGTGTGATTTCTTTACCATTATCATCTTTAAAGTGATGATCCTTCATTTTTTGTGCTAGCTTTTCTACATCTTCGGAAGTTTTTATTGATGAAGGCTTAATATGAAGTTTATCCATAATATCTTTACGAACATAGGGACCTCCTACTGTGCGACGTTCTTCTTGACCTGGATGACGATTGATACCCATGTGTACAAGGTAAGTGCCGTCCATTTCTTTATTGAACATAATATTATCTTTCGTATCTTTAGGAAGGTAGCCTTTCTTAAAATATTTACTATAGATTTTTGTGTTTTTAAGCATCTTTGTAAGATCAGTGAGTCGACCTTGTTTAGCTGCTTTATTTAGAACTTTCATTTCAGGGCGACCACTATCGTCTAAGTAATAAACGATGAAGTCAGGTAAATCACCAGAAGCGAGACCTGATGTTAGTGCTTCAGTCGAATCTTCATTTGAGACTGTCTGTAATTCTAAAGTGATTCCGGTTTTTTTCTTTAGTTCTTTAGCAACCTCTTTATTCATCTTCGGAGAGGCGTCATTATCACTTTGGAAGACTAAACCTTTTAATTTTCTATCAGCAATCCATGTATCTGGCTTCCCTTTGGCATCTGCTTTTCTCTTTGCTTCATCTTGTGATTTATCTTTGCCACACGCCGATGTGAGTATCATTACCGCAATTAGTAAGATGAGTATTGATTTTCTAAACATGTACATTCTCCTTAATATAATGAAGTATCCAGTTTTTTATCGGCAAATCTATTGATAATGACGACCGCGATAAGACCAATAACACCTTGTAAAAGTCCTATAGCTATGGCGTAACTGAAGTCTCCCTGTTCGATTCCCGTGCGTATTACAAAGGTGTCTAATATTTCTGATACACTCGCATTTCCAGGTGTCTTGAGTAAATAGATTTGATCAAAGCCAGCTTTTAAAATATCTCCTAATGAAATAATAAATAGAATAACTATTGTAGGCGTGAGCATTGGTAAGGTAATATGTATAATTTGTTTGAAGCGGTTCGCCCCATCTATTGCTGCTGATTCGTAAATTTCAGGGTTGATGCTCATGATTGCAGCAAAATAAATGATGGAGTCCCAGCCGACATTTTTCCAAATATAACTAGAAAACATGATGGTATGGAAATATTCAGGGTTCATCATAAAATAAGTTGAGCCATCACCACCGAATTTGTGAATAAGTTGATTCATTAAACCATCATCTGGTGCGAGTAACTTCTTGAATATACCTATCACAACGACCCATGATAAAAAGTGAGGTATATATAATATTCCTTGGAATAGTCCTCTGATTTTACCTAATTTAGAATCCTTAATTTCATTAAACATAATGGCTAAAATGATAGGAAAAGGAAGAGCTAGAATGAGCTTCATTCCACTGATAACAAGTGTATTTATAATGATTTGTACACATCTTGAATCAGTGAAGAATCTTTGGAAGTAGTGTAGCCCTTTCCAATCACCACCAATAATACCCGTATCAAAACGGAAATCTTTAAACGCTAAAATTAGACTTGTCATAGGTATATAATTGAAAATAAGGAAAAAAAGTAAGCAAGGTAAAATCATAAGATATAAAACTTTATGTTCCCACATTCTTTTGAGCAAAGATTTTTGATGAGTGGATTGAATTCCATGTTGCTTGATTTTACTCACGATACAACCTCCTCTTTCATTCGTTCACCTGACTCAGAATTGAAATAATGTGCATCTTTCGAATGAATGCCGAAAGATACGTTCTGTCCTAATTCAAAATTAAGGTTACTATCTACGGCGGCTACAATTTTATGATCGTCATGATGACAATGGAGTAATTTGTAAGAGCCCGTCAATTCGACTAAATCGATTTTTAAATTTGTGAGTTGAATAGGATATGCATGCGAATCATCGTTAGTAATGAGATGCAAATCTTCAGGACGAATACCAAGTCTACATTGTGAATGTGACGAAAGTTGTACTACAGATTGATCAGCAACTTTTTGAGCGTCGAAATACCATGCGTCCATATGATAAGTTAACGGGATAATATTCATCGAAGGGCTACCTATAAATGTTGCAACAAATTCATTCACTGGGTGACGGTAGATTTCTTCTGGCGTGCCAATTTGTTGAATTTCACCTTGATTTAGTATCACAATGCGTGAGGCCATCGTCATTGCTTCCGTTTGATCATGTGTGACATAGATTGTTGTTGCATTCATTTCTTTATGTATTTTAATGATTTCGCTTCTCATGTTGCTTCTTAATTTGGCATCTAAATTTGAAAGTGGCTCATCCATTAAAAAGATTTGTGCGTCTCTCACTATTGCTCGTCCTAACGCTACACGTTGACGTTGGCCTCCGGATAATGCTTTAGGTTTACGTTGAAGAAGATTTTCTATTTCTAATATTTTGGCAGCATCTTGAATTTTCTTATCATAAACTCTCTTCTTAATACCACGCATTTTTAATCCAAATGCTAAGTTTTTATAAACAGTCATATGAGGATAAAGTGCATAATTTTGAAACACCATAGCTATATTACGATCTTTAGGCTGTAAATCATTAATCACTTTATCGTCGATACTAATTGTTCCCTTACTAATATCTTCTAGACCTGCTATCATACGTAAGGTCGTAGACTTCCCACATCCCGATGGTCCAACAAATACAACAAATTCGTTGTCATGAATATTTAGATTAAAATCTTTAACTGCGTGACTACCATTTTCATAAACTTTGTTTAAATCCTTGATTTGTATCATGTCTTTGCTCCTTTGAAGATGTAATCGCAAATTCAGTATAAGAGTTTTCTATTAAAGGAAACTTTTTTCAAAATTAAGTTTTCGTAAATCAAAAACTTTTGTTTATTATTTTTCAAAAACAAAAAGACTATAAACACTTATATAAAAGCATTTATAGTCTATATTGATTCAAAAATAAAACAAAGATATTTATATTAGATAAATATTATTTACATTAAACTTACATTCAAGAAGGCATAAATAAATTCTCATTAAAACACAAAAAACCACTGAAATCTTCTTTTTAAGAATCATTTCAGTGGTTAGGTTATTATTTGTCGTGCAAGGTTTATATGGCGAGTTGTTTCTTTAGGATAAGTGTCGATAGTACAATACAAAAGGCGCCACCAATAATACCTGCAATAATATCAGTAGGATAATGAACGCCTAAATAGACTCTTGATGTTGAAATTAATAATATGAATAATGCACTTAATCCTATTAACACACCTTTAGAAATACCTGAATCATGGCGATTTAAAATGTAAATGATGCTTCCAAAGTATGAGGTTGCGCCCATTGCGTGTCCACTAGGAAAGCTAAATCCAGAAATATCAATTAAACGTAGGAGTGTTGGACGTTCTCTGTCGAAAATATTTTTAAGGACAGGATTAAGTATGCTTGAAAGACCCATTGCTATAGCAAAGAATAATGTTTCAATTTGATAACGTTTTAACATTAAATATGCTACAAGTGTGAGTGATAGACATAACATGGCCCAAACTTCACCAATTTTAGTCGCACCTAGCATAATTGATGTAGTGATAAAACTCTCTGATGCATAAATAAAATCATAAACCTCATTATCAATCCACTTTCCTAGACGAGATTCATGGAAAAATGCGATTATCCCAAAAACGAGTGTGAAAACAATGAGTAATGAAATGCGCGTCCAACGGTTCATGCTTGGTGCCCCCTACTTATTTAATGCATCATGTACAATTTTATCAAATAAATCTTCTTTAGTGTAACTTTCTTTATATGTTTTCATTTGTTTAATGATATCTTCACGATTTGTTTCAATATCATTTAACTCTTGTAATAAACCTACTTGAGTTAGTTCATCTTCAAGTGTATATCGGCCATAGCCTTTCGATGAAAAGTTTTTAGCGTTATCAATTTGGTCTCCACGAGATTGATCTAAACCTAATGGGATTAATAACATAGGTATTCTTAATGTTAAGAATTCATAAATCGCATTTGCACCGGCACGACTTACTACTGTATCTGTTATAGCTAATAAATCAGTTAAATCATCTTTAACAAATTCATATTGAACATAACCTTTTTTATCAATAGTGTTATCAACTAGTCCTTTACCAGTTAAATGGATAATTTGATAATCATGTAATAAGGCCTCTAGATTTTCACGAATTGTTTCATTGAGTTTCTTACTACCAAGACTACCACCCATTACGAGTAAGACCTTTTTATCTGTGTTAAAACCGGTTAATTGATAACCACGTTCTTTATTACCTTGTTTCAAATCCTCACGAACGGTTGCGCCAACAAAGTCAGCTTTGTCTTTAGGAAGATATTGAAGTGTATCTTCAAATGTCGTATAAATTTTTTTAGCGAATTTAAGTGCGATTTTATTCGCAAGTCCTGGTGTTAAATCAGATTCGTGGATGATTGTAGGTATTTTTAGTGAGCGGGCTGCAATGACCACAGGAACGCTTACGAATCCGCCCTTTGAAAATAATAAATCAGGTTTATGTTTTTTTAGAATTTTACGTGCATCTAACACGCCTTTTAATACTTTAAAAACGTCTTTAGCATTTTCAAATGATAAATAACGACGTAATTTACCACTAGAAATAGGATAGTATTTTATATCTGGTAGTTGAGATTCAATCATCTCTCTTTCAATTCCTTGTTTAGAACCGATATAAAACGCTTCATGACCTTTTTCCACAGCAGTAGGAATAAGACTCAAGTTAACAGATACGTGTCCTACTGTTCCTCCACCGGTAAATGCAATTTTCGACATAGTTACAACCTCTATTCCTATATTTTTTTATAATAAGCGTAAAATGGTGCGCCTCTATCGAAAGGATGATAATCCATTTCTGCTTCTCCAGCTTTAGTAAATCCAAATTTCTCAAAAAGATTTTGCGCGGGTTTATTTAGCGCAAACGTGTCAGTAAGAATAACATGTATGCCATGTTCCTCTGTTAAATCTACCGCAAATTGGAAAAGTTCAGTTGCTGCACCTTTATAATCTTTTGATCCAGCTAATCTATGGATAACATAAGCACCTTCACGATTAACTGGCCATTCAATGTCATCATACCACTCTGATTGTGTTTGGTCGATAACAATAAAACCGTAAATTTTACTATCTACATCCAATACATAAAGTGTTTCGGTTTCGATGTCTTTCTCAAAATGTTCGGTTACAGGGTATTTATCGTCCCATTGATTATTATTAAATTCTTTCATTTTTTCTTTTGCTTCATCAACGAGTTTTTCAATTACAGGTAAATCATTTTTTGTTGCTGTTCTAATCATCTTGCCAAAACACCTCTTTTTTATAGTATTAAAAAAATGATACGCCCCATTTCTTATATAATTTAACAAATGAGGCGTATTTTAAACTTATATAACTAAAGTCGCTAACTATTATATAGATTGTGTTAAATAAATGAGTGATACATTCTCTCTAATAGTACTTTAAGTCATATAAATAAGATTTAATCAAACCTATATTTACTTTTCAAACAATATCTTACTTAAGTTTTTGAAGTAATTTGTCTAATACAGTATCATGTTTATTTGATTTTTCAACTAATTCTTGAGTGAATTTATCATTTGTCGTTTTATTAAATTTTCCGGTTACTTCCAAATGATTGTCTTTCTGGAAGGATTTAATTGCAGATTCTAATTCTGAATCAAATTGGTTAGACTCATTATTCACTTTATAACCTAAGGCTGTGAGTCCAATTTTCATCGTTTTAACATTTTTATTCTCGTCACCTAAATGATAAGTTTTATTATTAGGTATGACGTTAAGAGATTGATATTTAGGTGTAGCTATTTTACTGTCCGGTTGAATACCTTTACCATGAATATAATGATCATCAGGTGTTAACCATTTCATTTCAGTATATTTTAGTAATGAACCATCACCGAATTCACGTGTAGTTTGAACAATTCCTTTACCAAATGTTTTAGAGCCATAAACCTTAGCTTTATGATAATCTTTCATAGCACCTGTAAAGACTTCTGATGCACTTGCTGAACCATCATTTACTAAGATAGAAACATCCATATCTTTTGCTTGTTTCAACGAATCATTTGATGTTTTCAATTGCTCCTTATCATCGCCTTTTTCTAATTGAACAACTGTTTTTCCTTTATCAATAAAGATGTTCGCCATTTTAACAGCTTCGTCTAGAAGACCACCAGGATTGTTACGTAAATCTAATACTATTTTACGTACACCTTGTTTGTGTGCCTTGATAATTGCAGATTTTAATTCTCCAGATGTATTACTTTGGAATTTATTAATAGTAAAGACACCAACGTTGCCTTTTTTCTCGTATTCGACACTCTTAACATGAATCGTATCACGTTTAATCTTAATGTCTTTTTCTTGAGAACCTCGTTTGATAGTTAAAGTTACTTTAGTACCTTTTTTACCTCTGACTAGTTTTACGACTTGGTCTAATGGTTTGCCTTCAACAGATTTACCATTAACTTTCGTTACGACATCTTTCGGTTGTATTCCTGCTTTTTCAGCTGGTGAGTCTTTCATTGGGCTGGTAATACTAATTTGATCATTTTTCTTCTGCATTTCTGCGCCAATGCCAACGAAATCTCCTGACACACCTTCATTGAATTGTTTAGTTTCCTCAGAAGTCATATATTCTGAATATGGATCCTTTAATTCTTTAACCATTCCGTCAATTGCTGATTGTGTTAATTTATCTGAATCTTGCTTTTTATAATAATCTTTATTTAGCGTCTTATATACATATTCTATCTTTTTTAAATCTGCACGTTGATCTTTATTGAGTCCGCTCATCTTATGACTAATCAATATCGTCGCGGCCACAGTGATTCCTGCTGTTATTAAAATAACTCCAAGGAGAATCAACAGAAACTGCCAAAGTTTAAATCTTACTTGTTTGTTTTTATTTTGAGAATTTGATTGACTTTCGTCGTCTTGTTGTTGTGCATCATTACGTTCTGAATCATTACTCACTTTATCACATCCCTTGTACTTGCTAAATTTATAATAATCATTATGTATATGCTCTTAGTTCTCCCTTTTTTATGAAAATGAAGTTAGAAAATATATAAAATAGACAACTTCTCCAACTGTGAAGCAAATTAAGCGAGGACTACTCTTCATTATTATATAACTATGTTTCATATACATGAGTCGTAAGATGTATCTTAAATTAATTTGAAAAATTGAGAATCATGCTAACATATGTAAATGATGGCTTTAATTTATATACAAAATCAAACAAAAATGTGGGAGTGAAATAGTATTCAACTTTAATCGTTTGAACACAAAGTTCACTCCCTTTTTTTATTAGTAAAAACTTTGTTTAATTTTAAAATTTTAACCATTCAGTATACTCTTCGTATAAATCATCAAAGACATACATGGGTACAGTAAACTCACTTTGAGTTTCAATGTACTCTGAAAGGACGTTGAAGTCATCTTCATGTTTAGGAAATGCAAGGTCATCAAAGATTTGCTCAGCTAATTCCCCTTTATCGTCTTTACGACCACGAACAGTCATAACAAATTGATAGAATGAGTAATTTTTAACCATTAGCTTACAGTCACATCAATAACTTGAGTCTCGCCTTTAACAACTGCTTCTACATCTTCTAAATGAATAGACTCAGTTTGGTCAGAATTTGTGATAATAATTGGTGAAATGACTGATTTAGCATTATTTTTAATATATTCTAAATCAAAACGAATAAGTGGGTCGCCTACCTTCACAGTGTCACCACTTTCGACTAATACTTCAAAGCCTTCACCATCAAGTTGAACAGTATCTAGACCAATGTGTACGAGTAGTTCTAATCCATTGTCTGCTTTAAGTCCTACAGCGTGCTTAGTTGGGAAGACATTGTCGACCTTGCCTTCAATTGGTGCAACGACTTCACCTTCTGTAGGATTTATACCAAAACCCTCACCCATCATTTTTTGTGCAAATACAGGGTCAGGAATATCTTCAATTTTCACATATTCACCTGTTAACGGTGCGTATATTTTAATATCTTTATTGATTTCTTTGCCTTTTCCGAATAATTTTTTAAACATTGTTGTTCACTCCTATTTTTCAAAGTGTGGAATTAAATCACCATATCCAAGTTCTTCTAACTTTTCATATGGAATAAATTGAATAGCTGCTGAATTAATACAATAGCGTAGACCACCGGTTTCCTTCGGACCGTCATTGAATACATGTCCTAAATGACTATTAGCATCTTCAGAACGTACTTCAGTTCTTATCATACCAAAAGATTTATCAACGAGTTCAATGATTTCATCATCATTTAATGCTTTGGAGAAACTTGGCCAACCGCAGTTAGATTCAAATTTTTCTTCTGATGTGAATAAAGGTTTACCAGATAATTTATCAACATAAATACCCTTATCAAAATGATTCCAATATTCATTTTGGAATGGTGGTTCTGTGCCATTTTCTTGAGTGACAAGATATTCCATTTCATTCAATTCATCTTTATTTTTCTTAATCATTTTGAGACCCCCAATGTGATTCTATAAATGCTTTTCTGCCAGATCCACGTTGGTATTGCTCATAGTGCAATGGATTTTTCTCATAATAGTCTTGGTGATAATCTTCAGCAGGGTAGAAGTTTTTATAAGGTTTGATTGGTGTGATGACAGGTTTATTAAATATACCTTGCTCATCAATTTGTTGTTTTTTCAATTCAGCTGCCTTTTTCTGATGATCATCATGATAAAAGATTACTGGCTGATAACTTTCACCTCTATCGAAGAACTGACCACCATCATCTGTGGGGTCGAATGTTTTAAAGTAAACATCTAATATATTTTCGAAGGAAGTAATTTCAGGGTCGTATTCAATTTGTACAGCTTCAACGTGACCAGTTTGATTCGTACAGACTTGTTCATAAGTGGGATTCTCAACGTGACCACCACTATATCCTGAAACGACAGATTTTATTCCTGGGTAAGAAGTAAATGGTTTTACCATACACCAGAAACAACCTCCTGCAAGCGTTGCATATGCCATAGTAGTACCTCCTTAAGTTGTCTCTTTTTTAATAATTTACGCTAAACACCATGTAATTTAAAGTATTTTACTCAACATTAAATAGCTAGAGTTTATCCTAAAGAATTAATCTCTAAGTACAACTAGACCAATAGCACCTTGACCTGTGTGAGTTGAAATAACTGGAGTTGTGACGTTGACATCAAATTGATCAAAATGAAAAGCATCGCTAAATGACTTTTTGAGTTTATCAACAAATTCAATCACATTCGCATGAGCAACACCTATTGATTTAACATTATGATTTTCAATAAATTCAGTTATTTCTTTCTTTAAATATTGAATGCTAGATTTTTGAGTTCTAGCATTATGAACAAGTTCTAATTTTCCCTCATTTAATGTACCTATGGGTTTAATCTTCATAATATTCCCTATTAAACCTTTAGTTTTACTAATACGTCCGCCCTTAATAAGTTGATTCAATTGCCCTATGACTACGAAAAGTTGAATATTATCGCGTAGTTTGTCGACACTTTCAACAATGTCAGTTGTAGGTGTTCCCTTTTCAACTAAATCAACGATGTGCTCAATTTGATAACCTAAGCCATATGAGATTGATTTAGAATCGATAACAGTAATTTTACCGCTTACCATTTGACTAGCTTGAACGGCAGTATTATAAGTACCACTCAGACCTGAAGATAGATGTATGCTAATAATCTCTACATCTTCTTTAATTAACTCTTCATATTTTTCTATAAATTTACCGATGGGCGGTTGACTCGTTTTGACGTCTGCATCTGCCTCGATATATTCAATATATTCTTTAGAAGAAATGTCTTCTTGATCAGTATAAGAATTACCATCAATAGTGATACTTAAAGGAATAACGTGAATATCATGTTTCTTTAAGTATTCATGTGATAAATCAGAGGTGGAATCCGTGACGATAACTTGTTTAGTCATAAATAGCCTCCTATTGGTCATTTCTGCGCACTAAATGTAAAAATGTATGCGGAATAGTATTTTTTTCGTCTAATTGTCCTTCAACAGAACTCTCAACTTCCCAATCTTCAAATGTATAAGGAGGGAAGAATGTATCTCCTTGGAACATACCGTCGACAACAGTGATATACATGTCATCAACTTTATCTATCATTTCTTCGAAAAGTGTTTGTCCACCAAAAATAAATACTTGTCCAGGAATATCATTAATTTCTTCAATAGAATGAATGACATCGACACCTTCGTGTTTAAATGAAGGATTGTTTGTTAATACAACATTTCGTCTATTTGGTAAAGGTTTCCCAATAGATTCGAAAGTTTTTCTACCCATTACCAATGTGTGACCAGTTGATAATTGTTTAACGTGTTTTAAATCATTTGGAAGGTGCCAAGGTAATTGATTTTGATATCCGATAACTCTTTGTTTATCATGTGCGACGAGGATGGATAAAGTCATCGTCTTCCCCCTTTCTTATGGTAAATATGATTAGATTTCTATATTTTTATTTATAAAGTAAGTCAATCTATACCGCTATAGGTGCTTTGATAGCAGGGTGTGATTCATAATCCACAATTTCTAAATCTTCATAGTTGATATCGAAAATGGATTTGTCTGAATATATCTGTAAAGTCGGTGCTTTGTAACTCTCACGAGAAAGTTGAGTTTCAATAGCTGACATATGGTTTGAATAAATATGTGCATCTCCGAAGGTATGAACAAATTCACCTACTTCAAGTTCACATTCTTTTGCGATGAGATGAGTAAGTAAGGCGTAGCTCGCAATATTGAAAGGTACACCTAAGAAAATGTCAGCACTACGTTGATAAAGTTGGCAACTTAACTTACCATCTTGAACGTAAAATTGGAACATAGTGTGACATGGTGGTAGCGCCATGGTCTCAATCTCTGTAGGATTCCACGCAGACACAATATGACGGCGAGAATTAGGATTTGTTTTAATTTGCTCAATCACTGTTTTTAGCTGATCGTAGTGATTACCATCTTTATCTTCCCAGTCTCTCCACTGTTTACCGTAAACATTACCTAAATCACCATATTGGCGAGCGAATTCATCATCATTTAGAATACGTTCTTTAAATTTTTTCATCTCTTCTTTATATTGCTCATTAAATTCTGGATCTTCTTGAGAACGATGTCCAAAGTTAGTCATGTCAGGTCCTTGATAGTCTTCAGAATTAACGTAATTTTCGAAGGCCCACTCGTTCCATATATTATTATTATATTTAAGTAAATATTGGATGTTTGTATCACCTTTAATAAACCACAACAATTCTGTAGCTACTAATTTAAATGAAACTTTTTTAGTTGTTAATAAAGGGAACCCCTTTGATAAATCAAATCTTAATTGATGACCAAACTTAGAAATTGTACCAGTATGAGTACGATCATCACGTTGATTACCTATTTCTAATACCTCTTCGCATAAGCTATGATACGCTTTGTCGAATGGATTATACATATGTACAGCTCCTTTAAGTAAATCACTTTATTTTAGTTATTATTAATAAATTATATTACTGAATATTATACTAGAAATCATTAACTGTTGATAGGGAGAGCTATTTAAGATGACAAATTTCTTTTTTTTGGATAAAAAAACCGAGTTACATTGTGAAATGCTGTAACTCGGGTAGTACAATTAAAAAATTATTGGCAATGGTCATCAAAAGCGTCTTTTAAATCCATTGCGATATCGTTAATATCTCTGCCTTCAATATGTTCACGAGGGATAAAGTGAACTAAGTTTTGCCCTTTAAACAAGGCATATGAAGGACTAGAAGGCACTTGTTGGATGTATTCACGCATTGTTTGTGTTGCTTCTTTATCCTGACCTGCAAAAACAGTTACTTTATTTGTGGGTTTCACTTCGTTTTGTTCAGCAACCGCTACAGCAGCTGGTCTAGCTAATCCTGCTGCACAACCACATGTTGAATTAATAACAACGAATGTTGTTTCATCATCTTTTAAGTCATTCATGTAACCCTTCACATCGTCACTAGTTTCTAAACTTTTGAAACCATTTTCAGTAAGTTCAGAACGCATTTGTTGCGCTAATTCTCTCATATAAGACTCATAGCCGTTCATATTAACACTCCTTGATACTTCTTTTGTCATTTATTATTAAACATTAAATAAGTTATCTTTTCCGATTAGCAATTTGTTTCCAAACTGAACCTAAAGCCTCATCTCCATTTTCTATTCTGGAGATAGCCATTTCTATTTGAAGTTTGACTTCATACGCTGAATCATCTGCATGTGCTTTTAGTGATGCCAATTGTTCCTCATTACCCTCATCAAAAATAAACATCGCTGCACGCCATCTTACGATTTTTTGAGGGTCATTAAGTGCTTTTTCCATTTCTGGTAAAGCTTCTTTGAAACCTAAGTCACTAAGGCAATCGCCAGCAGTTCTTCTTACAGCTGGACTTTTGTCGTGAAGACCTTGATAAATATAAGGTAAAATTTTAGGATCTTCAATCATCCCTAGTAGCACAACAGCTTCACGTCTTAAAGGGATTTTCTCTTCATTAAGTGCTGTTTCTAACAACGGGATATCATCAAATGTAGGTGTTGGAAATGCCTTAAGCATTCTGAGACGTGCTTTCCAATCTTGTGCTGAATCATACTCATCCAATGTGACATGTTGATAATGTTGTTCTGGAACTATAATATCAGTTTCAAGTGCTTCTTTAACTAGCGAATCAAGGCGTTCTTCGGGATAAAGTGCGATAACTTCTTCATAAACGCTCTCCATTACTTCTTCCATATTACCATATCGAATGCCGAAATTTTCCCATTTTCTCAAGAATACTACATTATCATTTTCTTTTTGGGCTTCTAGCATTTTATCGATATAAATTTCTGGTAATTGTTTACGTTGTTCATCTTTATTTGTTGTAATCTTAAGTTGATAAGGTATCCCTTTAAACATTAGAACTTCCGCACGAACTTCACCATAATGTTCGTCTGGTTGAGGTTCTTGATTATAGCTTGATTCATTATTAAGTGTTGAAGTGATTTGAGGTAAGACGTCTTCCCAATTCGCCTTTGGTTGTTTGTCTATTGCTAGGAAATCCATCACATAAAAGATGGATTTTACGCCTTCAAGTTTGAGAAGATCGTTAATAAATTGTGGTTGATTTTCTCTTACTTCAGTATAAGTATTGGATTGATTATCTTCTCTTTTTTCAGATAATACAATTTTCATTGTATTAGGACTAGGAGTAGGTTCTACACGAACAATCTCCATTTTTTAGCCCCCCTTTTAAATAAAACGTTTATATTAATGATTAAAAGCTGCTTGAATTTGTGGTAATAAATCATCCCAGTTTGCGTCATCTTCTTTGTCAACTGAGATGAAGTCCATCACATAAAAAATAGATTTGACGCCATCGATATCGAATAACCGATTAATGAATTCTGGTTGCCCTTCTTTAGCAGAAGTATAAGTTGTTGAAGAATTATCTTGACGTGGTTCACTTAAAGAAATTTTCATAGTGTTGTGATTTGGTGTTTCTGAAATTGCTACGATTTCCATATTGGTGTCCTCCTATTGTAGCTCGTTCCCTATTTGTTTGATTTGTTTACCTACTGAACACTCATTAATGCAAAAATGATGCGCTTGTGTTTTACCTTGCGTTTTTCTGTTGTGCGCTTTTAGTGGGCATTGGTAACAATAAGTGTTCATGAGCTCGTCGATTTTATTAATCGCTTTTTGTTCTGAATAAGTGAGTATAGCCTCCACTTCCTTTAGCTATATACTTTATTAATGTTACATCTCTTATTTCACATGTTTGTATTATAGCATTGTTAGGGATGTATTTTGAAATAATCAATTTATATTTAATTATTGGAAGTTTGTTGCAAATGGTACTGAGAAAGAATGCTGATTGAGTTGTATGTATTATGTAAATTTTAGTAACGCTATTGCATATTTTTGTTTTTTAAAGTAAACTAATTAGGTTGTTTTTTCGCGGTTTCTAAACACCCGCTTTAACAAAATTTAGGAGGATGTAAGATGTTTAATGAGATTTTTGGTGTAGCTTCGTTTATAGTTACATTTATTTTAATGGTTCTCATGTATCGCTTTTTTGGGAAGCATGGTTTAATTGCATGGGTAGCAATGGGAACAATTATAGCTAATATTCAAGTCATAAAGACAGTTCATATATTTGGCATTTCGGCGACATTAGGGAATGTTATGTTCGCCTCTATCTATCTTGCTACTGACATATTGAATGATATTTACGGCAGAAAAGTAGCAAAACGTGCCGTTTGGTTAGGTTTTTCTTCAACATTAGTAATGATTATGGTAATGCAAATGTCTTTACACTTTATACCTGCACCTGAAGATACTGCTCAAGGTGCGCTTAAAACAATCTTTGATTTAGTGCCTAGAATTGCTTTAGGTTCAATCGTTGCATATATTATCGGGCAACATGTAGATGTGTTTATCTTTTCTATGATTAAAAAGATTTTTAGTTCAGATAAAACGTTCATTATACGTGCTTATGGTAGTACGATTTTAAGTTCAATTATAGATACAGCATTATTTGTTATCATTGCATTTGCCGGTACTTTACCTAATATGGCTGTGTTCGAAATATTTATAACAACTTACCTACTAAAACTTATTTCAACTATATTCAATGTGCCTTTCGGTTACATTGCTAAATCTTTCTATCGCAAAGGTAAGATTCAAAAACTTGATGAAGGCTATTAATTCTTAGTCGACCTATTAAAGGACTAAGTTAATTGAGACTGTCGATAAAGTCTAAGGACTTTGTTGACAGTTTTTTATGAGCGCGTTTTTTCAGGATCTTGTCTCAATATACAGGTATAAAACAAGTCTTTAAAGGTAATCATTTTCAAGAAAAAGTCAGGAAAGAAATGATTTGACCTGTCTATTTATAAATTTGCTACAATATAGTCAAACTTACAAACGAAGGTGTATATGAGATGGCAAAAATATACTTTGATGCGGCAACTAAAGGTAATCCGGGTAGAAGTGCATGTGCAGTTGTAATTAAAGAAGAATCTGAACGTCACGTGTTTACTCATGATTTAGGAGAGTTAGATAATCATAGTGCGGAATGGGCAGCAATGATTTATGCGTTAGAACATGCAAGAGAGCTCAATGTTAGAAACGCCCTACTTCATACTGATTCAAAATTAATTGAAGATAGTGTTAATAGTGGTCGTGTAAAAAATGCTAAATTTAAACCTTATTATGATAATATGGAAATTCTCGAACAAAGTTTTGATTTAATGTTTGTTAAATGGGTTCCTAGAGATAAAAATAAAGAAGCAAACCAGCATGCGCAACAAGCTTTATATAAATTGATTAAATAAAAAAAGAACAGGCTATAGGATTTCCTATAACCTGTTCTTACTTTAGAAGCGGTTATTTATTTTTTACTTTTTTGAGCGCTTTTTGTTTTTAGTAGTACCCTTTTTTGACTTAGTGTTTGAAGAAGGACGTTGAGTTTTATTTGTTTTTGCTTTTTTCGAAGAACATGTCTCTCTTCTCATCTGTTTGTTCTCCTCTTTTTCTCTTTTATTTTTCACTACAGGAATTGCTTTTTTATTGTCTTCTTCAATAACAGTTTCTTCTTCTTTATCTTTTTTTCGTTTAGCTATAATCAATGGTTCTACTTTTTTAGAATCGGAAATATGAAGATCCTTCTTATCATTCAGTTTTTCTTTTTCCTCTTCTTTTTTACGTCTTTTAGCAAGCGCTAGCCAGAATCCTGAAAGTAAACCAGTTAGTGTGATGAAGCCTACTGCTTTGCCAAAGTCATCGATAACTCGATTGATGAAATTATTATCATGATGTTTAACATGTTTAGGATCATCTTCTTTGTGTTTATTCTTACCTGATTTAATACCTGAGTGACTTAATACTTCTTTGTAAGATTCTGTTTGACCTATATGACTTTTTACATCATTTTCTCTTAGACGGACGTCTTGTTTATAAGCGTTGTTAGCAGCGCGTTGTTGATTGGAAATTGAATCAAATGAACCTTCTAAACCTACTTCCATGATTTTACGAATACCATTCAGTAACGCGTCTTGGACTTCTTTGATTGATTTAGCACGATGAATTGCATTCATAGTATCTAATTCTATTTGTCTAATACGATTGATTGCCAATTGTCTTTGGTATTGACTTGCTGACATATCATTAATAATTTGTTGAGTTCTATTATTAACAACGTTATTGAGTCTACGTTCAGCTTTATGTTTTTCACCGAGTAAATGAGCTTGTGCAATGATGTGATCGCGTTGCGCTTTGAAATCTTTGAGAATGCGTTTGAGTTCGTCTAGATTTTTTGCATTTTTAATCATGTTATAAACTTTAGATTCAAGATCTTTTAGTTGATGATTGAATTGAGCTTGTTCTTCAGGTGATAAATCAGAAATATGTTTAATTTCTTGTACACCTTCTTGTGTAAGTTTATTAACTTCAGCTTTATTAGCTTCTTTAGCTTTGTCCAATGTAAATTGTCTAGGATCAAAATGATTAATATCATTTAAATCTTTATTTTGATTATTTTCAACATCTTTTACATTAGTTGAATTGTTAATTTTATCAATAGCTTGATCTTTAAGTTTTTGAACTTCAGCTTTAGCTTGTTCTTTTTGCTGTTCGGTTAAAATTTTATCATTATCAATTTCATCTAACTTTTGTTTAGTAGCTTGATCAATTTGTTGTGATGCTTCATCTTTTGCAACTTGAAGTTCTTTTTCAATAACATCTACAGGGACATCGACAATAACTGATGTATCGTTCGCAAGAGTCACTTCAACTTTCGCAGTTAGGTTATCTGCAACTTTATCTGTGTTAGGTAATGAAATGATTCTAACTTTAAGACCATCAGCTAAAGTCATGGCACTTTCAATTTCACTAAGTGTAATCGTAGCACCTCTATGCACGATGACTTTTCCTGTAACTAACGCATCTTGTATGCTTAAATCAGGACGATGAAGTATTGATGGCTGTTGATCAGTATCCCATATTACAATTTTCGCAATGTGGTTAAGACTATCATCTTTAACTTTGTTAATTTGATCTACAGAATTAGAGTTCTCTATTTGTTTAATAGCCTCTTTTTCCGCTTTATTGATTTCAGCAAGTGCGTGTGCTTTTTGCTGGTCAGTCAAATCAGGATTGTTATTGATTGCATCTCGCTTACGTTGTGCTAAATCTTTAATTGATTGTTTAGCTTGTTCTTTTGCAGATATGATATCTTGAGTACCTTTCATTAATTGATCTGCTTTAGCTTTTTCATCTGCAACAGCTTGTTTATTAGTAGCACGATCAATCTCGTTTTTAATGTTCTCGATTGCATGATTTAAATCATCTTTGAGTTTCTCTTTTTCTTGATTAGATAAATTAGGGTTTTGATCAATATTATTCAATAAACCTTTTAATTTTTGATCGATATCATTATTAGCATCAATTTTAGCTTTTGGTAATTCATCAGCATGCGTATGTTTAATAGCTGTTGTTCCTTCATTTTCAGCGTTATAAACGCCTGTATTAGAACTTGCATGATCAATATCAGCATTAGCATGTTTAGCTGCATTCTCTACAGATTTAATAGCTTGTGCTTTTGATTCATCTGTAGCATTAGCATGATTGATTTCATCAAGTTGATGTTTAAGTGCATCGTCAATAGCTTTATGTGCAGCTTGTTGAGCATTTTTAAGGCGTTGTTCACCATTAAGTGCGTCTTTAGCATCTTTAATCGCTTGAGTCATACCTTCAATAACAGTGATATCTAAGTTGTCGCCATCTTTTTTGTTTAAAACATTATTAGCTATATTTATCGCATTATCAAATTGTAATTTTAAATCTTCGTCTGCATTTTGATAATTAATACTATCTTTAGTAGATTGGTTTAATTGTGCAACGGTATCTCTAAGGTCTTTCATTGCATCATTTAGACTTGAAGCATTATCTACTATGTTTGTTATATCTTTAATATTATCAGATTTATTAATCTCATTTGTTAAATAATTGTTTTGAGCATTATTAAGAGTATCAAGTTGTTTTATAAATTGTTTAGATTTCTCTTTAGCTTCGGCAAGACGTTGTTCACCATTTAATGCATCTTTAGTGCTATCAATTGCTTGAGATAATCCTTGAATATCTCTTTCGTTGAGGTTGGCGCCTTTAGTTTTACTTAATGCTTCTCTAGCGTCTTTAATTGCTTTATTAAATTGACGTTTTAAATCATAGTCGGCATTAATGTAATTGATGCTTGATTTAACAGGATTAACTGTTTCTTTTAATTTGGCTTTTAATTCTGACATAGAATTATTTAAATCTGATGCAGTAGAAACGATTTGCGATAAATCTTTTAGATTATCAGTATCATTTGCTTGTTTAATTGAGTCTACACGTTGAGCATTATTTAAATCTTTTAATTGATTAATAAATATCTCAGCTTTAAATTTAGCTTTAGCAAGACGTTGATCACCATTTAATGCTTCTTTAGTATCTTTAATAGACTGAATTAAGCCTTGAACTTCTTCAATTGAAGCAGGTTTACCTGTAGCTTTAGACAATGTATTTCTTGCTTGTTGAAGCGCTTGATCAAATTGATTTTGTAAATCCTCGTCTGCATTGATGTAGTTAACACTCGCATGAACAGGTGTTGCATTACTTATTAAAGCATTGTGTAAATCTTCCATAGCTTTATTTAATTCAGTAACTTTCGAGATTGATTCAGCTAGTGAATTAAGATCTTCTGAATTAGTGATACTATTTTCAGCAACTTTACGTTGAGCATTATTTAAATTTGATAATGTTTGAACGTATTCTTGTGCTTTAGCTTTAGATTTAGCAAGACGTTCTTCCCCGTTGAGAGCATCTTTCGTATCTATAATTGCTTGTTTTAAACCGTCTACTTGATTTTCATCTAAGTCTTTACCTGTTGATTTGGCTAGGGCTTTTCTAGCGTTATTTAATGCTTCATCAAATTGATTTTTAAGATCGTTATCAGCATTAATATAATTTGAGCTCGCTTGAACAGGTGCAGCATTATTGATTAAGCTATCTTTTAATGCATTCATAGCGTCGTCTAAGTTCATAGATTTGTTAATTAGACGAGATAATTTAGTTAATGAATCTGTACTTGCTACATCTTTGAGTGCATGAGTTAATTGAGCTTTATTAATGTGATTTAAACCTTCTATAAATTTATCTGCTTTCAGTTTTGCAGCTTTCAAACGTTCAATACCATTTAAAGAGTCTTTAGTTTCTGAAATTGCATCTTTAAGTGCGTCAACAGCTTCGAAATCTAGGTTTTGACCTTTAGTTTTATTAAGAACATTTCTAGCATTGTTAATCGCTTGTTTAAAGTTATCTCTTAATTGTGTATCTGCATTAATATAGTTGATGCTCGCCTTAGTTGGTGCATAGTTATCGATAATTGATTGAGCTAACTCGTGCATGATGTCATTTAAGTTTGTTCCATCATCAACGATGTGATTAATTTCAATCAAATCATGAGATTGATTGATCTTATCTACTAAAGCGGTTCTTTGAGCATCATTAATTTTATCTAATGAATTAATGTAAGCTAAAGCTTTAGGTCTAGCCTCCACTAATCTAGCGATACCATTTAAGTCATTTTTAGCGTGGCTAATTTGATGAATTGCTTCTTCTATTTCTTGTTGTGTTGCATTTGTTTTAATTACGTTTTGAGCGTGTTCTAAAGCATCATCATATGCTGTGATTCTATCATCATCTGCTTGACGATAATTATCTCCATGCTCAACAGAATCAGCATCATCGATAAATTGTTTTAATTGTCCCATTGCTTTATTTAGAGCTTGGGCATTTGCTTTAGCAGTTGCTATTTCATCAAGTTTAGTAGCATGTTGAACGTTATCTTTGGCTGTTTGTTGTTGACTCGCATTTAAATATTTAAGTTGATCGATAGTATTATTTGCGTCAGTTTTAGCTTCTTGCACACGTTGATCACCATTAAGGTTTTCAGAAGCTTGATTAAGTTGATTTAGAACTTGCTCTACTTGTTCTTTATTAGCATCTGTACCATTAGTTTTATTAATTATAGCTTCTGCATTATTAAGTGATTGATTAAGTGTTTCTTTTCTATCATCTGAAGACTCAGTATAGTTAGGTGACGCTTTATCTATAATCACTTGTTGGGTTTTATCCTTAAGAGCTTTCATGTCGTTATCAAGATCTTTAGCTTGTTGGAGCAATTGTTTTACTTCTGTTCTTAAAGGCGCATTTTTAATCGCTTTAACAATTGATTGTTTTTGTGCGTCATTAAGGTTTTTCATATCATCAATGTCATATTGTGCTTTAGCTTTATCGTAGGCTAATTTTTCACCGCCAAGTAGATTGTTCTCAGCAGCCAATACTCTATTTTTTATAATATCAACTTTATTAGGTTCTAATGTTGGATTAGTAGTTTGATTAATCAAATCTTTAGCTTCTGTTACTTTTTGATCATACTGGTCTTGGAATTTAGAATCCTCGTTTAAGTACTTACTACTATTTTTCACATTATTACTTTCAGCTACGACATTTTCTAAAGATTTCATTGCTTGATCAAGTGCTTGCGCGTTATTTAAGTTTTCTGCTACTTCACTACGAGTTTTAGAATTAGTATTTTTGTTGATGATTTGTTCGCGTTGTGCTGTATTAAGATGAGTTAAACCATTAATTGTGTTTGCAGCATCTTGTTTTGCTTGGGCAAGTTTTTGATCACCGTGTAGGTTGCTTTGAGCAGCTTCAAGTCCATGCGTTAAGTTATTTATTACAGTTGGATCCATTTCAGGGTTATCCTGTCTATAAATAACTTTTTCTATGTTTTGAAGTGCTTGTTTATAAGCATCTTGTTCAGGTTGATCTTCATTAATAAATTGGCTACTATTCAAGACATTTGTACTTTGATCGAAGACATTGTTAAGTGCATTCATAGCTTTATTTAATGCTTGCGCTTTATCTAGAGCTTGAGTCACTTCAGCTCTTGTATCTGCGCCATAGATTTGTTTAGCAATGTCGCCACTTTGAGGTGAAGTTAAACTTGATAATTTACGTAATTGTTTAGCAGCTTCGTCTTTGGCAATGTTAAGTTTATTTAAGCCATGAAGGTTATTTTTCGCATTTCGAACATTATCAATGGCACTTTGGATGTCGCTAACAGACATTGTTGGTTGAGTCGTTTGATGCAATATATTCTCTACGTTTGTGACAGCATTATCATACGCCTGTTGTTCGGCAGGGTCTTCATTAATATAATCACTAGAATTTTTAACTTGATCTTTATCTTTGATACTATTTTCCAAAGCTTTCATCATGTTATTTAAAACATCTGCTTGTCCTATGATTTGTTGAACCTCAGCTCTAGTTGGTGCATTGTCAATTTGTTCATTAAATGCTTGTTGTTGAGCTGTGTTTAAATGATTCAATGTAGAAATAGTTTGATGAGCAGTTTGTTTATCTCCGTTTAGTAATTTTACACCATTTAAGGCATCTTTAGCCTGATTAACTTGTTGAGTCAACTGTTCAATTGTGTCTTTATTTAATGTTGGATTGTGCTCATTGATAACACTTTCTGCATCAGTTACTGCATGATTATAAGCTTGTTGTTTATCTTCGTTTTCATTGATGTATCTACTTTCTTGTCTTACAGTCGCTTGATCTTGAATACTGTTTCTTAGTTTACCCATTGCATCATTAAGTTCTTGTGCAATATGCATTTGCTGAGTAACGTTATCTCTGGTTGTAGCTTTATTAATAAGTGCTTTTTCAGCAATTTTCTGAGGAGTGTTTAAATTACTTAAGCTATCGATAACGTTATTGGCATTTTCTTTAGCTACTTGTAATTTATGTTCTCCCTCAAAAGCAGTAACTTTTTGTTTTATTTTATTAATCGTATTTTCGATTTCGTCATTTGACATAGTAGGTTGTGTCGTTTGATCAATGATTGCTTGGCCCTGTGCAATAGCATCGTTATACGCTTGTTGCGCTGTACTATCTTCATTAACATAATTGCTAGTTTTTCTTACGCTATCTTGTTGTCCCACAATGTCTTTAAGTTTTTGCATTTCGGAATCTAAAGCTCTAGCTTTGTTGTAGACATTATTAACATCAGAAACTCTAGTTGCTTGTTGTATTTCATGTGTTAAAGCTTCTTTTTGAGCTTGGTTAAGATTATCTAAATGATTTACTGCATATGTTTGTGTGCGTTTATCATCATTAAGTACACGTTCGCCGTGAAGGTTATTCTTAGTTGTTTGAACATTTGAAGTATCACGCTCTATTACTAAAGGATCCATAGTTGGATTAGAAGTTTGATTAATAATTTGTTGAGCATGATCTACAGCATTGTCATAAGCATTTTGAATACTTGGTACTTCATTGATGTAATTGCTTGTTTGTTTAATATCATTAGCATCAGCAATACTGTCTCTTAATTTTTTCATTGCTGTATCTAATGGTTTAGCTTTATTAACTGTAGCAACGATGTCTGGTCGTGTTTGGGCTTGTTGAATTTCATGATTTAGCTCGTCTTTTTGAGCTTGGTTCAAGCTCTTCATTTGATTAATATGTTCAGTTGCTTGTTGTTTATCTTGTTCTAATTTTTGTTCTCCATGAAGATCATTTTTAGCAGCGTCTAGTTTTTGAGTAACTTCATTAATATTTTCTGGAGACATATTAGGGTTGTCTTGTTGATCTACAATTTGTTTAGCTTGGTTTACATAGTTATCATAGTTTCCTTTTTGAGCTGTATCTTCATTAATGTAATTACTAGTTTGTTTTACAGTTTCATTGCCAGCTAATGCGTCTTCTAATTTTTTCATCGCATCGTTAAGTTGGTTGGCTAATTTAGCTACACTTTGAACACCAGGTCTCGTAGTTGCATCACGAATTTCTTCATCAAGTTCTTGTCTTTGCGCATGGTTTAAATGCGTTAAATGATCTAAAGTATCTTTTGCATTTGTCTTATCAGTCGCAAGTTTTTGATCTCCATGTAAATTGTCTTTAGCTTGAGTAACTTCATTTACAATATTTTGAACATCACTATTGGATAATGTAGGGTCAGGATTGTCGTTGATAATGTTCTTAGCTTTTGTTACCGCTTGATTATAAGCTGCTTGTTGTTCAGGGTCTTCATTAATATATTTGCTACTATGAAGAACTTGTTCATTATCAGCAATTGAATCTCTCAGTGCTTTCATTGTGTTGTTAAGTTGTTTTGCATTTTCCAATACTTGAGCAACTTGAGTTCTAGTCGGTGCATTGAAAATGTCATCAACTAGCTTGCCATGTTGACCGTTAGTCAAATTGTTAAAGTTGTTTAATTGTGATGAGGCCTCTTTTTGGGCTTCAAGCAATTTATCGCTACCATGTAAATTATTAAGTGCTTGATTAACATTTGCTAAAGCTTTATCTATTTCTCCTTTGTCCATAGTAGGAGGTTGAGCATTGATTAAATCTTTAGCAGCTTGAATTGCTTTATCGTAGGCATTTTTTTGAGTAGGATCTTCATTAATATAATCACTACTTTGTTTAACGTTACTAGCGTTGTTGATAGCTTGTTGCAATTGTTTCATTGAGTCATTTAATTGATTAGCGTCATTAATGATGTTATTCACTTGTGCTTTAGTTGACGCTTGATTAATCAATTCACGTTCTTTATTCTTTTGAGCCTCTGTTAGTCCATCTAATTTATCAATAGCTTGATTACCAGTTGTTTTAGCTTCAGTTAACTTAGCTTCCCCATTTAAGTTGTTTTGAGCATTAATGATAGTCTGAGTCGTTTTATTAATTACATCTTTGTTAAGCTCTGGTGGTTGTGACGTTGTAATAATTTGAGTACCTTGGTTGATGGCAGAATCATAGTTAACTTGATTAGTGTGATCAGCATTAATGTATTTACTTTCTGTTTTGACTTGATTTTCTTTATCTACTTCAGCTCTAAGAGATTTCATGGCTTCATTAAGTTCTTTTGCTTTTTGAAGTGCCTCTTGAACACCAGGTATAGTTTGAGATTGATTAACTAATGTTTTTTCTGCTAATACTTGTCCAGGATTAAGTGATTCTAATCGATCAATTTGACTATTAGCTTGATCTTTCGATTCTTGTAGTTTTTGTTCACCATGTAAAGCTTCACTTGCACTTTGTAATTGATTTAATGCTTGCTCAATTGTAGTTTTATCTAAAGTTTTATCAGGTACTGCATTAATGATATTCTTCGCTTTTTGTAAAGCATCATTATAAGCATTTTGAGAGGCTGGGTCTTCATTAATATAGTTACTTGATTGTTTAATGCTATTCTCTAGATGAACTTCGTTCTCTAACTGATGCATCGCTTCATTTAATGCTTTAGCGTTATTTAAATCACTTTGAACTTCTGTTCTTGAAGGTGCACTATTAATT
Source organism: Staphylococcus sp. HMSC055A09 (assembly GCF_001809655.1). NCBI lineage: Bacteria > Bacillati > Bacillota > Bacilli > Caryophanales > Staphylococcaceae > Staphylococcus > Staphylococcus sp. HMSC055A09. The sequence continues at coordinate 847,687 of NZ_KV798369.1, forward strand.
TCTTTGTGCTCTGCTTGTCTTTGAGGGTCATTCAAGTTTCTTAATTGATCTATTTCGTTATTAGCATCTTGTTGAGCTTTTTGTAATTTTTGTTCTCCATGAAGATCGCCTTTTGCTAGTTCTATATTTTGAATAGCATTACTAATATCATTTTTACTTAATACATCAGTAGTATTTCCACTGATGATGTCTTGTCCGCTTTGAATAGCTTTATCATATATTCTTTGAATTTCAGGGTCTTCATTCAAATAATTGCTTTGCTTATGAACGCTAGGTTGTTGTTCAACTAATGATTTGAGTTTGCCCATTTCGCTATTAAGTTCATTTGCTTGGTTAACAATTTCTGCTACTTTTTGTTTAGTTGTAGCTTGATTAATTAAATTATTTAGAGCTTGTTTTTGTTTATCATTTAAGTTCGGTAAATGATTTATAGTTTCATTAGATTCATTTTGGCTTTGAGTTAATTTATCTGCACCATGTAATGCATCTTTAGTTTCTTTTACTTTTTGAGCAGCAGCATTAATTTCTCTTGGATCCATCGTTGGATCATTTTGTTGATTTAACAAATGTTCAGCATTACTCAAAGCATTATCATAAGCTATTTTCTTATCTGGATCTTCGTTAATGTAGTTACTAGAGTTAAGCGTATCGTTTTTGTCGGCAATACTTTGTTTCAATTCTTTCATTGCTTGATTTAAAACTTTAGTTTGTTCTAATTGATGTTCCACAGCTGTTCTAGTTTCAGATGCTTGAATATCCTGAACTTCTTTGGCAGTTTGAGCACGATTTAAGTTATTCAAACCATAAACATCATTTATTGCGTTGTTTTTGGCTTGTTGTAATTTTTGTTCTCCATGTAATCCATGTTCAGCGCTATTAATTTGTTGAATAACATTACTAATGTCACTTCCATTCATTGTTGGATCGTTATGTGCATCAATAATTGCTTGTCCTTTTTTAATAGCATTATCATAAGCTTCTTTTTGAGGTGTATCCTCGTTGATATAGTCACTAGTTTGTCTAATATTAGAAGCTTTTGCGACAGCTGCTTTTAATTCTTCCATTTCATTATTAAGGAATTTAGCTTCTTTTAATTTTTTACTTATCTCAGTTCTATGTGTTAACTGATCTATAGCTTCATCTAAGGCGTGTTTTTGAGAATCAGTTAAACCTGTTAAGTTTCCAATTTCTTGTTTAGCATTATTTTTATCGTCTTGAAGTTTTTGAGCTCCATTTAAAGCATGTTTTGCGTTCTCTAATGCTTGAGTAGCTTGATTAACACTTTGAGGATCCATAGTCGCATTAGTTTCAGTAATAATATTGTTGATATTATTAACAGCATTATCATAAGCGTGTTGTTGAGTAGAATCTGCATTTGTATAATCACTACTTTGTCGTACTTGATCTTGATCCTTAATACTAACTCTCATAGCCTTCATAGCCTTCATAGCGTTATTAAGCTCTTTAGCTTTTTGTAATTCTTGAGATAATCCATCTAATGTCGTTGCATTGTTTAAATTATCTTCAAGTTTTTTACGTTGCGGTTGATTAAGGCTATTTAATGTACCAAGTTCTTTGAGTGCCTCTTTTTGAGCAGCGTCAAATCTTGATTGACCATTTAATGCGTTTTGAGCATCATCAATTTTATTAATCAATTTTTGAAGTTTAAGATGATCTAATGTATCAGGATGATTATCTATTAATTCTTTAGCTTCTTTAATAGCATTATCATAAGCCTGTTTAGTAGCATCGTCAGCATTAACATAATTACCTGATTGATGTACTATGCTTTGTTTTGCAATTTGATCTTTAATGTCTGACATATCACTATTTAATTGTTTAGCAATATCTAGTTGTTTTTTAACTTCGGCTCTAGTATCAGCGTTATCAATTAATGGTTTAAAGTGAGCTTTTTGTTCATTAGTTAAATCATTTAAATGATTTAATTGATCATTTGCTTCTTGTTTAGCTTGTTCTAATTTTTGCTCGCCATGTAAATGATTAACAGCATTCTGGATGTTGTGAAGCGCATCATCAATTTTATTTTTATCTAATGTTGGATTAGAAGTTTGATTGATAATATCTTTAGCAGCGTTTATAGCGTTGTTATATGCTTTTTGTTGTTCTGTATCTTCATTCTCAAACTTACTACTAGATGTAATTGCTGGATCTTGATTAACTTGATCTTCAAGTTGTTTCATGGCATTATCCAGTGCTTTCGCTTCTTTAAGTTTTTCTGCTACTTGCTCTCTAGTTGTAGCGCCATCGATAGCTTGTTTTAAAGCATCTTTTTGTGGTTGATTAAGATGCGTCATATGATCAATTGAATTATTAGAAGTGTCTTTTTCATTTTGTAGACGTTGCTCACCATGTAAATTATCTGTTGCTGTTTTAATATTATTTAATGCTTTAATGATATCTTGTGGATTGATATTTGGATTATTAGTATTTTTGATAATGTCTTCAGCATGTTTAATCGCGTCGTCATATGCTTGTTTTTGAGCAGAATCTTCATTGAAATAGTTACTACTTGAATGAACGCTATCCTTAAGGGCAACTTGATTTTTAAGTTGTTCCATTGCGTTATTAAGTTGCTTAGCTTGTTCAAGTTCTTGTTTGATATCATCTCTACTATCAGAATGGTTAATTAATTCTTTAAGTTTCTCACGTTGGGCATCTGTTAAGTTAGTCAAATTATTTAGCTCTTTTGAAGCAGTAGTTTTATCTTGATTTAATTTTTCTACTCCATGAAGGGCTTGTTCAGCATTTTGTACAGCCTGAGTAGCTTGTTCTATAGTGCCTTTATTGAGTTCTGGATTTTGAGTCGCATTAATAATATCTTCAGCACGTTGAACAGCTTGATCATAATTTGCTTTTACAGTTGGATCTTCATTTAAATATTTGCTTTCGGATTTAACTTGATCTTGGTTAGCGATACTTTGTCTTAAAGCTCCCATAGCACGATCTAAATCTTGAGCAGTTTGCAAGTTTTGTTGAACTTGCTCAAGTGTAGGTGATTGATTAACTAATTGTTTCTCAGCAGTTTTTTGAGCGTTATTTAAATTAGTTAAGTTAGTTATGGTTTGATTCGCAGTATTTTGAGCTTCTTCTAATCTATGATCACCATCTAATGCAACTTTGGTATTATTTACTGTTTGTGTTGCTCTTGAAACATCGTCTTTATTAATAGTTGGTTGATTTGTACCATTAATGATGTCTTTAGCATGCTGAACAGCTTGATCATATGCTTGTTTTTTTGTTGGTTCAGCATTAATGTAGTTACCATTTGAAATAATTGTGGCATTATCTTTAATACTCTCTTTTAAAGCACCCATTAAACCATTTAATTCTTGAGCTGCAGTTATATTTTGATTCACATTCGTACGTGTATCTTGACTATCTATTATTGAATCTTCCATGTGTTTCTGAGCATCATTGAGATTTGGTAATTGAGAGATAGCTTGTTTAGCACGATCTTTATCTTGTTGTAACTTAGTATCACCATGCAAATTCGACTCAGCTCGTGTAACGGCGTTAGTTAAATTATTAATAGTGTTTGTATCTAATGTTGCTTGAGTTTCATCGATAACCTGTTGTGCATTGGTAACAGCGTTATCATATGCTTGTTGTTCAGGTTGATCTTCGTTTATATACTTACTACTATTTTTAATCTCTGCTTTATCTTTTATGCTTTCTCTTAAACCATGCATAGCAGTATTTAAAGTTTTTGAAGATTCAAGTAATTGATTAACCTCTGTACGAGTTGTTGCAGCTTTAACTTTTGCAATTTCCGCAGTTTTTTGTGGGTCATTAAGACTCGTTAAACCACTTATCTCAGTTTCTGCTGATTGTTGCTCTTTTTTGAGTTTTTGAATACCGTGTAAAGCATTTTCCGTATTATTAACAGTGTGAGTTAATTGTTCTATTTCTGCTTTATCTAAGACTGGATGAGTATTGTTATTAATAGTACTTTCAGCATTATTAACTGCATTATTATAATCACGTTGTTGAGTTGGATCTTCATTGATATAATTACTACCTTGTTTGACTTGGTTTGTATTTTGAATGCTATCTCTTAAAGCTTTCATCGCAGTATTTAATCCATTAGCTTGAGTTAATAGTTCTTGAACTTTAGGTCGAGTTTCTGCATTAGAAATGAGTTTATTTATTTCGCGTTTTTGACCATCGTTAAGACTAGTTAAACCATTTACATCCTGAGTTGCAGATTGTTTAGCTGAAGCTAATTGACTTACACCATCGAGTGCTTGTTGAGTTTGTTGAACACGTGTTAACGCTTGTTGAATTTTATCTTTATTTAATTCAACTTGAGGTGCGGCGTTAATGATGTTTTCAGCATTTTGTAGAGCTTGGTCGTAGGCGGAGATCTTTGTAGGATCAGCATTGATATAAGCACTACTATGTCTTACTTCATCTTTATTGTTAATACCATCTCTTAAGGCTTTCATTGCATCATTTAACGCTTTAGCAGATGCTAAATCTTGTGCAACGTCAGTTCTTGTTGTTGCTTGATTTACTTGATTCTTTTCAGCACTTATTTGTTGAGGATTTAAGCTCGTTAATCCCTCTATCTCCCTATTAGCATTTTGTTGATCAGTGTGTAATTTATTTTCACCATCTAATGCATTTTTAGTTGTGTTGATTTGGTTAGTTGCTTGTTCAATTTCACTTTTATTCATTACTGGATCGTGTGTTTTATTAATAATGTTTTGTCCAGCTCGAATTGCTGCATCGTAATTATTTTTAGGTTGTTGATCTTCATTGAAATAGTTACTTTGTTGATGAACTTGATTTTGTTGATTAACAGCATCTCTTAACAATTTCATAGCATTATTTAATTCTTTATCAGTAGTTAATTGTTGGTTAACATCTGGAATTGTGGTTTGTGCTTGAATATTTTGGATTGCTTTTTGACGTTGTGCATCGTTTAATCCTGAGAGTTTATTAATTTCACTAATAGCATTATTTTTAGCATTGTCAAGAAGACGTGCTCCATGTAATGCATTTTGAGCATTAGTTAAGTTTTGAACTTTTTGTTCAATTACTGTTTTATCTAAAGTAGGCTTACTACTTTCATTAATGATTGATTGTGCTTGTTGAAGCGCTTGATCGTATGCGCTTTTATGTTCAGGAGTCTCATTAATATAATCACTACTTTGTTTTACTCTAGTACTTTCGGCAACTTTATCTCTCAACTGTTTCATTGAGTTATTCAAAGCTTTAGCTTCGTTAAGTTGATTTGCAACGTCAGTTCTAGTAGTTGAACTATTTACAAGAGCCTCTTCTCCAGTTTTTTGAGGATCATTTAAATAACCTAATTGATTGATAGTTTGATTAGCTTCATTTTTAGCTTGTTGTAATTTATTAGCACCATGTAAAGCATTTTTAGCGTTATTGATTTGATTAATAGCTTGGTCAATTGTTGTTTTATTCATAATTGGATTTTGTTGACCGCTAATAATGTCTTCGCCATTATCAATTGCATTATTATAAGCATTTTGTTGAGCTGTATCTTCATTAATATAGTCACTTGAATGGTGAACTTGATCCTTAGCGTTGACCAAATTACGCAAAGTTTTCATAGATTGATCTAATGCTTGAGCTTCACTTAAAGTGCTAGAAACTTGGTCTCTAGTTTTAGCTGAACTTATAGTGTTATTTTCATTGGATTTTTGGGCATTAGTTAAACCATTGAGATTGTTAATTGTTGCTTGAGCATCTTGTTTAGCTTTAGCTAATTTAGTTTCTCCATTTAAGTTATTAATCGCTGAATTAATTTGATTAATAGCTTGTTGAATTGAATTTTTATCTAATTCAGGGTGCTGAGTTTTATCTTTAATTGCTTCAGCATTCGCTATGGTAGAAGTATAAGCGTTTTGTTGAGCTGTATCTTCATTTATATACTTACTACTACTTAAAACATTATTCTTATCATTTATAAGATTATTAAGTTGTTCCATCACTTTATTAAGTTCTTTAGCTTTACTTAATTGTGATGCAACTTCTGGTCTTGTTTGAACTCCATTAATCAATTCTTTTTCTTTAGTTCTCTGAGCATTTGTAAGTTGATTTAATGAATTTATCGTATTATCCGCATCTTCTTTAGCTTTACGAAGCTGAGCTTCACCATCTAAGGCATTTTTGGTAGTTATAATAGCTTGTGCTTTTTGATTAATAATATTTGGATCTAAAGTCGCTTGTTTTTCATCAATAATACCTTTAGCTGTATTAATAGCATCTGTATAAGCTTGTTGTTTATCTGGTTCAGCATTAATGTAATTACTTTGAGTCGGTACATTAGCGTTATCAGTAATGTTTTGTCTTAGCGTATGCATTGCATTGTTAATAGTTTTAGCTTTTTCCAACTCTGATGATATCTTAGTTCGTGTATTAGAGCTATCTATTACGCCTTTAATAGCCTCTTTTTGAGGTGTGTTTAAATTAGATAATTTATTTAAAGAATTATTTGCACTAGTTTTATCAGCTTCTAATTTTTGTTCACCATGAAGTTCTGATTTCTTAGTATTAATATTATTTATTGCTTGTATAACAGTATTGTTATTTAATATTGGATCAGAAGTTTTATCAATGATAGTTTGTCCCTCAGTAATAGCGTTGTTATAGGCAGTTTTCTGAGGTTGATCTTCATTAATATAGTTACTTGTTGATTGAACTTGACTTTGATCATTAACTAATGATTTTAAAGAGCCCATTGAACTATCTAAAGTTTTAGCATCATCAAGTTGTGTTTGAACTTCTGTGCGAGTGTTTTTGTTATTGATTAATGCTTTTTCAGCTGATTTTTGTGCTGGTGTTAAGTGAGTTAAATTATCTATTTCAGTGTCTGCATTATGTTGTGCTTCTTGTAATTTTTGTTGACCATGTAAATTATTTTGAGCTGTAGTCACAGCTTGAGCTTTTTCATTTACAGTGTTTACGCTCATAACAGGATTGCTTGATGCATTTATTAATGTCTGAGCATTTGTTACAGCTTGGTTATATGCTTCTTTAGGTTCATTATCTTCGTTGATATAATTACTACTTGCTTTAATATGATTAACATTATTTACGCTCTCGCGTAACGATTTCATAGCATTATTCAAGTTAGCGTAGTCTTGTAATTGGCTAGTAATATTTGATCTAGTAGTAGCATGCTCAACATTCTCTTTAGCTTTAGCACGTTGTGCATCATTCAAATATGTTAAACCATCAATTGCATTCTTAGCATTAGTTTTAGCTTCAGCTAGTTTATTATTACCGTTCAAATCATTTTTAGTTGAGTTAACTTTTTCAGTAATTTTACTTATCTCACTAGGGTTTAGTTGAGCATTAATTTTATTGGATTCATTAATGATTTGTTTAGCTTGATTAACTGCACTATTATAAGCGTCTTGTTTATCTTTATCCGCATTTATATAGTTGCCTTGTTGAATTTCACTATCGTTGTCTGCGACACTTTGTTTTAATCCAGTCATTGCTGTATTAACGGCATTTGCATTGCCTTTAATTTGATTAACTGATGTTATGTTATCTGAATGATTAATTTGATCAGTTAAAGCTTGGCGTTGAGCATTATTCAAATCATGTAAATCACTTAGATGATTAATAGCTTGTTCTTTAGCTTCAGCTAATCTTTGTTGACCGTCTAACGCGTCTTTAGTTTGTTGTACCATTTGAGCTTTTTGATTTACTACATCACTACTCATTGTTGGGTTATGAGTTTGATTTAAAATCTCATTAGCTGAATTAACAGCGTCATCATAAGCTAGACGTTTATCATTTGATGCATCGATATAATTTTCAGTTTGTTTAACATTTTGATAATTAGAAATGCTGTCAGCTAAAGTTTTCATAGCTTGATTTAATATGTCAGCGTTATTTTGAATAGCTTTTAAGTCACGATAATTACCAGCGCTATTAATTTGTTGAATAAAGTCCTCTTTTTGTGGTGAGTTAAGATTTCCTTCACCATTGATATGTGTAATAAATGGCTGTCTATCTAAAACTAATTGGGATCTTGCGTTATCTAAAGCCTGTTGAATTTTACTTGTCTCACGTGCGGCTGCTCTAATCTCTGCTACTGTAGGACTTCCGCTTAATATACCTTTATCTTTATTTAATTCTTGTTTAGCGGCTTCTAATTTTTCATTATAGTTTTGTAAAGATAGTGTAGTCATGCCCTCTGTATCAGTTTGCTGAGTGATGCTATTTTCAAGTGCTTGCTTAGCTATTTCGAGTGGATCTTTGTCAGGTATTAAAGAATCGCGAGCGTGATTTAGATTCTTAATGACTTGATTAGCATCTGCCACTGCTTGGTTGACTTGTTCTACTGTTAGAGTATCTGGGTGTCTTGTTAATTTATTGATTTTTGTTTTTTCACTAAGTGCTTCACTCAACGAATCATTAAAATCTTCAACTGAGTCGGATGTCATACCGTCAGTGTTAGTACCTGCGTCAATTGCTGTTTGAATATTTTTCATAGCTGTTTTTAAAGGTTGTATATCAACTTTGAGCGCTTGTTTAGCTTGAGTTAATTCATTATTAATTCGCTCTGCGGTCGCTTTATTAGTATTAATAGCTTCAACATTAGGGTTGTTAGCAAGTACGTTATTAATAGTATTGATTTCATCTTTAGCCGCTTGCAGTTTTTGATTGTAGACTTGAACAGACTGCTTTGTCATACCCACAGTACTAGGGGCAGAATCGATATTGTTTTGTAATTGTTGTTTTGCTGATTCTAGAGGTTCTTTATTAACAGTTAAACCATTTATCGCTGATGATAAATTATCAAGTTTTTGGTTTACTTTTTCTATTTCTGTTGAAATCTCTTGATCAGTAGCATTACCATTATTAATTAAAGCTTGAGCTAAATTTGACTCAGCTTGAGCTTCTTGTTTGGCATGTTGATAAGCATTTACAGACTGTTGCGTCATACCTTCCGTATGAATAATTTCATTTATTTTATCTTCAAGTTTAGTTCTCGCTACTTTCAGTGCTTCATTATTTGCTAAAGGTTGAAGTTTATTAATCGCTTCAGTTAATTGTTGGTTAACTTGATTTACTTCTTGTAAAGCTTGATCCACTTCATTTACAGTGCGAATAGCCTTTTGAATTACTGTATTTGCATTATTTTTAGCAGCAGTAATTTGAGATTGTAATGCTTGCATCGCTTTATTATAAGATTCAATACTATTTGGTTTTTTATTGTTAGTATCACCTGTTCTATTCAATCCATTCAATGCATTTTGTAATTTACTTGTATCAGCAGTTAAATGTTGCTTAGCATCATTAAGTGCTTGCAATGCTTGATTAACTTTAGATTTTTCATCCGCAATTTGTTGAGCAGTAGCATCGCCATTATTAATTACTTGATCAGCTTTTTGAAGTTCAGCTTGTGCCGCTTGTTTTTTGGCATTGTAATTTGTAATTGTTTGAGGAGTCATACCATGTGTTGGATCAGGTTGATTTAAAGCTGCTTGTAATTGATTTCTAGCAGTAACTAATTCGTTATTGTTAGCCTTGTTTTCTAGTAAATGTATTGCACTGTCTAACTTGGGTTGAACAGCTTTAATGTTGTTTAATGCGTTATTAACTTGCGAAACGGTTGGGTTACTGTTATCTAAAATTTGTTTAGCTTCATTTTGAGCTGCATTAATCTGATTTTGAATCTTAGCTTTAGCGTCTTGATACTTTTTAATGCTTGCAGGCGTTTTACCCTCAGTACTAACTTGTTCAGTTAATGTATTGTAAGCGGTTTGAAGTTCTGACTTATCAGCTCTCAAATCATTTTTAGCACTATTCAATGCTTGTAAAGCTTGTTCAACTTTATCCTTTTCAGCTGAAATTTGTTGAGCAGTAGCATCACCGTTAGTAATTACTTGCTCAGCTGTTTGAAGTTCAGCTTGTGCCGCTTGTTTTTTGGCATTGTAATTTTGAACAGATTGTTGAGTCATTCCAGTAGTTGAAGGAGTTGAATCAACAGCTTGTTGTAATCGTTGTTTAGCGTTAACTAGTTCGCTATTGTCTGCTTTTTGATGTAATAAGTTGACTGCTTTAGTAACTTCAGGTTGAATAGCTTGGATTTTTCTAAGAGCTTCCTTGACAGTATTAACTGTAGGGTTATCATTCTGAAGTACTGAATTAGCTTCACTTTTAGCATTGTTTATTTGTGAATTAATTTGTGCTATCGCTTTATTATATTCTTTAATACTAGCTGGTGTTTTATCAGAAGTATTAACAGGTTTTGTTAATTCATTATAAGCAGCTTGTAATTGAGATTTATCAGCTCTCAAATCATTTTTGGCTTTATTTAAAGCTGTAGTAGCCTCTTCAACTTTTGTTTTTTCATTAGAAATTTCACTGGCTGATGCATCGCCGTTTGCAATTACTTGATCAGCTTTTTGAAGTTCAGTTTGTGCCGCTTGTTTTTTGGCATTGTAATTAGCTATTGACTGCTCAGTCATACCTTCTGTTGAAGGGACTTGGTTTATAGCGTTTTCTAGTAGTTGTTTTGCATTTACAAGTGCAGAATTATTTTCTTTAGGTTGCAATAAAGCTTCAGCTTGATTTACTTTTGTTTGGACTGCATTAACCTTATTAAGTGCATTTCTAACTTGTTCAACTGAAGGATTATTATTATTAATTACACTATTTGCCTCAGCTTTAGCACTGTCTAGTTCATTTTTAAAGCTATTTAATTCTCGTTCATATCTTTCAACTGACGATGGTTTTTTATCTGTTAAGTTAACTGATTGATTTAAATGATTATAAGCATTTTCTAATTGAGTTTTATCTGCTCTTAAATTATTTTTAGCTTCTGTATACTCTCTTTCGGCTTGGTTAACTCTATTTTTAGCTTCAGTAATTTGTTGAGCAGTAGCATCCCCATTATTAATAACATTAGTGGCATTTTGAATCGCTTGTTCAGCTGCTTGATGTTTATTATTGAAGTTTTGAGTACTTTGTGCTGTCATACCATCAGTTGATACAGTTGTTTGTAATGTTCGTTGTAGTTGATTTTTAGCAGAAACTAATTCACTATTATCTGCTTTATTTTCTAGCAAGTTATTGGCACTAGTTATTTTAGGTTGAACAGCTTTAATTTTATTTAAAGCATCATTAACTTGCGAAACTGTTGGGTTACTGCTATCTAATACTTGTTTTGCCTCATTTTTAGCAGAATCAATTTGTGATCGAATTTTAGCAATAGCATCATTGTATTTATGAATACTAGCTGGTGTTTTACCCTCTGTGCTAATATGTTCAGTTAATTTGTTGTAAGCAGTTTGCAATTGAGATTTATCGGCTCTTAAACCATCTTTTGCATTATTTAAAGCTTGTAACGCTTGATCGACTTTAGTTTTTTCTGCAGCAATTTGTTGAGCACTAGCATTACCATCATCTATTACATGTTGAGCATTATTGAGTTCTGAACGAGCTGCTGCTTGTTTAGCGTTATAAATGTCTACAGTTTGTTGAGTCATTCCTGTAGTTGAAGGAACTTGATTTACGGCATTTTGTAATTGCTGTTTAGCTTGAACTAATGCAGTATTGTTTTCTTTATTTTGTAATAAAGCTTTTGCTTCATTAACTTTAGTTTGCATTTCTCTAACTTTACTTAATGCGTTTCTTACATCTGCTACGCTTGGGTTACTAGCTTTGAGAACATTATCTGCCTGTGCTTTTACATTATTATATTCATTTTTAAACTGATTAAATTTATTATTATAAGCTTCTATTGAAGCAGGTTTTTTATTATTAGTATCTGCCGGTTGAATTAATTGATTATAAGCGCTTTGTAATTCTTCTTTATTAGCTCTCAAACCACTTTTAGCGTCGTTTAGAGCTTGTAAAGCCTGCTCGACTTTAGTTTTTTCTGCAGTAATTTGTTGAGCAGTAGCATCGCCATTATTAA
>NZ_KV798369.1:859718-908942 GCF_001809655.1 Staphylococcus sp. HMSC055A09
TGTTGAGCAGTAGCATCGCCATTATTAATTACATTCTGAGCTTCTTGTATTTCGTTTTGAGCAGCTTGTTGTTTTGCTCTATATACATTAATACTTTCTTGAGTCATTCCTGTAGTAGAAGGAACTTGATTTACGGCATTTTGCAATTGTTGTTTAGCATTTACAAGTGCAGAATTATTCTCTTTATTTTGTAATAAAGCTTCAGCTTGATTAACTTTTGTTTGAACAGCATTAACTTTATCCAAAGCGTTTTTAACTTGTGAGACTGTAGGATTGTTATTGTTAAGTACACCACTAGCTTCAGATTTTGCAGCGTTTAATTCATTTTTAAAACCTTCTAAGGCTTGTTTATATCTTGTAACAGAAGACGGTGTTTTATCTGTTAAGTTTACTTGTTGATTTAAGTGATTATAAGCTGTTTCTAATTGAGTTTTATCTGCTCTTAAATTATTTTTAGCTTCTGTATACTCTCTTTCGGCTTGGTTAACTCTATTTTTAGCTTCAGTAATTTGTTGAGCAGTTGCATCCCCATTATTAATTACATTAGCAGCATTTTGGATCGCTTGTTCAGCTGCTTGACGTTTAGCATTATAATTTTGAGCACTTTGTTGAGTCATTCCATTCGTAGAGGCAGCTGGTTGTAAAACTTGTTGTAAATGATCTTTAGCTCTTACTAATTGACTATTATCAGCTCTATTTTGTAGTAAACTTTTAGCTTCATTAATCTTTGCTTGTGCTGCTTTAACTTGGCTCAAAGCGTTATTTACTTGTTGAGGTGTTGCAAATTCTGTATTAATAACTTTATCAGCTTCATTTTTAGCTTGATTAATTTGAGCTTGAGCTCGAGCCATAGCTTGGTCAAAGTTTCTAATACTAGCCGGTGTTTTATTTTCTTTACTGATAGTATCATCTAAGTGATTACGAGCATTAATTAATTCAGTTTTATTAACTTTTGTTCTAATAGTTTCTGTGATCTCTTGCGTACTACCATCATTATAGTTAATGGTTACAGGTATTTGAGTTGTACTTCCTCCTGCAAGGTGAGTGGGAAGTGTTGCACCCCTTTTAATTACTGCATTACGTTTATTGGCTACTTGAACAGCATTATTCACATCCTCATTACTTACATTTTGACCTTGTTCTTTAATGATTTCATTAATAACTACGGTGTGAAGTGGAGGTGCAGCTACTGTGTTAGTACTGCTGCTCTCAGTGTTTCCGCTTCCTGCTCTAGAGATAATTGTTACTTGTGATTCAGGTTTAATGCTATTAGCATTGAAAATAATTATTCCGTTGCTTTGATTGAAGGAAACATAGCTAGGTTTGTTAGTAATTGACCAAGTGCCATTATTATTATGAGTAACTGTAAATGATTTAGATAACTCATGGCTATTTTCTAATTTTTCTGTATAAGTAACTTCTACTTTAGCAGTTGGATTATTAGAATGAGCTCTATTATCTGGTGTTATTTCAAATGTACCGTTTTCCCATACTTTAGCACTTGCTTGCTCTGGCTGAGGAGCTTTTACAGTGAATAACCCGCTCTCTGCTATTGGACTAATAGTTTCCCCAGATCCTTCAGTAGCTAATGCTTGAAGTGTGTCTCCTGTCGCGATAGCAGGTCTATTTATTAATATTGAACTACCATTATCGCTAGCCAATACTCCTCTTACATTTGGCTCACCATTTTGAACAATCCATCGACCTTCATTATTTTTAATAAATGTTGTTAGTTTGTGGCCGTTTTTATTAATTACAATCTTATCTGCAATCGATTGAGTGTGAGAAGTTGTGCCTTCAATTGGTACTTCTCTCACTGCACCTGGAGTTATGGTAACTTCTCCTGAATTAGATTCAGTGATAATTGCATTGTTAGGCTGAGCACTCGTTACTATGAATGTACCAGGTTGTGATTCTTGCCAAGGGTAACCATTAGCATCTAATACATCGTAAGTACCTGTCTTTACAAACGTTTGACTAGTATAAGCTAAACTTTGCCATTGTGAAGTATTTGAACCTGTAGTTTTAGGGTTCCAGTAATATAAAAAGCCGTTTGTAGGTAAGTCGTCTCCATTTTCTAAATGTACATATTTTTTAACCCAAGTACCTCCAGGGAAGGTTTGGCCGATTTGAATTTTATATACTGAATTAGCAAAGTCAAATTTATACACCCATACTTTTACTGGTACTTCTACTGGTGTGTCAATACCTGGATAATGAATTAAAGCAGTTAAGTTTTGTATACCTGCAACATTTTTGTCTGGTTGGCGATTATCCTTCCAAGAAGTTGTTGCTCCATATCTATTATTACCTTCAAAAATTATATAGTTGTTTACATCAGTTCCTCGACTTAAATCAATGCCAAATTTATCTCTATTTGGTGTAACAGCAGATACTGTTGGATAAACCATTACTGGAATATTAACTGTTCGTGTACCTTGATGATTAGGTAAAGTGACATTTATAACTTTTTCTGATTCTCCGATAGTATTTTTCCAAGTGTCAGGACTGTCGACCCAAGAGAACTGTGAACCTGATGGAGCATTACTTATAAAGTTATTAAAGTTATTAAAATTGAAATTAGAACCTTTTACAAATTTAATACCACCATTTTTAGCATGCATACCTTCTGTAACATTAACAGGATTACTAGCATCAGAGGTAACAGTAATATTCTCAGTCACATTATTTACACCATTACTAGTGACTTTTGCGTAAGTTAAATTATTTTCAGTAATTGAAACTTTTGCTGTTATATTACCTGTAGGTAATATGCCTTGAATAGTTACAGTAGCCACACCATTAGAATCTACTGTTTGCGTTGTATTTTGAATAATTGAACCATTAGATTGGTATAGAGATACATTAGCATTATTTGGTACGTTTCTAACTAAAATTTGCTGATGAGTTAATCCGCCTCTATAAATAACGCTATTACTATCTATGACTGGTTTGTTAGGTTTAACTTCGTAAAGTACATTCACATTTTCTCTTTCGCCATTAGGATAAATGACTGTTGCAACTCGAGTAAATGCCCCAGGAGTTCTTGAACTTGGTGTTCCTAGGTTGTCTCCCCATTCAAAGTTCATACCTTGTGTCCATGAATGATTGAATGGTTGCACATATGAACCAGCATAATCAGCATTATCTGGACGAAAAACAAATTGTCCATTTATTGTTGTTTCAAAAATCCTTTTAGGTTGAGATTTGACTATTTTATAGGAAGTACTTTTACGTATTGGCGTAGATTCTCCGTCAAATAAAATATCTGCTTCTAAATTTTGTTCGACGCCAATTTGATTACTATTAATATTTGGACCTCTATTATTAACC
The DNA here is from genome assembly GCF_001809655.1 of Staphylococcus sp. HMSC055A09. NCBI lineage: Bacteria > Bacillati > Bacillota > Bacilli > Caryophanales > Staphylococcaceae > Staphylococcus > Staphylococcus sp. HMSC055A09. Next base: position 863,052 of record NZ_KV798369.1, read on the forward strand.
CAAGTTACTCTAGCTTCTATAGGACTACCATTTTTTAGTTTAAAGAAGTCTTTAGGGTTAGCACCTTTTCCTTCAGGGAAATTTTGGCCCTGTACAGTGTATCTAGGTTCTGCAAATATTTCCGGTATGATTTGTTTAACTAATACATTTATTTGAGAAGTCGTATTATCTGCATAAGTAATTGTAACTGTAACACTTGAATTATTATTTGTATTTGTGACGTTACTGACTTCTTTAGAACGAATTTCATTTTTTGGAGCTGTGACATAAGTTCTATTAGGTTCATTGTTAGTAATTGTTAATGAATTAATTACAGTATTTTTTTCAGTTTGAGTTAAAGTGGTACCATTTCGTATACTACTAATTCTAATAGGGTTCTGAATTGTTGAACTACTAGTAACATGATATTTATCTTTTAAAGGTTTAATAAGCACATTAAATGATTGTTCTGTCTGATTATTACTTTTATCAGTGGCAATAACTTTTACTGCCTTAGTAGTTTGACTCGTTACATTAGGAGCTGTGCCTGTTATTTCTGTATTACTGTTATTTTTTGACACTGCGATATCGCTAGTTTGCGGAATTGAGACTGATTGTACTCCATAATTATCTGTTACAGTCATATTATTTCTAAATGTTTCACCAGAAAAAACGACGTGGTTATTATAATTACCAAAGCTTATTACAGGTTTGACGTTATCACTTGGCACGAAATAAACATCTATTACATTATTAGTGACCTCCATGAGATTAGCAGAGTCATCTGTTGAATCTGTAATGTTATCAATATATTGTTTAGCTCCATATGGCGTTAGGACAAGTTGAGCTTTGTATATAACACCCATAACTCCATTGTTAGACCCATTAGCTTTAATAACTTTGTCGACATTGAATGCTTGAGCACCATTAGCAGCAGGTACTTCCCCACTTGAAACTTGAGAGTTTCTTTCATTATAAATGCGATTAGAGTGACTTACTTCAGCATTTTCAATTCCAGTACTAGCCTGAACTAAATCTAATACCTGTATTACTTGCCCATCTTTAGTGTAAAAACGTAAGTTATCTAAAGTATTGAGTTTAGTTGAGAAACCAGTGGTTTTATATTTAGGTGTCCCTCCAGCAATTGCTAAAGCCTTATCGTCACCTGATATGTCGTTTCTCAATGAAGGTATGCTTGTGCGAGCAGTTAATAAAGGCAATATTTGATTTAAAGTAATTGATGATCCTTTAGTTGCATCGTATCTATAAATAATCGATTTGTGATCTGGAGACCATGATAAACCTCCATCTGTATCACGGTGAGCTATTTTATCATTCGACCATGAGATAGTATAATCATCTCGAATATTTGTCCAACGTAAAAAGTTCATATCACCTGGATGTGATGTAAAAGTTTTATTATATTTATCTTTTCGAACTACAACATTTACAGTACTTGCACCACCACTAGTTGGGTTATTTACAGTAATATCACTAAGTTGGATGTCTAATCTTCGATTGGCTTCAACAAAAGCTTGTTTAACCTTGTTAACCTCTTCATCACTTAGTGTTGATGGATTTAATCGATAAACTCGTAAATTACCAGATGGCGCTATAACATCCACAGCTTTAACACGCAATGTAAGTGTTGTTGCATTTTGATTATATGCATTAACCGCTGTAATACTATAACTATGCGTTTCAGCTCCAAAGTGAGATATCTGATCGCCTGTTGGCAATGTGTCATTAGGGTACATAACTGTAAATGTCGTATTTGTTGGAATATCTTGACCATTACTCAATGAGAAGTACTTTCTTAAATCTCGTCCTATTTCATATCTTGAGCCTTTAGGTACGAATATTGTTGCAATTTTAGGGTCAGTGACATCTGTATCAGCATATATGTCTTTACGAATTGGATCATATGTGTAGATGTTACCAGCATTCACTGTCCCTTGAGACCCACCTTTATAATTTACAAGAATGTTACCGTTATCTTGAGGAACTAAAGGATTAGAGCTTGCTAAGTAAGTCGATTTGTTAGTATTTAGTCTTTGTACTTTATCTTTACCTTGATTTTTTTCTTGTGTAGTAAAATTAGTAGGATTTACTACAAGAATTCTATTACCAGCAGACAAAGGAGTAAGTGGATAGTCAGTCGCTAAGCTCCCAACATTTACATTGATAGTTTTAGTTTGTTGGTTATTATCATTATCTGTAGCTGTTAATCTAAGGGAAATAACACTATTTAGAGCTTGACTACGACTGATAGTACCTGAAACTGTTAAAGTACCAGTTTCGTTATTAGAATTTTTAACAAAGGTCTGAGTCCATCCAGATGGTAATCCTTCTACACGTATTTGATTAAGTCCAGAACCTCCGTGATTTTCAGTTACAGGTATAGAGAATGAGACATGATTATCTCTATAATATTTTGCGTTTAATCCTACAGGCTCACCAAATGATGGAGGTGTGCTATCACTAGATAGAGTAATGATATTACTAAAGTTAGATTGAACATTCTCGTTAAAATAAGTGATAGCTTTTAATTCAGCGGCTCTTGGAAGACCCTGTACATAATCACTAGCTGTAAAAGTAACCGTTCCAGTAGGTGTAGCATCTGCACTTGCTATCACTGTATAGTTCTCAGGTTTAGTATAAGGATCTGAGAAAGGATCAGTTGAACCGTTTTGTCCTCCAACAACAAGTAAAACTTTAGCATTAGTTTCGTGTGGCACATTAGTAACTATAATTTCTGGCTTTTGACCTGCTTTTCCTCTAAGTTGCATTTCAGTTGTTTCAATTATCGGAGGATTAGGTTTAGCACGTACTTCGAATTGTTCTTCTCTATCTCCTAAACTTACTGTAATAAAATAATCTCCAGGTGCTAATGTTCCGACTAAAGAGAAGTTTTTCTCGTTGGCATTATTAGTTTGACCTTTAGATTCTTCTAATCTCAATGTATTTGGGTATCCATATACCGACCAAGTATTATCTCTAATAGGTTCATTACTCGTTAGTTGAACACGTATATCTTGCTGTTTAGGCGAATTATTATGCATATCTCCAGCCATAATTTCATATACTGGATGACCAGCTTTTTTAGATTCTGAATAACTTTCAATACTTTGTCCTTCATTGTTATGCCAATAAGAAATCTTTTGTTTAAGAGCTGGTTTAACATACAAATTTACTGGAACTAGAGTTTCTGGGTTATGGTGACGATCTCGCGCGTTAAATCCAATCATTAGCTTAATTGGATTTCCTGTGCGAGCAGCTTCCTCCAGATTATTCTTTGAGAATGTACTCTCGATTTCAACTGGATTTAATTCATCTGCACCGAAAATGCGGACTTGGTCGTAAGCATCATTATATCGCATAAAACCAAAGATAGATCTACTTATATGTTTTACATAACTTAAAGGATCGTCGGCATAATCAATAGTATGATCTCCATCAGAGTCCAATATAGCTCGATCGGTATTTTTACCTATAGATGGATCATATACATACTTAGTATTACCTAAATGCATAGTACGATTTTTAACTTCTACGAAAGATTGAATACGATTTTGATATTCTTTCATCGGTTCAACATATAATTGGTTGTAATTAAATAATTGTCTAAATTCTAGTGCACGACCACCTGCTGCATAATAAAGACGTTCTGTTGGAAGACCACTAGTTTTAAAGGAAATTCTATAACTTACATCTCCTTTACCAATAAAGCTATATATTGAATCTAAACCTTGTCCTAGTTCAGGTCTCTCACCATTTAAGAAAGCAAAGTTTTCGTCACCATAATAACGCGCTGTAGATGATGCACCATTTCGATTGAAATAAGAATTACGATCATATTCGTTGCTACCTCGAGCAAAATCCCAAAAGTTATTTATTTGAACGGTAGGCGTATTATAAAATGGATAACCATGAGCGGAACCATGTCTAAAATATCTAGCTACAGCGGGATCAATGCCTTCAGCAGTTTGCCAAAATTTAGGTAAAGGTGCGCCTGAACCTGAGCCCACACCACCATATGCTGAGCTTGTTCCATTTTTGTTTATGATAGAAAATGTCACTTGACCTACCGGTGTTTGATCACGTGGGATTCCAAACCAATAAATCATATTCTCATGATTTGAGTGTCCTTTGTTAAATAATATATCCCACTCGTAACCATCTTTAACCCTTTTAGTAGTTATATAAGCGATACCTTTTACATCTGATGCATGTAATGTGTTATAGGGTGTTGATGGTAATTGATAAGGCGCCCCTTTATTAGAAGCGTGTAAAAATGTTCCTATTGGATATCCGGAACCATCATCATCACTTGATACATAATATTCAGTCCATGCATCTAAATAAGCTGAATTAGATTTACTACTAGCCCGATCTTTATTAACGCTTCTAGTAGAACGGTTGTTTTTATTTATTTTAGTTGTACGCATTGGCAGCGTACGAGCTAATTCAATCGCTTGTTCTAATTGTTGGTACATCAAATCAAGCTGTTTTGATTCAGAATTTTCACTATTACCAAGAAAATCATTAATTTTGTCAAAAGTAGCTTTAACTTTATTATATTCAATTGTATTAGCTTTATCAGTATCTATCATTCTGTAATCATGGTATGACGCATCATATAAAGCTTGTAGTCTAGTCTTATCTAAAGGCGGTTGAACAAGTTTTGGTTTGTTAGTATCTTCAACTTTTTTATTATTTGAATCTTCTTTAGTAGATTGTTTATTGATAATTGATTTTTCTTTTAAATTATCTTTTTGTTTTTCTTTATCACCTGTTAAAGATTTTACAGCGTGTGTTTTTATCTTAAGACTGTTTTTATCATTAGGATAGTTAGATGGTGAGTTCTTAGTATTTTCTCCCGTGCTCTCTTTAATTTCATCACTATTACTATTAGATGTTTGTACATTTGATAAAAGTTCAGTCTCGTTTTCAGGTACTGTATAGACATCATTTTTATTTTGGTCAATTTTAGAGTTAGTTTGTTGTTTTGCAGTGGAGTCTTCTTCACCTCCATTTAGTGCAGTTTTTTTAACTATTGTAGCAGGTTGATCTGATTCATTTGCTTGAGCTTGACCTGTATTAAAACCTATAAATACCAGGGTTGCGATTACAGTCGAAAATGTTCCAATGGCATATTTTCTGATACTAAATTTCTGTAATTTATCTCGATTATTCAAAGCTATTGTTCACTCCTATTCTAGATGTTATGTCTTTGTTGTTTGATGTGATTTAATATATCGTGTGCTTAAAATTGACCATAATGACGATATTTAAAATGAAAAGAATACCATTCAAAATGAGTTTAATAAAATTTAGATCTAATGTCGGATTATAAAATCATAATTTGAATGCGGCATGCTCACTCATCTATCACAATAGAGTTTCGAACAATATTTTATTTGTTCTAAACAATAATATCAATTTATATAAAGAAAGTGAAATTAATTCACAATATTTATATAAAATAAATTTTATGTTGCGTAGATGATGGGTATAAAATAAACCAAATGGCTTTACGAATTAATTTCGATAAGTCCATTTGGTTTAATGGTTAAAAGTTGCTTGCTAGATATTTTCCTGAAACATACAACTCATGTTCGTTACAAATTGAAAGTATTTCATTTAGTTCATGTGCGTATGCCATTTCATTAAAGAGCTGTTCTGATTCAAGTGGCACTTGAGTGTGAATTTCAGCTAATGATTTTGATAAATGTAAATTGTTAATGTTATCGTTAATTTTCTTTTGCTGCGCTGGTGTCAATGTAGATATATTTCGGATTACGTTTTCAACGCTATGATGATTTTGAATTAATTTGATAGCTGTTTTCTCGCCGATACCTTTTACTCCAGGATAACCATCTGCCGTATCTCCCATGAATGCTTTAACATCTATTAATTGTTTGGGTTCTAATCCGTATTCGTCTTTAAATCGATCTAGAGTATAGCGATTATAAATAGTAAATCCTTTTTTAGTAAGCCAAACTTCTACATTCTCATTTATACATTGGAGAATATCTCTATCTCCTGTAATGATAAAAACTTCATTGTTATCAGAATAACTGTGAGCGAGGCTCCCAATCACATCATCAGCTTCATAATTAGTTACACCAATGTTTACAAATCCAAATTGTTGTGAGATTTCTTTAACGTAATCAAATTGTGGTATAAGTTCTGCTGGTGGTTCTGGCCGATTTTGTTTATACCCTTCAAACATTTCGTTGCGAAAGGTTTGTTGCCCCATATCCCAACATACTGCAACATGTGTAGGATTAATTTCTTTAATTGCACTGAAGATATGTCTTACAAAGCCTTGAACGCCATTTGTAGGAATACCTTTAGAGTTATACATAAATTGATTGTGTAGACTCGTTGCATAAAAATGTCTAAATAGTAGAGCCATTCCGTCCACGAGTAATACTCTATTTGTCATGATAGCGTCCTTCTTTCTTCTTAAATGATTTCATCAAGTTGTTTAGATTTAGTTTCCAGCTGTTGGATGAGCGTATCATCTAATTTGAATGATAGTAATTCATCAATTTGTTCTTGAATTTGTTGCTCTAGTTGTTTGAATTGCGTCTCAGCTTGACGTGACATCTGCTGCACATAGTCGTTCAGTTCTTGTTTTAATTCACTCAAACCATCTTGTAACAATTCTAATGTTACATTTGCAATTTGTTCTTGGATATCACGTTGTGAATTAGGATTTAGTATTTTACGTTTTGTTAATTGCTTCGGTAAGGCTGCAATCATATCATTTAAATCTATTTTTAAAAATGGTGTTTCCTTTACATCAGGTTCTACATCAAATTGAGCTTTAACTAGTACGTGTATGTGATTTAACTTCTTGATAATTGGTGCAATTTGCTCTTCTAATTGAGAATTAAAATACTTTTTGATTCTTTCAGTAATTAATGATTGTTCTAAATATAATCGTTGATGAATTTGATCAAGATAAGTTTTAGTAGAAATCTTTTTCTCTTCATTAAAATCACTATTTTGAGTCATTTGACTGTTATACACTGATTTCACTTCGTCTAATAATTGAAGATTGAGTCTATTGTTTAAATGATAGATTTGTTCATCAACTTCGTTATTAGTATGTTGCGATGTAGTATTGATCAATTGGCTATTAAGTCTATCTTGGTCTTTAATGTTTAATAATTTTTCTTGTCTAGCTTGTATTTGTTCCTTATTATTATGGAACTCTTCAATCATTTCTTTATAGGAATCATTCATTTGTTGAATTTGATGAACCATCTGTTGTTCTAAAATGGTTTTAGATTCGACATCAGCAAATCGCTGAATGCTATCGCGCAATTGATCTATACCTTGATCGCCCTCTTTTAAGCTTTTACGACTAGAAACGCTAAATATCTCAGAATGAAGGTTAACTTGTCCAAGTGCATCTGCAACATAATCACGCACTGTGTTGAGGTCGTCTTCATTTTCAGCTAAATCTACTGCATTAATAACCATCTTGAATGCTTGATTCTCATTTAATTGATTCATCGCTTTCATGTGCTCGATAAAAGCTTTATCGTTATCCGTGAATGAATGATTAAAATAACTTACGTAGAGGATTAAATCTGAAGAAGTAAGAATCTGCTCAGTTTCGTTAGTGTGTCGTTGATTATTAGAGTGAAGTCCTAATGAATCGACGATAATTTTACCTTTTAACCATTCAAGTGGAAGGTTAAGATGCACGGTCTTAACGAATGTAGCGTATTCATCTTCTGCACTCCATTTTTTAACGTCTTCTTGAGAGACGGTATGCACTTCTCCCTCATTTAACATGTCTAGATACATATCATAATGTTTCTCAATGGCATCAATAAATGCGAGTTGATTCTTTTCAAGTTGTGTCTTAAGTTTCTTCAAATCACTGTTAATAAATGATTCTAATGAATCATATGACGCATTGTAATATTCAAGAACATTGTTGACTTCATCTAGTAATTGCTCAGATGATTTTAAGGTGATTTGGCTTTCTTCACCGTATGATAATTCAGTTGTCGCTGCTGTTGTAGGATTTGGTGAACTTACTAAATATTGACCGCCTAATAAAGCATTGATTAAACTACTTTTTCCTGCACTGAAAGTTCCGAATACACCAATTTTAGTGATTTGATTATTGAGGCGATGCATTGTGTCTTTGATGTCCTTTTTCGTACGATCAAATAGAGGGACATCTTCGACTACTTGAAGTGCATTCTGAATATCAACTTGATTTGCTGTTTCTGCTTCATCATGGTTGACCTGTTCATGTTTGTGGTGGTAAGCCGTTGAATTTTCTTCTTTAAGTTCGAAATTTGCTTCAGTTCTTCCGATTAATTTATCCAGTGAATCATCTAAATGGATATAATAATGTTGATAATTATGAGTAGTTAACGATTCTCTTAAATTTTTCAACTCAATGAATTTTTCATATTCTTGTTTATCCTCATTATCTTCTGTTGTTAACTCGCTTGCTTGAGCGTGATTCACAGCATCTTTGAAGATAGGGTTTGATTCATGTTCAATATGTTTATTTAAAGCTTTCACTACTTCATCTGAAAATGTAAGAACATACGTGTTGCTAATACTTGTCTGAGGTTGATATAAATCAGAAATTAATGATGGCTTTATAAGGTAATCTTGGTTTAGGATTTGATTATTAACTTCACTGTCATTTATAAAGCGTGTTAAGAATGACATGTCTTCTCGAAGTGGCTGACGTATTTGTTGGTTCACTTTATCTTGTAACGCGTCAGTAGCTTGATTCAGTCGTTGTTCCTGTTCTTCTTCTTTTTTCTTTTTCTTATTGAAAAGCCCGCCTACTTTGAAGTCTTCAGATTTACTTTCAAGATAAGATCTTAACTGTTCTCGCATATCATGTGTCATGATATAAGCGTTATCTAAAATATCTTTACGTTTCTGCTTTAAATAATTGAGTAATTTATCAGAGTCGTTTAATAGTTGAGCTTCTTCGCTTACTTCTTGATTTTGTTGGAACTTCATGTAAGCTTGCTCAAAGTCTTCCTCTTCGATATCAAGTGTATCGAGGATGTCTTGGATTTCATTTTGGATATAAGCAAGTTGTGCTTCAGTAATAAAATCGATAGTACGATTCACGTAATCTTCGACAGATTCTCGTTGATTGTCCATATAAACGAGGTAATTAGATAATTCATTAATTTGGTTCTCTGGATGCTCAAATTTAGATACATAATAAGTATCTGTTAATTCAATATCCCAATCTTTAATTGATTTCTCCACGCGTGATTTAAATGTATCAAATGATATTTCATCCTCATTATGTTTATCGATTTGATTAATGACAAACACGATAGGAATACCTACTTCATTAATACGTCGCATGAATTTAAAGTTTAATGCAGATTGTACGTGATTATAATCTACAGTATAGAAGAGAATGTTGCTCGTATACATAAATTGTTCAGTACTAGACTGGTGTGTGGCAACATTTGAGTCTACGCCAGGTGTATCTTGTAGTGTGAAACCGTTGTTGAATTTATTTGATGGGAAGTTAATTTCTACTGATTCAACATCCACATTTTGACGATTCATTTGTTTCACATCATCATAAGTTTTTAATTTAGTGTATTGTTGGTGAGGTAAATTCGCGATGATTCCTGGTTCTTCAGCGACTGACACGACTGCAGTATTACTTGTTGTAGGTACTGGTGAGCTAGGTAAGATATTTTGTTCAAGTAATAGATTAATTAGCGTTGATTTCCCAGCTGAAAAGTGACCAACGAAAGAAGCGGTAAATTGATTAAGATATACTTTTTTTATTACTTGGTTAATAGTGTTAACTAAAGCATAGTTGTTCGATTTCTCAACTTCCTTTTTCAACTTATATAAAATATCTAATTGTTCAGTGTTATCCATGTGTTTTGTATCCCCTTTAGCTCCATCGATATGTGATAGAGGTTTTTACTCTGATTATTATAAAAAGTGTAAGAAATTTATGTATATCAACTTCAAAAAAATTAAAAAAATTAGGTTAGTCTAGAAGACAAACCCTAATTTTCAAAAGTTATGATATTTTAAATTTTATCACATAGACAAAGTAAAACCTATGTTAAAATGGCATATTTATTAATCAAACCATGCAGGTTTATCGCCTTCTGTTCCAGGTTTATTAACACCAATATTTTCTTTAGAATGTAGCTCTGGATTTTTAGCGATTTGAACAGCTAATGAAGCAACACTTTTACGTGAAACTTCTGTACCTTTGAATGTCTCATCTTTAGTAGTAACTTCAAAAACATTTTCATTTTTATCAGTTAACCAACCTGGACGGATGATAGTATAATCTAAATTTGAATTTTCAATAATGTCCGATGCTTTGCGATATAGATTTAATTTATCTCCAAATTGTTCTTTATTCCATTCGTTAAATTGTTCAGGTAATTCATTATAGATACCAGGTGCTGCCACAAATATTAAATGTTTAACATTCTTATTAGCCATAGCTTCAACAATTGTCTTAGCTTGTCTATCAAGTGATCCAGATAAACTTGCAAAGACTACATCAACTTCATCTAATGCTTTCTCAAGATCTTCTAAGTTTTTTGCATCGCCTTCATATACTGTTACACGGTTAGAAGCATAGTCAGGGATACGGTGCGCATTTCTTAAGAATAAATCTACATTAAAACTAGAGTTTTCAAGGAAAATTTTAGTTGCTTCGATAGACACTCTACCGTTAGCTCCGATGATTAATACTGTTTTCATATTTATAATCCCCTTTCTAAACATCTTCAATATTTTATTTTTTAGTATTTTTAAAATTAAAACACTCCTATTCAACTGTACTATAGTCGAGATAAGAGTGCGAATGAATTGAATATTTAGGTTACTACTATTACACGGAAATAATAAAAAGTAAACCTTAATTTTTAAAATCGGGTTTTTTACCCCAATATTGATAATACGTACATTCGATATAACCATTGAATAATTTACGACGTTTAGTTGCTTTACGGTTAACTAAATACTCAAATTCTTTATTACTGGTTAAAATATATGTTGATAAATAAGGATGTTGCTTCATTAGTGAACCAATATAGCGATACATTTCTTCTACTTCTTCGCGATCACCTATACGTTCACCATATGGCGGATTTCCTACTAATGCTACTGGTCCTTCTGAATCAATAGTTAAAGTATTAACGTCTTTAACATTAAATTGAATAATATCGCCCAGTCCAACTTCTTCAGCATTACGTTTAGCAATTTCTACCATTTCAGGGTCAATATCAGATGCGTAAACTTCAATTTCTTTATCATAATCTGCCATTCTATCTGCTTCATCACGCAATTCATCATAAATATTTGGAGGCATGATATTCCATTCTTCAGATACGAAATCTCTATTAAATCCAGGGGCAATGTTTTGTGCAATTAAACATGCTTCAATCGCAATCGTACCAGAACCACAGAATGGATCAATTAGTGGAGAATCACCTTTCCAATTTGCTAAACGAATTAAACTAGCAGCTAATGTTTCCTTGATTGGTGCTTCCCCTTGTGCTAGACGATAACCACGTTTGTTTAATCCTGAACCTGATGTATCAATAGTTAATAAAACATTATCTTTGTGTATTGCAACTTCTACAGGATATTTTGCACCAGTCTCATTTAACCAACCTTTTTCATCGTATGCCTTTTTAAGTCTCTCGACGATGGCTTTTTTAGTAATTGCTTGGCAATCAGGTACACTGTGCAATGTAGATTTTACGCTTCGACCTTGAACGGGGAAATTACCTTCTTTATCGATAATTGTTTCCCACGGTAAAGCTTTTGTTTGTTCGAATAAATCATCAAATGTTTTAGCATCAAAGCGCCCCATTACTATCTTAATGCGGTCAGCTGTACGTAACCATAAGTTGCATTTAACGATGGCTGCTTCATCACCTTCAAAGAAGATGCGCCCATTTTCAACCTGTGTTTCATAACCAAGTTCTTGTATTTCTTTAGCCACGACTGCTTCCAGTCCCATTGGACAGACTGCTAATAATTGAAACATTTCATTGCTCCTTTATTTGTATTGTGTTTATTTTACCAAATTCATCATCTTTTTTTAATATAAGGATAAACTCATTTTTATTTTTTGAAAATGATTAAACAAATAGCTTTCATGAGAGCATTTGCGCCCATAAATATAAACAATAAAAAAGCTCTCCATATATAAGGGAGAGCTAAACTAGTCGTAATATTTCTGTAAGCCATGTTCTGTACCGTTGTACTCATCACGTGTACTAGTTACACTGGTACGTCGGTGGTAACCATCTGTCTACATACTTTCACGCTCGTGTGAAAGTCGTCTCGTTTATACGTTGAATTCCGCTAAACAAGTGCTCCTACCAAATTTGGATTGCTCACTCGAGGGGTTTACCGCGTTCCACCTTTTATATTTCTATAAAAGCTACGTCACTGTGGCACTTTCAAACTATTCTAACCATATCATGTGACTTAGGTTATTTCGTTGCCGTCAAATTAATGCCTTGATTTATTGTTTCATCAAGCACGAACACTACAATCATCTCAGACTGTGTGAGCATGGACTTTCCTCTATATTGCTATAGCGATTACCCGAAATATCACTTTTGCGATTATAACACAATTTCATGTGAATAAGTAACAAAAATTTTTATTACTTACCGAAAACTGCTTTTTCTAAATTAGAAATACGTTTTAAAATATCTACATTGTTTGATGAGTTGTTGCCATTATTAGAAGAAAAGTTTTTATTTTCCTGTGGTCTTGTTGTAGCAACGCGAAGTCTTAACTCTTCAAGTTCTTTTTTTAATTTATTATTTTCTTCTGATAGCTTAACAACTTCATTATTCATGTCCGCCATTTTTTGATAATCTGTAATAATATCGTCTAAAAAAGCGTCTACTTCTTCTCTTCTATAGCCACGAGCCATAGTTTTTTCGAAATCTTTCTCATAAATATCTTTTGCTGATAATTTTAATGAAACATCTGACATCTTTTATCCACCTCATTCGAAACTTTGATCTTGAGACCACTGCAAGTCGTTGATGAAGTCAGTGAGTTCATCAAACGTCACAATATCACAAGTATAGTTTGTTTTATCCATAAATTCAACTAACATAGTCTTGAAGAATTTAGGGCTTGCCTCTTGTTCTTCATCATAAATTAGAATGGTATAGTCGGTATGATCTAGCATGAATTGATCTGCTTGTTTAAACTGAAAAGGCCCTTGATAATCAGTATGATGAATACTCTCCGTAAAATCTGCTTGTTGAGCGATTGAAGCGTATTTAGCTTGGTTCTGTTCATTCCAACGATGCGTATGACCTAAGAAAGGTGTGATAATCCCTAACTTTAATTCTGGATAATCTTTCTTTAAGTCTAAAACAACCTCAGCTGTCCATAACTCAATACCCATTTGACCTTGAATCAGCACCCATTCTAGACCTTCATCTAATAATTGTTCTAATTTATGAGATATAAACTTCTTTAAATATGAAACTTCTGGTGCATCATCTTTGAATATATTTAATTCAAAAGATTTGTATCCAGTAACATATACAGTTTTAACCATATTCTCCCTCATTAAACATGATACGTTAAAATATTTTTTAAATCATACTGTACGCTTTTTATTTTTTCTGTGAAAAGCTTTCTACTCGTACGTTTAAAATGACATTCGACAGATAGCGATTGAATGTTTGATATAAGTAAATTAAATTTTAATGGTGTCATATACGGCGTATTAATGATTTGTTGATAATAATTGTTTAATTCATTAAGTTTTGAATCAATCGAATGTGCATAAGGTTTTACTACCTTATAAAAGTCATAATCAACTTCTGAAGATTTTACTCTTTCAAAACGATGATTCATTTCATCAATATCCGAGATAAGTTGTTCTATTAGTTTTCGCATTAGGATGCCTCCTACAAAGTTAATTTAACACAATAAGAAAGCTTAAGTCATGCAAAGTATCATTCTTTCATTGATTAGACATGATTGGATTTATAAAGATTTTGTTATCGGCGAATTTGTTTTGAAAGATTTATGTTACTTTTATCATTTAAGTCTCGTTTAAATAACTATAATTTTAATAAATAATAAATTATAGATTACGTTTATCTTTCATTTATGAAAGAAATCGTGACAGAATAGGCTAATCACGTTAAAATAATGAATGATGTATGTTTGTTAAATAACATATACATTCAAATACTAGAGTTTGATTGAGTTTTTTCATTTACATATCTAAAGTTTTCTCATCAAACTTGTGTGGTGAATATTATGAATTATCCTAATGGTAAGCCATACTCAAAAAATAAGTCTTCGGACGGACGAAAGCCTTCACCCTTTTCAAGTAACATTGAATATGGTGGACGCGGAATGTCGCTTGAAAAAGATATAGAACAATCCAATACGTTCTATTTAAAAAGTGGCATAGCAGTCATTCACAAGAAGCCTACTCCCGTTCAGATAGTCAATGTTCACTATCCTAAACGTAGTAAGGCTGTGATTAATGAAGCTTATTTTCGTACACCTTCAACTACCGATTATAACGGCGTTTATAATGGGTATTATATCGATTTCGAGGCAAAGGAAACGAAGAATAAAACTTCTTTTCCCCTTAATAATATACATGCACATCAAGTTGAACATATGAAAAATACATATCTTCAAAAGGGAATTGTTTTTCTTATGATACGTTTCAAAACACTTGATGAAGTCTATATATTGCCATATTCTAAGTTTGAATTTTTCTGGGAAAGATATACTCAAGAAATCAAAAAATCGATTACAGTTGAAGAAATTCGGAAAAATGGTTACCATATTCCTTATCAATATCAACCAAGATTGAATTACCTCAAGGCAGTTGATAAGTTGATATTAGATGAAAGTGAGGACCGCGTATGACGGAAAATAAAGGGTCTTCCCAACCTAAAAAAAATAATAGTAAAAATGGTGGGAAGTCCGACGAACAAAAGAATAGGAATGTTAAGAGAACGATTATCAAGATAATCGGCTTTATGATTATCGCCTTTTTCGTTCTGTTGTTACTTGGTATCTTGTTGTTTGCTTACTATGCATGGAAAGCGCCAGCATTTACTGAGTCGAAACTAGAAGACCCAATTCCGGCCAAGATTTATGATAAGAATGGGGATCTAGTTAAAACGTTAGATAACGGTCAACGTCATGAACACGTCAACATTAAAGACGTACCAAAACACATGAAATATGCCGTTTTAGCAACAGAGGATAATCGATTCTATCATCACGGTGCGCTAGACTATAAACGCTTATTTGGTGCTATTGGGAAGAACTTAACTGGTGGATTTGGTGCTCAGGGTGCGTCAACTTTAACACAACAAGTTGTTAAAGATTCATTCTTAACACAACAAAAATCTATCGGTCGTAAAGCTCAAGAAGCTTACCTTTCATACCGTCTTGAACAAGAATATAGTAAAGATGAAATATTCCAAGTTTACTTGAATAAAATTTACTATTCTGATGGTGTTACTGGTGTCAAAGCTGCAGCTAAATATTACTTTAACAAGGACTTGAAGGACTTAAACTTAGCTGAAGAAGCTTATCTTGCAGGTTTACCACAAGTTCCTAACTTATATAATATTTACAATAACCCTAAAGAAGCGAATAGCCGTAAAGACACAGTGCTCTATTTAATGCATAAACATCACAGAATTACTGATAAAGAATATGCTGATGCTAAGAAACTTGATCTAAAAGCGAACTTAGTAGAACGCTCTAAGAAAGATCGTCAAGTGAACGCTAATAATAATGATTCAGAGTATGATTCTTACGTTAACTTCGTTGAATCAGAATTAATGAATAATAAATACTTCAAAGACAAGAACTTAGGCAACGTCCTACAAAGTGGTATTAAAATTTACACTAACATGGACAAAGACGTTCAAAAAACGCTTCAAGATCGTGTTAATAATGGTGGTTCTAACTACTATAAAAATGATGACCAACAAGTTGGTGCTACAATCTTAGATAGTAAAACTGGTGGTCTTGTAGCTATTTCAGGCGGACGTGACTACAAAAATGTCGTAGAACGTAACCAAGCTACAGATGCTCACCCTACTGGTTCATCATTAAAACCATTCTTAGCTTATGGTCCAGCTATTGAAAATATGCAATGGGCTACTAACCACGCAATCCAAGACGAATCTTCATATTGGGTTGATGGTTCAGAATTCAAAAACTATGACACTAAAAGTCATGGTAAAGTTTCTGCTTATGATGCTTTACGTCAAAGTTTCAATATTCCTGCTCTTAAAACTTGGCAACAAGTTAAGAAACAAGCAGGTAACGATGCGCCTAAGAAATTCGCTTCTAAAGTTGGCTTAGATTACAACAGTAAAATAGGTCCATCTGAAGTACTTGGTGGTTCATCTTCTGAATTCTCACCTACTCAATTAGCTTCAGCATTTGCTGCAATTGCTAATGGTGGTACTTATAACAATGCTCACTCTATTCAAAAAGTAGTCACTAATGATGGTGACACTATTGAATATGATCATACTAGTCACAAAGCGATGAAAGATTATACAGCTTATATGTTAGCTGAAATCTTGAAAGGCACATTCAAAGCATACGGTTCAGCTTATGGACACGGTGTTTCAGGAGTTAATATGGGTGCTAAAACTGGTACTGGTACTTATGGTTCTGAAATTTATCAAAAATATAACTTACCAGACAGTGCAGCCAAAGACGTATGGATTAACGGATTCAGCCCTCAATATTCAATGTCAATTTGGATGGGCTTCAATAAAGTTAAACAATACGGTACTAACTCATTTGTAGGACATACTGAGCAAGAATATCCACAACATTTATTCGAAGATGTAATGTCTGATATCTCTTCTAAAGATGGTGAAGACTTCAAGAAACCTAATGATGTTAATGGTAGTGATGCGGATAACTTATCTGTTAAAGGTCACCCAGACAACGACACTACTAACCGTAGTGTTCACGGAGATAGTGATTCGTCATCAGGCAATAGCTCATCTTCAAACTCAGGTAATAGTTCTAGCAATAACAGTAGCTCTTCTCAAAGTAGCTCTGGTAACGCACTAACTCGTTTATTTAACTTAAATGCTATATTTGATAACAAAGCATCATAATTGATATAGCAAAGGTCCCAATTTCATGTTTTGAAATTGGGACTCTTTTTATATATTAAAAGAGTCAAATTGCATTGTTTGGAGGAACATCTTCCCTTTCATAACAATACAATTTGACTCTTAAATTTTTAAATAGGCTTACTTAACGATTGCGCTTCTTCCTTATTTGATAAGAGGCATTCATTTTAATTAACTCACTTTTTAACGTTTTCATTTGTCTATATCCCATAAAATGATATTTTCTAGCAATCATATAGTGATACCGTTCATCAAAATTCATAGGTACTACAGGATACTCATTTAAGTGATCAAAATTGATTTCACTGATTTCATTAATTTGTTTAAAGTAATTAAGTATCATCTCAAAATAATCATCAATAATAGGTTTAGCCTCTTGAGATTTTAACTTCTTCTGACTCGCTAACTTATCGAGTAGTGTTTCTAATTGTTCGAAATCATCTTTCTTAATCACTATAAATCACGCTTCCTTCAAACTAGCTTTATAACGTTTCTGACCTTCTCTACAATCATCTAATAAAGGACATATATCACATTTAGGTTTTCTAGCTAAACAATGATATCTTCCAAAGAAAATAAGTTGATGATGACTTCTATTCCATCTTTCGCGTGGGATGATATCACAAAGACGATCCTCAACTTGTCTAACATTGTCTTTCCATCGATTAATACCTAGACGTTTAGAAACTCTTTCAACATGCGTGTCCACAGCTAAAGAAGGTTCTCCAAATGCTACACTCATCACCACATTTGCAGTTTTTCGTCCGACACCTGCTAAACTTTCTAATTCTTTGTGAGTCTCTGGTATACGTCCATCAAATTGATCGAGTAATGAACGACATAATTTTTTTATATTTTTCGCTTTATTACGATATAGTCCTATTGAACGTATATCATTTTGAAGCTCTTCATCGCTAACATTAAGGTAATCTTCCGGTGTTTTATACTTTTCAAAGAGTGAACGTGTCACACGGTTGACTAAATTATCCGTACATTGAGCTGACAGTAATACAGCAATAGTGAGTTCGAATGCATTATCATGCTTTAATTCACACTCTGCGTCTGGAAACATATTCGCAATGACATCTATCATTTCTAATGCTTTCTTTTTACTTATCATCTGGTTTCTCTCCATTTAACCAATCAAATTTAGGAACTTGTTTGACTACATGTTTCATTTTAGGTTGCTTCTGATTAAATTGTTCTCTTATTTTTTTGGAGTCATCTACTGTTTTAACATTGTTCTTCTTCCAATTTAACAGTATGCGATCTATATATTTAAAACTTAATTTGTTTTGACTCAGTGCTTCGTCTAATGCTGCTTGAATGACGGATAAATCATGTTGATCCACATCTATCCATTGGTTTAATGTTTCTATTTCGTAGGGTGAAAGTGGTCTCCCAAAGGATTGTTCCATCAATTGAAATAGTTGTTTAAATTGCTCTTTACTATCTTGCTCTTGGTTATTTAAATTTTGTTTCTTTAGTATTAGGCTTAATTTCTCATAAAAAGGATCTAAATTCATATACTCAGTGAATTTACCTTCTTCGTCTTTACTCACATTTAATTCTAATAATTCGTGTTGTATTAAATTTTGTATGACGGCAGTGATTTCACGAGGTTGCATATGAGACCCTTTTTGAAGCAATTCTATAGAGGGCTGCTTATTAGATGTTTCTGATGCGTAAATCAATTTAATCAGAATCACTAAATCTTGTTCATCTATACCTAATTCCGCATAATGATCTAATAATTCTCTTCGAATTACGACAGGACGTGTTTTAAGTTGAAACAAATCCAAGTGTTTTCCCCTCCTATTTAAAATGAACGCCCAGCCGTATCAATTGACTGGACGTTTTGGCATCATTTTGAAAATGAAGTTCTTATTTCACCTCTATTATGGGTATAAACGATTTAATAAACGTGGGAATGGTGAAGTTTCACGCACGTGTTCTACTCCTGAAATCCACGCAACTGTTCTTTCTAAACCAAGACCAAAACCACTATGTGGTACACTGCCATAACGACGAAGATCTAAATAATAACTATAACTTTCTTCATCTAATTCATGTTCTTTAATACGTTGTTCTAATAAATCTAAATCATTAATACGCTCTGAACCGCCGATGATTTCGCCATAGCCTTCTGGTGCAATTAAATCAGCACATAATACTGTATCTTCATTGTCAGGGTTAGGTTGCATATAGAACGGCTTAATTTTAGTTGGGTAATTAGTTATAAACACTGGTAAATCATAATGATTAGCGATTGCAGTTTCATGAGGTGCTCCGAAATCTTCGCCCCACTCTATATCATCAAAGCCTTGTTCTTTTAAGAATTCAATCGCATCATCATATGAAATTCTTGGGAATGGTGTTGCTACTTTTTCTAATTTAGTCGTATCACGGTCAAGTGCTTTAAGTTCTAATTCACAATTTTTAAGCACTGATTGTACAACGTGAGTGACATATTGTTCTTGTACCTCTAAACTCTCAGCATGATTTGTAAATGCCATTTCTGGTTCAATCATCCAAAATTCAATTAAATGGCGACGTGTTTTAGATTTTTCAGCACGGAACGTTGGACCGAAAGAAAATACGCGACCATGTGCCATAGCTGCAGCTTCCATATATAATTGGCCACTTTGAGATAAGAATGCATCTTGGTCGAAGTATTTAGTATGGAATAACTCGCTTGTACCTTCAGGTGCACTTGCAGTTAAAATTGGTGGATCAATTTTAGTAAAGCCATTGTCGTTAAAGAATTCATATGTTGCACGAATAATTTCATTTCTAATTTTCATCACGGCATGTTGTTTCTTAGAACGTAACCATAAATGACGGTGATCCATTAAGAATTCAGTGCCGTGATTCTTAGGTGTGATTGGGTAATCATGCGCTTCATGAATGACTTCAATTGATTTTACTTGCATTTCATAGCCTAAATCAGAACGATTATCTTCAGTGATTGTTCCTGTTACATATAATGAAGATTCTTGAGTAATCTCTTTAGATAATTGGAAGGTCTCTTCATCAACTTCTGATTTCACTACCACGCCTTGCATAAATCCAGTACCATCACGTAATTGTAAGAACGCGATTTTACCACTAGAACGTTTATTTGTTAACCAAGCACCAATCGTTACTTCTTGGTTTAGATGTTGTTTCGCCTGTTTAATCGTAGTCTTCATAACCAAACTCCTATTTTTCTATTCTTTTTAATACTTATTTATTTTAACAAAATCTTCTATTAACTTCTACATGTTGACTTCTGTGATTGCTTTCTTGAAAATGACTTCGCTACGTCAAATTAAACTCTATTTTCCTTTTTTAATTGATTTCTGAATGTGCCCTAGTAATTTATTGAATTGTTGAATATCCCCTTTTTTCTGGCGATAATTTTCCAAGGTTTGAGCAAAGAAATTCTTAAAATTACTATTGACTAAGCGATCATCGAACGACACTATAAGCCCTTTATCATCCTCATTACGTATCAAACGACCTAATCCTTGTCTAAAGCGAGTGACAGCGTCTGGAAGGACGTAATCTTTGAACGTTGACGTAAATTCAGTGTCCATAAGCCAATATTTCGTATTGTGTTTATTCATAAATGGTAGCTTAGCTATCATGACACACTTAATACCATCAGCTTGAAAGTCGAAGCCTTCAAAGAATGTTGATGTACCTAACAAGATAGATTTTTCAAAGTTATTAAATTGTTGAACAATTTTATAATTTTGATTCTGTTGTTGAGTGAGTATCACGTAGTCCTCAAATGGTGGTAATTCGTTTAACATATCTTGAACCATATGCATCATCTTGTAACTTGTAAATAAGACGAGACATTTTGATTGAGTCATAGTGACATATTCGACAAGATAATCCACAATTGATGCCACGTAGTCTTCAATATTCTTATAATTATAAGAAGCTACATCAGTAGGAATAAAAACGCTCGTATTTTTAGAGGCTTTCATCGATGTTGATACTTCAAATGTATTAAATTTGGTATGATCGTTAAACCAATTCTTAAAGTTATCAAATGAATGATTGAAAGTTAACGTACCGGAAATAAAAGTGAGCGAATTAAATTTATCAAGAACTTGAGTTGTTAAAATATCTTTTACTGCAAAGTCTTTAACAAGCAAACGAATTGTAGACTTTTGAGTTAGATTTTTGATTGAAATATAACTTGTATGATTATCTTTTAAACTTTGCTCTATTTGTTTAAATCTATCGTTGAGATAAAGTAACTGTTTACGAATTGATTTAATTGTTTTATGGCTAATGCCATTAAAAATTTCCAACGTTTTATTTAGTTTATCAATGAGAGCGTGTAAATCTTTTAATATATTATCAGTCTCAAATTGGTAAACATAATGATACTTATGAACTTCATCGTCATAGACTTCAGATGACTGAATAATTTCATAAATCGTTGTAAATAAACGCTCATTCAATTCGTGGATGTCATTGATGTTTGATTTAAGTCCGAATACATCAATAGGTGCTATATCTAATTTCTCAAGAATACGTTGCTGTTCTAATTTGTCTATAGCTTTAAGTAGTTTTTCATTTTCGTTTCTACCGATTAAGCCTAATTGATATTTAATATCAGAATAGTTCAATTCATTAGTAACTTGATTTAGGGCATAATCTGGTAATCGGTGTGCTTCATCAATGATACAATCGTCGAATAATTGATATATTGAATTTTCTGCATCCGAATGAATTAAATGTGCGTGATTCGTAATACCGATTTGAATATTTTGAGCGTTACGTTTTATAAAATTGTAGTAATGGATGTCATGACGTACAGGAACGTAAGTTTCAATCTTTTGATCGAAATACATTTTCTGTCCGCCTTTTAAGTTTAATTCTTGGATATCACCTGTAGTTGTTTCTGTAATCCAAATTAATAATTGCATTTTTAGAATGCTAACTTCATAGTTATTAGTATCATCTTTTAAGATTTGACTAATCAAACCAAGTGAAATGTAATCATTTTTACTTTTGATCAGAGATGCGTTGATTTTAAATTTTAATGCCTCGTTTAATGCAGGAATATCTTTTTCAAGTAACTGACTCTGCAGTATTTTAGTATTTGTAGATATCATCACGTGTCGCCCAGTCTCAATATTGTACATGAGTGCTGCAAGTAAATATGCAAGGGACTTACCACTTCCTAGAGGCGCTTCAATCATTGCTTTATCACTATGCATCAGTTGATCAAGAATAATTTCTGAAAGATAAAGTTGTTGAGGACGATAAGTCATATTTAGAGCTTTCGTAGCTTTTTTATAAAGTGTTTTAAGAGAACCTTCAAACTTTGTTTGTGGACCTTTTAAATCTACTTGTTTACGATATATGATTTGTTCGAATTGACCAAATTGGTCATCCAATGGTTTCGATTGATTTGTTCTTACCATTTCGAAAAGGATATTGTATAAATCATATTTAAGATTTTTACTTAAATAATAAAGTTGCTTTTGCGTATCTAAAGGTAAACTTTCAAACTTTTTGAAGGCCTTAATCATTAACTTTGCAGTCGTTGTAGCATCTTCATCGGCACGATGTGCTTTGTCTAAGGGTATATCATGTGCTTGAGCGAGCTCGCTTAACTGGTAACTTTTATCTGTTGGGAACGCGATTTTAAACAATTCAAGTGTATCCATCACTTTCTTAGGTTTGAATTGAATGTCACAGTTATTGAAAGCATTTTTAATGAAATTAAGATCAAAAGAAATATTATGTGCCACGAAAATGCAATCTTTAATTTGGTCGTAAATATCCTCAGCAACTTCATTGAAATAAGGTGCTTGAGCGAGCATGTCCTCTTCAATAGATGTCAAAGCTTGAATAAATGGAGGAATTTCTAAATCAGTGCGAATCATTGAATGATAAGTATCAATAATTTTATGATTGCGTACGAAAGTAATGCCTATTTGAATAATTTCATCATAATCTAGTTGATTACCAGTTGTTTCTAAATCAACAACTGCATAGGTTGCAATTCCCATAACGCCCTCTCTCCTTGTCTTCAGTGTTTATAAATCTATATCTGCACTCATTAGTCGATGTAAATTCCCTTCGTCATCTTTCACAAGTAAGAAACCATCTTGGTCGATATCAAATGCCTCACCTATAAATTGGTGACCATTCTCGGTAAATCTTAATTGACGATTCCACATATTTGTTGCTGCAATATATTCTTCTCGAATCGTCTCAAATGGTTGCTCTAAGAATTGTTTATAACGTTTATTAATCTCATAGAGTAGTATTTTTAGAAAATCATAACGATTTATTTTATCATCAGCATGCAACCTCATACTTGTTGCAATCTGACGTATTTCATCATTAAAGTCGTCCTCAACATGATTCATATTAATACCTATACCACATATAATTGCTTCTATAGCATCATAATTAGCTACCATTTCAGTTAAAAAACCACAAATTTTCTTTTTCCCAATGTAAATATCATTAGGCCATTTAATTGCTACACGATCATTAGAGAATTGTTGAATGGCATCCCTAATTCCCAATGCGATAAATAAATTGTATTTGGGAATCATTGCAAATGGAACATTTGGTCTTAATACTAGAGACATCCACAGACCTTTACCCTTAGATGAACTCCAATTGCGATTAAAGCGTCCTCGTCCTTCTGTTTGTTCATCACTTAAAATTAAAAATGATGATTTGTTGCCTACTAATGCTTTTTTAGCTTTAGTTTGTGTTGAATCAACTGAGTTATAAACTTCTATCTGATCAATTGAATCAAAATCTTTTACGATGGGTTGAACAATGCCACTGTACCATTGATCGGGGAGTGCATTGAGCTGATGACCTTTATGATTGACGGATTCGATGTCACAACCATCGTTTTTTAATTGATCGATAATTTTTTTAACGCCTGCTCGTGATATATTAAGTTGATCAGCTATAAATTGCCCTGAGATGTAATTTGGTTGATTCTCATATAACATTCTTACTACGTCTTGACTATACTTTGACATTCGCATCCACCCATTCTAGTATTTCAACTTTAGTATTCTTAATTTGTTGTGTGATAATTGCCACTTCTATTTGTCTTAACACATCTTTTAACCACGGTCCTGATTTCGTATTAAGGTGTTGGATAATATCACTACCATTGATAGCCATTTCCTTTCGATGATGGATAGGTAGCTGGTTATAAACTTCTTCAATAGAACGTTCATTTAAGATTAAAGGATTAGGTGTGTTAAGATTGTTTTTCTTGATTGTTTCCTTAGTAGCTAATACATTTTTAATATTTTTTATGTCATTATCATAAATCACAATAATTAAATCCTGCTTAGATTGTACCTGTGGTAATGTTTTAATTAAATTCGCTAAGGTGTGAATATTAGATTTTTCGTTATTGCTTATCTTTAGTAATTTAAGTGTATCAGTCATCGGTTGCTGAGCTAGCATGATAGCAATCCACATTTCAAATTCTAATGGTTCATCGATATGAACGCGTTGCATATTAAATGAATTAAAGAATGGAATGTGCTTAAAGGCATCTATCTCCTTCATTTGATTAAAACTTTGAGCAACATTGATACCCTTAATGAGTTTCTTTAGTTCAACAACAATGCGTTCTATAGATAGGTATTGAATATCAGCAATCTGCTTGCGCATCGCATCAAATGTATTGTCTACAATCTTAAAATCGAGTTGAGCTTGAAAACGTAGTCCTCGAATGATACGTAACGCATCCTCTTCAAATCGTTCACGAGGTTCACCTACTGTACGAATCAGCCGTTCTTTTAAATCGCGTTCACCCTCAAAATAATCATAGGTTTTATAATTAGAATCCATTGCAATGGCATTTACAGTGAAATCTCGACGTTGTACGTCTTGGTATAAATCACGTACGAAGTGCACTTCGCTCGGTCTACGATGATCCACATAATCTTCTTCAGCACGAAATGTTGTTACTTCATAATTTTCATGATGATAAACGACATTGATAGTACCATGTTCCTTACCTATTGGAATGGTCTTCTCAAAAATATCTTCAATTTCATTAGGCGTTGCACTGGTAGTAATATCAATATCATGGATGTCTCGTCCCATGAGATAATCACGAACTGAACCCCCAACGAAGTATGCTTCAAATCCATGATGCTGAATATGATCTAATATTGGTTTGGCACGTTCAAATAACTCGTTACTCATCTTAATTTTCACCTTGTTCTAACATTTTTTTATAATAATGTTCATACTGATCAGTAATCAATTCTGAAGCAAAGCGATCACGAATATCTTCAAGCATTTTTGATTGCATTTGTTTATATAAATTGGGATTTTCTAAGAGCTGAATCGCATATTGCGCTGCTTGTTCACTGTCACCAATATTTACTATAAAGCCCGTCTCTTCATGCTTAATTACCTCTTTGATACCTCCAGCATTTGTACCAATTGGTAATACACCCGTCTTCATTGCCTCTAATAAAGTTAAACCAAAACTTTCTTTTTCACTTAAAAGTAGCACGAGATCTGATAGTTGATAAAATGCACTTACATCATTTTGTTTACCTAAAAATAGTACATGCTCTTCTACATTGAGTTCGCGAGCTTTTTGGCGCATATCTAGTAATTCTGGACCGTCTCCAAGTAATATTAGTTTACTAGGAATTCGTTCATGTACTTTGGCGAATGTTTCAATGATTGTATCAATACGTTTTACTCTTCGGAAGTTTGATACATGAATGAGTACCTTCTCTTCAGGTAATATGCCGTAGCAATCCTTTAACTCTTCATTATGTCGTGTTGGGAATTCATTTTCACGAACAAAATTATAAATAGGTACAATTTCTTTATTTGTATCAATAATTTCATATGTTTGTTGTGCAAGAGAATGACTCACACTGGTAACAATGTCACTCTGTTCGATACCAAATTTAATAGCATTCTTAAGCGAATGATCATAACCAAGCACTGTAATATCTGTGCCGTGAAGTGTAGTCATGATCTTTACATCTTTGCCGGACATTTGCTTTGCTAAAATGCCACAAACCGCGTGTGGTACGGCGTAATGCATATGTAAAACGTCTAAATCGTATTCTTTAATGACGTCAGATATTTTAGTACTTAATGTGATATCATATGGCGGATATTGAAATACTGCATATTGATTCACTTCAACTTGATGGAAAGTAATATTCGGTAAAGGTTTACGTATTCTAAAAGGAATATTCGAGGTAATAAAATGAACGTCGTGTCCGCGTTCAGCCATCTTTATACCAAGCTCTGTTGCAATGATTCCAGAGCCGCCCATGGACGGGTAACAAGTAATACCGATTTTCATCTGTGCCCATCCTTTCTATATATTATTTTCTTTCGAAACGATCTTTATCTCGTGTATTAAATTTCTCCATCGTTTCATTAAAACTTTCAGTCATATCTATATCTAGTGAATTAGCGATACATAATAATACAAATAAGTTATCTCCTAATTCAGCTTTGATGGTATTGTCAGCTTCAGAATCTTTTTTCTTCTTTTCACCATAATGATGATTAATTTCTCTTGCTAACTCTCCTACTTCTTCAGTCATTCTAGCGAGATTTGCTAGTGGTGAGAAGTAGCCTGCTTTGAATTGACCAATATATTCGTCAACTTCTTTTTGCATTTGTTCCATCGATTTCATTTTATGGTATTCTCCTTTAATGCGTTTCTCATATAGTATATTACAATTTGTTAGTTGATGCATTTCAAGTGCAATAATAGAAACTGTAGATTTATGTTGAAAATAAAAAACCTGGTAAGTATTACATCTACATGTAATCTTAACCAGGTTTATAAAAAGTATTTATTTAATTATTCGCTTGATCTTGCAAGTAAAATGATACGTGCAAGTTCAGCTAATGCTACTGCTGTTGAAGCAACATAAGTCATTGCTGCTGCAGATAACACTTTCTTAGCGTGTTTGTATTCTTTCTCATTTACGATATTTAAAGCAGTGATTTGCTTCATTGCTCTTGAACTAGCATTAAACTCAACAGGTAATGTCACGATTGAGAATAATACTGCAAGTGACATTAATCCAGCACCAATCCATAATGCAGTTGAACCAAATGCACTTCCGAAAGCAGTTAACACGATACCTAACATGATAACCATGTAACTTAAAGAACTACCGATATTAGCAAGTGGTACAAGTGCACTTCTAAATCTTAATGGTGCATAACCTTGTTGGTGTTGAATTGCGTGCCCAACTTCATGGGCTGCAATTGCTGTACCAGCAACTGAAGGTCTATCGTAGTTTGCAGGAGATAAACAAACAACTTTTTTACTAGGGTCATAGTGGTCTGTTAAGAATCCGTCACCTTTAACGACAT
Source organism: Staphylococcus sp. HMSC055A09 (assembly GCF_001809655.1). NCBI lineage: Bacteria > Bacillati > Bacillota > Bacilli > Caryophanales > Staphylococcaceae > Staphylococcus > Staphylococcus sp. HMSC055A09. Next base: position 890,594 of record NZ_KV798369.1, read on the forward strand.
CAACATCGTAAATACCATTTGCATGTAGTATTTCTTCAGCAACTTCTCTACCTGTTTTACCACTAGTGGATCTCACTTGTGAATACTTTTCATAATTAGATTTAACTTTATGTTGAGCCCACATAGGGATGACCATTAATATTATGAAATATATAATCATAGATATTAAAGACATTAAACTCACTCTCCTCTAGTATTATTTTACTGACAAAATAGTGTTTAATCAAATGTTTTAACTTTCATAAAACGTTGTAAAACTAAGTATAAAATTAAGGCGCTTATACTCAGACATACTGATAATACTCCGATTTGAAATGTATGTGAAGCAATAAAGTCATAATAAGGAAATTGACCGAAACCATAATCGATTATGTCATTAATCAATACCCATATTAAAGCGACTAAGAACCCAGTCATTGTTACTTTAAAGCGTGGATAAAAATAGATAGCTTCAACGGCCATAATACCGTGGGATACAATTAACATAATACCGTTAATTGTCACTTCACCCTGCTCAACAAACATAAGAATATTCATGATAACTGCCCACACGCCATACTTAATTAAAGTTACAAAGGCTAGAGCATTTAAAATTGCGGAACGTTTGTTAAACAACATGAGCATGATAGATAAGCTTAGAAAAAGTGATGCTGTGGGGCTATCAGGTACAAATGGTTTAAAATAACGTGGAGTAATATATAGTTGTCCACTATACCAATCATAGCCGTAAATCGTTCCTGCCACATTACATATAATTAAGAAAATAAGCACCCATTTCCTATAAAGTGTCATTTCCCATATCCATTTATAGTCACTCATTGTTCTTCCTCGTGTATAGCATCAACGTCTTTCATTTTCAATGCATTTAAAATTTGTGTAAGTTGATAAAATCTTTCTGGTTCATTCATTTGTAAACTCAAATCAATATTTTCTTGTAAATTTTCAATCAAAGAAGATTGCTTTCTTTGATTCATTGAAATCGCATATAAATCTTGTACGTATGCGGAGTAACTTGGTGAATGAATCAATTGTGCCAAGATTAAATCGTCGTAGCGAGGTTCATACTTATGATTATCCGCAAAATGTATTTGAATATCTAGACGAATTGTATTATTAGCGATATATTCAAAGATTTCGTTCGTGTTAATGTATGTTTGATCGTCTTTAGTAAATTGAATTGCAGAAGCATGTGCGTTTACTTCTGCAATTTCTAAAGTATGATGTTGTTTAATTTTTCCACTTACGAAATGAACAAGGTTCAGTTTGTCATGATTTGCTTTTAAGTAATTAAGTACCCAAACGGTAATGCGTGATTTGAAACGGTATTGAAATAGTAAATATTCCAAAAAGCTTTGCTTCATTCGTATGAGCGATTCATTCATTAGTATTCACCCACTTAAGATTGGATTCTCGTAGCTTCATCATGCCAAGTTTCATTACTAGGGTCAATTTCTAATAATTTATCTAAAATTGATTTTGCTTTGTCTTTATGTCCAATTTCTAATAGATAGAAATAATAATCGCTTAAAAATTCAGACTGTGTATTTAAAGTCGGGTATGCTAATTCGAAGAAATGTTGAGCTTCTTTATCGCGTTCTTCATGACCATAAGCATATGCTAAATGCCACATAAACACAGGGTCTAAGTCTTCCTCATCTACAAAGGTAAGAAGTTGAATAATTGCTTCATAATCTTCTTCATTTCGGTATAAATCACTTAATATTAGCAATGGTTCATGATAGGCATTGTCGACTTCAAGTGCTTGTTTTAATAATTCAACACCTTCATTCGCATCGCCATGCTCTATTTCTAAGCTACCTGTAGACACCATAAGCTCTTTGTAGAACTGACTTAGTCTAAGCCCTTCTTTACCAGTTTCAATCGCATCTGGGTAGTTCTTTTCATTTTCATATAATGATTGTAAGTAGAAATAACCTTGAATAAAGTCAGGATCTTTAGACAATAATGTCTTCATGATTTTTATCGCTTCTTGCGTTAAATCGTTCTTTTCATAAGCAATAGCCTTCTTGAAATAATCCTCAGAGTTCATTTCATCTTCACTAATTTCATCAAATAACCCAATAGAATCGGTATAGTTACCACTTTGTAAACTACAGTCGGCCATTCTTGAAAATAAATTAACGCCATTCACTTGGTATTCGCCTGTCTCTAGTACTGTCTCATACTCAGTTGTAGCGCGTAAATATTGTCCATCAAAGTATAGTAATTCAGCTAAAGCGAAATGTATAATTGGGTCGTTAGGTTCAATTTCTAACGCTTCTTGAAGCTTATCAATGGCAACTTCCAACATATTAATTTGTTGATATAAATCAGCTTCTAGCATTAACTTTTCAGTTGATGTTTCAACTTCAGCTAAATATTCTAATGCTTCATCAGTTTGATTCTCAGACATTAATCCTTCAATAAAGTAAATAAGTAATTCACTTTCATCAGGATATTTATGATATAACGTTCTAAACACTTCTAAACCTTGAGGTGTTAAACCGAAATTATATAATGTTTCGCCTAAGATAAATAACGCGTCATCGTTATTTGAACTTAATGCTTCGTTTACACGAGAGTCTAAATTCTCTAATTTTTGTAGATTGATATCGTCTATTAATTTATAGATATCTTCCATAATTTATTTTCCCTCATTTTCTAAAAGCTTTAATTTTGGTAAGAAACCTGGGAAAGATACATTAACTGCGTCAAATTGCTCTATTGTTAAAGGTTCAGAACTTAGTAACGAAGCTACAGCTAACATCATACCTATACGATGATCCGTTTGACTATCTACTGTTGCATTCGCTTTAAATTCAGAAGGATGTATAATCAATCCATCGTTTGTTGGTTGTAGGCTGAAACCTAGCATATTGAGCATATCAGCAGTTGTATCTATTCGATTCGTTTCTTTTACCTTTAATTCTTCTGCATCTTTGATAATACAAGTACCTGAAGCTTGAGTGCATAATAATGCGACTACAGGAAGTTCGTCAATCGCTTTAGGTACTATATCACCTTCAATAGTAATTGGCTTTAAAGTTGGGGTGTATTTAACTCGAATAGAAGCTGTAGGTTCAGCGTCGTGAGTCACGTTGTTTAATTCAATATTACCCCCCATAAGTTCAACGATGTCTATGATACCTGAACGTGTCGGGTTAATGCCAACATTATGAATTGTAATATCGCTTCCAGGTGTAATTAGCGCGGCTACAATAAAGAACGCTGCTGACGAAATATCTCCAGGCACATGGAAATCCTGTGCTTTGATGTGTTGAATTGCATGAGGTGAAGTTCGAATCGTCTTACCCTCAATCTCTATTGGAATATTAAAATGTTCAAACATTGTCTCTGTATGATTTCTACTCACATCAATTTCAGTGACGGTTGTTGCTTCCTCTGAAAAGATACTCGCAAATAAAATTGCACTTTTTACTTGAGCACTAGCAACCTCCATTTGATATTCTATACCTTTAATAATAGATGGCTTAATAATTAAAGGGGTATAATTTCCTTCAATACCTGAAATATGAGCATTCATTTGTAACAATGGTTTTAGGACACGATCCATAGGTCTTTTACCAATAGAAACATCACCAGATAGTACGCTTTCAATTCCTAAACCACTAAGTAGTCCCGCCAATAAACGTGTTGTTGTTCCAGAATTCCCCGTATACAACACTTGGTGTGGTGTCTTAAATTGTTGATAACCAGGTGAGTCAATAATGATTGTCTCTTCATGTTCAGTTATTTTAACACCTAATAACTCAAATATTTCCATAGTACGGCGACAATCTTCTCCAAGTAAAGGCTTATAAATTGTAGTTTGACCTGTCGCTAGAGATGCAAGCATGATTGCTCGGTGTGTCATGGACTTGTCTCCGGGAACTTCTATTTCACCCTTTAAAGGGCCATTGATGTCGATAACTTCACTATTAGTCATGTTTATCACCTACCTAAAATATGACTGTAATTGATTAAATGCTTTAAGATGTCTCGTTTTATCAACATGAAGTACAATAGGACTACCCCAATCTTGAAGTAAGACCATTTGAATACCTTCACTGTTATTTTTCTTATCAAGTAACATAAATTGATATGTGTCTTCAAAACTAAGCTTAGGGATAATTTCTAAAGGATAATTTAAACATTGGAGATAATTAATGAAATGTTGAATATCATATTCGGTATGCAACATTTCATTAGCTACAATAAATTGATAGAGAATGCCTATCATTACTGCATGACCATGTGGTATTTTATGTTCATATTCCACAGCATGACCAAAAGTGTGACCTAAGTTAAGAAATTTTCTCATACCTTTTTCTTTTTCGTCTTCAACAACGATGTGCAATTTCGTTTCTATGCCTTTAAATAAGTAATAGTCTAGTTGATTTAAAGATTTTAACTGTTTATCAGAACTAAAATGCGCCTCTATATTTTGCGTAGCTTCCTTACCATTCAATAATGCATGTTTATAGACCTCAGCATAACCACTCAAAACTTCAGTATAAGGTAGCGTTTCTAAGAAATTTAAATCATAGATGACAGCTTTAGGTCGATAAAAGACACCGATAAGATTTTTACCATGCTTTGAATTAATACCTACTTTTCCGCCAACACTTGAATCATGTGCGAGAATCGTAGTAGGAACTTGGATAAATCCTACACCTCTTAATAGAGTTGCAGCAATGAAACCGGCGAAATCACCTGTTGCCCCTCCACCTAAAGCGATAATACATGTTTGTCGTGTTAATTGATGACTTAATAATGACTCCATTGTTTGATTGTATTGGGCAAATGTTTTAGTTTGTTCGCCAGCAGGAATGATAATTTTCTGCGCATGATGCTTTTTAGTTAAGGTATCTATTTTCTCTGAAAATTGGTGATACACATTAGCGTCAATAATGAAGAATACTTTGTCATAATCTTTGGTAAAAGAATCCAAGTATTCAATTGCATCGTGCTCCACAATAATTGGATAGTTGTTATTTTCATAAGTTGTTTCAAGTTTCATCTTATCACCTCTTAAGGATGGTGTATTTAAAATTCAATGTTTAACTGACGACGTTCTTCGATTTGTGATTTTAATTGATCGATGTGATTAGATTGGAATTCTTCCAGTAATGCTTTTGCCAATTCAAAAGCTACAACATGTTCACATACCACACTTGCAGCAGGAACCGCGCAACTATCAGAACGTTCAATCGTCGCTTTGAAGTCCTCTTTAGTATTGATATCTACTGAGTTTAAAGGTTTATAGAGTGTTGGAATAGGTTTCATTACTCCATTTACAATGATTGGCATCCCATTACTCATACCACCCTCAAATCCTCCAAGGTGATTCGTAGCTCTATAATAACCACTATCGCTATCGTAATGAATTTCATCTTGAATCTCACTACCTTGTTTTTCAGCGGCTTTAAATCCTTCGCCAAAACTAACACCTTTAAAAGCATTAATACTTACAACGCCTTGCGCGATGCGACCATCTAATTTACGATCGTAGTGAACATAACTCCCTACGCCAACAGGCATATTCTCTGCCATAACTTGAACTACACCACCAATTGAGTCGCCTTCTTTTTTTGCTTCATCAATTTTATCACGCATTTGTTGTGCGATATCTTCATTAATTACACGTACATCGTTTTTGTCAATATTGGCTTTGAAAGTTTCAGTATCATAAAGGCCTTCATCTTTAACGCCACCTATTTCAACCACACGACTGTACATATGAATATCTAGTTGTTCTAAGAGTATTTTAGAGACAGCCCCTACAGCGACGCGTGCTGCGGTTTCTCTAGCAGATGAACGCTCTAATACATTTCTTAAATCACGATGATTATATTTCATTCCTCCAACCAAATCAGCATGTCCAGGTCTAGGTTTTGTAATGGTACGCTTCATGTTTTCTCTTTCTTCATCGCTTATTGGTGCTACGCCCATAATTTTTCTCCAATGCGTAAAGTCATCGTTAGTCACGACTAAAGTAATTGGACTCCCAAGCGTATAACCATTTCTTACTCCAGAAACAATTTCAATTGCATCCTTCTCGATTTGCATACGACGTCCTCGACCATATCCGCCTTGACGTTTAAACATTTCCTTATTAATATCTTCAGCTTTAATTTCTAAATTAGCTGGTACACCTTCAATGATGACTGTAAGTTGTGGACCATGTGATTCACCTGAAGTGAGGTATCTCATGAGCGCACACTCCTTTCTCTTCTTTAATGCATTAAATTGTAATATGTTTAATATATTATCATATTCATACACACAACATAAGTCTTGAACTTTAGCGTCATGTAACTTCATTGGTGAAAATAGAGAGAACCGATTTAACTTTCGCTAAATCGGTTCTTAGTGGATAAAATGAAATTCATTTATTTATATTTTTTATTCGTATAACCAGTCTTCTCTTGGTGATGTATAATCAGCAATTTCATTGCTATTAAACCATAAACTAATTTCACGTTGCGCTGATTCTACAGAGTCAGAACCATGAATAATGTTTCTTCCAACTGTTAAACCAAGATCGCCTCTAATCGTACCAGGTGCGGCTTCAGAAGGATTAGTACTACCGATAATGTGACGAGATACTGCGACAGCATCTTCACCTTCTACAACCATCGCAAAAACAGGAGCTGAAGTTATAAATGAAATTAATTTTTCATAGAAAGGTTTACCTTCATGTTCGCTGTAATGCTTCTCAGCTAATTCAGTAGGTACTTGCATCAATTTACCACCAACAAGTTTTAACCCTTTGTTTTCAATTCTTGAAATAATTTCTCCAATTAAATTTCTTTGTACTGCATCTGGTTTGATCATTAAAAATGTACGTTCCACTTTGCGTGTCCCCCCGTAAGTTGTGTTTCATTCATTTACCGAAATATGTATAGGTTTATTTCCTATCGAACAAGATAAGCTTTTATCCTGCCACCATTTCATAGTAACAGGATAGTGAAGCGCTTTCAATACTTTTCGCAGAACTTACTTATTTCTACTGCCCATTTTTTTAATGAGTTTTTTAAATAAATTTTTATTAGGTCCCTCTTCTAATTCCTCAATTAAAGCAATTGCTTTATTTAAATACTTCTCACTTATTGCTTTAGATTCTTCAATGTTATCGGATTTTCGAATAGTTTGAATACATGTATCGAAATCAGATTGAGGACTTTGAGCATTTAAGTTAGTGATTTTTTGTTTGAAATCCTTATTCTTTCTCATTTCTAAAAGTACTGGCAAAGTAATATGACCGTTCATCAAATCGCTACCTACAGGTTTGCCCAATTTCTTTTCTGAGCTTGTGAAATCCAAAACATCATCAATGATTTGGAAACTCATTCCAATATAATGACCAATAAGTTTCAATTTGCGTATAGTTTTTTTAGAAGCACCAGAAGTAATTGCACCTACTTCAGTAGCTAATTGAATCAGTAAAGCAGTTTTACGATTAATACGACGCAAATAATTTGTAATATTTTGTTCGCTATTAAATTGATCTTGAAATTGAAATAACTCTCCCCTACATACGTCTACAATAGAGTTAGAAATAATAGAGTGAACGCGAGCATCTTTAATCTCAGATAGATGTTGAAGACCTAATGCAAGTAGGAAGTTTCCTGTTAATATAGCAGTGGTTTGATCCCATTTTTTAGAAATTGTGGGACGTCCTCGACGCTTGTCACTCTTATCAATAACATCATCATGGACGAGTGTAGCCATATGAATGAGTTCTAGTGCTACAGCCACACGATAGGTATCTTCTGAAGTACCTTCACTTGTGCCAAACTGACTGCTTAAAATTACAAAAACAGGACGTACTCTTTTACCACCTGAAGATAATAAGTGGAAAGAAGCCTCTTCTAGAGTTTGATCCGTACTTTGAATCGCACGTTCCAAACGTTCTTCAACTTTTTTTATTTCATTATTAATGTTTAACTTTGCCACGTTAATCACCTTTGGTAGAATCTTTTTCTTTATAGCCAAGGTGCATTGCAGCAACGCCACCTGTAAAGCTACGTACTGTTATATCATTAAATCCTGCTTCAAAGAATAAACGTTTTAACGTTTGCTTATCAGGAAAATTAAATGTTGATTGCTGTAACCATTCATACTCTTCTTTAGACTTAGCGAACATTTTACCGAATATAGGCATTACAAACTTGAAGTATAAGCTATAAACTTGTTTGAATAATGGTAAAGTAGGTTGACTTGTTTCAAGGCATACTACCATACCACCTGGTTTTAGTACACGGTGCATTTCTTGTAATGCAACAAGATAATCTGGTACATTTCTAAGTCCAAATCCAACTGTCACATAATCAAATGTATTATCATCAAATGGTAAGTTCATAGCATCACCATGAACAAGTTTCACATTGTTTAATGAAGATGTTTTTTCTTTTCCAACTTCTAGCATGTTCTCGCTAAAATCTAATCCAGTCACATGTCCCTTGTTGCCGACTGCTTTACTTAATGCGATTGTCCAATCAGCAGTGCCACAACAAACATCTAATGCTTGACTACCTTCTTTAACACGCATGTGTTTCATCACGTGTTTTCTCCAAACTTTGTGTTGTTCAAAGCTAATAATATTATTTAATCGATCATATTTTTGAGAAATATTTTGGAATACTGTATGTACTTGTTCTTTTTTTGCTTGATTTTCACCCATGTTAATTACCTCTTCTTTTTATATAGCTTTGATTAATTGTATTGAAATATTGGTCGATTGCTTGTTCATCATATTGATTTAAATATGAAGGATAATAGCCATCATCATTGTTAGTTAATTCATAGAATAAAGCGTACTTATCAACTTTCTTTCCAAAATGAGCAAGCGTAATATAAGGGAAAAGTACTTCAATATCAATGATAGCTTCATTTATCTCATATTCTGACAATGTTTGCTGATGAAGTGAAGATTTTAATTCGTTTACTTTTACAATAGCTTCACTCATTGATAATTGGTAAGAAAGATCATTAATTTCTGCTAATAACGTATAATAATGAGCACTTAGCAAATCTCCAATTAAAATTCCATTTTTAGATAAGTTATTCTTAGCAATATCATCTAGATGACTCATTGAAGTGTCAATAGTGAGGCAAGCAAGCTTAGCTTTTTCAGGAATAGAATATGAATCAAGTAAATTTCCTAAAGAAGAATTAATATGAATTGATTCGTAATCGTTTATACCTTTAAGCCTTTGTTCTATTTGTTTATTTAGTTTGCTTATTGTCGTTTCCATGTTCACACCTCACGATATTATCATAATAATATTAACATTATATGTATGAAATTAAAATCTATAGGAGTTGTTCTTTTAAGTAAAACTCCATTTGTTTAAAAGTGTTAATGTAAATATTACTCTTAATGTTATATATGTAAAAAAATTGGGGGTAGAATAAAAAATTAATTCCTTTGTTAGGTTCATTATCCTCCCCCTATTTAGTCAATTTATTTTATTTAAAAAGAAAATTAAGTATGTAAAAAAGAATACCTACTATTAAATAATATAAGGAATACATTAGTCTTTGACTAATGTATAAGAACACCTATTTATTTATAAAAAAGTAAAAGGATTACATTAGTCTTCGACTAATGCATAAAACCAACTAATAACAACAGAGTTGTAAAATGAATGCCTTAGTCTTTGACTAATGCATAAGAACACCTATTTATTTATAAAAAAGTAAAAGGATTACATTTGTCTTTGACTAATGCATAAAACCAACTAATAACAACAGAGTTGTTAAAGTTGGTCTAAAAATAAAAAAAGCCCCTGTGGGGCTTTTTGTAAGTAAAATTATTTAACAGCATCTTTTAATGCTTTACCAGCTTTGAATGCTGGTACTTTACTTGCAGGAATGTCAATTTCTTTACCTGTTTGAGGGTTACGACCTTTACGAGCAGCACGTTCACGTACTTCGAAGTTACCGAAACCGATTAATTGTACTTTTTCACCTTTAGCAAGTGATTTTTGGATTGATTCGAATACAGCGTCAACTGCTGAACCAGCTTCTTTTTTAGTTAAGTCTGCTTGTTCTGCAACTGCATTGATTAAATCTGTCTTATTCATTATGAATTCACCTCCTGAGGTTTTATAATGATATATTAAATATCATTATGTTTTGACTTTAACACACTGATTACTGTCATCGCAACGATTTATGCGTTAGAAACATTGATTTTACGCGTTTCATGATGAATTTTTTGAATATTCCTTCTAAAAGTGTAATTATACACTTGTCATTCAGCTTTTTTACCTCTACCCATAAGCTCTTTAACGCTCTCATTAACAGGTACATCTTCAAATAGTACACGATATAATGCACTTGTAATAGGCATATCTACATGTTCTTTTTTAGCTAAATGATAAACAGATTTAGTCGTATAAACACCTTCAACTACCATTTTCATTTCTTGTAAAGCTTCATCCATTGTTTTACCTTGTCCTAATTTAAAGCCAAGCGTATAGTTTCTTGAATGTGTTGAGGTACATGTCACGATCAAATCACCAATACCTCCTAATCCTAAGAAAGTCATTGGATCAGCACCTAATTTTTCTCCTAGACGACTAATTTCTGCTAAACCGCGCGTCATTAGCGCAGCTTTAGCATTATCACCGAAGCCCATACCCGCTACAATACCGCTAGCAACGGCTATAATATTTTTGAGTGCGCCTCCAAGTTCAACACCCACCAAGTCATTATTAGTATAAACACGTAAATAATCATTCATAAATAGATCTTGGATTAAAGCACTGATTTTCTCATCCTTAGAAGATGCTGCTACAGTAGTGGGTTGTTTAATAACTACTTCTTCTGCATGACTTGGACCTGAAAGAACACCAATACCCGCATTGTGTTCTGATGAAATAGAATCATCTATCATTTCAGACACACGTTTAAATGGTACATTTTCAATTCCCTTAGCAACGTGTATAAATGTTTTTTTAGAAGTAAGCAGTTTATCAATATTAGTAACTACTTCTCTCATTGCTTTCGTAGGTAGAGCCATTAGATAAACATCTGCATGTTGTGTTGCTTCTTCAAGATGAGTTGTTGCTTGAATCGTTTCATCTAATTTAGCATCTTTTAAATAATTTTTATTCATATGGTGCGTATTTAATTCGTTAACACTATCGTTGTTTTTTCCCCACATTAATACGTCGTGACCATTTTGGGCTAAAACATTAGCAAGTGCAGTACCGAAACTACCCATGCCAAAAACTGTTATTTTTGTCATAATTAAATCCCCTTTTTTAATTAATTTCTCTTTCTAGGAATAATATGGATTGGCGTTCCTTCGAAACCAAACGCATTTCTAATTTGATTCTCTAGATAACGTTTATATGAGAAGTGCATTAATTCTACATCATTAACAAAAACTACAAAGGTAGGTGGTTCTATTGCAACTTGTGTTGTATAGAATACATTTAATCTTCGCCCTTTGTCTGTTGGTGTTGGATTCATTGAAATTGCATCCGTTACGACTTCATTAAGTGTTGAGCTTTGAACACGTTTTTTATGATTTTCACTTGCCTCAGTTATGTATGGGAAAAGTGTTCTTAAACGTAAGCTCTCTTTAGCTGATACAAATGCAATTTGAGCATAATCCAAGAATTGAAATTCATTTCTAACATCTTCAGTGAACTTTTTCATTGTTTTGCTATCTTTTTCAACGGTGTCCCATTTATTTACAACAATAACAATTGCTTTACCTTCTTCATGAGCATATCCAGCTACACGTTTATCTTGTTCAATAATACCTTGTTCAGCATCGATGACGACAAGTACGACATTTGAACGTTCGATTGCTTTTAAAGCGCGTAATACTGAATACTTTTCAGTGGATTCATAGACTTTCCCCTTTTTACGCATACCTGCAGTATCAATAAGAACATAATCCTGTCCTTCATATGAATATTCAGTATCCACAGCATCTCTAGTTGTACCTGCAACATTTGAAACGATAACACGCTCTTCCCCTAGAATTGCATTAACTAGACTAGATTTACCAACATTTGGTCTACCTATAATAGAAAGTCTAATTGTATCTTCATCATAAGGATCTTCGGTTTCTTCGCCAAAGTTCTCAACTACGGCATCAAGTAAATCCCCAAGTCCTAAGCCATGTGACCCAGATATTGGATAAGGATCCCCAAAACCTAATGAATAGAAATCATAAATATCATTACGCATTTCAGGATTATCTACTTTATTTACTGCTAATACAACAGGTTTCTTAGATTTATATAACATTTGTGCAACCATTTCATCACTTTGTGTAAGTCCTTCTCTTACATTCACCATGAAAATGATAACATCCGCTTCATCGATAGCAATTTCTGCTTGTGCACGTATTTGAGTTTGGAAAGGTGCATCCCCAATTTCAATACCACCCGTATCAATGATATTAAATTCATGAGTTAACCATTCACCAGAAGAATAGATACGGTCACGTGTTACGCCTGGGGTATCTTCAACAATCGATACACGTTCGCCCACTACTCTATTAAAAATTGTAGATTTACCAACATTAGGTTTGCCTACAATTGCAACTATCGGTTTAGTCATAAGGTAACTTCCTCTCTTTCTTAATCTCTATAATTTTATCACATGAATGCGCTTATTCAAAACTTCATTAGATGTTTATCGTCATGTATAAAGGGCTTTTTACAATTTTCATAGAAAAATAAAACTCCAATTAATGTTCTAAGAACTACTTAAAGTTCTAAGACTTAATTGGAGTTTATAATATAAAATATACAAGAAAATTAATCGATTATATTAAAATTTAAGGTCTTTAAATTTATCTCCGAAAACATCCCCTAAAGTTGGGTTATCTTCATCATTATTATTTTCTAAATAAGATTGTGTTGTAGATTCATCACTTTCGATAACATCTTCTTTAGGTAATGTAGCTTTAATTGATAAAGAAATTCTTTCATTTTCTTCATCTATTCCTAAGATTTTAACGTTAACTTGTTGACCTGGTTCTAATTTTTCACTAGGTGAACCAATATGTTTATGGTCGATTTCAGAAATATGAACTAAACCTTGTACGGCAGGTGCAATTTCTACAAATGCACCGAAGTTAGCTAAACGTACAACTGTACCTTCAATAACGTCATCTTCGTGGAATTTACCTTTGATATTTTCGAAAGGTGTTGGTAAAGTGTCTTTAATTGATAATGAGATACGCTCAGAATCTTTTTCGACTGATTTGACTTTGACTTTTACATTGTCACCTACAGATACAACTTGTTCAGGTGATTCAACATGTTCGTGTGATAGTTCTGAAACGTGAACTAAACCATCTACACCACCGATATCAATGAAAGCACCAAAGTTAGTTAAGCGAGCTACTTTACCGTCAATAACGTCACCTTCGCTTAATGAATCTAATAATGATGCTTTTTTAACATCATTTTCAGCTTGTTCTACAGCTTTACGGCTTAAAATGACTCTATTGTTTTCAGGATCTAACTCTTCCACTTTAATGCGAATAGTTTGTCCATCAAATACAGAGAAATCTTCAATGAAATCAGTTGAAATTAGTGAAGCTGGTACGAATCCTCTTTGACCAACATCTACGACTAATCCACCTTTTACTACTTCAGTAACTTCAGCTTCAATCACTTCATCATTATCAAGTTTTTCTTGTAAGTATTCATATGATTTTTCAGTTTCAAGCTGTCTCTTAGATAAAATATACGCGCCTGAGTCGTTTTCTTCATCAAACTCAATTTTAGTGACGTAAGCTTCAACCTCATCGCCGACTTTAACTACTTCACTTGGATTTTCGATGTGGTGAGTAGAAAGTTGACTGATTGGGATGATACCATTAACTTTACCACCGTTGATGTGCACAACAACTTGTTTATCTTCAACTTGTTGAACCTCACCAGTGACTTTGTCACCTTCTTTAATATCATTAATCATTGATTCATTGAATTCTTCAGTCATCTTGTTTGCCTCCTTATACACTACATAATTATAACATCTTATAAACTGACAGAATTGTCAAGAAATTCTACTTTAAATATACTTTCTTATTCAAGTTAATCACTTAAGAAAGTTGACTGTCAGTCATAAGCCAACCACTTCATTTAATATTATGGCTTAGATTATGATTTAAATCTTTTAAATGCATCCATCAATTCCTTAATATTATTTCAATGATATCTACTTATTAAGATATGTTAAATTATAAATTTGAAAAAATATAGTTTGTAACTATTCACGGATGCAAATCTTATTTTCCAAGTTAATTATATAGAACATTAATACTTAGTTAAACTGATATGCTTAATAAAAAGACTATAATCATATACCAAGTGGTACATCAATTATAGTCTTTAATAAATTATACTTATTTAAGATGATCTACCATAGATAAAATTTCGTTAGTTACTACTTCAATAGACTTTCCAGTTGTATCTAATGTGATTGCATCGTCAGCTTTCTTTAATGGTGAAATCTCTCTATTCATGTCGTAGTTATCACGATCTTCAATTTCTTGTTTTAATTGCTCTAGATTAGATTCAATACCACGTAATTCATTTTCCTTTTGACGACGTTCTGCTCTCTCTTCAACGGAAGCAATCATGTAAACTTTAAGTTCAGCATTAGGCAATACAACCGTACCTATATCTCTTCCATCCATAACAATCCCTTTTTTGGCTGCTAGATCTTTTTGAATTTGTACTGCAAATGAACGAACAGGTTCTTTTGAAGCAACGTAAGAAACATGATTAGTGACGTCATTTTCTCTCAAATAATCAGTCACATCTTTCCCATCTAAAATAATTCTTTGTCCTTTTTCTTTATCATAAGTTAATTCTAACTCAGTACTTTGAATTAACTCGTCAAAATTACTTGGTTTGCCATTTTGTAAGTATTTATATGTTATGGCACGATACATTGCTCCTGTATCAACATATATCATAGTTAAACGGCTAGCAACTTGCTTAGCAATGGTGCTTTTTCCTGCAGCTGCTGGACCGTCTAATGCAATATTGATTGAACTCATTATTCATTAACCTTCCTTGTTGTTTTGTAAATATTATTTTATCATAAAAAAGTAAAAGATTAATAGGAGGAAAGACAATGAAAAAACTCCTTGTTATACATACTGGTGGCACTATTAGTATGTCACAAGATGCTTCAAATAAAGTTGTAACCAATGATGATAATCCTATATCAAAACATCAAGATATTATTGGTCAATACGCTCGAGTGGAAGAGACACATTTATTTAATGTTCCTTCTCCCCACATGACTATAGAAAAAGTTACTCAACTTCAACATAAAATTATTCAATGCGTTGAAATAAGTGAATATGATGGTTATGTTATTACTCATGGAACTGATACTTTGGAAGAAACAGCATTTCTACTCGACTTATTACTTAAAATTGAAGAACCTGTTGTTATTACTGGAGCCATGAGATCCTCTAATGAAATTGGTTCTGACGGTTTATATAATTTCATTTCTGCAATAAGAGTTGCTTCTTCTAATGATGCCTCAGGAAAAGGCGTAATGGTGGTCTTTAATGATGAAATACATACAGCTCGAAATGTAACCAAAACCCACACTTCTAATATCAATACATTTCAAAGCCCTAACCATGGACCTCTTGGGGTTTTAACAAAAGATAGAGTACAATTTCATCATCATCCCTATCGTCAATCTTCTTTTAAGATGATAAACCATCAATTGTATGTGCCTCTTATTAAGTCTTATATGGGAATGGGTAGTGACCTTTTAGAGTTTTATGCGAACCAAGGTGTCGACGGTATAGTCGTAGAAGCTCTCGGGCAAGGTAACTTACCCACTACATGTTTACATGGACTTAAGCAAATCCTTGATAACTACATCCCTATCGTTCTTGTTTCAAGATCGTTTAACGGTATTGTAAGTCCTGTCTATGCTTATGAAGGTGGCGGTGCTGATTTGTTTGAAAAGGGTGTTATATTTTCAAATGGATTAAATGGACCTAAAGCAAGACTTAAATTATTAGTTGGTCTAAGTCAAAACATGAATCATCAAAAATTAAAAAATTATTTTGAAGAATAATTTATAAAAAACGAGTTGTATGCCTCTAAGTCAAGGTATACAACTCGTTTATTTTATTATGACTCAAGTGGTGTTTGTTTTTTACTAAGTATACTTTGTGTAATAATGCCACCGTGGTATTTACCATTTTCAATGAAGATAGTATTAGCATCATTACCTGCGGCAATGACTCCTGCGATATAGCAATTTTCAACGTTTGTTTCATACGTTTCACGATTGTAAACAGGTGCTGTACCATATTCATTAGTATTGATTTCTATACCAATAGATTCTAGGAAATTGTAATCAGGATGGTAACCAATCATTGCGAACACGTAATCATTTGGAATCTCAATTGTACGTCCATCCTTTTCATAAGTGACTGTATCTTCAGTAATTTGTGTTACATTAGCGTTAAATTCCATAGTTATTTTTTCATGGTTAACGAGTGATTCAAAATTTGGTAATATCCATGGTTTAATCGCTTTTGGATATCTTTCACCACGATAAATGACTGTTACATTTGCTCCAGCTTTTTCTAACTCTAAAGCTGCGTCTACTGCAGAATTTTTACCACCAATAATTACCACATTTTGATTGAAGTATGGGTGTGCTTCTTTAAAGTAATGAAATACTTTAGGTAATTCAGCGCCCTCAACCTCTAATTTATTATGTTGGCCGTAATAACCTGTCGCGACAGTTAAAAATTTGCATTCATAAACATCTTTAGTTGTTGTAATGGTAAACTTATTATCAATTTTTTTAACTGTTAAAACTTCTTCAAATGGATGTATGTTTAATTGATGATGTTTAACAACTTCTCTGTAATAGACGAGCGCTTGATTTCGTCTCGGTTTACTTTCTTCGACAATAAATGGAATATCTCCGATACTCAACTTATCACTTGATGAAAAGAAAGTTTGATGAGTTGGATAATTGTAAATTGATTCTACAACATTCCCTTTTTCTATTACTAAAGTTTCAATCCCTTTTTTCTTCTGCTCTATAGCAGCGCTTAAACCGCATGGGCCACCACCAATTATAATGCTTTCAACTCTTTGCATGATTTGCCCTCCTTTAATCACCAAATTATTATATCAGTTATTAATGATTTTAGCTAAGCATGAAAAGAATAAAATTAAAAAAAATTGAGTATATTCATGTGAATATAAATATAAAAGAATGAAGTTAAATTAAAAAACGTTCTCTTGGCAATTGCCGAGAGAACGTTTTTTATAGTGTGCTTTATGGTTTCTATTGAGGAATAACTAACGTTTGACCGTTATGAATGTCATTACTACTTAAACCATTAGCACGTTTGATTTTATCAACATTTTGCTGAGTACCCTCACCGTAATACTGGATTGCGATACGATATAGGTTTTCTTTACCGTTTACAGTATGAGATTGTTGACCTTGGGTATTTTGTTGATTGTTATTGTTACCTTGTGTAGAGTTACCATTATTTTGTTGATTATTTTGTGTACCTTGGTTTTGGTTGTTAGCAGTACCGTTTTGGTTAGATGAATTATCTGTGCTATTTGCATTTTGATCTGAACCAGCAGCACCACCGTTAGCACTATTACCATTTTCATCTGAATTTGAAGCGCTATTATTTGAAGAAGCTTTATCTTTGTCGCTGTCTTTATTGCCATCTTTATTTTTATCTTTGTCTTTGTCTGAAGAAGCTTTATCTTTATCATTTGCCTTTTTATCAGAATCTTTCTTACTTTGGTCAGAAACTTTATTATCATCGTTTTTACTATTATTATGATTGTTTAATGCCATTCCACCAAAGATAGCAATTGCACCAAGTATAAGCACTGCAGCAATCAGTGGTAATAATATCTTCATTATTCCACCTTTTTTCTTATTGTCACGGTTATCATTTCTACGGTCATAATTGCGGTCGTCTCTATTGTTGTTTCTATCGTCTCTACGCCCATGGTCATGTTGATTGCGATTATCTTTATGTTTGTCATGTTCATGTTTTGCTAATCCAGCAGCTCCAGCGGCACCTGCAGCGCCAGTTCCAACAGCAGCAGCTTTTTTACCTTTACCAGATTTCTTATCATGATCTTTATTATCATTGTTACGTCGTTCATGATCGAAATCTTTGTCATGTTGGTTATTGCGTTTGTCATTAGTGTCATGATGTTGATCATGACTAGCATGTTTGTCTTCATGATTTTTATTTTTCTCATCATGGTGATGTTTAGCAACACCGGCAGCACCCGCAGCGCCAGCAGCTTTTTTACCTTTACCAGATTTCTTA
>NZ_KV798369.1:909042-1149222 GCF_001809655.1 Staphylococcus sp. HMSC055A09
CTTTTTTACCTTTACCAGATTTCTTATCATGACGTTCTCTATCTTCATCAAAGTCTCGCTCTTCGTGGTCTTGTTGACGACGATGATTGTCATCAGTTAGATCATTATTATGACCTTCATTAACTTTAGGTCCAGGACGAGCACCTGTTTTTTTATTAGAATGTTGAGCAGCGTTACCAGTAGCTCCAGCACCTGCAGCTCCACCAGCTATAGTTGCATCTTTTCCGCTACCTAATCTATCATCTTGTGCACCTTGGTCTTCACGCACGTTATTACTTGAACGGTTTAAATTTTCATCATGATCGTGTTGACCGTGGTCTGTGCGAGATGCTGTGTCGTAATTATCGTTTTCACCATTATGTAATGATGCTTCATCATAGCGATCATCTAGTGAATTATTTTCATTCGAGTTGTCGTTACGGTCATCTTGTTGTTTATTATGATTAGTAGCAACATCACGACGTCTCTTACGACGTTGTGCGTTTCTAGGAGGAAATTGTTGATTTGATTTATCCTCGATATTTTCTTTTGATTCATCTTGCTGTTCATCGTTTACACGATTGTTGTGTTCTTCTGGATCAATAGATTGACGATTTTTTTCAAAATCATCTTTGAAACTATTATTAGACACAAACATCATCCTTTCTTTGTTTAAGTGAATTTAATAACGTTACATTTAATATACCCACGAATAAGTGTGAATATGTATGAAATTTAAAAATATTTAATACATTTAAATAAGTCTTACGTTTTAATTATAGCTTGATAAAATTCTTTAAGTAAAGCGATAGCTAGCCTGAGAATGAAGATTGCCAATTTAGTCAGAAATAAATGATGCTTCATAATCATTTTAACTAGATATAATTATCTGAAGTTAATCTTCAAATAAGTTTTGCAATTTTTCTTTATAATTCATTTTCCTTTTTACTTTTTTGCGATTAAAAGTTTTTATTTCTTCCAATTCAGTATCATTGTCGCAACATCTTACAGGTTTATCCGGATGTTCACCAAAAAACTCGAGTAAATAATTACGGCGACATTGATCTAAATTTTTATAACCTAGTATGCGCATATATCCTAAACGTTTACGTTGAAATGATTTTTTAAATATTGATTTAAGGTCATTAATTGTAAACTGACGATATAACGTATCTAGAATATCTTTTTTAACGGGTGGTAAAAATTCACCTAATTCAAACATAGAGATATCCTCTTCAGTCATCATATCTGCAAACAATAAGGTTTCTAAAATGAAACTATCATCGGGTTGATACAAACTAATGGCTTGACTCGGTTTACCATCTCTTCCTGCGCGACCAATTTCTTGTAAATAATTGGAAGGACTTGAAGATAAATGAAAGTGAATGACAGTTCGGATATCTTTTTTATTTATTCCCATCCCAAAAGCACTTGTTGCTACGATAATAGGTATATCATTATTTAAAAATTGTTGTTGAACAGTTTGACGTTCTTGATAACTCAAATCACCATGATAAATGCCCGTTAAGAATCCCGCCTCATAAATTAATTTAGCTAATTCTAGACATCTTTTCTTAGAGGAAATATAAATAATCGTGGGTCCTGAATAGCTTAAAAAAGGTATGAGCCACTTTATTTTCTCATCATCATCATTAAAATTCTTATGTTGTAAAGAAATGTTATCTCTATTCATACTCGTTTTAATGACATTTAAATCAATACTAAGAATATGTGATAAATCTTCTTCTAAATGTGGTGGAGCTGTCGCAGTTAACGCTAGTATACGCGCATTTTTGAAGTGAGAAGTGATTTGTCCAATAAGGGCATAATGTGGTCTAAAGTCATAACCCCATTCTGATAGACAATGAGCTTCATCTAAAACTATTAAACCAAAGTCTAAATGTGATATTAACTTGAAATTCTGTGGCTGTAATAGAAATTCGGGACTTAAATAAATGAATCGACTTTGTGAAATTTGATTAATATGGTTTCTCTTTTCGATTTCATCCATACCTGAATGTATATATGAGACGTGAGATTCACCATTAAGTTTCATTTGCATCACTTGATCATCCATTAAAGAAATTAACGGTGATATGACTAACGTTGGTTTCTCAATTAAATATGTAGGAAGTTGGTAACATAAACTTTTCCCGCTTCCTGTAGGTAAAATACCTAAGGTGTGCTTACCTGCTAATATGCTTTCAATAATCTCCTTTTGGCCACGTTTAAAAGTCTCAAATCCAAACCATTCTTTAAGTTTATCTTCTAACACGTAAGTCACCTCGCTCAATACCTACGATGATTAATTTTATTTGAAAATAAGTTAAGTCTTCAAATGCTTGTTTGTATTCTCTTAATCTTAGGCCTATGTGATGATCATAATATTGAATAAATTGATCAATTTGTTTTTGATTGACATAAGTGTTGTAATCATTCTGATAACCTTTAATAAATATTTCCAATACATGATCTTCAATAGTATTTATTTTAACGTTTTGATGTTCTGCTATTTCGTTCATATTCATACCGTGTAGTAATTTTTGATAACTTAGAAAAGTTTGATTTAACAACTGAGGTAAGATAATTGTTTGAGATAGTATAGGATAATTAGATTCGTCTTCAATCTCATCTAATAAATCTATCAGTTGATTCATCTCTAATTCAAATAGTTCAGATTGCTTTATATCCTCTATCAAACTAATTTGCTGACGAGTATACATAGGTTCCTCATACCCTTGTATATAGTAATGTAGCACATTCTTATTATTGCGACGTTCTATTGCGTCGAATAGTGAATATATTTCTGATATAAATGACGCTTCCAATTGAGAGAGTTTGATATGATTATATAGCTGTTTCACTTTCTGTTGTACGTAAGTATTTTGAACTACTGGAATAAATTTAAATGTATCTTTGCGAGTATTCGATAATGTTTGGATAAGTAGTTGTATACAACTAAATGTTCGGGTTAAACTATCATATGTATATCGAGGATGCGTTTTGATATCTAATTCATGATTAAAATCATCCTTTTGTAGTATAAATCGCTCAAAAGTAGGATATTTTAAATTGGGTAAACTATGATATAATGACAAAAGTTGTTGGCTCGAAGCGTCAAAAAAAGTTTGATGAGACTTCTTGCCTATTAAAATATTATAAATACTTTTATTTGTTTTGTAGTTAAATGCATGATCAATAGCATAAGATAATATATCGTACAAATTAAACCCTCACTCTATAAAACGAATATATTGAAATGAAAAATGTCGATGTCTACAATTGTATTAGTAATACTAGTGTAGCATTTTTATCAAAGGAGGCGAATGAAAATGGCTAAATATACAATCGTTGATATGGATACTTGTATAGCATGCGGTGCATGTGGTGCAGCAGCTCCAGATATTTATGATTACGACGACGAAGGTATTGCTTTCGTAATCCTTGATGATAACCAAGGTACTGCAGAAGTGCCTGAAGAGTTATACGAAGATATGGAAGATGCACTAGAAGGTTGTCCTACTGATTCAATTAAAATTGAAGACGAACCATTTGATGGTGACGCGCTTAAATTTGAATAATAAATTGACTCGAATTCTTAATTATAATTATTAGGAATTCGAGTTTTTATTTTTGATTACTACTTGCCTCATTTTTATTAAAGAATGATATCAAAAATGCTCTTGATACTAAGAAGTTTTGAGATAACTTATTATCAAGAGCATTTATTTATTTAAAAATATTTTTTAGTCTTTTATATAGTAAAACAAAGATAATTGAAATGATGATACCTTTGATAATATTAAACGGTATTACACCGGAAACAATTACAATTTTAAGATTTTTAACGACATCTCCTAAATTAAATATCATTCCATATAATGGAAGTAATACAAAGTAATTTAAGATACTAAGTACAATAGTCATAACAATCGTACCAACTATTAGACCATAAATTAAAGTGCGTGTTGAGCGTTTGTTTTTATATACATAATAAGCTGATAATAAGAAACTTGCCCCGGCTAAAAAGTTTGCTAAAGGCCCAACAGGGTCTCCCATGTTAAATAAAAAGTTTAAGATATTTTTAATGAATGCGACAATAATACCTGCAATGGGACCTAATAAAAAAGTAGCAAGTAACGTTGGCACATCACTAAAATCTAACGTTAAGTATGGTGGTAAGAATGGTAGCGGAAACTTTATAAATGTTAATACAAACGCAACCGCACTTAACATACTTATAGTTATAAGACGTTTATTTTGTTGCATATTTAATTTTCTCCTTCCATTCATCTTGCTTAGAAAAGGAGGAAATTTGCACAACAAAAAACCTCCATCTTCTCCCATCCAGACTATACTGTCGGCTTCAGAATCTCACTGAATCAAGAAATAATATGACAACTACGTGTGTTATCGAATTATTTCGTCGCAGGCTTAAATTTACTGCCGGTTGGGAATTGCACCCGACCCCGAAGATGAATATTGATAATGTTTTTATTTAATTTTTATATTACACGATAAAGGTGATAAACTCAATGACTCTGCTTTCTTATTAAAAAATAAAATCGTTAGTATAAAGTACTTAGTTATTTATTATCAAAAAGATATTCGATCAATATAAAAGTGCTTCCTTTCATCAAATCATTCAATTGACCTAATTTTCTATAAACCAAAGATGAAACTTTATCATTGATGTGAAGTTAGAACATATTAGAAACACAAAAATGCACCCCAAAAGTTAGAGTATATCTCCAACTTAATGAGATGCACATCGAATTTGTATTTTAAAATTTTGTTTACTCTGCTTCATTATTTTTAGGTTGAGGGAGCTTAATTATAAATGTGGTACCTTTACCGAGCTCACTTTTTACATCAATTTGTCCACCATGCTCTTCAATAATCATCTTACAAATAAAGAGACCTAAACCAGTTCCCTGCTTACCACGTTTACGTGAGGCATCCACTTTATAGAAGCGGTCAAACACTTGTTGTAAATGTTCTGGAGCAATACCTGTACCTGTATCGCTAATATATAAAATATTATATTGCTCATCTTTACTTGCAGTTACTGCAAGTGTGTCACCTGGTTGTGTATATCTTGATGCATTATCAATGAGATTAGTTAAAACTTGATCCATTCGATCCATGTCATAATCCCATAGAAGATGATCATTGCCAGAGTTAAATTCCATCGTTAATCCTAAATCGTCTGCTTGCATACGGTATTTAGCTTTCATTTTATCTAAAAGATTTTTTATTGGTTGTACTTCTTTCTCAACCGATAGACCTTCAGCATCCATTCGTGCAACATTTAATAATTCATTAACTAGACGATTTAATCGTTTAGATTCATCTAATACAACACCAAGTGAATCACGAATTTCATCTGGTTCAGTGACTATACCATCAACAATTGATTCTGTATAACCTTGTAATAAGGAAATGGGTGTGCGTAATTCATGGGATACATTAGCGATAAAGTCTTTTTTCATTTGATCTAAATTATGTTCATTTGTCATATCACGAATAATCACTACAATACCACTTCTGCCATTCGGCTGAATACGATTGATATAACTTGTGATAAAGACGTAATAACGCGTACTACTTTCGATTTCGAGAAATTCAGTTCTTTTGGATTCAAATGTTTTTTCGATTTGTTGTTCGATTGATTCTTTTGAAAAATCATCAATAAAATGGATGATATCATCAGCCATTTTATTAGAAAAGATAACGACTCTTTGATCGTTTATACCTAATACACCTTCGACCATGGAGTTTAATAAACTGTCACGAATACTTTTAGATGATGATAAAGCGTCAATATGTTCTTGAATCTCGTAATTCATATTATTGAAAGCTCTTGATAAGTCGCCAATTTCATCTTTAGTAGATACGGAAGATATTTGACTATAATCACCTTCAGAAACTTTTTGTGCTTGTGTCTTTAATTGTCTCAAGGGTTTCGTAATTCTGTTCGATAAGAAGAATGCAAATACTGTACTAGCTGCTATAAATATAATTGCAGTAATCAAAATGATAATAGTTATAGCATTATTTGTATCTTCAATAGATTTTAAGTCTTTATAAATAAACACGCCACTATGCTTACTACTAGCATCTTCTTGTGGTTTCATTGGATAACCTAATAGTATATATGATTGTGTATTACCGTTATTTTTAATTGTGACGTTTTGAGTTTCAAATTCGCCGTTATTGAAGACTCTTTTAAATTTAGGGCTCTTTTTAATTTCATTGAGCATTTGAGTTTTCGTGTTATTATATGATGCGTGTGGTTTATCATTAAAATTATTCATAATGATTAAACCACCAGGGCCATCTACAAGTTTTTGACTGTTTTGAATAGCAAGTGATTTATTGTGAGATTTCTCAACGAGTGAACTTATTCCTTTGGCATCTTCTTTAATAGAATTTTCAGTTTCTTGCGTAAAATAATATTGAATAAAGGTAATTAAGGATACACTTAATAAAATTAAAACTGTCGCTACTATTAAAATAATAGTTAACCACAGTTTTATAACTACGCTATTTAGTCGGTTCATCACTGGCTTTGACCTCGAACTTATAGCCTACACCCCAAACAGTTTGAATCATTTGAGCTGCATCGTTAGATACACGATTTAATTTCTCTCTTAAACGTTTTACATGTGTATCTACTGTTCGCAAGTCGCCATAAAATTCATAATGCCATACTTCTTTAAGTAATTGTTCACGATCGAACACCTTATTAGGTGTCTTAGCTAGATATATGAGTAATTCATATTCTTTAGGTGTTAAATTCACTTGCTCGTTATCTGCAAGTACTCTATGTGCATCATTATCAATCACTAAATGATTGAATTCAATAATATCACGTGCATGTGGTTCGCTTTGTTCTGAGTTTGCAGATTGAGTACGTCTTAATAAAGCTTTAACTCTTAATACAACTTCTCTAGGTGAAAAAGGCTTAACAATATAGTCATCGGCACCGGATTCAAATCCTTCAACTCGGTTAGTTTCTTCTCCTTTTGCCGTAAGCATAATAATAGGTGTATCTTTGTGTTCTCTTAGTTTAGATGCGACTTCTATACCATCCATTTCTGGTAGCATTAAATCTAAAAGAATGCACGCATAGTTATTATCCATCGCAAGCTGATAAGCTTCCTTACCATCACTAGCTTCATGGATTTCAAAAGATTCTCTTTCTAAGTATAATTTAAGCAATCTTCTGATTCTGTCTTCATCATCGACGATTAAAATTTCGTTAGCCATATTACTTTTTACCTCCTACACATGCTGTTCAAATTCATTTGTTATTATAGCACAGGTTGAACATATTAAGTGACTGATAGTTAAAACTATGTGAAAAAAATCTCAATCTTATTGGTAAAAACATATTTTTTGTGTTTATTTACCATTTTCGGCTAAATGTCTTAACGTTTTCACCTCGTGAGGGGTCAACACACGACCTTCTCCGGCATTTAAACCTTTCAAGTCTAAAGGACCAAATTGAATACGTGTTAATTTATTCACTTCATGACCAAAATATTCAAACATACGGCGCACTTGACGATTTCTACCTTCACTTATAGTAATTTCGACTAATGTAGTGTTTTTCTCTTTATCTTGTCTTTTTATTTTTACTTGAGCCGGTTGAGTAAAACCATCTTCTAATTCAATGCCTTGTTCTAATTCTTTAACTTGTTCTCTCATTAAATAGCCTTTTAATTTAGCAACATATTTCTTTTTAATGTGATAACGTGGATGAGTCATTAAGTTAGTGAATTCTCCGTCGTTTGTTAACAATAAAACACCTGATGTATCATAATCTAAACGTCCAACTGGATATATACGAGTTTCAATATCTTCAAAATAATCTGTCACAACTTTACGACCCCGATCATCAGATACACTCGTAATAACTTGAGTAGGTTTATAAAATAAGATATACATTTTATCTTCTTGTTCTATTTTAATGCCCTCTACTTCAACTGTGTCTGAGTGAGACACTTTTGTTCCTAATTCAGTCACAACTTGTCCATTTACTTTGACTTTTCCTTCGGTTATGAGTGTTTCAGCTTTGCGTCGTGATGTATAACCACTATTCGCGATTCTTTTTTGTAGTCTCTCTAATTCTTTACTCATTTGAATCTCCTTTTTGATTAACTAAATTACTAAAGAATTCATCCATTTCAGCATCATCCTCTTCAGTCGTTGGTAATGACTCAAGACTTTCTATACCAAATACATTTAAAAATAAATCAGTGGTTATTAAATGATGACTTCTAGAATGATCGACATCTTTAGCTTCTACTAAACCTCTAGCTATAAGTGTTTTAACAGCGCCATCGGAATTAATCCCTCTTATCATTTCTATATCGCTACGAGTGAGTGGTTGATTATAAGCGATAATTGAAAGTGTCTCCATAGCTGCCTGAGATAACTTCATTTTAGATTTTTGTTCGATGAGCTGTTCAATATAAGACGATGCGTCTTTTTTCGTTGTTAAAACATATGTTGTACCAAATTTTTGGATAACCAAACCAGGAGATTGATAGGTATCGATTAACTGGTCGAGTTCATTTTCATTCAACTCCAAAATTTCCAATAATTGCTTCTGCTCTAATCCTTCATCACCAGAAGTATATAATAAAGCCTCTAATATTCCTTGGTTATCCAATGTTGTAATTCACTCCTCTAATGATATCGATGTCCTCAAATTGATTGTTTTGATTAATATTGACGATACCAGATTTAGACATTTCTAATATAGCTAGAAAATGTGTTACTACTTGTTCTACTGGTTCGTGGAAAGTAAATAAACTAAAGAAATTAAATGATTCATGCTCTTTTAGACGATTTGTAACTTGTTCGGTTGCTTGTTGAATTGTAAATGTCTCTTTTTTAATTTCTACAGATTTAGGAGTGTTGAGTTCTACTCTATTTTTAACTCTTTGATAAGCTACGATGAGTTCTGTTAAATCTATAGTCTGATTTGGATCCCATGATTCATCAGTTTCCAAATGTGATAAATCAGTAGGATACTTCGTATAATAAAGTTCTCGTTGATCTTTCATATCATTAAGTATTTCAGTATATTCTTTATAGTTTTGATATTCGATTAAACGCCCTACTAAATCTTCACGGGGATCTTCTTCAATGTCATCTTCTACACTCGTTTGAGGTAGCAATAATTTACTTTTAATCATTAAAAGTTCAGAAGCCATGACTAAATATTCACTAGCAATATTAATTTCAAGTTGATTCATCGCATGAACATATTGCATATATTGCTCAGTTAAAGCTTTCATGGGAATATCATAAATATCTATTTCAAATTTCTGTATTAAATGCAATAACAAGTCTAATGGTCCGTTAAACGCATCTAGTTTTACTTCATACATCCTATCTACCTCAATCTCGTGTTGCATCTTTAGTGCATATTTCACACAAATATTATAGCATGAATATATATAACTTTTAAATTTTGGGTGGATTGCCATGGATGACGCGTTAATTCATTTCTATTATCAATTTCATAAGCATCAACATTATTTTTTATGTCATGATATTTTAGAAGAAGCTTGGAAATTAAATCCCTCTTTCTCTAAAAATGACGCGGTAGTGAGTTTAATACTATTTGCCACAGCTTGTTATCATTATCGCCGGGATAATATTAAAGGTGCTTTAAAATCATATGAAAAGTCACTGTCTGTTATTAAACAAGCAAAAGATAAAACTCAATTACATTTAAATATTGATGAGTATCAGAGCATGATTTTACATCAAATAAATTCTATTAGAGATCATCATGTATTTGTACCTGTCAAACTACCTATACACACATCATTTGAGAAAGTTATTACACGTGTATATCAAGATTATAGTTTTACTCAATTTGTAATATCAGAGCCTTACATTGTTCATCATCATATAAAACGTGATCGAACAGAAGTTATACAAGCCCGTGAAGAAGCAAGACAATTACGTCGTTCACATACTCAACGGCCTTATAATACATTAAAAGACCAATAAACGTATGATAGCTACATTAAATCACTACGTTTATTGGTCTTTTAAATTACAATTAAGCTCTAGGATGAAATTGATTATACATTTTTCGAATTTGAGATTTTGATACATGTGTATATAACTGTGTCGTAGATATATCAGAATGGCCTAACATTTCCTGGACAGCCCTTAAATCAGCGCCATTTTCAAGAAGATGTGTAGCAAAGGAATGTCTTAACGTGTGAGGTGTTAATGTCTTGTTAATGTTCGCTTTAATACCATTCTGTTTAATCATCTTCCATATACCTTGTCGTGATAAAGGTTTGCCATGCATATTAAGAAATAATACATGTGTGACAGTTTGTTTTAATAATTGAGGGCGAACTGTTTCAATGTATGTAGTTAAATACTCAATAACAGCATCACCTAAAGGAACAATACGTTCTTTATTCCCTTTACCAAAAACTCTGACAAACCCCATCATTAAATTGACATCTTCGACTTCTAATTGAATAATTTCAGAAACGCGCATACCTGTAGCATATAAAAGCTCTAACATCGTCCGATCACGATAACCATTATTCTTACTCAAATCTGGTGTTTCTAATAAATCCAAAACTTCCTGAACCTCTAATACGTCAGGTAGTTTCTTTTCGTATTTTGGCGTTTCAATTAACACTGTCGGATCTTTCGCTGCATATCTTTCTCTTAATGCGAACTGATGAAAGCTTCTAATTGTAGATATAAAACGTGCAAGTGATTTTGAGG
This sequence comes from Staphylococcus sp. HMSC055A09, assembly GCF_001809655.1. Classification (NCBI taxonomy): domain Bacteria; kingdom Bacillati; phylum Bacillota; class Bacilli; order Caryophanales; family Staphylococcaceae; genus Staphylococcus; species Staphylococcus sp. HMSC055A09. The sequence goes on from NZ_KV798369.1 coordinate 919,801, forward strand.
ATTGACCCAAATCTATTAAATGACCTAGGCACTCCTGAATCACTTGACGATCCACGAAATCAATATGGGAAATTTTTCTTTCTTCAAGATATTCTTCATATTTTTTTAGATCCCTACGATAAGCGCCAATGGTATTACTACTCAAACCCTTCTCGATTTGAATAAAATTCAAATATTCTTCAATGATTGTATTCATATAAGCACCTCTATTGAAGCGGTGGCTTCTTTAAACTTATTAGATTGCGTTAGAATTTTTAAGTATATTTGTGAAAATAAACCCCTAATTAGCCTTTACCTTTCGCTTGGCAATCAGAACAAACGCCATGGAAAGTTAAACGATGGTCAAGTATTTTAAAGTTAAATTCATTTTCAACACGATTTTCAACTTCAGGTAGTAAATCTTCATCAATTTCATCTACCTTACCACATTCCATGCATACAAGATGATGATGGAAATGTTTAGCCCCTTCTTTACGTAAATCGAAACGAGCTACTCCGTCACCAAAGTTTATTTTATCAACGACTTTGAGTTCAGCTAACAACTCTAAGGTTCTGTATACCGTAGCTAAACCAATTTCAGGCGCTTTATCTTTCACTTTTAAATACACATCTTCAGCACTAAGATGATCTTTTTCATTCTCTATTAAAACTCTAACTGTAGCCTCTCGTTGTGGAGTTAATTTATAAGATGATTGTTGTAATTGTTGCTTCACGCGATTGAGACGTTCTTCCACGGAAGCCTCACTCCTCTACTAAGAATTATAATCATTTTAATTTAATCTATGATTCACTAAATAAAATATCAATATTCTCAATAAAAAGCAAGAGTTTACGCTAGTTATTTAGAATGATTATAATTTAATAATAAGTGCTGTAGAGCGATAATTGTTTTAGCATCCTCGAGTTCCTTGTTTTCTAACATAGATTTTACATTCTCAATAGATACCTTATGTAGTTCTACAAATTCGTCATCATCTAAATTCATTTCACCTTCAGACAACTGATCTGTAAAATAAATTGATAATTTCTCACTTGAAAAACCTGGAGATCCATACATATCTGTTACAAATTCTAGATTTGAAGCAATATATCCTGTCTCCTCTTGTAATTCACGTTTCGCAGCTTCTTCACGCTCTTCACCTTTTTCAAGTTTGCCTGCTGGTATTTCAAGCAAAGGTTTTTCAGCTGGCTTTCTAAATTGTTTAACTAATAGGACTTCGTCTTCAGGTGTTACTGCACACACTGCTACGGCACCATTATGATAAACTAATTCACGTTTAGATGTACTGCCGTCGGGTAATTCAACATCATGTAGTTCTAGGTCAATAATTTTTCCATTGTAAATGACTGTGCGGTCAATCGTTTTTTCGTTTAATCTCATATGTAAACACGTCCCTTTTATTTATATTTATAAATTGATAAACTGAATGCGTCAGTTAAAGTGTATCGAAAGGAGAATGGACATGCAAAAAAATATTTTAAAAAGTGGCATCGAAATTTCTGAACTTGGTTTGGGTTGCATGAGTTTAGGTACAGATTTTAATAAAGCGCAACCTATCATTGAAAGTGCAATCGAACAGGGTATTACATATTTTGATACTGCAGATATGTATGATCAAGGAATTAATGAGGAAATTGTAGGAAAAGCTTTAAAGAAATATCAAAATCGTGATGACATCGTAATCGGTACGAAAGTCGGCAATCGACTAACTGACGATGGAAACGTAACATGGGATCCCTCTAAGAAACACATTAAAGAAGGTGTGAAAGGATCTTTAAAACGTTTAGGACTAGACCATTTAGATTTATATCAATTGCATGGTGGAACAATTGATGATCCACTAGATGAAACTATCGGTGCTTTTGATGAATTAAAACAAGAAGGTATTATTAGAGCTTATGGTATTTCATCCATCCGTCCAAACGTTATTGATTACTATTTAAAACATAGTCAAATCGAAACTTTAATGTCTCAATTTAATTTAATAGATAATAGACCTGAAAGTCTTTTAGATACTATTCATGAGCAACAAGTTAAAGTGTTAGCGCGTGGACCAGTGTTTAAGGGATTATTAACCTCTAATAGTGTCGATGCATTAGATAAAAAGTTTGAAGATGGTATTTTTGAATATACACGTGATGAGTTAGGTGAAACCATTGCATCAGTTAAAGAAATTGAAAGTAATTTAAGTGCCCTTTCATTTAAATATTTAACTTCTCATGATGCTCTTGGTTCAATCATCGTCGGCGCAAGTAGTGTAGAACAATTAGAAGAAAATGTACGTAACTATTATAAGGATGTAAGTTTAGATCAAATTAAATCTGCGCGTGAACGTGTGAAAAATTTAGAATATACTCAACATCTAAAATAATGTAAAAGAGAGTTTAAAATATAAAAGCTTTAAGATGATTTCAACTTACTTGAAATGGTCTTAAAGCTTATTTTTGTTTACTCTGAAGCGAAAGTAGTATGAGTAGTCTCATTATAGATTTCTTGAAACCAATAAACATGTTCTTAATAAAAGCCACCCATCTCAAAATAAGTTTCGATCATTAAAATTGTTTGATGTAAACATGGGGCTTTTGAGTCGTCTTTGCATTCACTTCTATTCCAAGAATCTGATGTTGAATTACAAGTTGATAAAATTTTGCCTCAATATATTTAATTTCAGCATCACTGAGCGTGTTATAAAATTCAGTACCAACTAAATATTCTAAAGTAAAAATCTTATTAATTGGTAGTCGTTTAGAATTAGCGATTGCTTTATTAATAATACCATCGATGCTACATATCATTTATAGCACTCCCTTTTAAAAAGACTTATAGCAAGCCTGCTTCATAATTAATTACTATTCTTTGTTTTTAAATAAATTCGGTAAACAATTTTCCAGTGTTCTCGGTGCAAGGTGATATAATTTTAAAATATTATGCATCCAACCAGGTTGATTGATTTCTTTTTTATTCTTTAAAATTCCTAAAATGATGCGCTCGGCAAGTTGCTCAGCATCAATCATTATAAATTTATATTTATTAAAAAAAGCAAGTGACGGGTCTGCCTTTTTATGAAATGGTGTATCGATAGGTCCAGGATGTACTGCCATAATATGAAGTTCGGGTTCTTCTAATCTCAATGCGTTAAGAACGGCAGTCAATGCAGCTTTAGAAGCTCCATAGTGTGCCGCGTTAGCTTGCGTAACAAAGGCCGCTTGACTTGAAATGCCGATAATATGTGCATGTTTTACTAACTTTGGTCGTAGAATTTGGTACATTAAATTAAAACTTACGAGATTAACGTCATATGTTTCAATGACTTCGTCTAAAGTATGGTTATTAATGGATTTAAAATAACCTAAACCTGAACTGTATATGAAACCATTGACTGGCGCTTTTATTTTTTCTGAGAGTTGGTAAATATCTTCTCGTTGTTGTAAGTTACATTGAATGACATTTATATTTTTAGAATGACTTCTGAAATCAATTTGATTAAATTTAGAAATATTTCTAGCTAAAACAGTGACATGAGCGCCTCTTTTAAGAAGTTGGTGAACGAGGGATAATCCAAGACCACTCGTTCCTCCTGTCACGATATAATGTTGTCCTATCATATTTAACATCCTTTTTGTACTAACAATGCATTTTATAAGGAAAATGAAGCAATATCATGCGTTTATACGAGTTATATTACTTCTTATAGATATGTGTTACTATGTATTTATAATCTTAAGCCAATATAAATGATTAATCAAAAGAGATGAAGGTGATGTGGTTAAAATGAAACTTGTATTCTATGGTGCAGGTAATATGGCACAAGCTATTTTTACAGGAATTATTAATTCTAATAATTTAGATCCCAATGACATTTATTTAACAAATAAATCAAATGAACAAGCTCTGAAAGATTTCGCGGAAAGATTGGGAGTTAATTATAGTTATGACGATAAAGAATTATTGAAAAATGCTGACTACGTTTTTCTTGGAACGAAGCCACATGATTTTGAAGCATTAGCAGAAAGAATTAAAGATGATATTACCGATGATAATCGCTTTATTTCTATTATGGCTGGCCTATCGATTGATTATATTAGACAGCAATTAGATACGAATAACCCATTAGCACGTATTATGCCAAATACTAATGCGCAAGTGGGACATTCTGTAACTGGAATTAGCTTTTCAAATAATTTCGGACCTAAATCTAAAGATGAAGTTAATGAATTAATTAACGCATTTGGATCGGTTATAGAGGTTTCTGAAGATCATTTACATCAAGTGACTGCGATTACAGGTAGTGGTCCTGCATTTTTATATCATGTATTTGAGCAGTATGTTAAGGCAGGTACTGAACTAGGATTAGAAAGAGATCAAGTAGAAGAATCTATTCGTAATTTAATTATCGGGACAAGCAAGATGATAGAACGCTCTGATTTAAGTATGGAACAATTAAGGAAGAATATTACTTCTAAAGGTGGAACTACTCAAGCAGGCTTAGATGCCCTATCTCAATACGATATTGTATCAATGTTTGAAGACTGTTTAAGTTCTGCTGTTAATCGTAGTGTAGAATTATCAAATAAAGAATCTGAATAAATAAGCTAAAACGCTTTTCCCCTTCCCGTCTTATAGGGTAAGGAAAAAAGCGTTTTTTATATTTTATATGTCTCGAAATCTTTAACGAAATAAAATTGTGGAATCTGAGATTGATTGTTAATTTCTTTATAAATGGATTCTACATCTTCTAAGTTGTATCGATTGCTAATATGAGTAATAAGACTTTTACCAACATTAGCGTTCTTAATCAATTGAAAGACATCATCTATGTGGCTGTGATGATAATTGTTGGCAAGTGTCTTTTCCCCTTCTATATAAGTAGCTTCGTGTACCATGACATCTGCGTTTTTAGCTAATACATATTCATTATCACAAGGTTTCGTATCTCCAAATATAGCAATGATTGGGCCAGGTTTCGCTTCTCCTTTAAAGTCATCAGATTGGTACATCAAACCATTATGTTCAAATGTATCTTGTATTTTTACTTCTTGATATTTTGGACCAGGTTCTAACCCAATGGCTTTTAGAGCTTCAACATTAATTGTTCCTGGTGTGGTTGGTGCTTCTATACGATAGCCATAAGATGTAATACCATGATTTAACACTTCTGCTTGTACCGTAAAACCCTCATGATGATATGTAAATTGTTGATTAATTTCGATATATGTAATTGGGTAATTAAGATGTGATTCCGATAACTTTAAAGACGTTTCAATATAATTTTGAATTCCTTTAGGACCAATTAGAGTTAAAGGTTTATTTTCTCCGCCTTGGAAAGAGCGACTTGTAAGTAATCCAGGAAGACCAAATATATGATCGCCATGCATATGAGTAATAAAGATGTGATCAACTTTTCCTAACTTTATTGAATGATGTAGGATTTGGTGTTGCGTTCCCTCGCCAACGTCAAATAACCATACTGAATTTGAATATGGTTCTAAATTTAAAGCGATGGATTGTGTGTTTCTCTCTTTAGTCGGTAACCCTGCACTCGTACCGAAAAATGTAACTTCCATGCATGATCCTCCTCTTCTTTCATATATTCTATCATATGTCATCATATTTTCTATATGAAGAAATAAAATATAATCAATACATTGTTTAATCCTTATACTTGCTAATCACTTATGTGTATTTGTATGGTAAAGATATATGGTTAAATAGGATATAATCATGATATGATTTTGTTAACATTAAAACAATGTACTTCATAGTGTTAGTGCTATTGGAATAATCATTTTCGGAAAAAATAAATTGTGCTTAATTTCAAGCATATTTGATGACCATAAGTAATGATTATCATATAATATAATAATCTAGTATAATGATATATTTATTAAAAATGAAAGCATTGATACTAATATAAATCGGTGAGTCAATTGATATTCATCATATATCTATTTAAGAATTGAGGTTTTGATCTTGAGTACTAAAAGTAAACACATCCCTTGTTTAATAACAATATTCGGTGCCACTGGTGACCTTAGTCACAGAAAGCTATTCCCTTCTATATTTCATTTGTTCCAACAAGATAATTTAGATGAGCATATTGCTATCATTGGTATAGGTCGTCGTGATTATTCAAATGAGGAGTTTCGTGATCAAGTTAAATCATCAATTCAGAAACATGTTAAAGACACGAATAGAATTGATGAATTTATGAATCATGTCTTCTATCATAAGACGGATGTAAGTGATGAAAGAAGTTATGAATCCTTACTACAATTTAGCAATCAATTGGATAAAGAATTAGGTTTACAAGGTAATCGTTTATTCTATTTAGCGATGGCACCTCAATTCTTTGGAGTTATCTCTGATTTCTTAAAGTCATCTGGCCTTACTAATACAAAAGGTTTTAAACGATTAGTGATTGAGAAACCATTTGGTAGTGATTTAAAATCAGCAGAATCATTGAATAACCAAATTAGACGTTCATTTAAAGAAGAAGAAATTTATCGTATTGATCATTATTTAGGTAAAGATATGGTGCAAAACATTGAAGTACTACGCTTTGCGAATGCTATGTTCGAACCCCTATGGAACAACAAATACATTTCTAATATTCAAGTAACGTCTTCAGAAATTTTAGGAGTTGAAGATCGTGGTGGTTATTATGAATCAAGCGGTGCTTTAAAAGATATGGTGCAAAATCACATGCTACAAATGGTTGCCTTATTAGCGATGGAAGCACCTATTAGCTTGAACAGTGAAGACATTCGTGCTGAAAAAGTTAAAGTTCTTAAATCATTACGTCAATTTAAACCTGAAGAAGTTAGAAAGAACTTCGTACGAGGTCAATATGGTAAAGGAACTATAGAAGGTAAAGAAGTTAAGTCTTATCGTGAAGAAGATCGTGTGGCCGAGGATTCTAATACACCTACATTTGTATCAGGAAAATTAACAATTGATAACTTTAGATGGGCTGGTGTCCCTTTCTACATTAGAACTGGTAAACGCATGAAATCGAAATCGATTCAAGTTGTTGTTGAATTTAAAGAGGTTCCTATGAACTTGTATTATGAAACAGATAAATTATTAGATTCCAATTTACTAGTCATTAATATTCAACCTAATGAAGGCGTTTCGTTACATTTAAACGCTAAGAAAAATATTCAAGGCATCGATACTGAACCAGTTCAATTATCTTATGCTATGAGTGCACAAGATAAAATGAATACGGTTGATGCATATGAGAACTTGTTATTTGATTGTCTTAAAGGTGATGCTACTAACTTTACGCATTGGGAAGAATTGAAATCAACTTGGAAATTTGTAGACGCTATTCAAGATGAGTGGACTATGGTTGAACCATGCTTCCCTAACTATGAAGCGGGTACTAATGGCCCTCTTGAAAGTGATTTATTATTAAGTCGTGATGGAAATCACTGGTGGGACGATATTCATTAATTTACTGTGATAACGTAATAGATTTTTAATGATTGTTTAGAAAGTAATTTAAATTTAAGTGAATGATGGCGAACTTATTTATAGTATTGCACATAAGGTGTTCTTATCTAATGAATACTTAGCAAGCTATACTTTAAAGTCCGTTGTTGTTCACTTTTTTGATTTTAATTTTAAAATACTAAGGCTTTCAGATGTATCTTAGGCCAAAATAATGTACAATAATGATTATGATTCAAAGTAATTGGAGTGAAAGTTTTGGACGTTATCAAGCAAATACAACAGGCAATCGTATACATTGAAGATCGTCTATTAGAGCCTTTTAATTTGCAAGAACTCAGTGATTACGTTGGTCTTTCGCCATATCATTTGGAACAATCATTCAAAATGATTGTTGGTCAATCGCCAGAACAATATGCTCGCGCTCGTAGAATGACGATTGCAGCAACAGACGTCATGCACGGCGCAAGTCGTTTAATGGATGTAGCTAAAAAGTATAGATATGCTAATTCTAATGAATTTGCTAATGACTTTAGTGATTTTCATGGCATTTCACCTATCCAAGCCTCAACAAAAAAAGATGAACTTAAATTTCAAGAAAGATTATATATAAAATTGTCAACGACAGAAAGAGCTCCGTATACATACAGGCTTCAAGAAACAGAGGATATTTCACTTGTTGGATACTCTAGGTTCATCCCTACTAAGGACTTATCTAATCCTTTTAATGTCCCTGATTTTTTAGAGGATTTATTGGTTGAGGGCCTTATTAAAGAACTTAGACGATATAATGATGTGAGTCCATATGAATTATTTGTCGTTAGTTGTCCGCTTGACCAAGGTTTAGAACTTTTCGTTGGTGTTCCTAGCGAACGTTATCCAGCTCACTTAGAAAGTAGATTCTTACCAGGACGGCACTATGCGACATTTAATTTACAAGGCGAAATTGATTACGCTACGAATGAAGCGTGGTACTATATTGAATCGAGCTTACAACTCACGTTACCTTATGAACGAAATAGTTTGTATGTTGAGGTTTATCCATTCGATATTTCATTTGACGACCCATTCACTAAAATACAATTATGGTTGCCTATTAAACAAGAAGCTTACGATTTTGATGAACTAGATTAAATTTGAAAATGATAAAAGGTAAAGTGATGTAAACTTTGAATAATACATCACTTTACCTTTTCTTTATGTGGAAGACTGTTGTTATTCGTCTTCTCACGTGGTGTTTAGACTTTAATGACAAACGCTTCATATGGCTGTATTTTGTCAAAGTCTATAACATGGCTACTATAGTTGTGAAGCATGACTTGCTGTTCATTTTCAATGAGATAAGGGACATTGAGTTTTGAAACTTGATCAGTAAGGTTTCCTACTACAAGTACCTTCTTGTTATTCAGTTTACGAGTGTATGCAAAGAGATTAGGATTGTCTTCATCCACTAAATTAAACTGTCCATATGTGTATACTTCATCAGAATTTTTTAATTGAATTAAATCTTTATAGAATTGTAGTATTGATTGAGGATCATGGATTTGTTGTTCAACATTGATTGTTTTATAGTTAGGATTCACCGGGAACCACGGTGTGCCATTGGTAAAACCTCCGTTAGTTGATTGATCCCATTGCATAGGTGTTCTTGAATTATCACGATTCTCCATTTTATATTTATTTAAAAGTGCATTAACATCGCCACCCTGAGCTTTAACGATGTTGTATTCGTTTTTTACTGCAACGTCATTGAACGTTTCTATACTATCAAATGGGTAATTAGTCATACCTATTTCTTGACCTTGATATATAAATGGTGTGCCTTGCTGTAAAAAGTATGTTACAGCATGACTTGTAGCAGATTCGTACCAATACTGTTTGTCATCTCCCCATGTTGATACACGACGTGGTTGGTCATGGTTTTCGATAAATAATGCATTCCAACCAACATCTTCTAAGCTTTTTTGCCAACGATTTAAAATAGTTTTGTAAGATTTTACATCAAATTTTGAATATCCTGTACTCCATAAACCTAAGTGTTCGAATTGAAAAATCATATTAAATTTGCCTTCTTCTTCGCCAACCCATTCTTTAGCGTTATCAGGGTTTACACCATTAGCTTCACCTACTGTCATAATATCGTATTGACTTAGTGATTTATCCTTCATTTCTTGAAGCCATGGTTGGATACCAGGTTGATTCATATCAACATCAAAGGCTGGCGCATATGATTTTCCCTCTGGCAAAGGTAAATCTCCAGCTTCAAATGTCTTTTTGATATGAGTGATTGCATCAACTCTAAAGCCATCAATACCTTTATCAAACCACCAGTTCATCATTTCAAATACAGCATTGCGTACTTCTGAATTATCCCAATTCAAGTCGGGTTGTTTTTTACTAAATAAGTGGAAATAGTATTGGTTTGTTAATTCATCATATTCCCAAGCTGATCCATTGAAGATACTCTCCCAATTGTTAGGCTCAGAACCATCCTCTTTAGGATCCTTCCAAATGTACCACTCTCTTTTAGGGTTATCCTTACTTGATTTAGACTCTATAAACCACGGATGTTCATCTGATGTATGATTTACAACTAAATCTAAGATTAATTTCATACCTTTATGATGGACTTCTTTAAGTAAACGATCAAAATCTTCCATGGTGCCAAATTCGTCCATGATAGCTCTATAGTCACTAATATCATAACCATTATCATCATTAGGAGATTGATACATCGGGCTTAACCAAATCACGTCGATACCTAAATCTTTAAGGTAATCTAATTTTTCGATAACACCAGGCAAATCACCGATACCATCATTGTTACTATCATTGAAACTCCTAGGATACACTTGGTAAGCTACTGCTTCTTTCCACCATTTTCTGTTCATTTGGTTCACTCCTCATTCGTTATTGTCGTTTGTCTCTCTATAAAGTGTGTTGGATTGATACTCTCTTTTAATATACATTTGTAGTTTAACAATTTTATAATTCTTTGTGTGCATTTATGCAAGCGCTTGCATAGATATTGTAAATAGAGCCTCACTCCTTAAAATTAAAGTTTTGAGTGAGGCTAGTATCTTTATTTATTCAATATTGATAATTATTCTTCAACCCATTGTGTGTGGAATACACCTTCACGATCTTTACGTTCATAAGTATGTGCACCGAAGTAGTCACGTTGAGCTTGAATTAAATTTGCAGGTAAGTCTTCTGAACGATAACTATCGTAGTAGTTAATACTTGCTGAGAAACCAGGTGTAGGAACACCATTTTGAACACCTGTTGCAACAACATCACGTAGTGCATCTTGATATTCAGTTACAATATTTTTGAAGTAAGGATCTAGTAATAAGTTTTGTAATTCTGAGTTATTATCATAAGCGTCTTTAATTTTTTGTAAGAATTGAGCGCGAATGATACAACCCTCTCTCCATATCATAGCTAATTCGCCCAGTTTTAAATTCCATTCATGATCTTCACTTGCTTTACGCATTTGAGCAAAACCTTGTGCATATGAACAAATTTTACTCATATATAATGCTTTGCGAATCTTTTCTAAGAATTCTTCTTTATTACCTTCAAAAGAAGCTTTAGGACCATTCAATGTTTTAGAAGCATTAACACGTTCTTGTTTAATTGATGAAATAAAACGCGCAAATACTGATTCTGTAATAATTGTCAACGGTATACCTAATTCAAGTGCATTGATTGAAGTCCACTTACCAGTACCTTTTTGCCCTGCAGTATCAAGAATTTTTTCAACTAGTGCTTCCTTATCATCGTCTAATTTTGTGAAAATATCACCAGTGATTTCGATTAGATAACTTTCTAATTCACCAGCATTCCATTCTTTAAAGGTATTAGAAATTTCTTCATGAGACATTCCTAATAAGTCTTTCATCATCGCGTAGCTCTCTGCGATAAGTTGCATGTCAGCATATTCAATTCCATTATGAACCATTTTGACGTAATGTCCTGCGCCATTTGGCCCAATATAAGTCACACATGATGCACCATCTTTAGCTTTTGCAGCGATTGCATCAAGAATATCACTTACTTTATTATATGCGTCTTCTTGGCCACCTGGCATTAATGAAGGTCCAGTTAATGCACCTACTTCTCCACCAGACACTCCCATTCCGATGAAATTAACGCCACTTTCAGCAAGTGCTTTATTACGACGGATTGTGTCTTGATAGTTTGTGTTGCCTCCGTCGATTAATATATCATCATCATCTAGTAAAGGTAATAAGCCATCAATTGTTGCATCAGTAGCAGGTCCAGCTTTGACCATTAGTAAAATTTTACGGGGCTTTTCGAGTGAATTAACAAATTCTTCTAAAGAGTAAGTTGGGTGAATTTGTTTACCTTGTGATTCTTCAATCATTTCATCTGTTTTTTGTCTTGAGCGGTTATATACTGAAACACTATATCCTCGAGATTCAATGTTCCAAGCAAGGTTTTTACCCATTACAGCTAAACCTACTACTCCTATTTGTTGTGTCATATTACTTACCTCTCTTGTTCAAAATTTTCAATAATATTGTAACATAAAACGCATATTAACAATTACTAAAAGACTGTATTATTCGCTAACAAGTTCTATAATTTTTAAAATTTGACTTGATAACATACATAAATCTTTAGTAGCGATACGTTCAGATGTTGTGTGGATGTTTTCATAACCTACTCCTAAAATAACTGAAGGAATTCCATATCTATTCATTATATTTCCATCAGAACCACCGCCAGCAATACAAGTATCACCATTAAGTCCTAAAGCAACTGCACTTGCTATTGCATATTTTGTCACGTCTTCATGATCTTCCACCTTAAATCCTGGATAACTTGTTTCTATTTCTACATGAGCTTCACCACCAAATTCTTTAGCAGTGCTCTCAAAGGTATCTTTCATATGTTGAACTTGTACTTCAATACTTTGGTCATTGTGAGATCGTGCTTCAGCTTCAAGAACAACTTCATCAGCAACAATATTTGTTGCAGAGCCACCATGGAATTTACCAATATTTGCAGTTGTTAAATCATCGATTTGGCCTAAATTCATTCTACTAATCGCTTTAGCAGCGATATTAATAGCACTAATACCTTTAGTTGGGGTACTCGCGTGAGCCGTTTTACCTTTAATGGTAGTATAAATCTTCATTTGTGTAGGGGCACCGACAACAGTTGTACCTACCTCTTTACTTGCATCAACGGCATAGCCAAAGTCTGCATCTAGTAATTGCGTATTTAATGCCTTAGCTCCCAATAAACCTGATTCTTCACCAACTGTAATGACAAATTGAATTTGTCCATGAGGTAAATTATGCTCATTTATCTGTTCGATTGTTTCGAGTATAGCAGCTAAGCCTGCTTTATCATCTGCGCCTAGAATAGTTGTACCATCAGAGTAAATGTAACCATCGTCCTTCACTTGAGGTCGTATATTTACACCAGGCACTACTGTATCCATATGACTAGTGAAATAAAGCTTTGGTATCTGTTTGTTTGATAAATTACTAGGTAAAGTGCATATTAGGTTGTTAGCGCCTAATCCTTCTTGTTCTGAAGCGTTATCCTCCTTGACGATTAGCCCTAGATTTTCAAATTTTTCTTTAAGTATAGGTTGAATAGTTTGTTCATAACCTGTTTCTGAATTAATTTTTACTAACTCTAGAAAAGTATTCAATATACGTTCTTTGTTAATCATGATTGCAAGTCCCCTTTCGTATATAAATATATTTTAACTGACTTTCAAGTTTATCAAAAATAAATTGATTGCTTTTTAGAATTAAATCATATAAGGTTACGATATATAGACGTATTTAAGTCGTTGTTAAACGATTTATATAAATATACGGAGGAATTAAGAATTGAATAATAAAGTTTTACGTATCATTATTATTGTTATGCTTGTAGCCGTAGTACTTGCATTACTACTTACAAGTTTGGCACCAGTTATGAACTAATAAATAAACCGTTACATCGAACTTTTTTCAAAATAAGTTTAATGTAACGGTTATTTTTCATATTTCACTATGCAATTTTAACGAACCAAATTGTGATTTGATATTTAAGTATTCTTCTAATTCATTTAATATCTGTATAACATTTACTCGTGAATTTAATGCTTGATGTGTAGTTGGTAACGGTAATTGATCTAAGGATAGTCGAATCTCATAAAGTGAGTGAAGTCGCAATGCTGTATAATCGTTACTATTAACGTTGCTGCCTATTTCTGACATTAATTGAGATATTTTTTCAAGGATAGGGTCATCAGTAGAAATACTCTCTATAAGATGCGTCATTCTTTTTAATAACTCTACTTGTTCTTCTCTCATATCAAAGTAGTGATAGTAGGAGTTTTCATTTCTGACAAAATGATTTTTAACATCCCTAAAAGCTAAGGACTTTGCTTTCTTGATGTTCAATAGTAGTGCGTCGAATTTAATATCTAGTTGATCTTTGCGCATTGTACAAGCATGACTAAAAATAGTGAAAATATCTGTAATTTGATGTTCAATATCATTTTTATAACGTTTTAAATTTTTGTCTAAACTTGGCATCATGAGATTCATAATAAAGGCAATACCTAAACCTACTGTTAAAAGTAGTATTTCATTAATCATCAAGTGCCCATTAATTTCTTTAGCATTAAAAACATGTAATAAAATGACGCAACTCGTTATTACGCCTTCTTGAGCATTGAGAACAACTGTTAAAGGAATAAATAAAAGGACAATTAAACCTAAAACTAATGCATGTTGACCTAATAAACTAAAAATAGCTGAGCCTAAAAACAAAATTAATAAACATGAGACTAGGCGTGAAACAATAGCTTGTACAGAATGCATTTTAGTATGCTTGATACATAATACGACTAAAATCGCACTAGAAGCATAATTATCTAAACCTAGTAACTTACAAATTATAACTCCTAGCGTCATTCCTACTGCAGTTTTGAGAGTTCTAAATCCAATCTTATAAGGATTTAACTTTAACATGTGTTTTAGGCCTCTTATCTTTCTTCACAATATTTTTCGAATAAGCCTTGTAATTGGTTGATTACATCCATAACATCATGACCTTCAATTTGATGACGTTCTATCATTTCAGTAATTTTACCGTCTTTAATTAATGCAAAAGAAGGACTTGAAGGTGCATATCCTTCAAAATAATCTCTTGCTTGTTGAGTTGCTTCTTTATCTTGTCCAGCAAAAACTGTGACTAGTCGATCTGGTAATTTATCATAGTGTAATGCGTGAGAGGCTGCTGGACGTGCAATACCACCAGCACAACCACAAACTGAATTGACCATAACTAAAGAAGTGCCATCTTGTTTTAAAACACTATCTACTTCATCAGCAGTTGTTAATTGTTCATAACCTGCTTCTTCAATTTCATTACGTGCTTGTTCAACAACCCCGTTCATATATAAATCGAAATTTAAATCCATATTAGGTCACCTTTCATTTCATTGTTAATTTTAACTTCTTTTATTCTACTAATTAAAAGTATATTGTTCAACAAGCTTGATTAAGTATTCTCACTCATTTTCAAATAAAATAAACTGTCGACAATATCAATGAAGTTGTCGACAGTAATATATGGATATGTGAGATTGAAATCTTAATAGATATTTGTATTCTCAATAGAATATTGTTCAATACGTTTTTTAATATGATTCATAAATTGACCTGTTTGTAGTCCGTCAAGGATACGATGATCGATCGAAATACATAAATTAACCATACTTCTAATTGCAATCATATCATCTATAACAACAGGCTTTTTAACCACAGATTCCACTTGTAATATTGCGGCTTGAGGATGGTTAATAATTCCCATTGAAGACACTGAGCCAAATGAACCAGTATTATTTACTGTAAATGTGCCACCCTCCATATCTGCTTGAGTAAGTTGGCCATTGCGAGCTTTTGTAGCTAAGTCATTGATTTCTCTAGCAATACCCTTGATAGATTTTTCATCAGCATGTTTAATGACCGGCACATATAATTTATCTTTATCAGCTACAGCAATTGAAATATTAATATCTTTATGAATAACTATTTCATCACCTTGCCATGTGCTATTTAGTAAAGGATGTGCTTTCAAGGCATCAGCTACAGCTTTTACAAAGAATGCAAAGAATGTCAGATTATAACCTTCGTTTTGTTTAAATGTGTTTTTGTGATGATTTCTTGTTTTAACTAAATTCGTTGCATCAGCTTCTATCATCATCCAACCATGAGGAATTTCAGTAACACTTGTCACCATATTTTGAGCAATTGCTTTACGAACCCCTTTAACAGGAATTGTACTTCCTTGATTGTATGTTATATCGGACTCAGATTGACTTTGAGATTGTAAAGTTTGTTGAGATGATTGGTTGTTTTGACTCTGATTACTAGTGGAATTGCTAGTTGTATTTTCAATAATTTCAGGATTATTAATTACTTTTTCAATATCTTTTTTAGTGACACGTCCACTGAAACCTGTACCCACTACTTGAGTTAAATCGATGTTGTTTTCAGAAGCTAATTTGAAGACAACAGGTGAAAAACGACCATTATTTTTAGGTTGTAAAGATGAATCATTAGTATTTTCATTTATTTCCGATTGAGACAAATTTTTTTTATGACTAGAAGATTGTTCTTCATAAGAATGATTTGCTTCTGTCTCACTATCTATATCATCTCTTTCTTCTCCTGTATCGATTTTACAAATTACTGCATCAACGCTTACTGTTTCTCCTTCATTAACTATAAGTTCGGTAACTTTACCTGAAACTGTAGAAGGTACTTCAGCGGTAACTTTATCTGTAATTACTTCACATAAAGGTTCATATTCTCCTACTTCATCGCCTACAGCAACTAACCATTGTTCTATTGTACCTTCATGAACACTTTCACCTAATTTAGGCATTTTAATTTCCAATTGATACCCTCCTTAGAATTCCGCTAATTCGCGCATTTTTTCTTGTATCTTTTCAGGACTCATCATTATTTCATTTTCTAAGACAGGTGAAAATGGCATAGATGGAACGTCGGGTGCAGCTAAACGCATAATCGGTGCATCTAGTTCAAATAAGCAATGTTCTGCTATAATTGCCGAAACCTCTGACATAACGCTACCTTCTAAATTATCTTCTGTAACGAGTAAAACCTTGCCGGTTTGTTTAGCACGATCAATAATAGTTTCTTTATCTAATGGATATACCGTTCTTAAGTCTACAACTTCAACATTAATACCGTCTTCAGCTAAAATATCAGCTGCTTGTAAACAATAATTAACCATTAAACCATAAGTGAAAACAGTGATATCATCGCCTTCTCTTTTTACATCTGCTTTTCCTAAAGGTACTGTATAGTAATCTTCTGGAACTTCTTCTTTTAAAAATCGATAAGCTTTTTTGTGTTCAAAGAATAAAACTGGATCATTAGATTCAATTGATGATAATAATAATCCTTTTGCATCATAAGATGAAGAAGGAATTACTATTTTTAATCCTGGGGTTGAAGCGAAAATGCTTTCAATACTTTGTGAGTGATACAAACCACCATGAACACCTCCACCAAAAGGTGCTCTAATAGTTATAGGACAGCCCCAATCATTGTTAGAACGGTATCTCATCTTAGCAGCTTCACTTATTATTTGATTAGTCGCTGGTAGAATGAAATCCGCGAATTGAATTTCTGCGATAGGACGTTTACCCATCATTGCTGCGCCTATTGCAGTTCCTATAATATTTGACTCTGCAAGTGGGGTATCAATTACACGTTCTTTTCCATATTTTTCTTGTAAGCCTTGTGTAACGCCAAATACGCCACCCTTTTTACCTACATCTTCACCTAAGATGAAAGTATTTTTATTTTTTTCAAGTGCTAAATCATGAGCTTGGCGAATTGCTTCTAAATAGGATAATTTAGTCATTTTCTTGGCCTCCTTCATCATAAACGTGTGCATATGCTTCTTCGATTGAAGGATATGGAGCCTCTTCAGCGGCCTTCGTCGCTTTATTAATTAATTCTTTGTGTTCTTGTTCTAAATCAGAAAGCCATTGTTCATCTATAATCTCATTTTCAAGTAAGAAGGATTTAAATTTAATATTACAGTCTCCTTCTTTAAGACTATCACGTTCTTCTTGAGTACGATATTTATCATCGTCATCTGAAGAATGTGGTGTCATTCGAGAAGTAACAGCTTCTATTAAAGTAGCGCCTTCTCCATTTAAAGCACGATTTCGTGCTTCTTTCATAGCTTTATAAACAGCAATAGGATCATTTCCATCTACTTGTTCACCATACATACCATAACCTAAAGCACGATCAGAGAGTTTTTCAGCAGCGTATTGTAATGAATCTGGTACTGATATAGCATATTTATTATTAATAATCACGCAGACAAAAGGTAAATCGTGCACACCTGCAAAGTTAAGACCTTCATGGAAGTCGCCTTGATTTGAACTTCCTTCCCCAACAGTTGCGGTAGCAATATTTTGTTTATTATCCATTTTTAATGCAAGGGCAGCACCTACTGAATGCGGAATCTGAGTTGCTACTGGTGAACTCTGAGATAAGATGCCTTTATCTTTATGACTAAAGTGAGATGGCATCTGTTTACCGCCGGAATTGATATCATCTCTTTTACCGAAAGCAGATAACATCGTGTCTAAGGGTGTTATACCCATATATGTAACAAATGCTAAGTCACGATAATATGGAGAAGAAATATCCCCTTCTTCCATAGCGTATGCCATACCAATTTGAGTGGCTTCCTGTCCTTGACCACTTACAACGAAAGGAATTTTACCTGCGCGGTTAAGAAGCCATAATCTCTCGTCTACCTTTCTTCCTAAGTCCATCCATTTATACATCATCTTGAGGTCTTCTTCAGTAAGGCCTGCTGACTTATAATCAATCATTATTTTACCTCCTACTATACGTGAATCGCTCTACCTTCAACTTTTAATCCTAATTCCATCAAAACTTCAGATAAAGATGGATGAGCATGGGTAGTTAATCCAAGTTCTAAAGATGAGCCATTCATAAATTGCAATAATGAAACTTCATTAATCAATTCAGTTACATGAGGTCCAATCATGTTAAGACCAATGATTTCATCATTTTCTTTATTAATAATCACTTCGCAAAAACCATTTTGCTCACCAATATCATCAATCATCGCTTTCCCAATTGCTTTAAATGATACTTTATAAGCACGCGCTTTAATGTTTTGAGCTTTGGCTTCTTCAATATTTTTACCAATTGAAGCGATTTCTGGATATGTGTAAACACATTTTGGTACCAGGTCATAATTAACGGGTATAGGACGCCCATCAAACATGTGTTCAACTGCAACTAAACCTTCTTTTGAACCTACATGAGCAAGCTGAAGTTTACCTATGCAATCTCCTGCAGCATAAATATGCTTATCTTCAGTTTGTTGATATTCATTAGTGATAATATGTCCTGCTTTATTTGTTTTGATTTTTGTATTATTAAGACCAATATCTTGTGTATTTGGTGTTCTACCAACAGATATTAAAACTTTATCTACTTTAATTGCATTATTTTCAAAATAAATTGTAACACTATCATCATCTTTTTTAATACTATTTTCATCTAATTGGATATTCTCGTAGAAAGTTACACCTCTATGAGATAATTCTTTTTTTAATGATGAAGCGATTTGAGTACTTTCAGTTGGTAAAATACGGTCATTTGCTTCGATAACAGTAACTGAAGTTCCTAGGTCATTCATTAGTGAAGCAAATTCTAATCCGATGACACCACCACCTATAATCGCCAAATGTTCTGGTAAAGACTCAATTGAAAGGATATCGTCACTTGATAAAATACGTTCATGATCAAATTCAATAAATGGTAATAATTTCGGTGTAGAGCCAGTAGCAATTAATACAAATTGATTTGGTATTAAATCAGACTCACCATCTTCGTATTCCACTGAAATCGTACCACTTTGAGGTGAAAATATAGATGTTCCTAATATTCTACCAGTTCCATTATATATATCTATGTGATGGTGTTGCATTAACTGGTTTACTCCTGTATGCATTTGATTCACAATATCATTTTTACGTTTTAAAATATTTTCAAAATTAACATTAAAATTACTTACATCAATACCAAAAGTACTAGCATTTTTAATAGTATGATGTATTTCAGCAGATTTTAATAAAGATTTAGTAGGTATACACCCTTTATGTAAACATGTGCCACCTAATAAAGATTTTTCAACTATTGCTACTTTCTTACCTAATTGCGAAGCTCTGATAGCAGCTACATAACCAGCAGTTCCTCCACCAAGGACGACTAAATCATATTGTTTTTCTGACATGGTCTTACTCCTTAAATATTTAGAAGACTAAATATGTCTGACATTTATAATCAAGACATCTTAGTCCTCTAATAAAATTACTTATTTTAATATTGAATTACATATTGAACTAAAGGTGATGTAATTCAAGATGTTCTTATAAATTAATACTTTCCTATTTTACATCAATTCGGATAGTTATTAAATTTAAAAATTAATGACAAATCTTTAAGAATCGATTCATTATACTCTTTTTGAGAAAAATTTTGAATGTGCTACTACTAAAATGGATAAAGATTAATCTCTGTGATTTTGAGCAATCATTTCTTTAGCGTTTTCTCTTGTTAAATCAGTAACACTAGCTCCGGAAATCATTCGCGCTACCTCGTTAATTCTATCGTCATCTAATAACTCTTTAACTTGAGTAGTTGTCCTGTCATCATGTGAGGCTTTACTTATTAGAAGATGATGATCACTCATTGAAGCAACTTGAGGTAAATGAGAAATACATATGACTTGTATGAATTGAGCTATGTCTCTCATTTTTTCAGCCATTTTCTGTGCTGCCTGTCCAGAAACACCTGAATCCACTTCATCAAATAGAATTGCTGTTTGGCCACGTGATTTAACAAATATGCTTTTTAATGCAAGCATTATTCGAGATAATTCCCCTCCTGAAGCAATTTTATTCAAGCTTTTTAAAGGCTCTCCTTTATTAGGGCTAATTAAAAATTCTACAAATTCGATTCCTTCGTAGTTAGGTTCATCAAGAGGTTTGAAAGATATTTCTAAATTTGCATCTTTCATTTGTAAATTTTGAATTTCAGAAACAATATGGTCACGTAATTCCCTAGCGACGCGTCGCCGTTCTTTTGATAATGCTTTACCTATATCAATTACTTCTTGATAAAGTTGGTTAATTTCTTCTCTTAATTGTGATGAACTTTGTTCATAGTTTTCAATTTTATTAATCTCATTCTCTAACTTACTTTGATAAGCAATGAGTTCAGGAACATCTTTTCCATATTTTCGTTTTAGGTTATTTAAAAGATTCATCCTTGATTCAAGTTCATTTAATACTTGTTCATCAAATTCGGTGTTTGCCATTTCATCATATATATCATGTTTTGCGTCTTCAAGAACATAGTAGAATTGGTCAATATCTTCTTTCAATTTTTCGTATTTTTCAGGAACAATATCATTGATAGATTGAAGATGATTACTTAATTCGTATAATCGATCCGGAATAGCATTCTCATCTGTTAGTACTTGATGCGCATTATTCAATGCTAGGCTCAATTTTTCAGAATTCTGAATACGTTTAATATCAACTTCTAGTTGTTCTACTTCATCTTCTTTTAAAGAAGCTTCTGTAAGTTCTTCGAATTGAAATTTCATCAAATCAAGACGCTGTAGCAATGCTTGATCGGCTGATTCCAAATCTTCTAATTCTTTTCTTTTATCTTTATATTGATTGAAAATATTTTTATATTGTTGTAGCAAATCAGAATATTGATTTTCTGCATAATCATCGAGTAATTGAAGATGATATTTTTGCTTGAGTAATGATTGAGTTTCATGTTGGCCATGAATATCTAATAATTCTTGCATCACTTTTCTTAAATCTTGAAGTGTGACAATTTGATTATTGATACGACAAATGCTTTTACCAGAACTAAAGATTTCTCTCTTAACTAATAAAAAGTCTTCATCAATATCAATGGATAAATCTTCTAGAATAGATATTGCATCTTTGCTTTCATCTATATCGAATATACCTTCAATGATAGCTTTTTTCTCGCCATGACGCACATAATCAGAAGAAGCGCGCATTCCTATTAGCTGTCCAATTGCATCAATGATGATAGATTTACCTGAGCCTGTTTCGCCACTTAGGACTGTTAATCCATCTGAAAATTGTATTTCAAGTTTATCAATGATAGCAAACTGTTTTATTGATAAGGTTTGTAACATAAATTCATCGCATCCTTATAATAAATTAAAAATTCTAGTTTTTATCTCTTCACTTGCTTCTTCATTTCTACAAATAAGTAGACATGTATCATCGCCACAAATGGTACCAAGTACTTCATCCCAATCAATTTGATCAAGTATAGCTCCAATTGATTGTGCGTTACCTGGAAGTGTTTTAAGTACAAGTAAGTTTCCAGTTCCCTCTATATTTACAAAAGAATCCATTAAATATCGTCCTAATTTTTCTAAAGGATGATATTTTCTATCATTCGGTAAACTATAAACATATTGACCTGAAGGTGCGGGAACTTTAATTAATTGTAATTCTTTTATATCTCTTGAAACTGTTGCTTGTGTCACGTTTAAATCATATTCATTTAATCGTTTTACCAATTCATCTTGTGTCTCTATTTGTTCGTTCGAAATAATTTCTCTAATTTTTATATGTCTAACTGATTTTTTTGGCACAATAAACACCTCTAGTTACGAATATTTATACAATGATTTTAACACAAGCGACTCGTAACTACTACTAAACACTATTTAACTTTAACATTATTATTTTTTATCTTTGGCATGATAAAGGCATTTATTATAAAAATCCAAACTTTAACATGATAAATTAATTAATTGAATAAAAATTAGAGAATGAATATTTTTTGTATATGGAAAACAAAATATATATCAAATAATAAGGATTTGTATCTAAGATTTCAAAATGAAAATATAATAGCTAAAACAAATCTAAAATTTAGCCTATAAATGAACTAGAACTCATCCATTTATAGGCTATAAATTAAAATCTAAATATCTTTATTAAATTTAATGATCTCTATTGTAAAATAAATCAACAATTTTTATTAATTCTGAAGTTTGATATTGTGAAGATATATTATTCAGACATTCCAAAGCTTGATTCTTATGATATTCCAGTTTGTCTTCAGCACCCTCTTTACCTAATAAGGAAACATAAGTACTTTTATTATTCGATTCATCACTACCTACCGCTTTACCTATTTTTTTCTCATCGCCATAAACATCTAATAAATCGTCTTTAATCTGAAACATAAGTCCTAAATGTTCGCTGAATTCATTTAGATTGTGAGACGTCTTCTGATCTACTTGAGCAATATCTACAGCAGCCATTACTGCAAAAGTAAGAAGAGCACCTGTCTTAGCTTTATGAATAGACTCTAAAGTTTTTAAATCAACTGTTTGATTTTCGCTTTGCATATCTAATGTTTGTCCGCCAACCATACCGATGTGTCCGCTTGCTTTAGATAATCGTTGTAAGACTTTTACTTTAACATTATCTTCAATTAAATCGTCATTTGAGACTAATTCAAATGCCTTTGTTAAAAGTGCATCTCCAGCTAATATTGCTTTCCATTCACCATAGACTTTGTGATTAGTTAGTTTACCACGACGGTAATCGTCATCATCCATTGCAGGTAAATCGTCATGAATGAGTGAGTATGTATGAATCATTTCTAAAGCTAAAGCACTTTGAAGTCCTTTATGATAATTTTCATTTAGCATATTTAAAGTAAGTAATAATAATACAGGTCGAATTCTTTTTCCTCCGGCCTGAAGTGAGTACATCATGCTCTCTTCTAAATCGGTATTTAGATGAGATTCAGGAATTGCCTGCTTAAGATTAGTATTAACTTCTTCGATTAAATTACTCATTGTTAGCTTCTTCATTTTCTTGTTCCTCAGCTTCTTCTTGCATTAATTTGTTCACTTTTTTCTCTGCATCTTTTAAAGTTGTATCACAAGCAGTTGATAATTTCATTCCTCTTTGATATAAGTCTAGTGATTCCTCTAATGAAACTGTTTCATTATCTAATTTTTGTACGATATTTTCTAGTTCTTGCATCATTTCTTCAAAGCTTTGCTTTTCTTTACTCATCATTACACCTTACTTTCTTTACAGTAGCATCAACGTTGCCATCTTTCATTGTTAAAGTGATTGTATCATTCTCAGTAATATCATGTGTACTTGTAACTACTTTATCATCCTTATTTACAATTGCATAGCCACGTAACATTGTATTAGTAGGACTCAAATTATTTAGATTTTCAATTTTATTTTTTAAATCTGTTTGTAATTTTGATAATTCATTTGTTATTGCTTGAGTCATACGTTCACGATATTGGGACACATGCATTTTATCTTGAGAAATGTTGTTATTGAGTGTTTTTAAATTGAAATGTTGTTTCAATAGCTTGAGGTTTTGAGTATGCTTTTCAAGATATGTCGACATCAATTGCTTAAGTTGTTTTTCAAGGTCATCACGCTTTTGAATTTGTTGATCATACAATAGTGAAGGTTGCTTAAATTTATAATAAGAATTTAGATGATTTAATTGTTTCTTCTGTTGTTCGATATATTGTTTAATAAACCTAGTTAATGAAAATTGATATTGTTTAATTTGTTGCATTAATTCATATTGGTCGGGTGTTGCGATTACAGCTGCTTGTGTAGGAGTAGCTGCTCTAACATCAGCTACAAAATCACTTAAAGTAAAGTCAGTTTCGTGTCCCACAGCTGAAATAATTGGTGTATTACAACTATATATTGCTTTAACTACTTCTTCCTCATTAAAGTTCCATAAATCTTCAATAGAACCACCACCACGCCCAACTATGATGGTGTCTACATCAAGTGTGTCAGCATGTTCAATTTTCTCTATAATATCTTGTTTTGCTTGCGTACCTTGTACCAATGTACTGATGTGTATCTGTTCAACTAAAGGATATCGACTGTTAATTGTTGAATGAATATCTCTAATTGCAGCACCAGTACTAGCTGTTAGGACCGCAATTCTTTTGGGAAATTTGGATATAGGTTTCTTAACGCTGCTATCGAAATAACCTTCTTTTGTAAGTTTCTTCTTAAGTTCTTCTAACTTTTGATATAAATTTCCAATTCCGTCAAGTTGCATCTTATTTACATAAATTTGATAGTTGCCCCTTCTTTCATAAACGGAGACACGAGCTTCGAGTAGAACTTCATCACCTTCTTTAGGTTCAAAGCCTAATTTAGAAGCATTACCTTTAAACATCATAGCGCTAATCACACTCTCTTTATCTTTAACGTTAAAGTATAAGTGTCCGCTTGAATGTTTCTTAAAGTTTGATAATTCTCCCTTTATTAAAACAGATTGCAAATGAGGATCTTGATCAAATTTATATTTAATGTATTTAGTTAAAGTAGTAACACTTAAATATTCAGTCATACATATCACTCATTTTAATTATTTATATTACTTAAAACACCATTAATAAATTTATAGTGACCATCATCACTAAATTGTTTAGTAAGTTCAACAGCTTCATTGATGATAACTTTTTCAGGAGTGTCACTGTGTAACATTTCAAATGTAGCCATTCTTAAGATAATACGGTCAGATTTTAGTAAACGTTCAATTGACCAATCTTTTAAATATGGTTTAAACTTCTCATCTAATACAGCTTCATGATCTTTTACTCCTGTAACTAACCAGTTAATAAAATCAAAGTCTAAATCTGGATAATCATCTTTTATAAAGTTGATTGCTTCAGTGATACTTAAATCAGATTCTTTCATTTCTAATTGAAATAAAGTTTGAAAAGCTTGAATTCTTGATTCTTTACGACTCATATTTTACTCCTTCAAACGTATTTATATAATTAATGAGGCTGAAACATAAAACATTGTCTCAGCCATAATTAGCATATTGGTGAAAATGACTGAATTAAAATTTTTTTAATTTTTTTTAATTCAAATCAGTCTAACCAGTAGGAATATCATAGAATGTACTACATTTATAAGTGACGCTTTATTTTGAATTAGAATTCTAATAAATGCTACTTCTATAATACCTCTACTTTGTATTATTTATTTTTCTACTATAATTTGTGTAATATGAATGTTAATTTGTTTTGGTTCAATTGCTGTCATAGTTGTTATTGAATTAAAAATTGCAGATTGAATATTATTGGCTGTTTTAGAAATATTTACTCCGTGCTTTAAAGCACAATAAATATCAATGTATATACCATCATCTTTAGCCTCAATTTTTACATCTCTATAGAGGTTTTTCCGACTAATTTTCTCTAAATTCGTCTTGCTTAATTCAGCAAAATGGCCTGTGATTCCATCGATTTCTGACGTGGCAATACTAGCAATAACAGATAAAACTTCTGGCGCAATTTCAATTTTACCTAAATTCGATTGAGAATAATCTGCTACATTGACCATCCGATAACCTCCTATTGATCATCATCCATAATATTGTATTTTTCTAAGAATTTTGTATTAAATTCACCACTTCTAAAGATTTCATTATTTAGTAGTCTAAGTTGGAACGGAATAGTAGTATCTATTCCTAATACAAGATACTCACTTAGTGAACGAATACCAGTCATAATGGCTTCATCCCTAGTAGGTTCATGTACAATAAGTTTAGCTACCATAGAATCATAATATGGAGGGATTGTATAATTAGTATAACATGCTGATTCTATTCTCACTCCAAAACCGCCTGGTGCTAAATATTGAGTAATCTTACCTGGTGAAGGCATAAAGTCTTTATATGGATTCTCAGCATTTATACGGAATTCTATAGCGTGGCCATTAATTGAAATATCCTCTTGTTTGAATGGTAAAGCTTCACCCATAGCTACTTTAAGTTGTAATTTAACTAAATCCACACCAGTGACCATTTCAGTAACAGGATGTTCTACTTGAATACGAGTGTTCATTTCCATGAAATAGAAATTATCATCATCAAGATCGTAAATGAATTCTATCGTACCAGCGTTCTCATAGTTAACTGCTTTAGCTGCTCTAACAGCCGCATTTCCCATTTCTTGACGTTTTTCTTCACTTAAAATGGGAGAAGGCGCTTCCTCAACTAATTTTTGCATTCTACGTTGAATCGTACAATCACGCTCACCTAAATGTATGACATTACCATAACTATCTCCGACAATTTGAATCTCAATATGTCTAAAGTTCTCGATAAACTTCTCTAGGTATAAACCACCGTTACCAAAGGCAGTTTCTGCTTCTTGTTGAGTCATACGAATACCTGTTTCAAGCTCTTTCTCGTCACGTGCAACACGAATACCTTTTCCGCCACCACCTGCAGTAGCTTTAATTATTACAGGATAACCAATTTTTTTAGCTACTTTCTTAGCATCATCGATACTTTGGATAAGTCCTTCACTACCAGGTACGACAGGTACATTAGCTTTAATCATTTCTGCTTTAGCTACGTCTTTAATTCCCATTTTTTGAATAGATTCATAACTTGGACCAATGAATTTAAGTTGACATGCTTCACATAATTCTGCAAAGTCGCCATTTTCAGCTAAAAATCCATAACCAGGATGTACTCCGTCACAACCAGTAGAAGTCGCAATAGATAATATATTAGGTATGTTCAAATAAGAGTCCTTAGATAAAGTTGGACCGACGCAATATGCTTCATCAGCAATTTGAGTATGTAATGCATCTTTGTCCCCTTCAGAATAAATAGCTACTGTTTGGATACCTAAATCGTGAGCAGCTCTGATTATTCTAACAGCTATCTCCCCACGGTTTGCGATTAATATCTTATTCATTATTTCACCTTAAATAACGGCTGGCCATACTCTACCATTTGTCCGTCTTCTACTAAGATTTCCACGATCTCACCTGATGTTTCAGCTTGTATCTCATTAAATAATTTCATTGCTTCAAGAATACATACAGTTGTGTCGTTTGAAACTTTATCCCCTACTTGAACATAAGCATCTTCCTCTGGCGAAGGTGATTTATAGAATGTACCAACCATTGGCGCATTAATCGTTTCGTAATTATCACTAGCAGATTCTTGAGTTTCTTCCCCTGATTGAGTAGTTGATTGAGGTTGTGGCGCTGCTTGTGGTTGAGAAATCTGTTGTGCAGGTTGTTGAGCTACTTGAGGTGTAATGATTTCAGTTTCTTTCTCTTTTTTAAGATTAACAACGCTACCTTTGTTATCCTCAATGTTAATTTCAGTTAAATTAGATTGATCAAGAATTTCAATTAATTCTTTTATTTCTTTAAAGTTCATTTCGTACTGACTCCTTAGGTTTGTTTTCATCTACCCGTCTATTTTACTTGAGTCATTCACTCAATTCAAGCATGTTCATATGATGAAACATAGATAACAGGCTTAGTAACTAATAATTTAAAAAACAAAAATTGCAACAAACGGGTTTAGTAATAATTATTAATTAAATCAAGAAATATACTCAAATATAGATGCCATTATATTTTCTAGTAAGTTTTGTAGCGATAATGATGCGAAGACGTTTGAATGCTTATCAAAATGATTCTGAGGTTGGGTAAATAGTGGTTCAGATTAATAATTCTAAGTTAAATTAAACTACTACATGAATTAAAATGTTCAGTGGTGGATAAATTTTGATTTTATGTTACTTTTATTGAAGTAAAAGTCCAAAAAATATTAACCCCCTTAAGAATGCACACCAATTTCAATGTACACTTTAAGGGGGGATAGTTAATAAGTATAATTTGTCTAGCCTCTAGAAATGTAACTTCCGTCGCCTGTATTAATTACTAAAATATCTCCTTCATTAACGAATAAAGGCACATTTAAAGTATATCCAGTTTCTACAGTAGCAGATTTTGTTGCGCCTGTTGCTGTATCACCTTTAATACCTGGTTCAGTTTCAGTTACTTCTAATTCAACTGTTTTAGGTAATTCAACTCCAATAATTTCTCCTTCATATGATTGAACTTGAACTTCCATATTTGCTTTTAAATAGTTTAATTCATCTTTTAAATAATCACCAGGTAATTCGATTTGATCGAAAGTTTCATTATCCATGAAAATATGATTATCTCCATCAGCATATAAATATTGCATGCGACGGTTTTCAATCATCGCCTGTTCAACTTTCTCTCCTGCTCGGAATGTTTTTTCTTGGATAGCACCTGTTCTTAAGTTTCTTAATTTAGAACGAACAAATGCAGAACCTTTTCCTGGTTTTACGTGTTGGAAATCAATAACTTTCCAAATTCCATTATCTACAGAAATTGTTAAGCCTGTTTTAAAATCATTTACTGAAATCATTCAGTCTCCTCCTCAATTATACGCGCTTACTCTAAAATAATAAGGTCTTTTGTGCATTTAGTAAAGACATCACAGCCATTTTCTGTGATTAATATATCGTCTTCTATTCTAACGCCACCAAGTCCATCGACATATATACCTGGTTCAATTGTTACACAATTATTAACTTTCAATTCACCTTCGCTATTCTTAGATAGCAATGGTCCTTCATGAATATCTAAACCTATACCATGTCCAAGAGAATGACCAAATTCCTTTCCATAACCATGAGACTCGATATAATCTCTTGATAAAGCGTCAGCTTGTTGAACAGTCATACCAGGTTTTATTTCTTCGATTGCCTTAATTTGAGATTGTAGCACGATTTCATATATTTCTTTCATCTTTGGATCAGGTTCACCTATAGCGAAAGTACGCGTTATATCGGAACAATAACCACGATAGTACGCTCCAAAATCTAAAGTAATCATATCACCTTTTTCGATGCGTTTGTCACTAGCTACTCCGTGAGGTAATGCGCCTCTATAACCTGATGCTACAATTGTATCAAAAGATGGACCATCGGCACCTAATTCTAACATTTTACTTTCTAGGCGCGCTTTGATTTCTCTTTCACTCATACCCACTTTTGCTATTGATAAAATATATTCATATGTTTTATCCACAATTTCTGCTGCTTTTTTTATAAGTTGAATTTCTTCTTTATTTTTCACTTCTCTTATCTTATCAATAGAATCCCTTATACTAATCAAAGTAATTATACCTTTATTAAGTTCAACATATGTATCATAACTAATAAAGTGTCCTTCAAAACCGACATTCGTTAACTTTTTACTTTCTAATATTTGTTTTATTTCTGAAATTAACCCACTTTGACGATTAATAATTTCAAATTCAGTTGCTTGATTAGTCGCTTGTTCAATATATCTAAAATCAGTTACAAGATAATTTTTATCAGGGGTTATTATCAAAGCGCCACTTGTTCCCGTGAATCCTGAAAGATATCTTCGATTAAAATCAGATAGAACAATAAGTGCATCCAAACGTTTATGCTCCAAGATTTCATGAACTTGTTTTAATTTATTCATTTGCATCACTCCTAATGATAACGTTTGTACATTTTTATTTTATACATTAAAATGATAGCATAATTAATAACGATTATAATAGTTTTTGGTTTAGGGAGAATACAATGAAAAAATTTATATTAGTGCTAGGAGCATCTTGTTTGTTAGCAGGTTGTGGAAGTCAAAACTTGGCTCCATTAGAGGATAAGACTACTAAATTACGAGATGATAATCACCAACTTAAGTTAGATATACAGCAACTTAATCAAGATATAAGTAACCAAAAATCAAAAATTGCTGGATTAAAACAAGATAAAGAAAATAGTAAAAAGACATCCTCTAACAAATTGAAAATCAAAAATTTAAAAGCATCGTCCAATTATTATGATAAAGTAGCTGAGGCTATAGGAGATTATAAGAATATAGAGGCAGATGTTACAAAGAACAAAGGTAAAAAAGATATTCAAGATAAGTTAGATAAAATTACGAATAAAATTAATGAAGCTTTTTCAACTTATAAAAGTTCGGTTGACAATGATTCTAATTCTGAAGAAGATAAACAGAAAAGAAAAGAGATTAGCAAATTTGATAAAGATTTATCAGGTGCGATGAATAAAATTAGAAACGGCTATCAATCAAAAGACGCTAAACAAATTAAAAAAGGTCAACAAAAACTTACTACCGTAAGTTCAAATATTAGTAGTTAATAGGAGTTTTTAGATGCGTTATATCATCTTTTATATTATATTGGCTATTGCTGCTTTTGGATTAATAATGAATTTAGATGAATTTCTTTTTTCAATAATTAAGACTTTAATAAGTTTTGCAGTAGTAGCTTTAATCATTTATCTCATTTATTATTTCTTTTTCTTAACTGAAGATCAAAGGAAGTATAAGAGAGCTGCTCGAAAGTACAAACGAAAAAATAGAAAGCATTAAACAAAAATAGCATTGAAGTCAAGTTTAATTCGCATACTTCAATGCTATTTTTATATTATTTACGAAACATCCAATCGTCAGAACGATATTTTTCTTCAAGTTCTTTTACCTCAGCAAGCTGTTGTTCTGATAATTCTAAAGGTTTGAACTCAATATTTAATCCAGTCTTGAACCCTTCTTCAAAGGCTTTTTCCATTTCACTTAAAGTAATATGAGTGTCAGAAATGTCATTAATTGCCACTGCTTTTTCAACGAAAGCTTCCTTCATTTTAGCTTTAAGTCTATCATTTTTGAAAATAAACATATCAAATAGTTCATCAATATCAATATCTTGTAAAATTGAACCATGTTGTAAAATGACGCCTTTTTGTCTTGTTTGAGCACTTCCTGCTATCTTTCTACCTTCAACGACTAATTCATACCAACTCGGAGCATCAAAACATACTGAACTTCTAGGTTGTTTTAACTTTTCTCGCTCTTCCTTTGAACGAGGAACGGCAAAGTATGTCTCAAACCCTAAATTTTTAAACCCTTCTAATAAACCTTGAGAAATCACTCTATAGGCTTCTGTAATTGTTGAAGGCATATTTGGATGGGACTCAGGAACTATCACGCTATAAGTTAATTCTTTATCATGTAAGACGCCTCTCCCCCCTGTTTGACGTCGAACTAAACCGAATCCTTTTTCATTAACCTTTTCAATATCTATTTCTTTTTGTAATCTTTGAAAATATCCAATGGAAAGTGTCGCAGGATTCCACGTATAAAATCTTATAACAGGATCAATCTCTCCTCTAGAAACAAAATTAAGTAATGCTTCATCCATAGCCATATTATAATATGGATCTTGACTTCCTGTATTAATAAAGTTCCAAGTTTCAGTCATAAAAAAACCCCTAACAAAATGTTTAAAGACTTAACTATTAAGTATATTTGTATATATCTAGTTTATATGATTTAAACATAAACTAACCCGAAAAAATATTTTGATAAATTGTCCTAACAGTCTTATAATTATAATATCGGTTAATTAGGGAGGATGCAAGATGGGTATCTCTTTGTACATTGCAATTGGAATCATCGTGATTATCATTGCGTATATGGTCATCCAACAAATTCTTAATAAACGAGCTGTTAAAGAATTAGACCAAAATGAATTCCACAAAGGCTTGAGAAAAGCTCAAGTTATAGATGTTAGAGAAAAAGTGGATTATGATTATGGTCATATTAATGGTGCGCGTAACATTCCAATCACAACTTTTAAACAACGTTACCAAGGTTTAAGAAAAGACCAACCAATTTATTTGTGTGATGCTAATGGAATAGCGAGTTATCGTGCTGCTCGTATATTAAGAAAAAATGGCTATAAAGATTTATACATGCTTAAAGGCGGATACAAAAAATGGACAGGTAAAATTAAATCTAAGAAATAATTTTACGACCATATCGTTTCGCCTAGTAACTTTCACCCTTGAAATGTTGTAATTTGAATTATAACTTTTTAAGGGTATTTATTATTGCAGTAAAAAATAATATTTAGGCTTTAAAGATAATCTTTTGAAAAATAAGTTATTTAGCTTAATAAGAGAAAAAAGCTCAATGATGTATTATAGCTTAAACATCATTGAGCTTTACTATTTTAAGTATAATTAATTTTCAATATTAATGTTCAATTGTTTTTTCTTGTTTTAAATCTTCGAATTTAAGAATTGGCTTACGTGCTGCAGTTGTTTCGTCTAATCTATCTATAATGGTTGTGTGCGGTGCTTCAAGCACTACATCAGGATTATCTTTCGCTTCATTAGAAATTTGTATTAGTGAATCTACAAAATGATCTAATGTTTCTTTAGATTCAGTTTCTGTAGGTTCGATCATCATTCCCTCTTCAACATTAAGTGGGAAATAAATAGTCGGAGGATGAACTCCAAAATCTAAAAGTCTTTTTGCCATATCTAATGTACGGACGCCAAATTGTTTTTGTTTCGTTCCGCTCAAAACAAACTCATGTTTACAATATTGGTCATATGGGATTTCGAAATGGTCTTTTAGACGTGCTTTAATATAATTAGCATTCAGCACAGCAGCCTCTGAAACTTCTTTAAGTCCTTCAGCACCCATAGTTCTAATATACGTATAGGCTCTTAAATAAATACCAAAGTTACCATAGAATGGTTTAACTCTTCCAATTGAGTTTTCAATGTTATTATCATACTTATAGAACTCGCCATCTTTAATGACCATCGGCTTAGGTAAGTAGCTAGATAACTCTTTTACCACACCTACTGGTCCTGAACCAGGGCCACCGCCACCATGAGGTCCAGTAAACGTTTTGTGTAAGTTCAGATGAACTGCATCAAAGCCCATGTCTCCAGGTCTAACTTTATCCATTATTGCGTTTAAATTTGCGCCATCGTAATAAAGTAGACCACCAGCTTCATGAACGATTTCTCTAATTTCCATAATATTCTTCTCAAATATACCTAATGTATTTGGATTAGTTAGCATGATAGCAGCTGTATTCTCATTTACAACTCTTCTTAAATCATCAATATCTACTTCTCCGCGCTCATTAGATTTAACAGTGACTGATTTAAATCCGGCAAATGAGGCTGAAGCAGGGTTTGTACCGTGAGCAGAATCAGGTACAATAACCTCATCTCTATGTCCTTGTCCATTATTCTCATGATAAGCTTTGAAAATCATGAGAGCTGTCCATTCACCGTGCGCGCCTGCTGCTGGTTGAAGTGTTACTTCATCCATACCTGTAATTTCTTTTAGCTCTTCTTGCAAACTATAAATAATTTCAAGTGAACCTTGAATGTGTTCTTCCTCTTGCAATGGATGAGATTCACTAAATCCAGGTATTCTAGCAACTTTTTCATTAACTTTAGGATTATATTTCATCGTGCATGATCCCAATGGATAAAAACCAGTGTCTACACCAAAATTTTTATTGGAGAGTTCTGTGTAATGTCGAACTAAATCTAGTTCAGCTACCTCAGGAAACTCGGCTTTATCTTTACGAATATATTTGTCATCTAATACAGAGGAAATTGTAATGTCCTCAATATCACTTTGAGGTAAAGAATACGCATATCTACCTTTTTTGGATCTTTCAAAGATTAATGGACTTGATTTACTAACCATTTAATTCACCAGCTTTCTGAACAAAATTATCAATTTCTTCTTTAGTTCTTAATTCAGTTACGGCAACTAGCATATGATTGTTGAAGTCATCAGAAACTTCACTTAAATCAAAACCACCAATAATACCTTGGTCAGCTAATTTTAAATTTACTTCTTTAATAGGTTCATCAAATTTAACTACAAATTCATTAAATGAATTACCATCTAATACCTCAAAGCCTTTATGTTTAAATAGTTGTTTAGCATAATTAGCATGTTTTAAATTTTGAACAGCAATATCATATATACCTTGTTTACCAAGAGCTGACATAGCAATTGAAGATGCAAGTGCATTAAGTGCTTGGTTAGAACATATATTTGAAGTCGCTTTATCTCTTCTAATATGCTGCTCTCTAGCTTGTAAAGTTAGTACAAATCCACGATTGCCTTCATCATCCTGAGTTTGACCTACTAAACGTCCAGGTACTTTACGCATTAACTTTTTAGTTGTAGCAAAATAGCCGCAATGAGGTCCACCAAATTGTGTTGGTATACCGAACGGTTGAGTATCTCCAACAACTATATCCGCTCCAAAAGTACCTGGTGGTGTTAAAAGACCTAAAGCTAGAGGGTTAGCATATACTATAAATAATGCTTTTTTATCTGCAATAAAACTATTTATTTTTTCAAGATCTTCAATTGAACCATAAAAATTTGGATATTGTACTGCAACTGCGGCAGTATCATCATCAATTGCTTGTTCTAATTTTTGTAAATCAGTTATTGTTCCATTTAAATCGATTTCAACTACTTCAAACTCTTTACGTGTTTTAGCGTAAGTATGTAAAACTTGTAAAGCTTGATAGTGTAAACCTTTTGAAACAACAACTTTATTCTTTTTAGTCTGACTGAAAGCTAAAATACAAGCTTCAGCAAAACTAGTCATACCATCATACATAGATGAATTTGCAACATCCATATCTGATAGTTCACAGATTAAAGTTTGAAATTCAAAAATTGCTTGTAACTCACCTTGAGAAATCTCAGGTTGATAAGGTGTGTACGCAGTATAAAATTCTGATCTAGAAATCATGGCATCTACAACTGCAGGAGCATAATGATCATATACACCAGCACCTAAAAATGAAGCGTGAGTTTCTTTTGTGATATTTCTATTGGCAAGAAGATTAAGTCTTCTTACTAAACTAGTTTCTGCCTCTCCCTTAGCAATATTTAAATTTCGATCTAATAAAATATCGGCTGGGACATCACCAAATAATTCTGAAATTGATTTTGCTCCAATAGTATCTAGCATTTCTTGTTTATCTTGATCTGTTAAAGGTATATAACGATGACTCACTATTTACACCCCTCCGTATTATTTAGTAATTTGATTTTTCTTAACAATTTTTGCTTTAACTTGGCGCTTACGAACTTGTATAAGCACTTCTTTACCCATTTCGAATGCATCTCTATTTATAATAGCTAGTGCGATAGATTTACCTGAAGAGGGAGATTGAGTTCCGGATGTTACCTCTCCAATGTGGTTACCTTCTAAATCAAATACTTCGTAACCTGTTCTAGCAATACCTTTACCTATTATCTCTAATCCAACAGTTCTTTTAGTGGAACCATTTTCTTTTTGATCTTTAAGAACAGATTTGCCAATAAATTCTTCTTCAATAAGAGGTTTAGCAGCAAAAGCAATACCTCCTTCATAAGGAGTAATAGATTCTGTTAAATCTTGACCATGTAGAGGTAAACCTGCCTCAAGGCGTAAAGTATCACGAGCACCTAAACCACAAGGAACAACGTCATATTCTAATAATTGATTCCAAATGTCTACTGTGTCTTCAGATTTACAATAGATTTCGAAACCATCTTCCCCTGTATAGCCTGATTGTGAAAGAATGATATTTTTATCAAAAAACTTCACATCTTGTTTAAATTCAAACATACTCATGTCACTAACATCCACATCAGTATGTTCATTCACAAGATGTCTAGCTTTTGGTCCTTGAATAGCAAGTTGACCATATATATTTGAAGAATTATTCACATTAACATCAAAATTGCTACTTTGCTTAGAAATCCAATTAAAATCTTTATCAGTATTTGCCGCATTTACTATTAATAAAAAGTGGTTTTCTGCTAACTTGTATGTAACTAAGTCATCTATAATACCACCTTCTTCATTACATAAAGCTGTATACATCGCTTTAGTATCTGTAAGATTGTTAGCATCATTTGATAAAATATACTGAACAAAGTTAAATGCTTCATTACCAGTAATTTCTATCTCTCCCATGTGGCTTACATCAAAAAGACCAATTTCATATCTCACAGCGTTATGTTCTTCTTTAATACTAGTGAATTGAACAGGCATAGCCCATCCACCGAATTCAACTATTTTCGCACCATTATCAACGTAGTTTTGATATAAAGGTGTCTTTTTAAGTTCAGTTGTCATTAGAAAACCTCCTATTTTTAATAAAAAACAGGATAGCATAGAGCTACCCTGTTAAAATAATTCATCCAGGAACGCGTTACAGTATTATCCTTTTGCCTGAGAGTTTCGTTAAATAACTTGCACCTTCGGCGATAAAGCTAAATATTTACAATATTCTTAAATTAATTATTATGTAGATATGTTTTAGCTTTATTCTCTCTAATACTGATCAATCGCAAAATAAATTTTGTAAAATCTTTTCATATATTTCAGAAACAGTGAGTGCGCTATTCACCTTCATGAATGCGGTTTCATTATATCTTGAAACCCTTGAACAATACAAGGTATTTAATTGTTCTAGAGATTTATCTTTAGCATTGGGTCTATGAGGATCACTAACTATACGTCGATAAATAACATTGATATCACAATCAAGCCATATAACACTCTTTTCATTTTTAAGTAGTTTCAAAGAATCTTTATTTTCGATTATTCCTCCACCAGTAGATATAATTTCGAATGTATTCAAACACTCTTTTAAATACTTAAATTCTAAATCACGGAATTTTTGTTCTCCATGTTCCTGAAATATATCGGGAATTGATTTGTTTTCATTTCTCTCGATATATTCATCTAAGTCTACATAACTTAAATTTTGTAAATCAGAAAGATATCGTCCAATCGTTGTTTTACCAGTACCCATGAAGCCAACAAATATAATAGGTGCTTTACTTTTAATCAATCTAATCTACCTCTTTTTTAATGTTTTAACAATAACATTATTATAGTAAATATCTAAGTTATGTATTGTCTTTAATTTTAAACCATATTGAGTAATATAAAAAGATATAATTGATAAATAAAATGAAAAAATTACTACTAAATATAAACTAATGAACGCTTTTTGGCTATAAATAGAGGTTTTTCTCTTTATAATAGTTCGTATCTCCTTGCTTTATTTTTATTTTTAAAATATTATTGTTCGTATTTATTATTTTGAAAGAAACTACATTGTTTAATAGAGTGATGTTACCTCTCTGATTGATATTTTTATATATTTTTTTATTATTATAGATATATCTAATTTCCTCATCCTTTTTTCTAATTTTGATTGTTGAATCATTATCTTTACTTGGCGAATACTTGGAAGTTTGTACATCTTTAAGAATATCTCTACAAAAAAATTCAAAGTCTAAATCATCATTATTTTTAGCTAAATGTAGGTAGTAAGAAGTGAGATTAATAATATTAGGTGTTAAAGAAAGACATAATAAGGTTACTGATAATGCGAAGAGTATTTCAACGAAAGTAAAGGCTTTAATTTTCAAATGAAACACATGTTTTAATGTTAAAGTCTCTATCTTTTCCACATATTTTCTTTTGATATAGTTGTATTTCATATTGATCCATTACAACTCCTTGTTTAAGTTGTTCCTTACTATATTTATACAAGCTGGTAATAATAGACTTTTTAATTTCTATGGTTTTTAAGTTATTATTATAGTTATTATTCATTGTGGAGAGTGTTGGTATCAAAATAAGTGTGATTAATCCGATGATTAGTAAACCTAATAAACTATCGAGTAATAATGAAGCTCTTAGTTTAAATTTTGACATATCTAATACGTCCTTTTTCAATATGTAAAATAATTTTATAGGTAGCTTTATTCATTGCAATTGTTAGAGAACCAAAACGGTTAATATTTCCTTCTCTATTGAAATTCAACGTATTAATTCTAGCAATATTAGTGATTTTCCCGTGAGGGACTTTAAATTTATATTTGCTCCCTTTTTCTTCTACAACTTGGATAACATTTGAATTATTTGTAAAAACTAAGGCTATCGATCTTTGAGAGGCAATTGCTTTAGATTTAAAGTAATTAAGTCTAGTAATGAATTGTTTAATTTCATGTTCTTCATTAATCATTTGTACGTTCATAAAACTTCTTGACCATAAAGTTGTCATTAATAAAACGCTAATGGTAAATAAGACCAACATCATTTCAATTAGAGTGAATGCACTATATTGTTTAGTTCGCAACAGCCTCACCATTTGAAATACTAATAGTTTGTCCGGATTTACAATTTTTCTGTCCTTCTTTTATAAAACCTTCAGCAATTAATTCTTCAATATTATTAGGGTTACGATTATGCTTTAATGTATATGCTTCAATTTGACTATTTACCATTTTTACTTGAGCATCACAACCAGTAGATTGGATATGTGCTGTTTGTTTGGCAATATTAGGTATAATTAAAATAAGTAATAAACTAATAATTAATAAAACAAGTAACATTTCAATTAAAGTGAAAGCTTTAGATTTTTTTAGTTTTTTTAATATTTTCATTAAGAGTCCTCCCTATTTGATGGTTTGCATTAGTTCAAACATAGGTAACATGATTACAAGATATAAAGAAACTATAAATAGACCTAATATAAAGAAAATGACTGGTTGAATAAATTTAGTTTGCTTGAGAACTTTATCTTCAAAATGATGTAGTAACATTTGGCTATATAACTTTAATTCAATATCTAGTTTTCCGCTTTTTTCCCCTTGCTCAATAAATTTGATTAGATCAGGTTGAAAGCATTTTAAGCTATTTAATATAGACGGTAGTGACATCCCTTTATCAATACTTTCTAATAAGTAGTCACCTAAATATTTAAAAAATTCATTGTTTTGCTCATTTCTATATATATGAACAATATGTTGAAGGCTTATACCATTTTTATAAAAAAGAGAGAGTTCATTAGATATTTGATAAGTTCTGAATATTTTATAGTAAGAATTGACAAAGGGGATTTTAACTATATATTTTATTTTTTTATTTATGGGAATTTTGTTTAGGAGTTTATAAATAATTATATATATCACAATTGAACAAAATGTAAGCAATAATACAAAAGCAGGCAACTTTGTAACGAAAACGGTAAGTATATTTTGTAAAGTAGATAGTTGAACATTCATAGTCGCGTATAATTGTTGAAATTGAGGTATCACAGTCATATTTAACACGATTAGCATGATTAGAAATATACTTATCAGCGCTATTGGATATTGAATAGTTTTTAGAAATGCCTTTTTAGCCTTCAAGTTTCTTCTCATATATTCAATGGCGTCTGCCATTGCAACTTCTAAATTTCCATACTGTTCTGCAAATTTTACTTGAGTAAGTATAATTTCGGGGTAACCAATCATCTTCAATACTTCATAACATGTTCCACCTGCTTGAATAGATTCTATTATTATTTTACTTATGTTTTTATCTCTATAAATAAAGTGTAAATTTAGAAATTGAAAGCTCTCATACAATGTGAATCCATGTTCAAATAAATGTTTTAGTCGTTGAAGTAGTTCAATGGATTGAGCTTCGGTAAGATTCTTTTTTCTGTTAGGTTTAAGTATACTTATTAACAACCTCTTCACAAATTACCCCTTCCTTAGATAGATTAGTTAGATGTGTAGCCAGCTTAGTGAAGCTATTTGGTAGTTCATGATTGTGCTCAAAAAAGTATTCTACTTGATTTTGGTTCATTACTTCACAAACTAATTCACGCGTATTAGTTTGTGTGGTGATAAGTCTTTGATTAGATATTAAATTTATAGATTGACATAATTCTTGCACTGTTACACCCATTTCTAGTAGACGAAGTAAAGCCCCTTTACAATCATTGGCATGTAAAGTTGTAAGCACTAAATGACCACTTAGACTTGCTTGTATAACACATTTAGCAATATAAGCATCACGAATTTCTCCAATCAAAATGACATCAGGGTCACATCTAAGTATGGCTTTAATAGAGTTAGTATAATTTATTCCGGCCTTTTCATTAACTGAAATTTGAGTTATCCCATCTAATAATTGCTCAACAGGATCTTCAATTGAAATAACATTTAAATTTAAATTTTGATGGGCATGCATTACCATTTGATACATTAAAGTGCTTTTCCCAGAGCCAGTTGGACCACTAAAAAGTAATAATCCTTGTTTTTTATTCATTAAGTGCTTAAAATCTTTAAATTCATATGAGTCACGTCTTTGTTGGAAATATTGAGGTACGATTCTTATAACGCAACTTTCATTACCTAAAGATAAAGGCAGTGTAGAGATTCTTAAGTAATACATATTTTGCAATTTATAAGTATATCTTCCACTTTGGGCTAGCTGTTGGGTCGAAACATCTAAGCCTGATTTGAACTTCATATAAACAAGTAACTTTTTGTAAATAGCATGTGCCAGTGTATCGTAATTAATAAGTTGATCGTTGATTCTTAGTTTAATTAAAGTATGGTGCTCAGTAGGAATAAAATGTATATCACTTGCAGCGTGCTTTATAGCATAATTAACTATCTCTTGGAATAACATTTTCATAAAAAAATCACCTCCTACATATATCAACGTAGGAGGTGAAATAATTACTTTATTTAATTAACCATTTAAAAAAGGGTTTAATTGTTCATCATCAACAGTAGTATATGGACCGTGACCAGGGAATAACGGTAAATCGCCTTCAAGTTCAAATATCTTATCTTTAATAGAATCAACTAATGTTTCGTAGTCCCCTCTATAAAGATCAGTTCTACCAATGCCATTATTAAATAAAGTGTCACCCACTACAGCAAATTCATCAAAAACGTAAGTTAAACTACCTGGAGAATGTCCTGGAGTGTGTAATACGTCAAATTTGAAGCCCTCAATCTCTTTTGATCCTTCTTCTAATTTTGAAGGTTTAGCATAGCTTATAACTTGAGGCATACCATATTGTTTAAATTTAGATGCACCATTTTTTTCTGGATCTTGTAAAAAATCAAATTCCTCTTGATGCATATAAACAGGAACGTCATATTTAGAAATAATGTCATCTAAAGCTCCTATGTGATCGTAGTGAGCATGAGTTAATAGAATCGCTTTCAATGGCTTATTAATTTGATTTAATTTTTTAATGATTTTATCACTTTCACTTGAAGGATCTATTAATATAACACTTTCTTCATTTTCAATGAAATATGCGTTTGTATCCACTAAACCTAAAGTTAAATTTGAAATTCTCATTATTGTTCACCACTATTATTTAAATGTTTTTGAACAGATTTGAGTTTATCATTCATCTTTCTTGATTTATCGCGACGATCATCAATTCGAATATTTGTACATACTCTGTCTAACCCTTTGTTGAAAGGTAATTCATGTATTGCTTGAATGACTTCGAATAGGTCCTTTAGATCACCTTCGATAAGTGTGTTCATTGGTGTTAGTTGGTAATCAATTTTACCTTCTTCTTTAAATTCATTAAGTTTAGTTTGTATTTCTGCTATATATTTGCTTACGCTAGGACCTTCTGTTCCTACTGGAATAACTACGACATCTACAATTGCCATTACTTAACACCCTCTTTATCTAGTACATATGTTTTAATTAATCCTGCGGCACCTGTGATTCCAGCATCATTTCCAAGTTGTGCTTGTACAATTTCTGTTTCAAATTGAGCTGGAGTAAATGTTAAATTGCGATATTCAGTTTTAATATTTTCAATTAGAATTGGTCCAGCTGTAGACATGCCACCACCTAGTACAATATATTTAGGATTACTAGTAACACTTATAATGCTACATAAATAACCAATATAATTTGCAACTTTTTCTGTGATAAAAATACAGAATTGATCACCAGCTTTAGCAGCATCAAAAACAGCTTTAGCCGTTACTTTATTATCTTTTATTAATTGTAAAATTGAAGATTTAAAAGTAAGTTTAGGATAATAGAAATTTACTAAATTAACTACCCCAGTTGCGGATGCTACAGTTTCTATACAACCAGCTTTACCACAATTACAATTAAAACGTTGATCAAAATCTGCACGCATGTGGCCGATTTCAGCTCCTGATCCATTGTGACCATGTACAATTTCTCCATTTGAAATGATACCGCCGCCTAGTCCAGTACCTAATGTAATAGCAACAACATCATCTGAACCTTCTCCAGCACCTTTATGCTTTTCGCCTAACGCTGCAACATTTGCATCATTATCAACATAGACTGGGCAATCTACATATTTTTGGAATATTTCTCTAACATTAACGTTTCCTGTCCAATGCAAGTTTACTGCACCATTCACTACTCCAGTTTCGAAATTAACTGGTCCGGGCACCCCAATTCCTACTCCTTGAACATTAGTAAAATCATAGTTAAATTCTTTTACTTTCTCTACAAAAGAATCATAAATATTTTTCAGCAATAATTCACCTGTATGATCACTAGTATCTGTATGAATTGACCATTTATGTAATTGTTCTAGATGAGTATCAAAAATTCCCAATTTACAAGTTGTTCCGCCAATATCGGCCGCTAAAATAATATTTGTCATTTATGTTCATTCCTTCTCTGATTAATTATCAAAATACATTTTAGATATTCATCTTTAGATAATAGTTGAAAGTTATATAAAGATTTTACCT
Organism: Staphylococcus sp. HMSC055A09; assembly: GCF_001809655.1. Classification (NCBI taxonomy): domain Bacteria; kingdom Bacillati; phylum Bacillota; class Bacilli; order Caryophanales; family Staphylococcaceae; genus Staphylococcus; species Staphylococcus sp. HMSC055A09. Next base: position 962,721 of record NZ_KV798369.1, read on the forward strand.
CTTGTAACATCATTTCATACATATCTTCTGGATCTTTAAAGTAAATGATGAAACCATATTTTTTTAGTAACTGTAAAACATCATAAAAGTTATTTATCTTTCGAGTCACTTGATTCACTCAACTCTTTTTGTAAATTTTTATAATTTGTATTACTAGGATCGCTCTTTGCAGCTTTTTTAGCATATTTCAATGCTTTTTTGTCATCACTTAATGAGCGATTTGCGATGGCTAATTCATAATTGAGTATACCAGAATTAGGATATTTTTTTATTCCTCTTTCCCATTCTGCGATAGCCTCAGATTGCGATTCTTCAGTTGCTGTAATTAAACCGCTCAAATAATAGGTTTCATCATCAGCATAATTTTTATTTAATGTTTGGTTAACCACGTTTCTCGCTTCTCCGTAGTGACCACCTAGCATTTGATCTTTAATAAGTTTGTCATAAATATTGTCTTCTTTAATAGTAAATATTCTGATTTGTAATATAACAAATATCAATAGTAAAACAATTAATAATATCCAAAACAAATTACGATTTACATTAAAGTAATATCCTATAAGTGTAATTAAAAGGCCACCAATAAATCCACCTAAGTGAGCCATAATATTAATATTAGACATGAAAAGTGATAAACATATTAAAATTAGTAAGGCTATAAGTAATTGGCCAATAACTTTTCTATCAAAAGTCTTACTTAAGTACATTATTGCGAAAATTGAACCTATTAATCCAAATATTGCCCCACTCGCTCCTACTGAAATTGTGGAGGTATTAAATGATAAGGATACAAAATTACCAAATAATCCTGACACAAAATATATAACTAACATTCTCCAAGAACCCACTATTGATTCAACAATCTTCCCAAAAATGAATAAGGAAAGCATATTCATTAATATGTGTTCAAAATTAAAATGTAAAAACATCGAAGAAATAAGCCTATACCATTCTCCATGAACAACATTAAAATGTACAAGCCCACCTACTTCTAGTAATTTAACATCTGAGAATCTATTAAGATATAAAATCATACATAACCATATGATTACATTTGTGATAATTAAGACATATGTAGCCGGTGTGAATCTTTGCATGTGTCTATCAAGAGGATTATTGGTTAAAACTTTTCTTTTATAGTGAGAATAAGTCTTTTTATCCTCGTTGTTTACAAGCATTTTGTAAAGTACAAAATGTGGGGTAATTGCTTTTATATCTTTAACATTTCTAATAATGTGAAATTGAATTTTTATAGGATGACTCTCATTATTTTTTTCTTCTAGAAAGTCTTTATCAGTGAAATAATAAAAATTGAATGACTTTGGTTTAAAACCTATAGTTTGTTCTAATTGGTTAAAATTCTCTTTAACTTTAGACTTATCAAATCTGATTTCTTGTGAGGTAGTAACATCTCTTCTAAAAACCACTACAGATTTTTTTCTTTTATGTACTAGCCAAATTTCATTATTTTCCTTTTCACTGCTTAACAAATCATAATTTAAATATCTAATCCAGTAGTATAAGGTTTTCCAATAAAGTTTATCGATAATCATTTATTCCTCCACTACATTATTGTTATATATAATTAGTTGATCAACGGGTTGATCGAATGATTCTTTATCAAATGTAGTAAGTTGAAAATCATATAGCAAGCTAACAGTTCGAGTTTTAAATTGAGTTAAAAATTTATCATAGTAACCGCCACCGTAACCGATACGATAGCCATTCTCTTCAAAGGCAACACCTGGGACTACTAATAAATCCATGTCATTAGTATGTTCAGTATTTGAAACAGCATGATAGATTCCTTTTTCATCTTTTTCAATATCATTAAGAGATAATAAGCGTTTGAATGACATACGCTTATTTTTATAATCTGTCTCAGGTACGTAGACTTTCTTATCATTCATTATAGAGGACTCTATTAAGTGATAAGTGTCGACCTCATGTGGCATTGATAACACAAAACCTATCGATTTAGCATCTTGATAAGCTTGTGTATTAAATAATTCATTAGCTAACCATTGATCTGCGATACTTTTTTTATCTTTATTAAAACCTTTAAGTTTTTCAATTGTTGCTCGTCTTATATGTTTTTTACTCAACATTTTCACCCACTTTGTTCACCTCATATTATAACGTTAATCAATTATGATGTCATTAAGTTGAGATGTATTCTCAGCTATAAAAAAAGAAACCTCATAATTGAGGTTTCTTGATTAGTTAGATTAAGTTTACTTTAGATAAACCTAATTATTTAGTTTCACGGTGTAAAGTTTGTTTATTATCACGTGCACAGTATTTTTTCATTTCAATACGTTCAGGGTTGTTTCTTTTGTTTTTAGTTGAGATGTAGTTTCTATCTCCACATTCAGTACAAGCTAATGTAACGTTTACGCGCATGATTATTCCTCCTTACCTTTTCTAAATACGACCTTATCATTATACCAATTACATAAGTAATTGCAAAGAAGATTTTATTAATAATTTATTATCAAATCTAATTATCATTGTTATCAGCGTTACTATTTTCATTAGTGCTTTCGTTTTGTTGTTTATTGTCAGAGTGAGATTCATCTTTATCATCTTTTTTGTCTCTGTCTCTGAAATAATAGTTGATAACATCTCGGCCTAGGTCTCCGCCATTTAACCAAGGTGGTGGTACAGGCTGGTTAGTATAAACAATAGAGAATGATAATTTAGGATCTTTAATAGGGGCATAACCAATATATGTTGAGTTAACTCTAGATTCTCCGTTTTGGAATACCTCTGCTGTACCTGTTTTACCTGCCGAAGGAACCACAGTATTTTTGAAACTAGCGTAACCAGTACCGTCTTTCTCATTAAACGCCATTTTAAATCCATCTTGTACTTCTTTAATTTCATTTTCGGAGTTGTTCACTTTATTTAAGACGTTTCCTTTAATTTTTCGTTTTAATGGACCTAAATCATCTTTATTTGTAGATTCATGTATTGCAAGACCGATATGTGGTTGAATTCTATAACCATTATTAGCAATCGTTGATACGTATTGTGATAGTTGTAATGGCGTATATGTGTCATATTGTCCTATAGACAAGTCTAGGTAATTACCTGGATTATTAGTCAATGGTTCGATTTGTCCAGGAGTCTCGTTAGGTAAATCAACACCTGTTTTAACACCTAGACCCACTTGATTTAATCCTTTACGCAATTTTTGTCCAGCTATCGCTATATCATTAGGTAGTGGCATACCTGAGAAATAAGGGTCTCCAGCTAATTTTAATGCTGTTTTAAACATATATACGTTTGAAGAGTGCATTAGGGCTTCTTTATCATTTATTGTGACTCTGCCATTTTTATTAAAGTATGAACGCTTAGTAAGACCTCCTTGGAATTTTAAAGGTTCATCAACCATTGTTTCTCCAACTTTAATTGCATGGTTTTGGTAGCCAGCTAATAATGTTCCGCCTTTAACTGAGGAGCCTACTGCATACTGAGCTGTAAAGTTACCAATATCAAAATCTTTTAACTTACCTTGTTTATTAATTTGTTTACCAGCCATCGCTAATATGTCACCATTCTTAGGATTTTGAACCACTATAAGTGCATTATCCATATCTTTAGCGCCTTGGCTTCTTAATGTTGAAATTTCTTTTTCAAGTAAAGATTCAACTTTCTTCTGTAAATCGATATCAATAGTTAATTGTAAGTCATGACCTCTTGAACCTGGATTAATGACCTCTGAGTTTATAACTTTGCCCGATTTATCTGTTGTATATTTCATTTGTTTTTTAGTGCCTTTTAGAACATCTTCATATTGATATTCTAAATATGATTTACCTACTCTATCATTTCTTGAATATCCTTTAGATAAATACTGTTCTGTTAGTTCTTTAGGGATACCTTCTGTTGAAGTAGATACATCACCAAAAATTCCTCTTAGTGAGTCTCCATATGGATATTTTCTATCCCAATCCATTGAAGTATTTACCCCAGGTAATTTTGAAAGTTGCTGGGATACAGCAGCATATTCTTTTTCTGTAACGTCTTCATTTTTTATAGTTTGTGGATCTAAAGTAGATCCTGCGTTCATTTCACGATAAATGGCTAAAACTTGTAAATCATTTTTACTAAGTTCATCTAATTGTTTTTTACCAATTTTGTCTCTTTGTTGATTATCATATTGTTCTTGAGTGATATTACCACTCTCTAACAATGACTGTTCTTTCTTCATTAATCGTTTTGCTTTCTCAGGATGTATTTGTACCCAGAAATCTTTTTTATCTCGTTCAGTAATTTTATCTGTATCCATTTTAATAAGTTCAGATAATTTTTTAGCAGTATCTAACATTTCTTGTTGAGTTGTTTTTCGATTTCGAGTATATGTAATTGCCATTTTTGAAGCATTGTCTACAAGGACTTTGCCATTTCTATCTAATATGCGGCCCCTGGGCACTGATTCGTTAACAGTTATGTTTTCATCATTCTTTATTAATTGTTTATAATGTGATCCTTGTGCTATTTGCAAATAACCTAACCTTAACACTAAAATTGCGAAGATTAACACGATAAAACCGAATACGAAATTAATCCTCTTATTCATGGTGTTTCTGGTTCTCTCATCATTTGATTTTTCTTTTAATCTTTTCAGCAAAACAACCTACCTCTATTCAACGTGTCTCATACAAATGATATATTATATTAGATTATTTTTCTATCATTTTGACAAAAAAATAACGGTCTCTAGATGAGACCGTTAACAAATGTGCAAAATTATTTTGCTGCTTTGTATAATTCGTCAACTTTTTCCCAGTTAACAACGTTCCAGAATGCACTAATATAATCTGGACGTTTATTTTGATATTTAAGGTAATAAGCATGTTCCCAAACATCTAAACCTAAGATTGGAGTTTTACCTTCAGTTAATGGGTTATCTTGGTTTGGAGTAGTAACGATTTCTAATTGACCGTTATTTACTACTAACCATGCCCAACCAGATCCAAAGCGTGCAGCAGCTTTATCTGCAAATTCTTTTTTGAATTCATCTAAAGAACCCCATTGTTCTTTAATTTTGTCTACTACTTCACCTTTTTCTTCAGAATTTGGTGATAATAATTCCCAGAATAATGAGTGGTTTAAGTGACCGCCACCATTATTACGTACTGCAGTTTGAATATCTGAAGGTACGCTATCTAAATTAGCAACAATTTCTTCGATTGATTTAGCTTCTAAATCTGTTCCTTCAACTGCTGAGTTTAATTTAGTTACATATGTGTTATGGTGTTTGTCGTGGTGAATTTCCATAGTTTGTTTATCAATGTGTGGTTCTAATGCATCATATGCATAAGGTAATTTTGGTAATTCAAAAGCCATAAATAATCATCCTCCTAAATTGTCTGTACAATTATCATAACAAGTAGCTTTAATAGCAACAATGAATATGCTTACATAGTAATTATTATATATAGCTACTAATTATTTTGTTACATCATTAGTATATCTCAGTTTAAAGCCATTTAAACATGAAAATTCTTAGAAACTAATTTTTCAGACCATTGGCCTATGTTTTAACAATCAAGTTTTTGAAAATAAAAAAGCAACCCCTCTAAGGTTGCTGTGATATTTAAATCATAATTCATTCTATATTTAAGCATTTTTTTGACATGATTCACATACACCATACACTTCTAATTTGTGGGTATGAATTGTCACATTAGGTAAATATTGCTTTATTTGTTCAATTGGACAAAAGTCTATAACTTTAGTATCTCCACAATTTTCACAAATAAAATGATGATGGTGGTGGTTTGTGCAAGCTATTCTAAACTTCATTTCACCTTCTAACTCAGTACTCTCTATAATACCCAAATCTTTAAAAAGATGAAGATTACGGTATACAGTATCAAAAGATATACCTGGATAATCTTTATCCATTTTTTGTTGAATGTGCTTAGCGTTAAGATACTTATCCTCTTCAACGAATATATCTAACATGTCTTTACGTTTATCTGTATATTTTAATCCATTATCTTTTAAAATTTTAATAGCATCATTTGTATTCATTTGAAATTGCTCCCTTTTTAAACTTAACTTTTAACTTTTGGTAAGCCATCGTGATTATAAGCATGATTACTAATAATACTACAATAACACCACCAGGTGAAATGTTCATATAAAATGCAAGTACTAATCCCATTATTACGGATAACTCACCTAGCGCAACACTTAGTGCTATGAGCTGTTTAAAACCTTTAGTTATTCTCATTGAGATTGCTATAGGCAAAGTAATCAATGCACTAACTAGCAGAATTCCTACAACTCTCATTGAAGCAGAGATAACCATTGCAACAATAATAATAAATAAGAATTGTATCCATTTTGGAATACCAATGACTTTACTATATTCTTCATCGAAAGATAAGATAAATAATTCTTTATAAAATAATATTATAAAAAATACAACTATAATTGCGATTATGATAATGGTATTTAAATCACTTAAATTAACAGCGCTAATTGATCCAAAAAGTAATCCGACAATTTCTTGATTAAATCCATCTGCTAATGAAATAAAGATGGCACTCAGTGCGATGCCGGCACTCATAATAATAGGTATTGCTATTTCTTGATAATTTGAAAAAGATGTTCTTAGCTTTTCAATTAAAAGTGCACCTATAACAGCAAAAAGTATTCCAAACCACATGGGATTAACAAATGAAAGTGTAGGTAATATTGTAAGTAAAAACATACCAAAGGATATACCGCCTAAAGTGACATGGCTTAAAGCGTCAGCAATAAGAGATAGTCTTCTAACAACAATAAAAGCGCCAATTAAAGGTGCGATAAAGCCAATTAAAATACCGCTAATAAGAGAATATCTCATAAAATCAAAATTTAATAACGCATCTATCACAAGTTACACTCCTCAATAAATATTATATTTTTATCCAGTTTCAATATTTTCATTACAACAATCACGATTGTGTTGATGATCAACAAATTGTATTGGATGACCATATATTTTTGAAATTTCAACTTCATCTAAAGATTTAAAATCTTCAGTTGTACCATGGAAATGAAGATGTTTGTTTAAGCAAGCAACTTCAGTAGCAGTATCAGCTACAACTCCGATATCATGCGTTACTAAAATAATAGTAATACCCTCTTTTTTTAGCGTATCTAATGTAGCATAAAACTCACTAACATGTTTGGCATCAATGCCATTTGTCGGTTCGTCTAAAACTAATACACTTGGATTAGATATTAATGCTCTAGCAATTAAAACACGCTGTTGTTGGCCACCTGATAACTCTGCAATGTTTTTGTTAATTAAATGTGCAATATTTAATTTTTTTAGCACTTGTTCAACTTTCTTATTATCTTCTTTATTAAATCTTTGAAACAGTCTTTTAGTCTTTGTTAGTCCGCTCAGAACAACCTCTTTCACACTTGCTGGGAACCCCGCATTAAAAGCTGTTGCTTTTTGAGAAACATAACTAATTTTTAATGAAGTTTTATTTCCTTTATACATTTTTCCTTCAACAAAAATCTCGCCTTTTTGTAAAGGTAATAGTCCAAGTATCACTTTTAATAAGGTGGATTTTCCCGCTCCATTAGGACCAACGATGGCTAGAAACTCACCTTTGTTGATTTTAATATTAATATTTTCAAGTACATGTTTATTATCAAAATAGTAATTTATATTTCGTAATTCGAAAACTGGCGTTGTCATGTTTTCACCTCGCATAATACTATACAACTTCGTGAAAGTTATGTAAATAGTAATGTTTACGACTAAATAAAAGAAACGAGACAAAAATCATTCCAATTAATAGATGATTTTGTCTCGCCCTATTTATTTTTACCTAAAAGGTAAAAAACGATTTATTGATTTAAAATTTTATTCTTAAGATCTGAATCAAATTTTTGTGCCTTTAACATTTCAATTTCGAATTTATACGGTGGTTTTTTATTTTTCTTATCCTCACCTACATATGGTGTTTCTAAAATTTTAGGTATATCTTTAAATGCGTCATGGTGGACAACATAATTTAGCGCATCGAATCCAATATGACCAAATCCTATATTTTCATGACGGTCTTTATGTGCACCGATTTCATTTTTACTATCATTCACATGTACAACTTTAATACGGTCTACACCAATAACTTTATCAAATTCATTTAACACACCATCGAAGTCTTCTTTGACATTATAACCAGCGTCATGGGTATGACATGTGTCAAAACAAATTGATAAACGATCATTATGTGTAACGCCATCAATAATTTGAGCGATTTCCTCGAACGAACGGCCTACTTCTGAACCCTTACCAGCCATCGTTTCAAGGGCAATTCGTACATCATTGTCATGAGTTAATACTTCATTAAGTCCTTCAATAATCTTTTTAATACCTACGTCGGCACCAGCTCCAACATGAGAACCAGGATGAAGAACAATATCTTTCGCGCCGATTGCTTGCGTGCGTTCAATTTCGTTTTGTAAAAAATCGACACCTAAGTTGAATACTTCAGGTTTAGTCGTATTTGCGATGTTGATAATATAGGGTGCATGAACAATGATATTAGATAAACCATATTCTTTCATGGCCTCATGTCCTTTTTCTATATTTAAATCTTCGATGCTTTTTCTTCTCGTATTCTGTGGAGCTCCTGTGTATATCATAAACGTAGATTCTCCAAATTTATGGGCTTCTTCTGCAGAGCCTTGTAACATCTTCTTACCACTCATTGAAACATGAGAACCTAATAGCATGTCATTCACCTATCCTTTATTGTTTTTACGTTTTTGTTTATTTTGTCTCTTACTATAAATCTTTCTTTCTTGGCGTTTCATTTTTTCTACTTCTTGCTTAAACTTTTTCTTATATCCTGGTTTAACTTTTCTTTTCGATTTACTTCGAACTTTATGCTTAACTTCATTTGTTAAGTGATCATCTTTTCGTTGTCTAGTGCGTCTTGTATCGTGTGCTTTAATCGGTTTAAGTTCTCCATTTTTAATGTCCACATTTTCAAAGTGATAGCCTTTATCTTCGATTAATGAAATATTGTGCTCTTCATCAGGGCTATAAAGAGTAATTGCTACTCCTTTATAATTACCCCTTCCTGTACGACCTACACGATGTGTAAAGAAATCAATATCATTAGGTACGTCGAAATTTATGACGTGACTTACCCCTTCAATATCGATACCTCTCGAAGCGAGATCACTTGCAATAACGTATTGGAAGTCTAAGTTTCTAATACGTTTCATTTGTTGTTTACGTTCTCTAGGTGTCAAACCACCGTGAATCATACCTACTTTGATACCTTCTTTATTTAGAGAATCTGCAAGTTCGTTTGCATTTTCTCTACTATTACAGAAAATAATACAAAGATATGGATTCAAAATATCTATTAGATTTAGCGTTTTATCTACTTTAGCAGTCCCTTTTGTAGGTATTAAATAAAATTCAATGTTCTTTTTATTTTGAGACTTATGATCAACCTCAACGAATTCAGGTTGGCTTAAATATTTATTTAAAAATGGTTGCAATGATTTAGGAATCGTTGCACTAAATACAGCAATGTGCGCTTCATCATTTAATCTAGCTGCTATATAATCTACATCCTCAATTAATCCTAAATCAATCATTAAGTCAGCCTCATCAACAATTAAATTGCTGGCAAGGTGTGCATGAAGATGTCCGCCTTGAGCAAGGTCATTAATACGTGTAGGTGTACCAATAATTAATTGAGGTTGTCTATTACAGCGTTGTTTGTCTTTTTCAATATCTGTACCACCTATAAACAATTTAACGTTCACTTCTTGTTTAAATTTGCAAAGGTGACTCGCTGCTTGGAATAATTGTTGAGCAAGCTCTCGTGTTGGTGCAACTACAATGGCTTGGGGTTCTTGAAGATCAACATCAATCATTTGTATTAAAGGTAATAAGAAAGAATGCGTCTTTCCTGTACCAGTTTGTGATTGACCTATTAAGTTAGTGCCTTTTAATATTCTTGGGATAATTCTATTTTGTATTTCTGTAGGTTTTTCAAAATTAAGATCTTGAACCGCTTTAATTAAACTTTCGTCTAAATTAAAATGCTCAAATGGATGTTTTGCCATGTTATGGCCTCCTTTAAAGTCTAATAAGCAATTTGTTATTTATAAGTAAAAGGATCAGTATCAATATTTGAGGCTTCGATAGGGAACATATCTTTATACTCAAATAACCAATCTTCTAGTAACAATTTTAACCCTTGCTTCATTACATATTCGCTATAGTGATTGATATCAAGTAGATTGACTCCTTGTATTTTAGCGTCTAATGCATCGTGATGTTTGATATCTCCAGTAACAAATACATCTGCACCATTACTGTGAGCTTCATACTCGAAACCTATACCTGAACCACCGATCATTGCAACTTTATTAATCACCGCGTCAGAATTACCAGTATATCTTAAACTATTAATATTTAATTTCTCTTTAGCGTAACTAGAAAACTCATCTAAAGTCATAGTATGAGGAAGTTCACCTATAATACCTAATCCAAATTCGCTTTGTTTTTGTAGTTTAATAAAATCATATACAGGTGTTTCATAAGGATGATAGTTTATAATTGCTTGTTCTGTAATTTGCTTTTCATTTTCAGAAATCATAAATTCAAGTTTAATCTCATCTACATATTCTATACTATCAAGTTGACCAAGGTAAGGGTTAGCTTCTCCAACAGGTTTGAACTGTCCCTTTCCAGCACTTTCAAAGAAACAATATTCGTAATTCCCTTCTTTAGCTAAGCCGAGTTGGTTTAATTGGTCTTTAAAGTTTTCAACATTTTCTTTAGGAATAAAAGTTTGAACCTTATAATATGTCGTGTAACGTTGGTTAATCTGGTTAACGTTATTTAAATCAAGTGTATCTGCCAACATTTTATTGACGCCACTAGGATTTACATCTAAATTTGTATGCATTGCGATAAGATTAATATCATTTTGAATCAATTTGCGTATAATTTTGCCATAACCAGTTTGAACAATATTTTTTATACCTTTAAAGATGAGTGGATGATGTGCAATGATTGTATTGATATTTTTATCTATCGCTTGATTGACAACCTCTTCAGTACAATCTAAAGCGGTTAATATACCATTTACTTGTTGATTCTCATCACCGATTAATAATCCGACATTATCCCATGATTCTGCAGTGGAAAATGGGACATGATAATCTAAAATGGACATGAGTTTACTCAATTTCATTATCTAACACCTCTTGTATGAGATTTATTTCACTGTCAATTTCTTTTAGTCTCTCATGATGCGTTGATGAATTCAATTGTGACTTAATGTGATAAAGTGCTTCAAGTTCTCTATTCCATTTCTTGTAGAAATGTTCATTTTTTTCCTCTAATAAATACGGGCCAAATTTTTCTTCTTTTGTAGAAAGTGGCATTATAGATTGGTTAAATTCAGCAACTACAATTTCATAAATATGCCCTTTTTCTTCAAGGATAACCTCGTTTATAACTTCATAATTCAGTGAAGTTAATACATTTCTTAAAACTTGTGTTTGGATGTTGCTCTGTAAAATAAGTCTTGAGTGATGTGCTAATTTTTCTTGACCTTCTTTTAAAATTTTAGCAATGAGAGGTCCTCCCATGCCACAAATCGTTATATTATCAATTTCATCATCATGATTGATAACTGCTAAACCGTCTCCTAAGCGAACTTCAATCGAATCACCTAAGTTATTTTCAGCTACATTATTTAGCGCAGCTTTGTACGGTCCTTTGATGACTTCTCCAGCAATTGCACTGTTACATATCTTATTTTGGATGGCATAAATAGGTAGATATGCGTGGTCCGAACCAATATCAGCTAGCGTTCCTTCTTTTAAAAATGAACACACACGCAATAATCTTTGGTTTAAATTAATCATTTTTAAACTCCTCATATGTATTAAAAAAGAGCGGGATTGAATTCAGTATATTAAAAGTTGAATTCATTATCCCACCCTCTCAAGTGTGATGATTCAATTGGGCGAGGTAAAATTAATATGCATTAATTCATAGCTACTTCCCCAACATTATTATTTTAATCCATGAAATCTTTAAGTCTCTTACTACGACTAGGATGTCTTAATTTTCTTAAAGCTTTAGCTTCGATTTGACGTATACGTTCACGTGTTACGCCAAATACTTTACCTACTTCTTCAAGTGTTCTTGTACGTCCATCATCTAAACCAAATCTTAAACGTAATACATTTTCTTCTCTATCAGTTAATGTGTCAAGAACATCTTCAAGTTGTTCTTTTAACAATTCGTAAGCTGCATGGTCTGATGGGCTTTGAGCTTCTTGGTCTTCAATGAAGTCACCTAAATGACTGTCATCTTCTTCACCAATTGGCGTTTCAAGAGATACAGGCTCTTGAGCAATTTTCAAGATTTCACGTACTTTTTCAGGTGGTAAATCCATTTCTTCACCAATTTCTTCTGGTGCAGGATCTCGGCCTAAGTCTTGTAAAAGTTGGCGTTGAACACGTATTAATTTATTAATTGTTTCAACCATATGCACAGGAATACGGATAGTACGTGCTTGGTCAGCAATAGCTCTAGTGATTGCTTGTCTAATCCACCAAGTCGCATATGTTGAAAATTTAAACCCTTTACTAAAGTCAAATTTTTCTACAGCTTTAATCAAGCCCATGTTACCCTCTTGAATTAAATCAAGGAATAACATACCTCTTCCTACATATCTTTTAGCAATACTAACAACAAGACGTAAGTTGGCTTCAGCTAGACGAGATTTTGCTACTTCATCGCCTTGTTCAATTTTTTTAGCTAACTCTATTTCTTCTTGAGCGCTTAATAAGTTAACTCTACCAATCTCTTTAAGATACATACGAACTGGGTCGTTAATTTTGACACCAGGAGGGGCACTTAAATCATTTGGATTTAATTTCTCATCTGTATCTGAACTATCTTTTTCATTAACAAGCGTTATATCATTATCATTTAGTTGATCGAAGAAATCATCCATCTGGTCAGAATCCATTTCGAAATTCTGAAGCTTCTCAGCAATTTCTTCATGACTTAAATGACCTTCTTTTTTACCCTTGTCAATTAATTGTTTTTTAACATCTTCTAATGTTAAAGTCGGATCAATTGTTTGCTTTTTAATTTTCACTTGGTTATCAGACATGAAAAGGCCTCCCGATTTTGATAAATACTGATAATCTCTCAATAACTATATATTATATCAATTAAATATGATTTGTATATTGTAAATTTTAAATTTATCACTTTCAATTAAGTCATTTAAACACTTTCAATAATGTGTAGTTATATTATTATTTTAATCTAAGTTTACTATTAAAGTTGTGACAATAATTTTCTACCCGTTCAACCTCTCTAGTAACCATTAGTTCAAATCTAATCATTAATTGTAAAAGTCTGAACTACTAAATTTTAATTAATAGATTTAGCTTAAAATTACATTCTATTTTTGTTTTTATCGACAATAAGTTGTAAGTAATACTTTTGTAATTCAACATCTCCAATGCGCGATGCTTCCCTTAGTTTATGATTTAATGATTCAATTGACTCATCATCATTATTATTAATAATTAGTATGTAGTCCTCTATTTCATTCTCGTAAGGTTCATCATTGAGGGTATATTGTTCAAGTTCAATAAATGCCTCTCTAAGCTCATTGGAATCAATGTATTGCATAACATCACTGATACTATAATTATCATGTTCTGAAAAATAGTCATGCAAAATATTAAATATACTCTTAAAATATTTATTTGTAAAGTCTTCATCACTAATTTTTTGATAATAATTTATAAAGGTATCCTTATCTTTCATAAAATGCTTCAATAGAGCTCTTTCAGCTTTTTCATGTTTAGTTAAATTATTAAACAATTGTGAACCAGATTGCGGAGAATATCCATATTCTGCTGGTGCCACTTGTGGCATATTTTTAGAACCAACTTCATGATAGATCATTTCTGGGCTCATATTGAATATATTAGCAACATCTTGTATTAACTTATTACGTAAAATTGTTGATTGAACTTGAGCGATGTCATGAGTTGCTTCTCTAAAATGTCTTTCATAAGCTAAATCATTATTATTAATTTCATCTTGATGTGACTCCACTTTAAACAGCACAAATGCCTTTTTATCCTTAGCAACAAAGTTTAAAAAAGCCTCATTTCCATATTTGCCAATGTATTCATCAGGATCCATACCGGATGGTAATTGAATCACATATACATTTAGACCTTGTTGTAATAAAGCTTGACCCGTTTTTAAAGTAGCCTCTCTACCAGCGTAATCTCCATCAAACATTAATGTAATGTTATTTGTTAATTTTTTTAGAAACGTCATATGTTCTTGGGACAACTGTGTACCCATACTCGCTACAACCTGTTTTAAACCAGCGTAATCTGATTTAATAACATCCATAAATCCTTCTAATAATACAATTTCGTCGTTTTGGCGGATCGATTTACGTGCTTTATCTAAATTATATAAGAGTCTACGTTTTTGAAAGATGGGTGTTTCAGGGCTATTCAAATATTTAGGTTCTTGGTTCGTATATGTTCTTCCAGAATATCCAACTATTCTACCTTGAGCATTCTTCAAAGGAAACATGATTCGGTTTCTAAATCTATCATAGTAACTAAAATTTTCTTCATTTCGAGACAATAGACCCGCTTCGTAAGCTAATTCTATGTCATATCCTTTCTTCTCTAGAAAATCATGACAAAAATGAGAGCTATCTGGCGCATATCCAATTTGTCTCTGCTTGATGAGTTCGTCAGTAAAACCACGCTGACGCAAGTAGTTTAAAGCCTCTTCACCCTCAACAGTTTTCATCAAGGCATAATGATAGTAATCTTGAATTAACTCATGCATTTCTATCATTTTTAAATCGTCTGAGGCCATTTGAGATTGTTGATTATATTGAGTTTGCCCCACATCAACTTTAATATCTACACGTTCGCCAAGTTCTTTAACAGCTTCTACGAAAGGTATATCTTTAATCTCCTGTGTAAATTGAAAGACATTGCCACCCTTTTTACAACCAAAACAGTGACAAATTTGTTTATCTTCAGATACTGTGAACGAAGGTGTCTTTTCATCATGAAAAGGACACAAGCCGATATAATTGCGTCCTCTTTTTTCTAATTTTACATATTCGCTTACTAAATCTAATATATCTGTTTTATCTTTAATTTCATTAATGACCGATTGATCTATACGCAAATGGAATCACCTATCAAATATTAGTCGTATAATTATATCTTTTTTCTACGGAAAATGAAATCATTTCGATTTACTTTCTTCAATTAAATGTATGATGTCATTCGCTGTTTCTTCAATAGCTTTGTCAGTAACATCTATGACCGGACAACCTACTTTATTAACTAATTCATCAAAATAATTCAATTCTTCTTGAATACGTGCCTCTGTGGCATACCTAGCCTTATCTCCTAAACCTAATTGTTTTAATCTTTCCTTACGTATGCGATTTAGTTTCTCTTCACTTATTTTTAAAGCAATACATTTAGAGGTATCAATATCAAATAATGCATCAGGCGGAGTTACTTCAGGAACTATAGGTATATTCATCACTTTATAACTTTTATGTGCTAAATACTGAGATAATGGCGTTTTAGAAGTTCTAGAAATACCTAACAGAACGATGTCGGCTTTTGGTAATCCTTTTGGATCTTTTCCGTCATCATACTTCACAGCAAATTCAATTGCATCAATTTTTTTAAAATACGCATCGTCTAGCCTGTGAACTATTCCTGGTTCATAATATGGTGTTTCATCAATTGAATCCGATAATAAATCCATTAGAGGTCCCATAATATCGACAGATTTTAATGAAAATTCTTCGACTTTTGCAAGCATATATTTTTTAATTTCTGGTTTAACCAAAGTGTATACAATAATTGCATTGGTATCTCTAGCAACTTGAATAACTTCATCTACATGTTCAAATGATTCAATATATGGATATCGAAGAAATTCATGTTTACATTGTTTAGGGTTAAATTGAGATACTCCTGCTCTTGCAACTAACTCTGCAGTTTCACCAATTGAATCTGAGGCTACAATTATCTTTATAATGTCCATGTATTTACCACCTATTCTTTGAATAATGATACGAATAATTTAGTTATAGTTGTTTTAGAGATTCGACCAATTACCTCGTATTTTTTATTGTCTTTCTTCCTTACAATTGGTAGTGAGTCAATCTCGTTATCTATCATTTGATTGGCAGCGTATATTACAAGTTCTTCCTCTTCTAAATATGTCACATGTGGCATTCTAGTCATATTTACACTGATAGGCATTGTATGTATATCCTCACCAATCATAGATGCTCTTAATAAATCTTTTCTAGAACATACGCCTACAAAGTCATTGTCATTATTAGTGATAAATAATGTCCCTGCATCTTCTAAAAATATAGTACATATTGCATCATAAACTGACATTTCTTCCTTAATGACAACTGGTTGAGACATATAATCTTTAACCACATATTGTCTCAATTGTTCATTAATAATTTTATTTTTCGATTTACCTGAATAGTAATAACCTACTCTAGGTCTCGCTTCTATAAAACCAGACATAGTAAGTATAGCTAAGTCCGGTCTTAACGTAGCTCTTGTTAAATTTAATTTTTCAGCGATATGCTCACCTGTGATCGGTCCTTTGGATTTGACAATCTCAATTATTAGTTCCTGTCTTTTACTAAGTTCTATAGGTCTTCACCCCTCTTGAATACTTTCTATTATAACTTTTATTATAAATTGCTACAAATACATATAAATACTTGCTATTAAAAATTCTTTCAATTAGAATAAAGTTAAAGCGAGTTAAGGATGGTGCGAGCTTAACAACTTATATTGGCGAATGACTTATTAATGAAATAAAAGCGAGTGTCTGCACTAATTTGGGTGGAACCGCGGGTTAAAAATTGTAAGTAACCATATTGTATTATAACAATACATATGATTAAAAATACTTTTTAAAACTCGTCCCAAGATAATAATACATTACTAATATGTATATATTGTCTTGGGGCGTTTTTTATGTCTAAGGAGAGTTAATTTATGGCAAAAGATATGGAAACAATTGTTCAATTAGCAAAACATAGAGGGTTCGTCTTCCCTGGTAGTGACATTTACGGTGGTTTATCAAATACATGGGATTACGGACCATTAGGCGTTGAACTTAAAAATAATATTAAAAAAGCTTGGTGGCAAAAGTTCATCACACAATCTCCATATAATGTGGGTATCGATGCAGCTATTTTAATGAATCCAAAAACTTGGGAAGCTTCAGGTCACTTAGGCAACTTTAATGACCCTATGATCGATAATAAAGATAGTAAAATTCGTTATCGTGCGGATAAATTAATTGAAGATTACATGCAAAAAGAAAAAGGTGATGAAAACTTCATCGCTGATGGATTAAGCTTTGATGAAATGAAACAAATTATTGATGATGAAGGTATTGTATGTCCTGTAAGTGGCACTGCAAATTGGACTGATATTCGTCAATTTAATTTAATGTTTAAAACTTTCCAAGGTGTAACTGAAGATTCCACTAACGAATTGTTCTTACGTCCTGAAACAGCTCAAGGTATTTTCGTTAACTATAAAAATGTACAACGTTCAATGCGTAAAAAATTACCGTTCGGTATTGGTCAAATCGGTAAATCTTTCCGTAACGAGATTACACCTGGTAACTTCATTTTCAGAACTAGAGAATTTGAACAAATGGAGTTAGAATTCTTCTGCAAACCTGGTGAAGAAATTGAATGGCAAAACTTCTGGAAAACATTTGCAAGTCAATGGTTAAAAGATTTAAATATTAATGAAGAAAATATGCGTTTAAGAGACCATGATGCAGATGAGTTATCTCACTACTCTAACGCTACAACTGATATTGAATACAAATTCCCATTTGGTTGGGGCGAATTATGGGGTATCGCAAGCCGTACAGACTTCGATTTACAAAAGCATAGCGAACACTCTGGTGAAGACTTTAAATATCACGATCCAGAAACAAATGAAAAATATGTTCCGTATTGTATCGAACCTTCATTAGGTGCTGATCGTGTAACGTTAGCATTCTTATGTGACGCATATGAAGAAGAAGGTGTTGAAGGAAGTAAAGATGCACGTACTGTAATGCATTTCCACCCTGCCTTAGCACCATATAAAGCTGCGGTATTACCTTTAAGTAAAAAATTATCAAGCGAAGCGATTAAAATCTTTGAACAATTAAGTCAAAGCTTCTCTATTGATTTCGACGAATCACAATCAATTGGTAAACGTTACCGTAGACAAGACGAAATCGGTACACCATATTGTATTACATTCGACTTTGATTCATTAGAAGATAATCAAGTAACTGTACGTGACAGAGATTCAATGGAACAAGTACGTATGCCAATTTCAGAATTAGAAACATTCTTAGCAGAGAAAGTTAAATTTTAATAACTTATTACCTAATAATACTCTTACTTTGACACAATAAGTGTTTAGGTAAGAGTATTTTTATTACATAAAAAATCCACACTATTCCGTTTATCGAAATAAAACGGTTTAGTGTGGATCACTTTCTAATCTTTTAAGTTGATTAATTAATTTTTGACTCTTAAAAAACATACCAGCATATTCTCTATAGAGCATGATAATAAGTTCTGACATCTCATCTAAGATTTCTTTATGAATACTCAGTGAATTCATTTTATTGATAGGTAGTTTTTGTAGTATATCTAATAGATAAAGCGAGCGATTTGTTAATTTGAAAGCGTGTGGATCCTGATATAATACTTCTTCAGAGATTGCTCCATCGAATTTGAAACTATAACCTACTAATTTAGATTGATCTTCATTTCCAGTAATCACACAATGATTAAATGAAGCTGCAAATCCAAATTTAGACATACACTTCAATAATACTACGATAGACATGAGTTGTGCTGATGTGCCCTCTGTTATTTTAGTAAGTACAAAATAGAGTAAGTCATAATTGTACTTCGAAACTTCATTTTCTTCCATAGATCTTTCAATAGTCTCTGTGCATAACGATGCATAACTACTTTCAAATAAATCAAGCTGTAATTCATAATGTTGATCAATCACATCTACAGAATTGAGTGTTCCCATACCACGCCATTTATTATAAATAAATAAGCCATACACAAACATTTGTGTATGAGCTTGTAATCCAGATTTAACTTTTTTCGCACGTCGAGCCATTAAAGGTATTTTAGCGCCATATTCATTTAAAATTGTGATGATTTTATCAGATTCACCATAATCTACTGATTTGATTATGATGCCTTTTTGTTTCATTAACATGACTCATTCACCGACTCTCTATCAATCAATCTTGGTCTTCTACATAACCAATTTGTCGTATAAAGTTTACTTTATTTCTCCAATCACGTTGTACCTTTACCCAGAGTTCTAAGTAAACTTTAGATCCTAATAGCATCTCTATATCATGACGTGCACGTTTACCTACCTCTTTAAGTTTTTTACCACCTTTACCGATGACTATACCCTTTTGAGAATCACGCTCAACGTAAATCGTTGCTTCAACTCTAACTCTGTCTTCATCTTCTTTAATCATTCTATCAACATTAACGCCTATTGCGTGAGGTATCTCTTCACTTGTTAAATGTAATATCTTTTCACGGATAATTTCGCTAACAACAAATTGTTCTGGGTGATCAGAAATTTGGTCGTCAGGATAGTATTTCGGACCTACAGGTAAATAAGATTTCAACACATCTATAAAGTGATCTACATTCAATCCCTCAAGTGCTGAAATTGGTATAATTTCTGTGAAGTCCATATATTCTTTATATTTTTCAATTCTAGGCATCAAAGCATCCGGATGCACAAGGTCAATCTTATTTAATACCAAAAAGATAGGCGTTTTAACATTTTTAAGCATTTCCATGATATATTCATCGCCACGACCAATATCTTCGTTTACGTTAACCATAAACATAATTGCATCTATTTCTGATAGTGTATTCTTGGCAACTCTCATCATATAATCACCAAGTTTATGTTTAGGTTTGTGAATACCTGGCGTATCAATGAAGATGATTTGTGCATCGTCTCTTGTCATGACGCCTTGAATTTTATTACGTGTTGTCTGTGCTTTATCTGACATAATCGCAATTTTATGCCCTATTACTCTATTTACAAATGTAGATTTACCAACATTAGGTCGACCAATGATGGATACAAATCCTGATTTATGTTCTTCTGTCATTAATTTAAATCCTTTCCTGAAAATCCTAATGGTAATAATTCGTTTACAGTAGACTTAATCATTTCACCTTTATGATTAGTCATATACACAGGCATATCATCATCGCAAAGTTCTTTAAGTACTTGTCTACAAGCCCCGCATGGTGAGGAGGGTTTATCCGAATCAACAGTAACGGTTATCGATTCAAAATCCCCTGGTTTATATCCTTCTGAGATTGCTGCAACAAGACTTGAACGTTCAGCACAAATTGCCATGGAATATGCAGCATTTTCTACATTTGCTCCATGAAAAGTACGTCCGTCCTTAGTTCTTAAATAGGCACCAACTTTGAAGCGACTATATGGAGCATAAGCTTTACTTTGTGCCTCCCTAACTTCCTTAAAGTAATGCGATTGATAACTCATTTATTTTCCTCCCAAAAATAAACTTAAAATATGTGGTACAAAAACTATTAATCCAATACATAATGCTAAAACAGACACAATTACAACACTAAAAGCAGCGATATCTTTAGCGTGTTTAGCATATTCATGATAATCGGTTGTTACCAAATCAACCACAAATTCAATTGATGTATTGATAGCTTCTAGACTCAATACTAAAGCTATTGAGAATAATATAAACATCCACTCAGATCGATTGATATGAAAAATAAACCCCATAATAATAGCGATAATTCCTGCTAATATGTGAAGTAAGAAATTTTGGTCTTTTTTCAAAATGGCTGTGAAGCCATCATAAGCGTATTTAAAACGTCTCATTATTATGATTCTCTTGTTAAACCGTATGCATTAAGAATTGCATCTTGTCGACCAAACATTTCTTTTTCATCTTCATCTGTCATATGATCATATCCCAATAAATGTAAAAAACCATGTAAAGCTAAGAAACCTAATTCACGTTCAAAAGAATGTCCGTAATTTTCAGCTTGTTCATGTGCTACATCTGTACATATAATAATATCGCCTAAAACTCGAGGTATATCAAGTTCATTCATATCGATTTCTGGCTCGTCTTCTTCTAAAGCGAATGAGATGACGTCAGTGACTTTATCTTTATCTCTAAACATTTTATTGATATTTTGAATTTCATCTTTATCTACAAATGTTACTGAAAGTTCAGCCTCACTATCAATATGTTCTTGTTTTTTAGCAAAGGTAAGTAATGAATCTATTTGTTCATACCATTCATTCTTTACTAAATCGGTATGGTCACTAAAGTCAATTGTAAACATTTACTCAACTCCTTCATAACGATCTATAATTTTACTTACAAGTGGATGTCTTACAACGTCACTTTGATCTAATTTCATAATACTAATTCCATTGACTCCATATAATTTTTTAATTGCTTCTTTTAAGCCACTTTTTACGCCTTTTGGTAGGTCAATTTGAGTTTGGTCACCTGTAACTACCATTTTTGAACCAAAACCTAAACGAGTTAGGAACATTTTCATTTGTGCGTGCGTTGTATTTTGAGCTTCATCTAAAATAACAAACGCATCATCTAATGTTCTACCTCTCATATAAGCAAGTGGCGCAATCTCAATAATACCCCTCTCGATGAATCTTTCAGTTTGCTCTCTACCTAAAACTGTATTTAAGCCATCATATAGAGGACGTAAATATGGATCTACTTTTTCTTTTAGGTCACCTGGTAAGAAACCTAAAGATTCTCCTGCTTCAACGGCTGGCCTAGTCAATACGATACGTTTAACTGAACCTTTACGTAATTGTTTAGCTGCATATACAACTGCTAAAAAAGTTTTACCTGTACCAGCAGGACCTATTCCAAATACTAAGTCATTTCTCTTCATAGCATTGATATACATACGTTGTCCCATTGTTTTAGCACGAATCGTTTTACCAAATGCATCTTTAGTAATCTCTTCATCATACAAATCAAGTAAATGTTGAATTGTATCATTGTCTGCCATTTTAATAGCAGCCTCTACGTCTTTAAGTGTAATTGTATTACCTAATTCTATAACTTTAAGTAAATTGGTGAGAACTAATTCTGCTTTTTCAACATGCTCTAATTTTTCGCCTTTAACAGCTATTTCTTGACCTCTAGCATGTATCACGACATCAAAATTATCTTCAATAGTTTTTAAATGCTCATCATTATTTCCCATTAAAGCTTGTGATTGATTAATGTCGTCAATTTGAATTATTCCTGGCATAAACGCGCTCCTTTACAAGTTACAATAATAAGTTTTATTAGCTAAAAATTTTAGACTAATTTGTTATTTTTAATAAAAACAATATCCAAACACATTATATCATTCTTATTCATCTTAATGATGTGATTATGCTTTGCTTCAAAATTATTGAACAAATACTACTGAATATATATTATTTCTTACTAAAATTTTACTAAACTCATACTAATTAGACAAACTAAAAAGAGAGTAAAACAGTTTCAATATTTAAGCATGAATACATAGTTTTACCCTCTAACGTTAATACAATAGCTAATTCTTTAATTTTTAATTAAGAAATTTAAAGTTGCTTTGGCTTACTTAAAACTTCTGACCAAATCAAACCATTTATTACTTCATCTTTATCAAATTGAAAAGCAGAATGAGACATATTACGTTCAATGTTTTGAGAATTAAGTAATTGTTTTAAGCGATAACGTTTAGTTCTCTCTGATAAATACTTATCCTCAATAATGTCTCTTGCTTTTTTCTCAATCAATTCGAGTTGTTTTTCTTTTTCTCTATCAATTTCGTTGCGAACATTTTTTAAATCCTGAGTCAAATTGGACTCGAGTTCTTTTCTTAATTTTTCTGCACTTTCATCTCGTGAAGTTGAAGTAACAGGTTGAGGTCTAGGATTATCCTGGTTATATGGTGTTGGGTCAGGTTTAGGATGATTTTTGACTTCCGATTGTTTATGCGTTTCTTTAGACGATTTATTTTCTGTTTGAGAGTTAGCATCTTCATCTTCAAGGTTTTTACTTAAAGGTGGAAGCGTCTCTTCAAATTCTCTTCGTTGCTTTTTCTCGGGTTCATCATTTAATTCATCGTTAATTTCTTTAAATGTTTTTTCTAATTCTTCAAAGAAACCACCTTTTTTGGGTTGATTATCACTTTGCGTATTTTGAGGTGGCTTTTGATTTTGTCTGCTTTCATGACTTTTATCACGTAGCGCGCTAATACCGGTTACAATAACAGATATTATAAATATGATAATACCGATATTCATTTAATCACCTCATTATTTATTGTTCTGGTGATTCGTCATCATTCTGATCAGTACGTTTGTTAATAGCATTTCTCATGCCAGTATCTGCTTCAATATTTTTAAGATTATAATAATCCTTAACTCCAATATTACCTGATCTAAGAGCTTCAGCCATTGCTAATGGTACTTCTGATTCAGCTTCAACTACTTTCGCTCTCATTTCTTGTACTCGAGCTTTCATTTCCTGTTCAGAAGCTACTGCCATAGCACGGCGCTCTTCAGCTTTCGCTTGAGCAATATTCTTATCTGCAAGAGCTTGCTCAGTTTGTAAATCAGCACCGATATTTTTGCTAATATCTACATCTGCAATATCAATAGATAAAATTTCAAAAGCAGTACCTGAATCTAAACCTTTACTTAACACAGTTTTAGAAATATTGTCTGGATTTTCTAGAACCTCAGTGTGATGCTCACTTGAACCAATTGTAGAAACAATACCTTCGCCTACACGGGCAATAATTGTTTCCTCTCCAGCACCACCGACTAATCTTGCTATATTTGCGCGAACGGTAATACGAGCTTTTGCTTTAACTTCAATACCGTTCATCGCTACACCAGCAATAAATGGTGTTTCAATAACTTTAGGGTTAACTGACATTTGAACTGCTTCGAGTACATCACGACCTGCTAAATCAATTGCCGCTCCTCGTTCAAATGGTAAATCAATATCTGCACGTTGTGCTGCGATATTTGCATCAACAACTCTATCAACATTACCACCAGCTAGGTAGTGTGACTCCAATTGATTTGTTGTTAATTTTAAACCTGCTTTATGTGCTTTAATTAAAGGTGCAATGACCTTTCTTGGTGAAACTCTTCTTAAACGCATACCTACAAGGGTACCAATACCTACGTGAACGCCTGCTGCTATAGCAGAAATCCATAATCCTATAGGTACAAAAGAAAATAGTATGAGTAAAGCTACTACAATAATTACAGCAATGATTATAAAACCAATACCAAACATTAAATCGCTCCTTAATTTTATTCTATTTCTCTCACAACTACACGCGTACCTTCAACCTCAAGAATTTTTACTTGTCTATTTCTTAAAATAAATGTGCCGTCTGAAACTGCATCTATTCTTTCATCGTCACAAGTAATAATCCCAGCAGGTCTAAGGTCAGTGATTGTTTGAGCAGTTTTACCTACAAGGTGAGAGCGGTCGTCATGTGAACGATAACCAGCCTCTGAATTTGTTGAATCTTTTAAGATCACTTTATCAAGAAATGGTATTTTCTTGTTGAAAATTTTCACTAATATCACCCATTCAATTATTGATAAAATTAACGCAACTATTACATTACCGAGCATGAGTATAATATTATTTCCTAGCATGATGATACTGAGAGTTATGAGTAGCATACCAATAATACCTATCACGGCACCAATGATAAACAGTTCTATAATAACTAGTATGACACCAATAGTAAACAATAATACTAATAAAACATTTACATCTCCATTGATAAGGAATCCTAAAAATAAAAGTAATAATGCTAGTGAAGCAATAATTCCAATCAAGTTAATGCGTTTTGAATATAATTGATACAAAAAGCCTAGGAAGATTATACACGTAAGAATTAGTGAAATAAAAGGTTGCGTAATAAAACTTGATAGATTATCAGCCCAACTATTTTCACTAGTGAATCTTGTAAAAAGCAACGTATGTATTAGATAGGAGTAATTCACTATTTCACCTCGCCCTCACATTAATTATACATGAAAACGCACTCATTATATAGTATTTCACTAATATATAAATTGGTAATTTGTAGCTTAACAATTTAATTTTATTAATTTTAATAATATTTGTTTATTTATCTGAAAAATGAAAAAGATTTAATTAATTGAGCAATACGTTTAAATAATTTTACGAGAATAATTAAAGTAGTTAGCATAGTATAAAAAAATACCCTAGTTCTAATAACTAGGGTATCTATTATATATAATTAACATTCGTGTTGAGGGAGTCAACAGAGCTATTAATTATTTGAATTTACGTTTACGTGCAGCTTCTGATTTCTTTTTACGTTTAACGCTTGGTTTTTCGTAAAATTCACGTTTACGTACTTCTTGAATTGTTCCACTTTTTGATACTGAACGTTTAAATCTACGTAAAGCATCTTCTAGTGATTCGTTTTTACGTACTACTGTTTTAGACATCTGTATTTCCCTCCCTCCAAATATCAACGGAACTTTATAGTCATCACATAGTAAAAACTATGCAACTATTAGTATAATATAACTCAAATAGGTGGTCAATTAGTAAAATTTACATTTTTTAAATATTTAGACAAGTACTTCTTCTTCAGATTTATTCGTAGCATGCTCAACTACTCTAATGGCTTTACCATCATTTAGAGGATAGTCAGCTTTAAGAATTTTTACTTTAACAATTTGTCCAATTAGTGATTCATCACCTTCAAATTGAACTTTCATATAGTTATCTGCATAACCTACCAATGTATTCGGTTCTTCGCCTTTTTCTTCAGGTATTACTTCAAGCACTTCATTTTCAAATTTAGAGGCATACTCTTTAGCAAGTTGGTCACTTAAAGCAATCAATTTATGCACACGTTCATTCTTAACAGATTCATCGATTTGATCGTCCATTCGAGCTGCTGGTGTACCGATTCTTGGTGAATATGGGAACACATGTAATTCAGAGAATTGATGTTTGACAATAAAATCGTATGTTTCTTGAAATTCTTCTTCAGTTTCTCCAGGGAATCCTACTATTACATCACTTGTTACAGCTAAGTCAGGCAATGCTTTGTGTAATTCTGTTAATCTCTCAGAGAAATGTTCCATAGTATATTTACGTCTCATACGTTTTAAAACTGAATCTGAACCAGATTGTAACGGAACATGTAAATGTCTTACTACTTTGTTTGAATTGCCAATAACCTCTATTACTTCATCAGTTAATTGACTCGCTTCGATAGATGAGATTCGTATACGCTCTAAGCCTTCAATTTCATCTAAATCTCTTAACAATTGCGCTAGATTATAATTTTTTAAATCTTGACCATAACCACCAGTATGAATACCAGTTAAAACAATCTCTTTATAGCCAGAGTTTACTAATTGTGAAGCTTGTTCTACAACTTTCTCAGGATCACGTGATCTCATCAAGCCGCGTGCCCAAGGTATAATACAAAACGTACAAAAATTGTTGCATCCTTCTTGGATTTTTAAAGAGGCTCTAGTTCTATCGGTAAAGTAAGGAACTTCTAACTCCTCATATGTACGATTCTTCATTATATTACCAACACCGTTAATTGGTTGTCTCTCTTCTTGGAATTGATCAATATAGTCTAATAATTTATGACGGTCTTGAGTACCGACAACTACATCCACGCCAGGAATTTCCATAATTTCAGCTGAAGATGTTTGAGCATAACAACCTGTAACACATACAACTGCTTCAGGATTTTGTCTGATCGCACGTCTAATAATTTGTCTACTTTTTTTATCTCCAGTATTCGTAACAGTACAAGTATTAATAACAAATACATCTGCATTTGTTTCAAAATCTACTCTATCGTAATCTGCTTCTTTAAATAATTGCCATATTGCTTCAGTTTCATAGTGATTGACTTTACAACCTAATGTATGAAATGCAACTGTTGACATCGTCTTCACCCCAATAATTCTTTTTCAAAACTCACTGCACTTAAAGCATATAGAGGTGCAGTTTCTGCCCGTAAAATACGTGGACCTAAGCCTACTAAAGTACTATTTTCACTGAATAAAGACACTTCTTTATCAGATAAACCGCCTTCAGGTCCAAATATCATTAAAACACGATCTTGTGTTTTAAATTGCTTTATAATTTGTTTAAAATGACTTAAATCACCATGTTTAGCCTGTTCTTCATATGCTATAAGAACATAGTCATAATGACTTATAATATCATAAATTTCCTGTAAATTCGACTTAAAATAAATATTAGGAATTGTTAAACGATAACTTTGTTCTGCAGCTTCTTTAATAATTTTTTGCCATCTTTCTAACTTTTTAGCAACTTTAGATTCATTCAATTTAACTACTGAACGGTCCATACCAACTGCAATAAATTCATTAGCGCCCATTTCAGTTGCTTTTTGAATCATCCATTCATACTTATCAGCCTTAATCAATCCGCTACAAATAGTGATATGTTGAGGTAATTCTGTATCAATGTTTTGTTTATCTTTTAACTCTAGTTCAACATAATTATCGTTTAAAGCTTTTATTTGACACTTGTACACTGTTTGATCTAGAAATGTAACGATAACTGAATCACCTTCACTAAAACGCATGACATTTTTTATATGATGAATATCTTCTTTATTTTCAATAAAAAAGCGCTGAAGTTTATCAGCGCTTTGATTAATAAAATATCTTTGCAAATTAATCACTCACTTTCTGACCAACGATGCAGACCCAACCGTTGTCATGTTCTACAGAAATGATATTAAAACCAACACGCTTCATATGAGATTCTATCTCTTCATATTTTTCTTCTATAATACCTGAAGTAATAAAATATCCTTCTTCAAATAATGTATTATAAGCATCTTCTATCATTTCTTCAATAATGTGAGCAAGAATATTTGCAATAACGATATTATATTTCTCTTTTTCTTCTTTTAATAAATTACCGGGAACAGCTTCAATTGCGTCTTCACAACGATTCTTTTTGAAGTTCTCCTTAGCAACATTTACTGCCATTTCATCAATGTCTAATGCTTTAATTCTTTTAACACCAACGAGATGACTGGCAATACTTAATATACCTGAACCTGTTCCAACATCAATAATAGAATCAGTTGGTTGAACATATTCTTCAATAGCTTTTAAACACATACTAGTAGTTGGGTGGTCACCTGTACCGAAAGCCATACCAGGATCGAGTTCAATACATAACTCATCACTGTTTTCTCTTGTGTAAGTTTCCCAACTTGGAACTATGGTAAATCTATTAGAAGCTTTAAAGGGATGAAAATAATTTTTCCATTCATTCGCCCAATCCTTCTCCGCAATTTCCTTTTCTGAAAATGTAAGTACTTCTTTATCTAAATTTGATACATTTAAAATATTATTCTTAATACTCTTTCTGAGTTCATCATTGAATGTAAGTTCATTAAAATAAGCTTTTAAACGAACACCACTACTAGGATAATCCTCAGGATTTAATTCATAAATCTCACCAAATTTATCTGATGGTGGTGTTTCTAAGTCTCTTGAATCTTCAATGACTACACCATTAGAACCATGATCTTCAAGTATATCAGTTACTTCAAATTCAACATCGTGATTAACTACAATTGAGAGTTCCGTCCAATTCATTCTCTATTCTCCTTTGAAGAATCTTTTTGCTCTATCTTTAAAATTAGAAGGTTGTTCACTCACGTCTTCGCCAATAATTTCAGCAAATTCTTTCATAATTTCTTTTTGTCTATCGTTCATTTTAGTTGGAGTAACTACTTTAATATTAACGAATAAATCTCCATAACCATAACCGTGAACGTTCTTAATACCTTTATCTTTAAGACGGAATTGCTTTCCTGTTTGTGTACCTGCAGGTATTGTTAGCACTACATTACTATTTAAAGTTGGTATTTTGATTTCATCGCCTAAGGCAGCTTGAGGGAAGCTCACATTTAAATTGTAGTAAATGTCATCTCCATCACGTTCAAATGTATCGGAAGGTTGAACTCTAAACACTACATATAAATCACCGTGAGGACCACCGTTTACACCTGGTGAACCTTCACCAGCTAAACGAATTTGTTGTTCAGTATCTACACCTTCTGGAACTGTAACTTCTAATTTAACAGTTTTATTTTCAGTTCCTTTACCGTGACAAGTAGGACATGGCTCTTCAAATTCTTGACCACTACCTTCACATTTAGGACAAACTTGTTCAGTTCTGACTCTACCTAAAATAGTATTTTGTTCGACGGAAACATGACCAGCTCCATTACAATAGCTACAAGTTTTTTTACTTGTTCCAGGTTTCGCGCCTTCACCATCGCACGTATGACATGTTACATCTTTTCTAATAGAAATTTCTTTTTTAGTACCAAAAACAGCTTCTTCAAAGGTAACAGTCATAGTATATTGTAAATCATCACCTTTACGTGGCGCATTAGGATCACGTTGTCTTGAACCACCACCGAAGAATGAACTGAAAATGTCTTCAAATCCACCTCCGCTAAATCCGCCAAAGTCTCCGCCACCGAAACCTTGACTACCGAATCCTCCTTGTGGGCCTTCATGTCCAAACTGGTCATAATTTGCACGTTTATTATCATCACTTAAAACTTCATAAGCTTCGGAGATTTCTTTGAATTTTTCGTCTGCGCCTTCTTCTTTATTAATGTCTGGATGATATTTTTTTGATAATTTACGATAAGCTTTTTTAATTTCGTCCTTAGAAGCGCTTTTACTTACGCCTAAGACTTCATAATAGTCTCTTTTGGCCACAACTATCTCTCCTTTTATACGTTTAACAAGATTAGTTTATCTGATTAATTCTTACTATCCAAATAAAAAGCCAAAGCCAATGTTCAATTGACTTTGACTTTTTTGGCTTAGTCATAAATTAAACTTATATACTAACTCAACCTAGAATTATTTTTTATCTTCGTCATCTTTTACTTCTTTAAAGTCCGCATCTTCTACAGTGCTGTCTTGAGAACCTTGTTCTCCTTGAGCTTGTTGCTGTGCTTGTTGAGCTTGTTCGTATACTTTAGCTGATAAATCTTGAACAACTTTTTCAAGTTCTTCTTTTTTAGATTTGATGTCTTCCATATCTTCGCCTTCAAGTGCAGATTTAAGCGCATCTTTTTTCTCTTCAGCATTTTTCTTATCATCTTCACTAATATTGTCGCCTAAATCAGTGATAGTTTTTTCAACTTGGAATACTAAGCTATCAGCTTCGTTACGTAAGTCCACTTCTTCGCGACGTTTTTTATCTGCTTCAGCGTTTTCTTCAGCATCTTTAACCATGCGATCAATTTCTTCATCAGATAATGCTGAGCTTGATTGAATAGTGATATTTTGTTCTTTGTTAGTTCCTAAATCTTTAGCAGTTACATTAACGATACCATTTTTATCAATATCAAATGTTACTTCGATTTGAGGTACACCACGTGGAGCAGGTGGAATATCAGTTAATTGGAAACGACCAAGAGTTTTGTTATCTGAAGCCATTGGACGTTCACCTTGTAACACGTGAATATCAACTGCTGGTTGGTTATCAGCTGCTGTTGAATAAACTTGTGATTTAGATGTTGGAATAGTAGTGTTACGTTCAATTAATGTGTTCATGCGTCCACCCATGATTTCAATACCTAGTGATAATGGTGTTACGTCTAGTAATACCACGTCTTTAACATCACCAGTGATGACACCACCTTGGATCGCAGCACCCATAGCTACTACTTCATCAGGGTTTACACCTTTATGAGGGTCTTTACCTACTTCTTTTTTAACAGCTTCTTGTACTGCTGGAATACGAGTAGAACCACCAACAAGGATAACTTCATCAATATCAGAAGTTGATAAGCCAGCATCTTTTAGTGCTTGACGAGTTGGTTCCATTGTTTTTCTAATTAATGAATCTGCTAATTCTTCAAATTTAGAACGAGTTAAGCTAATTTCTAAATGTAATGGACCACTTTCTCCAGCTGAAATAAATGGAAGTGAAATTTGAGTTTGAGATACACCTGATAAGTCTTTTTTAGCTTTTTCAGCAGCGTCTTTTAATCTTTGTAGTGCCATTTTATCTTGAGATAAATCTACGCCATTTTCTTTTTTAAATTCTGAAACTAAGTAATCAATAATTACTTGGTCGAAATCGTCACCGCCAAGTTTATTGTCACCTGCAGTAGATAATACTTCAAATACTCCGTCACCTAATTCAAGGATTGACACGTCGAAAGTACCGCCACCTAAGTCAAATACAAGAACTTTTTGATCTTGTTCAGTTTTGTCTAAACCGTAAGCTAAAGCAGCTGCAGTAGGTTCGTTGATAATACGTTCAACTTCTAGTCCAGCGATTTTACCAGCATCTTTAGTAGCTTGACGTTCAGCATCATTGAAGTAAGCTGGAACAGTGATAACTGCTTTATCAACTGTATCTCCTAAATAACTTTCAGCAGTACTTTTTAAGTTTTGTAAAATCATAGCTGAAATCTCTTGTGGAGTGTATGATTTATCTTCGATATCTACTTTGTAGTCTGTACCCATATGACGTTTAATTGATTGAACTGTATTAGGGTTAGTGATTGCTTGACGTTTAGCAACTTCACCTACTTGAGTTTCACCATTTTTAAAAGCAACTACTGAAGGAGTAGTGCGTGCGCCTTCTGGATTTTGAATTACTTTTGGTTCGTCACCTTCTAATACGGCAACGCAAGAGTTTGTTGTACCTAAGTCGATTCCGATTACTTTACTCATAATAAAATTCCTCCAATATCATTTTGTAATTTTATACAATGTTTTTTCAATCAGTTTATTGATTTACTTTTACCATTGATGGTCTCAAGACGCGATCTTTTAGTTTGTAACCTTTTTGAAGTTCTTGAGTGATTTCCCCCGATTTAAAATCAGGATTATCATCTTGAACCACCGCTTGATGAAGATTAGGGTCAAATTCTTGACCTTCAGCTTCAATTTCTTCAAGACCATTATCTTTTAAAGCTCTAAGTAAACTTTCATGAACCATTTGGACACCTTTTTGTAGTGATTTAAATGATTCATCATCACCTTCAATTTGTAATGCACGTTCAATATTATCTATTGACGGAAGGATGTCAGTTAAAACACCTTGAGCTTGATAAGTTTTGTTAATTTGATTTTCATTTTGAATTCGACGCTTATAATTTTCAAATTCAGCGTACAATCTTAAATATTTCTCTTCATTATCATTTGCTAGCTTTTCTAATTCTTGAATTTTCTCATCTTTAGGATCTACATCCTCAGTTTGAACTTCTTCCTGAGAATCTTCTTGCAAATGATCTTCATTTACTTCACTATTGTCAGTATTTTCAACTGAGTCTTGAGAATTATCAACATTTTGAGTTTCTACATTCTCTTCTGAATTAACTTCTTCCGCAGTATTATTCACTGATTGATCTTTTTCTGTCATTTTCTGACCTCCAATACAATTCTAATTACTACCATATTTGGTTAAGTAATTGAATTACATTTTGATAATGCATCGCAGTTGGTCCTATGACCGCAATTTGTCCTTTAAGTGATTCATCAACATGATACTGACTAGTAACTATGGAGATATCACTTAAGCTCTCATCAATTTCCTTTCCTATTCGAACATTGATTTGAGAAGTAGAAATATCATCTAAAAGTTCAGTTATTCTATTTGATTCAATGTACTGCAATATAGGTTGAATCGATGATACGTTAGTTTCGTTTAACGCATCAATAAGTTTAACCTTTCCACCCATGTAAATGTTATTACTTTGATTATTAATATGAATATTAATTAATTCAATCATCTCATTTACTAACTCTTGTTCATCACTAGAATTAACAAAACTTTTAATCTCGTGTTGAATATCTTGGTTATGTTTATTGAAATGGACAGTTAAAAAGTTAGCTATTCTGTTTAGATTGAGATGATTAAGTTGTATTTGAGTTACAACATGAATATTTTCGACATGTCCGGATGAAAAGACCATAACTAATATAACCAAATGACTATTGGCTTGAATCAAATGAATATTATTAATAATATCTTGATTGTGATTTGGACGTACAACCAACGTTGCATATTGAGATTTCATAGATAGTTCATTAGCAAAGTATGTCAATGCTGTAGAAATATCATAGTGATTCTCAATCAATAATTGATTTAAACGTTGAATTTTGTTTTGATTTTGATGAGATGTTTGTTCTAATAAACGATTGACATAGTATCTAAAACCTAATTCTGAGGGAGTCCTGCCAGATGAAGTATGCGTCTTCTCAATGAAGTTCATATCTTCAAGCTGTTTCATTTCATTTCTAATAGTTGCTGGGCTTACCTCTAAATTATGTCGGTGAATTAATGTTTTAGAACCAATCGGTTGTCCAAAATCAACATAATCTTCAACAATCGCATTAAGAATGCTTAATTGTCTTTCTGTAATCATGTTTTCACCTCATTAGCACTCTTTTCTCTCAAGTGCTAATTATAATTTATCAAAAAGGTCAAAGTAAGTCAATGTTAAAGCATTAAAATATCAAATTTTTTATACGTTGAGTAAAAAAGCCTCGAAAACCTCATTCCCAATGACTTTACCACGTTCAGTTAATGATATATAACCGCATTTATTTTCTAATAAATTTCTATTTATTAAATCCGTAATTGTTTGACCAAATACCTCTTCAATATTTATACCAAATTTTCTCTTAAATCTCGATATGCTAACACCTTGGTTCATTCTTAAGCCAAGAAACATCTCCTCTTCCATTCTCTCTTCAAAAGTTGGGGTGTTCTTTGTAAGTATAGGTTCCTCATTGTTATAAATAGCTTTAATATAATGATTGACTGGATTGAGATTGGTATATCTTACACCATCCACATAACCACTTGCTCCTGCACCAAAACCATAATATTCTTCATTAAGCCAATAGACTTTGTTATGAGTTGATTCGTGACCTTTTTTCCCGAAATTAGAAATCTCATACTGATTTAAATTAGAATCCTCTAATCGTTTCATCAAATATTGGTACATATCTGCCCCTAAATCCTCATTAGGAAGCTTTAAATGTCCTTTTCTATACATGTTGTAAAATTGAGTTTTTGGTTCAAGAATAAGACCATAGCTCGAAATATGATCAATATCCATTTCTAAAGCTAATTCTAAACTTTGTTTAAAATCTTCTAATGATTGCTGGGGTAAATGATACATTAAATCAAGGCTAATTGAATTAATACCTGCCTTGCGAGCGTTGTTTACAGCGCTATAGATATCATTAGTTTTATGAGTTCGTCCAAGAATTTCTAACAACTCTGGCTTAAACGTTTGTACTCCCATCGAAATTCTATTAACACCATATTTTCTTAAAAGTACTACTTTCTCATAAGTTAATTCATCGGGATTAGCTTCAAATGAATATTCTCCATGAATAGTAAACGTGTTATTAATAGCTTTTAGTAGTTTTTCAAGTTGTACAATATTCAATGCAGTGGGTGTCCCTCCGCCAACATACATTGTCTCAAGCTTTCTATTATTTTCAACTTGCATTTCTTTAATGAGCGCATCTAAATATTCATCTACTGGCTGCTTATCTATAAAATACTTATTAAAATCACAATAAGTACAGATTCTTACACAAAATGGTATATGTATATAAGCACTTTTAACTGTCAAAAAACCCCCCCATTCACTAACGTAAAAAGAGCGGAAGTGAAATCAATTTCTTTATACAACGATTTCAACATCCCGCTTCAATGTTATTTAAATTATTATAAACTATTCATCTTCCATTTTAAGCACAGCTAGGAAAGCATCTTGAGGAATTTCAACATTTCCTACAGCTTTCATTTTTGCTTTACCTGCTTTTTGTTTTTCTAAAAGCTTACGTTTACGACTAATATCGCCACCATAACATTTAGATAAAACATTTTTACCCATAGATTTAATATTTGTACGGGCTATAATTTTTTGACCTATAGCTGCTTGAACAGGTACTTCGAACTGTTGTCTAGGTATAAGTGTTTTTAATTTTTCAACAAGTGCTTTACCTCTTTCATATGCAAAGTCTCTATGGACGATGAAACTTAAGGCATCCACTTTATCTCCATTAAGTAAGATATCCATTTTAACTAGATTACTTTCTTTATTTTCAATGAATTCATAATCAAATGAAGCATAACCTTTAGTATTAGACTTAAGTTGGTCAAAGAAGTCAAACACAACTTCAGATAATGGAATTTCATAAACAATATTTACTCTTATATCATCTAAATAATCCATATTTACAAATTGACCTCGCTTACGTTGGCATAGTTCCATCACTGCACCAACATAATCATTAGGTACCATCATTGTAGCTCTTACAAATGGTTCATAAATATGTTCTATTTTGTCTCTTTCTGGCATCTGAGCTGGATTGTCAACAGTAACTTCAGTTCCATCCTTTAAAATACATTCGTATATAACTGAAGGAGCCGTTGCAATTAATTCAATACCGAACTCTCTCTCAATTCTTTCTTGAATAATTTCCATATGCAACATGCCTAAGAAACCAGTTCTATATCCGAACCCTAATGCTTGTGATGACTCAGGCTCAAAATCGAGTGAAGCATCATTGAGTTGTAATTTTTCTAACGCTTCACGTAAATCATTGTAATCTTTATTATCTATTGGGAATAGACCACAATAAACCATTGGATTCATTTTTTTATAACCTTTGAGTGGCTTATCTGCAGGGCGATTAGCTAATGTGATAGTATCACCTACACGTGAATCATCTACATTTTTAATACTTGCAATGATATATCCTACATCTCCTACTGTTAATTCTTCAACAGGAAGCTGTTTAGGTGTATTAATGCCTACTTCTGTCACTTCAAATTCTTTACCCGTAGCCATCATTTTAATCTTATCCCCGGCTTTAACTACACCATCAATGATTCTAATAGATGAGATAACGCCTCTATAAGGATCATACTCTGAATCAAATATTAGAGCTTTTAAAGGTGCATCAGGATCTCCATCAGGAGCTGGTACAACTTCTACTATTTTTTCTAAAATTTCTTCTATACCGATATTTGATTTGGCACTAGCAAGTACTACATCATCTTGGTCTAAACCAATAACATCCTCTAATTCTTGTTTAACTCTTTCAGGTTCAGCTGCAGGTAAATCAATTTTGTTAACAACTGGTAATAACTCTAAGTCATTATCAAGAGCTAAATATACATTTGCTAAAGTTTGAGCTTCAATACCTTGAGCGGCATCTACAACTAAAATTGCGCCTTCACATGCAGCTAATGAACGCGACACTTCATATGTAAAGTCGACATGTCCTGGTGTATC
The DNA here is from genome assembly GCF_001809655.1 of Staphylococcus sp. HMSC055A09. Classification (NCBI taxonomy): domain Bacteria; kingdom Bacillati; phylum Bacillota; class Bacilli; order Caryophanales; family Staphylococcaceae; genus Staphylococcus; species Staphylococcus sp. HMSC055A09. The sequence goes on from NZ_KV798369.1 coordinate 999,332, forward strand.
TATAAGATGGAAAGTATATGTTTGACCATCTTTAGCATCATATTTCAAACGAACAGCATTTAACTTTATAGTAATACCGCGTTCTCTTTCAAGGTCCATGGAATCAAGTAGTTGATCTTGCATTTCACGTGTTTCAACTGATTTTGTATTTTCAAGGATTCTATCCGCTAACGTTGATTTCCCATGATCTATGTGTGCAATGATAGAGAAATTTCTGATATTTTCTCTTCTATTATAGCGTTCTTGCTTATCCATCTTATCCTTCTCACTTTCATAATATTAACCCGATATATGTATACATCTTTGATATGATAACGTTTTTAGAGGGTAATTGCAAACACTCTATCTAAGAGCTTAAATTTTCATTTTCTATTAATATTTATTTACCCTAACAATTTTAATTATATAGAGTTAAAACACACTTTCCAATAGTTAAAGTTACTAAACATGATTAATATTACGCATAAATAAATGATTGCACAAAGGTAAGACATTTGATAAAATATTTCTTGTTGTAATCAAATAAATTTTGATAAGTTAAGCTCACTTTTAGGAGGTGACAGAAATGCCAAACATTAAATCTGCAGTTAAACGTGTTAGAACAACTGAAACAGCTGAAGCACGTAATATCTCTAAAAAGAATGCAATGCGTACAGCAGTTAAACGCGCTAAAACAGCTATCTCTACTGATGCTGAAAACAAAAACGAATTATTAAGTTTTGCAATTAAACAAGTTGATAAAGCTGCTCAAAGCAACTTAATTCACTCAAACAAAGCTGATCGTATTAAATCTCAACTTATGACAGCTAACAAATAATTCAGTTTATTAAAAAAGATCAAGTATAGTGCTTGATCTTTTTTGTTTAATCATTAATCTATAAAGATAAAATTAATAATTCTAAAATTAACTGTTTGTCCATATAAGCAGATTTTAATTTATAATCGGTTTCTGCACATGAATCAATAATGTTTAATAAATCATTTAATTGATAGTATCGTGCTTGGTTTAGAGCAAGTTTCACTCTATACGGATGAGCACTAACTGTCTTCGCAATCTGCTGGCCACTGTACCCTTTTTGTTCTAAAATCTTAGATTGATAATATAATCTGTAATTACTAGTTATTAAAGCTAAAAGTTTTATAGGTTCCTCTTTCATAGTAATTAAGTCATTCAATAATTGTATAGCCTTATCTTTTTTCCCTTTTTGAATATATTCAGTTAAAAGAAAAACGTTTTGCTCTAAGCTTCTATTTATAATTTGATTAACATCATCTTTATTAACTGTAGGTCTATCTCCTATATACAGCATAAGTTTCGAAAGCTCCTGTGAAACAATGTTGAAATTAATTCCTGTTAGTTCAATAAATAGATTTAAAGCATCTTGTTTAATATCTTTATAATTTTCGTGTAATTTATTTTGAATCCATTTTTTTATTTCTTCTTCAGACATTTGTTCAACTTTTTTGAGTTGCGCATTTTTTTTAAGTGATTTTGTTAATTTTTTACGTTCATCTAACTTATTTTGATAAACCTCAAAAAGAATCAGATTATCCCCGTCATATTTTTCTATAAATTCCATTAACTGCTCTGGATTATGATTGAGTTCCTTTGCACCTTTTTCACCTGTAAATATGTATGCATTTTTTACTACAATAGCTTTTTTATCAGAAAAAAAAGGCATAGTTAATGTTTCTTCAATGATGGGCGTTAGATCATTTTCATACATATTAAATTTAACGTAGTTAAAATCATCTTTTTCTTGTCCGAGATAATTATTTACTATTTCTGAACTTTTCTTCTCAACAAGTTCAGGTACTTCGCCATAGATAGTTATGATATTGTCGCTCATAAGTGCATCCTTCCTCTATTTCTCATACTTTTAAATTATATCATTTTATTGAGTGACTTCTCTAGCGATAGTTTTTAGATGATCTTTAACATTTAACACACTTAAATGGTGTTTATCTAAATTAATCGTCATTTCACCGTTTTGTTGCGTATCATACACTAAGCTTCCATATCTCTTTAAACGTTCAATAACTTCGTCATTAGGTAATTTATATTTATTATGTTTTCCACTTGAAATCAAACTTAACCTTGGTTGAATTTTCTTAATAAATTCTTCAGAGCTACTTGTTCGACTACCATGATGTCCTACTTTTAAAATATCTATTGTAGGCAAATGATATTTCTTCAATAAAATATCCTCATTGTTTTTAGTGGCATCACCCATGAGTAAAATATTTCTATTGTTATATTTTATTAATGTAATGATTGAATACTCATTTTTATCGGAACTTGAGGATATAAATGTATCGTAAATTTCTAATTCAGTATCATCAATCTTTATTTGAGGTATATTTTTAGCTTCAATTATATTTATCCTTTTTTTCTTGCATTCGTTGTGAACTTGATTTAATAAATGCTTAGGAAAACCATCACTGTTTAATATTAAATTTTTAATTTTAACATGGTCTATGATATAAGGAAGTTCCCCCATATGATCCGCATGTGGATGAGTAATAATTAAATAATCAATCGTAGTAATACCTCTTCGCTTCAAACTTGGGAGAATTTTGTATTTAGCAATATTATGATGTTTAAATTCAAAGTTTTCTTCTCCTTTCCCTCCAGTATCTATTAATACAGTTTTATTTGTATTACTTTTGAAAAGTATGCTATCCCCCTGGCCTACATCAAAAATTGTTAACTCTACGTTTGAAGGTTTACTCAATGTAGATATTATTACTAAGGTAATTAAAAAGTATATTAGGGATTTAAAAATCTTTTTGTACACTAATAAATAATAAGCAATCAATATATTTATTAACAATATTAGTAGATAAATTTCGCTTAAAGAAGGTATAAACCACTTATAATTATTAAATTTCAAAAAGAAGTGGAGTAATAAATCATGTATTTCATAAATTTTATTCGTGTAAACATTTAGAATTTCAAAATTTGATACAATGTGAGTCATAATAAAAAAGCAAATTATTGAAGGAAAAAGTATGAAACTGTAGAAAGGCACAAAAACTAAATTCGAGAGGAAACCAATCCATTGAAATTGATTAAAATGATATGTACTTATAATAATAGAACTATATTGAGCTATACAGGTAATGGCTAATATGCTTTGAAATGAAGTTAATTTTTTTAAATAAGGTTGTGATAGTAAAATAAAAAAGCAAATTAAGAAAGAAAATTGAAAACCTATATTATAAACATAACCTGGATTGCTTATAAACATCATAATAAATATGATAGAAAGCAAATCAATAGAAGATTTTCTGAATCTTTTAGGAAGGATTAAAACTAATATTGCGATTGAAATTGCTCTTACTGCGCTAGGAACAAAGTCAGTATAAACAGCGTATAGTACTAAAACATTAATAATCATTGTTTTAATAATGACAAGTGGCGTGTTAAATCTCACTAAAAGTTGATGAATGAGAAGTATAATTGCTGCTACATGAGTCCCACTCACTGCTAGTAAATGATATATACCTATATCCTTCACTTTATCTCTATAATCAGCATTGATTAATAATGGATTACCTGTAATCAGTGCTAAAATTCGATTTGGATATTTTACACCTGAATGTTGAATCTTATCGATTATATAGTCTTGATGGAGATAAATGAATTTAAACCTATCATTATAAGTACATGAATTAGTGTGAATTTCATTCAGTGTAATTGATGGAGGAACTTTATCAAACTTGAATTCCCCATTTATACTACAAGTGTGATGTTTGAGGGAGGTAATGTTTGTCTTATTATTGTTATTATAAAAGAAATTATAATTTTTACCTTTATAAACTAATATTCCAGTAATAAAATTATTTTGAACTTTAAATGTTTTAAATTTTACGTAATCATTAACTTTGGGATTATACATTAGTATGCGTTGTTCATGGTCAACACGTTGGTTATATGTTTGTGTAATATAATTTGAAAAGAAAGGACACACAACAATAAGTAAGATTATTGGAAGTTTAAGTTTTTTGATGAAGATTAATAAGATTAAAAGGAAAAATAAAGAGATAGAGATAACTTTGAAATTCATCCAAAGTATCCCTACTAAAAATGATAGTGCTATGTATATCATTGATTACCCCTGTGTTAAATATTGAGCTACATATTCCGGTGTAAATGGAATTTTTTTATATTCAATACCAGATTGATTTAGTAACTTAATCGCATAATTATGATTGTGGTAATCTTCAGCATAATAAATTGTTTTAATCCCTGCTTGAATAATAGATTTAGTACAATTTAAACAAGGGAAATGTGTAACATATATTGTCGCTCCCTCTGTTGAAACGCCTTGTTTAGCACACTGAAGTAATGCATTCATTTCTGCATGAATTGTTCTGATACAATGTCCATCTTCTATTAGGCAACCTTCATCTATGCAGTGAACTTCACCGGCAACTGAACCATTGTAGCCTCCTGCTATAATTCGATTATCTTTAACAATAGTTGCTCCTACAGATAGTCTCTGACATGTTGATCTCAAAGCAAGTAAATGACTTTGAGCCATAAAATATTCTTCCCATTTAATTCGTTCCATGTAAAGGTGCCTCCTTATCTTGAATAACAATCAACATTTATAGCTTAATCATTTACAATTATAAATGCAATCATTGACCAGTTAAACAACAAGATGTTCTTTAAGTTTCTCAAATGTTTTTTCGCCAAATCCTTTAATTTTTTTCAAATCTTCTATATTCTTGAACCCTCCATTTTGCTCTCTATAATTAATTATTTCTCTTGCTTTAGAAGGCCCAACGCCTGGAATGCTTTTTAAATCCGTTTCAGTGGCATTATTCAAATTAATTTGTTTATTTCCCTCATTTTGATTGATATTATTATTTGAAATATTATTCACCGTATTATATTGACTGTGTTCTCCCTTTTTAGGAACATAAATTAGCTTTTGATCTATTAACCTTTCAGATAAGTTTACTTGTGATAAGTCTGCATCCTTATAAGGTTTAGCTTTATTAATTGCATCTATGACTCTTTCAGTGTTTGTCATCTGATAAACATTTGGATGTTCTACTGCACCTTTAATATCTATAAAAATTTTTTCATTGTTGTTTCCTCTTTGAGATTGTCTTTCTTTTTCATTATTATCTTTGTTAGTTGAACTATATCTCTTAGAATTAACCTGCTTGCTATTAATCTCTTTGTTAAATTCGTCCTCTTTGCTATTGTCTTCATAATGATTAAATAGACTTAAAACTATCATTGCTAAAACTACTAGACCTATAATTAAATAAATTTTCCATTTAATAATAAATTCAATATACTTATTACCTTTGTTAAACAAAAAAATCACCCCTTCACACTTAATAACGTATGAACGAGTGATTTTACTTCTATTTATTTCATAATCTATTTTTTTACAACGAAAAATAATCGATCAGCATCTTCTTCTTTTTGATTAAAATCAAAATCGGTGAAAGTTTTAATTTCTTTAAAACCAGCCTCATTGAGTAACCTTTTATAAACATCTTCTTCATATGTGCGTTGATAATGGGATTCATCAAAGCGTCGATAACTTCCATTATTATTATGAATGAAAAAAGTCATTTCATGATAAACACTTAATGGTTCATTTCCTTGAATTGCTTCCCAACCTAAGAAGACATTTTCTGTTTCATCAATATAACTTTGATTATTAAATAAAGTATTCATCTTATGTACAGTATGCACATCAAATAGAAATACTCCATCATCGGTTAAATGCTGGTAAACTTTATTAAAGGTTTCTTTAACTTCTTTACTTGAAGATAAATAATTCAGTGAATCACAAAATATTGTAATGATATTGAATTTTTGGTTCAACTTAAAACTTGTCATATCTCCTTCTAACCATCTAACTTCATTAGATTTTTGATTAGCGATAGTTAACATATCAACACTTAAATCCATTCCGATAACATTGCCTAATGGAACCAACATATGTGTTAAATTTCCTGTACCGCAACCTAAATCTAGAATGTCATTAGATTCTCTCTTTGAAAAGGTTTGAACTATATTGAACCAAGCATCATATGGTTGATCTTGAGTAAGCTGGTCATAGACCAAACTCAAATCTTCGTATTGACTCATATTTTAATAAGCAACCTGACCATATGACTCATATGGAGCATCTTGATATAATTTCTCGATATTATAATAATTTCGCTCATCCTTATGGAAAATATGAACCACAACATTAGCTAAATCAATTAATACCCATCTTGCGTCGTTATAACCTTCCATACGTTTAACATCAATACCTTGCTCATGAACAGCTTCTTTAACAGCTCTTGCAATGGATTGTACTTGTCGCTCATTGTTACCATGACACACAACAAAGTAATCAGTCATATCGCTGATACCTTGCATATTAAGAGAAATTACATCTTCTGCTTTTTTGTTTTCTGTCGCTTCGACAGCAATATTTAATAATTCTTCTGAACTCATTTAATCATCCTTTATTCTTTCGTCACTATAATTATAATAATTCAAGCATGCAATCGTAGCGCCATATACCGTAATGTCTTTACCGATTAAAAATAAAACTGTTCGCTTAGAAATTTCATAAATTGTTTTATCTAAGCTACCTTGATTGTATGCCATATCTCTAATTTCTTCAACTCCTGGGGTTTTTCTACCAGGTTCAATATAATCAGCAATAAAAATAAGCTTTTCTGTTTTAGTCATTTGCTGACGCCCAGTTGTATGATATTTTATAGCTAGTAAAACCTCTTCATCTTCAATGTGATAATCATGTTCCATGATTGCAGCGCAAACAGGTCCATGTAAGATTTCACTTCCATAACTAAGTAAGTCACTCTCTAATTCACATTGTCTAACAATTTGGTACATTGAACTTAAATCATCATACTTACAATAGTCATGTAAAACACCAGCTAATTCTGCTTTATCTTTATCTCCATCATATATTTCTGCTAATTTTACAGCTGTCTCAGCAACTCTAAGCGAGTGATTATAACGTTTCTCGGGCAATTTTTCTTTCACTAGCTTTTTAGCTTCACTAATTTCCATAAAGTCCTTCCTCCTCAATATAGTCCTCCACTTTATTAGGGACGAGTGCTTGTATAGATTTATGATTTTTAACACGGTCTCGAATCATTGTTGAACTAATATCAATACGAGGTATTTTAACCGATATCATACCAGTTTCGACACTTTGATAATCTGACTCACGATTAACTATAACGAAGGTGATCAACTTTTTTAATTCGTCAATTTTAAACCACTTATCAAGTTGCTCATATTGATCAGTTCCTATTACAAAATAAAATTCATCTTTAGGATTGTTACGCTTTATTTCAGACAACGTGTCATAAGTATAGCTTTGTCCTTTTCTATCTAATTCACTAGTACAAATTTTTCCAAAACCTAATTCCTCTATGACAAATTCAATCATCTTCATACGATAAGAAGCATCTAGGAAATCTTGATGTTCTTTCAACGGAGCCATGTAACTAGGTAAGAAATAAAATTCATCAGGTTGTAATTCATGGAACACCTCGCTAGCTACCACCATATGAGCGGTATGAATCGGGTTAAATTGACCGCCGTATAATACAATCTTTTTAGACATTAGGGTAAAACGATGTCTTTATTTTCTTGAGATTCTTTATAAAGTACAATCATTGACCCGATTACTTGTACTAATTCACTTTTAGCTGCTTGACTAAGTTCATTAGCTAATTCATTTTTATCATCAAAATTATTTTGTAATACATGTATTTTAATGAGTTCTCTTTTCTCTAACGTTTCATCAATTTGAGAAATCATATTTTCGTTAATTCCACCTTTACCTATTCGGAAAGTTGGATCAGTATTATGAGCTAAACTACGTAAGTATCTCTTTTGTTTTCCAGTTAACATTATAAATCTCCTTTTAATTTATCTAATACAGTATTTTTCATGATTTGAATATTAGGTTGTTCTCCTGTCCAAATTTTAAAGCTTTCAGCACCTTGATACACAAACATATCTAAACCATTATAAATGGGGTTACCTTTACTTTCAGCTTCTAATAAGATTGGAGTCTTATAAGGAATGTACACTATATCACTTACTAACGTATGAGGAGATAAATTTCTTAGATTTATCACACTATCATTATTTTTATCCATTCCAGCAGGTGTTGTATTAATAACGATATCAAATTCATCCAAATACTTCTCAGCGTCATTTAGAGAAATAGCATTAATATCTAAATTCCAATCTTCAAATCTTGACATTGTACGATTAGCAATTGTTAATTTGGGTTCAACAAATTTAGTTAATTCGTTAGCAATCCCTTTACTTGCACCACCAGCACCTAAAATGAGTATATAAGCATTCTTTAAATCATCATAAATTTGTTTTAAGCCAGTTACATAACCTATACCATCTGTATTATAGCCTATCCACTTACCATCTCTAATTAAAACAGTATTTACCGCACCTACTGTTTTAGATTGCTCATCTACCTCGTCTAGATAAGGTATTATCCGCTCTTTATGAGGGATAGTGACGTTAAATCCACTAAGTTTCTTTTCAGTAATGATGTCTCTAAGTAAGTGGAATTCGTCATTAGGAATGTCTAGTGGTTCATAGGTGTAATTTAAACTTAAATTTGAAAAGTTAGCACTATGCATTATAGGTGATAAAGAATGAGAAATCGGGTGGCCAATTACTGCAAATTTCATTCTCAACCACTCCCTTTTATAAAATAGAATTTCTTAAAATGACGTCTACATTTTTGGGTACACGCACGATCACTTTTGCACCTTCGTCAATTGTGATAAATCCTAAGCCTGATATCATAACATCACGTTTAGCTTTACCAGTTTCTAATCTAACAGCTTTTACGTCATTTAAATCAAATTGACTTGCGTCATGTGGTGGTGTTAAAAGTGAACCCAATTGATTTTTCCATAATTCATTAGCTTTTTCAGTTTTTGTTCTATGGATATTTAAATCATTGGAGAAGAAACATACTAATGATCTTTTACCTCCAGATACATAATCAATTCTAGCTAAACCACCAAAAAATAATGTCTGTTCTTCATTTAGTTGATATACGCGTTGTTTTATTTCCTTTTTAGGCATAATGGTTTTTAATTCTTTATCAGAGACATAGTTTGTCATTTGATGCTCTTGTATAATACCAGGTGTATCATACATAAACGTAGTTTCATCAAGCGGAATATCAATCATGTCCAAAGTAGTACCTGGAAATCTTGAAGTAGTTACTACATCTTTTTCACCAACACTAATTTCAATTAATTTATTAATTAAAGTAGATTTCCCTACATTAGTCGTACCTACGACATAAACGTCCTCATTATTTCTCACTTGATTAATTGACTGCATCAACTCTTCAATGCCCCAACCTTTATCAGCTGAAATAAGTACAACATCATCGGCTTCTAAGCCGTATTTTCTAGCAGTTTTCTTTAACCACTCTTTTACACGACGCTGATTGATTTGTTTAGGTAGTAGATCAAGTTTGTTTGCAGCTAAAATGATTTTTTTATTACCTACAATACGCTTAATTGCATTAATAAATGAACCCTCAAAGTCAAAAACATCCACAACATTAACTACAATACCAGATTTATTAGAAAGACCAGTTAATAAATTTAAGAAATCCTCACTGTCCATCCCAACATCTTGAACTTCATTATAATTTTTTAATCTAAAACATCTTTGACATATAACATCTTCACGGAACATATTATGTTCAGGTACATAGCCTGGAGCATTTTTATCTTCTGATTGTAGTGGAGCGCCACAACCAATACATTTTAGTAATTCACTCAAACACTATTCCTCCCATTTGATATAACCTTTTTTTCTAAAATGATTTAATAAGCGTCTTTCAATTAGACGATTAAATTTAGTCACAAAGCCATCAGTTCTTTTAACTGGAACGACCATAATAGTATATAGTCCATTGCGATTACCACCGAAAACATCTGTAAGCATTTGATCTCCAATAACAACAGTTTCTTTAGCTTGTATATTCATTTGTTTAATAGCTTTTTTAAAAGCTTTACCCATTGGTTTACGTGCTTTGAATATAAAATCTACTTCTAAATCTTTAGAAAAACTAGATACACGTTCTTCATTATTGTTCGACACAATTGTAATTGTAATACCAAGCTCACGCGCTTTAGAGAACCACTCTTTAATTCTCTCGGTAGGCTCTTTAACGTCCCAACCAACAAGGGTGTTATCTAGGTCTGTAATGATTCCTTTAACTCCCATACTCGCTAATTTTTCTATATCTATATCGAATACAGATTGTACGTATGCATTTGGCATAAATAAATTTTTAATAATACCCATTTTATAAATTCACCTTTACTTTTATAATGATTTAACTAACAATTCAACTGTCTCACTCGAAGAAATCGCAGCTTGACCTAAAAATTCTTCAAATGAAATATCTGCTTCTCCATTAGCTAAATCTGAAACTGCTCTCGTCACAATAAATGGAACGTTAAATTGGAAACATGTTTGTGCAATAGCTGTCGCTTCCATTTCTACTGCCATTGCATCTGGAAATTGTGATTTAATTTTATTTCGTTGTTGAGCACTACCAATAAAACTATCGCCACTAGTAATCATGCCAACTTTACCATTTAGCTGTTGCTGTTTTAATATATCAATTGTTTTTTCTAATAATTTTTCACTAGACTCATAACGCTCTGGCATTTGTGGGATTTGACCATAAGCATAACCAAATGCTGTTGCATCTGCATCATGATAAATGACTTCATTACTAACTAATACGTCACCCACTTTTAAACTCTCATCAAGAGCGCCAGCAGAACCTGTATTAATTACTATATCTGGATTGAATTTTTCAATTAATAAAGTCGTTGATATAGTAGCATTCACTTTACCTATTCCACTTTGAGTTAAAACAATGTCTTTATTATTAAGTGTACCAGTATAGAATTTTACGTGTGCCACACTAATTTCACTTAAGTCGACAATTTTATCTTTGAGTATACCTACTTCTTCTTCCATAGCTCCAATTATGCCTATCATTTCTATTTACACCTCTTTTAAAAAGTCCTAGCACTACGTATTTTATCACATTTTAAAATTCATCACGATAGGATAAGTTAATTATCAAAAGAGAGTTAAATAATTAAATTTTTAAGACTTTTTAATAAAAAAATACTTCACATCTTAACGACGTGAAGTAATAAAAAATAATTAACCTTTCCATAAGCTTGCTAAATCTTGTAGAGAGAAAATACCAGTGATAATCGTAACTATAACTGCTATGATTCCGAAAACAAGCATCCAAGTAGGATGTTTATAATCTCCAACAATAGATTTTTTACGACTAGCTATTAAGATAGCCCCTAGTGTAATTGGTAAAATCCAACCATTGATTGCTCCCGCAATTATAAGTAAACTTACAGGTTTACCAATGAATAAGAAAATTAATGTTGAGATAACTATAAACATAATGACTATTAAATTATTTTTATTAAATAAAGACTTATGTAATGTCTTCAAGAAGGTTGCACTTGTATATGCTGAACCGATAACAGATGACATCGCTGCTGCAAAAATAACTACACCAAATATATTTTTTCCTATTGGACCAATAGCGTGTTCAAACACTGAAGCAGGTGGATTTTCTGCACTTAACGTAACTCCAGTAACAACCACACCTAAAACTGCTAAGAAAAGTAAAGTTCTCATAACTCCTGTTGTTAAAATACCTGCAATCGCAGATCTGTTAACGAAAGGTAAAAACTCTTTACCTTTCATGCCAGAGTCTAATAATCGGTGTGCTCCTGCAAAAGTTATATAACCACCTACAGTGCCTCCGACTAAAGTAATTATAGGTAAAATAAGTTTGATTGGATGTTCAGGTGCAACCATGTGTACTAATGCATCACCGTATGGAGGATTAGAAACTACCATCACATATGCAACGACCAAAATCATTACTACCCCTAGAATCATAGATACTACATCCATTATTTTTTGGCCACTTTTACTTACAAAGATTAAGATAGAGAATATTGCAGTTATAGCTGCACCCCATTTAACATCTAAACCAAACATTGCATTGAGTCCAAGACCTGCACCTGCAATATTACCTATATTAAATGCAAGTCCCCCAAATGCTATTAATATTGATATCACTGTGCCTAATCCAGGTACAACTTTATTTGAAACTTCTTGACCACGCAATCCAGTAACTACTAAAACACGCCAAATATTAATTTGAGCACCAATATCAATTAATATTGATATTAAAATAGCGAATGCAAAACTAGCATAAAATTGTGCTGTAAAAACAGCCGTTTGAGTTAGAAATGCCGGACCAATGGCAGAAGTAGCCATCAAAAATACTGAACCATATAATAAACGTCTATGACCTTTTGTAAATTTAAAGTCTTTCCCACTTTGTTTTGTTTCTTGATTGTTGCTTTGTTTAAAATTTTCTCCCATCTCTGGTACCCCCTATAAGGATTGAATATCAATGCCTTCTTTCGTTAATTTTTTTCTAATTTGAGTTACAAAATCAAGTGCATGAGCACCATCACCATGGACACATATTGTATCGGCTTGTAAATCAATTTCTTTACCATTTTTACTAACAACTTTATTCTCAGTAACCATTTTTAACACTTGTTGTAATGCTTCATCCGTATTTGTAATTGTCGCATCTGATTCTTGACGACTTACAAGCTGACCATCATCTTCATAACGACGATCTGCAAAAACTTCTGAAGCAGTACGTAAACCAAGCGCTTCAGCTTCTGAAATTAACAATGTATTAGATAGTCCAACTAGCACTACGGATTTATCGAAATCATAAACCGCTTGTGCAATAGCTTGAGCAATTTCTTTATTTTTAGCGCCCATGTTATATAAAGCACCATGAGGTTTAACATGATTTATACGAGCTCCATGAATTTTACAAAAACCATTCAAAGCACCTAATTGGTAGACAACTAAATTGTAGATTTCTTTAGGTTTAATATCCATTTTGCGTCTGCCGAAACCTTGTAAATCAGGTAAACCTGGATGTGCTCCTATGCCTACATTATTTTCTTTAGCAAGTTGTATTGTCTCATTCATTACATTTTCATCACCGGCGTGAAAACCACAAGCAATGTTTGCCGAAGTAATTAATGGAATAATATCTTTGTCGCCACCAAATGAATAATTTCCAAATGCTTCACCTAAATCACAATTCAAATCGATTTGCATTATAAATCCACCCCTTTAATGATTTGATGCTTCTCTAAGAATTTAATATCAACTTCGCTTGCATCACCATCTGCATATAACGGATAACTTAATACTGCGTATAAGAAATCTGCTGTTGTAGTGAAACCTTCAATAACCATTTCATCTAATGCTACTTTCAATTTATTGATAGCTGTTTGTCTATTTGAGTCTTTTACAATCACTTTTGCTACAAGTGAGTCATAATATGGTGATACTTGATAACCGGAATATAATAAAGAATCTACTCGAATATTAAATCCTTGTGGTAAATGTAATTTCTTCACTTTACCAGGAGTGGGCTGGAATTTCTTTTCTGGATTTTCAGCATTAATACGTGCTTCAATTACATGTCCGTTAAATACTATATCTTCTTGTTGGAACGGTAATTCACCATATTGTAATAAATATAATTGTGCTTGTAAAAGATCTCTATCTGCTCGCATTTCAGTAACTGTATGTTCGACTTGGATACGTGCATTCATCTCAATAAAGTAGTGAGCATCCTCTGTTACTAAAAATTCAATTGTACCAGCACTTCTATAATTAGATGCCTTTGCTACTTTAACAGCATCATTACAAATCCGTTCTCGTCTTTCATCTGTTAATGCAGCACAAGGTGATTCTTCAATAAGTTTTTGATTTTTTCGTTGCACTGAACAATCACGTTCACCTAAATGAACATAGTTATTTTTACCATCACCGATGACTTGAACCTCTACATGCTTTGCAACGGGAATAAAAGCTTCAACGTATACACGATCATCATTAAAATATTTTTGACCTTCACTTTTAGCTTCTTTTAATGATTTTTCTAATTGTTCAGGTTCTTTAACGATACGGATACCCTTACCTCCACCGCCACTTGCAGCTTTAAGAACAAGGGGGTATCCTATTTCTTCCGCGAGTTTTTTAATTTCATCAACAGATTCAACCTCGCCGTCAGATCCAGGGATTACTGGAACATTTGCAGCATGAACGGTCTGACGAGCTGTAATTTTATCCCCCATCATTTCCATTGTCTTTTTATTAGGGCCAATGAAGTGGATATCATTTTCTTCAACAGCTTCAGCAAAAGTAGTTGATTCAGATAAGAAACCGTAACCAGGGTGTATCGCATTTGCTCCGGTAATTTCTGCTGCTGAGATAATACGTTCTATATTTAAATAGCTATCTAAAGGATTAGCTTCTCCAATACAAATCGCTTGATCAGCTAAACTTACATGCAGACTATCTTCGTCGCCTTTGGCATAGATGGCTACTGTTTCGATTTTCATCTCTCTACATGCACGAATAATCCTTACTGCTATTTCCCCTCTGTTTGCAATCAAACAACGATACATAAGTCTATTCCCCCTTACTTCACTTTGACTAATACTTGATCATATTCAACATTAGTACCATGTTCTACAACAATTTCAGTAACCTCACCACTTACGTCACTAGTGATCTCGTTCATTACCTTCATTGCTTCTATGTAACCAATGATATCTCCTTCTTTAACTTGATCACCAACTTTAATTTGGGGATCCGTTAATTCTTTACTATCTTGTAAGAAAAACGTACCAACCATAGAAGATTTAATTTCTTTGTCATCACTAGAATCTTGCGTTTGGTTGTTAGTATCTTGAGTTTCATTATTAGTTTGTGTCATTTCATTTGATTGTACATTTGCAGTTTGAGATAAACCTTGTGATGAATTACCCTCTGTGAAATCAAGTTCAATTTCATTCTCAAAGTCTTTATATTTAAACTTTTTTACATCATTTGATTTTACTAAATTTATAATTTCTTCTATTCTTTCAAGATTCATTATTATTTGTCCTCCTTAATTAGTGATGCTAATTTCTTAGAAGTGTTTCTTACATTACTTAAATTAAATAATGGTTGTTCTGACACGTTTTTTAGTTTTTGATCAAAATCATTTTCAAATTCTATTAATTGTTTAAACGCTTCTTCTGTAGATATCCATTCAAATCGAATAGTTTCTCCTGGTTTAAGTTGCGCTAATTTTTTTAAATCTAATTGAGTAACTGTAGCAATTTTAGTATAACCACCTACAGTTTGTTTATCATTTAATAGAATAATTGGGTTTCCGTCATTAGGAACTTGGATGCTTCCTAAAGCTACAGGTTCAGAAATAATGTCAGCCGTTTTCAAAGGTGAAACGGATGGACCAACTAATCTGTAACCCATACGATCTGACTGATCTGAAACCTTAAATTCAGAATTGATAAATGTATCTACTGCTTCCTCTGAAAATGAACTAAATTGAGGACCTTTAATAACATGAATAGTATTATCCTCTACTAATGGTTTATAGTCGGTTGCTTTACCTAAATTCTCATTATAAGATGCATTACTTTGAGTAGGTATAATGTCATGCTTTTTAAGCGCTCGTCCTTCAAAACCACCAAGTCCACTTCTAGTATGAGTAGAATAACTCTCTGCAATCCTTTCTATTTTTAACGGATGACCAAACACAAGATATCCTCTCGCACCTTCAGTAACCTGACCGATTTCTAATACATCGTTAGTCTGTACTTTATATACTACTTGTGAATCAATGGAATTACCGTTTAATTTTGCATTGGATGTTCCACCAATAAATGCAAAAGTATTTTCTTTAAGAAACTGTACTTTAGGGCCAATAACAGTGTATTCAATCGCAGGTCCATCATTACCAATTAATTTTTGAGCCATTTTAAAACTATAAAAGTCTAAAGCACCAGCTCCGGAAAATCCTAAATCTTGATAACCTATACGTCCTTCGTCTTGGATTGTTGAAAATAAGCCAGGTTGTAAAATTTTAATACTCATCTTTATTTGTCACCCACTTATCTATATCAAATTTTCCATTTTCAATTTCCTCAGATATATTGTTATATTCATGTTGATCAATCTCATAAAACTGAATATAATCTCCAGCTTCATACATTGTCATCGGAGTTCGATTGAGATCAAAAACCTTAAGAGGTGTACGACCAATAATTTGCCACCCTCCTGGAGAGTCCATTGGATATAATCCCGTTTGATTATTGGCTATTCCAACAGAACCAGCCTCAATCTTAAGTCTTGGCTCAGAACGTCTTGGTGTATGTAAACGTTCGTCAAGCCCCCCTAAATAAGGAAATCCTGGCATAAAGCCTAACATATAAATAAGGTATGGCTGACGAGTGTGAATCTGTTTGACTTCTTCTTTAGTTAAATGATTATGTTCTGCAACTTCAGCCAAGTCAGGTCCATATTCCTCACCATATAAAACAGGAATTTGAATAATACGCTTATTTCGAGTTCTAGCATCTGACTCGTTTTGTAAGCGGTTAAGTTCTAAATTTTCTAACAATTCATTTCCTTCTATCCTCTTATTATCGAAGTATATTAGAATTGCTCTATAAGATGGAATGATTTCTGTTATCTCTGAATGATTCTGTTTCTTTATGTATTGTACTGTTGATTGAACGAGTTGGTAAGTGCTTTCACTAATTTCATTATCAAAATAAATCATCACAGTTTGTTCATTTATAATTTGAGTTTCCAACTTTAAAATCCCTCCCCTTTAAATTTTTAAGGATTTATTTGCTGTAACTATTTAATTGTATCATTGCAATAAAATGTTTGTTTAATAATTAATTCAAATTGTTAGTGATAATTACTAATAATTTGATATTAAGAAATTAAGGTCTTTCAAAAAATATAGCATTTCTATTTCAAAAAATCGCTAATATTTATTTAATCATACATATTATTTTTTGTCATGATAAAAATGATGAATAACAAAAGGATTTTATCCTACTCATCTATTAAGAACTACATTTAATGGTGTAATGTTTCTTTAAAGCTAAAATTTCTATAATAATAATATAAAAAAGCCCAAGTCATAAAATATGACTCGGACTTAATACTAGAATTCAATAGTGGTAGCAATTTTAAAATAAAATATTTAATTATTTGATATCAACGATTTTAACGTTCATTTCTCCGCCGTTAGGAAGAGGAACACGAACTTCGTCATTTAATCCTTTACCTATTAAAGCATTTGCCATAGGAGATTCATTTGAAATTTTTCCTTTGAACGCGTCAGCTTCAGCAGAACCTACTATTTGATAACTTTCTTCTTCATCACCTGGTAATTCAACAAAAGTGACTGTTTTACCAATTTGAACAACGTTATTATCACCATTATCTTCAATGATAAGCGCATTTCTAATCATATGTTCAATACGTTGAATATCTTGTTCGATGAATCCTTGTTCATCTTTTGCTGCATCGTACTCAGAGTTCTCTGATAAGTCACCAAAAGAACGAGCTACTTTAATTTTTTCAACAACTTCTGGTCTTTTAACCGTTTTTAATTCTTCTAATTCTTGCTCAAGTTGTTCATAACCTTCTTGAGTCATTGGGTATTGTTTTTGGTTTTCCATAATGTCATCTTCCTTTACTATAAGTTACTATTTTTTGCTAACGAGTGATTGAATCTTCGTAGTCATAATATCAATTGCGACCTTATTACTGCCACCTTCAGGTATGATAATATCTGCATGTTTTTTTGTTGGTTCAATAAATTGTTCATGCATTGGTCTGACTACATTTAAATATTGATTAATTACAGACTCCATAGAACGTCCACGTTCTTGAGTATCACGTGTAAGTCTACGTAAAATTCTTAAATCTGCATCTGTATCAACATAAATTTTTACATTCATCATATCTCGTAAAGTTTTATTTTCTAAAGCAAAGATACCTTCTACGATAATAACATCTTTTGGTTCAAATGCAATCGTTTCATCACTACGAGTATGTTTCGAATAATCATAAGTAGGAACTTCGATGGCCACACCATTTCTTAAATCTTTAAGATTTTGTATAAGTAAATCATTATCGAATGCGAATGGATGATCATAATTTGTCTCAAGTCTTTCTTCAAAAGTTAAATGAGACTGGTCTTTATAATAGTAATCTTGAGCTAAAAGTGCAACACTGTGGCCTTCAAGATTCTTCATAATTTCATTAGTAACAGTGGTTTTACCTGAACCAGAGCCACCAGCAATACCAATAATTGTCGTTTGATTCATTAGCCGATTTCCTTTCTCATCATGTTATTAGCATAAATAGGTTTGTCGACTTTAATTTGAACAATTTGCAGTGGATGACGTGCGGCATCTAAACTATTACCTTCCTCATCATAAATAGCATCAACAATTTGCCTGAAACTATCAATTTCAGGACCAAAGAATTCAATTTCTTGTCCTGGTTTGAAATGGTTACGCTGTTGTATGGTAGCAAGTTGCGTTTGTTCATCATAGTCGAGTACTAGTCCGCAAAAATCGTAAGCTGATTTCTTAGATTGTTCTTCTCCAAACATTTGCTCTTCATATCCAGGTGTCCCTTGGAAGAAAGCTGGCGCTGTATCACGATTTGCGCATTTATCCAGTTCTTTGAGCCATTCAGGTTTAATCTTAAAATTCTCAGGATCCATAGCATAAGCGTCTATGACTTTTCGATAAACTGATACGACAGTTGCAATATAATGAATAGATTTCATCCTACCCTCAATTTTTAAAGAGTCGATTCCTAATTCCATCATTTGTGGTATAGATTCAATTAATTTTAAATCTTTTGGACTCATTGCAAACGGTGTAACATCTCCATCTTCATAAAATAAATCAAGTTCTCCATCATTATCTACTTGAAGTAAATCATAGTCCCAACGGCAACTTTGACAACAGCCTCCACGGTTTGAATCACGAGCTGTCATATGATTACTTAATGTACAACGTCCTGAATATGCTATACACATTGCACCATGAATAAAAGCTTCAATTTCAATATCAACTTTTTCCTTCATTTCTTTCATTTCCATAGCGCCTGTCTCACGTGCTAACACAACACGGTCTAAACCTTCTTCTTTCCAAAATTCAACAGCTTTATAATTTGAAAGAGATTGCTGAGTAGATAAATGAATTTCAAGTCTTGGTGCGACCTCTTTGCATGTTTCTATGATTAATGGATCAGCTACAATAATTCCAGTTGCGCCTGTTTTATCTAACTGACGTAGATATTCCTCTAATCCATCCATATTTTCATCATGTGCAATAATATTTGTTGTAACGTAGATTTTAGCACCATAACGATTTGCAAATTCTACGCCTTCAGCAATTTCATCCATAGTAAAATTATCTGCATTTGAACGTAAACCATACTCTTGACCACCTAAAAATACTGCATCAGCACCATAATGTACAGCTATTTTAAGTTTCTCTAAATTTCCTGCTGGAGCAAGTAATTCTGGCTTTTTCATTTTTGGTTTCGAACTTGAGTGAACTTCTTCTAGAGTTTTCATTATTAATGATAAGCCTCCCTTAGTAAACCGTTTGTTTATATAAGAAACCTTCATCGAATGGACGATGTTCAGGTTGAATTTCCTCTATAGGATCGATTAACATGAATTTTTCATCATCATATGCTTCAGGGTCTTCATTATATAAGTCAATTGCTTCTCTATATTGCTCTGTTACTACATTGATATAGTCTTCTGATTGTAGAACGCCATCGATTTTGAATGCGTCAATTCCCGCTTCAAAAAATGGTTCTAATTCCTCGATTAAACAAATATCATTCGGAGACATAATATGCGTTCCATTATAATCTTCAAAAACTGGATATTTGTTATCGCGTTCTTCATCATATAAAAGTAAATCTTGTTGTGCATTATTGCGCTCAATCTTCATTTGTCTGTCTTGGAATGTATAGTAATTACCTAACAACATTCGTTTCGATTGAAACATGCATGTCATTCCATGTACTTGGACTTCGATTTCAACATTAGCATTCTTTTTAATATTAATCATCTCTTCTAAGCTAAGCTCTTTAGCTAAAACAGCTCTTGATGCACCCTTTTTCCCCCAATAATTACATTGGAAATAATTTGTTACTAATGCTCCAGCATCCCAATGTAAAGGGATAGGATTTGATTGTTTTTTAACAAACATTATTACTGCTGGATCACCGAAAATAATTCGATCCACTTGAATTTGATGTAAAAAATGTATGTAATCTTCTAAAGCATCTAAATGATAATTATGAAACAAACCATTGACCGCAGCATAAACTTTTTTATTGTTTCTATGTGCTATTTCAACAGCTTCTTTCATCATTTCACGATTAAATTCTCCTGGAAGTCTTAAACCAAATTTTTGTTCACCAATAACAAATGCATCTGCACCTTTTTCTATTAGTGTTTCCATATGAGTTATTGACTTAGGAGTAACTAATAATTCAACCATAGTCATTCTCCTTTAATTGATATTGCTAAACCATCATCTATATTTAAAAAGTTAGTTGTATACCCTGATTGCTCCATTAACCACTGGTTATATTGTTGTACCTTTTTAACCATTTGACGAACATTTCTAGATCTCACAATGTCTATATTCGATACAAAACCGTGGTATAAGACATTGTCAGTTACTACAATCCCACCTTTTCTTAAAAGAGGCGTATATAACTCAAAGAACTTTTTGGATTGAGCTTTGGCTGCATCGATAAATATCATATCATATTCTCTATCATTGACTTGTTGGTATGTTTCTAGCGCATTACCTTCAATCAATCTTATTTGTTCATTGTAACCATATTGATGAAAATAATTTCGCGCCAAAGCAATCATATCTTCGTTACGTTCAATGGTAGTTACATGTATATCATTTGCTACTGAAGAAAATTGCATTGAACTATAGCCAATAGCAGTACCAATTTCTAGAATGTTTTTGGTATGATTCATTCTTATTAATTGTTTAATCATATCTAAAGTTAATTTATCTACAATAGGAACTTGATTGTCTTCTGCATAAGGTCTTAAATTCTCTATGTTTGTATCTAACTTTTGATGCAATTGAGTTAAATAGTTTTGGTTCAAATCCATTTTGAAATAACTTCCTTTATTATAAAAACTAAAAAGATTTGTAGACATAAAATAAATCAGTCCAAAATTGATTATCATTTTAATCAATATAAATGACTGATTTCTATAATGGTGCTTCTATTTCTTTCATATTAGAAGTGAATGATCGTTTCATAGAAATTAACTTTACATATTTTACCATAAATTATTAATAAATATAAGTGCGAAATATGTGATTCAATTTATTTTAGTATGTTATTAAAGTAATTATAGTTTGCGTTTTTAAGTTCGATATTACTAACTCAATTAAATAACAATAAATTAACTCATTTTTAATCAAAAAAGCTCTAAGATGTATACTAAAAACTTACATCTTAGAGCTATGAGTTTTAAACAATTAAAGCTTACATATTAATAATGAGATACTATTCATTAATCTCAGTATTTACAACCTCTTCAATCATATCCCATTCTTCATCTGTTTCGATAGGTACTAATTTACCACCATCTCCAGATTCATCAGGTTCATTAATCATAGGTACGAGTTCAATCATATCATCTTCATCAGATTGAGCACCTTCTTCGGCTAATACAACATATTCCTTTTTGAATTCAGGATGGTAAAATTCTAACATTTTACGATATAAAACTTCATTGCCGTCTTCATCGAATAAAGTTAATAATTCTTCTTCGTTATTAATGCTTAAATCTGATTCATGATTTTGTTCGTGGTTATGTTCTGTCATTTTTATATCTCCTTTATTGGATAGAGTCTAAATAGCCTTGTAATATAAACACAGCTGCCATTTTATCTATAACTTTCTTTCTCTTTTGCCTAGAAACATCTGCTTCTAGTAATGAACGTTCAGCAGCCATCGTACTTAATCGTTCATCCCACATTATAATTTCTATGGAAGGCAAGGCTTCTTGAAGTTTCTCTTTGTATTGTAACGAAGCCTCTCCTCGAAATCCAATAGAATTGTTCATATTTTTAGGTAATCCTATAACTACAGTACCGACTTGATTTTTTTTAATAATATCGACTAATTCTTCTATGCCTAATTCGTTTTGTTCTTCGTTGATACGGAGTGTGTCTAAACCTTGGGCAGTCCATCCCATTAGGTCACTTATAGCAATGCCAACAGTTTTGCTTCCTACGTCTAAACCTATAATTTTATGTTGTAACATTTTAATGGTCAGACTCTTTTAAATAATAAGAAACAAGTTCTTCCATAATCACATCTCTATCAATATGACGAATTTGATTTCTCGCTTCATTTTGGCGAGGAATATAGGCAGGATCACCAGAGAGTAAATAACCTACAATTTGATTTACTGCGTTATACCCTCTTTCTTCTAATGTACGGTGCACATTGTTAAGTACTGATTTGACATCTTCTTTTGGAATCTCTTCATAGTCAAATTTCATCGTTTTATCAAAGTTTTCCATATGTGACACTCCTTTTAATGCATATTATTATTCAAGTTAATTCTACAATATTATGAAATTAAGTTATAGATTTTTAATGTAATCTTTAATGAAGTGTAATGCTTCTGTTATGTTTTCAGGTTGTGTGCCGCCACCTTGAGCCATATCCGGACGACCACCGCCTTTACCACCTACGATAGGTGCCATGTTTTTTATAATGTCTCCTGCTTTAACTTGATCTGTAAGTGATTTAGGAACAGTAGCTATTATGGAAACTTTACCATCAACATTACTTGCTAACACAATAATCGTGTCTTGTAACTTAGATTTAAAATCATCCATCGTTGAGCGTATCGCTTTAGCGTTTGGAACTTCAACTTCAGTTGCTAATACTTTCAAGTCATTGATAACTTCAACTTGGTCTTCAACATTTCCCATTTTAAGAGAGGTGATTTCTTTGTTACGTTGTTCTAATTGTTTAAGTAATGATTTTTCTTCTTCTTGTAACTGAGTTACTTTACCAACTACTTGTTCATCTGATTTGACTTTAACATGATTTTTAATGGTATTAAATTTAGACTGAATATCTTCGAGATAAAGGAAAGCAGATTTTCCTGTTAACGCTTCGATACGTCTAACTCCTGCACCAGTACCAGATTCACTTACAATTTTAAATAAACCAATTTCTGCAGTATTACTTACATGAATACCACCACATAATTCGATAGAAAATGGAGCCATATTTACTACTCGAACAATATCACCATATTTTTCACCGAAGAGAGCCATTGCCCCCATAGATTTGGCTTCATCTATACCCATTTCTTGAATACGAACATCAATGCCTCTCCATATTTCTTCATTCACTCTTCGTTCAACTTGATCTAATTCTTCTTGCGTCATTGGGCCGAAGTGCGAGAAGTCAAAACGTAATCGATCTGCTTCTACTAATGAACCTGCTTGGTTTACGTGATCACCTAATACTTCTTTTAAAGCAGCATGTAATAAATGCGTAGCACTATGATTCTTTTGAATTGCACGACGGTCTTCTTTATTAACACTAGCATCCACTTCTGCTCCAACTGTAGCTTGTCCATATTGCACAATACCTTTGTGTAGATTCTGACCATTTGGTGCTTTCGTCACTTCAGATACTGCAATTTCAAATTTATCATTTCCAATTGTACCTTCGTCTGCTACTTGGCCACCACTGACAGCATAAAATGGCGTAGCTTTTAGTGTGAAATAAACAGTCTCTCCAGCTTCCACTGACTCGACTTCTTCACCATTGTATATTAAATGCGTGATTATAGATTGGTAATCAGTTGTTTCATATCCAACAAATGTACTATCATCAGTAATATTTTTTAGCACTTCACTTTGTATTTGCATAGATTGAGAGCTTTGACGTGCTTGTCTAGCACGGTCTCTTTGCTGTTGCATTTCATTTTCAAAAGTAGTCATATCAACTGATAAACCTTCTTGAGTTGCTAATTCTTCGGTTAATTCTACAGGGAAACCATAAGTATCATACAGTTTAAATGCATCTTCCCCTTTAATTTCATGATTGTCTTTTTTAGCTTTTTCAATTAACTGATTTAGAATTGATAAGCCTTCCTCGAGTGTCTCATGGAATCGTTCTTCTTCTGACTTAATCACTCGTTTAATAAAATCGGCTTTTTCTTTAACATTTGGATAATATGGTTCCATAATTTCAGCAACAATATCCACAAGTTTAAACATAAATGGTTCATTAATACCTAGTGATTGACTAAATCTAACTGCACGACGTAATAAACGACGTAGGACATATCCACGTCCTTCATTTGCAGGTAATGCACCATCAGCAATAGCAAACGCAATGGTTCTAATATGATCTGCAATAACTTTAAATGCTACGTCTTGCTCTTCAACTTCTAAATATTTCTTTCCTGAAACATTTTCAACTTCATTTATAATAGGCATAAATAAATCTGTTTCATAATTTGTTCTGACATTTTGCGAGATTGAAGCCATACGCTCTAATCCCATGCCAGTATCAATATTTTTATTAGGAAGTGGTGTATACGTATTGTCTTTATTATGATTAAATTCACTAAATACTAAATTCCATACTTCTAAATATCTTTCATTTTCTCCGCCAGGATACATTTCTTCAGCAGGATCATTCTGACCATATTCGTCACCACGATCATAGAAAATTTCTGTATTAGGTCCCGATGGCCCTTCGCCAATATCCCAGAAGTTACCTTCGATTCGAATAATACGAGTTTCATCTAAACCAATATCTTCATTCCAAATTTTATAAGCACCCGTATCTTCTGGATGAATTGTTACATATAATTTTTCTGGTTCCATACCCATCCATTTCTCACTAGTTAAGAATTCCCAAGCGAATTCAATTGCTTCTTGTTTAAAATAATCTCCAATTGAGAAATTTCCAAGCATTTCAAAAAATGTATGATGTCTCGCTGTAAAGCCAACATTTTCAATATCATTAGTACGAATGGCTTTTTGTGAGTTTACAATTCTTGGCTTTCTTGGCGTCTCGCGACCATCAAAGTATTTTTTTAGTGTTGCTACACCTGAGTTAATCCATAGTAATGAATCATCATCAATAGGTACAAGTGGTGCAGAAGGTTCAATCATATGACCTTTTTCAACGAAGAAATCTAAATATTTTTGTCTAATTTCACTAGCTTTTAAATTTTTCATCTATAGAACACTCCCTTGGGAAATAAGTATTTAATAAAGAAATACGAATTTTAACTTAATGATAATCACACGAAAAATAAAAAACGTTCATCCACAAAGGGACGAACGTTATCGCGGTACCACCCTAGTTATAAGAAAAATAATAGTAGCTATAAAAGAAACTATTTATAACTTAATTAAATTTCTTACCACTTAAAATTACGTATTCTCTATGACATAAAGTAGCGTTCGGTAACATTGATTGCACTTTACACCAGCCAGTACATCTCTAAAATCAACATGTTACTTACTCATCTTTATGTGAACTTAAGTTTATTTTATTTATTTTAATGACGAATGTCAATGCTCGGCAAAATCGTAAGGCGTCATTTCTCCCATATTAATCATAGGATCAATTTTAAATATAGTGGTTTCACTAAGAACAATGTCATTTTGTGGTGCGTCAGTTGTTGCGCTCTCTTCTTCAGTTTGTGTAGTATCATGTTTTTCAGTGCTATTTACAGATGAATGACCTGAACTACCTATAACTTCTTGCTCATCACCAAAATAAGATTTTAATAAGTGATTCAACTGAGTTAAACGTTCTTGGCCTTTTGTCTTCAGTCCTATATCAAATGCTTGGGGATACCCAAGTAAAACAAGTGATTGCTTAGCACGGGTCAGACCCGTATAAAGGATAGGTCTTTGTAACATACGAAAGTATTGTTTAACTATAGGCATAATAACAATTGGAAATTCTGACCCTTGAGATTTATGAATAGATGTACAATAAGCATGAGTAAGTTCAAGTAAGTCTTGTCGAGTAAAGGTAATTTCATTTCCTTCAAAATCTACTACTATTACATCTTTATTAAGAGCATTTTCTTTAGCCCAAAATATGCCTACAATTACACCAATATCACCATTAAATATATTGTCATTAGGTCTATTGACCAACTGAAGTACTTTATCTCCTTTACGAAATACAACATCTCCGAATTCAATTTCACGACTATCTTTTTCCTTTGGATTTAAAATAGATTGTAATACTTGATTGAGACGTTTTATTCCTGCATTACCTTTATACATAGGAGCAAGGACTTGAATATCACTCATATTATACCCTTTACTCACTGCACTTTTAACAACTTTATCTACTACATCAGGTATTTGGTCTGAAGTACAGTTAATGAAACTGCGATCGTGAAAACGTTGAGTTATATCTATGGGTTCGCCTACTTTCATACGATGTGCTAAATCAACAATACTTGAGCCATCCTGTTGGCGATACACTTCCGTAAGATTAACACGCGGAATTCTTTTAGAATCAATGAGGTCTTTAAACACTTGACCCGGTCCAACTGAAGGGAGTTGGTCTTCATCTCCTACAAATACAATTTGAGCATCTAATGGAACAGCACTTAAAAATTGATGAAATAACCATGTATCTACCATAGACATTTCATCTATAATGATAAGCCGTGCATTAATTTCATTATCTAAAATATCTTCAGGTTGTGTTTCTTGATTCCAACCTATTAAACGGTGAATTGTCATTGCTTCTAATCCAGTAGATTCCTGAAGTCTTTTAGATGCGCGTCCAGTTGGTGCAGCAAGTACAACTGGATAATCATCCTCGTTGTAATCATCATAATCTAATGATAATCCATGTATTTCTGCATAAAGCTCTACGATGCCTTTAATGACAGTAGTTTTACCAGTACCGGGACCACCAGTAAGAAGCATCACTTTTGAATTGATTGCCGTCTCTAAAGCTTCTTTCTGTGAAGTTGCATAATTTACTTGATTTAGTGACTCAATTTCACCAATATGCATTTGTAAATCTGATTGTTCGATTTCTTTTAACTTTTTATTATTAGTTTGAATACGATAAAGATTTTGAACACTCTTTAATTCCGAATAATACAAACTTGGAATTGAAACTTGTTCTTCGCTTTGAATCAATTTTTTCTCTTCAGAGAGTTGCTCAATCTTTTGCTCTAGCATTTTAGTAGAAATTACAACTTCAGAGCTATCGTTAAGCATAGTTTGCGTTGATTCAATCACATATGAATTAGGCAAATATGTATGTCCTTGTTTGATACATTCTTCTTCAAGTGTATAAAGCAATCCTGCTTTCAAACGCTCTTCAGAATCTGCTGCAATACCAATGTTTCGCGCTAATTGATCAGCTTTATTAAAACCTATTCCTTTAATATCATAAACGAGTTGATAAGGATTTTCGTCTAGTATTTTCAATGTATCTCCCATATAAAACTGATAAATTGCCATTGAAAGTTTAGGACCAAATCCTAAATCATGTAACCGAATCATTATTTTTTCTGATTCTTGATTCGAACTTATTTGTTCTGCAATCTGCTTTTGCTTTTTCTTAGGTAAACTAGGGACTTTTTCTAACACTTCAGGATTATTTAATATATCATTGATTGCATTCTCGCCTAATGCATTAACAATATTTTGAGCAGTTTTCTTTCCTATTCCTTTAAATAAATCACTAGATAAATAACTAATAATTGCATCTTTGGTTTGTGGAAGTTCCTTTTCAAAAGTTTCAGCTTTTAATTGTTTACCATAACGTGGGTGGTCGACAATTTGCCCTTTAAACGTATAGACGTCTCCTTCAACTACATTTGGAAGAAACCCTACAACAGTTGGCATGCTATCAAAGGACTCATTCGTTTCAATCGTGTCTACTTTAAGAACTGTATAGAAATTATCATTATTTTGAAATAATATAGCATCTACAGTACCTTTGATCATTGATTTATCAAAAAGTGTAGGGTCAGACATGTTACTCCTCCTCTTTCATCGTCTTAAACGTTTTTAAAGCGTGTTGACTTAATAAATGCTGTTCATCAATAGAAACTGCTTGTTCAAAATAAGCAATAGCTTCATCAACATCTTCTTTTTTCATATAGCTTGCTAGGCCGAGATTATATATAGCATCTACATGTTTAGGGTCAATTTTTAATACGTGATTTAACTGATTAATGGCTTGTTCAAACATTTCGAGCTGGCATAAGACAAGTCCATATTGAAATTGAATCTCAACATCATCGTTATCGTCTTTTTCAGCTGCAGTCATCAAGAATGGTAATGCTTCTTTAAAAGCTTCTAATTGGTTAAATGACATTCCAATCATATAATTACAATCTACAGTAGCTACATTGTTTTTTAATGCCTTTTGATATAATTTAATTGCTTCTTTAAAGCGACCTTGATTATAGTAAACATTCGCTAAATTATAATATACAGCACCATTAGACGGATCAATAGTAATCGCTTTTTGGAAGAAACGCTCGGCTTTTTCTATTTCTCCTGCATCAGATAACACAATTCCTGCATTAATGTAGTTTTCAACTGCATTAGGATTTTCTTCAATATTTTCGAAAAGCGCTTTTAAAGCATCTTCGAACTTACCATCTTTAATATATTGATAAATCTGATTCTGTTCATGCATCATTCGTACCTCGTTTCTAAATAATTATAACATGTTAAAAAAATAAAAACCGTTAACCCAAAGATAGTCATCTTATGAATTAACGGTATTCAAGTTCACGGTTTAAACTACGTAACTAAGTTGACCTTCATTTTTGTATACATCATCTATAGTAGCTCCACCTAAGCAGACTTCTTCATTGTAAAAGACAACCGCTTGTCCAGGAGTAATTGCGCGTACAGGTTGGTCGAAAGTTACACGAATTGAAGATTCATCCTCTTTTTTAACGAATACTTTTGTATCTTTCTGACGATAACGGAATTTCGCAGTACATTCGAAACCATGCTCTAAGTCAATTTCATTTTCATTAACAAATGAGAAATCTGAAGCGATTAAGTAATCACTATATAAAGCATCATGATGGAAGCCTTGCTCAACATATAAAAAATTGTCATCTAAGTTTTTACCTACAACAAACCATGGATCTCCATCTCCACCTATTCCTAAGCCATGACGTTGTCCAATTGTATAATACATTAAACCGCTATGTTGTCCCATTTTTTTACCATCTAATGTTACCATGTCACCTGATTGTGCTGGTAAATATTGCGATAAAAATTCCTTGAAGTTTCTTTCACCAATGAAACAGATTCCTGTAGAATCTTTTTTCTTGGCTGTAGCTAAATCTTGTTCTTCTGCGATTCGTCTAACTTCACTTTTTTCAATGTCACCAATTGGGAACATAACTTTAGAAAGTTGTTCTTGTGATAGTTGGTTTAAAAAGTAAGTTTGATCTTTATTATTATCTACACCGCGTAACATTTCTACATGCCCATCCTCGTGTCGACGTATACGAGCATAATGTCCAGTTGCGACATAGTCAGCACCTAATTTCAAAGCATGCTCTAAGAATGCTTTGAATTTAATTTCTTTATTACACATTACATCAGGATTTGGTGTGCGTCCTTTTTTATATTCATCTAAAAAGTAAGTAAATACTTTGTCCCAATATTCTTCTTCAAAGTTAACTGCGTAATATGGTATACCAATTTGGTTACATACTGCAATGACATCATTGTAATCTTCTGTGGCGGTACATACACCATTTTCATCAGTGTCATCCCAGTTCTTCATAAAAATACCTATAACGTCATAACCTTGCTCTTTTAATAGGTGTGCAGTTACTGAACTATCAACACCTCCAGACATACCAACGACTACGCGTATATCTTTATTTGACACTATGATTCCTCCTTAAATTTATGATAAATTTTATGAATTTCGGCTACTATATATTTAATTTGTTGTTCGTTCATTTGTTCATTAAAGCTAAATCTAACAGAATGTTTTGCACGTTCTTCATCTTCAAACATTGCTGCTAAAACATGTGACGGTGTTGTAGAACCTGCTGTGCAAGCTGACCCAGATGATACGTATACATTAGAGAGGTCTAGTAGAGTTAACATTGTTTCAACATCAATAAATGGGAAATAAAGATTTAAAATATGACCTGTTGAGTCTGTCATAGAACCATTAAGTTCGAACGGGATCGCACGTTCTTGCAAACTAACTAAGAATAATTCTTTTAAATTCATTAAATGAACATTATTTGCGTCACGATGTTGAACTGCTAATTCCAAAGCTTTAGTAAGTCCAACTATTTGAGGAACATTCTCAGTACCAGCTCGACGTTTCGTTTCTTGTTCCCCACCTAGCTGATTAAATTCAAGCGGAGTATGGTCCTTTACTAAGAGTATACCAGCTCCTTTAGGGCCCCCAAATTTATGTCCAGTTACACTCATAGTATCAATTTTGAAATCATGAAAGTCAATTTCTAAATGACCAATAGCTTGTACAGCGTCAACATGGAATAACGCATTAGTTTCAGCAATAATGTCCTCAATGTCATACATATTTTGAACAGTACCAACTTCATTATTAACAAACATAATTGATACAAGAATTGTTTTATCTGTGATTGTTTCACGTAATTGATCTAAATCAACCGCTCCAGTATCATCTACATCTAAATATGTTACGTCATAGCCTTCTCGTTCAAGTTGCTCAAATACATGTAAAACGGAATGATGTTCAATTTTAGAAGTAATAATATGATTTCCTAATTGTTCATTCGCTTTTACTAATCCTTTGATTGCAGTATTATTAGATTCCGTAGCACCACTTGTAAATATCACTTCATGAGGTTTTGCACCTAATAGTTGTGCAACTTTTCGGCGTGATTGATCTAAATATTTACGTGCATCTCTACCTATTGAGTGAATAGAAGATGGATTACCATAATGTTCTTTATAGATTTCCATCATTGCATCAACGACTTCTGTTTTTACTGGTGTGGTCGCGGCATAATCTGCATAAACTTCCATGTGTGGACACTCCTCGTCATGTTATCAATGTTCCTATAATAGCACCAATACTTGCTTTTTTCTACCTTTCTGTTTATGGAAAGAATTTTTATTTCTATAATATTTTAACATCTTAAATAGTAATTTTTCGATGATTAATCTTTAATGAAACTCATTTTCCAAAAAGATGAAACCTTTCTATGCATGAGCATATAAATGTTGCATTCAATATTCAGTTGTTATACTTCAACTATTAAATTGTCATGAAAGGAAGCTATAAAATGAAAGATATTAAATTATCAGCATTAAATCTTGTACCTATTAGAGAAGGTCAAGACGATAAAGACGCTATTAATGACATGGTTAAATTAGCTCAAGGTTTAGATGAATTAGGTTACGAACGTTATTGGATAGCTGAACATCACAACGCTCCAAATTTAGTTAGTTCTGCTACGGCATTACTTATTCAACATACTTTAGAACATACGGAAAGAATTAAAGTAGGTTCAGGTGGAATTATGTTACCTAATCACGCACCACTTATAGTGGCCGAACAATTTGGCACGATGGAAACACTTTTCCCACATCGCGTTGATTTAGGTTTAGGTCGCGCGCCTGGTACAGATATGATGACTGCTAGTGCATTAAGACGTGACCAACATAATGGTGTATACCAATTTCCTGAAGAAGTCGAACAACTAGAGAAATACTTCGGACCGGGGAATCAACAAGCATATGTAAGAGCTTACCCTGCTGTAGGTAAAAATGTTCCTCTATATATACTAGGCTCTTCTACTGATTCTGCTCATGTGGCTGCTAGAAGAGGATTGCCATATGTATTTGCCGGACATTTTGCGCCTCAACAAATGAAAGAAGCTATTCAAATATATAAAGAGTTATTTGAACCTTCTGATGTGTTAAGCGAACCTTATGTCATTGTATGTTTAAATGTGATTGTTTCAGATACAGATACGCATGCAGAATATTTAGCAAGCACAATGGCTCAAGTAATGGTGAGTATTACAAGAGGCAGAATGCAACCTGTTCAACCACCAACTGATGATTTAAAAGGATTACTTACTCCGAGAGAATATGAACTAGCTAAACAACGTTTCAGTGGCTCTTTAATTGGCTCAGAGGATTCTGTTAAGCGTCAACTTGAAGGCTTTATAAAGGAATATGGAGAAATTGATGAGCTAATGGCAATAAGTTACATTTATGACCAAGATAAACAACTTGAATCTTATCAAAGATTACAAAAAGTAATTCAGTCATAATATAAAATAAAGGGAGGGCGTCTGCCCTCCCTTTATAACTGTATGGTTAAGACTTATTTGTCGTCTTTGTCTTTTTTGTCGTCGTCTCCGCCACCAGTGTATTCGTTAATTTTATCTTTTGCTTTGTTAACTTGTTCGTTATCGCTATCCTTGAATTTTTCTGCTGCTTCTTTTGCTTTATCCATGAAACTCATAAATAATAGCTCCTTTCGAATTTGAAAAATTATTTTTTGCTTATTAATAAGGTCACTTGCTTTATCTTTGACATTTACAACGAATTCATTCGTTTCGCCATAAGCACTATTTTACGGACCTTCACTTTCAAGTTCTTGGTTGATGGTAGCATTTCCAATTGACTATTTGACGTTAGCTTAAGTTTATTTAAACTTAATTTCGTCTGCCATACTTACTACCTCTTCGATGTATTAATTGTTATACCACTTGAAAATGAGGATAAACATTATTAATTAAATTTTTCTATAAAAATTTAGGATTTATGCGATTAATGAGTATATTTCTAACTTAAATAGATTACTAAAATGTTAAATATAGAACATATAGCCATCTAAATCTTCATTGGTTTCTTTATAATCAGCAAGATATTTTAAAGTTGTGTTATCTAACACATCTCGAACTGAATCTCTCATTCTCAACCATAATTGTTTCTGTGCAGGTGGTTCAGATTCAATACTTTCTACAAACGTAATCGGACCTTCAAGTAAGCGAATAATATCGCCTGCTGTGATTTCATCAGCTGGTACTCTAAGTTGATAACCACCTTTAGCACCACGCACACTTCGAATTAATCCAGCATTTCTTAAAGGGCCGACTAATTGTTCAAGATATAAATCACTTAGTTTATTTTCTTCAGCAATAGACTTTAAAGATACACAACCTTGACCTTCTCTTTTAGCAAGAGAAATCATCAATGTTAATCCGTATCTCCCTTTTGTTGATATTTTCATTGTATAACCTCACTTAATTCGAATTATATATTCCCATTCTATCATTTTTTACGTTAAGATAATATTAGAAAGGTGTGACAAATGTGAGTACAGAACCTCTAGCGTCTCGAATGAGGCCTATGAATATAGATGAGATTATATCACAACAGCATCTCGTTGGTCCTAAAGGTATTATTAGAAGAATGGTTGAGACTAAACGACTTTCTTCCATGATATTTTATGGACCTCCAGGTATTGGTAAAACGAGTATTGCCAAAGCCATTTCTGGAAGTACGCAGTTTAAATTTAGACAATTAAATGCTGTAACAAATACTAAAAAGGATATGCAAATGGTTGTTGAAGAAGCCAAAATGTCTGGCCAAGTCATCTTGCTACTTGATGAGATACACCGTTTGGATAAAGCAAAGCAAGACTTTCTTTTGCCTCATTTAGAAAATGGCAAAATTGTCTTGATAGGAGCCACAACGTCTAATCCATATCATGCAATTAACCCAGCTATCCGTTCTAGAGCTCAAATTTTTGAACTTTATCCTTTAGATGACCATGATGTAAGAATTGCACTTGATCGTGCAATTGAGGATAGTGATAGAGGTCTTAAAAGTTATCATCCCATTGTAGACGAAGATGCTATGGAGTACTTTTCCACTCAAAGCCAAGGTGATGTAAGAAGTGCCCTAAATGCTTTAGAGTTAGCAGTTCTAAGTGCAGAGGTAGTTGAAAACCAACGTCACATTACATTAGATGATGCTAAAGATTGTTTACAAAAAGGTGCTTTTGTGAGCGATAAAGATGGGGATATGCACTATGATGTAATGAGTGCTTTTCAGAAATCAATTCGAGGTAGTGACGTTAATGCAGCATTACATTATTTAGCACGACTTATTGAAGCTGGCGACTTACCTACCATTGTAAGGCGTTTATTAGTCATTAGTTACGAAGATGTTGGCCTAGCTTCACCCTCTGCGGGGCAACGAACATTAGCGGCAATTCAGTCAGCTGAACGTCTTGGATTTCCTGAAGCTAGAATTCCACTTAGCCAAGCTGTGATAGAACTGTGTTTATCACCTAAATCTAATTCAGGAATCACAGCTATAGATAGTGCTTTGAGTGATATCAGAAAAGGTTTAGTAGGACAAATACCAGACTATTTAAAAGATGGTCATTACTCTGGCGCTAAAGACTTAGGAAGAGCAATTGGCTATAAATATCCTCACAATTATGAAAATGGTCACGTCGTGCAACAATATTTACCAGACAAACTTAAAAATAGAATTTACTATGAACCTAAAACAACGTCTAAGAGTGAGCAACAATTTAAAGATGTTTATGAAAATTTATTAAACAAAAAATAAAAGTTAGCTATATTCCAATAATAAGATAGTTGAATAGTAGTTATATGCAACTTCTGTTCAATCTATCCTATGGAATATAAGCTAACTTTTTTGAGGTTACTGACCTTTATCTTTAATACGTCTAACTGGAATATCTTTTAAAATATCATTAATAACATAGCTTGCACATATGAGTCCTACCACACTTGGTACAAAGGCGTTAGATGAAGGTGGCATTTGACCTTTACGATTAATCGCATTTTTATCGCCAACAGTTTCTTTTACATCCTCACGAATCACAATTGGACTTTCATCAGAGAATACGACTTTGACTCCTTTTCTAATGCCTTGTCTTTTTAATCTATTTCTAATCACCTTGGCCATTGGATCTGTATGCGTTTTAGAAATATCTGCAATTTCAAAACGTGTAGGATCCGTTTTATTTGCTGCACCCATACTTGAAATCATATCAATTCCACGCTCTAGACATTCTTTCATAAGGTGTACTTTATAAATAATGGTATCACTCGCATCAATAAAGTAGTCTATATGATAATTATTAAAAATTTGTTCATATGTTTCTTCTGTATAAAACATATGAAGCGACGTTACTTTACAATCTGGATTAATCAATTTAATTCGCTCTTCCATAAGCGTGACCTTACTTTGACCTATCGTAGATGTTAATGCATGAATTTGTCTATTAACGTTTGTAATATCAACATCATCTTTGTCAATAAGTATAATATGACCAATATTTGTTCTAGCAAGTGCTTCTGCAGCGAAAGATCCGACTCCTCCGATACCAAGAACTGCTACAGTTTTATTTTTTAATAAATCTAAGCCTTCTTGACCAATTGCCAATTCATTTCTGGAAAATTGATGTTTCATTCTGTACTCCTTTATCAAACTAAACCTTAATTAGCTTTTCATTTATGTATGTATATTCATCATTGTAAAAATTCACATAAAAATACGCAAGACCGAAGTCTTGCGTATCGATAGAGTCCGTAGGTGCCGTAGTTGTAAATAGCTTGATCATTCGGCCTGCTATATACAGGTGGGTGCCCTGTTTCTCGTTTTGCAAGTCCTCCTATAGAGGCGTGTGCGCTGCGAGAAAACCTATTGGGCTCCCTGATCAAAGAGTGTTAGGCCCAAATAAAAAGCAAACTTACGTACACCACAGATGACTATCTTATGAAATAATCTTACCACAAATTCGAATTTAAAGAAATTTTTAAACTCAAAGTATCAACTTTTTTATGTCTAAATTTTTAACTTTAGTAAGCGGTATTGAGTTTTCATCTAGGTCCACATTGCTCGAGGGATTTCTTATCGAAATCCTTTGTGTCGGGAGCCTAACCCCAACTTGCATTGCTCGTAGAATTTCTTTTTGAAATTCTTTATGTTGGGGCCCCTAGTGTCTGATTCGTAGTGAGAGTTCTTCTAGTTGTTTGTCTGATACTTCTCCTGGTGCGTCTGTTAATAGGCATGTTGCTGATGCTGTTTTAGGGAATGCGATTGTATCTCTTAGGTTTGTTCTGTTAGTGAGTAACATCACTAGTCTGTCTAATCCTAATGCTATACCGCCGTGTGGAGGTGCACCGTATTTAAATGCATCAAGTAAGAAGCCGAATTGTTCTTTTGCTTGTTCAGTAGAGAACCCTAAAACTTCGAACATTTTTTGTTGTAATTCACCATCATGTATTCTTATTGATCCCCCACCAAGCTCATAACCATTTAATACGATATCGTATGCGTTTGCTTGAACATTTTCAGGTTCAGAATCTAGTTTAGAAATATCTTCTTGTTTAGGAGATGTGAATGGATGATGTGCAGCAACATAACGTTTAGCATCTTCATCATATTCAAGTAATGGCCAATCAGTTACCCATAAGAAGTTTAATTTAGACTCGTCGATTAATCCTAATTCTTTGGCCAATTTAATACGTAATGCTCCTAAACTTTGAGCAACCACACTAGGTTTATCGGCTACAAACATAACTAAATCACCAGGTTTAGCTCCAGTCAATGTTTTTAATGTTTCTACATTAGCATCTTCAAAGAATCTAGCGATTGGGCCACTTAAGCCATCTTCGACTACTTTAACCCAAGCTAATCCTTTAGCACCGTAAATATTTACAAATTCAGTTAATGAATCCATATCTTTACGTGTATATTGATCCGCAGCACCTTCAGCAACAATTGCTTTAATTTCGCCTTCATTTTCAACAGTATCTTTAAAGACTTTGAAATCCATGTCTTTACCTAATTGAGATACATTAATGAGTTCCATATCAAAGCGTGTATCAGGTTTATCTGAACCATATCGGTCCATAGCTTCAGCGTATGTCATACGTGGGAACGGTCCCTCTACATCGATACCTTTAACATCTTTAACAACTTTACGTAACATCTCTTCGCCCATTGAAATAACGTCTTCTTGATCAACAAAACTCATTTCAATATCTACTTGCGTAAACTCAGGTTGACGGTCTGCACGTAAATCTTCATCACGGAAACACTTAACGATTTGATAATATTTATCAAAACCACTTATCATTAATAATTGTTTAAACAGCTGAGGTGATTGAGGTAAAGCGTAAAATTCACCTTCATGAACACGTGAAGGTACTAAATAGTCACGAGCACCTTCTGGTGTAGATTTAGTTAATACTGGCGTTTCTATATCGAAGAAGCCATTATCATCTAAATATTGACGAATTGAACGTGTTGTTTGATGTCTCATTTTGAAAGTTTGAGCTAATTCTTGTCTACGTAAATCTAAATATCTATATTTTAAGCGGATGTTCTCGTCTACATTGACGTTTTCTTCGTTAATTGCAAACGGAGGCGTTTCTGACTTATTAATAATCTCTATATTTGAAACTTGAACTTCTACTTGACCTGTTTTAATTTTAGGATTAATTGTTTCTGGGTCACGTTTAGTAACAACACCTTGTACTTCTACAACATACTCAGAACGTACTGTTTCAGCTACTTTTAAGGCCTCTTCTGAAAAGTCCGGATTGAAAACGATTTGAACAATACCTTCACGATCTCTTAAATCTACGAAAATTAATCCTCCGAGATCACGGCGATTGTGTACCCATCCTTTTAAAGTTACCTTTTCATCTAATAAATCTTCTGTGACTAAACCACAATATGTTGTTCTCTTACTCAAAGTTATACTCCCTTTCTACTTTTTAAAATAATTAATTAACTGATCAAGTTGTATATTTTCTGACTCGCCTGTAGTCATATTTTTAATTGCAATGGAATTATTCTCAAGTTCTTGATCGCCAATGACAATTGTATATTTTGCATTTAATCTATCGGCTTGTTTCATTTGTCCTTTAATTTTTCTATTGAGATAATCTTTATCAGCTTTCACACCATTTTTTCGTAAGTCATTTAAAAGCTTCACTGCATAACGATCAGCTTCCTCACCCATCGTTACGATAAATAAATCAAAGTTTTCTTCAATATCTAACTCAATACCTTCTTCTTCTAGTGCAAGTAAGAGTCTTTCAATACTTAAAGCAAATCCAATACCAGTTTCACTTGGTCCATCTAATAACTGTAGTAAACCATTATAACGACCGCCACCGCATAATGTAGTGATA
The DNA here is from genome assembly GCF_001809655.1 of Staphylococcus sp. HMSC055A09. Lineage (NCBI taxonomy): Bacteria > Bacillati > Bacillota > Bacilli > Caryophanales > Staphylococcaceae > Staphylococcus > Staphylococcus sp. HMSC055A09. The sequence goes on from NZ_KV798369.1 coordinate 1,037,671, forward strand.
GCTCCATCATAGTTTGGATTATCCATCATAAGTTCAAATGCTGTGTGAGTATAATAATCCAGGCCTCTTACTAGATTTGGGTCTTCTACGTAAGGAATATTTAAGTCATCTAAATGATGTTTTACTTGTTCATAGTATGCTTTAGAATCGTCATTAAGATAATCTGTTATACGAGGTGCGGTTTTGATTGCTTCTTTGTCTCTGTCAATTTTACAATCTAAAATACGCATCGGATTTGTGTGCAAACGAGATTGGCAGTCTGAACAAAACGTATCAATAACAGGTTCAAAATGATTAACAAGCGCTTCGTTATATTCTTTTCGTGATTCACTATCACCGATACTATTAATAACGAGTTTAAGATGTTTTAAACCAAAAGATTCGTAAATGTGCATTACCATAGCTAAAACTTCAGCATCTATACTCGGATTTTCAGCACCAATCGCCTCTACACCAAATTGATTAAATTGACGATAACGTCCTTTTTGTTTACGTTCATATCTGAACATAGGACCGTTATAATATAATTTAACAGGTTGATTAGGATTACCTTGCATTTTATGTTCTATATAAGAACGAACAACCGCTGCAGTACCTTCAGGTCGTAAAGTTAAACTACGATCTCCTTTGTCTTTAAAGGTATACATCTCTTTTTGAACTACATCGGTAGAATCGCCAACACCTCTTGCGAATAGTTCAGTACTTTCAAATATAGGTGTGCGAATTTCTTTATAATTATATAATTCCATGAGTTCATCTAATTTATTCTCAATGTGGCGCCATTTGATTGAATCTTCAGGTAAGATATCTTGTGTGCCTCTTGGAATCTTGATCATATCATTGTCTCCTTTGTCGTTAGTTTCAGAATAGGTCATCATGACGACTAAGGTGATGATTATCCCCAATTAAGAAAATAAAAAGTCCCTTGTATAGTTTAAAACTATACAAGGGACGTAATAACCGTGTTGCCACCCTAATTGATCAGTCTCTTAATAAGAGCTTGACCCACTCAATACGCTTAACGTGCGTAAGCCGACATTAGTTTCCTAAAGTACCTCTTCTTGTGTTCAAGAATTAAACTACTCAGTACAATCTTACAGCCTAGGATTGTATTTCTACGCAATACTTTGCTACCTTTTTCGTTTAATCTTCCAAGAATAATAATGGTTTTATTTATAAAGTTCATTAATTATGATAACGAGTTTTATTTTAATTTGCAAGTTCTATGATGAGAAATATTGTTTAAGACCATCAACTACTGCTTGCTCTACGACATGACGATGTAGTTGGTCTTTAATCATATTTTCATCGGTTGGATTACTAATATATCCGAGTTCTAACAATACAGCTGGCACATCAGTTTGTCGGAGTACTTGATAATTCTGTTGTCGCGCACCTCTATTAGTAAGCAAGGCTTTTTTCTGGATATTAGAATTTAATGTTTGAGCGAGCGATTCTTGATTATCTTGTAACCAATAAACGGTTGCACCGTTAGCATTAGAGGAATCTAAAGAGTCATTATGTATACTGATAAATGCGTCACCTTTTATATTTCTATCATCTAAAGACACATATTTATCTGTGGTGCGAGTCATTTTGACTTTGGCACCTTCTTTTTCAAGTAATTTTTTAAGTTCTTTAGCAGTTTTCAAAGTGTAATTCTTTTCTAAACTTTTAGAGGGGGTGTTACTTGATGCACCCTGGTCACTACCACCATGACCAGGATCAAGTACAATTGTTTTACCTTTAAGAGGATTAGAAGCTTTAGAGTTGTCAGCATGTATATTTAAGTTAGTATGCCAACCGGCAACCCAGCCTTTTTCTGTTCCAGCCCGATTTTGGACTTCTATCCATTTACCTTGTTTATCTACTTTCTTAAAGCTATCACCTTTTTCAATTTTGTAAATGATAGGATAGGCTGCATTAGGACCTGTTCTTAATTCAGCATTTTCAGTGATTGTAATCTGACCAGTATCCTCATCACCTTGATTGAGAAACATAAATAACAAGATAATAAATAGAATGAATGCTATGACTACTACAAGTGTAAGCCAATTTTTTAGGCCATGTCGTGTTAACCAAGCATCTATTTTGTTCATAGAATTTTTCCATCCTGTGATTCATAGATTATAGTAACAGGACCATCGTTGTTAATTTCAACATTCATGTGTGTACCAAATTCGCCTGTTTTAACAGTTAAACCGTATGATTCTAATTCCTCATTAAATCTTTCATAAAGTTGTTTCGCTTCTTCAGGGCTTTTTGAATTTGAAAATCCAGGACGATTACCTTTCTTAACATCTGCATAAAGTGTGAATTGAGATACAGATAAGATTTGTCCATCAACTTGTTGAATATTAAGGTTTAATTTGTTATTTTCATCTTCAAATAATCGAGCGTTAGCAATTTTTTTGGCAACGATTTTGATATCTTCTTCAGTAGAATCTTTGCCTACACCTACTAGTAAACAAAATCCTCTCTCGATTTCATTATCGATAGAATCATTTATTACTCTTGCATGTTTAACTCTTTGTACAATTATCTTCATTTCTTTTGCACCTCTAGTTCCAAACTCTCGATACTGTATATACGTCACCTAGTTGTTTTATCTTTTCAACGACGCGATAAACATCGTTAACATTTTTCACCATCACGCTAATATTTATCACAGCATTTTTGTCTACATCAGAACGACCTGAAACTTTAATTAAACTACCTGCTGTCGAATTAACAGCTTGTAGCACTTCATTAAGTAAACCATTTCTATCGTATGCTGTCACTTCTAAATCAACTTGATAACGTTGAGTTGAATCTTTAGATTTAACCCACTCTACAGAAATCAACCGGTCTGTCTCGTTTTTTATATTTGGACAATCTGTACGGTGAACTTTTATACCGTGACCTTTGGTGATATATCCTACAATATCATCACCAGGTATAGGATTACAACATTTTGACAGTTTGATAAGGACGTTTTCTAATCCTTCAACATATACACCACTGTCAGTAATAATATCTTCTTTAATAGGAACTGATTTTGTAACTTCTTGGGCTTCATTTAAAGCTTTCTGTTTATCTAATATTCGTTGTTTTTCAGTTAGTTTATTAACAATTTGTACGGAAGTTACGCCACCAAATCCTACAGCCGCAAATAAATCCTCGTCGTTTGCAAAATGATACTTATCATTTACAACCTCTAAATTCTTTTCGGTTAAAACATCTTCAACACGGAATCCCTGTTCCTTTATTTCTGCTTCAACCATAAATTTACCTTTTTCAATATTTGAGGAGCGGTCTTGTTTTTTAAAGAAACTTTTAATCTTACTTTTCGCACTTGAAGATTTTACGATTTTCAACCAATCACGACTCGGTCCATATGAGTGTTTACTGGTACGTATTTCAATGATATCACCTGTTTGTAGTACATAATCAATAGGTACAATTTTGCCATTTACTTTTGCACCGATCATTTTATTACCTACTTCACTATGTATGGCATAAGCGAAATCAATAGGCACTGCTCCATATGGCAATTCAATAACGTCACTCGCAGGTGTAAACGCATAAACTTTGTCGCTTTGTAAATCGTATTTTAAAGACTCCATAAATTCTTGAGCATCAGTGGAGGTATGATCTGTTTCAGCTAGTTCTTTTAACCAATTAAGTTTGTTTTGGAAATCTTGAGTTTTCTCATTAACCGTTTTTCCCTCTTTATAAGCCCAGTGAGCCGCTACACCGTGTTCGGCAATTTCATGCATTTCATATGTTCTAATTTGTATCTCGAGTGGATCACCATTAGGACCTACAACTGTAGTATGAAGAGATTGATACATATTTTGTTTTGGCATAGCTATATAATCTTTAAACCTACCCGGCATAGGTTTCCATAATGTATGAACAAGACCTAAAATGGCGTAACAATCATTAATTGAATTAACAATGATACGTATTGCTAATAAATCAAAAATTTGATCAAATTGTTTTTTCTGTTTCATCATTTTACGATAAATACTATAAATATGTTTAGGTCTACCATTAATCTCACCAGAAAGGTTCATTTTTTCCATTTCTGCTTCAATTTTGTTTATCGCATTATCTATATATGCTTCACGTTCACTACGTTTTTTCTTCATTAGATTTACAATACGGAAGTATTGGACGCTATCAATATATCTTAATGCTGTATCTTCTAATTCCCATTTGATTGTGTTAATACCTAAACGATGCGCAAGTGGAGCATATATCTCCAAAGTTTCCTTTGAAATTCTGACTTGTTTCTCTCTAGGCATTGCTTTCAATGTTCTCATATTATGCAGACGGTCTGCTAACTTCACTAAAATAACTCGAACATCTTTAGCGATGGCTATAAATAGTTTTCTATGGTTTTCAGCTTGTTGCTCTTCTTTAGAGCGATATTTAACTTTTTTAAGTTTTGTTACACCATCTACAATACGAGCAACCTCTTCATTGAACATATCTTTAACATCTTCAAATGTATAAGGCGTGTCTTCTATGACATCATGTAGGAAGCCGGCTACGATTGTAGGCCCATCGAGTCTCATCTCAGTTAATATACCTGCAACTTGAATAGGATGCATGATATAAGGTAAGCCATTTTTTCTAAACTGACCCTGATGGGCTTCATAAGCGATATGATAACTTTTAAGTACATATTCATATTCACTTGCCGATAAATATGATTTAGCTTTATGAAGAACCTCATCCGCACTATATGGATATTCGTTGTTCAAATTATGACACCCCACTCAAATTTATTACTATTACATACCTTAGTATTTAAACGCTAAATAAACGAGTTAATTTATTTGCTTTTATAGGTTTTTGATTTTGAAAATTAAAATATAATATATTTGTAAAATTCTGATTATATAAAATCTATGTCCTTATCTATACAATAAGTAATACTTACTTCCACTTTACTATAACTTTTACCCTAACTTAAATAAGGTAGTTCACTTTAATTTAAATAATAGTTCTATGATACTACAATTTTTTAAATAAATAAACGTGGGTAGACTTTAAAGCTTACAATCTATTTATTAAATTTCGCTAAAATAAGGTTACTTTTGCAAATATAAAAAAGCTATATCCTGTATTAAAATTTAAATAATACAAGATATAGCTTTGAACATAACTTTAGTTATTCATCATATGAAATAAGACTCATGACATCATAATCTTTTATCTTTTCAATACCATGTAGATATTTTAATTCGATAATAAATGCAATACCTACAACGATGCCACCTAATTTCTCTACAAGTTTAATTGCCGCTTCAATTGTACCACCCGTAGCGAGTAAATCGTCTGTAATCAACACACGTTGACCTGGTTTAATCGCATCTTTGTGCATAGTTAAAATGTTTGTACCGTACTCTAAACTATATTCGTAACGAATAACCTCTCTAGGTAATTTACCTTCTTTACGCACAGGAGCAAATCCAATCCCCATAGAGTATGCCACTGGACAACCAATAATAAATCCTCTAGCTTCTGGCCCTACTACAACATCAACATCTCTTTCTCTCGCATACTCCACGATTTGATCAGTCGCGTATCCATATGCTTTACCATTATCCATAATTGTAGTTATATCTTTAAAACTTACTCCCGGTTTTGGCCAATCTTGAACTTCTGAGACATATTGTTTTAAATCCATTAAATTTCCTCCTAAATTTTAACTCAATTGAGACTTTATCCATTTTTTAATATTTGAAAAGTCATCGTACAGTAATCTTTTTTCTACTTCTATTCGAGATTGTCTTAATTGGTAAAGACGACTCGTCTCGATATCTTTTTTACTAGAGTGTGAATTTATTTTAATAAGACCATCCTCGTTGTAAATAAAATTAAGCTCATTAAAAACTTTAAGCATAAACTTTAATATTTCTGGCTTAACTTTTAAAAACTCACACAACATCATACCCTCTTTAGCTAAATTTGTTTCTTGTTTGTTAATTAAAGCTTTAAAACATTCTTTAAATAATGCTTTGCTTGGCATACCTTCAAAATAAATTGATTGATCATGTTGTAAAACAAGATAAAGCTGGGAAAATTGTAATTGTTTAAGCGTTTCTTCAATTTCATTCATTGTTGTAGGTAAATCTCTGAGAACTACTTTATCATATTGTGACTCTATAGTTTCACCATAATAATAATGATGCTCATTGGGTTTATCCTTTTTAGGATGAATCACATATGCTGTATTAGAATTATTTTCAGTGAATTGAAGATGCTTACGTTTGCTTCGATAATCTAAGATTTGTATTGTTTCTGTAGCAATATCTTGAATAATTAATTGGGGTGATTGATTTCCATTCCATTCATTGATTTGAAGGTTACCTATTAAATTAAGTGGTTGCCCCATTTCAATTTCTTTAGCAAGATGTCCATAACTCCAGTAAAGTGCCGCTAATTGATTCTCTCCAAGTGCCACTTTTAAATGTTTACCTTCCTGGCCAATAGCTTTAATCGATTTAACATTTAAATCATTAACTTCAAATGTAGGACTATTAAAGTCTGTACCAAATGGACGCAATTTTTGTATATCTTGAATATTTTTAACAGTAATTTCACTTTCATTGAGCAGTACATCTACATGTTTACGTGGTGCTAAAGATGTTGATTCTGAAAGTTGCTTCATCCATTCGTTAAGACCTTTTCGTAGTTCATCAATATTTTCTATATCCATAGTCATACCAGCAGCCATATGATGACCACCAAATTTAGTAATTAAATCCTGATGAGCATTTAAAATTTCAAACATTGACACCTGGTCTATCGAGCGTGCAGAGCCTTTAGCATGATTTTGCTCTAAATCAATATTCAAGATTAGAGTTGGCAGAGCATAAGTTTCAACAATCTTAGATGCTACAATACCGAGTACTCCTTCATGCCAATTCTCTTTAGCTAATAATAAAAATAAATTTCCTTGTTGAACTTGTTCCTCAGCTAATGAAAGCGCCTCTTCAGTAATTTCTGCTACAATATCTTTTCTTTCTTGATTGAAATGCTCCACTTGTTCAGCTAAAAATTCTGCTTCCTCAAACTCATCTACCATTAATAATTCAGCAGCTAGTGATGCATCTTCTAATCTACCTACCGCATTGAGTCGAGGTCCAATGATAAACCCAATTGTTTCTTCGTTGATTTGATCATTATAACCTGCTTGTTTCAATATAGCATTGATAGAAACAGGTGTCTGATCATTTAATATTTTCAATCCTCTTTTAACTATTGAACGATTTTCATCTGTTAAAGACACTAAATCTGCAATCGTTCCTATAGCTGCTAATGCTATAAATTGCTGAGGTGGATGACTTAATAAAGCTTGCGATAACTTATATGCCACACCAGCACCACAAAGATATTTGAACGGATAGTCAAAATCCGGGTGCATTGGATGTACAATGGCTAATGCCTCTGGTAAAGTACGTCCAATCTCATGATGATCTGTCACAATGACATCCACACCGAGGTCTTGAACCATTTTAATTTCATCATGCCCTTGTATTCCATTATCCACTGTTATGATTAGTGAGATCCCCTCATCATATGCATTACGAAAGGCATGTTCATTAGGTCCATAACCTTCAGAGAACCGATTAGGAATATACCATCCTACTTGAGCACCCAATTGCTGTAATGTATTAACAAGAATAGTTGTTGAAGTGACACCATCAGCATCATAATCGCCATAGACTAAAATACGTTCATTTTTATCAATAGCTAAATTTATGCGATCAATTGCTTTTTGCATATCACTTAATAACCAAGGATCATGGTCAAGTACTTTATCTTCTAATACATCTAAAATATTATTTTCTTGAACTAGATTCTTGCTTTCCAAAACTTTTTTTACAATAGGTGAAAGTTTAAGTTTCTTAGCAAGATCATCTGTTATGTATTCAGTTGGCTGGGCTAAATCCCAATGATATCTTGATTTAATCATAACAATCGTCCTCATTTCCAAAAGTCATTATACCGAACTTTATTTAAAATAAAAAGTACAACCCGTTAAGGATTAAATAATTTCAACAAAAAAACTGTCAATCAAGTATTAAATACTTAATTGACAGTTAACTAATAGATTAAACTAAGATTTTTTCATCATTTGATTTTTTCTCTTTATAAACCGTTAATTTACTGTTTGGAGATTTCTTCAATTGACGTTTTTTCATGATACCCCAAAGCGGTACGGCGATAAATACAGAAGAGAATACTCCTGAGATTAAACCAATTAATAACGCTAATGAGAAGTTAAATATAGTTGGTGCACCAAAGATGAGTATAGCAACAACTACAACTACAACCGTTAAGACCGTATTAATTGAACGTGTCATTGTTTGTCTAATTGATCTATTAACAATATCATCAATTTGCTCAGGTGACGTAACCACCTTAACCTTATGCAAGTTTTCTCGAACACGGTCGAAAGTAACAATTGTATCATTAATAGAATAACCTACAATTGTTAATACAGCTGCGATAAATGTTAAGTCAACTTCTAATCTAAATAAACTAAATACTGCTACGATTATAAATACGTCATGTAATAACGCAAGTACTGCAGATAAGCCCATTCGCCATTCAAATCGAAGTGATACATAAATAATAATACCTATTGAAGCTAGGATTAACGCTGTCATAGCATTTTTAGCGAGTTCTTGACCGATTAATGGTGATACTGAGTTAATTTGTGGTGTATCACCAAACTCTGATTTCATCTTATCACTTAGCTTGTTATCTTCTGCCCTTGTTAAATTTTTCTTGAATTGTACAGTAGCATTTTTATGACCGCTGCCATTAATTTGAACTTGGTCTGGCGATAAGCCGACATCTTTAACAGCTTTTTCGACTTTACCTTGAGTGAGTGATTGATTTGTCTCAATATCTGCTCTTGTACCAGAAGAGAAATCAATACCTAAATTAAGTTTAAAAATTGATAAAATAACTAAACCAACTATGACGATTAAAATACTTAACGCGATAAGCGGTTTTGCTAACTTAACGAAATTCCACTTTTCAAATGATGTTTTAAGGTCATGAACATCTTTACCTTCATTAATGTCATGGCGATCTTTTTTCTTAACTCCAAATAACCAATATTTTTTCTTAAAGAAGTTAGATGATACTAATAATGATAATAGTCCACGTGACAAGAAGACAGCTGTAACGAATATCATTAGAATACCTAATAGTAACATCGTCGCGAAACCTTTAACTGAGCTCTCACCGAAGAAGAACAGCACAGCTGCAGCAATAACAGTTGTTAAGTTTGAGTCAAAGATTGTTAGGAATGAACTTTTGTTTGCTTTAGAATATGCCTGCTTGAGCGTTCGACCTATTCTTAGTTCGTCTTTAATCCGCTCATACATAATAATGTTAGCATCAACAGCCATACCTACACCAAGCACAAGTGCGGCAAGTCCCGGTAATGTTAACACACCAGAAATAAAGTTAAATGCAACTAATGTTAGGTAAATGTAAGTAGTCAATGCAATAATTGCTACTAAACCTGGTAATCTGTAGAAGCCTAGCATAAATAGATAAATTATTCCTACACCGATAAATGAAGCGAATATTGTTTTATCTAGAGCATCTTGACCAAATTGTGCGCCAACTGAATTAGAATAAATTTCTTTAAGATCTACAGGTAACGAACCGGCATTTAGTAATTCAGCGATTTGTTTAGCTTCTTTAACACCTTTTTTACCATTGAAACCACCGGAAATTTCGACGCTATCTGAATTAATTGGCTGATCTACGTTTGCGGCAGAAACATATTTAGGGTCTTTACCTTCTTGTTGCTTCTTAGCCTCTTTCTTGTAACTATCACCCTTTTTATAGTCCATCCAGACAACCATAACATTGTCACGTTTTTTTGAAATCTTTTCAGTAACCTTTTTGAATTTTTCTTTGCTTTTAACCTTAAATGTTACTGTTGGTTGATTAGTTTCTTGTTTAAATTCTTGTTTGGCTGAACCTTGTTTGATATCTGAACCAGACATTAAAACATGGTCTTGAGCGTCCCTAATTGTTAAATTCGCTTGCGTAGATAACAATTTACGTGCTTGAGCTTGGTCCTTAATACCAGCTAATTGAACACGTATACGGTTAGGATCTTCAATTTGAATTTTAGGTTCTGAAACACCTAGAACATTAACTCGGTTTTCGAGTGTTCTTGATGTTGCTTGAAGTGCTTTCTTGTCTATCTTTTCTCCTTTATCTAAAGGATTAACTTGATAAAGTACTTCGAAACCACCTTGTAAATCAAGTCCTAAATTAACATTTTTAACTACATTCTTATATGTAAGTCCCATTCCTGTAAAAAGAAGAGCCACAAGTAGTATGAATGCAATTAATCTACTAGTTTTCTTCACATGAACACCTCATTATTTACTTATGTATTTAGCATACTCGATGATTATTTTATCATGCAAGTTAAAATGATATTACGTTCACTTTAACGACCTATCTATATTAACATACTACACTCAATAGTGAAATTATTGGCTTAATTTAAAACTTTTAAACAAATTTAACATAATGATTTGTATATAAAAAAAGTGAAACTCCTTTTAAAGAGTCCCACTTTTAATTAAAACTGACCTCATATTATGAAGGGTCAACTTGTTTGATGGCTGGTTTCTCGAAAGTCATTTCCGTACCATGACCATTTACTGTAATGACAACTGTTGTTTCATCAACAGATTTAACAGTACCTTTAATACCGCCTATTGTAGTAACCTTTTGTCCTGATTCTACACGGCTAATCATTTCACGATGCTCTTTAGCACGTTTTTGTTGTGGTCTGATTAAAAAGAACCACATTAATACCAATAATAAAATTGGTAAAATCAATGATGTGAATTGGCCCATTGTTAAATTCTCCTTTTAAAAGTTCTTAGGGTTCTCTACATTTAATCCATACTGTTCAAAGAACGCATCTTTAAAGTCTAAAAGACGGTCTTCTCGAATGGCTTGTCTTATATCTTCCATTAATTTTAGCAGAAAATGTAAATTATGAATAGTAGTAAGACGGATACCAAAAGTTTCTTCCGCTTTGATTAAATGTCTAATATATGCTCTTGAATAATTACGACAAGTATAACAGTCACAATTATCATCTAATGGTCCAAGGTCATCTGCATATTTTGCATTTTTGATAACTACACGACCTTTTGAAGTCATACATGTACCATTTCGAGCGATTCTAGTAGGAAGCACGCAATCAAACATATCCATGCCTCTGATGCTACACTCTATTAATGCATCAGGTGAGCCTACCCCCATAAGATATCTAGGTTTATCTTTCGGCATAAATTGTTCGGTATGTTCAACCATGTCATACATAACTGGCTTCGGTTCTCCCACAGACAGACCTCCGATAGCATAACCAGGAAAATCAAGGTCAACAAGCTCTTTCGCACTTTGCTCACGTAAATCTTTGTATTCTCCACCTTGAATAATACCGAACAATGCTTGATCTTCGGGACGTTGATGCGCTTTTAAACATCTTTCTGCCCAGCGTGTGGTTCTTTCAATAGAGTTTTTAACATAATCGTATTCAGATGGCATGGGCGGACATTCATCAAACGCCATCATGATATCTGAACCTAAATCATTTTGTATTTGCATAGACTTTTCAGGGCTAAGGAAAAGTTTAGAACCGTTAGTATGATGTCTAAATTCAACGCCCTCTTCAGTTATTTTACGCAAATTACTCAAACTGAAAACTTGAAATCCACCAGAGTCTGTTAAAATCGGACCATCCCAATTCATGAATTGATGTAGGCCCCCAGCATGCTTGATGATATCATTTCCAGGTTGTAGCCACAAATGATATGTGTTGCCCAAAATGATTTTTGCTTCAATATCTTTAAGTTCTTCAGGGCTCATCGTTTTAACTGTAGCTTTTGTTCCCACAGGCATAAACATCGGTGTCTCAAATGAACCATGTGGTGTATGTACAATACCTAATCTTGCCCCTGATTGTTTACATGTTTTAATATGCTCATAAATTACCGCAGGCATACTTTAAACCTCACATTCTTCTTTAAATAATTAACATTGCATCTCCAAAACTGAAGAATCTGTACTCCATTTCTACCGCTTTATGATATGCATTTAAAATATTTTCTCTAGTACTAAATGCTGAAACTAGCATTACTAATGTAGATTTAGGTAGATGAAAATTAGTAATTAATCCATCAATCGCTTTATATTCAAATCCAGGATAAATAAATATATCCGTCCAGCCACTTTTTTCAACAAATTGCTCGTGGTCTCTTCTAATAGTTTCTAAAGTACGTGTAGATGTTGTTCCCACCGAAATTATTCTTTTACCTTTGGCCTTTGTTTGATTAAGTAAATCAGCAGTTTCTTGAGTCATTTGATAATATTCGCTGTGCATTTCGTGATCATCAATGTTATCAACGCTAACTGGTCTGAACGTGCCTAACCCTACATGCAATGTTATAAAAGCGATATTGACCCCTTTTTGCTTAATTTGATTTAATAAATCATCCGTAAAATGTAACCCTGCAGTTGGAGCTGCAGCAGAACCACTTTCTTTAGCGTATACAGTTTGATACCTATCTGGATCATCAAGACGTTCTTTAATGTATGGAGGTAAAGGCATCTCACCAAGCTCATCAAGTCGTTCTTGTAAAATACCATCATAGTGTAGACGCATAATACGTCCACCTTGTTCTAATTCTTTAATACATTCAGCAACAATTTTTCCGTCGCCAAATGATAAGCGATTACCCACCTTGATTCTTTTAGCAGGTTTTAGCAATACTTCCCAATCGTTTCCCTCAATTTGAGTAAGCATAAGCATTTCTACTTTAGCGCCAGTTTCCTCTTTTAAGCCAAATAGTCTTGCGGGCATCACTCGCGTATCATTTAAAACCAGTGTATCTCCAGGATTTAAATAATCAATGACATCTTTAAAATGGAGGTGAGTCATTTTACCAGTCTCTCTTTGAAGCACAAGCAAACGACTTTGGTCTCTATTTTTTAAAGGTGTTTGAGCTATTAAAGATTCTGGCAAATGATAGTCAAATTCTTCAATATTCAACTTACTCCCTCTTTTCATTCGTATTATTAAAATGCTCGTAAGCGAAAGGCGTCGCTTTTCGTCCACGTGGTGTTCGCTCTAAAAAGCCTTTTTGTATTAAAAATGGTTCATAAACATCTTCAATAGTAATGCGCTCTTCACCTATAGATACAGCAATTGTATCTAAACCAACCGGGCCACCATTATATTGATTGATAATACAGTTCATCATTTTATGATCTATATAATCTAAACCTTCTTTATCAACTTGAAGTAATTGTAATGCTCTTTTTGTTGTTTCAATATAAATTTGATCATCTTCATTGACTTGCTGAAAGTCTCTAACACGTTTCAATAAACGATTTGCTACTCTTGGTGTACCACGAGAACGTCGAGCTAATTCTAAAGCACTCTCTTCATCAATACCAGTACCAAGTACATCTGCAGTTCGAGTAATTATTTCTTTGAGATCATTTTCGTTATAATACTCAAGTCTCAAGTGCACCCCAAATCTATCTCTTAACGGTCCTGTTAAACTACCTGCTCTGGTTGTAGCACCCACTAGTGTAAATGGTGGTAAATCTATTCTAATACTACGTGCCTCGTCACCTTTACCAATAATAATATCTAAAAAGAAATCCTCCATTGCTGGATAGAGTACCTCTTCAACGACACTACTTAATCTATGAATTTCATCTATGAAAAGCACATCACCTGGCTGTAGTCCTGAAAGAATTGCAGCTAAATCTCCAGGTCTTTCTAATGAAGGACCTGAGATTGTACGTATATTAACTTCCATTTCATTAGCTATAATATTTGAAAGTGTTGTTTTACCTAATCCTGGTGGCCCGAATAAAAGCACATGATCGAGAGGTTCTTCTCTTAATTTAGCAGCTTTAATAAACACTTCTAAATTACTTTTAATAGAGGTTTGACCAATATATTGTTTGAGTTTAGTAGGTCTCAATGATAATTCGAAATCCGAATCTTCATTATGAAATTGTTGATCGACCATTCTTTTATCCATATTCGTGCCTCCATAAGATACATACTCTATTTATTAAGAAACTAACGTTTGTAAGCCTAATTTTACAGCTTCGTCTACACTAGATACACTTTGCTTGTTTAACACTTTTTCAACCTTAGAAAGTTCACGTTTTGAGTATCCTAATGCTTCTAATGCTAACATAGCTTCTTTAACAACTTGACTTTGTTCATTATTATTAACATCGACTTGAAGCAATGATTCTGAATCTTCCTCAGTAATGGTGACTTTACCTTTTAAATCTAATACGATTTGTCTGGCCGTTTTTTTACCAATGCCAGGGAACTGAGTTAGATAAGCATCATTTTCATTTTCAATTGCTCTTTTCACTTCATTTGGAGAACTAGCTGCTAAAATAGCTAAAGCTGACTTGGGACCAATTCCCGTAACTTTAATTAAACTATGAAACATATCTTTCTCTTCTTCACTAATGAATCCATACAACAATTGTGCATCTTCTCTAACAATCAAAGAAGTGAAAATTTGTACATCTTGATTTAAATATTTTTGAAAACGATAAGAATTTGGTGTTTGAATTTCATAACCTATTCCTGAAGTTTCAACCACTACATGAGTTGGAAATAATTGCGTTAATGTCCCTTTTACATAAGCATACATGTTGGCACTCCCTTTACATACTCATACTAATTAACTCAACTTTTGAAACATGCTCTATTTCTCTAAGTGTATTGACTACATCATCAATTGAGAGATAGGATGATTGAGCGTTAAGTGATAAAGTAATCGTAGCTTTATCTTCCATAGGTACACTTTGATGTATCGTTAATACAGATAATTGAAGTCTTGAAATTGTATTTAATACTTGTGCTAACATTCCTACTATATCATTAACATATAAAATGAGTGTAAACTCCCTATGATCTAGCATCTTTTCATCTACAGGAAATATAGTTTCCCTATATTTATAAAAGGCACTACGGGATAAGTTGAACTGTTTAACTGCATCATAAATGGACAATTCAGGATTGTTTTTTAAAGCATCTTTAACTTTCAAAGTTTTAACAACAGATTCAGGTAATACATCTTCTCTAATTAAATAAAACTTTCTATAGTCTTTATTGTCCATAGTCTACACTCCTATTCGACAAATTCAAATTCTCCACCTAGAATTCTAACGATATCTCCATTACTACATCCTCTTTCTCTTAACGCATCATCAATACCCATAGAACGCATTTGTCTTGCGAATCGACGAACGGCAGGATCGCTATTGAAATCAGTCATTTTGAACATTCTTTCAATTGCATTACCACTTACTACATAAGCACCATCGTCGTCTCTAGTAATTGTAAATGCATCTTGGGAAGGCGTGTGTTTATATAAAACACGATTGACGCCTATATTTTCATCTTCTTCAACTGAGAAGTCAACATCTTTAACTTCTTCTAGTTTATCAGCAATGAGATACAACAATTGATCTATGTTATCTCGTGTGATAGTTGATACCGGAACAATTGTAATATCTTCGCCAACTTCCTCTTTAAAAAGTTCTAAATTATCTTTAGCGTCAGGAATGTCCATTTTATTAGCCACTACAATCTGTGGGCGATCTTCAAGTCGTTGCTTATAATTAACAAGTTCTTGATTGATGATTTTATAGTCTTCAATAGGATCTCTTCCTTCAGAACCACTCATATCTATCATGTGAACAATCACTTTAGTTCGTTCTACATGTCTTAAAAATTGATGACCTAGACCAACGCCATCTGAAGCACCTTCTATAAGACCAGGTAAATCAGCCATAACAAAACTTCTACTGTCTGGCGTAGAAACTACACCTAAGTTTGGCTTAATCGTAGTAAAATGATAAGCTCCGATTTTAGGTTTTGCTTTTGAAACAATAGATAATAACGTAGATTTACCAACACTAGGGAAACCAACTAAACCGACATCCGCTAATAATTTAAGTTCTAAGGTTACATCTAGTTCCTCACCGGGCTCACCATTTTCGCTGAAATCGGGTGCTGGATTACGTGGAGTAGCAAAACGTGAGTTACCACGACCACCACGGCCCCCACGTGCAACGATAGCTCTTTGACCGTCTTCAACTAAGTCAGCTAAAACCTCTTCAGTTTCTACACTTTTAATAATTGTACCTGGGGGCACTTTTAATACTAAGTCTTCAGCATTTTTACCATGCATATTGCTACTTTGCCCATTTTCACCTTTTTTAGCTTTAAAGTGTCTTTGATATCTAAAGTCTAAAAGTGTTCTTAAACCTTCATCTACTTCAAATACAACTGAGGCACCTTTACCACCGTCACCTCCAGCTGGTCCACCAAAAGGTACATATTTTTCTCTTCGATAAGCAGTGATTCCGTTACCTCCATCACCTGCTTTGAGAGATATTTTGACTTGATCGACAAACATATATCTCACCTCTTTTACTCTGAATTTTTCATCCTTATAATTATATCATTATCCCTATTTATAGAAAAATTTTTAATGTGTATATCAATTTAAACAAAAATAAAACACCAGAAGCATTCACTTCTGGTGTTAACTAGACAAAATTATTCAGCAACTGCATATACAGAAACTTGTTTTTTGTCGCGACCTTTGCGTTCAAATTTAACAACGCCGTCGATTTTAGCGAATAATGTATCATCGCCACCACGACCTACATTTTCACCAGGGTAGATTTTAGTACCACGTTGGCGATAAAGAATTGAACCACCTGATACATATTGACCGTCAGCACGTTTAGCACCTAAACGTTTAGATTCAGAGTCACGTCCGTTTTTAGTAGAACTTACCCCTTTTTTAGATGCGAAGAATTGTAAGTTTAATTTTAACATCGGGATACACCTCACTTATAATTTAATCTGATATTCTCATTATATTCTTCTTCAATTGTTTGTAAAGAAACTAACATCGCTTGAAGAATTAATTGCGCTTCTTTGTTATTAGTATCAACACTTCTTATATGAAAATGACCACCATCATCATCGTAATCGATGTCAGGCTTTTCTGATGTCAATCCCATAATTGCGTTCACACTACCAAATAAAACTGCTGAGGCACCAGCACAGACAATGTCATGACCATATTCACCATGATTCGCATGACCATCCATGATCACATCTGTGACTTTGCCTTCATCATCAACTGTAATATCAACAGTAATCATAAAATTATGCGTTAATTTTATCGATAGTTAATTTAGTAAATGGTTGACGATGGCCTTTTTTACGTTTTGAGTCTTTACGACGTCTGTAAGTGAATACAGTGATTTTTTTGCCACGTCCTTGTTTGTTAACAGTAGCAGTAACTGACGCACCTTCAACAGTTGGCGCACCAACTTTTACTGAATCTCCACCTACAAATAATACTTTATCAAAAGTGAATGAGTCACCTTCATTTACGTCTAATTTTTCAACGAAGATTTCTTGACCTTCTTCTACTTTGATTTGTTTTCCACCTGTTTCAATAATAGCAAACATACTTTGCACCTCCTATATAATAAGTCACGCCATATACAGGTGACACCTTCATGAGCTATACAATGAAGCTAGCTTGAATAGACAAACAAAATAATATATTTGCCTTCGTACTTAAACCTGTATTTGAGCGGTTGTATGTAGCCTGAAACTACTCAACTACTGCATCTTACCATCACTAAGCTTTACTGTCAATTGCGTTTTGCATTTTTCGCGTAAATTTTATGATGATAGGATATAAAATTAATAATAAGATAAAATTAATTATAAACGTTGGGATTAATCTGAATAAAATAAAATCAATAAAATCAAATTGAATAAATCCAATTACTGCATATATGGCTGCTACATAAATTTCAAGTATCACTGTACTTAACAACACGATGCTAAATAGCATTGTATGGTCTCGATAAAACACTTTAAAGAATTTATCTACAATCACAACTAATATAATGTAACCAAACATATATAAACCGTATATACTTCCAAAATATAAATCTGTAACTATTCCGAAAAAGATAGCAAGAACAATTGATACACCAAAACCTCTATATACAGTCATTATCAATATGTACATTAAAGTTAAATGAGGAACAAAGATAATGTCGATTTTACCGAAATGCAATGGAATAACTAATCCTATAGCCGTATCTATATAAAATAAAAGTACTCCAATTAGTAAATAATAAAGCGTTCGCATTAGTTATCCCTGCTTTCATCATCGGGAATCGTGCTCACATCACGTTTTGCAACATATACATGATTTAAGTCAGCTAAATCAGCACCAGTCTTAACTCTTACCTCTTTGGCAAGTCCGTATTGATCATTTTCAACATCTGTAACTTCACCTATGTAAAGATCACTTGGTAACTGGTCAGCTAAGCCACTGGTTACTACCTTATCTCCTTTTTTCACACTATCTTTGTTGTTAATATCACTAATCACTAATTCTTCGTTTTTAGCATCATAATGATCAATCAAACCAAAAACATTTTTAGAACCGTGTTGTACGTTAACTGAAAGTTTACCTGCTCTCGTATGAGTGGAAATTAGATCGACTTGAGCAGAAAATTGATTTACCTTTGTGACTCTACCAACTAAACCTTCAGAAGTCATAACCGCCATATTATTTTTAATGCCAGATTTAGAACCCTTGTCTATCACAATTGTATTCATCCACTGATCTGGGTTTCTAGCAATCACTGTTGTTGAAATAGGCTCATATTTTGATAAATCTTTAACGTCTAATTTTTTTTTAAACTTTTTATTTTCAGTTTCTAACTTTTGATTCTTTGCCTCAAGTTGTTTAATTTTATTTTTATCTTCTTTCGATCCACCATTATTGAAAATATTTCCAATAGCTCCAGTTACAAAATGAATAGGATAACTCACAACTCTTTGTCCTAAAGAAACTGAGTCTCCTACATATTGTTCAGGAGGTGATTGGTTTTGGGAACGAATGGATAAACCAATTAACGCTATAAAAACGATAATTGCACATAAAACAACAATGAGCTTGTTATTTTTGAAAAAATTAAGCACCCAGAACACCTCTATAAGACTAAATTTATTATCCTTTTATATTTTATATTACTCACTACATGAAATAAAGCACTAACTAATCTAAAAGGTAAAATTTATAATAAGTAATGTTAAACTTTTTAAAAACATTATGCCTAAATACATAAAAAAACTACTAACCTTATCGTTAGTAGTTTAATAAAATATGACCTTAAATTTATTTAGTTTCATCTTCGCTATCATTTTTATCTTTCTTTTCGTCTTCGCTATATAGTGTTTCTTCTTTTCTCCAACGAGCAAAAAGATTTTGTGCTTTTGCTTGTTCGTTAGCTTGTTTTTCTTTTGATTGTTCAGCCATTAGAAATCACACCAACCTTTAATGTATTTATCTATATATAAAGGTTAACTTATTTAAAAATACATTTCAAATTCATAGTTTACAGTTTTTACTTAAAAGCTTCTGATGGTTTTAACTCTATATGTTGTCCTAATTTATTTAGATCCTGTTGCATTTCAAACTCTGTGTTATATACTCTTATAGAATCTGAACCAAATTTATATATTATGAATTCGTCCCCTCTTTGGCCTGCTAAGTATTTATTATTATAGCCCATTCTACCTATACCAGATACTGACATAAATTCTTTCTTATCAATCATATTAAATACATTTTTAATTTGACTAGAAGGGACATTATTGATGATGTCGTTTTCTTTTAATGAATAACTTTTGACGTTTTGTGGCTGAGCAGGTAGTCTGTTATTTGCCGGAGTATCATGCATATTTTGTTGAATATAATTAGTACTTTCATGTAAAGGATTCCATTCTTGATCTCTAAGGAAAGGGGCATACTTCAATGCTATATAAATAATAGCAATAATAGCTAGCACAGCAATAATATTCTTAACTATACTAAATATAAATCTCATATTCGCCCTCCTTATCATATTTAATTAAGTATATGTTAAATGTTTTTAGTTTACATCAGACTATAGGTGTAGAAATATTATATCTGTAGACGGATGCTAACATTCATTAAATGAATTATAATAAGCAATATAACATGCATACGTGATGAGGAGGGACAGCATTTGATAAGTATCTTAACTATTATTTTGATAGTATTATTAGTCGTACTTCTCTTTAGAGTTGGTCTATCTATACTACGTTTCTTAATATCTGCAGGGATTGTTTTACTATGTATTTATTTGGCGTATCAAGGAGTAATTTGGCTATTAGATAACTATCAAAACTTGATATCTTATGTTAATTAATTTAAGAGTTAGCTATACATTGTGAGTGAATGTTTCAAAACCTCTTCAATGTTTTTTAGCTAACTTTTTATTATTTTTTAATTAATTTAGATAACCAATTTATTAATATATAACTCCCCACTAGAAGTAATCCCCACAATACACCTGTTATTATAGCTCCAATGATTATAAATATTAATTCATTCAATTGCTTTGTTACTATACTACCTAACAAAGATGCTGTAACTATACCTATAATCGATAAAATAATCGTTATGAAACCACGTCTAATAGTCATTATATTATCTAGGATATTAAGTCTTATTACGTAAACCACTGGCATGATTATACCTAAAATTAGAAATAAACTCATATAAAATATCTCCTTATTTTTTAATAAGAAAATTATACACTATGTGACTGATATAAACTAATTGATTTTAATGCTCCTCAAAATAGCCTGCTTCAACCAAACTTGTAAATTGATTATCTCCAATGATGATGTGATCAAGTACATCAATTCCTAAAATAGCACCACACTCTTTTAAACGTAAAGTCGTAGTAATGTCTTCTCTAGAGGGTGTTACATCACCTGAAGGATGGTTGTGAACAATAATGATAGCATTAGAGGATTCTCTAATTGCAATATTAAATACCTCACGTGGATGAATAATCGAACTATTAAGTGTTCCTTTAAAGATCCAAGATTGTTTTATAACTATATTTTTTGAATTAAGTAGTAATACTACAAAATGTTCCTGATCTAAATCTTTCATAGAAGACATCATCAAATCAGCCACGTCACTCGGATGAGTAATTTTAACTTTATCTATCGTGCTTGATGCATTTAGCCTTTCTCCTAACTCAAAAGCTGCTTGCAATATAATTGCTTTATACAATCCAATCCCTTTTACTTTTAATAAATCATTGATAGATAATTTTTTTAAATCTCTAATAGAATGATGACTTTTTATAAGTTCATTAGCAATATCAATGCTAGAGAAGCCTTTTCTACCAGTATTAATAAGTATTGCCAGCAATTCCACATTTGATAAGCTTTTTGCACCGTAATTCATAAGACGCTCTCTAGGTTTCTCGGAAATTGCCATTTCATTTATTTTCAATAATATGTTCCTCCTAATACAATATTTAAATCATTATAGAAAAGCGAAGTGAAAATGAAAGAGAGGAAGACAAAAGGAATTAATGGAATATATTTTAAATCTTTATTAATCAAAAGTTTTATAAAAATGGATATAAAACCGCCAAAAATAAAAGTAAACATACATAAATAAATAAGAAAATTTAAAGGTAAGAATAAAGACAGCATGTTAAAAATTACGATATCTCCGTAACCTATATATTTACGTAGAATTAGATATAACAATTGCGAAATTAAAAAAGTAATTATAAAAGTATGAAGATATAAATGTGAACAAAAGAAGGCTACTATAACATAGACTGAGGACAATCTTATGTCGATCGATAGATTGTTAATATCGTATATAGAGAAACTGAGTAAAAAAAGAAAAGTTAATAAGAAATGAGAAAAATTGATATTACCATGTGAAAAGTAATACAAAAATATTGGTATAAGCGCTAAAACTTCCCCTATCAAATAATATATTTGTAATTTCTTGTGACAACAGCGAGCGCGCCCTTTGAGTATTATGTAGCTCAAAATCGGTAATAAGTCATAAGGCTTAACATTTTGATTACAATGATCACAAACGGATCTTGAAAAGAAATAATTAAATTTTAATGTACCCTTGTGACTAAATTGGTATAAAAAACTAAATATCACACTACATGAATAAGCCAGTAAAGCCATTTATCATCCTCCTTTAAAATAATTATAAGTAATTTCTTTTGAATGTAAATAGTTGCATAATTAGAGGAATTTTATCATTGGAGTACTTATTTATTGGCTATGTTTAATTTCCATATTTTAATGGCTTTCATATAAAAAAAGAGTAAAACAAGTTAGTATAACTACTCATTTTACTCTTTCTTAATTTAGTTAAATTTAATTTTTGCTTTTATTTCGCTTATAAAATACAAACTACCCGTGATGATTAAACCTTCACCAGTGTAATTTTCAATAAACTGTACATAATCTTCTACAAGTTCTACATTATCTAAATTAGTTTCATCAGCAATTTCTTCTTTAGTTAAAGCTTTAGGAAAATCGAAATCCGCTAAATAAAACTGCGAGGCAATTTCACTTAAATTATGAATCATCGAATTAATTGGTTTGCCTTTAATTGCTGAGAAGAGTACATCAATTTTATCTCTACCATAGTAATGTTTAATAGTATCGATTAAAGCTTCTACACTTTCATTATTATGTGCACCATCGATAACCATAAGCGGCTGTTCTTTCACTTGTTCAATACGTCCAGTCCAATTTACAGATTCAATACCATCAATCATCTTATTAAAATCTAAATCAATAATATCCGCTTCATTAAGTTCAATAAGCGCCGTAATTGCTAAGGAAGCATTTTCTTTCTGATGTTCACCCATCATATTTAAAATGATAGTTTCTAGTTCATAATCCTTATATCGGTAAGTAAACTCATCATCTTGTGAAATGATGGTTACTTCTCTATCTAACTCAATTGGTTTAGCGTTTTGTTCTAAAGCATAGTCTCTCACATACTTAAGAGCTTCATCGTTTTTCACAGCATAGATAACTGGTGTATATGGTTTAATTATTGCTGATTTATCTTTTGCTATATCTAGATAAGTTGACCCAAGAATATCAGTATGATCCAATCCAATACTAGTTAAAATTGATAAAATTGGTTTAAATACATTTGTTGAATCGTGTTTAATTCCTAAACCAGCTTCTATGATAACGAAATCAACTGGATGGATTTCACCGAAGTAAAGGAACATCATAGTAGTAATAATTTCGAACTCTGTTGCTCCACCAAGTTCTGTTTCATTTTCTAAAGCTTCACTAACTGGTTTAACACGCTCAACTAAATCTACAATTTCATCATTAGTAATTGGTGTGCCATTTAAACTAATGCGTTCATTAAAACTTTCTATAAACGGAGATGTAAAGGTTCCGACATCATAACCATTTTCAACCAAAGCAGTTCTTAGATATGCTACCGTAGACCCTTTACCATTGGTGCCGCCAACATGTATACCTCTAATTTTATCTTGAGGATTATTAAATTGTTCTAACATCCATTCCATACGTTTGACACCTGGTTTAATACCAAATTTCGATCTTTCATGTATCCAATACAAGCTGTCTAGGTAATTCATGATCATACTCCTATGCTTTTAATTGTTCGATTCGTGATTTAACACCATTATACTTCTCTTGATAATGTTGTTGTTTTTCTTTTTCTTCATTAATAATTTTCTCAGGTGCTTTATTTACAAAGTTTTCGTTTGATAATTTTTTGTCTACTCTATCTAATTCACTTTGAAGTTTATCTAGTTCTTTTTCTAAGCGAGCGATTTCTTTATCCATATCAATAAGTCCTTCAAGCGGTAACACAACTTTACCCGCTACAACTACTGATGTCATAGCTTTTTCAGGAATTTCAACTTCTGTATCAATAGTGAGTTCGCTTGGGTTACAGAATTTGTGTAAATAACTCGCATTATCTTTCAATGTTTGCTTAACGTTATCATCTTTAGTTTGAATTAAAATTGGTATTGATTTAGAAAGTGGCGTATTCACTTCAACTCTTGATTGACGAACAGATTTAATGATTTCAACAAGTTGCTGCATTGTTTGTTTACTTTCGTCAAACATATATTCAGAGTTAACAGTTGGCCAATCTGCGTTAACTATAGTTTCACCTTCATGAGGTAAACTTTGCCAGATTGTTTCTGTAACAAAAGGCATAAATGGATGTAACATCTTCATAATTTTATCAAGAACATAACTTAACACTGAACGTGTAGTTTGTTTCTGAGCTTCATCATCACCATTCATTGGTATCTTACTCATTTCAATATACCAATCACAGAATTCGTCCCAAATAAAGTTATAAAGCGCACGCCCTACTTCACCAAACTCATATTTGTCACTTAAATCTGTTACGGTTTTAATTGTTTCATTTAGGCGAGTTAAAATCCATTTATCAGCAAGCGATAAGTTTCCAGATAAATCGATATCTTCTACTTTAAACTCTTCACCAATATTCATTAAACTAAAGCGCGCAGCGTTCCAAATTTTGTTTATAAAATTCCATACAGATTCAACTTTTTCAGTCGAATAGCGTAAGTCATGACCTGGTGATGAACCAGTAGCTAAAAAGTATCTCAAACTATCTGCACCATATTCATCAATTACATCCATTGGGTCTACACCATTACCTAATGACTTACTCATTTTACGTCCATCTTCAGCTCTTACTAAACCGTGTAGTAAAACATCATTAAATGGTCTTCTATCTGTGAATTCTAATCCTTGGAATATCATTCTTGCTACCCAGAAGAAAATAATGTCATAACCTGTAACTAAAGCATTCGTTGGATAATAACGTTTAAAGTCTTCAGATTCAGTATCTGGCCAACCTAAAGTAGAAAATGGCCATAAAGCACTTGAGAACCAAGTATCTAATACATCTGCATCTTGCTCCCAATTGTCAATGTCATTGGGTGCTTCTTCCCCTACGTAGATTTCACCAGTTTCTTTATGATACCAAGCAGGAATCTGATGTCCCCACCATAATTGACGAGAAATAGTCCAATCTCTTATTTCTTCCATCCAACGATTAAATGTGTTTTCGAAACGACCTGGGAAGAAATCAATTCTGTCGTCTGTTTTTTGGTTATCTAGTGCTCTTTGAGCTAAAGGTTTCATTTTAACAAACCATTGTGTTGATAAATACGGTTCGACGATTGCACCTGTTCTTTCTGAGTGACCTACAGAATGCGTATGCTCTTCGATCTTAATAACTAAATCTTGATCTTTTAAATCTTGAACGAGTTGTTTACGACATTCGAAACGATCCATACCTTCATATTTACCAGATCTCTCATTCATTTTACCGTATTCATCCATTACTATGATGTTTTCTAAATCATGCCTTTGCCCAATTTCAAAGTCGTTTGGATCATGCGCAGGTGTGACTTTCATTGCACCTGAACCAAATTCTATATCAACATATTCATCAGCTAAGATAGGCAATTCTCTACCAACAATTGGTAAAATTACTTTTTTACCAATAACATCTTTATAACGTTCATCATTAGGGTTAACAACAATCGCTGTATCACCTAACATTGTCTCGGGACGGGTAGTCGCAATTTCAATATAACCTTCACCATCTGCGTAAGGATATTTAAAGTGATAAAATGCACCTTGCACATCTTCATGAATAACTTCAATGTCAGACAAAGCCGTTCTAGCTTGAGGATCCCAGTTAATAATTCTTTCGCCTCTATAAATTATATCCTTGTTATATAAATCAACAAATACTTTTCTAACAGCTTTACTTAGACCGTCATCAAGAGTGAAACGCTCTCTACTATAATCCAATCCTAAGCCTAGTTTAGCCCATTGTTGTCTAATAAATGAAGCGTATTCCTCTTTCCAATCCCAAGCTTGTTCTAGAAATTTTTCTCGACCTAATTCATGTCTTGAAATACCTTGTTCATTTAATTTTGCTTCTACTTTCGCTTGTGTAGCTATCCCAGCATGATCCATACCTGGAAGATACAAAGTATCATATCCTTGCATTCTCTTCATACGAGTAATTATATCTTGTAACGTTGTGTCCCACGCATGTCCTAAATGTAATTTTCCCGTCACATTTGGCGGCGGAATAACAATAGTATATGTATCTTTCGATTTATCTTCTGATGGTTTAAAATAACCATTTTTTACCCATTCTTCATAACGACCAGCTTCTACTTCTCTTGGGTCGTATTTCGGTTTCATTTCCATGTAAAAACCTCCTAATAAAATAAAAAAACATCCACCCTAAAAATAGGACGGATGTTCCGTGGTACCACCTATATTCAAGAAAAATAAAGTCTTTTAACTTAAACATACTTTATTCTTCGAGCACTTAAGTATAAGATTAACGCTCTCACACGCTTTCACCTACTGAACATTTGTTCAGTGAAAGTTTCATTTTGGGCTACCTTCAATTAAAATCATCTACATATTCACACCAAACATATGCTCTCTTTGAAATGATTAGAATTTACTCTTCCCTATCATTATATTCATTTACTTATTTATAGTATAATGGATACATCAATAAGTCAATGTATTGGAGGTAAAATTTATGAATGAGTGCGCCTTTGGTACTAAAGATGAAACATATTTAGAATATCATGATTATTTTTGGGGTCAACCTTTATATGATAGTAAAGAACTTTTTAAGTTAATCGCCTTAGAATCCCAACATGCCGGTTTATCATGGCTTACCATCTTAAAGAAAAAAGAATCCTATGAAGAAGCATTCTATAATTTCGAACCAAAAAAGGTTGCCAAAATGTCTGATAAAGATATTGATCGCCTTATGGAATTTCCTAATATAGTTCATAATAGAAAAAAGTTAGAAGCTATTGTTAGCCAAGCACGAGGTTACTTACAAATTGAAAAAGATTATAAAAGTTTTAGTGATTTTCTTTGGTCATATGTTAATCATCAACCTATTAATATGGGTTATAAAAAACCCAGAGATCGTAAAACAGTAGATGATAGAGCTACACAACTTTCTAAAGATTTAAAAAAATATGGTTTTAAATTTTTAGGTCCTGTCACTGTATTTTCATTTCTTGAGGCTGCAGGATTATACGATTCACATCTTGAAGGATGCCCTGTTAAACCGAGTCATTCTTAGATAGAAATAAACGCATTTCCTATTAACTTAGGAAATGCGTTTTATTATTTATTTAACGAGATTTCGCTCTAAATTTTAAGAAGTAATTAATCACAGGTGCAACTAAGAAAAGAATGAAGAAAATTCTAAAGATGTGATAGCTTGAAATCATTGCTACATCAGCACCAGTAGCTATAGCTACTAAAACTATTTGACTCATACCTCCTGGGGCTGCACCTAAGAATAATTCATTAATTGAATTATGCGTGAAAAGATGAATGATAACCACCATTATAAAAGCCGAAATAATTAACATTATATTCTGAAAAGCAATAGCTACTGCGATACGACCTTTTAAATCATTAAGTAGATGAGCAATTTGAAGGCCTATACGTATCATATAAATCACTTGCGCAGATGCGAGTAACCAATTATCTAAAGTGAAATTTAAATTTGTAGTCATATTCCAAACAATTAAGACAAATATAGGAGCTAACAATTGTTTAATAGGAAAGTTAATTTTCGCCATCAAGAAATAAACTATTGCTACAGCTAAAAATATTATGAATATTTGCCAAAAATCAAGAGCATGTGTCAATGCTGGCGCTTTGCTTACATGTTCCCCAGTGGTATTATGGGAATCTTGGGAAAAATATGATATCAACGGAACTAATATAACCACAAATATTATACGAGATGTTTGAGTTAAACTTACAACTAAAATATTAGCTTTCTTATCTTCCTCAGCCATAATTAACATTTGGCTTAATGCACCTGGAATTACACTTAAAATAGCTGTTTCCGAATTAACTTGAGCTATTTTCTTAAAGAAATAAGCTATTAATAATGCTAAGACTAATAAAAGTACAGTTACTATGATGATTGTTAACCAATCATTTTTTATATCACCGATCACTGTTTTCGTAAAAGTAGAACCAATTTGTACGCCAAGAAATATTAAACCGATTTGACTTAACCAAAAAGGCCATTTGATCTCCAATTTAAATGCTTTCACACAAATAACCGCTGCAATAATTGGTCCAAACATGAAAGGCAACAGTATGTGAGAAATCTTCAATATTAAACTTATTATTATAGCTAATGCTAAGACAATAAAGTTATTTCTCTGTATATTATTCATCTTATCTCACTACTTTCATAAAAGAACATTAACAAAACTTAGACTGGGATAATAGCTATCACCCCAGTCATTTATCTTTTTTATTTTGTTCAATTTATCATACAATACGGCCTAGTGCGTTATCAAATGCTTGAATCGTTTTTTCAATATCCTCTTTAGTATGAGCCATTGAAAGGAAAGTACCCTCGAATTGAGATGGCGGTAAGAATACACCTTCTTTTGCCATTTCTCTATACATATTACTAAATAGTTCTAAATCACTTTTATTTGCTTCATCAAAATTAGTAACAGGGCCCTCATTTAGGAAGTATCCTATCATTGAGCCTGCTCTATTTACAGTAATAGGTACATTATGTTTAGCGAACACATCTTTTAGACCTTTTTCAAGAATGTCCCCTAATTCATTAAAATATTCATAAGACTCAGGAGTTAGCTGACTTAATGTTTCATACCCACTCGTCATTGCTAAAGGATTTCCTGATAGAGTTCCAGCTTGATAAATATTTCCTACTGGAGCTATTTGATCCATAATTTCTTTTTTACCACCAAATGCACCAACTGGTAATCCGCCACCAATAACTTTTCCTAAACAAGTTAAGTCTGGAGTAACACCAAAGTAACCTTGAGCACAATTATATCCTACGCGGAAACCAGTCATTACTTCATCAAAAATAAGTAAAGAACCATATTCATTTGTAATGTCACGTAAACCTTGTAAGAATCCTTCTAAAGGCGGAACTACACCCATATTACCTGCTACTGGCTCAACAATTACACCAGCGATATCGTCACCATATTTTTCAAAAGCTAATTTTAATGATTCTAAATCATTATAAGGAACTGTTATTGTGTTTTTAGCAATTCCCTCTGGTACACCAGGAGAGTCAGGTAATCCTAATGTAGCTACGCCAGAACCAGCTTTAATTAATAAAGAATCACTATGACCATGATAGCAACCTTCAAACTTAATTATCTTACTACGACCTGTATACCCTCTAGCTAAACGTAGAGTATCAAGTGTAGCTTCAGTACCTGAAGACACCATTCTTACTTTTTCTATTGATGGCACTCTGTCAATCACGAGTTCTGCTAGTTTATTTTCTTGTAACGTTGAAGCACCAAAACTTGTACCGTTATCAACTGCTTCATGAAGCTTTTCTATCACACGTTTATTTTTATGTCCTAAAATTAGTGGTCCCCAACTTAGTACATAATCAATGTATTCATTGCCATCTATATCATATATTTTAGAACCGTCTGCATGATCCATAAAAATAGCAGGTGTATCTACCGATTTAAATGCTCTGACAGGGCTATTAACACCTCCAGGCATTAAATTTTCAGCTGTTTCCATAGCTTTTATAGATTTTTCATAACCCATAAATAAAATCCTCCTTAGTAGTGATTCATTACTTATCTAAATAGCGACAAATATCCTTAGCAAAGTAAGTGATGATTAAATCCGCACCAGCACGTTTCATAGAAATCATTTGTTCCATCACAATTTTTTCTTCATCAATCCAACCATTGAGGGCCGCAGCTTTAGTCATGCTATATTCACCACTGACATTGTATGCAACAACAGGAACATTAGTATTATTTTTTACGTCTCTAACAATATCTAAGTAACTTAAAGCTGGCTTAACAATCATCATATCGCAACCTTCTTTAAGATCGCTTTCTAATTCTCTCAATGCTTCTAAACGATTTGCTGGATCCATTTGATAAGTTTTTCTGTCACCGAAAGATGGAGCTGAATCTGCTGCATCACGGAACGGACCGAAGAAACTAGACGCATATTTAATACCATAACTCATAATTGGAATATTTTCGTACCCAGCTTGATCTAAGCCTTTCCTAATTTCTGCAACGAAACCATCCATCATATTACTTGGAGCGATAATATCTGCGCCTGCTTCTACTTGTGATATAGCAGTTTTAACTAATAAAGGTAATGACTTATCATTGTCAACATCATGAGTATGATCATCAATAACGCCACAATGGCCGTGATCTGTATATTCACATAGACAAGTATCCGCAACAATTAACAAGTCATCATACATTTTTTTAGCAATACGCGTTGCTTCTTGTACAACACCGTTATGATCGTATGCACCTGAACCTACATCGTCTTTGTTATTAGGCACTCCAAAGAACATTATTGCTCTAATGCCTAAATCATAAGCATCTTTAATTTCTTCATGTAATAGATTTAAACTAATTTGATATACACCAGGTAGTGAATGAATTTCAGATTTAATGTCATCTTGTTCGACTACGAAAATAGGATAAATTAAATCCTCTTTTCTCACGTGTGTCTCTCTCACTAAATCTCGCATTGTATGAGAAGAACGTA
The DNA here is from genome assembly GCF_001809655.1 of Staphylococcus sp. HMSC055A09. Taxonomy (NCBI): domain Bacteria; kingdom Bacillati; phylum Bacillota; class Bacilli; order Caryophanales; family Staphylococcaceae; genus Staphylococcus; species Staphylococcus sp. HMSC055A09. The sequence goes on from NZ_KV798369.1 coordinate 1,068,344, forward strand.
GTCTTCTATGTCTATCAAATTTCATTATTCTCCCTACTTTCTAAAATTTTGGCTATTATTGATTCCGAAGTTTGTGAATCAGCAACTTGCACATTTTGATTATAATTTTTAAGAACTGTAGCTGTTTGCTTACCTATCGCATAGTAATGGTGAAACTCTGGAGTATCTCCATTTTCAAAATAATAACGAACTGCAGATGAGCTTGAGAAAGTTATAGCATCTAATTCATTATTTTTTACAAGTTGTTTAACCTCATTAATATTTTGATGGTGAGGTATAGGTTTATATAAATCAATCTTAATCACAACATTATTATTATTCAATTGATGTGCTAATTTCGGTCGTGCAAGCTGACTAGAAGGAAGTAAGATTCGCTGATTCATAGAATTAAACTCTTTAAGAAATCCTTCTTGAGAAAAATCACTTGGAATAAAATCAACATTTATATTTAAATCCTCACAGTATTGAGCCGTTTTCTCGCCGATAACTGCTACCTTCTTAACTTTAACGCTTTTTAAATACTCATAAAAGTATTTGACTGCATTTTTAGAAGAAAAAATAAGCCAGTCATAGTCATGATTAAGCAAATGCTCATTAAACGAAAGTTCTTGTATTTGAATCAATGGTTTATGAATAATATTGACTAAATTACTTTGAACTTTACTTGTTTGGGTCATAACTATAACTGGTTTCATCATTGAGTTCCACCTTTAAGACATGGTAATCTTTTTAATTATTTTCCTCATTTAACTTTCTAATAATTTCATAAGCGCCTTGTTCTTTCAATACGCGACTAACTTCTTGACCTAATTCAACAGGATCTAAACCTTTGGCAGTATGTTCATAACGTTCTTTTCCATCTGGTGTCATAATTAATCCTGTGAACTCGATTTGCTTATCACCATCTATAGTGGCGTATCCACCGATGGGTACTTGGCAACTGCCATCCATCTCCGACAAGAAGGTACGTTCAGCAGTAACACATTGTGCGACATCTTGATTATGCACTTTTTTAAGCAACTCTAAAAGTTCTTTATCATCGCTTCTACATTCTATACCTAGTGCTCCTTGTCCAATAGCTGGTAGAAGGACATCTTTATCTAAATAAGTTGTAACTATGTCGTCTGACCAACCCATACGTTTTAGACCTGCTGCAGCGAGTATAATTGCATCATAATCTTCTGTTTCTAATTTTTTTAAACGCGTATCTATATTACCGCGAATCCATTTAATTTCTAAATGAGGATATTTAGATAAAATCTGTGCGCCTCGACGAAGTGAACTTGTACCGACTATACTACCCTCTGTTAACTCACTCAGTGGGGTGTGGTTTTTCGAAATATAAGCATCGAATGGAACTTCACGATCTGGAATACATCCCAATGTAAGACCTTCGGGAATAATACTTGGCACATCTTTCAGAGAATGAATAGCCATATCGATTTCTTTATTAAATAATTCATTTTGAATTTCTTTAACAAATAGACCTTTACCTCCAACTTTGGATAGTTGTTTATCTACAATTTGGTCCCCTTTTGTAACAATTTCTTTGATTTCGATGTCTAAATCAGGATCGACTTTTTTTAATTTATCTATAAATTGTTGACTTTGAGTCAAAGCTAGTTTACTTCTACGTGATCCAACAACGAGTTTACGCATATGTTGAATGCCTCCTAGGTACTAAAATCTATTAAATACTCGAAATAGTAAAAATTAAGCAACTTTTTAATTAAAGTGCGTTGTAAAGAATAAATTAATCATACTAAGACAGAATAGAATGATATTAAAATAAATTAAATTTCTTTGTGTAATCCATTTTCTAATACGTAACAGGATGTAAACACCATATAATAAAGTAATAATTGAAGAAAAGATAACTTTTGGATCTATAAAAATACGATTACCGATGGCAAAAACGCCCCATTGAGCACCTAAAATAATACTCAAAATAAGAACGATAAAGCCTATTAGTGTGGAGTAAAATATAATCGACTCTAAAGTAGCGACGCTACCAATTCTAAAGTAATTTTGATCAAAAATTTTCTCTTTTAAGTTTCTATATTGAATAATGTATAGCAAAGCATTCACAAATGCTACTGCAAAAAAGGCATAACTTAACACAGCTAAACCAATATGAACAAGTAAAAGTTCATTGATCACAGCTACTTGTTGTACCTGTGTTTGATAGTGTTCAGGCTGAAACGTGTTCATCGCCATAAGTGCTAATCCTACTAAATTCAAAAAGAAAACGGAGAAATTAAGAACTTTAATTAAATTCAATATTAAAGAAAGTGAAATAATAATCCACGTAAGTGTGAAAAAGACATCAAATATCGAATTTAAAGGCACTTTTTGAGTTTGAATGATAAAAACAGATAAAGAGATTGTTTGTAATACCCAAACAATCCCTAATGAATAAACGCCTAAAGTCCTAACTTTATAACTTTTACTAATAAAATCTATAAAATAGAACACTATACTTAGAATATATATAATTAATATAATTTCATGAAATCGAATAAACAGGGTTTCTTGCATATTATCACCATATTAATATGCTTATTCAAAACTAAAAATTCGACGAGCAGAAATCTCCTGTGCTTTACTCTCTTTTTCTAGCTTAGCCTTTTCTCTAGGATCTTCGGCTTCAATGTCAAAAATGTTTTGAAATAGCTCTAATTTTTCAGTACTTTTCTTATCACTACTTAATTCTTTAGCCTGTTTGATTGGATCTTTCAACATTTGATTAATAATACTTTTTGTATGCTTAGAAATTACTTTTCTTTCTCTTTCTGAAAGATGAGGTAATTTACGGTCAATACTATCCATCGTTTCTGATTGTATATCCATAGCTTTATCACGTAATGCTCGAATGACAGGTACGACACCTAACATATTAACCCATTCATTGTGTGAGTCAATTTCAGCTGGAATTTGTTGTGCAATCGTTTCAGCTGCAAGTTGACGTTCTCTTAAATTAGCGTCAACTAAACCTTTTAAATCATCAACGTCATAGTTAAAAATATTAGTGATTGCATCGATACCTGGTTCAATATCACGCGGTACCGCTATATCAATCATAACTAATGAATCAACTTTTCTACGATCAGAAATTTGATTAATCATTTCATTAGTAATGATATAATCTTGAGAACTTGTAGAGCTGATTACAATATCAGTTTGCTCTAACAATGAAGGTAAAGCATCTAAAGAATCAAATGATACATTATGTTTATTAGCTAAAATTTCTGCTTTAGCTAGAGTACGATTGACAATAGTAATGTTTGAGATACCAGAACCTAAAAGATTTAAGAGTGATAATTCACTCATTTCCCCTGCACCAATAATGACAGCATGTTTACTTTTTAATTTACCGAATACCTTTTTAGCTAATTCAACTGCAGCGTATGAAACACTTACTGCATTATCTGCAATATCTGTTTCACTATGTGCGCGTTTAGCAAAAGTAATTGCCTGTTTAAATAAATGATTAAATATCGTTCCAGTAGTACCTGTTTCTTGGGCAAGGAAGAATGCATCACGCATTTGACCTAAAATTTGAGTTTCACCAAGTACTATTGAATCAAGACCAGAAATCACACGCAATAAATGTTCTACTGCGTCGTCCCCCACTTTGACTTCTGACATTACTTTAATATCATCTACATCGAATCCAAATGAACGTGCTAAAAATCGTTGAATATAGTAGCGTCCTGTATGGATTTGATCAACAACGGCGTATACTTCAGTACGATTACATGTAGATAAAATGACATTTTCTAAAATAGATTTAGTTTCATATAAATCTTCATGGGCTAATCGCAAGGCATCATCTCTAAAAGCAACTTGCTCTCTTAGTGCTACATCAGCAGTTCGATGATTTATGCTAATTGCAATAAAATGCATTTATAACGCCCTCCATATACTAACAATAATCCAAGTATAACACATTTATATACACATTTAAGTTGATTGCTCAAATAAATTAGAAATATTCTAATCTAACTTCAATTTTTTGTCAAAATCATTACAAGCATTAATATTATCTTCCATCAAATATAGTTCATATCAAAATTTGTACTCGTTTAAGCAATCTTAAACAATAATGATTATAAATAAGTTGAGATGAGATCCCAAATTGGTTGTTGCTTATTATTTTTAATAGAAGAATAACTAATAATACTATCCTCAGGTTCTAATTCAAGTTTATCCTTAATATTTTTTAAATGCTTTTGCACTTTTCCTTTAGCGATTTTATCTTCTTTAGTGCAGATAACTAGAGTAGATATATCAAAATGTTTGAGATAATTATACATAAGCACATCATCTTCAGTCGGATTATGTCTTAAATCAACGAGTTGTATGACAAGTCTTAGATTTTCTCGTTGAGTTAAATACTCTTCTATCATTTTTCCGAATTTTTCTCTTTGTGCTTTACTCACTTTTGCATAGCCATACCCTGGTACATCTACAAAGATAAGTTGTTCATCGATATTAAAGAAATTAAGTGTTTGAGTTTTACCAGGTTGTTGAGATGTTCGAGCCATATTTTTTCGTCCTATCATACTATTGATAAATGTTGATTTACCAACATTTGAACGACCGCTTAAAGCAACTTCTGACAAATTTGTCTCAGGATATTGAGCCTCTTGAACAGCACTAATTATTAATTCAATATTATTAGGATTAATATTCATGTTAGATCCTCTCTTTATCACTTAAATTTAACTTAACTCTAACATTATATATGATTTAGTGTCGATAAGATATATTTGATTATATGTTTAAATCAACACATAAAAAACAGTGTCACAGAAGTGTGACACTGTTTAGCTTTTAAATTAAGCAGAAGTTTTATCTTCATTAACAAGATTACCTTCTGAATCATATAATTCAGGTTCAATCTCTTCATTAATTGTATTTTCAGTTATAACAACTTTACTTACATTTTCAGTTGATGGCACGTCATACATAATATCAATAAGTGCTTCTTCAATAATAGAACGTAAACCACGAGCACCAGTCTTACGCTCAATAGCTTTTTCACTTATAGCAGATAACGCTTCTTCAGTGAATTCTAACTCAACATTATCTAACTCAAGCATTTTAGTATATTGTTTAACTAATGCATTTTTAGGTTGAGTTAAAATATTTTTAAGTGCTGCAACGTCTAATGTTTCAAGGTTTGCAACAATAGGAACACGTCCGATAAATTCCGGAATTAAACCATATGATTGTAAATCTTCAGGTCTAATTTGTTCTAATAGTGCTTCTTCATCGTATTTGTCTGCTTCATTACTAGCAAAGCCAATAACTTTTTCACCTAGACGACGTTTGATAACTTCATCAATACCATCAAAGGCACCGCCTAAAATAAATAATATATTTGTCGTATCAATTTGAATTAATTCTTGATTTGGATGTTTACGGCCACCTTGTGGAGGTACACTTGCAGTTGTACCTTCTAAAATTTTAAGTAATGCTTGTTGTACACCTTCACCTGAAACATCACGTGTAATTGAAGTATTTTCAGATTTACGAGCAATTTTATCAATCTCATCTACATAAATGATACCTTTTTCAGCTTTATCTATATCAAAGTCTGCAGCTTGGATTAAACGTAATAGTATATTTTCAACATCATCACCAACGTAACCGGCTTCAGTAAGACTTGTTGCATCAGCAATAGCAAAAGGTACATTAAGCGTTTTAGCTAATGTTTGAGCTAATAATGTTTTACCGCTACCCGTTGGACCTATTAAAGCGATGTTACTTTTCTGTAGTTCAACATCATCATCGCTTGGTCCTAATTGTTGAATTCGTTTGTAATGATTATATACAGCTACTGCTAATGATTTTTTAGCTTTTTCTTGGCCGATAACATATTCATTTAAATGATCCATTATTTCTTTAGGAGTTGGTAATTCAGTAAATCCTTCAGACGTATTTTGAGCTAATTCTTCTTCAACGATTTCAGAGCATAATTCAATACACTCATTACAAATATATACGCCACTTCCTGCGACTAATTTTTTAACTTGATCTTGGTCTTTACCGCAGAAAGAACATTTTAAATTTTCTTCATCTTCATTGAATTTGAACATTCTTATATACACCCCTATTCTTTAAAGACTATACTAGATTGCATTCTACAATGCAACTTTATACATTTACAATTTATCTGCTTACATAGTTATGAGGCTGGGACATGATTCATTGTCTCAGCCTCACTCAACATATTGGCAGTAGATGTCTGAATTGGAAGCGCGCTTATACCAAGATTCTTCCAACATATTCATCTTTGTCAACAGGGCCCAACATAGTGAATTTCATTTTAGCGAAATTCTACAAGTAGGGCAAGTTGGGAGAGGGACAATGAAAATAATTTTGACAAATTATATTTCGTCCCTCTCCCACTTTATTACATTAACATAGTATACGAACAATCAGTAATTGATTAAATAGCGCAAGTTAAATTAACTTTACTTGTTAATTAGTCTTCTTTTGTTGATTCAACATATTTAGCATTATCTCTTAATAAGTCAATAACTTTTTGGATACGAACATCATTTTTAACAATGTCAGTATTACCTAATGTTGATTTAATATCTTCAACTGAAATATTAAATTGTTCACTCATTTTTTCTAATTCTTTATCGATGTCTTCGTCTGAAACTTCAACATTTTCAGCATCAGCAATAGCAGTTAAAGTTAAGTTTGTTTTAACGCGTTGTTCTGCATCGTCTTTCATTTGTTCTCTTAGTTGATCTTCATTTTGACCTGAGATTTGATAATAAGTTTGTAAATCTAAACCTTGTTGTTGAATTCTTTGGCCAAACTCTTGAATCATACGATCTAATTCAGTGTTAACCATAGCCTCTGGAATGTCGATTGTAGTGTTCTCAGTTGCTTTGTTAATGGCTTCTTCTTTTTCAGTATTTTCAGCTTCAGTAGCTTTTTGTTCAGATAAACGTTTGCGTAAGTTTTCTTTATACTCATCTACTGTTTCAGCATTAGAATCTAATTCGTTCGCAATTTCATCATTAAGCTCTGGAACGTCTTTATATTTAATTTCATTGACTTTAGTTTTGAAAGTAGCTTCCTTACCAGCTAATTCTTCAGCATGGTATTCTTCTGGGAATGTAACGACTACATCTTTTTCTTCGCCAGTTTTCATACCTTCTAATTGTTCTTCAAATCCTGGAATGAATGAACCAGAACCAACTTCTAGGTCGTAACCTTCAGCTTGTCCACCTTCAAATTCTTCACCGTCAACAGAACCTGTGAAGTCGATGTTTACTGTATTGCCATTTTCAACAGCTCCATCTTCTTTAACAACCATTTCTGCTAAATGACCTAAACTATGATCAATTGATTCTTGCAATTCATCATCTGTAAGTTCAGTATCTTGTTTTTCAATTTCAAGACCTTTATAGTCGCCCAATTTAACTTCAGGTTCAACTGTTACTGTAGCATCGAAAATAAAGTCTTTACCTTTTTCAATTTGAGTAACGCTTACTTCAGGTTGCGCTACTGGGTTGATACCAGTTTCATCAATAGCTTCACCGTAAGCTTCAGGTAATAAGATATCAACTGCATCTTGGTATAATGCCTCTACACCAAAACGTTGTTCAAAAATTTGACGAGGCACTTTACCTTTACGGAAACCAGGCACATTAATTTGTTTAACTACTTTTTTGAATGCTTGATCTAATGCTTTGTCTACTTTTTCTGCTGGAACTGTAACTGTTAATACGCCTTCGTTACCTTCCTTTTTTTCCCAAGTTGCTGTCATGTATAAATACCTCCATGATTGACTAATTTATTTTTTCAACTTCCCTATTATATCATAGGTTCAAAACGTAAACAAACATTGAAAATACTGACTTTTTCATGTTTATTTGTTTTCAATAGATACTATATTAAAATTCTTTTAGCTAATTTGCAACAAATGAATTTTAGCTTTCAATATCTAAAGATTTTATGAATTCAAGTGTGTTTAAGTTTTCAACAGTTATATCTATACCAAGTAACGCTTTGAAATAAACATCGTATGCATTTATCCAATCTTCTATATCATACAAATCTTCAATATTTAATGGATATAGAAGAATCGAGTGATTATTCATGATATGATGAGCCTCATCTACAATATGCAAAGCCCCATCTTCAAGCCTTTGAATTACTTGAGGAATAACTAGTTTCTTCATTATTGTATGTTCAAGTCCACATAATTTCGATGGTATAACTTCTGCACTAAGACGATATTTGTTAATATCAATTGTTCGTTGATAACCCGCAAATCTTAAATATTCTAGCATCAAGCTTTTTATATTATTAGGTAAATCTAATGTTGTTAATAAATGAGCGATACTTTCTTTAAATTGATAATGACCGTTATCAATAAGTTGGAGGATTAGTGCTGTCTGTTCTCTACTATTGAACTCATCAAATTGAGATAAAGAAGTTGAAATCATTTTTCTATCTTGATCAAGTTTAGATTGTGCATATTCTTTCAATGGAAATAATTCCATTCTCGTTTTATGATTTTTAACTTCATCGATAATTTGATTAATTACTTCGACCGCTTGGTAATATTGACCTAACCCATTTAAACTTTTTATATAATAAATCATTAAATCGTCATAGCAATTTAATCCACGCTTTAATAATATAATTGCTTCTTCTCTTAATTCTAAAAAAGAGCTCATCTGATGAAGCATCCAACATTTTTTCAATGCTAATTCTTCACTAAGTTCAAAATGCATTTCATACTTCTCAAACAAATCATACATTAAATCAAGATCAAGACTCGTTTGAGCTTCATTAATTTGCTTTCTTATTTTCTCCTCTGATTGTGGAAATGGAATTACATTTGACATTGATTATGCACTCCAATCTTTATAAATCTTGAAGAATTAAAGCACTCCATGTCTCAAAATCATCATACGACTCAATACTTCCCTTTTCTACCCATTTAATTCTAAGGGTATCTGTCTCTTTCGCTTCAACATCAGTAGTACTTACAGTTATTTTAAAAACAATGCCCATGTGAACTTTTCCTACTTCATTATTATCATCGTTAATAAATCCAAGATATTCCATGTTTTGAGAATCTTCTTTTGCAAGGCCAACTTCTTCTTCTAATTCTCTTTGAGCATTAACTCTTAGTACTTCATTGATAGAGTCTGCTCCCATAACGTCGTTCATATGACCACCTACTCCTATTGAAGATTGACCATGCAACCTTTCTTCTCCTCCGCCAGATAAGCGCTCATATACAAGGATTTCACCTTTTTCATTTTCTAATAAACAATATGAAATAAGCTGTTTAAATTTGGAATCCTCTTCCATATCTCCACGTCTTTTTACTTCGTATTCACTTAGTGCATTAAAGATATCTTTACCTTTAATATTATTTTTATGTAAAAATCCATTAAAAGCATTTTTCTCATCATTAAAAAGTACTTTTCGTGGAACAACGATAATTTGTTCATCAAATTTAGACATATTAATCTCCTTTAGGTATATACTTTTATATCAGTCATTTTAGCAAAAATCTACTTATTTTGCGATTTACTTTATTATGAAGTTTTAATCACAAAAATCTTAATGGCAATTGAAAATGATACCAACTATGAATTGCCATAAAAAAAGAGATGACACCTGAGTCATCTCTTAATCTAATATTATTTTAAAGCTTCTTTAGCTTTAGTAACTAATTCACCGAAAGCTTTGTCATCTGAAATAGCAATTTCTGATAACATTTTACGGTTAATATCGATTTCAGCTTTCTTCAAACCGTTCATTAAACGAGAATAGCTGATGTCGTGTTGACGTGCAGCAGCGTTAATACGTGTAATCCATAATTTACGGAAGTCACGTTTACGTTGACGACGGTCACGGAAAGCATATTGACCTGATTTCATTACTTGTTGTTTAGCTACTTTATATAATGTATGTTTTGAACCGAAGTAACCTTTAGCTAATTTAATCGTTTTTTTACGACGTGCTCTTGTTACTGTTCCACCTTTAACTCGTGGCATAATAATTCCTCCTTAGATATTATCTATCTTGTAATTTCGTATTAAATATTATTTTTTGTAAGCTAATAATTGTTTTACGCGTTTCATATCACTTTTTGAAACTAATTTAGCTTTACGTAATTGACGCTTTTGTTTAGTGTTTTTGTTTGCGAATAAGTGAGATGTGAAAGCTCTTGAACGTTTTAATTGACCAGAACCAGTTCTTTTAACACGTTTAGCAGCTCCACGGTGAGTTTTCATTTTAGGCATGATTCATTTCCTCCTATTATTTAACGATTATTTTTCATTGATAGGCGCTAACATGATAAACATTTGACGCCCTTCCATTTTAGGCTTTTGTTCAACTGTTGCTATATCTTTACATTCATCTGCAAATTGTTCTAATACGCGTTGACCAATTTCTTTATGCGTAATCGCACGACCTCTGAAACGAATAGAAACTTTACATTTGTCGCCTTTAGATAAGAATTTACGTCCATTTTTCAACTTAGTTTGGAAATCATGTTCCTCAATTGTTGGACTTAAACGTAATTCTTTAACATTAATGACTTTTTGTTTCTTCTTCATTTCTTTTTCTTTTTTCTGTTGTTCGAATTTATATTTACCGTAGTCCATAATTCTCGCAACAGGTGGTTTCGCATTTGGTGCGACAACAACTAAATCTAAATCAACTCGTTCAGCCATTTCTAAAGCTTCACGTTTCGATTTCACACCAATTTGATCACCATCTTGGCCGATTAAACGTAGTTCTTTTGCACGAATTCTCTCATTAACTTGAGTTTGATCTTTTGCTATGGTTGACACCTCCTAGAGTTTTACGAAATTGTCCCAAGCAAAAAAGAAGAGCGAGTAACAATACCCGCTCTTCTTCCACACATTTATTGTGTAACATGATTAACCTGCCAACTGCTATTGCGTCGCTACAGGTGAGAAGCGGGTGCTTCTACTTGGTTCGTTTCGTATTCAACGTTACTAATCATATCAATAATAAACATGTAAGTCAATTGTTTTTTTGTTATTTATTGTGATGTCTAATTTCATCCATCGAAACATCTTGTCTTAAATCAACTTTTTTAAGTGGAATCATTTTCGTTTTATAGCGTAGCTTATGGTAAATGAAGAATGCTAAGAAAACAGGTATTCCCATATAAGTAATAACAAAACGATTAAGATCAAAATGTCCTGTTTTTATAAAGTCTACATCTTGTCCGATGATAACAATTATACATAATATACCTGCAAATATAGGGCCAAATGGGAACAGCTTAGCCTTATATTTAAGTTTACTTTTATCATAATCTTGTTTATCAAATGCTCGTCTGAATCTATAGTGACTTATTGCTATACCTACCCAAGCGATAAACCCTGTCATACCACTAGCTGCAACAATATATTCATATGCATCTCCACTTATATGCTGTAAAGCAAAGATGATTACAACAAGTACACCAGTAGCAATTAATGATAAATAAGGTACGCCACTTTTGTTAGTCTTACCAAAAGAAGAAAATGCTAATTTGTCTTTACTCATTGAATATAACATACGAGTTGATGCATACATTCCTGAGTTACCAGCAGATAAAACAGACGTTAATATAACGGCGTTCATAAATGATGCTGCAAAAGCAAGACCAGCATTTTTGAACACAAGTGTAAATGGAGAAGTAGAAATGCTATCTCCACCGCCCATTAGAGACTTACTATCATAAGGAATTAACATACCTATAATGAATATTGCTAGAATGTAAAATAATAAGATACGCCAAAACACTTGCTTAATCGCTTTAGGGACGGCTCTTTCTGGATTTTCAGACTCACCAGCTGTGATACCTATTAATTCTGTTCCTTGGAATGAGAAACCTGCAACAAGGAATACTCCTAAAATTGATAATAGGCTACCACCTAAATTTCCACCTAGAATAGGACCATCACCTTTGTTAAATGTATCAAAACCGACGTATTTACCACCCATAATTCCAACAATTGTTAATAAACCAATGACAATAAATATAACTACAGTTATTACTTTTATTAAAGCGAACCAATATTCACTTTCACCATAAATTCTCACTGATAAAGAATTTAGGGCAAATATAATTACTAAAAAGATACAACTCCAAACCCACGCTGGTATACCTTGCATAGGTGACCAATACTGTATAACCTGTGCAGCTATGGTAACATCAGCAGCAACAGTTATTACCCAGTTAAACCAATAGTTCCAACCTAATGCAAATCCCAGTGATGGATCAACAAAGCGTGTAGCATATGTACTAAATGAACCGGAAACTGGTAAATAAGTAGCCATTTCCCCAAGAGATGTCATCAGGAAGAATACCATTGCACCAATAATTGCATAAGCAATTAAAGCACCTAACGCACCAGCATCATGAATAGCACCACCAGATGTCATGAATAGACCTGTACCAATACAACCGCCTATAGCGATCATTGAAATATGACGGTCTTTTAATCCTCTTTGGACACCGTCATTTTGATTTTCTTTTTTACTCATAGAAGCTCCCTTTCCTTGTCTTAGAGGCTAACATGTAACTATTTTTCTCTTTGTGTAATAAATATATATTTTAAATATGAAAGTTTGATTAAAAAATTTATAAGCAACAAACTTTGTGACAATAATAGCACTAAATCATTTATTAAGCTAAATACTACACAATACGAAAATAAAAAGTGGTTACATACCTTTAAGATATGCAACCACTTAGGTTTTATCTATATAAGGTAGCACATCACATTCTGTGACAGTACAGCTTCTTGTCGAAAACTGTCCCAACAATTATAAATTATGGTTTTACAATTGTTTCGGCATCGTTACCTTTCACTAATTCAACACATGTCCCATACGACTTCTGACTAGTTACTAATTAAAGATGCAACCTCTAACTCTAATTTTATTTCATTCATTTGTAATATACATGATACGACCTATCTTTTCAAGGTTATCTATGTTTTTTCAAACGAATTTCATCCACCAAATTCCAAATAAATTCATCTTTTTCAAGTGTTTCTTGATCTTGGGAACCATATTGTCTTACATTGACTTCATTATTTTCTACTTCTTTATCCCCTACAACAATTTGGTATGGTATTTTTTGCATTTGCGCTTCACGAATTTTATAACCCATTTTTTCATTACGATCATCAATCTCAACACGAACGCCTTGCGATTTAAGTTCATCTTGTAATTGGCGGGCGTAATCATAATGTAAATCTACATTAACTGGAATGATTTCGACTTGTTTTGGTGCTAACCATGTTGGGAAAGCTCCTTTAGTTTCTTCAGTAAGGAATGCGACGAAACGTTCCATTGTAGAAACAACACCTCGGTGAATAACTACTGGTCTATGTTGTTCACCATCACTACCAATATAAGTGAGTTCAAAACGTTCAGGTAGTAAGAAATCAAGCTGCGCAGTAGATAAAGTTTCTTCTTTACCCATTGCAGTTTTAACTTGAACATCAAGTTTAGGACCATAAAATGCCGCTTCACCAATAGCTTCTACATATGGTAGACCCATTTCATCAACTGCTTCTTTGAGCATTGATTCAGCTTTATTCCACATTTCATCATCATCCATATATTTTTCTTTATCTTCTGGGTCTCTGTAGCTTAATCTGAAAGTGTAATCCTTAAAACCGAAGTCTTCATAAACTTCTTGAATCATATTGACTACTCTTTTGAACTCTTCTTTAATTTGATCTGGTCTCACGAATATATGAGAATCGTTAAGAGTCATTCCACGAACACGTTGTAAACCTGAAACTGCACCACTTGCTTCATATCTATGCATAGTACCTAATTCCGCAATACGGATTGGTAATTCTCGGTAAGAGTGTGGTTTATTATTATAAATCATCATATGGTGTGGACAGTTCATTGGTCTTAATACCATTTCTTCAGTTTCATCTAATTTCATAGGTGGAAACATGTCGTCTTGGTAATGATCCCAGTGACCAGAAGTTTTATATAAATCAACATTTGCTAATACTGGAGTATATACATGGTCATATCCCATGCTCACTTCTTTATCTACAATATAGCGTTCAATTTCACGTCTGATTGTAGCGCCATTTGGTAACCATAAAGGTAATCCAGCACCAACAAGTTGGCTATTAGTAAATAATTCTAAATCTTTACCGATTTTACGGTGATCTCTTTCACGACGTTCTTCAAGCATTTGTAAATGCGCTTTTAAATCCTTTTTATCAAAAAACGCAGTACCGTATATACGTTGTAACATTTTATTGTTACTGTCACCACGCCAATAAGCACCTGCAGTTGATAGTAATTTAAACTCTTTTATCTTAGAAGTCGAAGGTACATGTACACCACGACATAAATCTGTGAATTCACCTTGTGAGTATAAAGTAACGCTCTCATCTTCTGGAATTGCATCAATAAGTTCTAATTTATATGGATCATCTTTGAAGAATTCTTTAGCTTCATCTCTACTTACAACTTTTCGTTCTATTTTATAATTCTCATTAACGATTTGCTTCATCGTTTTTTCTATTTTTTCAAAATCATCTGATGATACTTTTTCATCCATATCAAAGTCATAGTAAAATCCGCCTTCAACCACCGGACCTACACCAAATTTCACATCACCATATAAACGCTTCAAAGCTTGTGCCATTAAATGCGCAGTTGAATGTCGTAAAACCTCTAAAGCCTCTTCACTACCTGGTGTAACAATCTCAATTGATCCATCTTCCTCAAGTGGTCTAGTTAAATCTACCATTTGACCATTAAATTTACCTGCTACAGCTTTCTTTCTTAAACCTGGGCTAATAGATTGAGCGATGTCTTCAGTAGTAGTACCTTTATCAAATTCTTTTGAATTACCATCTGGAAATTGAATATTAATTTGATCCATATTAAACCCTCCTAAATATTAAAAAGATCTGATCGTTGACTTATTGAATGATTAAGATAAATATCCACAAAACAAAAAACTCGCCCCCTATAACAAGGGACGAGTTTGTCGTGGTACCACCCTAGTTGCTCAGCTTTATAAAAATAATAACTAAGCTACTCTACATGAGATAACGGTCTCGAGCCGGATATTCATTACAAATATCATTATGAAGTAGTAATAATTTAATATATTAGCCATATTCTCATCAACTAATGACTTTCTGTGTAATAGTGATTAAATTATCTTATCTTCAATAGTTTCAACGATTAAGATTTAAGTCCATTATACACCTCATAAGATAAAATTCAATTGTTTCTATAATTTTTACCTTCTAAATAATATGGCGTAGATAGTGTTTTAACACGTTCGATAATTCTAGCTGCTTTAGTTTTCTCAGCTCCATCTCTCGTCATAGATAAATGATGCTCTAATTCACTATAGTCGAAGTTCGAACTGAAAAACGTAGGTAACTCATGAACCATTCTATAATGTAAAAATGGTCCGATAATTTCATCTCTTACCCATGGTGTAACCTCTTCAGCACCTATATCATCAAGCATAAGTATATTAGCTTCACGCACACGTTCTAGTTTCTTTTCAAAACTACCGTCTTTGAAGCCACCTTTTAAAGTACGAATAAATTCAGGTAAGTAAACAATAGTGGATGAAATCTTCTTCGATTTGAGTTGATTAGCAACTGCACCTAATATAAATGACTTACCTGTTCCAAATGGGCCATACAAATATAATCCTTTTACTTTTTCATTATTAGCTATATTTGTGCATATTTCATCTGCAGCCATCGCTACGTCCAAACGATCACGTTCAGTCATGTAAATATCTTTTAATTTTGCATCTAATGTATCACGTTGCATATGATGTGAGGTGATGAGTTGAGAGTTAAAGCGTTCTTCATCATGTTTAATTTTACATGGACATTTCAAATATCTAATCTTAATTCTTTCATTTTCTATATACAACTCAGGTACGTGCCCTTTAACAAAATTAGGACATTCTTCAAAACGATGACCATCATAATGCTTCTGTTGATCTTTATACTCTTGTAAAACATTTAAATCTTCATCAATCATTGCATTCGTAAGTTGAGATTGATGTTGCTCTAAAAACTCTTTAACATCTGGGTCTTTTATAACATTTTGCTTGATTTTCTCAATACGTTTATTTAAGTCGTCTGACGCACCCATTATGTTCTTGAAACTTTTCATTACTCATTGCCCTCCTCCCATTTTTTATTCAAACGTTCTAAGAATGCTTTTCGATCTTTTTCTAATTTTTCATCTTTTGTGGTTGAATCTTTTGTAGCTGATGAATTTGATTGAGCCTCTCTATTTTCAAGCCATTTTGGAGTTTTCTCTTTTGAAATAAGTTGCTTGTTTTGTTTGGAATAGTTTCTATTCCCTTTGAAATTTTGGTCATAACTTTTAGGTTGATTAACTTGAAGTGCATAGTTGTAAGCTTGCTTAGCTGTTTTAATATCTTTTTTCTTCCAATTTGATGCAATTTCGAATATGTAAGATTTGGGTAACTTCATATCTTCTTTTAGCATAACAAATTGCAACAGTATATTAATCACACCGAAACTCATTTTTTCTCTATCAATTAATTCTTCAATCATACTTTTTTGTGATTGCGTAGGTTCAGAACCTGACCAACTCGCTAACATATCTATAGGACTAGTTTCGTCCAGTAGTTGTAACCATTCATCAGTATTATCTAGGGGTGTATCTTTTTCTTGAGGTGATTTATCAAAAGACTCACCTTTCAATTGTAATTTTGGCAAATGATTTTCGTGTTCAATCAAATAATATGATCGTGCTTGCTTGCGCATTTCTTCAAATGATAATTGTTGTGCACTAGTAATTGAATTTAATATAACTTTTTTCATTCCATCGGCAGTCAAACCATATAACGTAGCCAATTGAATAATTAATTCTTTAGCATCTTTAGTTACGATTTCATTACTGATAAAGTGTTGATTTAACATATGCCTCAACATTTCGAAATCAAATGTCTCATTGGATAAATCAATACCACAATAGTGATTAGCTTGTTTAAGATTAGATAAATCTTGATTTAAAACCTTTTTGGGTACATTAAAAACTTCAGTAAACTTCCTAGTCGTTTGTTTATAACGACTTAAATCCTTTTTGTCTTTTTCAAAATGATACTTTAAAGACTGATAACGATTTTTATCTACTTCACTATATAAAAAAACAGATAACATAGGATCATTAAAAAATTGATAAGCTGTAGGAGGTTGTATTAATTGATATACAAATCGTGTTTGCTGCTCTTCATGCTTAACAAAGGTTTTAATTAACCCGATAGCTTCTAAATAATCCATCTGCTTTCTAAAGTCTAAAAGATTGATTTTTAACTCATTCATAAATATGTAGTGAGTGAGTGGATAATGATGATGGTCGTCTACAAATTGATTGATAAAGTGATAAAGCCCTATAGATTGCGGACCGATTAACGGCGTAAAGAGACGGTTCAATATTTCTAAATGTTCTGTCGTTAATTGAAATTCTTTGATGACCTCGAAGCTATCTTGAGGTCTTAACCCATACTCATACGACTGTAATCCCATTTAATAATCACTCCGTTTATTATCACTCAAGATTCCTTGCATTGAAGCAAGTAATTGGTCAACGTCCTTAAACTCTTTATAGACAGATGCAAATCTAACATATGAGACTTGATCAACATGCATTAATAATTTCATTACATGCTCTCCTATATCTCTTGAGGATATTTCAGTTTGACCTTCGTCACGTAATTGCCATTCGACTTTATTGGTAATATCTTCCAATTGTTGGTATCTTACTGGTCTCTTTTCACAAGATCTTACTAACCCATTTAATATTTTTTCTCTTAAAAATTGTTCTCGAGTACCATCTTTTTTAACAACGATAAGCGGACTTACTTCAATGTGTTCAAAAGTAGTAAACCGAGTTCCACAATTTTCACATTCTCTTCTTCGTCTTATTGCATTTGCATCATCTGCGTGTCTAGAATCAACTACTCTAGAATGTGTTGAATTACATTTTGGGCATTTCATTTATGTCACCCTCTTAAGTTTGATTAACGTACATTATACTACATAATTGTATTGTAAAAAAGAAAGGTTATTTACGCTAGAATTTAGATTTTAATACTATAAATATAGATTTTTAAATGATATTTTACTATAAAATTGAATCTTTGGATAAATGTTTAAAACAGAAATTTAAATTAAGTTAATTACGCTTTCTAATGTTTTTATTATAAAGATATAAGTCTTAATACAAATTTCCAATAGGAAAGCTGTCAACAAAGGATAAAGATCAACCAATATGAGTTATATGAATACTAACTTTATGATTGTTCATACTTTGTCGACAGCTTATAATTACATGTCTTATACTGTTTTTTAATTATACTGCTTTAACAGTGGCCTCTTTCTCAATCAGTTCTCCAATTTGTTCAGCTACTTCTACAACACGATTAGAGTAACCCCATTCATTATCATACCAAGCAATTACTTTTACTTTATTCTCACCCATAACCATAGTAGATTGAGAATCTAAAACTGCAGAATTAGGATTCGTATTAAAGTCTACTGATACTAAAGGTGCATCTTCAACATCTAAAATGCCATCTAAGCCCGATTGTCTAAATGCTTCATTTACTTCTTCAGCAGTGACATTTTTTTCTAAATCAACGACTAAATCAACAAGTGAGACATTCTTAGTTGGAACACGTAAAGCCATTCCATGAAGTTTCCCTTCAACTTCTGGTAACACTTCTTTAAGCGCTTTAGCGGCACCAGTTGAAGTTGGAATAATACTTTCATTGCAAGAACGTGCTCTACGTAAATCCTTATGAGGATTATCAATATTTTTTTGATCGTTAGTAATGGCATGAACAGTTGTCATTAAACCATTTACAATGCCAAACTTATCATTCAAGACCTTTGCAACTGGACCGATACAATTGGTAGTACATGAAGCATTACTAAAGATGTCGTATTGATTAATATCAAGTTTGTCATCATTAACACCTTTAACAATCATTTGTACCTCTCCACCTTTTGAAGGGCCTGTGAGTAATACTTTCTTTGCACCTGCATTAATATGAGCAATGGCTTTATCTCCATGATTAAATTTACCAGTAGCTTCAATAACAATGTCGATATCTAATTCATTCCATGGTAAGTTTTCTGGATTTCTATCAGAAACAAGTTTAATTTCATGATTATCTACTTTAATACCATTTTCTGTTGCTTCAACTTTTTTATCATATGTACCATGAGTTGTATCATAATTAATTAAATGTGCAATAGTTTCAGAAGGATAACTTGCATTAATCGCTACGACATTTAAGTTTTTGTTTTTTAAAGCTATACGTAGCACCATTCTTCCAATTCTACCCATTCCATTAATCGCGATATTCGTTGACATTAAAAAGCACCCCTTGAACATTTATTTATATGTTATACTTTATGAAATTAGAATAACATATTATCTGTCTTTTGAAAGCGTTTCCCTATAATCATGTTCGAACTTTTATCTATCATTTTAAATAAGTTATACTTATTATTTAACATACAAAAAATAAAAAACGTACACAAAACAATGCTTTGTGTACGCTAACTTTATTAATCGATATAACCTTCTTTTTCAAGAAGTTGTTGTAAATTTTGTTTTAATTCAAGTTTATCACCTAGATTGTCTATGACATGATCAGCCATTCTACTTTTCTTATCAATAGATATTTGACTATACACACGTGCCTTAGCATCTTCTTGTGATAAATCATTTCTTTCCATTAAACGTTCAATTTGAATACTTTCAGAAGTGTAAACTACCCAAACTTCATCAACAGTATCTTGTAAATCATTTTCAAATAACAAAGGAATATCCATAATGACATTGTATCCCTCATTTAGGTAGTGATTCTTCTCTTCTTCCATTATTTCTCTAACAATAGGATGAACTATCTTATTAAGTTCTATTCGTTGTTCTGGATTATTAAAGACAAGTTCTCCAACATATTTACGATTCATCTCACCATTGTCGTCAATTGCTTCTTGACCAAATTTCTCTCTTATTTGATCTAATCCTTTTGAACCCTTCTTAACAGCTTTTCGAGATGCAACATCCGCATCAACAACCTTAAATCCATAAGCAGTTAATAATTCTGAGACTGTTGATTTACCAGTTGCGATTCCACCTGTTAGTCCAATAATCTTTGGCATATTTTCACGCTTCCTTTATTTCTGACAATTTGGGCAAAAATGACTATTTCTAGTGGCAATCACTTTTGTTTCTATTTCATGCCCACATGTTTTACAATATTTCTGTTTATAAACATTTAAATGCAATTGCATTTCTCCGGTTTTACCGTCAGCATGGCGATAATCAGAAATACTTGTTCCACCGTATTTAATACCCTCTTCAAGAACTTCTCGAACATAATAAAATAACATCTCTTTTTGTTGATGACTCAATGAGTTAGCAATTTTATCAGGTCGAATACCAGTTCTATAAAGTGCTTCACAAGCATAAATATTACCAGCACCGGCAATCACTTTATGATCTAAAATCATTTGTTTAATAGGTTTATTAGCGTATTTATTAATATCAAAACAACTTAGATAATGTATCATTGCTTCTTTATCAAATGGTTCTGGAGCTATTTCTAGAAAAGGAGGATAACTTTCATAATTGGCAATATTTCTAATTTCTCCAAAACGTCTAATATCTGAGTAAACTAATTTTTTACCATTGTTAAGTTCGAAAATCACTTGCCAATGTTTACGGTAATTTGGCGTTCCAATTTCTTCTAAATCATCTACTACAAAAAATCCTCCTGCCATACCTAAATGACTTATCAAAATTCTATGATCATTGTCTTTTTCAATATGAAAAACGATGTACTTACTACGCCTAAGAACTTCAGATATAACATAACCTTCAGTTAATTTTTTAAAACTATCTAACTCTATACCTTTTATAATTGTTTCTCTTTGATTATTTTTACCTTCGATTACCTTCTCTGAAAAAATAACTTTATCAATTTTTTCATTTATTACAAAAGGTTCTATACCTCTTTTAACATGTTCAACTTCTGGTAATTCTGGCATATTTTAATCCTTTCCTTATTTAGCGTCATACCATGTTGGTCCATAACTTGAATCTACTTTTAGAGGTACATCTAAATCTAAAGCTTGTTCCATAATTTCTTCAACAAACTTACTAAAATCTTCGACTTCAGATTTAGGCAACTCGAAAATCAATTCATCATGAACTTGCAATAATAATGTCGCGTGATAATTAGTATCTTTAACTTTTTCATAAAACTTAACCATAGCTAATTTAATAATATCTGCTGCGCTACCTTGTATCGGGGTATTCATTGCTGTTCTTTCTGCAAAACTTCTTAAGTTGAAATTACGACTTGTAATATCTGGAATATAACGACGTCGATGTAGAAGTGTTTCAACATATCCATCTGCTTTTGCATCTTTAACAATGTCAGACATGTATTGTTTTACACCAGGAAAACTAGCTAAGTAATCATCTATAAAAGCTTTCGCTTTTTTACGTGTAATTCCTAAACTTTGACTTAAGCCATAATCGCTAATTCCATACACAATACCAAAGTTTACTGCTTTGGCTTGTCTACGCATTAAACTATCTACTTCATTAGCTTCTACGTTAAATACTTTCATAGCTGTCGCAGTATGAATATCGTTACCATTAATAAATGCCTCTTTCAAACTTTCATCTTGAGTAATATGTGCAAGCACACGTAACTCTATTTGTGAATAGTCAGCCGATAAGATTACGCTATCCTTATCTGTAGGTTTAAAGGCTTTTCTAATTTTTCTTCCTTCTTCTAAACGAATAGGTATATTCTGTAAGTTTGGATCTACACTTGAAAGTCTACCTGTTTGTGCTAACGTTTGATTAAAACGTGTGTGAATTCTCTGATCTTTACTAATCACTTTTTGTAATCCTTCAACATAAGTTGATTGTAATTTTGACAATTGTCTATACTCCAATATATGTTCAATAATTGGATGCTCTCCCTGCAATTGTTCTAATACGTCTACTGCTGTTGAATAGCCTGTCTTAGTTTTCTTGATAACAGGTAGTTTTAGCGTTTCAAATAAAACTACTCCTAATTGTTTAGGAGAATTAATATTAAATTCTTCTCCTGCAGCTTCATGAATGTTTTTAATTAAAACATCTAATTTTTCTTGGATTTCGTTCTCCATTTGTTTTAAGTCTTCAACATCAGTATAAATACCAATTTCTTCCATTTCACTTAAAATTTTAGCAAGTGGTAATTCTAAATCTTTGAGTAACTCAACTTGATTATACTCTTCTAATTGAGCCTCCATTTCAGGTTTAGAGTTAGCAATTGCCTCTGTGATTGAAGCTACATGTTTATTTAATACTTCTTCTTCAGGAACTTGATGTTTTTTCCCCTTACCGTAAACTGACACATTATCTTTAACATAATTCTGTCCATAAAGTGAAACTACTGATTTTACATCATCTATTGAACGAGAAGGATCAATAATATAACTAGACAACATTACATCAAACTGCACATTTTGAATATCGATATTTAAACGATGCGCAGCCACATAAGTTTTTTTGGCATCGTATACAGTTTTAGTCGTATTTTTATCTTCTAACCATTGGACTAAATCTTGATATTGCTTAATATCTTCAGCATTAATGACCACATGTGAATCATCAGCATAAAAACCGAATTTTAGGATATTATCTTTAAGATAATTTGTGCCCTCTAATTCAAAATGAATAATTGCATGCTCTAAACTATCAAAGTTGATATGTTGAAAATCCGATTCAATTTCAAAGGTCTTTTCGTTAACTACATCGTTATTAGCTTCTTCATCAATATCTGCCAATAATTGTTTAAATTCAAGCTTTTTAAACAATTCTATTTTGTTAGTATTATCATCTTGATTTTCTAATTTTGTATCATTTAGATTAACCTCAATGGGACTTTCAACATTAATTGTAGCTAAGTCTTTACTCATCAAGGCATCATCTTTACTATTCACGAGTTTTTCTTTTAATTTTTTAGCTGTGACATCATCAATATGTTCATAAACACCTTCTACAGAAGTAAATTGTTTAAGAAGTTTGATTGCAGTTTTTTCACCAACGCCAGCAACCCCTGGAATATTATCTGAAGTATCTCCCATGAGACCTTTCATATCAATGATTTGTTTCGGTTGTAGCCCATCATATTTTTCAGCTATAAAACTTGGCGTGTAGTGATCTACATCTGTCACACCTTTTTTAGTGTAATAAATTGTGACATTATCAGTAGCTAATTGTGTTAAATCTCGATCCCCTGTAATAATAATCGTTTCGAAACCAGCCTTATCAGCCACTCTACTTAGCGTGCCAATAATGTCATCCGCTTCATAATTTTCTAATTCATAGTGTTTAATGTGATAAGCATCTAATAATTGACGAATATAAGGAAATTGTTCACTTAATTCTGGTGGTGTTTTTTGACGTCCACCTTTATATTCACTGTACTTAGAATGTCTGAAAGTAGTTTTACCAGCATCAAATGCAACTAAAAAGTGATTGGGTTGTTCTTCTTTAATAATTTTCTCAAGCAACATCGCAAAGCCATATATAGCATTTGTATGAATACCAGCTTTATTAGAAAGTAATGGTAAAGCATAAAACGCTCTAAAGCTTAAACTGTTACCATCTATTAACACTAATTTATCCAAAATACGTAACCTCCAGAACTGATTTACATACATTTTAGCATACATAGGAACGCTTAACGAATATAGAGTTTAGCGGTCCTTAGTGCATTTGCATCAGCAAATGTAATCCTTTACCAGCACAATTGAACATTGAAATACTTAGTACCACTTACGCATTAGTCTTTAGCTAATGTGTTCCTCTTTTTTACTCTTAACGAATTTAAGACTTCTAACATAAAGTTAAATGTATACAACAAAAAGCTTTTCAAAAGAAGAAACTGCAATGTCAAAAATGACATTGCAGTTCCTCAAAATTATTCATCTATAAAAGTAACTTTGAAGGTCGAACCTTCTCCAAGTCTACTATTTATGTTGATTCGTCCGTTATGGGCTTCGACAATATGTTTAGTTATTGATAAACCTAAACCTGTACCGCCAGAATCTCTACTTCTCGCTTTATCTACTCTGTAGAAACGTTCAAAGATATGTTTTTGATCCTTGGCGCTAATACCAATTCCGAAATCTTGAATTTCTAAATTAACCTTTTTACCCTCTCTAAATACTCGTACAATAACCTTATTGTCCTCAAGAGAATAATTAATCGCATTTGAAAGTAAGTTAGTAATAACTTGAGCAATTTTATTTTCATGAGCTTCTATTATGACATCTTTTTCAATTTCAGGTTGAATTTCAATATTTTTATTTATAGCTTGAGTCTGCAAGTTATCAATCGTATTATAAGCTAATTCAGATAAATTCATATAGTTCGTTTCAATCTCGGTTTGTTGTTCGATATGCGATAAATCCAATAAATCCATAACTAACGATTCTATTCTATTAGATTCTTTCAAAATGATGTTCAAGAACATATCAAGAGATTGCTCATCATTTTTAGCACCTTCAATAAGCGTCTCCGCAAAACCTTTAATAGAAGTAATTGGTGTTTTCAATTCATGTGACACATTAGCCACAAACTCTCTTCTAAGATTTTCTAATTTTTGAAGGTTAGTAATATCATGAAGTACGACAACCATACCTTGTAATTTCTTCTTAGATTTGGACAAAATTGGGACACATGATACATCAAAGTATTTAGTATGTACATTATTTATGTCTACTTCAATTTGATCATAGATTACCTTCTCAGTTCTAAAGCTTTCTATTATTAGCTTCTCAATACTATCATCTATAAAACCAATATAATTCTTATTTTCAACCTGTTGATCCGGACTAAATACTTCATAGTAAGCATGGTTCGCAACAACTATTTCGCCATGTTTATCAATCATTAAAACAGAACTTGGAATATTCTCAAGTGTTGTTTTCAAACGATTTGATTGTATTTTTTGACTATTGTTCAATTTCTGCAATCTTCTGGCTAGCTCATTCGTTGTTACAAAAAGTGCTCGTGTTTCCTTAACATTACTTTCAGGAACACGAACATGATAATAACCATCTGCCAATAATGATGTTGCATACGTCACTTCATTAATAGGTCTTATATATGTTCGATTGATACTTCTACTAGCTAAGTAAACTGTGAATAACACTATGACGCCTATTATAGAAAGGTATTTCCACATTTCTCTTTGTAAATCTATGATTTCATCATTAATTCCACTTATGTATACGGTTTTGTTACCTATATTATCTTTAAAAGTATAGCGTGTACCGATATTAGTTTTTTTAGTAATTAAGTTAGAAGGATTGGCTGCATTATCAATTCTACTATCTATCTTTTTACTATCACCTGATGAAAAAATGATGTGTCCATCAGCTTCGTTTTTTATAACAACGATATTTTGTTGATTATCAGCAAGGTTGTCAATCTCTTCACCTTTTTTATGATTTAGTAAATTGACATAATTATGTGCTTCATTTCTTAATTCATTGATTTGATTGCTAGTTAAAGTTTGATAAATTGTGTTGTGAATAATTGCACCTAAACCAATAAAACTAATTATTGTTATAGTACTAATTAATAATAATAGACGATGATGAAACTTTAGCATTAAGCTTTAGGTCTCTCCAATTTATAACCTAATCCTCGCACTGTTTTAATTAATTTAGGTTGTTTTGGATTCTCTTCCAATTTATCTCTTAAATGACTAATATGTACATCGACGATTCGAGAGTCGCCAGCAAATTCATAATTCCAAACTGAATTGAGCATATGCTCTCGTGTAATGACACGGCCTTGTCTTTCAATTAAGTATAATAATAATTCGAATTCTTTAGGAGTTAACTCTAATAATTCTTCATCTTTATATACTTCAAAGAATTCAGGACGTATACGAATAGAGTCGATGATGATGTCTTCCTCATCTGTGTCCTCTTTCTCAATTTCATTAACAAACTTAGAACGTCTTAAAATAGCCTTAACTCTTGCAACCACTTCTCTAGGTGAAAATGGCTTTGTCATGTAATCGTCAGCACCTAGTTCAAGTCCTAAAACACGATCAAACTCATCATCTTTTGCGGTTAACATTAAAATAGGTACTAAATTTTTGTCAGATCGAATTGATTTACACACCTCAATACCATCCTTCTTAGGTAACATGACGTCCAATACAATAAGTTCAGGTTGCTCTTCTTCAACCTTTTTTAATGCTTCCTCGCCGTCATACGCGACTTCAACTATGTATCCTGCTGTTTCTAAATTATACTTTAGTAAGGTCACGATTGATTGTTCATCATCAACCACTAATACTTTTTGTGACATGGTGTGCCTCCCTATTTTGTTATTACAATTTCATTATAACTGAAGTTCAAATAAAAATAACATAGCTACACATCAATTTTACATAAACTTAACAAAACAAATATATTTGCACATATATTAAGAAAATATTTGTTTAATATTGTCTTAACATTAATTAACCTATCATCTTTTGAAGTAAAAAGATAATGATAACTTACATTTTTACATAATCTTTAAAAAAAGGGTTGGCTTTCGCCAACCCAACAAAGATTAGTATCTTATTTATTTTTAAATCTAATTTAGTTTACTTTAAGTTTTTAATTAACTCGTCAGCGAACTCTGAAGTTGAAACTTCTTCAGCGCCATCCATTAAACGAGCAAAATCGTAAGTTACAATTTTAGAAGCGATAGTTGCTTCAATTGAATCAGTGATTTTATCAGCAGCTTCTTGCCAACCTAAGTGTTCTAACATTAGAACTGAACTTAAAATTTCTGATGATGGATTAACTTTATTTAATCCAGCGTATTTTGGAGCTGTACCATGAGTTGCTTCAAAGATAGCGTGGCCTGTTTCGTAGTTAATATTAGCACCTGGAGCGATACCAATACCGCCAACTTGTGCAGCTAAAGCATCTGAAATGTAGTCACCATTTAAGTTCATAGTTGCTACTACATCATGTTCAGCTGGACGAGTTAAGATTTGTTGTAAGAAGATATCAGCAATTGAATCTTTGATAATAATTTTGCCTTCTTTTTCAGCTTTATCTTGAGCTTCATTTGCTGCATCTTTACCTTCTTTTTCAACAATTTCATCATATTGTTGCCAAGTAAATACTTTATCACCAAATTCATTATGAGCTAAGTCATAACCCCATTGTTTGAATGAACCTTCAGTGAATTTCATAATGTTACCTTTATGCACTAAAGTCACAGATTTACGATTGTTATCTAAAGCATATTGAATAGCTGCTCTAACAAGACGTTCTGTACCTTCTTTAGATACAGGTTTAATACCAATACCTGAAGTTTCTGGGAAGCGGATGTTAGTAGCTCCCATCTCATTTTGTAAGAAATCAATTACTTTTTTAACTTCTGAAGTTCCTTCTTTAAATTCAATACCTGCGTAGATATCTTCAGTGTTTTCACGGAAAATAACCATGTCTACATCTTCAGGACGTTTAACTGGAGATGGTACACCTTGGAACCAACGAACAGGACGTAAGCAAGTAAATAAATCTAATTCTTGTCTTAAAGCAACATTTAGTGAACGGATCCCGCCACCAATTGGCGTAGTTAAAGGTCCTTTAACAGCGATTAAATATTCTTTAATCGTGTCTAAAGTTTCTTGAGGTAACCATTCTCCTGTTTCATCATAAGCTTTTTGTCCAGCTAAAACTTCTTTCCATTCAATACGTTTTTCGCCGTTGTAAGCTTTTTCTACTGCTGCATCAATAACGCGACTTGCAGCTTTCCAAATATCTGGTCCAATTCCATCACCAATAATAAATGGAATAATTGGTTCGTTTGGTACATTTAAACCTTCATTAGTTTGAGTAATTTTTTCTGCTGACATAAATCTAACCTCCAAGTATATTTAAACTTTCACTAAATACTATATGTTATTTTATTATCTTTCTTCAATAGGAACATATTTACGATCTTTCTCACCAATATATTGAGCTCTTGGTCTCATAATTCTGTTGTCTCGATATTGTTCTAATATATGAGCAATCCAACCAGAAGTACGACTTACTGCAAAGATTGGTGTAAATAAATCATGAGGAATGTTCATACTGTGATAAACAGTTGCACTGAAGAAATCAACATTTGGAATTAAGCCTTTTTCATCTTTCATACGCTTTTCAATAGCTAATGAAATATCAAATAATTCGCTTTGACCAGTTTCTTCAGTAATTTTACGGCTCATTTCACGTAAATATTTAGCACGTGGATCACCATCTTTATATACACGGTGACCAAAGCCCATTACTTTATCTTTATTAGCGAATCTCTCATCAAGGTAACTATCAACATTATCAGTACTACCTACTTCTTTTAACATTGCCATTACACGTTCATTTGCACCACCGTGTAGAGGCCCTTTTAATGAACCTACAGCAGCAACAATACCTGAATACATATCAGATAGTGATGAAACAGCACAACGAGCAGTGAATGCAGATGCGTTTAATTCATGATCGGCATGTAAAATTAAAGCTTTATTGAATGCTTCAACTTCAATGTCAGTTGGAAGTTCGCCTCTTAACATGTATAAGAAGTTCGCTGCATAACTTAATTCTGAATTAGGTTTAACAGGTTCTTTCCCTTCTCTTACTCTTGCGAAAGCCGTAACTAATGAAGCAATTTTTGCTTGAATACGAATTGCTCTTTCATACTTTTTATCTTCAGATTCATCTTCAGCATCTGGATCGAAATGAGCAATATAAGATACAGATGTACGTAACGCTGTCATAGGATGAACATCATCAGTTACATACTCTTCAAAGTGTTTATAAACTCTTTCGTTTAGAGTCATAAACTCAAATAATTTTTCTTTCAATTCTTTTAATTCTTCTTTATTTGGAAGTCTATAATTCCAAAGTAAGAAAATAATTTCTTCGAATTGGGCATTTTCTGCGAGATCATCAATATCATAGCCCGCATATGTCAATTGACTGTCAATTATTGAGCTGATCTTAGTTTCAGCTGCAATAACCCCTTCTAAACCTCTTTGTAATTCTGCCATGATAAATTTCCCCTTTACTATTTCTTTATGAAATGGCTTTCACCTAGTATTATAGCTAAATTCAAACAATTTGTGAAACATTATAAATAACTTTAAACATGTAAAAATGGTATATTAGCTTGACCTTAATGTATGTTAACATCTTTAAAAGAGCGTGAAATTAAACTTTACATAGTATATAACTCATCAAATTTCAAAAATATTGTGATGTTTTCGTTTAGTTATCAAGAATGATTACAAAATATAAATATACATTTTAGTGAATTTTCACACTTTTTTGCGAAAAGAATTGTATAAATAGCCTTATAAGTGCATAATATAAATATCTTATAGTAAGGGAGATGTCTTATGGCTGAAAATTTACAAAGAGAATTGAGCAATCGTCATGTTCAATTAATCGCCATTGGAGGCGCTATAGGAACGGGGTTATTCCTTGGTGCCGGTCAAACAATTGCAATGACGGGTCCCTCAATATTGCTTACCTATATCATTATAGGATTTATGTTATTCATGTTTATGCGTGGATTGGGAGAAATTATAATTCAAAACACTAATTTTAAATCATTTGCGGATGTTACTAATAAATACATAGGACCATTTGCTGGATTTATTACAGGGTGGACATATTGGTTATGTTGGATTATTACTGGTATGGCTGAAGTTACAGCGGTAGCTAAATATGTTAGTTTTTGGTTCCCTGAAATACCTAATTGGATTAGTGCTTTATTTTGTGTATTAATCTTAATGTCATTTAACCTACTAAGCGCCAAATTATTTGGTGAATTAGAATTTTGGTTTGCAATCATTAAAATTGCCACAATTATTGCTTTAATCGTTGTAGGTATTGTCATGATTCTTTTTGCTTTCAAAACACAATTCGGACATACAAGTTTAACTAATTTATACAACCATGGAATATTCCCTAAAGGGGCTTCAGGGTTCTTCATGTCATTCCAGATGGCACTATTTTCATTCGTAGGAATCGAAATGATTGGTGTTACTGCTGGAGAGACGAAAGATCCTGAACAAACTATACCAAAGGCAATCAATAGTGTACCTATTAGAATATTAATTTTCTATGTTGGGGCATTAGCAGTAATTATGTCAATCATTCCTTGGTACAAAGTTGATCCAGATAACAGCCCTTTCGTTAAATTATTCGCTTTAATTGGAGTACCATTTGCAGCTGGAATAATTAACTTTGTGGTTTTAACTGCTGCTGCATCATCATGTAATAGTGGTATCTTTTCAAATAGTAGAATGCTGTACGGACTATCTAATCAAGAACAAGCTCCACCAGCCTTCTCTAAAACGAACAAAAACGGTGTACCACACACAGCTATTATAGCTTCATCAGCATTATTGCTAATTGCAGCGTTGTTAAATTATATTTTCCCTGACGCTACTAAGGTATTTACTTATGTTACAACTATTTCAACTGTACTATTTTTAGTTGTATGGGCATTGATTATTATTGCTTATATCAATTACAGTAGAAATAATCCAGAGTTACATAAAAAGGCAACTTATAAATTACCTGGTGGTCTATATATGGGATATGCAATATTAATTTTCTTCATTTTTGTCTTCGGCTTATTATTTGTAAATGTCGATACTAGAAGAGCTATCTATTTAACACCTATTTGGTTTATTATTTTAGGTCTCATGTATTTACGATACAAAAAGGTAAGCAAACACGCGTAATAATAATAATTAATACCAGCGTTAGAATTGAAATGTCTAACGCTGGTATTTTTTTATCACCATTCAAGTTTTAAAACACAAAAACTGAGACATTATAAATAATGCCTCAGTCATGTAAAATTATATTTAAATTAAATTATAGTACGTTAGCGTAGCCTTCAAAGATTTTTCCTTGAGCTGCATCAACAGTAACTAACATATCGTTCTTAATTTCTTTAGTAGCTTTTTCAACACCAACTACTGTTGGAATACCTTTTTCTAAACCAACGATTGCACTTGGTGAAGTGATACCGTTCTCTTCAGTAATTAAACCAATAGCATTTTCGACATAAGGTACTAATGTTTCATCAACAGAGTTAGTAACAATGACTTTATCAGATAAATCTTTACCCTCTAAGCCACTTGCACTATCAGCAACAATAGCATGGCCTACTACTGATCCACGACCTACGCCTTGGCCACGAGCAATTTCATCACCTACTAAGTGAATTTTCATCATGTTTGTTGTACCTTTTTCACCAGTAGGTACACCTGCAGTAATAATGATTAAGTCTCCATTAGAAACTCTACCAGTCTCAACTGCAGTTGCTACTGCATTATTGAGTAATGCATCAGTGTTTTTACGTCCTTCTTTAACTACAGGATTAACGCCCCAAACAATCGCACATTGACGTGCAGTTTCTTCACTAGGAGTAACAGCGATAATATCAGAGTGTGGACGATATTTTGAAATCGTACGTGCAGTTGATCCACTCTCTGTTGCAGCAACAATTGCTTTAACATTTAAATTAAGTGCTGTATGTGCTACAGAAACACCAATGGCATTAACAAGAGATGTTTCAACTAACTTAGTACGGTCAGATAATAATTTTTTATAATCTTGCGCTGCTTCAGCTGAAACTGCGATATTTCTCATCGTTTTAACTGCTTCTTCTGGGTATAATCCCGCTGCAGTTTCACCTGATAACATAACTGCATCAGTACCATCATAAATGGCATTAGCAACGTCACTTGCTTCCGCACGAGTTGCACGAGGATTACGTTGCATTGAATCTAACATTTGAGTTGCAGTAATAACTGGTTTACCTAATTTATTACATTTTCTAATTAAATCTTTTTGAACCATAGGTACTTTTTCTGGTGGTATTTCAACACCCATGTCACCACGAGCAACCATTAAACCATCAGAAACTTCTAATATTTCGTCAATATTATCGATACCTTCTTGGTTTTCAATTTTAGGGAAAATTGTGATATGAGCTTTTTCTTCTTCAAGAATTTGGCGAATATCTAAAACATCACTAGGACGTCTTACGAAACTTGCTGCGATAAAATCAACATTTTCTTTGATACCAAAGCGGATATCATCAGCATCTTTATCAGTGATACCTGGTAAATTAACTTTTACTCCTGGTAAGTTAACACCTTTTTTATTTTTTAATTCTCCTGTATTTAAGATATCACATTTAACTTCGCCTTTATCTTTATTAATTTCTTTAACTTGTAGTTCAACTAAACCGTCATCTAATAAGATATAAGAACCTTCATTTACATCGTTAATTAAGTCTTCATAAGTAACTGAGAATTTCTCAGGAGTACCTTCAACTTCATTCATACTTACAATAACTTCTTTACCTTTTTCTAATTCAATAACGCCATCTTTCATATTATGCGTACGAATTTCAGGCCCTTTAGTATCTAATAATAGTGCAACAGTTTTATCTAAACGTTTAGCAACTTTACGTATTGTATCAATTCTTGCTTTATGTTCTTCATGACTACCATGAGAGAAGTTTAAACGCGCAACGTTCATACCCGCGTTAATTAATTTTTCAAGCATTTCTTCCGATTCAGAAGCTGGTCCTATAGTACATACAATTTTAGTCTTTCTCATTATATAATCCTCCCATAATTTATATTGATAATTCTTTAGCTAATTGATACATATCTTTATCAAATTTATGATTACTTTCTCCAAAGATATCATCAAATGGTGTAGCAGTTAATTGATTATTTTTAATACCCACACCTTTAGCAGTTTCACCTTGTTTAAGTAATTCTACAGCGTGTCCACCTAACCTTGAAGCCAACACACGGTCAGCTCCAGAAGGGCTTCCTCCACGCTGAATATGACCTAAAACTGATACTCGAGTATCAATATTGATGTATTTCATTAATTCATCAGCACATTCTTGGCCACTCATACATCCTTCAGCGACCATAACGATAGAATGTTTCTTACCTCTTTTTATACCCTGTTCAATTTTTTCTGCAACATCTTTAATGTCTGTATGAACTTCAGGTACTACAATCGTCTCTGCGCCAACAGACAATCCTGCCCATAACGCTAAATCACCACAGTCTCGACCCATTACTTCTACTATAAAAGTACGAGCATGACTTGATGCAGTATCTCTAATTTTATCGACCGATTCAATAATTGTATTCAAAGCGGTGTCAAAACCTATAGTGAAATCTGTACCATTAATATCATTATCAATAGTACCAGGTATTCCAATAGTTTGAATTTCCTTACATTCTTCACTAATACGTTGAGCACCGCGATAACTACCATCGCCCCCAATGACAACTAAGCCTTCAATACCACGTTTACGAAGGTTTTCAATACCTTTCTTACGCACATCTTCTTCTTTAAATTGAGGGCACCTAGCTGAAAATAGGAACGTACCTCCACGTTGAATTGTATCCCCTACAGAGCCTAATTCAAGCTTGTGAATATCATCGTCAAGTAAACCTTGGTAACCATGATAAATCCCATAAACTTCAATATTATTGTAAATTGCTGTACGAACGACTGCTCGAACTGCAGCATTCATACCTGGTGAATCTCCACCGCTAGTTAAAACTGCAATTTTTTTCATGACGACATACCTTTCTTTAACTAGATTTATCTTTAACTCTAAATTACCACAATTTATTTTACTGTTCCATCAAAAGAAAGCCTTTCAACGGATGTAAACGTTTTAAATAATGAATTTTTTCTAAAATCATAAAAAAGAGCTAATAGCCTTTAATCAAGACAATTAACTCTTAATAATTTATTCTACAACTGATCCTATATGTCTAAATTTCTCGAAACGATCATTAGCTAAATCTTCACCAGATTTTTGGTTCAATTCATTTAGGTGTTTCACAAAAACTTCTTTAATTGTTGAAGCTTGTGATTCTATATCTTTATGAGCACCACCTAAAGGTTCATTAATCACTTCATCAACAATATTTAAACCTTTAAGATCATTAGCTGTAATTTTCATAGTTTCAGCAGCAATTTTAGCTAAATTACTATCTTTCCAAAGTAAAGCAGCAGCGCCTTCAGGTGAAATAACTGAATAAGTACTATTCTCAAGCATAAGTACTTTATTAGATATACCTATACCAAGCGCACCACCACTACCGCCTTCACCAATAACGATTGCGATAACAGGGACTGTCAGTGATGCCATTTCAATTAGATTTTTAGCTATTGATTCACTCTGACCACGTTCTTCAGCTGCTTTACCTGGATAAGCACCTTTTGTATCAATAAAAGTAAAGATCGGACGGTTAAACTTTTCAGCTTGTTTCATTAAACGAAGAGCTTTACGATATCCCTCTGGATGAGCCATTCCAAAATTACGATAAATGTTATCTTTTGTATCTTTACCACGTTGCTGGCCGACTACAGTGACAGCTTGTCCGTTTAGATAACCAATTCCACCAATCATGGCAGGGTCATCTCTATAATTTCTATCTCCATGAAGCTCAATAAATGAGTCGAAAATATAAGGTATATAATCCAAAGTAGTTGGACGTTCTTGTAAGCGAGCAATCTGTACACGATCCCAAGGCTTCAAATTGGTATAAACTTTTTTAGTTTCTCTCTCAAGCGACGCTTCAAGCATATCTATTTCTTCTTGTAGATCAACTTCATTTTTCTCTTGAGATTCTTTTAACGATTCAATTTTATTTCTTATTTCAAAAAGTGGCTTTTCAAAATCTAACATTATTTACTCACCTCTTGATGGATATTTAAGATATTAGAAAGCGTTTCTTTCATATCTTTACGATGAATAACTTTATCTAATTGACCATGCTCTAATAAAAATTCAGCCGTTTGGAAGTCATCAGGTAACTTTTCATTAATAGTTTGTTCAATGACACGTCTACCAGCAAAACCTATAAGCGCTTTAGGTTCACTTAAATTAATATCTCCTACTGAAGCAAAACTTGCAGAAACCCCTCCAGTTGTCGGGTTAGTTATATATGAGATATATAATAAGCCTGCATCAGAATGACGTTTAAGTGATACACTTGTTTTTCCCATTTGCATAAGTGAAATAATGCCTTCTTGCATTCTGGCACCACCACTTGCTGAAAAGAGAATAAATGGTAGACGGTGTTCAGTACAGTAATCTATAATTCTGCAGATTTTTTCACCTACTACTGATCCCATGCTTCCCATTCTAAAACGGGCATCCATTACGGCCACTCCATATTTAATACCATCAAGTTCAGAAGTACCAGTAACTACAGCTTCATTTAATCCTGTCTTTTGTTGATCTTTCTCTACCTTTTCAATGTAGCCAGGGAAATCTAATGGATTCGCAGAGGTCATGCCCTTGTCGAATTCTACAAATGTCCCTTCATCTGAAATAGCTTCAATTCTCTTATGTGCAGTGAGTGCGATGTGGTGATCACAATTGAAGCACACATTTAGATTTTCAGCTAATTCTTTAGTGTACATAATTTTTTTACACTTTGGGCATTTAGTCATAATCCCAGCTGGCACATCATTTTGTTTAGAATCTTGAACTGTTAAATATTTCTTTTTCTTACTTCGATTAAAAAAATCTTTAAACATTGGTAAACCTCCAAATAACCTCTGTTACTACCATTTTTTAAATTTCCTGATTCAATATGCTCATGAAAAAACTATATTGTAACTAGCATATAAATCAACTTCAAAATTATTTTAAATCTGTCACTTTCATTGTTTTATCATAAATATCTTGAGGGTTAACTTCGATTCTTGCAACCCCTGATTCCATAGCAGCTTTGGCTACGCTTCTAGCAACAGATGGCGCAACTCTTTTATCAAAAGGTCCAGGAATACAATAATCAGGATTAAGTTCATCCTCTTCAATTAAGTCTGCAATTGCTTCTACAGCCGCTTTTTTCATATCTTCATTGATGTGAGTTGCTTCAACATCTAATGCACCTCTAAAAATGCCAGGGAAAGCTAAGACATTATTAATTTGGTTAGGAAAATCTGAACGTCCTGTACCAATGACTTTAGCACCTGCTTCTTTAGCATCATCAGGTTTGATTTCAGGGTTAGGATTTGCCATAGCAAAGATAATTGGATCATCTGCCATGCTCTTAACCATATCTTTAGTTAATAAGTCTGCTACAGATACACCAATAAATACATCTGCATCTTTAATAACTTCTTCTAAAGAACCATCGATTTTATCTTTGTTTGTCCAGTTAGCAACATAAGCTTTAGTATCATTCATACCATGTTGTCGCCCTTCATAAATAGCTCCTTTAGAGTCGCACATAATCATGTCTCTAACACCATAAGAATATAAAAGTTTTACAATAGCAATTCCAGCAGCTCCAGCTCCATTTAGTACAACTTTAATATCTGATAAATCTTTATCAACAATTCTTAAAGCATTGATTAAACCAGCCATAGTAACAATTGCTGTACCATGTTGATCGTCATGGAATACTGGGATATTAGTTTCTTTTTTCAATGTTTCCTCTATTTCAAAACATCTCGGTGCTGAAATATCTTCAAGATTAATACCACCATAATTAGGCTGTAGTAATTTCACAGTATTAACAATTTCATCAGTGTCTGTCGTATCTAATGCAATAGGTACGCCGTTGATACCAGCAAAGCTTTTAAACAATACCGCTTTACCTTCCATAACAGGAATGCTAGCTTCTGCTCCAATATTACCTAAACCAAGAACAGCAGTCCCATCAGTTACCACTGCTACAGTGTTTGCCTTTATTGTATAATCATAAACTTTTCTTGAATCTTCATGAATCTCCTTACAAGCTTCAGCAACACCAGGTGAATAAGCTAAACTAAGCTCTTCTTTATTAGTTACTTTTATATTTGGTGTAATTTCTAATTTACCTTGATTCTCTTTGTGCATCTCTAATGCATCGTCTCTTAAAGACATGAAATCAACCCCTATTTTAAATAATTTTAAAGTTAAAAAATAACTGTACTTATTAGATAAAAATCGTGAATGTTGAATCTAGTATTTCTAATATTTAAAAACCCAATATACTTCATTTTAAGAATAGTTAGAAACGCATCTCATATGTAAATGAATACGTTAATTTAAATAATTCTTCGTGATACTATTCTTATTTATTAAAATTATTTTTTCTTTCGATTATAAGTTAAACAGTGTATAACCAAAACAAAAAATAATTACAAAGAAAAACTGATGGTTATTATCTTAACCATCAGTTAACTATACCATAGTTTAAAAATTGATAAAAGTTATATAAACCTAATATCACTAGGTTTTACAGACTCGATAAGTTGATAAATTGTCTCATCATCTTTATTTATATATCCTAAGTGTTTTATATCATTATTTTGTTCATTAAACGAACTAATCTCTAAAATGTTATTTTTCTCAATTGGTGTGTCTACTATCATTTCTTGCAACTTATCTGAAATCAATTGCGTATCACGTAGAATCACTTTTTTAGATGCTTTAATCTTTTGATTTTTAAATTCATTCACTTCAATGATCTGATTTATAATAAGTTGTAGTTGTTGATTTCTTTTTTCAAATTTACCGATGACTATATACATTTCTTCATTAGATATTGAAGTTTCATATTTCTTGAATTTATCAGGAAATATCACACCGTACATTAACAACATTCCATCATTAAGGGTTACGAAGGCCATGTTCTGTCCATTCTTAGTTCTTATTTGTTTAATTGCATCAAATTGTACTAATATAGGTTGGTGATTTTGAGCATTACCTAATTTATAAATTCCTAAGTATTGCTTTTTATCAAATTCTTTCTCAACCGGATGTTTAGATATGTAGAAGCCTAAATACTCTTTTTCATAATCACTAAGCATTTTATCAGGTAACTCTTCTTTATCTTCATAAGCTTGTTTCGGAGTTAATATGTCGAAAAGCATATCATCCTGCTCGACATCGGAGGCTGTATCTAAAACTTGATCAATAGTTTGTAATAGAGTAGCTCTATTTTTACCAAAATGATCAAACGCACTAACTAAAATTAAAGCTTCTAATAATTTTCTACTTTTAACCCTTTTAGGAATTCTTCGTGTAAAATCAAAAAAATCTTTAAACTTGCCATTATTATATCTTTCATCAACAATCGTTTTAACACTCTGGTATCCTACACCTTTTATAGCTCCTAGAGATAAATAAATACCTTTTGAAGTTGCTTTATAATACCAATGACTTTCATTGATATTAGGTGGTAAAATATTTAATTTTTGATGCTTCGCTTCATCTATAATGGCAGAAGTTTTCTTTTCACTACCTATAACATTACTTAGAATATTGGCATAGAAATAGTTTGGATAATACACTTTTAAATAACTCATAATGTAGGCTATTTTAGAATAGCTCACTGCGTGCGCTCTAGGGAAACCGTAATCAGCAAATTTAAGTATTAAGTCAAAAATTTGTTTACTTATTTGTTCGTTGTATCCATTTTGTTTGGCGCCATTAACAAAGTGTTGACGTTCATTTTCTAATACTGCACGATTCTTCTTACTCATAGCTCTTCGTAAGATATCCGCTTCACCATAACTAAAGTTAGCGAATTTACTTGCAATTTGCATTATTTGCTCTTGATAAATAATGACACCATACGTACTTTTTAAAATGGATTCTAAATCATTATGCAAATATTCTACTTTTGAAGGGTCATGTCTACGAGTAATATATGTTGGTATCTCTTCCATAGGTCCTGGACGATATAGAGATGTTACGGCAACAATATCCTCAAAATGCTCTGGTTGAAGTCTTTTTAGCACACTTCTAACGCCTTCTGATTCTAGTTGGAAAATACCTGTAGTATCACCTTGAGATAAAAGTTTAAAAACATTTTTATCATCAAATGGAATCGCTTCGACATCTATATCAACATCTAAATCTTTCTTAACTTGATTAACTATTTGATGAATAATAGATAAGTTACGTAAACCTAAAAAATCGATTTTTAATAAACCAATACGTTCCGCTTCTGTCATAGTCCATTGTGTTAATAAACCTGTATCACCCAATGTAAGTGGCGCGTATTTATATAAAGGTTGATCGTTAATAATAATTCCTGCTGCATGTGTTGATGTATGTCTAGGTAAGCCTTCTAATTTTTTACTCATTTCAAACCATAGTTCATTTCGGTGGTTTCGGTGAACAAAAGACTTAAAGTCCTCTTCTTGATATGCTTTATCTAGAGTAATCCCCAACTTGTGAGGAATTAATTTAGATATCTCATTTAAAGTCGTTTCATCAAAGCCCATAATTCTTCCGACATCACGCCCAACTGCTCTAGCAAGTAAATGACCAAATGTAACAATACCAGAAACATGGAGTTCACCATATTTTTCTTGAACATATTGAATCACTTTTTCACGTCTTGTATCTTCAAAGTCAATATCTATATCAGGCATAGTTACCCTCTCTGGATTTAAAAATCTTTCAAAGAGTAGGTTAAATTTAATTGGATCGGTAGTTGTTATTTCTAATAAATAACTGACTAATGAACCAGCTGAAGAACCACGACCAGGTCCAACCATTACGTCATGTGTTTTAGCGTAATGTATAAGGTCACTAACTATAAGGAAATAATCTTCAAATCCCATTTTAGTTATAATTTCATATTCATGCTTAAGTCGATTTAAATACTGATCGTTATTTAAATTCCAATCATTTAATTTACGAATTAATACTGACCATAGATAATCTTTTGAAACTTCTCCATCAGGTGTGACATATTGAGGCAGTAACGATTGATGATATACCAATTCAGCTTTACATAAGTCTACGATGTCTTCAGTATTTTGTTTTATTTTCTCATCGATTTCTAACTCTTCAAATTCCTTCTGATCAGGAAAATGCTCACCAAAATCTTTACTATCGTTAATAATATCTAATTTAGAATTATCTTTGATGGCTTGTAAAGCAGAAATGGTATCAGCGTCTTCTCTATTCAAATATCTTGCTGACTTAAGCCATACTTTTTTTCTATTAACAATATCATTACTCGTATGATTGATATAAACATGTATTTTATCATTAAATGCTTCAATAATTTGTTTGTGAGTATTATCAATATCTTTGAAGATAATAATTAGATTTTTATCGTAACGTTTTAGCCATTCTAAAGGTACTTCCTCTTTTTCTTTCATCTTAATTGCAGAAGAAAGTTGATATAGCGCTTTTAACCCTTCATTATTTTGAGCTAATACGACTGTTTCAACTGTATATAAACCATCAGTTAATGTTATCGTCATGCCAAAAATCGGATGAATATCTTTTGCTATACACGCATCATAAAACTTAGGAAAGCCATATAAAACATGGGTATCTGTAATTGCAAGCGCACGATAACCTTCATTTTTAGCTTTATTGACCACATCTTCAATTTTCAAACTTGCGTTCAATAAATCGTATGCAGTATGAATATTTAAATGCGCAACCATGTTTGTATACTCCTTCCAGTTATTTAATCTTTTGTTTTAATGCATTAGCTAGATTATCAAATTCAGCCCAACTATATACAGAGACACCTGAAGCATTCGGATGTCCACCACCACCAAAATCATTTGCTACATCATTAATAGTGATTTTACCCTTTGAACGAATTCGACATCTAATTTGGTCTCCTTCATCTACACCAAACATCCAAATTTTCAAACCTTGAATATCAGCTATAGTATTTACAAATTGAGATGCTTCATTAGGTTGAATATTATATTCCTCTAAAATATCGCGAGTTATTTTAACCTGACAATAACCCACATTGTCTAATTCGAAATTCTGTAAAATGTAACCTTGGAAAGGTAAAAGTTTAGGATCTTTCTCTGACATTTTATTTAGTTCTGCATTAGGGTCAAAAGGAAAGGCAATTAATTTACTAGCCACTTCCATTGTGTGCGGAGTGGTATTGTTAAATAAGAATCTTCCTGTATCTCCCACAATGCCCAAATATAATACACGTGCAGTTTTTTCGTCTATAATACGCTCATCGTTAAAATGTGTAATAAAATCATAGATAATTTCACTTGTCGAAGACGCCTCTGTACTCACATAATTAATGTCGCCATATTGGTCTATCGCTGGATGATGGTCTATCTTCAATACTTTTAAACCATTCTGATAACGTTGGTCGTCAATACGCGGAGAATTTGCAGTGTCACAAACGATCACCAATGCTTCTTTATAAACTTCATCTGAAATTTCATCAAAAGTACCTATAAATTCTAAAGATGGTTCATTTTCTCCGACTGCATAAATATGCTTATTTGGATATTTAGCCTCTAAATAATATTTAAGTCCTAATTGTGATCCATAAGCGTCAGGGTCTGGTCTAACATGACGATGGATGATGATCGTATCGTTTTGTTCAATTTCTTGCATCATATCATTCATAATATTCTTCATTTTAAATTACTCCCTTAAAATACTCATTTATTGCTCAAAAGCCTTCAAACATTTGACAAATTACTAATGCGTTTGCAACCTTTTCTTTATTATTAATCATTGTTACTTCTAACTTAGCAAAATTTCTACCAACATCTAGCATTTCATAATGAACATCGATGGATGATTCAATAGGTACAGTTTTGATATAAACTATATTTAAGTTTTCAATCATTACATTACCTTTTTTGTACTTTCTCATCTCATGTCTAATCGTTTCTTCGATAATGCCCACAAATACTGCTTTACTTAATGTGCCATAATGATTTGTTACTAAAGGAGAAACATCAACAGTAATTCCATTTGAATTAATCGTAATATGCTTAGCAATTTGATCATTAATTGTATCACCAATTTGCGGCTGTCTTCCTAAAAGTTGCATTGACTTCAATACATCCTGTCTATTAATTACACCAATAGCTTTTTTATTATTATTAGTTACAGGCAGTAATTCAATGCCTTCCCATATCATCATATGCGCACAACTAGCCACTGTATTGGTAAGCTTTACACTAAGAGGATTACGTGTCATTATTTTCCCTAACTCATCCTCTTCATTCATATTAATAATTTCTCTACTTGTAACTATTCCTACTAATTTAAAATCTTCATTCACTATAGGAAATCTAGTGTGCCCTGTATCATTTGCTAACTTTTTATAGTCATTAATTTTCATGTCATCAAATAATACTGATAACTCATTAATAGGTTTGACAATATCCTCTACGACAAGAATTTCTTTACGAATTTTTTGATTATACATTGCTCTATTAATAATATTAGCGACTAGAAATGTATCATAACTTGATGAAATAATGGGCAGTTCGTGCTCATTTGCATATTCAACGACTTCTTTAGAAGGCTGAAATCCACCAGTTATTAATATTGCAGTGTCTCGTTTTAAGGCTTCCATTTGAACATCTGCACGGTTTCCGACTATAAGCAATGTGTGACTTCCAATATATTTTAAAATATCTTGAAGTTCCATTGCTCCTATCGCAAATTTGGATACAGTTTTTCCTAATCCCTTCTTACCACCTAAAATTTGACCTTCAACAATGTTAGCAATTTCATTAAATGTTAAATTGTCTATATTATCCCTATTACGTTTCTCAATTCTTACTGTACCTACACGATCAATTGTAGCAACAATGCCAAGTTGACCTGCATCTTTAATTGCTCTATATGCTGTACCTTCAGAAACATCTAAAACTTTTGCAATCTTTCTAACAGAAATTTTAGAACCTACAGATAGTGATTCAATGTAATTTAAAATTTGCTCGTGTTTAGTCATCAAGTTACCTCTTTATTTCTATTGAACAGTGATAGCATTATTATAACTTTTAACCTCAAAAAAATCATGGCACAACTTCACTTAAAGTAAATTGAAATTCAAAACGATATACATAATTACTTTTTTATTTAATTTTGAATAGAAAAATGAATTTAAATGGAAATTCCATTAAAACTCTATTAAAATAAAGTTGAGGAGGGATGTACTTATGTATAAACATATTTTACTTGGTGTAGACACTCAATTAAAAAATGAAAAAGCATTAAAAGAAGTGTCTCATTTAGCTGGTAAAGATACAGTTGTAACTATTCTAAATGCTATTAATGAACAAGATGCTCAAGCTTCTATCAAAGCAGGAGTTCACTTGGATGAACTAACTGAAGAAAGAAGCGAACGTTTAGAGAAAACAAGAAAAGCATTAGAGGACTACGGTATTGATTATGATCAAATCATTGTTAGAGGAAATCCTAAAGAAGAGTTATTGAAACATGCTAATAGTGGTAAATATGAAATTGTTGTTTTAAGTAACCGTAAAGCTG
Organism: Staphylococcus sp. HMSC055A09; assembly: GCF_001809655.1. Classification (NCBI taxonomy): domain Bacteria; kingdom Bacillati; phylum Bacillota; class Bacilli; order Caryophanales; family Staphylococcaceae; genus Staphylococcus; species Staphylococcus sp. HMSC055A09. Next base: position 1,111,817 of record NZ_KV798369.1, read on the forward strand.
AAGATAAAAAGAAATTTGTACTCGGTAGCGTAAGTCATAAAGTAGCTAAACGAGCTACAATCCCTGTATTAATCGTTAAATAATTAATAGAAATTCCCGATTCTTCTTAAAAAGTTTAAGAATCGGGAATTTTTTATAAACATTAAATTATTCAAAACATCAAATTAAAATTCAACTGATTGACCTGGCTCTAGAATTTGAACTTCACCTACATTAACAGCATCCTTAAACTGATTTGGGTCCTGTTCGATTAATGGGAAAGTATTGTAGTGAATTGGTACACTGATTTGCGGTTTAATTAATTCATTTATCGCATAACTTGCGTCATCAATGCCCATTGTAAAGTTATCTCCAATAGGTACGAAGCATACATCAACAGGATGTCTATCTGCAATTAATTTCATATCACTAAATAAGCCAGTATCTCCTGTGTGATAAATCGTTTTACCTTCAGCTTCGATAACAACTCCCATTGGCATACCTAAATATACTGGAATACCATCTTCATGTGTAAAACTAGAGCTGTGGAAAGCTTGAACAAATTTTACAGTACCAAAATCGAATTTAGCTTTACCACCGATATTCATACCATGTACATTTTCAACACCGTGATAAGTTGATAAGTAACCTTGTAATTCCGCAGAACCAATAACTACAGCGTGGTTTCTGTTCGCTAGTTCAACTACATCACCAAAATGATCTTCATGTCCATGAGTTAAAATAATGTAGTCTACATCTAAAGTTTGTTCATCTAAATCGCATTTGTCATTTCCAGAAATAAAAGGATCGACAATTACTTTTTTACCATTTCCTTCAAAATAGATTGTTGATTGACCATGAAATGAAAGTTTCATTTATATAGCCCTCCTCAAATTTTATCTGTAATCATTATACCCTAGCTACTCCCTCTTATAACACTGTATATCAAAATGACTACAAACATGTTTTTCATGATTCGATTTTTGAAAACTAAGACTATTTAGAATAAAATTAAATTACATCAATACTATGGAGGCAAATTAAAATGACTAAAATAGATGAAATCATTAAAGTCTTACAACAACAAAATGCAGATGCAGCCTGGATTACGACGCCACTTAATATTTACTACTTTACTGGATACCGTAGTGAACCTCATGAACGTTTATTTGCCCTACTTATTCAAGCTGATGGGGAGCCAGTACTATTTTGTCCAAAAATGGAAGTAGAAGAAGTAAAAGCTTCTCCATATGAGGGAAAAATTATTGGTTACCTAGATACTCAAAACCCCTTTGATTTATATCCTCAAACGTTTACTACATTACTGATTGAAAGTGAACATTTGACTGTTAAACGCCAACGTGAATTATCTCAAGCTTTCAATGTACAAGTTTATAGTGATATAGATCAATCTATTAAAGATTTAAGAAACATAAAATCCTATGAAGAAGTAACTAAAATTAAGAAAGCCGCTGAATTAGCTGATAAGTGTATAGAAATCGGCGTCGCTTATTTAAAAGAAGGTGTTGAAGAACGAGATGTCGTGAATCATATTGAAAATGAAATAAAAAAATATGGTGTTAACGAAATGAGTTTTGACACTATGGTACTATTCGGGGATCATGCTGCTTCTCCTCACGGAACACCTGGTAATAGAAAGTTACAACAAAATGAGTATGTTTTATTTGATTTAGGTGTTGTTTACGAGCATTATTGTAGTGATATGACGAGGACGGTAAAATTTGGTAACCCTAGCGAAGATGCTCAAAATATTTATAAAACCGTATTGAAAGCTGAGCAATCTGCGATTGAGGCTATCAAACCTGGAGTAATGATTAAAGACATTGATAAAATTGCTCGAGATATTATTAGCGAAGCGGGATACGGCGACTATTTCCCTCATCGATTAGGCCACGGCTTAGGATTAGAAGAACACGAATATCAAGACGTTTCCAGTGCCAATGAGAACCCTTTAGAAGCGGGAATGGTGATAACTATAGAACCAGGCATTTATGTCCCTGATGTTGCAGGTGTTAGAATCGAAGACGATATTCTAGTGACTGAAAATGGATATGAAATCCTTACAAAATATCAAAAATAATAATTTAAGCATAATAAAACTCGGCTAAGTTAGTACCTAGCCGAGTTTCTTTTTAATTATTGATTAAGCGCATCTTCAACAGAAGTATATTCTAAGTTAAACGCTTCAGCTACACCCTTATTCGTAACATGACCTTTGTAAGTATTTAATCCTAAGGATAACGCATGATTTGATTTAAACGCTTCACGATAACCTTTATTAGCTAAAGTTTGCGCAAATGGTAATGTAGCATTATTTAAAGCTAATGTTGATGTACGTGGTACAGCGCCAGGCATATTAGCCACAGCATAGTGAACAACACCATGTTTTGTATAAGTAGGATCGTCATGTGTAGTAATTTTATCAGTTGTCTCGAAAATACCACCTTGGTCAATAGCGATATCTACTATCACTGATCCTGCTTTCATTTGCTTAATCATATCTTCAGTGACTAAGTTTGGAGCTTTAGCACCTGGAATAAGTACAGCACCAATAACTAAGTCACTATCTTTAACGAACATTTCAATATTTAGTGGATTGGACATAATTGTATGTACCCTTCCATTAAATAAGTCATCAAGTTCTTGTAAACGTTTTGGATTAACATCAAGCACAGTGACATCAGCGCCTAAGCCTAAAGCAATCTTAGCTGCGTTAGTACCGGCTTGACCTCCACCTATAATTGTTACTTTCCCTTTAGGTACACCTGGTACGCCACCGAGTAATATTCCCATGCCGCCGTTAACTTTTTGTAAGAACTCAGCTCCGATTTGAGTTGACATTCTTCCGGCAACTTCGCTCATAGGTGATAATAATGGTAATGATTTATCAGGTAATTGCACTGTTTCGTATGCAATACCAATAACTTTATTATCTACTAAAGCTTGAGTTAATTTTTCTTCATTAGCTAAATGTAAATAAGTGAAGAGAATTAACCCCTCTTTAAAGAATTGATATTCAGATTCTAATGGTTCTTTAACTTTGACTACCATATCTACATCCCATATTTTCGCCTGTTCAGATACGATCTCTGCTCCAGCTTCTTTGTAGTCAACGTCTTCAAAATATGAACCTAGTCCTGCGTTTGTTTCAACAAAGACTGTATGTCCTTGCTCTACAAGTGCATGTACGCCACTTGGTGATAAACTCACTCTGTTCTCGTTATTTTTTATCTCCTTTGGAATACCAATTTTCATTCCATCCACCTCCTCTTACATCCTAACGCGAAAGTATTGAAAGCGCAATCATAAAAAATACACAAATTTGTAATTATTGATAATTAAATATTCTGTCAATTATGTTAAAATAGAGTTAAGAAACATGAAGGGGGCACGAGCGATGATTACGTATAAAAATATTTTAATCGCAGTCGACGGTTCACACGAAGCAGAATGGGCTTTTAATAAAGCTGTAGGAGTTGCTAAACGTAACGATGCAAAATTAACAATTGTAAATGTAATCGATTCAAGAACATACTCTTCTTATGAAGTCTATGATGCTCAGTTCACTGAGAAATCTAAACATTTTTCTGAGGAGTTACTTAAAGGTTATAAAGAAGTAGCTTCAAATGCAGGAGTAAAAAATGTAGAAACACGTTTAGAATTTGGCTCACCTAAAGCGATTATCCCTAAAAAATTAGCACATGAAGTAGGTGCTGATTTAATCATGAGTGGTACTTCAGGTTTAAATGCTGTAGAACGTTTTATTGTAGGTTCAGTATCAGAAGCAATCGTACGCCACGCGCCATGTGATGTTTTAGTTGTACGTACAGAAGAAATTCCTGAAGATTTCCAACCACAAGTAGCTACGCCTAGATTACGTGAAAGATATCAAGATTAAATTTAATATTTAAAAGTAAGAATATATTCATTTAATAGCCTATCAACGTCATTATAAAAGTCGTTGATAGGCTTTCTTAATTTTATTTCTCTCTCTAGTTAAAAATTAAAAATCGCATAACCATTCATATGGTTATGCGATCACAAGTTATACTTTTACCTATTAATCAATTATTAGTTTCAGTGTTAACACTTTGTTCTTCGGATGATTCCTCTTTTAGTCCACCATATTTGATAACGTCACGAGAAATCATAACTTCCTCGTCAGTTGGTACAACCAATACTTTTACTGGGGAATGAGGATAGTTAATATACCCTTCATCTCCGTGAAGACTCTCATTTTTCTTCGGATCCCAATATACACCCATAAATTCAAGTCCCTCTAGAACTTTACCTCGAATAATATGAGAATTTTCTCCTATACCAGCTGTGAATACAATTACATCAACGCCATGCATTCTAGCCGCATAAGAGCCAATGTATTTATGAATCTTCGATGCAAATAAATCAAGTGCTACACGTGCACGATGACGTCCGTGTTTAGCTTCTTCAGTTAAGTCTCGTAAATCACTTGACGTACCAGTTAAACCTAGTAAACCGGATTCTTTATTCAAAATATTTAATACTTCGTCTGCATTTTTACCAGTCTTTTCCATAATAAACGGAATCAACGCTGGGTCTAGATTACCTGAACGTGTACCCATTGTAACACCTGCTAATGGAGTGAAACCCATAGATGTATCAATTGATTCTCCGCCATCAATCGCAGCTATTGACGCACCATTACCAATGTGACAAGAAATAATTCTTAAATCTTCGATCGGTCTTCCTAAAATGTCTGCCGCTCTTCTTGATACATACTTATGACTTGTACCATGGAAGCCATATTTACGAATGCCATAATCTTCATAATAATGATAAGGTAAACTGTATAAATAAGCTTGTTCAGGCATTGTTTGGTGGAAAGATGTATCAAATACAGCTACATGAGGAATATTTGGTAATAACTTTTTAAAAGCTCTTATTCCCATTAAATTAGCTGGGTTATGCAGTGGAGCTAACTCACTTAACTCCTCAATTTGAGTCTCTACCTCATCCGTTACAACTACTGATTTTGGAAATTTCTCTCCCCCATGCACTACACGGTGACCTGTTCCTTCAATTTCATTGATATCTTCAATCATGTGATGTTCTTTAAAGCTTTCTAACATAATATTAACTGCTTCTTCATGATCATTTATATCTCTAACGTCAGTAAGCTTTTCCCCTTCAACTACAATCGTGAAAATAGAATCGCTTAAACCAATACGCTCGATGACGCCTTTGGTTACTAACTTTTCTTCCGGCATTCTGATTAACTGGAATTTCAAAGATGAACTACCAGCATTTACCGCCAAAATTAATTTTGACATAGGTCATTGTCCTCCATCATTTGTTTAGTTATATTTTTCACACAGTTCATTTTATCATTATTACAGTTTGAATACTATATTGTTACAGATTATTTTTTTGTATGATTTGTGTCCATCCATTGATTTAATTCACTAATAAATCCTTGAAATTGCTGTGGATTTTTAAAATCAGGAATATTAGCTAATAAAACTTCAACAGGTTTAGTCTCTTGAGGTTGTTTTTTCTGTAAAATAAGTATAGATTTTCGTGCTTTTTCATTTTTAAATAACGTTGTTGGTAGATTTAAAAATGCTTGCATTTCAGTATCTGTAGCAATAAATTTTTCTAACTGTTTCACTTTATCTCCAGTAAAAATGTTACTTGGAACGACTAAAAACGCATAACCTGCCCCTTTTAATGCATTTATAGCTTGTTCAATTAATAAATAATGAGAGTAACTGTGCCCCTCATCAAAGCCAAGTTTCATTTCTTTACTACGCTCATCTACTGGATAATAGCCAATTGGGAAGTCTCCAATTACCACATCTGCTTCTTCTAAAGGCAGTGGCATAATAGCATCTTGAGGGTATACATCAAATGGAATTTCTAAGAAGTTAGCTAAATGTACACTTACTCTAGATAACACTGGATCTACTTCAATGAGATGATGCATCGTTGTTTTATCCGAAAGTACCTCCTTAACAGAAGCACTTAGGTGTCCAGCACCACTAGCGATATCAACAACATGCATCTCCTCTTTATCTTGCATGAATCGTTCAACTAAGAAACCAAGTATTAAACCTATTGAATCAGGAGTAATTTGGTGGTTTGCTTGAATATTCTCTTCTTGCATTAAACTTAAATATGCAAATTGAAATGCTTTTCTTCTATCTTGAAGTGTAGCTTGTTCGAGTAAATCTCTTTTATTGGTGTAAATTTCCTCCATAGCTAACCCTAAATTTTCAATGAAGCTTTGTCCATTCTCTTCATTTAAGGATTTAGCTTTTTCATCTAATGCATGGAATAAGCGTTCCATAATTGTATTTTCTTCAGTCATAAAAAACCCTCTCTAACCAAAAGTGCCCATTCATAATTTATAGAAATTAAACACTTTATCTAACTTTCAATTTCTTAAACAAGTATGGACACTTAGTTAATCACTGTCAATGATACGAATTCAACTTAAATGTTGCGATACGCTTCTAAAGCAGCATCAAAATCTGGGAAGTTAGTACCTTCACTAACAATTTCTTTATAAACAATTTTGTTACTTTCATCTAATACAAAAACTGAGCGTGCTAATAATCTTAATTCTTCCATAACTACCCCAAAGTTTTCACCGAAAGATAGGTCTCTGTGATCACTTAATGTAACAACATTTTCTAAACCATTAGACGCACACCATCTTTTCTGAGCGAATGGTAAATCAACAGAAATTGTTAATACTACACCATCTTCTTGAGATGCTTCTTCATTAAATTTACGTGTTTGTTGGTCACATACTCCTGTATCAATAGAAGGAACTACACTAATTAATTTCTTTTTCCCTTTATAATCTTCTAATGTTATTTGATTTAAACTATTGTCTAATACAGTAAAGTCGGGTGCAATGTCACCTTCTTTTACCTGTTGACCTGACAATGTAATAGGATCATTTTTAAAAGTAATTTCAGTCATTATGATGACCTCCTATATTTTAAGTATTTAATATTATCATACGACAAATTTTAGTAGTAATTCAATTTTTTAATGTAAACAATTTAATTTTCAAATGAGCATTAAACTCTTATACGTATCATTAATTACATATACATCCAAAAAAACTGACATCTAGATTAAACGAATAATCTTAACGTCAGTTACTAAAGATTAGTGCATCAACTGCATTACATAATCATATATATTTTTTAATATAAGGACTGCAGTTACTAAAATAAATAAATTTTTAACGTATCCAACGCCCTTTTTCAAAGCAAAATGAGCACCAAAATAAGAACCTACAATCATACTTAATGCCATAATGAATCCATAAGTAAAATTGACCTGACCTAGCATGATAAAAAGTAATAACCCACCAATATTTGATGCAAAGTTCAGAACTTTTGCATTACCAGCTGCACTTAAAAAGTCAAACCCAAACATGAGTAAAGTAAATAACATGAATGAGCCCGTACCTCCACCTAAAAAGCCATCATAAAATCCTAAAATGATAAACATGATTGAAAAAATGAATGCCTTAATAAATGTAAATGAAGTGAAGCTTCTGACACTACCCCAATCTTTTTTTACAATAGTGTATACAATAACTATCGTTAAAACGACAATAATGAGTGGCTTTAATATATTCGCGGGTAAATAAGTTGCTAAGATTGCTCCAGCTCCTGATGCAATAAATACAAATGGGAAAAGCTTCCCGACTACTTTTAAATCTACTTTTCCAGAACGTATAAATTTAAAAGCACTTGTTAATGTACTAAATGAACTTGCAAATTTATTGGTTCCTAATGCCATTGAGGGTGGTAAACCTACTGCTAAAAGTGCAGGAGTAGAAATTAATCCACCACCACCAACTACTGAATCAATAAACGAGGCGATAAACCCAAAAAACATAATAGTAACGATTACAGATAGATGCCAATCCACTTACTTCATTCTCCCCTTTATTATTTGATGGTTCGCTCGCCAATACTTAATTTTTAAAATAAATCTTCAATTAAAGCATCAGTTGATTGTTCTTTCTCACTTTTATAATTTTGATCGATAGTCATCGTTTCAATATTATCCACTGCTGTTTGAACCATATCATCAAAATTGAATACCCCTTCATATTTCTCAACTTTATCAAAGTCAGGTTCGGTTACAGGATTTTTAGGTGTAAAGATTGTACAGCAATCTTCAAATGGCTGGATAGATGTTTCATAAGTACCAATATCTCGAGCCTTTTTAATAATGTCTTCTTTATCGAGTGTTAATAATGGCCTTAAAACTGGTGTGGAAGTTACATGATTAATGGCATACATACTTTTTAGTGTTTGACTTGCAACTTGACCTAAATTTTCCCCATTAACGATGGCATTTGCACCAATTTTATGAACTAACGCATCGGAAACACGCATCATCATGCGTCGTGTTGAAGTCATTGTATATCGAGGGTGAACAACCTTATTAATTTGCTTCTGTAGTTCAGTAAAAGGAACAATGTGTAATTTAATAGGTCCTACACGCTCTGATAAAATACGTGTGAGTTCAATCACTTTATCTTTAGCTTTTTCACTAGTAAATGGTGGACTATGAAAGTGAATTGCCTCAATTGTAACCCCACGTTTCATTACTTCCATACCTGCCACCGGTGAATCGATACCGCCACTTAACATAAGTAACGTCTTGCCACCAGTTCCTACAGGTAAGCCTCCTGAACCTTGAATAATTTTTTCGAAGATATACACCGCATCCAAACGTATTTCAACTCTCACTTCATGGTCAGGTTGTTTAACATTAACCGAAACACCTTCAACATTCTTGAGTATTGCGCCACCAACTTCACGTTGTAAAGCATAGGTATCTAAATGAAAGGATTTATCTACACGTTTTACATCTATTTTAAAAGTAGAGCCTTCATCAAAATCACGAGCTAGCTGAATTGCTGCCTCATATATTGCTTCTTCTGTTTTATCGGTCTTAATCACAGGACTTATGGATTTAATTCCATAAACTTTAGTTAAACGATGAATAATTTCATTCATATCCGCATCTTGATCCATATCGACGTACATGCGATCGCGTTTACCTTTTACATGGTACCCTTGTAAGGGAATTAACGCGCGTTTTACGTTATCCTTTAATTGATTAACGAACATTTTACGATTTGTACCTTTTAACGTCAATTCACCATATCTTACGAGCAAATGATCGTAGTGCATTATTTTAACAACTCCTTAACTTCTTCATATACTTGTTCAAATACTTCTTTAAATCTTTGAATATCCTCTTCAGTTGTATGAACTCCCATAGATATTCTTATACTACCTTCTATTCTTGCATCAGGAACTCCCATTGCTAATAGCACTTCGTTAAGTTTCCCACGTTTAGATGAGCAAGCACTTGTTGTTGATATCATTACACCATGTTTTGAAAAAGCATTAACAAGCACTTCACCTTTAACACCTGGAAAGCTAACATTAATAATTTGGGGTGCACTATCCTTAGGGGAATTAATGTAAACGCCTCTAAATTCTTCTAAAAATGTTCTAACTGACTGATTCATTTTATTTAATTTACGACGGGCTTCATCTAAACGACCCATGGTAAGTTTGATTGATTTCACCATTGAAACAGCCATTGGCAAATTAACAGTGCCACTTCTCAAACCATACTCTTGACCGCCACCATGCACAACTGGCTCAATATTTTGTATATTTTTAATAATTAAAAGTCCTTGTCCTTTTAAACCATTAAATTTATGTCCGCTTAAACTCAAGCTATCAACACCATTTAAATCCATAGACACTTTCCCAAGTGCTTGTACAGCATCCACATGTAAATGTGCTCGTGGATAGTCTTTTAAGATATTAACAATATCTTGAATTGGTTGAATTTGGCCCATAATATTATTCACGTACATACATGTGACCAACCCAACTTTATCTGACATTAAAGATTTTAAATGTTCAGTATCAATTTTACCATCACTCTTAACATCAACATATTTAAGTTTAAAACCTTGTTTCTCCTCTAAATATCTCATCACTTCTAAAACAGAGGGATGTTCTAGAACAGAGGTTATAATTTCATTAGCTGTTTCCCTTTTCCTATAAGCGATTCCTTTAAGAGCCATATTGTTAGATTCTGTAGCACCACTTGTAAATACGATATGATACAGGTGATTTAAATTTAAAGCAATGTCTATTTCTTCTTTAGCTTGCTTCAGTACTTGTTCAGCTTGTAAGCCAGCTTGATGAGGGCTATTAGGATTGAAGTACAATGATTGATTCACTTTAACGAAGGAATCAATAACATCTTGATCAGCTTTTGTAGTGGCTGCATTGTCTAAATAAATCACTGATAACACTTCTCTTTCACTTTAATAAATTCTTTAATCGGAAAATGATTACCCCGAACGCTAATCATTTTATAAATTTGGATACTCAAGCATTATACTATTTTCTAGCAAAATTAAAAGAGAGCAAGACAGAAATGATTCACTAAGAATAAAAATTCTGTCTTGCTCTTATAAAATATGACCTATTCTTTAATAACTTGTTCTTCAACATGTTTAGTAATTCCAGGTTCTACACTTTCAAGTGCTTGTTCTGAAATTTCGATAGAACGTTTGTAGCGATTATTTTTGAATAAACGCTCCGCTTCGTTAAGACTCTTATCAACATTATTATGATCTTTACGATATCTATTACCATATTGAATTAATTTTTCAGCGTATACTGCATTGACTAATACATCATTCGCTTCATCTTCAAACGTATTCATTTGAATAACGATTTTAGCAACTTTATCTTTTAGCTGTTTAACATGTATTGGGCGTTCGCTAAATTGATTATTAACTTCACGCACTTCATTATCAATTTCATTTTTCATAATGATGAAACGTTCCGGAACGCTTGTTAAGTTTGAAGCTAATAAACGTCTATATACTTCTTCTTTCTTAGATTGAACTCTTAATAAATTGTCTTCTGCTTCTGCTTCATCTTCACGCAATTTAATAAGATGGTTTTGAAGTTTATCTTGTTTCTCATTGATAACTGAAACGTGATCTTCAAGATATTGTAAATTATCTTGAACTTCACTATATCTAACTGCCGACTTAGACATTTCTTTTAAGATGTCATCATAAACCGCAATGAGATTTTGAATTTCATTTTCAAATTGACGGACACTTTGTGCATCAGATTCATTAATATAATAATTTTCACGCACATATTCGATTTCAGTTTGAAGTGTATAGTTCATGTCTTTAGCTTTGAATAAATCGTCTGTAATGACATCTTTCGTTTCTTCGACTTCATTTTTAGCTTTTACTTCATGCTCTATTAGATCATACATCTCATCTAACTTATCATTAATACTTTCAAGCTTATCATTAGCTTGATCTAATTCTAGCCGACTTATCATAGGTTCTACAAAACTTAATTCGGTTTTTAAACTTTGTAAGTTTCCATCAACTTTAACATGATCTAAATCGTATCCTTCAACTTTCAAGTCTCTACAACCATATTTTAAATCTTGGAATTGACCTGGTAATTCTTTTTGAGTTTCTCGAATTAAATCAGGTATCTCTTCCATATAAGCTTTAAGACTATTCATCTCTTCGTGTAGAGCGGCTATATGATTATGAGCTTGAACATAATTCCCTTCTGATTTAAGTGTTTCATACTCATTTAATTTCGGTTCAAATTTCTCAATTTCTTTCTCTAAAGGCTGAGCAGCTTCTCCAAATTGATGACGATTAGCCAATACATCACGTTTCATTTCACGATGATCGACCTTACATTTATCGTATAATGCTTCATTGTCTTTATGTAAAGCTAAAACTTCATCTACTTGAGATACTTGTTGATTATAATTGTTTTCATATTGATCCATAAGTTCATGCGCATCATCAATTTCAGTTTGCGCTGCAGAAAACTTAAATTTATCAAGGTATTCCTCAGCATTATGAATTTTTTCTTCAACGGGAGCTAAGTATTTATTTGTACTTTCTGTGTTGTCTTTTTTCATTGCATCATACTTAGTCTTAGTTTCACCTTTTAAGTTTAAATTTTGTAATTTTTTCAAGTTGTCATCAAAAGGTAGTTTTTCAATTTCATTTTTACGCTCTTCAGCTTTTTCAATTGAATTTCTCTTATTCGAGCGCATGTAGAACATTACGCCTATCGCAATTAATATAATTACGAGTATTGCTAATATGATAAATAACACCATATACTTCTCCTCCTATTTTATCATCTTTCATTATAACGTAAATTCTCTTTTCATTAAAATAGAAAATGTATTAATTGCTAGATTATTTTCAAAACTTTATACTTATTAAAAACTTTCGTATGAAGGGGTATAGTTATGACTAACGTAAAAGAAACAAATTACTTGATGCTTACCAAGCAATTAAAGAGTTTAATCGAGGATGAACATCATTTAATTGCAATTTTAAGCAACACTTCTGCCCTAATCAATGATCATTTAGATCAAGTTAATTGGGTCGGATTCTATTTAATAGAAGATAATGAACTTATCTTAGGTCCATTTCAAGGTCATCCGGCTTGTGTGCATATCGAAATAGGTAAAGGTGTTTGTGGTACTGCTGTTTCTGAAGATGCTACACAACGTGTAAGTGATGTTCACCAATTCCCTGGGCATATCGCATGTGATGCGAATAGTAAATCAGAAATAGTAATACCTATTCATGTTAATGATAAAATTATTGGTGTCCTAGACATTGATGCACCGATAAAAGATAGATTTACTTGGGATGATCAAGAAGGCTTAGAGCAAGTCGTTCAAATTCTAGAAAAACAATTAAATCAATCATAAATAAGTGTTGACAGTTCTCAATAAACTGGTACAATGAATTTTGTGTGAATTAACGAAAATAGCAGTTGTATATTATCAAGCTCTATGTTGTTCCCGACGCGGACGTGTCACGTAACTGACGCTATAAGGTGAAGACACATAAAACAATATATCTCGATAAGCATATAACACTCTTTTTTGTTTTTTCATAACAACAAAAAAGAAAAAGGAGGAGTCTCACATGGCTCGATTCAGAGGTTCAAACTGGAAAAAATCTCGTCGTTTAGGTATCTCTTTAAGCGGTACTGGTAAAGAATTAGAAAAACGCCCTTACGCACCAGGACAACATGGTCCTAACCAACGTAAAAAATTATCAGAATATGGTTTACAATTACGTGAAAAACAAAAATTACGTTACTTATATGGAATGACTGAAAGACAATTCCGTAACACATTCGAAATTGCTGGTAAGCAATATGGTGTACACGGTGAAAACTTCATGATTTTACTTGCTAGTCGTTTAGACGCAGTAGTTTACTCATTAGGTTTAGCTCGTACACGTCGTCAAGCACGTCAATTAGTTAACCATGGTCACATTGAAGTAGATGGTGGACGCGTAGACATCCCATCTTATTCACTAAAACCTGGTCAAGTGATTACAGTACGTGAGAAATCACAAAACTTAAACATCATTAAAGAGTCTGTTGAAATCAACAACTTCGTACCAGAATATTTAGACTTCGATGCTGACAGCTTAAAAGGTACTTTCGTTCGCTTCCCAGAACGTAGCGAGTTACCAGCTGAAATCAATGAACAATTAATCGTTGAGTACTACTCAAGATAATCGATTTCTTCAAATTTTACCCCAATTCCTTTCCGGAATTGGGGTTTTTTTAATGCCACTTCCTCATCAATGAAGGTTAGTGGCATTTATGCATAAGCTTTAGCTTAAGCGTTCCTTTCTTTAACCAGTTATGAAATTACTGGTTCTTAGTGCATGAGCTTTAGCTCATGTATTCCTTTATAATTTTGAGGTTAGTGGCATTTTTGCATATGCTTTAGCTTAGGCGGTTCCTTGTTTCCCCTACAACTTAAACATTTCTTCAGGTATGTCTGAAATAATTCCATCTGCTCCATAATGTAAAAGTTTCTTAGCCGCCTTAGGTTTATTAACTGTGTAAGGTAATACTTTTAACATTTCTTCATGGGCATGTTTCATAAATCTTTTAGTAACTAACTTATAATTTGGATTCGCATAATCTGCAATCTTCGCAATTTCTTTAAAGTCTGGTAATTTATACCAATATTTCTTTTTACTCAATAATACGCCTAATTCGTATTCTAAATTCATATTTGCTAACTTCTTCACACAATCAAAATCAAATGATTGTAATATCACTTTGTGAGAAGGCATATCTTTTTCTTTTAACTTATCTACAATCATCTCTTCAATACCTGGATATTGAGATGGTGTCTTGATTTCTATAAGTAGCTTTTTTGAAAAATTATTAACTAAATCAAGCACCTCATCAAATGTAGGTATACGTTCACCTTTGAACGCATCACCTCTTTTTACACCAAAATCAAATTCTCTTAACTCTTCTAAAGTATAGTCTTTAACTTTACCTTTCCCATTAGATGTACGATCAATAGTATCATCATGAATAATAACAAGTTGTTTATCCTTAGTATAATGTACATCAATTTCTAACATATCTATATGAAGCATAAGTGCATGTTTATATGCAATAAGTGTATTTTCAGGATAATCATCAGGCAAACCTCTATGTGCTACGATTTGAAAAGTTTGATTTGGACGTGCAATTTTCATGAAAGTCACCTTTCTTTTAATCTTTTTTAAATTACTCTAAACTTAAATTACCACAATGACACAGGAGGTCAATCTAAATGGTAAAGCATGATTTCAAAGTAGTTACTCAATGGAAAGGTGGACGGAATGAGATAGGCACTGTTCAAGGAGATTTGATTAACGAACAGATTTCAATCCCCTATTCTTTAGGCGGTCAAGGCATAGGGACAAATCCTGATGAAATGTTAGTATCAGCAGCTTCCTCATGCTATATTATTTCACTCGCTGCAACTTTAGAAAGAGCTGGATATAAAGATATACGCATTAATCAACAATCTGTTGGCACTGCCTCCTTTGAAAATGGAAAATTCAAAATGGAGTGTATTACACACTATCCTAAAATTAATGTCGACAACAATCATAAAGATAATCTAAAGAAGAGACTACTAAAACTCTTAAAAATTGCGGATAATAATTGTATGATTTCAAATGCTATAAAAAATAATGTTGAAGTGCGTATTGAACCAACTTTAGTTTAAATTGCAAAAGCTATCACAAATTGGAAACATGTAAACGTTTTATAAATGTGATAGCTCAATATTTAGGGTTTTAAATATTCAGAATATTTGCTAAAATAGAAAAATCTTACAGTGGGAGGAATGTTTATGCAGTATTACCAACCTTTATTATTAACTCCAGGTCCAACGCCAGTTCCAAATTCAATTATGAGTGCGATTCAATTACCTATGGTCGGACATAGATCAAAAGATTTTGAAGACATAGCTGATGAAGCATTTAAAGGTTTGAAACCTATTTTCGGTACAAAGAATGAAGTACTTATATTAACTTCTAGTGGTACAAGTGTTCTTGAAGCAAGTATGCTGAATATCGCAAATCCAGATGATCACATCGTTATTATTGTCTCAGGTGCATTTGGAAATAGATTTAAACAAATCGCTGAGACATACTATAAAAATGTGCACGTTTACGATGTAACATGGGGAGAAGCTGTTGACGTTAATGATTTCATTAAATTTTTAAAACAATTAAATCATCGTGTTACAGCGGTATTCTCTCAGTTTTGTGAAACTTCTACTGGCGTATTACATCCTGTACATGAATTAGGTCACGCTCTTAAAAATTATGACGATTCACTGTACTTTGTCGTAGATGGTGTAAGTTGTATTGGTGCAGTTGAAGTTGATTTAATTAAAGATAAAATTGACGTTCTTGTTTCAGGTAGCCAAAAAGCCATCATGTTACCTCCTGGTGTTGCTTTTGTTGCTTATAGTGACAGAGCTATAGATCGTTTTGCTGAAGTAACTACACCTCGATTTTATTTAGATTTAAATAAATATCTTAGCTCTCAAGAACAGAATTCTACACCTTTCACTCCTAATGTTGCTTTATTTAGAGGAGTTAATGCATATGTAGAATTGGTTAAACATGAGGGATTAAATCATGTTATAAAGCGCCATTATAGCATACGTAACGCTTTACGTACTGCTTTAAAATCTCTTGATTTAGAGTTATTAGTTAAAGATGATTCATATGCCTCTCCTACTGTAACGTCTTTCGTACCTAAAGACAAAGAAGAATTAACTTATTTAAAAGATCAACTTAAATCACGTTTCAATATTACAATTGCTGGTGGTCAAGGACATTTGAAAGGTCATATATTACGCATTGGTCATATGGGGAAAGTGTCTCCATTTGATATCCTCTCTGTTGTTTCAGCAATAGAAATTCTTTTAACTGAATCTAGAAATAAAAATTATATCGGCAAAGGTATTGCTCAATTTATGGAGGTTATCAAACATGAGTCATAAAATTTTAGTATCAGACCCTATTTCTGAAGAAGGTTTAAAAAGTTTATTAGATAACAATGAATTTGAAGTGGATATTCAAACTGATTTATCAGAAGAAGAGTTAATCAATATCATCGGCAATTATGAAGGATTAATTGTACGTAGTCAGACTCAAGTCACTGATAAAATTATCAACTCAGCTTCACGTCTCAAAGTTATCGCTCGAGCGGGTGTTGGGGTTGATAATATTGATATTGAAGCTGCAACGTTAAAGGGTATCTTAGTGATTAATGCCCCTGATGGTAATACAATTTCTGCAACAGAACATTCAATTGCAATGATTTTAGCAATGGCTCGCAATATCCCTCAAGCGCATCAATCATTACGTAATAAAGAATGGAATCGCAAAGCGTTTCGCGGAGTAGAACTATATGGTAAAACATTAGGTATCATCGGAGCTGGACGTATTGGTCTAGGTGTTGCAAAACGTGCTCAAAGTTTTGGCATGAAAATTTTAGCATTCGATCCTTATTTAACTGAAGACAAAGCGAAATCTCTAGATATTCAAAATGCAAATGTTGATGAAATTGCTGAACAAGCTGACTTCGTTACAGTTCATACGCCTTTAACACCTAAAACACGTGGCATTGTTGGGGAGTCATTTTTCAACAAAGCTAAACCAAATCTCCAAATTATTAATGTTGCAAGAGGTGGAATTATTGATGAAGAAGCACTTATTCATGCTCTAGACAATAATTTGATAGATCGTGCTGCCATTGATGTCTTTGAACATGAGCCACCTACAGACTCTCCATTAATTTCTCATGATAAAATAATAGTTACTCCACATTTAGGCGCTTCTACAGTTGAAGCCCAAGAAAAAGTAGCTGTTTCAGTTTCAGAGGAAATTATAGATATATTAACAAATGGAACGGTTGAACATGCAGTAAATGCTCCAAAAATGGATTTAAGTAATGTTGATGAAGCAGTCAAATCATTTGTTGATTTAGGTACAACTATAGGTGAATTTGCAATTCAATTATTACAGGGAGCGCCAAGTAAAATTAAAATTACCTTTGCTGGAGACTTAGCCACGAATGATACAAGTTTAATAACTAGAACAATTGTGACCAATATACTTAAAGAGGATTTAGGTGAGGAAGTTAATATTATTAATGCTTTAGCTCTATTGAACCAGCAAGGTGTAACATATAATATTGAAAAGCAGAAAAAACATTCTGATTTTAGTAGTTATGTTGAGCTTGAGTTAACTAATGATAAAGACCAAATTAAAATCGGAGCTACAGTTCTAGCAGGGTTTGGTCCAAGAATCGTTCGAATTAATGACTTCTCACTTGATTTCAAGCCAAATGAGTATCAAATAGTAACTTGTCATAAAGATAAACCTGGCATTGTTGGCCAAACTGGTAACCTTTTAGGTAGTCATGGTATTAATATCGCCTCTATGACATTAGGTAGAAATAATGAAGGTGGCGACGCACTTATGATTCTATCAATTGATCAACAAGCCTCTTTAGATGTTATCAATATTTTACGTGAAACTGGCGGATTTAATAGAATTATTAGTACAAAACTTACAATATAATTTTTAAGGCTACAGAACATTTTAATCTCGTTCTGTAGCCTATTTTTTATAGTAGAATATTCCTTATTTTAGTAACATCCTCAACGATGTAATCAGCCCCATATACTTCGAGTTCTGGCTGCGCTTTATCACCTTTTAGACCTGTTAACGTCCCTATAAATGTAGCGCCAATTTTTTTCGCACTTAATAAGTCAGCAAGTGAATCACCAACTATATAAACCTCGTCTTTATTCACTATATTTTCCTGATGAGTAGCATACTCCTTGTATCTATTTCTGTCATTACCATTCAAGGTAGCTATATAACTAAATGGGTTAGGTTTACCTAAAGGTTGATACTCTGGGTAATCACTCTCAGCATCTAACACCTCACTGGCAGTAACAATGTGTTCATCATCAAAATATGATTTAAGTCCTAATGATTCGAAAGGAATGATTGTTTCTGTTCTAGGACGACCTGTAGCAATCGCTAGATGATAACCCGCTTCCTTTAAATGTTGCAATAATAATTGAATTTCTTCTTGAGGTTTAAGTATCACTTCTTCATAGATGAACCCCTTTTTGAAATCTAATAATGCGATACCCTCTTCTACTTTATTG
The DNA here is from genome assembly GCF_001809655.1 of Staphylococcus sp. HMSC055A09. Classification (NCBI taxonomy): domain Bacteria; kingdom Bacillati; phylum Bacillota; class Bacilli; order Caryophanales; family Staphylococcaceae; genus Staphylococcus; species Staphylococcus sp. HMSC055A09. The sequence continues at coordinate 1,130,450 of NZ_KV798369.1, forward strand.
AATAAATCCTTACCTAAATACCATTCTTGATATGTATCTTTAGCGAGTTGCCATAGATTACTTTTTAATTTAAATAATTCTGTATCATCAATTTCTAATTGATCTTTAGCATATGATTCTAAATCTTCATATATAGCATCTTTCCCATTTCTGAAGGAATCAATAACTTCTAAAGGTTTCTCGTAATCTATCTCTTTATGTAATAAATGTTTATTCATTTCGAATAAAGTTTTTTCATTAAAAGTACTAGAATTTAAAAACTCATATCTATGTGATTGATCAAGTTGCTTAGCAAGATCAATTAAATGAATACTAAATACGATAAAAAGCATATCCCAATTAGAATTTAATCCTAATGATTTTAATTGATTCAATATTTTATCATGTTGAAATACACGTTCTCGTATTTCCTGAATCTTTTTATCATTTAAATCATTTTCAAAATCTATGTATGTTCCACAACCTAAAAAAATACCTTCACTCGTCATAAGTTCTTCTACAGTAATTGCTGAAACATCAAAACAGCGTTCTTCACTCAAAAATACACCATCAACATCAAATAATATGGACTTCACTACTTACACCTGGCCTTTCAGAAAATTCTGATACAACTTATATTACATGTTTAATGTTAAAAGGGCAAACCTTCAATAGATTTGCCCTTCCATCAGATATTCTGATAACTATTACATTTGTTTCTCTATTTCATCTGCAACTTGTTGAACATGTGTACCAATAATCACTTGTGTTGAGTGTTTACCACTTTTAGTAACCCCTACTGCACCTGCATTTTTAATTTTCTGTTCATCTATAATAGAATTATCATTTAATTCCATTCTTAAACGCGTAGCACAGTTTGTTAAACTTGAAATATTATCACTGCCGCCTAGTCCATCTAAAATTTGTGAGGCTGTATGATAGTATTTGCCTTTAGATTCTGAATATGTAGCAGAATTATTTTCAGACGTAGCGTTAGCCGTTGGATCCGCAAGTTCATTATCCCCTCGACCAATTGTATTCAAGTTAAACACTTGGATGACAAATCTAAAAATAGCGTAATATAAAATAAAGAATATGATACCTTGAACTAGTAACATCCATGGCTTATTTGACACTGGGTTAACGAGTGACAAGACAAAGTCAATCAACCCAGCGCTAAATGAGAAACCAGCTGTCCAGTGAAAGATAGCCGCTATAAATAGCGATAACCCTGTTAACGCAGCATGAATGACAAATAAAACTGGTGCAACAAACATAAAAGCAAATTCAATTGGTTCAGTTACTCCAACAAAGAAAGCAGAAATAGAACTTGCTAAGAACCAAGCGTAGACTTGTTTTTTCTGACTAGATTTCGCTGTATGATACATCGCAAGCGCGGCCGCTGGTATACCAAACATCATTACAGGAAAGAACCCTGCTTGATAACGACCAGTAATACCTTTAACTGCATCTTTACCACTTTGGAATTTACCTATGTCATTGATTCCGGCAGTATCAAACCAGAATACATTATTTAATGCATGATGTAATCCAGTTGGTATAAGCAAACGGTTAAAGAAACCATATAACAATGCACCAAATGGTCCCATACCTACTATCCATTTACCAAAAGTAACAATTGCGTTAAATACTGGTGGCCATACAAAAAGTAAAACAATAGCTAAAAATGTACAGAAAAAAGCGGTCATGATAGGTACTAAACGTTTACCACTAAAGAATGACAGTGCCACAGGCAATTCAGTTTCACTAAATTTGTTATAGCAAAATGCTGCAATTAAACCAATTAAAATTCCTACAAAGACATTCCCATTTGTCATTTGCTCAAAAGCACTATTAACATCTGTCGTTTTTACTTGTAATAGAGGTGCTAGTTTTTTAGGCGATAGCACGACTGTGACTATGAAAAATCCTAAAGTCGCAGCTAATGCAACTGCACCATCATTTTTCTTAGCCATACCTATCGCAACACCAATCGCAAATAATATTCCTAGTTGTTCGAGTATCGTTTCCCCTACACTTGTAAAGAACATTGCAACTTGTGGCAAAATTGATAGCGCGTCTAGCACGTGACCTATCCCTACAATAATTGCTGCAGCAGGTAATACTGCAACAGGTAGCATTAACGACCTACCTAAGTTTTGAAAAAATTTGTACATGAACATCATCCCTCTAATAAAATTTCAAATTACATTAAACATTGAAATGCTTTTCATATATTAATAATTAATTTTACTTAATTAATTTACCATAAAATAAGACTTTAGAGATGCACTATTTTTAATTAATTATAACTATTTCGTGAGTTTATGCCTTTTACATGTAAACGTTTTATTTATCATCAAAAATTTAAGAACGTCAATTTTCAAATCTAGGTTAATTGACGTTCTCATATACAAAGCGTTTATAACTTACTTAAATTAGTCCTCTAAACGTTTAGCAATCTCATTGAGTTCTTTTTGTAATTGATTTGTGCGTTTTTCTATTTCTTTAGTAAGATATTCTACTTTTTCATTTCGTTTTAAATCTTTTGGAATATCAGTTGTATCAATTGGTTCACCAATTTTTATCATCGCTTGTCCTGTAATTAAGCCATGAATTTTTTTAGGACCTACATATGCAGCCGGTAAAATTGGTGCTTTACCTAACATTGCTATAGTTGCAGCACCACGTTTTAATGGTGCACCTTCCATAGATGTACGGTGACCTGTTGGGAAGATACCAACTGTTTTATGTTCTTTAAGTAGATTGATAGGTCTTTTTAATGTGCTTGGACCTGGATTCTCTCTATCTACAGGGAAGGCATTTAAAGAGCTTAAGAATTTACCGCCCCATTTATTACTAAATAATTCTTTTTTAGCCATATAATGAATTTGATTTGGTAGTAATGCCATACCTAACATAATCACTTCATTATAGCTTTCATGTGTACAAGTCACTACATATTTACTATCTTTAGGAATATTTTCTTTTCCAATTACATATAACGATTTAGCCATTTTGACTAAAATGACGTCTAAAATTTTACTTATAATGCTGTACATTATGTCACCCGCTTCTTGATTTTGTTTTTTAACATATAAATTTTATCATTTCCCTTAATCGAGAACAATAGACGTCCCTCTTACGTGATTAAAGTTATCATTTTTAAAATTGAACTACCTTTCAAAATACGTCTAAAGTCTGATAGCCGTTTACTAGCCAAATTCTTAAAAAAATTACATAATTAGATAGAAGAGAATATTATTTGGAGGTTACATATGTCAGATCAAACACAACAACATCAGTCACACGACAATTACCAACGTCCTTCATACAATAAAAAGCCCAAATTTCCTTGGTTTAAGACAATTATAGTTGCGCTTATTGCGGGAATTATTGGTGCACTACTTGTATTAGGTATAGGAAAGGTTCTTAATCATACTGTTCTCAATCATGATGGTGCATCTGTTCAAGAGGTATCAAATAGTAAGGGCGGTAACCAACTTGATGGTAAAAGTGATAAATACAAGTCGGTTCACGATATGATTAAGGATGTGTCACCGGCCATAGTTGGAGTTATTAATATGCAAAAATCTTCAAGCTTAGATGATTTACTAAAAGGCAAATCATCAAAACCTGAAGAAGCAGGTATTGGTTCTGGTGTTATCTATCAAATCAGCAATGGTTCAGCTTACATCGTTACAAATAATCATGTCGTCGATGGTGCATCCGAAATTAAAGTACAGTTACATAACTCCAAGCAGGTAAAAGCGAAGTTAATTGGTAAAGACGCTCTTACTGATATTGCAGTTCTTAAGATTGAGGACACTAAAGGTATTAAGTCTATCAAATTCGCTAACTCATCTAAAGTACAGACTGGAGATAGCGTCTTCGCAATGGGTAACCCACTTGGTTTAGAGTTCGCCAATTCAGTTACTTCGGGAATTATTTCAGCGAGTGAACGAACTATTGGTGCCAATACATCTGCAGGTAATACTAAAGTTAATGTTTTACAAACTGATGCGGCTATTAACCCTGGTAACTCTGGTGGTGCGTTAGTTGATATCAACGGTAATTTAGTGGGTATTAATTCTATGAAAATTGCTTCCGAGCAAGTAGAAGGTATAGGGTTTGCTATACCAAGTAATGAGGTTAAAGTCACGATTGAACAACTCGTTAAACATGGTAAAATTGAACGCCCTTCTATAGGAATAGGATTAATCAACCTTAGTGAAATACCTGAATCTTATCGTAAAGAGTTGCATACAACAAAGGATTCTGGGGTTTATGTTGCTAAAGCGGATAATAGTAATAATGTTAAAAAAGGAGACATTATTACTCAAGTAGATGGTAAGAAAGTCAAGGAAGATACTGATTTAAGATCATATCTTTACGAACATAAAAAACCTGGTGAAACGATTACCTTAACAGTCATTAGAGATGGCAAGACTAAAGATATTGAAGTGAAATTGAAAGAACAGACACGAACTTCATCATCACAATCTCAAAGTCAATTTGCGCAATAATTGTTTGACCTTAATAATCAAATAAGCCAAGAGACATTAATAATAGTGTCTCTTGGCTTTTCTGTATTTATAATTCAATTTCATTGGATTTATGCGTAAGAAATAACGCAGGTAAAACGATAAGTAACAATGCTATAGTTGAGACTAAGAAACCTGCATGATAAGCTCTTAAACTTTGAAAAATTGATGGATGATTTAGTGCTAACATAGATGCTACTACAGTTGCGATAATGGCTGTACCTAGACTAGAACCAATATTTTCAATCATATTAATCCCTACACCCGCTTCGGCAATTTGTTTATCGTCAATGCCTTGATAAGCATCGCTTGTAAGACCAAGATTTATCCCGCCTACGCTACATCCTCTTATAAAAAGTATCAAAGACAACCATACAATATGCGTGTGATTTGAAACGAACATCAATGGCATTGTACCAAACATGGCTATAATAATGCTCACTATGACAACATATTTCGCACCGATTTGGTCAATCATTTTCCCAATATAAGGTCTTGTAATTAACATACCTAGACCTTGTGGTATTAAAGCTAAAGAAGCTTCAATAGCAGTATAATGTTTAAAGTTCTGGAAGAATAATGGAATAATTAACATTGGTCCCATAATTCCTATATTGGCAAGTAACAATCCAATAGATGACGCAGCATAGTTCTTTTGTGTAAATAAATTGATTGGCAGAACTGTATGATAATGTCTTAGACGATTATAAATACAATAAGTAATCGTTAAAAGTATTCCCATGATAATATATATCATTGGTTTCAAAGTAAAGAATGTACCATCATCAGAAGCTTTCGTCACACCATAGATTATGCTGATACTCATAAATGATAATAATAATATTCCAATTACATCTAATTTACTGTCTTTATTAAATGGTTCAAATTGAGGTACATATTTATTCATCAATGGTATTGCAATGATAACGATAAAGATATTAATAAAAAATATCCAACGCCAGCTCGCAAAATGGATAATAAATCCTCCAAGAACAGGGCCCAATATAGGACCGAAGATCATGGGCGTACTAACCACTGCCATAACCTTACCAATATGGTCTTGCCCTGCTGTTTTCACAAGTAATGTAAACATTAAAGTTGTGATAACTCCCGCACTAAATCCTTGTAAAATTCTAAAGATATTAAATACGATAATATTCCAACTCACTCCAGCTAATATTGAAGTTAAGCCAAAAGCGGCCATTGCTAAAATAAAAACCTTCTTTCCATTAAATTGATTCATAAACCAACCGGACAATGGTACAGCAATGGCGAGCGCTAATACGTAACCTGTAATTCCCCACTGAACAATATCTAGAGAACTATTAAATGTATGATTAAGTTGTTTAATAGCAATATTTATCATTGTTGAATCTAACATTGGAGCGATGGCGCCTAAAGCAATTGCCCAAGCTGCAGTCATTACCTCTTTAGTGACACCATTGGATTGAGAATGAGATGTTGCCATTTGAATTCTCCTTCGTTCAAATTGTTTCTTCGTCAACAAAATATACACTCGTTTTGTTTCTTTGTCAACAATAATTCGGTAAAAATTTAGGATACTGCAATTTCATTGTATTTAAGAAATTACAATATCCCCATATTTAATGTAATAATCCTTGCTTTTTTATTTCATGATCAAGGTGCGCATTATATTTTTCGGCAAAACGCATCATTGATTTAAATTCGTCTTCGGTGATATTATCAAACACCTCTTGATCCCTACGTTGAAATTCTTTATGAAGTTCTTCATGGGTTTGGTAAATTTGCTGACCCGCTTCGGTCAACCGAAAATAAACTTCCTTTTTATTATTAGGATTTTTATAACTCTCTATTAAGCCTCTTTGCTCAAGACGTTTCGTAAGTTTACTTATCGCGCCTCGTGTCATAAATAATGCTTCTGTTAATCGCCTTACATTAGGTTCGTTAAGCTCTTCAATTGCTTCAATACAATGCACTTCACTTGGTTTATTTCCTTTAAGCGCTTCTTCCATTTTTCCTTTGTTTAGCCAAGCAATTTTATTAAAGATATCCCGAAAATTTTTCATCATCAATTGTTCTTTATTCACACTACGCACCTCCTATTATTGAAAATAAACCTCCCAACCAATGAGATGATTAGGAGGTCATTTTTTACACATCACTTATTGATAATTAACCATGAAATATTTTTTCTTACCACGACGAATAATTGTAAACTCATTATCAATTTTATCGTCATTGCTTAATTCATAATCAACTGACTGTTGACGTTCGCCATTAATATAGATAGCACCATTATTAACATCTTCACGTGCTTGTCGTTTAGATGTAGCAATACCTGTTTCAATTAACGCTTCAATAATATTTGTTGTTTCAGAAGATAATGAAACTTGAGGTACATCTTTGAAACCTTCTTTTAATTCTTTACCAGTTAATGATTTCAAGTCACCGCTAAATAAAGCTTTAGAAATTCTAATTGCATCATTTAGCGCTTCCTCACCATGAATAAATTTAGTTACGTTTTCTGCTAATGCTTTTTGAGCTTCACGAAGATGTGGCGCCTCTTCTTTAGATTGTTCTAAACGATCAATCTCTTCTTTATCTAAGAAAGTAAAGTATTTTAAGAATTTAATCACATCTTCATCAGATTGGTTAATCCAGAATTGATAGAATTCATATGGACTTGTCTTTTCAGGGTCTAGCCACACCGCGCCTGACTCTGATTTACCAAATTTCTTACCGTCAGATTTAGTTACTAATGGGATTGTAAGACCAAACGCTTCAGTTTGACCGTACATACGGCGCATTAATTCGATACCACTTGTAATGTTACCCCATTGATCTGAGCCACCAACTTGAATTTTACAATTTAATTCACGATTTAAATGACCGAAATCGATAGCTTGTAAAATAGTATAAGTGAATTCAGTATAAGAAATACCGTGTTCTAAACGTGTTTGAATGGAATCTTTACCTAACATGTAGTTGACGCCTACATGTTTACCATAATCACGTAAAAAGCTAATTAAAGATATTTGTCCAAGCCAATCTTTATTGTTGACTAAAACCGCACCTTTATCAGTACCAAATTCAAATAAGCGATGCATTTGCTTTGATAACCCTTGTACGTTAGCTTCCACTTGTTCTTCAGTTTGTAAAACACGTTCTTCAGATTTACCAGATGGATCACCAATCATACCTGTACCGCCACCGATAAGCATGATTGGACGATGACCATGTTCTTGGAAACGTCTTAATGTTAGGAATGGTAGTAAATGTCCAATGTGTAAACTATCTGCAGTAGGGTCAGCACCACAATATAAAGTAACTTGTTCTTTATTTAATAAATCTTCAATACCTTGTTCGTCAGTTTGTTGATATATTAAACCTCTCCATTTTAAATCTTCAATTAATGCATTAGCCATTGCTAACATCCTCCCTTAATATTTTTATAGTTATTATTTTGTTTTGAAAATGGTTACTCGTGAGTGTGTAATTTAATAAAAAGTATTTGATATTGCATTTAATTTATTTTTCAAAAATAAATTTTTAATATAAATCAAATAAAAAAGCCCTTACATCTTAACATGTAAGGGCGCTTATGCACGGTACCACCATACTTTAACAAGAGTTTATGTACTCTTGAAAAACTTTATTAATGAGACGTTCATTAATGAAACGTTGAATAACTTTATAGAGGTGTATTCACATATAAGCAAATGCTAGTTCGCAGCGACCACTAACTCTCTGTAATCTTCCTTAAATGCTACTTCTCCTCGTATCCAAAACATATTGAATTGAATTTAATTATAGATAACATTATTTTAAAAGTCAACTTCATGAATATGGTATACTATACCTAAATTTAGGAGGTATACGATGCACAACAATAAGAATATTTCACAATCTACGGATAGATATGTGCAATTCGAACGTATTTATAAGAAAATCAAACATATTTGTGTAGGCATTTTTGTTGTATTCTCCATAATTGGAATCGCATTGATTTTAGCATTAGTGATATACTTCCATCATTTAACTAAGGAAGCGTCCTCTATTAGTGATAAAGAGTTAAAGCAGAAAGTGTTACACCTTCCAGGCGATGAACTAATAAATCATAGTAACAAACATATTTTAGAAGAATATGATCATTCTCTTAATACTCTGATTGTGGGACCTAAATCTGTAAATCCGAATGTGATAAAAGCACTTACCTCATCTGAAGATACTCTCTTCTATAAACATAATGGTATCTTACCTAAAGCATTAATGAGAGCAATGTTTCAAGATATTATTGATGCAAATGAAACATCAGGTGGTAGTACGATTACACAACAACTAATTAAAAACCAAGTTTTAACAGATAAAAAGACATATAGAAGAAAAGCAAATGAAATTATTTTGGCTATGAGACTTGAGAAACTTCTATCTAAAAACGAAATCATATATACTTATCTGAATATTGTTCCGTTTGGTCATGATTATAATGGGGCCAATATTACTGGTATAGCATCAGCTTCATATAGCTTATTTGGTGTAGCTGCCAAAGATTTAAACATTGCTCAGTCCGCTTATTTAGTAGGACTCTTACAAAGTCCTTATGGTTATACTCCGTATGATAACCAAGGTAATTTAAAAAGTAATCGGATATTACATTATAGTATTCACCGTCAGCGTTATGTTTTAAAGCGTATGCTTGTGGAGGGCAAAATTTCAAAAAAACAATACATTAAAGCGAAAAAGTATCGTATTAAATCACACTTACTCACTCACCCTCCTCAACAAGGTGCGTAGTCATAATAAGTAAAAAAGCACTAGTGACTTGTAAAATCACTAGTGCTTATTATCTTTAGAAATGTATTGTTTAAAAATTAGAATAGTCCAATCGCTTGTCCATCATCAGTAACATCCATATTAAGTGCAGCTGGTTTCTTAGGTAAACCTGGCATTATCATAATTGCACCAGTTAACGCTACAATAAATCCTGCACCTGTTTTTGCTTCTAGTTCTCTGATTGTAATTTCAAAATCTGTTGGAGCACCTAATGCTGTTTGATCATCACTGAATGAATATTGTGTTTTAGCCATGCACACTGGATAATTGTCCCATCCATTTTCTTTAAATTGCTTTAATTGCTTTTGAGCCTTACTACTGAACGTAACTTTTGAACCACCATAAATTTCTTTAACGATTGTTTCAATTTTACTTTCAAGTGGTTGTTCTAATTCATATAAGTGTTTAAATGTTTGAGGCTGATCAATGACTTCAAGTACGTGATGAGCTAAATCAACTCCACCTTTACCGCCTTTTTCCCATACTTCAGTTAACGCAATGCGTACACCTTGTTCTTGAGCCCATTGTTTAACAAACTCAGTTTCTGCTTCCGTATCATGTATAAATGCATTTAAAGCGATAACAGGTTCAAGGCCATATTTCTTCACATTGTTAACGTGACGTTCAAGGTTTACAATACCCGCTTTAACCGCTTCTAGGTTTTCCTCTTTAAGTTGATCTTTAGCAACACCACCATGCATTTTTAGTGCTCGAATCGTAGCAACTACCACTACCGCTGATGGTTCAAAGCCTGCCTCGCGTGATTTAATATTGATAAACTTTTCAGCACCTAAATCTGAACCGAAGCCAGCTTCCGTAACAACGATATCTGCTAAATTCCTAGCTGTTTCAGTAGCTAATATAGAGTTACAACCATGTGCGATATTAGCAAATGGTCCACCGTGCACAAGTGCTGGTGTACCTTCTATCGTTTGAACTAAATTGGGTTTAATTGCATCTTTAAGTATTAACGCAAGTGCCCCTTCTACTTTTAAATCTTGAACTGTTACGGGTTTACGATCTCTAGTATAACCTATAGTAATACGACTAATTTTTTCTTTTAAATCCTTAATACTACGACTTAAGCATAAAATCGCCATTATCTCTGATGCCACTGTAATATTAAAACCATCTTCTCTTGGAACACCATTTGTTGGCCCACCCAATCCAACATTTACATAACGAAGTGCACGATCATTCATATCTAATACACGTTTCCACTCGATACGACGTTGATCAATGCCTAATTCATTACCTTGATGTAGATGGTTATCAATAAATGCAGATAATGCATTATTTGCAGTTGTTATTGCATGAAAATCACCATTGAAATGTAGGTTAATATCTTCCATTGGTAATACTTGTGCATATCCTCCACCTGTGGCACCACCTTTAATACCAAAAGTTGGTCCAAGCGCTGGTTCACGTAATGCGACCATCACGTTTTGTTTTAACTCATTAAATGCATCTGCTAAACCTACTGTAACTGTGGATTTTCCTTCTCCAGCTGGCGTAGGACTCATAGCAGTCACTAATACAACTTTACCTTTTTTCTCTCTAGGTTTAATCTGATTAATATCTATTTTAGCTTTATAGTGTCCATATTGTTCAAGTGCATCTGCAGATATACCTGCTTTATCAGCAATTTCTCCAATAGGTTTTAATTGTGATTGATTTGCAATCTCTAAATCTGATAAATGTGCCAAACGATTCAACCCCTTGATCATTATGTAGTATTAATTAATATTAAATTATTTTTGATACGTCTTATATGGTTTATGATAACCGACTTAATTTCAATTGTCGAATATTTCAAGAATTATTCAAATCAATGTTCGTTCTTAAGAATGACTTTAACTTATTTGAAAATGAGAGCTAAAGCTGATACTTTAGCTCTCAATTATTAATTTTAATCTTCCATTGTACTCAAATCACCTGCATCTAAATCTAATTCCCAAGCTTTAAGCACACGTCTCATAATTTTACCTGAACGTGTTTTTGGCAACTTGTCTTTAAATTCAATTTCTCTAGGCGCAGCATGTGCTGATAACCCTTCTTTAACATATTTACGGATATCTTCTTTTAAATCATCTGATGGTTCATATCCTTGTCTTAATGCAACGAAGGCTTTAATAATTTCTCCACGAACTGGATCAGGTTTACCAATAACACCTGCTTCCGCTACGGCTTCATGTTCTACTAATTTTGACTCAACCTCAAATGGTCCAACACGTTCTCCGGCTGTCATAATAACGTCATCAACTCGTCCTTGGAACCAGTAGTATCCATCCTCATCTTTATAAGCAGAGTCACCAGAAACATACCACTCTCCGATAAAGTATGAGTTAAACTTTTCAGGATTTTTCCAAATAGAATGCATCATAGAAGGCCAACCCTTCTTAATTGCTAAATTACCCATACGATTAGGTGGGAGTTCATTACCTTCATCATCTATGATTGCTGCCTCAATACCAGGTAGTGGTTTACCCATAGAACCTAGTTTAATATCCATAGTTGGGTAATTTACAATCATATGTCCACCTGTTTCAGTCATCCACCATGTATCTAAAACACGTTTATCATAGACATCTTTCGCCCATTTTATTACTTCTGGATTTAGTGGTTCTCCTACAGATAAAATTGACCGTACAGATGATAAATCGTATTTTTCAACGATATCGTCTCCAGCACTCATTAACATACGAAGTGCTGTTGGTGCGGTATACCATATCGTAACTTTAAATTCTTCTAACATGCTATACCAAGATTCAGGTGAGAATCGCCCACCGGCTATGCAATTCGTAACCCCATTTAACCAAGGAGCAAAGACTCCGTAAGATGTACCAGTTACCCATCCTGGATCAGCAGTGCACCAATAAACATCATCTTCTTTTAAATCTAATACGTATTTTCCTGAGATATAATGTAATAGCATTGCTTGTTGGACGTGCAATACACCCTTAGGTTGTCCTGTAGAACCTGATGTATAGTGAAGAATTAATCCATCATCTGGCGCTAGCCACTCAATATTAAATTCCTCGCTAGCTTGTCCCATTTCTTTATTAAAATCAATGTATTCACCATCAACGTCATCATCTACAACAATGATTGTTTCTAAATGAGGTAATTTATCTTTCGGAATTCTAGGAAGTAATGCTTTATTCGTAATGACTACTTTAGCTTCACTATTAGCTAAACGATCTGCTACAGCCTTCTCCATGAACGCTTCAAATAATGGGCCCACAATCGCACCAATTTTTAAAATACCTAAGAACGCAAAGTATAATTCAGGTGTACGAGACATAAAGATAAAAACGCGATCTCCTTTTTTAACATCCTCCTTATCTTTAAGAACATTAGCTGCTTGATTTGATAACTTTTTTAAATCACTATAAGTGTATGATTCTTTACGTTTCTCATCTTTATAATTTAAGGCTATTTTTTCCCCTTTTCCGTTATCAACATGACGATCGATACATTCATACGCCATATTCATTTTTCCTGTTTCATACCAAGAAAATGATTTTTCTATCTCTTTCCAATCGAAATTTTGATATGCTTCATTATAATTCTCTAAATTATAATCCCCTGGTTCTCTTTTATACACTTCAACTTTCATAATTAAATCCCCCTTGTTTATGAAATCGCTTCCTTTAAAAGTAATTATACATATAATTTTCACATTTTTCAAAAATCTTTGTATTCTATTACTATTTAATTGTTCATGTACAACCTTTTTATATATAATAAGTTTAATAACAAGTTAAGTCACCTGCATAAGGAGATGATAACGTGAGACATGTTAAAACTTATGTAACTAAGAATCTTAAACTAAGTGACACTACTTTTGTCATTGAAGGACCTATTTCGTACAATTTTTTGAAAACGCTTACTTTAGATAACCAGCTTAATGCATTCCGCCTACCTCAGGATCAGTATGAAGCACTTTTAGAGATTACTGAACTACCTGAAGGTCGTGTCTATATCATTCGTCAAGACAAGCATATCGTGGGATATGTGACATATCATTATCCTGATGAATTCGAAAGATGGTCCGAGGGTCATTTGACCTATTTAATTGAACTAGGAGCCATAGAGATAAGTCCTACATACCGTCACTTACATTTAGGTGGCGAGCTTATTGCGACTAGTTTATCTGCGGATGAATTTGAAGATTATATTGTATTGACTACTGAATATTATTGGCATTGGGATTTGGATCAAGCACAGCTAGATGTTTTCGAGTATAAGAAATTGATGCAAAAGTTAATGTCTAAAGGTGGATTAGAAATTTTTGCTACAGATGATCCTGAAATCACTAGCCACCCTGCTAATTGTTTAATGGCACGTATTGGCAAACGTATCACTTTGTCACAACAACAAGCTTTTGACGATCTTAGATATAAAAATAAATTCTTCTTTTGACATACTACAAAAGTATCTAATTTCAAAAGTATCATAGTTAAATATCTCGCATTCAAATAAAGTTAATCAAAATAGTGAGAATGTTGTTACGGGGGGAGCATCATGCCAAATAAAAATTTAAGTACTGGTTATGTTTATTCTGAAGATCTCTTACAATACCGCTTTAGTAACGAACACCCTTTCAATCAAATGAGGCTTAAACTAACGACTGAGTTGTTAAAGGACGCGAACTTTTTAAAGGATGAGCATATCGTAATACCACGTATAGCTACAGATGAAGAACTCGCATTAATTCATCAATATGATTATATTCAAGCTATTCGTCACGCATCACATGGTATATTAAGTGAACACGAGGCAAAGAAATATGGACTCAATGGTGATGATACGCTTCAATTTAAACATATGCATCGTCATAGCGCTCGGATTGTAGGAGGAGCGCTTAATTTAGCGGATTGTATCATGGATGGAACATTTATTAATGGATGCCATCTCGGTGGTGGTTTACATCACGCACTACCCGGACGAGCGAATGGCTTTTGCATTTATAATGATGTTGCTATAACTGCAAAGTATTTAGTTGAAAAATATCATCAACGCGTCATGGTTATTGATACAGATGCACATCATGGAGATGGTACACAATGGAGCTTTTATACAGACAATAGAATTATGACTTATTCCATTCATGAGACAGGAAAATTTTTATTCCCGGGCTCTGGTCATTATACTGAACGTGGTGAAGATATAGGATATGGTTATACGGTAAATGTGCCTCTTGAACCTTATACTGAAGATGCCTCTTATCTAGAGGTATTTAAAGAAACTGTAGAACCATTAGTTGCAGCTTTTAAGCCTGATATCATTTTAAGCGTTCATGGTGTAGATATCCATTATAGAGATCCACTTACACACATGAACTGTACATTAAATAGCCTATATTCTATTCCATATATAATCCAAGATTTAGCAAAACGCTATTGTAATCATAAAGTATTAATGTTCGGGGGCGGAGGTTATAATATTTGGAGAGTTGTCCCTCGAGCTTGGAGTCACGTCTTTTTAAGTTTAATCGGGGAGCCTATTCAACAAGGTTACCTCCCGTTAAATTGGATTAATAAATGGAAGTTATATAGTACTGTCAAACTACCAAAACGCTGGGAAGATCGTTTAAATGATTATGCTTATATTCCAAGAACTAAAGAAATATCTGATAAAAATCTTAGAATTGCTAAACAGGTTGCAAGTTGGTATGAACGTTATAGCGATATTTAATAATATATTAAAAAGGGTGCTCAATGAATCATGTTGAAACATCAAGTACCCTTTTAAAATTTATATTTACGTTTTCTCTTCACTTAACAATCATTTATAATTTTAATTAGTCGTTCCACGATATTCTATTCTGTGAGGAAGAATTACATTTGGTTCTTCAATGTCTTCTTCATTCATATATTTTGTCAATAATCTCATGCCTACTGCACCGATATCATATAGTGGTTGTATAACACTAGATAGTTGTGGGCGTACCATTTCGACTAAACGTGTGTTGTTAAAGCTTAAAATTTGTAAGTCTTCAGGTACATTAACCCCAGCATCTAATGCGCTGTGTAAAATACCAATTGCCTGCTCGTCACTAATTGAAAGAATAGCATCAGGCATATTATTTTGTAATTTTTCAAATGCTTTGATTCCCTCTTTATAGCTTTCTTTACCAGAGAAATGTAATGCCTCATCAAGTTCTAAATGATGTTGATTTAAAACTTTTGTTAAACCTTGTAATACATCATCTTGTGCTTTTTTAGAATAATCGCCACCAACAAGTGCAAATTTCTTAGCACCTTTTTCAATCATATGTTGAGTGGCTTCTTCAGCAGCTTGTTTGAAATCAATATTAACTGATGCAATATGATCATCTTTACCATTTGTTCCTGATACCACAACTGGAACTGAAGATTGATTAATTAAATCTTTAATTTCTTCTGAAATAGTACCACCAAGGAAAATAATACCATCAACTTGTTTACTTAATAAATTATTAAAGATTTCTTTCTCTTTTTCAGGGTCATTATCAGAATTGGAGATGATTGAGTGATATTTATACATTGTTGCAATATCCTCAAGACCTCGCGCGAGTTGTGAATAATAAACATTTGAAATATCTGGAATTATCACACCTACAGTTGTAGTACGTTTACTTGCAAGTCCTCGTGCAACTGCGTTAGGTCTATAATTTAGCTTCTTGATGACCTCATTGACTTTGTTTCTCGTTTCAGGTTTTACGTTTTGATTGCCGTTAACTACACGTGATACAGTTGCCATCGACACACGAGCTTCTCTAGCTACATCATAAATCGTTACAGTCATAATTTCCTCCTTGTAAGCGTTTCATTGCTTATAATATCGTGTTTTCATATCATTTTCAAAGTTTATCATATTTATGGTTATTGTGAAATGATTTTGTTCTTTTGTCACATTTCTGTCAGAAAAAGCAAGTGCAATTCATTTATATTATATACTTTTCGCTTAAAAATTTTAAATAAATAAAAATTGAAAATTTAATTTAAGTTAAATTCATTAAAAAATAAAAAGACTACATCACTATTCAAGAAAAGAATAACTGAGTAGTCAATTTAGTATAAATGATTGCAAAATGTTTATTTTAACTTTTTAGCATTATACATATCTGCAAGTGGCTTAAGTTCATTGTAGAAATCATTAAACTCATTCAAATCCATTTGTTGTCCAGCATCACTTAATGCAACTGATGGATCAGGATGAACTTCAGCCATTACGCCATCAGCACCAACGGCTAATGCTGCTTTTGCAGTTGGTAGCATAATATCTTTTCTGCCTGTACTATGAGTTACATCAACCATTACTGGTAAGTGTGTACCTTGTTTTAAAATAGGTACTGCAGAAATATCAAGTGTATTACGAGTCGCCTTTTCATATGTACGTATTCCTCGTTCACATAAAATAATATTTCTGTTGCCTTGAGAAGCAATGTATTCAGCTGCATAAGTAAACTCTTCAATTGTTGCAGATAGACCTCGTTTTAAAAGAATTGGTTTGTTTGTGCGACCAGCTTCTTTTAACAGTTCAAAGTTCTGCATATTACGTGCACCAATTTGGAAAACATCTAAATATTCGTCTTCTACTTCAAAGTCATTAGGATTTACAATTTCACTGACTACATTAAGATTAAACTTATCTTTTACATTTTTAAGGATTTTTAATCCTTCTACACCAAGTCCTTGGAAATCATAAGGAGATGTACGTGGTTTAAATGCTCCACCTCTAATAAATTTTTCTCCTCTAGATTGTAAATCTTTAGCAACAGCATCTACTTGTTCTTGTGATTCAACTGAACAAGGTCCAAATACAAATGATTTATTACCATCACCAATTATGCCACCATTATCAAATTTCACAATAGTATCTTCAGGTTTTAATTTTCGTGATACGTATAGATGTTTTTCGTTTTCAGATTTTTGTAAATCAGTAGAGGCTTTAAAAATTTCTTTAAACAACTGCTTGATTACATTATCATTAAATGGACCCTCATTTCGATCCAATAAATCATTAATCATTTCTTTTTCACGTTGAGGATCATATACTTGAGTTCCTTGTTTAATTTTTTCTTCTCCAATTTTTTGAGCTAACTCGCCTCTTTTAGATAACAAATCTAAAATTTGATAGTTTAATGAGACAATTTCCTCTCTATATTCTTCCAATTTATTAGTCATTTCTACTCACCTCTAAGATATAGTTATGTATGAAAGTATATTACTTTAAAGCGATAAAATAAAAGTATTTAGACTTAATTCTAACAATTTCATTTTTATTGTTCAAGCACATGTTTACAGAAAATATAAAATTTTCTAAAAACGTCAACTACAATATACAATTTTGTGAAAACTTTTCAACATTTAATTATGAATTAGAAAATAAAAAAGCTGAGACAATATGATAATGCCTCAGCTTAAATATATATTGTAAGTTTAATTAATCATTGAATGTACGTTTTTCAATCTTGCTATTTGCTTTCTCAACTTTTTGTTGATTATTATTTGATTGATTTTGTTGTTTTTGAGTTCTGTTGTTTTGTTTAGGCGTATTACTTTGTTTTTTACTTGTATTTGCCTTTTTATTAGATTTTGCGTTTGTTTTGTTACCTTTACTATTAGATTTTTGAGTACCTTTTATAGAATTCTCATGGGTAACTACGCCTTTATCGAATGTCGCACTTTCTTGTGATTTATTTACTTTATCTTCTTTAGAGGTAGAAGATTGACCTTTTTTAGAGTTTGTTGATTGCTTAGTAGTTTGAGTTACAAGATTAGGTACATTATTATTTTTCTTACCTTTAGGTAATGCTGGTTCAGCTAATAATGCTTCAGTGAGCTGTGATTCTTTAGATCCTTTAGTTAGTTTAGATTTTTTTGCTTTTGCAGCTGTAGCTAGTCGATTTGCAAATGAACCATCACTTGAACCTGTGTCATTCTCATTTTTCTTTGTAACTAAATTAGGTACCTCTTTGTCAGCAGATTTAGGTACACTTGATTCACTTGTGAGATCATTTGTATTTTTAGCAACTTGGCTGTCATTAGTGATTTTATCGTTTTTTGTTTTAGCAGCTGTAGCTAAATTTTCTGCTTGCGTTTTTTGATGGGCATCTTCATTTTTGCCTTCTTTAGTAGTAGGATCAGCTAAATCATTATCACTTGATTCTTTTTTAATAGCTGTTTGAGCAATAGCTATTTCTTCAGCTGATGGTTTTTTATCACTTTCGATATGTGATGCTTCTTGACTATCTTCCTTATGTGATTCAGCTTTAGCTTCCTGTATTTCTTGTGCTTCTGGTGACTGGTCAGCTAATTTTGATTCTTGTTGAATCGCATTTTGTTGAGCTGTTAATTCTGTAGCTGATGGTTTATTTTGTTGTTCTTGTGCTTCGGCTTTAGCTTCCTGTATCTCTTGTGCTTCTGGTGACTGGTCAGCTAATTT
>NZ_KV798369.1:1149322-1210176 GCF_001809655.1 Staphylococcus sp. HMSC055A09
AATTCTGTAGCTGATGGTTTATTTTGTTGTTCAAAGTCGTCTTTAGTAGCTTCTAATTTAGCTTCTTGAATTTCTTGAGCCTCAGGTGATTGATCTGATAGATTATTGTCACTAACTTCTCTTTGGATTGCTACTTTTTGTGCTTGTAATTCATCAGAAGTTAAACCATCTTTAGAACGATTTCTAAAGTTCTCTACTCTATCTCTTACTGAATTAACGGTGTTTTCTGCCTGTTCTTTATAATTAAGTACTTTATTTCTTAAATCTTGTTCTTTATCTCTTAATTCATCTGTTTTTTTATATACTTTATTTTTATAAAAAAGACCTAAAGCAGAGCCAACGATTGCACTAGCAATAAAACTTACTACGAAGTCTTTACGTTTAGGCGTATTTGATGAATTGCGTGACGTACGGTTATATAAATCACGACCTGTATTATTTCTCTCAAAATTATCGCGGTTATAGTGTTCCATAACGATTCCTCCTAAAACAAAAGCACTTAAATAAGTAAAAACCTCATTTAAGTGCATTTAATTCATTCGTATTAATTATTTGTTAACACGTGTAGTGTAACTATGATCAGAATTGTATTCTGAATTTGAATAGCTATGATTTGCATCGTCAGCTACAGTGTTTGCTTTGTAGTTTGCACTTCCTCTACGGTAGTATCTATTTTGCCATTTGTCAGCAATTTCCATTGCCACATTTGACCATTGAACTACTTGAGAAATTTTATCTTCATTTTGAGAAATATTGTGCGTAATTGAGTTAGTTACTCGGTCTACAGAACCATTTAAAGTTTGAACTGAGTCGCCGATACCTTTAACAGCATCTACAACAGAATTTAAACGATCCACTTTACCTTGAATATCTTCAGTTAAGCGATTTGCTTTATGAAGTAAATCAGTAGTTTCTCGAGTAATACCTTGAACTTGACCTTCAACACCATCAAGTGTTTTAGCCACGTAATCTAAATTTTTCTTAACAGAAATTAAAACTACAACGATACCGATACATAAAATTAAGAACGCTATCGCAGCGATAATTCCTGCAATTGGTAAAATCCAATCCATTAAAAACGCCTCCTAAATACCATAAAATAAAAGTCATTAATATTTAATACCCATGATGTTTTATTATAAACATATTAAAACTCATTTTTTACGCCTAATTTTTCTAAATAAGCTTTAAGTAACTTTTGAATGTCACCAGCGCCCATAAATAAAATGACTGCGTTATCAAATTCTTTTAATATGTCAATACTATTTTCATCTATTAGCGACGAGCCGTCAATACGTTCAATTAAATCTTGTATAGTTAATTCACCTGTATTTTCTCTAATAGAACCAAAAATTTCACATAAGAATACGCGATCTGCTTTACTTAAACTAGATGCGAATTCGTCTAGAAAAGCTTGAGTTCTAGAGAACGTGTGAGGTTGGAAGACAGCTACTACTTCTTTCTGTGGATATTTCTTTCTAGCTGATTCAATTGTAGCACTAATTTCTCTAGGATGGTGAGCGTAATCGTCTACTAATACTTGATTAGATACTTTTGTTTCGTTAAAGCGACGTTTTACACCACCAAAAGTGACTAATGCATCTTTAATGTTGTCAACATTCATCTTTTCTAAATAACTAATCGCAATAACTGAAAGCGCATTTAAAATATTATGGTCACCAAATTGTGGTGATAAGAACTGATCATAAAATTCCCCGTTAGTATAAACATCAAACTGAGTACCTTTTTCGGTGATTTGAATATTTTTAGCATAAATATCGTCAGTCTCTTTAAAACCATAATAATAAATTGGTACATCAGCCTCTAATTTACGTAAATAGTCATCATCACCCCATGCAATTATGGCCTTCTTAACGTTATGAGCCATATCTTGGAAAGCATCATAGACATCTTCAATATTTTTAAAATAATCTGGATGATCAAAATCAATATTCGTCATAATCGCATAATCTGGATGATAACTTAAGAAATGTCTACGGTACTCACAAGCTTCGAATGCAAAATAATCGCTTCCAGGCAATCCCATGCCAGTACCATCACCAATTAAGAATGATGTCTTTTTATCTCCGTTCATAACATGTGACAATAGACCAGTTGTTGAAGTTTTACCGTGAGCACCTGTAACAGCTACAGATGTATATTGATTGATAACATGACCTAGGAAGTCATGATATTTAATGACATCAAGTTTTAATTCATGAGCTTTAACTATTTCTTCATGATTGTCTGAAAATGCATTACCCTGAATGACAACCATGCCTTCTTTAATATTTTCAACATCAAAAGGTAAAATTTTGATGCCTTTGTTACGTAGAGCAACTTCGGTAAATACGTATTTTTCTATGTCTGAACCTTGGACTTCATGACCAAGATCATGCATGATTTGTGCTAATGAACTCATGCCGGAGCCTTTAATTCCGACAAAATGATAGTGCGTCATTTTAATACTCCTTACTCAATTTATTCTTTATTTAAATCCGCTTCAGTAATATAAACATCCCTTGGTTTAGAACCGTTAGCACCTGATATATAACCTAACTGCTCTAATTGATCTATAATTCTAGCTGCTCTATTGTAACCAATTTGGAAATGTCTTTGAATCAATGAAGTTGATATATGTCCTTCATTCACCATAAACTCGCACACGTCATCGAATAAATCATCTTGTGCTTGAGATTGTGTTTTCTTTAATAATTCCTTTTCTTCAAATAAGTATTCAGGTTCTCGCTGCTGTTTAATAAAGTCAACGACATCATCTATTTCCTCATCAGAAACGAATGTACCTTGAACACGAATTGGCTTATTCATTCCACTTCCTAGATATAGCATATCACCATATCCTAATAAGCGTTCCGCGCCACCACTATCTAGAATTGTTCTTGAATCCACGCTTGAAGATACCATAAAGGCAATTCTAGTAGGAATATTTGCTTTAATCAGACCCGTAATAACATTTACTGAAGGTCTTTGTGTAGCCACTAACATATGAATACCACATGCACGTGCTTTTTGAGCAATACGTGCAATTGATTGTTCTACTTCTTGAGGTGCCATCATCATCAAGTCGGCTAACTCATCAATTACTATAACAATTTTTGGCATTCTTTGCTCATAAGGTGCCTTTTTATTAAATGCAGTAATATTTCTTACGTGATATTGAGCAAATAATTTATAGCGTTTCTCCATTTCTTCTACTGCCCATTTTAAACTTTGAGTAGCAGCTTTCACATCTGTAATTACAGGAGAAACTAAATGTGGTAAATCATTGTATGGTGCTAATTCCACCATCTTAGGATCAATCAATAGTAAGCGTAATTCTTCAGGGTGATTTTTATATAATAATGACATTAAGATACTATTGATACAAACCGATTTACCTGAGCCTGTTGCTCCGGCAATAAGTGCATGAGGCGTTTTAGCGATATCCATTAATAATGGTTCATTATTAATTCGATAACCCATCGCTACAGTTAATTTAGACTCTGTATTTTTAAATTTAGGTGTTTCTATAATAGAACGTAAGTTAACCTTAGTTGGGTCTTGATTTGGTACTTCAATACCTACAAGACTTGTTCCAGGAATTGGCGCTTCAATACGTATATCTTTGGCAGCTAATGCCATTTTAATATCGTCTTGAAGTGCAGTAATCCTTGAAACTTTCACACCTTTTTCTACAGATAATTCAAATCTTGTAACACTTGGCCCTTCTGTTACATTTTTAACCTCTGCGGGCACATTGAAATAATAAAGTGCATCATTTAATTCCTGTTTCTTCTCTTCTATCCATTCTTCATCAACTTCGTGTGGTTCAGGTTCTTCTAATAAATCAAAGCTAGGCAATTTAATATTAGGTCCTTTTCTAATTCCTTGTTGCTTATCTTGAGGTGACTCTTGTTGGTTTTTATAAGAATTGGATGCTTGTTCTTTTACTTCCTGATGAGTAATTCCTGTTGCAGAAGTTTTATTATTATTTAGGTTAGTGTCATCATTATCTTTTACAGTTTCTGAGTAATAATTACCGCTACTTCTTCCACTAGTTTCATTATGAGATGTGCTTTGAGTATGCTGTTGAATATGCTTATTGTTAACATTGTCACTTGTAGACACACCTGTAATACCGTCGTCGTTTGATTCAGATTGAGTTTGGTACTCATGTGAAGTTTGTTGATTTGTTTCACTTTCATTTAAATTATTCTCAGAAGTAAATTGACTCTCACTAGAATCCATTTCAGTAGATTGATCAATTTGTTGTTCAGGTTTTAATTCGGGAACATTAATTCTACTATTGTTTTTACTATCCATCATACGTTTCTTATCTGAAGGCGTCATTACCACATTAAATGGTTTACTACCTGCAAATCGCGGTTTATGTGTTGAAACATCTTTTGATTGCGATTGAGTTGTTGGTCTATTTAATTCCGATTCTTGAGCCACACTGCTACCAAATGATTGACCTTCATTAGCTGTCATACTATGTTTTGAATTAACCGTGGAAGCCATAGTATCATTATTTGAAGCATTTACTATCGACGAAGAACTATCACTATTTATCTCACTTGTACTTAATGAAGAAGCTGATTCTTTAAAATCATCATCGTTTTTCTGTCTATGTTTAGCATACTCCTTCTCATTATCAACACTTTGGTTAATTGCATTATTATAGTGTTCTTGCTGTTGTGAATTTTCATTTTCAAGGTGAGAAGTCGATTCTGATGGTTGTAATTCTTGGAATTGAGCATCCTCTACATTATCGTTGTGTGCTTTATCAACACTAGTTTCCTCAGTAGCATTTTCGCTAGAGGCATCACTTACATGCACATCTTCGTCATTTACCTTTTGAATATGTTGTTCATCATCAAGGTTGATTTCTTCATAATTGTACGACGAAGCGCCAATTTGGTCTTCTTTGAATGAAGTTGTTGTAGTTCTTTCTGACACATTATTAGACTGTCCGTCATTCATATCCTCATCATTATGGTCTTCATCTAGAGAGCTTTCACCAATGTATTGGTGTGCTTGTTTCGCGTACATTTCATCAATTGCTTTTTGAATTTGATCTTCTTCATTGTCTTTATTTTGTTGTCTCTTTTGTTGAAGCGCTTTTTTAAATCTTCTTTTTTGAAGGACTTTACGTTCTCTTTCACGTCTGATTTCTTCAACGATTTGTGAAGCATAGATATTTTCAATATTAACAGTGTTATCTTTTTTAGAATAATTAGGTGTTCGTCCTTCAGACTTTTGCGCTGAATGATTGTTAGATTGAAGATGACTTGAAGATGTTTTCTGTGTCTGTTCTGTATCTGAAGTTTTGGCATGGATTTTTGGTTGAGGTTGATTATCTTTAGATGATGATTCTTCAGATTGATAGCCCATTTGTTTATTTATAGATTGACGATACATGTTTACATCATGTGCATTTTTAGGTTGATTCCTTTGTGATTTACTAGTTGCATTATTGCTATTTTGTAGAGAATCTTGTTTAGGTGGAATCACTCCGTTTTCTAAAGGACGTCGTTGCTTAGTTCCAAAAATAGCTGACGGAACGTCGCTCGCTTTGAAACTACCGCCATGATATGTAAGTTCAGAATTCGTAGAGGATTGGAGTTTACTGTTAGATTTCAAACGTTCAGATTGTAATTTCATGCGAGAATTTGACTTATTATTATATGAACGATAATCATCAGATTGACTGTTATTAGAACTTCTTTTAGAACGACTTGACTCGCGATGATGCATTTGATTTTCATTACGATTTGAATGTTGATTAATATGATCATGCTCACGCATTTGAGATGAACGTCTACGGCGATGTCTTTTTCCAGAATTATCAACTAAATTACGTGTAGAGTCATCATCTTGTGTGTCATATGTTCTTGAACCATAATTAGCATTGTATTCAGAAGTTTCATATTTTTTATCATTATCTAGATCGTTATATGAAGCTTCTTCAGATACATGCATAGGAAATCTAAATTTACCTCTTGGGCGATTATAAATATCATTATTTTGAGGCAGTAATGAGTCTTGATTATTTTGTTGAGATTGAGTGCCCTGTCTTCTTTTTTTATTTTTACGTAACAGGTCGTCATTTGAATCATTATCTTCGCCAAATAATTTATCAAACCAGCTCATAATTTCACTACCTTTCTTTATTATTCAAAAAATGCTTGCCCAATTTCATAATCATCATTTAATACCATAATACCCTTCTCTTGAGGTGCATTTGGTAAATCTAATTCTTTCATTGAACAAATCATACCACTTGAATCAACACCACGTAATTTAGCATCTTTGATAACCATTCCACTTGGCATTACAGCACCTACTTTAGCTACTACTACTTTTTGTTCAGCTGCTACATTAGGTGCACCACAAACAATTTGTAAAGTTTCATTACCAACATTAACTTTTAAAACACTTAATTTATCCGCATCAGGATGTTTTTCTTTAGTTTCAACATATCCAACTACAAACTTAGGTGATAAATCAGTATCTAATTGATAGTTAAATCCAGAATTATTAATAGATTGTTGTAACGCCTCAATAATTTCTGAAGTTAATTTGATATGACCGTTTCCTTCTATTTTTATTTTATCTGATACGTTAAAGATATTGAAACCAACAACTTGCCCATCTTGAGTGATTTCGACTACATCATCTTTCTTGTTGTAATCAAATGCACCATCTGTAGGTTCAATCTGTAAAAAAGCTACATCTCCTACACCTTGTGGATTATAAAATAAGTTCATCTATAAAACTCCATTTCTATTGATTATCTTTATTATTAAATTTCTTTCTATTCGCTTCTAATCTCTGTATAACATCAGGATTACGTTTTTGTTTATTATTTTTTCCTAGAATAAATATTGGTTCTAAGTGTCCCTTGTCATAGCCAAATGATAATGAAGTAATTGGTACTAAACCTTTAGTAAAGAATTCCATTGTCAAATGAGCCATGACATCGTAACCTGTTTTATTACGTATATCAGCAATAATTAACACGTCTTGGTGAGGAACTGCAACTAACATCTCACCCTCACATTGTTCTTGGACTTCATTCAAGAATGACGTATTAAGTATGCGACTTGCATCATACCCATCATTAGAATTGATGAAATAAAAAATATTGCCTTTAACCTCATCAGTAGAATATTTATTTTTAAGTTTTCTAACATTGAATAATGACATTTCTTTAATTTGTTGTTCAGTCATATTTAATGTTTTTAACATACTTTCATCTATTAATCTGTATGATTTACCTAAATCGAGAGCATAATAAATATTCGTTTCAGCTGTATGTTCACTATAAATAAATGAATGACCTTCTTTAGTCTTCTTGTCAAAGCTTGTTGCTCGAACAACTGGCATGATTTTTAAATCTTCCATTTTTTCTAAAGAATGATCGCCCATTTGAGCAATTGCTTCTTCTACATAGTAAACAATTTCATCTATAATTTTATCTTTTTGTTCTTCATATTTGGCGACAATAGCATTGAGTTTGATTGTGACACCTTTATGATTATCTGTACGATAAATTCTTAAAGTTTCTTCTTCTCTATCAAATTTAAAGTCTACGTCTAAATGATTTAAACGCGCTTTTAATTTATCTCTCATTTGGAAGACATTCATTTAAAACACTCCTATTTTCGCACCTTATAACAGTTTACAATAAATAACTGCTATATAACAGAAAAAACTAAAAATACGGTGTATAGATAACGTTATTTTCTAAATAAATTGATACTTAAATATATTTTGCTAAAAATGCATCAATTTGATCAATAGATTTTCTTTCTTTACCTATATAGCTACCTTCAAGTTTACCATTTTTATAAACTAAGAAACTGGGTATTCCTAGGATATCGTTATCAATACATATATCAATAAATTTGTCTCTATCTACCGAAACAAAATTAAAGTCTTTATATTTGTTTTCTAATTTAGGTAAATCAGGTTCTATAACTTTGCAGTCTGGGCACCAATCAGCGGTAAATTCAAAGACAGTATTACCTTGTTTTAATTCTTCAAATTGTTGTTCTGTATCAAGTTGTTTCACTTGTTCTACACTCCTTAACCAAATTTTAGTACTTCTATTTGATGATGATTTAAATGAGTTATACATTCTTTTAATAGTTGTCTAGCTGAGTAGTAATCTCTTATATCAAAAACTGCATCCGTGCTGTGTATATATCTTGCGCAAACGCCAATCACTGCTGTAGGTATGCCCTCATTTGCTTTATGGATCTCTCCCCCATCGGTACCACCTGGAGAAATATAATATTGATGTTTAATATCATTTTCTGTGGCTAACTTTAATAAATAATCTCTAAAGCGTGGCTTCAATATCATTGTACCATCTTTAATACGAATTAATGTGCCCTCCCCTAGTGCACCAGAGAGTTGTTGTTTCCCTTTTATATCATTAGCTGGGGAACAATCTACCACGAAGGCAATATCAGGTTTAATTTGCTCAGCAGCCGCTTTTGCACCTCTTAATCCAACTTCTTCTTGAACGTTAGCGCCTACATACAAATCAACATCTAATTCTATATCTTTGAGCAATTCTAATATTTCTATCGCGAGGACACAACCATAACGATTATCCCATGCCTTAGCTATATAACGATACTCAGATAATTGAGTGAAAGATGTGTCAGGAACGATTGTATCTCCAATTTCAATACCTCTTTCTCGTACTTCTTCTTGAGATGAAGCACCGATATCTAACATTAAATCTTTTATTTCCGGAGCCGCTTCATTACCTGTTCTAAAGTGCTTTGGAATATTGGCAACAACGCCAACAATCTCATTGCCATTTCTATTTTTAACTTTCAGTCTTTGTCCTTGCCATATATCATTAGCAACGCCACCTAAATTAGTAAACTGAATCATACCATTATCAGTTACATGAGTAATCATAAAACCTATCTCATCCATATGTGCAGCAATCATTACTTTAGGGGCATTGCTTTGTTTAGATTTCTTAACTCCATAAATTCCACCCATGTTATTTTGAACAAATTCATCAACATAGGGGTTCATTTCTTGTTTCATATAATCTCTTACTTCATCTTCAAAACCTGGGGCTCCATGAAGCTCTGTTAATTGTTTTATGCGTTCTAAAGTTTTCGTATTATCTATCATCATACACAATCTCACTCCTTGCACTCTATTATATCATCTTCAATATGGTAAACTAAGAATAAGAATTTAGATAAGAGGAGATTATATGATGAAGTCTTTTAATTTTAAAGGTATAGCAATAGTGATGCTTTTCGTAACATTTATAACTTCACTATGTTTAGCATTTTACTTAACAAAGCGAAAATTATATAATGCCAATGACTTATTAAAAGAAGTTAAAACGTATTTTAGAAACGTAAAAGGCTCTTATGTAGTACATCAACCTATTGTCTTGAATAATGTTAATCATAACCAACCTATCTATCAAGGTGGTATTACAGCTTATCATGATGGTAAATTAGTAGACTATGAGTTTTATGCCGATGCTAATTCTGGTCAAGTTATCGATATTATCGAGTTATAGCATTCTATAATTAAGGTTATCGTTTGAATATTTTATCAAACGATAACCTTTTTTTATTGTCTAGAAATAAATGTATCAATTGTTTTGAAGTCATCTTGGTATTTTACCGCAAAATAATTTTCATCATGATAAAACAAGAACCAATAATTATGATGCATGAAATATGGGATTAATCGTTCCTTTTCTCTAATGGATTGCATCGGATAGTCATCATAAGCTGTCACCCAAAGTGGATTAAGATGAGCAGTAGTCGGTAATATATCAGCCATATGCACAGCGTATTCATTATCACTTTCAATCGTAATGATTGAGTGACCGAAACTGTGCCCGCCTGTGTGCTTCATCTTTATACCAGGATAAGGTTCTATCTCATTTTCAAATAAAATTAACCTTTCCTTATAATCCCCTTGATTATAACTCCAATAAGTAGCTTGACTTCTTATGTTAGGTGAAAGAAATTCATGCCACTCGTCTTGCTGTATGAAATGTGTAGCTCGGTCAAAAATTGCATGTCCATCTTTATCTGTTAAACCAGAAGCGTGATCAAAGTGAAGATGGGTCATTAAGACCATATCAATATCAGAGGTTGTTAAACCTAATTGTTTTAAATCCTCATCTATTAAGCTCTCATATTCAACACCACTATTTCTTTGTTGTTTATCTGAAAGTTTACCATTACCAATACCCGTATCGATTAAAATATTCTTATCACTAGTTTGAATTAAAATAGGATGTGTCGGAGTATGAATTTGATTCTTATCATTTACTTTGTATTTTTTAGTCCATAACGGTTTGGGAACAACACCAAACATCGCCCCACCATCTATATTAGTGTTTCCACCTCTTAAATAATGGGGAGTAAATCGCCCTAATTTCAAAGATAACGCCTCCTTGACATTATTGAACTTCTCATAGAAATGATGTAAATTACATCTTTTATTAAAAATTATTATAAGTCACTATTAAAATCAAATGTAAGCATTTTATAGGAAAGTTTAAGTTCCCAGTCAATCTCATAGAAGTTTGAGTATACAAAATTTGATTCTCATTTTGAAATAGTTTATTAGGTAAAATAAAAAAAGCCTACAAAGTTTGTAACTTTGTAGACGTTCTATTTAAGACAATAGTTATATTATTTTCTTCTTTAAGGACTTTATAAATCCTTGTGAAATTTTGCTTCCATACGATAGATTCTTGAGCCTTTATCAGAAAACTTTTTCTCATATTCTGTTAGAATATTATCTTCATCATCTTCGTCATGTAGGTTTAAATTCATTTTTGTAAAATACATCCCAAATTGCGACATACTCTCAAGACTATATGCAAATAAACCACGATTGTCTGTTTTAAAGTGAATTTCTCCATCGTCCTTGAGAATCTGCTTATATAGAGCAAGGAATGTGTGATATGTAAGACGTCTTTTTGCATGACGTTTCTTTGGCCAAGGGTCTGAGAAATTAAGGTATATTCTTGAAATTTCTCCATCTTTAAAATATTCATTTAACTCAATAGCATCATTACAAATCATTTTAAGATTAGTTAAATTAAGTTCTTTTGTTTTATCAAGAACTTTATACATGACACTTTTCTCACGTTCCATTGATACAAAATTAATTTCTGGATGTTTAGAAGCTAAAGTAGTTATAAACTGCCCCATTCCTGAGCCAATTTCTATATATATTGGTTGTTCTGTGTCAAACCAATCAGACATACGGCCTGCGTGAGTACCGTCCATGTCTACTAGGTCAGGATGTTCTTTTAAATAATCTTCTGCCCAAGGTTTGTATCGAACTCTCATATTAAATTACTCCTTATATAAATAAGTTGCTATTCATAACTTCATTTAAGAATTTCAACCACATATTCATATCTTTATATCGTTTTTGTTCTTCATACCATTGAACCATACCAATGGATTGAATCACTGTATACCATTTCATACGTTTATTTAAATTGATACTCTCTTCTAGGCCATATGTATCAAACCATTTTGACCATTTAGATTGAGGAACATAGTTGTAAAGCAGCATACCTATATCTATAGCTGGGTCTGCAATCATTGCCCCTTCCCAATCAACGAGATACAATTCATCTCTATCAGACAATAACCAATTGTTATGGTTAACATCTCCATGTACTACAGTAAAAAAGCGTGAATCTAAATTTGGAATATGATCTTCTAAATAAGTTAAAGCTTTTCTAACAACATGGTGAGTTAGAACTTCTCTAGATAAAGAGGCATTAATTTTATTTAACATGATATCAGGAGTGATAGGTTCCATTTCCATACGTTTAAGCATGCTTAACAATGGTTTAGAACTGTGAATTTTATTGAGTAATTTCGCTACTCTGGTTTGATCCATTTCATCAGATTTTAATTCTCTACCGTTCTTCCAATGCTGTGCGGTAACAACTTCTCCTGTTTCAATTCTTTTCGTCCATACAAGTTTAGGTACAATTCCTTCTGCAGACAATGCAGCAATAAAAGGATTAGAATTACGTTTTAAAAATAATTTCTGTCCATCTTGTTCAGCCATATATGCTTCACCAGAAGCACCGCCAGCTGAATCAAGCGTCCACCCTAACTGATAAAACTGCTCCAACATGTTCACCTCACTTTCAATTAGAAAATGGCTCTAGAAATATATTTTCAAGAGCCATATATTCTAATTTATAGAAAAGCGCATATTCTAATTTTCTCTTACGCTCAATTGATATTTAGATAACAGTTTTTTAAGTTGGCTTTATAATATAAAATTCCCTAAATATTTTATTTAATCAGCCCGTTCATTATTTATCACTCATAGAAGATTTTATAATTTTTAAGGGTCAATTTCAACTAAAAATGAGAAACAAAATGACACATTTTACTAGTCGAAAGTACTTGTATTTTCTAAATCACTTTAATATAAATTATAACATAATTTTAGCACTAATTATTGAGAAATTAAGACAATTTTATTAAGATTTTTAAAGTTTAAATAATTTTAAAATTTAAGGTTTTAAATACTATGTGATTTAATGTACTTATTAAAGCCTTCTTGCAATTTACGAGTTACATCTCCTACTTTTCCATTGCCAATATCGTGACCATCCACTTTAATCACTGGCATGACTTCAGCAGAGGTACTAGAAATAATAACCTCATCAGCATTTTTTAAGAAATCAACTGTAAATGTCTCTTCTTTGAATGGTATGCCGTAATCTTCAGCGATCCATTTTATTACACGGCGAGTAATACCATTTAAAATAAAGTTATTGATTGGATGCGTATAAATTGCACCATCTTTAATCGCATAAACGTTACTAGATGCACCTTCTGTAACTGTCTCACCTCGATGTTGAATCGCTTCTGTAGCGTTATATTTAACAGCATATTCTTTTGCTAATACATTTCCTAAAAGATTTAAACTTTTTATATCACAACGTAACCAACGAATATCTTCAGTTGTCACACCATATACTCCGTTTTCTAATTGTTCATATGGTCTGTCATAACTCTTAGTAAATGCCATGATTACTGGTTTTGTTGGAGGCGTCGGGAAGGAATGTTCACGAGGCGCTACACCTCTAGTTGCTTGAATATAAATTCCACCATTTTTCACATTATTTTCGTTTAATAATTGACGAACTAAATCAATTAACTCATCTACTGTATATCCTAAATCTAGGCCAATTTCATTTGCGCTTCTCAAAAATCGTTCAAAGTGTTCTTTAACTGTAAATAATTTTCCTTCGTAAGCACGAATATATTCATAGATTCCATCGCCAAATACATAACCACGATCTTCGTAAGATACTTTAGCGTCTTTTTCGTTCAAAAATTCCCCGTTAATAAAAACTTTTGTCATCGTTTATCCCTCCACACATAAAGCATAAATTGCCTCTAAATAAATACTGGTTGCGTTAATCAATTGTTTTTTAGTCATATATTCATTTTTTTGATGCATTAAATCTTCAGTATCTTCAAACATAGCACCAAATGCGACGCCTTTGTCTAGGTTTCTAGCATAAGTCCCCCCACCAATCGTGTAAGGTTCAGTCATATCGCCAGTTTGGTTTCTATATGCTTTGACAAGTTTCTCCACAAATGGATCATCTTTATCTACATAATGTGGCTTTTGAACTTTTCCAAGTTCAAGGCTAAATCCGATGTCTTTAATTTCATTAGTAAATCTTTCAACAGCCTCTTCAAATTCAAATCCCTGAGGATATCTTAAGTTCACACCGTATCTTCCAGCTTCTTTATTATCGTATTTAATAATTCCTATATTAGTAGTAACGTCTCCCATTACATCTGTATGGAATTTCATACCCATTTTTTCTCCAAAATGAGAATCAAAGAGATAACGATTATTGAATTCAACAAAATCTTTTGCACTTTTATCTAAATTTAAAGAAGACAAGAATTTAAGTAGATATAATCCAGCATTGACGCCTAGTGAAGGATCCATGCCATGAACCGCTTTACCTTCAACCGTTAAGATTAAAATTCCACTATCAACGGTACTTTCTCCTTGAAGCTCATTTTGTTCAACGAAATATTCAAAGTTTTGAATCACATCTGTCATATTTTCTTTAACTAAAACACGGGCTTCAGCATGATCTGGTACCATGTTATATCTTTGACCAGATTCAAAGTTTAATAATTCATAATCTGGTTCATCTACATCTTCATTTATTTGATCTTGAATTAAATCAAATGTAGTGATTCCTTTTTCACCATGTATCGCTGGGAACTCAGCATCAGGTGCAAAACCTAATGTAGGCATTTCTTCAGTTTGGAAATATCTATCTGTACATTTCCAATCAGACTCTTCATCTGTACCTATAATCATATGAATACGTTTCTTCCAATCTACGTTCATATCATTCAATATTTTCACGGCGTAATATGCCGCAATTGTAGGTCCTTTGTCATCTAGTGTACCTCTGGCAATAATTGCATCGTCTGTTACTACAGGATCAAATGGGTCAGAATCCCATCCATCACCAGCCGGAACAACGTCTACATGACATAAGATACCTAAGACATCTTCTCCTTGGCCAGCTTCTATTCGTCCGGCTATATGATCTACATCATGTGTTGAAAACCCATCTCTCTCAGCTAATTCGTACATGTAATCTAAAGCTTGTCTTGGTCCGGGTCCGACAGGTGCATCTTCAGAGGCTTTAGAATCATCTCTTACACTTTCAATAGATAATAAGCCCTTAAGATCATCAATCATTTGATTTTCATATTCTAGAACCTTTTCTTTCCACATTTGAGATCGACTTCCTTTTTATATAAGTTAAACTCCATTTTACAATATGTTACTCAGAAACTACAGTAAGATGTCAGAAAATTACTTAATTTTTTGTAATGATGATTTTCAAGTTAAATTATATCAAGTTTCGGAGTACTAATATAATGCATATTTGCGTTTCAAATTAAATGCTTTATATATTTTTTGAGATAAAAAAGAAGCCTATAGATGAACTTCTAGCGTTCATCTATAGGCTCTTTATTATTATGATTTAAATTGATAAATTTTATTTATTCTTTATCTTCTAAAGCATTTTTATTATTTTTTAAATCATCTTCAGAGACAACTCTTAGATTATTAGAAGTTGTTGCGCCACCTTCGTCGTCAAACTTTCCTTCTTCTAAATCATCTGCTTTTTTGTCATCTAAATCAGTAAATTTAGATTTTTCTTCTTCAAAGAATGCTTTAGGATCATTTTTAATACGATCAACATAATCTCTTGGATTATTTCTTACTTCTTGAATCGTTTCATTGGCTTTGTTTCCAATTTGGCTAGCAAAGTCTTTAGCGTTTGCTTTGTATGATTCAGGATTTTCTTTATATTTGTTATATTCATTTTTAAGTTTGTCACGACTGTCTTTGCGTGATAAAGCGACTGCTGCAACAGCGCCACCAATGCCTAATGCAATTCTAAATAAATTTGTACTTTTACCCATAATTGTACACCTTCTCCTTTGTCATTTTTTTAGATTTTCGAAATCTTGTTCATTTAAAAAACGATATTCACCAGAATTTAGAGTTTCATCTAATTCTAAATTGGCGATTTTAACACGTTTCAATTCTAATACCTCATTTTCGATACTATGAAACATTCGTTTTACTTGATGATATTTTCCTTCATAAATCGTAACATATGAAAGTCTATCATTTCCTTTAATAAGTTCTGCCGGTTTGACCTTACCATCAGAAAGTTCTACGCCTAATTTAAAAGCTTCTATATCTGACTGCTTAATAGGATATTTAGATATAACTTCATAAGTTTTAGATACATGTTTTTTGGGGCTCATTAATTCATGATTAAATTGTCCATCATTAGTTAATAAAAGTAACCCTTCTGTGTCTTTATCTAACCTTCCTACAGGAAAAATCCCTAAATGTGAAAATTCAGGGATTAAATCTAAAACAGTTTGATGAGCGTTATCTTCTGTAGCTGAAATATAACCTTTAGGTTTATTTAGCATCATATAGACGTTATCTACATATGAAATCTCTTCACCATCAACCACTACTTTGTCGGTTTCAGGGTCAATTTGAGATTTAGGTGTTTTAATTTTTTTCTCATTAGCCTCTACAAGACCTTTTTTAAGTAATTGTTTTACTTCAGTACGAGTGCCTAAACCCATATTAGCTAGAAATTTATCTATTCTCATCTTAAAAACGTCACTTTTCGTCTAATTTTTTCAGGAACATCACCTAAAAATTCGTCAGCCAGTCTATTCTTGATTGTAATGCCACCATAAATAAGCGCACCAACAATAACACTTATAGCTATTATAATGAGGTAACCAAATCTAGTAGGATTTAGGAATAATTTAAGAATGAAGTATACAACCTCTACACCTATCATCATGATGAAGGAGTATAAGAATATTTTAGCAAATTGAATCCAACTATAGCTGAATTTGAATTTCGCATATTTTTTTAAAATATAGAAATTACAGCCAATCGCAAATAATAATGCAATTGCAGTGCTTAGTACCGCACCTGGAGTGTGTAAAAGCATAATAAGCGGATAGTTTAGTGCTAATTTAATGACTACTGAACCTAAAATAACAAAGACTGTTAATTTTTGCTTATCAATACCTTGCAACATAGAAGCAGTTACACTTAATAGTGAAATTAATATCGCTACGGGTGCATAATAGAATAGTAATCTACTTCCGTCAAAGTTAGGGTCGTGACCATGAACAATAGGATCATAACCATAGAATACAGTAAATAAAGGTTGCGCTAATGCCATAATACCTATACTAGCTGGTACTGTAATAAACATTAGGACACCAATAGATGTTCTAATTTGTCTATGCATTTCCTCTAGACGACCCTCTTCATAAGTTTTTGTAATAAATGGAATTAAACTCACCGCAAAACCAGCACTTAATGATGTTGGGATCATTACAATTTTATTTGTAGACATATTTAACATGTTAAAGAATGTATCTTGTAACTTTGGATTTACGCCAACTAAACTTAGAGCCCCGTTATGTGTAAATTGATCTACTAAATTAAATAATGGAAAATTTAAACTTACAATTACAAATGGAATACTGTAAGCAATAATCTCTTTATACATGTTTCCATAAGAAACATGCATATTAGCTGTATCAGACTCAACCATTTCTTTAATATTTCTTCTACGTTTAATCCAATAATACCAAAGCGTAATAATTCCAGCTATAGCTCCGATTGCTGCTGCGAACGTGGCAATTCCATTTGCTTGTAGAACTGTACCATTAAATACATTTAAAGCTAAGTAACTACCTACTAATATGAAAATAATTCGGGCAATTTGCTCTGTTACTTCTGAAACAGCTGTTGGGCCCATAGATTTGTATCCTTGGAATATACCTCTCCATGTAGCTAAAACTGGTATAAATATAACTACCATACTGATAATTCTTATAATCCATGTAATATCAGCAACTGACCAACCAGTTTTCGCATTATTCTTACGCGATAAAGTTAACTCTGCTATGTATGGAGCTAAAAAATATAAAATTAGAAAGCCAATTACACCCGTAATACTCATTACAATGAAACTTGACTTATAAAACTTTTGACTGACCTTATAAGCACCTAAAGCATTGTACTTAGCTACGTATTTAGAAGCTGCTAGTGGCACCCCTGCAGTTGCTACAGCAATTGCAATATTATAAGGAGCGTAAGCATAAGTAAAAGGAGCCATATTTTCTTGCCCGCCAATCAATGAAGTGAACGGGATAATAAACAGCACACCTAATACTTTAGTAATTAAAATACTTAATGTAATTAAAAAGGTTCCTCGAACCATTTCTTTACTCTCACTCATTACCTATCTTCCTATCTTAAAATTTTATTAAAGTTTTATATCGTGTTGTTTATATCAAAACTTATTACCTTGCATTACTTAAAAATATATCACAAAATAATAAATGTTTGTCTTTTATTTTCCACTTTTTAGACATTGTAAAAATTATGTTTTAAAAAGCTATGTATCTGTAGAAAAAAGACACGATGTTAGTATTAATTTAATGAGGTTCCAAGTTTCATATTATAATTATATTTTTACTCTTTGTCATCTCATACCTTAATTTTTATTAGATAATACTTAAATAGTCTTATACAATTGTAACAAGGAATATGTGGAGGTAACTCAATGTATCAAACTATTATAATTGGCGGAGGTCCCAGCGGTTCAATGGCTGCAGTCGCCGCAAGTGAAGTAAGTGATAATGTCTTATTAATTGAAAAGAAAAAGGGTTTAGGACGAAAATTGAAAATATCAGGTGGAGGTCGTTGTAATGTTACTAATCGCCTACCCTATGCTGAAATAATCAAAAACATACCTGGTAACGGTAAATTTCTTTATAGTCCTTTCTCAGTTTTTGATAATGAATCTATTATTGAATTTTTTGAAAGCCGAGGCGTGAAATTAAAAGAAGAAGATCACGGTCGGATGTTCCCTGTATCCAATAAAGCACAGGATGTTGTAAACACTTTGATTAAACAAATTAATGAAAACAAAGTTAATGTTATGGAGGAAACTCCAGTCACAGAAATTTCTCATGATAACGGTATTTTTTATGTTACAACTCAAAAAGGTGAATTCCAAAGTAAATCTTTAATCATTGCTACTGGTGGTACATCTGTACCACAAACAGGGTCAACTGGAGACGGTTATCAATTCGCCGAATCTCTTGGCCACTCTATAACCGAACTCTTCCCTACAGAAGTTCCAATAACTTCTAGAGACGCTTTCATTAAATCAAAACGTCTTAAAGGATTAAGTTTGAAAAATGTAGAATTATCAGTTTTAAAGAAAAATGGTAAAAAAAGAATAAGCCATCAAATGGATATGATATTTACGCACTTTGGTGTAAGTGGTCCAGCTGCGCTTAGATGTAGCCAATTTGTCTATAAAGAACAAAAGAATCAAAAGAAACAGGATATTGCTATGCAATTGGACGTATTTCCAGATTTAAATCACGATCAACTCTCTCAAAAAATTAACTCCTTATTAAAGGCTGAACCAGATAAGTATATAAAAAATAGTTTGCATGGCTTAATTGAAGAACGTTACTTATTGTTTATGTTAGAACAATCCGATATTAGTGATGAAACTACATCTCATCATTTGTCTAATCAACAATTAAATCATTTTATCTCAAATTTAAAAGGATTTACGTTTAACGTTAATGGAACACTCCCCATTGATAAAGCGTTTGTCACTGGTGGTGGTGTATCTTTAAAAGAAATACAACCTAAAACAATGATGTCAAAAATCGTTCCAGGATTATTTTTGTGTGGAGAGGTATTAGATATACATGGTTATACTGGTGGATACAATATAACCAGTGCATTAGTGACAGGTCACGTTGCTGGATCTAATGCTGGAACTTTTAAAAATGAATCCTAATATATTTAAAACCTTCTAGGTAACGTTTTATGCTACCTAGAAGGTTTTTTGAGTAGTGAATTAAGATTTTTTATCTTTTTTAATTTTACGTGTAGATAACAATGCTAGCCCTGAAAGTAATGCTGCACCTGCTAAAGGTCCTGAATAATCTGTTTCACCAGTATAAGGCAATTCATTTATTGTATGTTGATTATTATTAGAGCCATTTACATTATCTTTATTATTTTGTTCAGTTTGATGAGTAGATTCCATAGAGTTTAACTTATCTTCTTTAACTTTTATAGCTTCTAGTTTAGTAATTGTTTGTTTGACTACTTCATCAACAGTTTTATTATCATTAGCGTCTTCAATTTCATTAAATGAATCATTCAAAATTTGAGAAATTAAATTTTTAGCTGCTAATTTAGCTTGATAACTAACCTTATCATTATCTTCAATGTTTCGAATGATTTCATCCGCTTTGTTTTGAATGATACGTTTGGCATTAGCTTTTTTATGAGTTTGTAATTTTAATTTTTCAAATTCTACTTTAAAGTTATTCAAACTATTATCTACTTCTTCATTTGTTTCTGAGTCATTCACTTGCATATGAATACGATTGACTAAAGCTTTTAATTTGCTAATAAATGCTTGCTTCTCTTCAACTGTCGCATCACTATTTACTTCAACAGCATGAATTTTAGCAGAAAGTTGTTGATGTAAGTATGATTTCGCATCAGATTTCT
This sequence comes from Staphylococcus sp. HMSC055A09, assembly GCF_001809655.1. Classification (NCBI taxonomy): domain Bacteria; kingdom Bacillati; phylum Bacillota; class Bacilli; order Caryophanales; family Staphylococcaceae; genus Staphylococcus; species Staphylococcus sp. HMSC055A09. Next base: position 1,169,537 of record NZ_KV798369.1, read on the forward strand.
TATGTGCATTGATTTGAATTAAATCTAATTTAGCTAAACCGTCGTGAAGTGTTTTCGATACATCAGCATTAGCCTCAGAATCTTGTATTGCAAGATTAATAGTATTAACTATCTCAGCAAGTTTATTTAATACTTCTTGTTTTTCTTCAATAGTTGCATCCTCAAATTTCTCAAACTCATTTTTCTTCTTATTAGCTACATCTTGAATTTGCGCTTTTGCTTGAGGTTTAACTTCAGTTGTAACTTTCACCTCTTCAATTTTCGGTAAAGCAAGTGCTTTGGCTTTATCAACTTCTTTATTAGTATGAGCAGATAATATAGATTCATTTGCCTCATTTATCAATTCATCTAAAGTTTTTAAAGCTGCATTTTTCTCTTCAGTAGTAGCATCTTTATTAGAATTAATTGTAGTTCGAATTTCCTCAGCTTTCTGTTGTACTTCTAACTTAGCTTGAGGTTTCTTACTAATTAGAGAAAGTATAGATTCTATATCTTTAATACTTTGATTTTTAACTGCTTCGACCTCATCATTCGTTTTAGCATCATCAATTTTAGCAGCATATTCACTAGACGCTTCTACGAGTTTATCTATAGCTACCGCTTTCTCTTCGTCTGTAGCATCATTATTTTCACTAATAAACGCTTTTTGAGCGTCTAATTTAGCTAAAATTTGTTTCAAAGCTGCAGGTTTAATGCTATTAGTTGGTTCAATATTTAAAATTTTATTAATAATATCATTTTTAATATCTTCAACTTGTTGGTTTTTAGTCGCAGCATCTAATCGTACTTCACTCTGTTTAATTAAATCATCTACTAAAAGTATAGCCGCATCTTTTTCTTCTTTAGTCACTTCAGAGTTGTTGTTTATTTTAGCTTTTTGATTATTAGCTTGTTGTTGGATTTCATCTAAAGCAAATGGTTTTACTTGAACTTCCGGATTGATAACAGAAAGTAAAGAAATTGCATCTGTTTTAGCGACCATAACTTCACTATCTGCTTTAGCTTCACGGATTTTATTTTGGGCATCATTAACAATAGCATGAACTTTATCTAATGCATTCTGTTTTTCCTCATCCGTAGCATTAGGTGTATTGTTAATTGATAATTTAATTTCATCTGCTTTTGTATTTATAGCTTTTCTAGCAGTTGGTTTTTGAATTACATTAATAACAATATTGTTTAAATCATTTAAACCAAATACCTTTTCTTGAGCCACTTGTACATCTCTAGTATCCTTATCGATTGCACCTAAGACAGCACTTAATTGATTTTTCACATGGTTGATAGCATCATCACGTTCTTCTGTAGTAACATCAGGTGTATTTTCAAATGTTTTAATTAATTGATTAGCTAAATTGTTAAGTATAGTTCTAGCATTAGATTTACTTACAACTTCAGGGAAAATTGTTTTAATTTGCTCTGATATGTTGTTGTAAATGTCATCTACACCAGCATTATCACTTGCTAAACCGATTTCTTTTTTCGTAGCACGTAATAATTGTTCAACTTTATCTATAGCATTTTGTTTCTCATCTTCTGTCGCATCAGGAACTGCATTAATAATAGCTTCTTGAGCATCAACAATATCATAAAGTTTTAGTATTGCATTTCGCTTCTTATGATATTCTGGTTCAAATTGTTTAATCGTATTTAAAACATTATCTTTTGCTTCAGTTACTTGTGAATTTGTTTGGGCTTTATTAATTAATTCTATAGCTTTTTGAGCTTCTTCATTTACGAATTGTGATGCTTTATCTTTCTCTTCTTGTGTAGCACTGAAAGCTTGACTTATTCGGTCGATTTTTTCTTGTTTAGCATTATTAATTGCGTCAATTGCATTCTGTTTAACACCTATTACTGGTTCAAAAGTATTAATACTGTTAGTACCGTTCTCTTTAGCTTGATCTACTTGAGCATTAGTTTGTGCTTGATTTATATTAGTTTTAGCTTCTTGAACAAATTGATCTAAATGATTTAACGCTTGCTGTAATTCGTCCGTAGTTGCATTAGGTAATTGATTAACCTCGTTTTGTTTTCTTTTAAGTGCTTTATCAAGCTCAACCCTAGCAGCTGGTTTTTTAATGATAATAGGTTGAATATCTTTAATAGATTCTATGCCCTTATTCTTTTCTACGTTTACTTGATCTGTATCTTGTGCTAAACCAATTGAATTATTTGTTCGATCAGTAACCTGTTGAAGCTGTTGGGAAGCCACTTCTTTCTCTTCTGTAGTAGCTTCAGTATTATTAACAATTTCATTTTGTTTTTCATTACTTTTAGCAACAACATCTGCTTTAGCTCTATCCTTAACATCAGTAGATGGTTGTATATTAGCTATAGCTTTTGAATCTTCAGATATTATATTTTGAACATCTTGATTTGTATCAGCGTGTTTTAATCTATAGTTAGATGAATTTAATTCTTGTTCAACTAATTCTTTTGCTTCCAATTTTTCTTCTGTTGTGGCATTGCGATTACTGTCAATTAAGGCGTTTTGTTCATCTGCTTTCGCTTTTAATGCTTTTCTGGCATTTGCTCTTACTTCAGTAGATGGTTGTATTAATGCAATTTTTTGTATACTTGAATTTTTAGCATTGTCAACTTCATCATTAGTTTGGGCATTTTTAATGTTAGCCTTACCTTCTTCATAAGCTTGATTAATTTTATTTAGTGCATCATTTCTCTCTTCTAAAGTCGCTTCTTTATTTTTGTCAACTTCACTATTTTGTGCATTAACTTTTGCACCAATTTCATCTATTGCTGAACGTTTCTTTCTCGCTTGAGGTGTAATAGCTTCTATTTTAGGTCTAGAATTATTTAAGATTCCGTCTACTTCACTATTATGACTTGCATTGTTAATTTGTGTAGTTGCAGTATTTAATTCATTATTGAGTCTCTCAATAGCTTCGTCTTTCTCATCCTTAGTAGCTTCAGTGTTGCTATTAATCACTTGTTTTTGATTCTCACCTAATTGTGAAAGTTGTTCTTTCACATTTTGTTTTTTAACAACTTCAGTTTGAACAGCTTTCATATCTTGAATTGCTTTTGCTTTAATTTGGTTAACTTCATCTGTTGTATTAGCTTTGCCTATGTTAGCATTTGCTTTTTCTTGGATACTATCTACTTTATTATTTGCTTCTTCCATTTCTTCAGCAGTTGCATTAGGTGTTTGATCAATTAAATCATTTTTATTTTTAGCTTCTGTTGAAAGAGCCTGAATCGCATTTGCTTTTACCGATGTATCAGGATTTATTCCTGTGATTACAATAGTTCCGCTATTTTTTGCATCTTGAACTAACTGCGTTGTCGTAGCATTAGTAATATTATTTAATGCCTCATTTTTAGCTATGTTGACTTTATTAATAGCTACTGCTTTTTCTTCAAATGTTGAATTATTATTATCATTTATTTTGTTTATTTGATTTTGAGTAGTTTGTTCAATGCCTTGTTTAGCTGCTTGTTTCACAGTTGTTTCTGGCACTATTTTTCCTATTTCTGCAACACCAGTATTTTCAGCTGCTTGAACTTCGTCATTTGTAGAAGCTTGATTAATATTTTGAAGTGCACTAGTTTTCGCAGTTTCTAATTTCGTTAAAGCTGCCTGTTTCTCTTCTGAAGTAGCTTCTTGATTATTATTAATAAGTTTTGTTTGTTCTGTTACTTTATTATTGATTACATCATTTGATGCAGGCTTTTTAACAATATTAGGCTGAATATTTTCAATACTTGCCAAGTATTGTGTTTTGGCATCATTAACATTTTGATTTGCTAAGGCTGAATCAATTGCATTATTTGCCTTCGTTTCTTCCTGTTTTAGTTGATTAAGTGCTTCATCTTTTTCCTCTGTTGTAGCCTGACGATTAATATTAATTTGTTCTCTTTTATTATTTATAGCATTTGCTACATCAGCTTTTGCAGTTGTTTTAGTTACTGTTGATACCTCAATTTGTTGGAGATTTTGTTTACCTGCTTCAAACTTTTCATCCACTACAGCATTCGTTTGAGCATTACTAATTTCTGCTTTAGCTTTAGTTAAAGCTGCTTCAATAGATTGCGTTGCCGTATTTTTTTCTTCAGTAGTAGCTTGAGAATTATTTCTTATGTCAGCTTTTTTACTTTCTGCCTGAGCAATTAAACTATTGATAGCATCTTGTCTCTTATGAGGTTGGGCATTGATAGCACTTATTGCTGTGATTGCTTTAGATTTTACATTATCTACTTGAGCATTTGTATCCGCATTGTTAACATTTTGTATTTCTTCAGCTAATTTAGCATCTACTTGTGCTTGTGCTGCATTTTTTTCATCATCAGTCGCGTTGTTATTAGCTAAGATTAACTGTTTTTGTTCATTAGCTTTTTGTTTTAATTCATTAATAGCAGATTGTTTCTTGTTTACTTTTGCATGAATATCGTTAATAGAGTTAATTCCATCACCTTTGGCACGTTTAACTTCCTCAGTAGAATGCGCTTGATTGATGTTTTGATTAGCCTGAGCCAATGAAGTATTAACTTCTGTGATAGCATCTTGTTTCTCTTCTTGAGTTGCATTAGGCGTGTTAGTAATTTGAGCGATCTGATCATCAGCTTTATTTTGTAATTCTTGTTTAGCGTTAGACTTAACAGTTGTAGCTGGGTGAATTAAACTCATCTCATCCATACCTGTGTTTTTAGCATTATCTACTTGAGCATTTGTTTGTGCTTGATTAATACTACTAATTGTTTTTATTTTGCTTGCTTCTAGAAGATTTTTTGCGACCTCTTTTTCTTCATCTGTTGCATCGTTGTTATTCGTAATTAAGTCATTTTGTGATTTAACTTTCTCTTGAACAGCATGAATAGCCTCTGCTTTTTTAGTTGGATGAGCATGAATAGTTTCTAATTCATGTATTCCATTTTCTTTATTTTGATCTACTTGTGCATCCTTAGTTGCTTGACTAATTAGATTTTTACTTTCATCTTTTTTTTCAATTAAACGTTGTATAGCTTCATTTTTCTCATCTGTTGTTGCATCAGGTGTAGAATTGATAGCTTGTTTAAGTTGCTCAAACTTAGCATCAATTTCCCTATTTGCGGTTGGTTTCTTTGTTACATTAGGGATAATAGTGTTTATTGTATCAATAGTAGTAGTTTTTGCATCAATTACTTGTTGATTTGTTTGAGCTTGATCAATATTTTGATTACCTGTATTTTCTTCTGTTTTTACTCTATTTTTAGCTTCTTGCTTTTCTTCATCAGTTGCATTAGCCGTATTATCAATTACTCTATTTTGTTCAGTTACTTTGGTTTCTATATCTTGTTTAGCGGTAGGTTTTTGTTGTGCATTAGGTTCAATATTATTTATTGCACTTATGCCATTTGTCTTAGCCTGAGCAACGCCTTCGTTATCCGTTGCAGTTTGAATATTATTTTTTGCTTCATTAGCTTTTTGGTTTGCTAATTGAACAGCTGTATCTTTTTCTTCTGTTGTAGCAGTTTGATGCTGGTTAATATTTTCTATTTGTTCACTTAATTTACGATCAATATCACTCTTAGCATTTGTCTTAGTAGATGTTGACGATTGAATTAAATTAATATTATTAATACCCTCATTTTTAGCACTAGTTACGGCTTGATTCATTGTTGCACTATTAATATTGTTTAGTGCTTCTTGTTTAGCATTATTTATTCTGCCTATCGCTTCTACTTTCTCTTCCTCTGTTGAGTTATTGTTATTATTGATAACATCAGTTTGTTCATTAGCTTTTTGTTTAACTGCATCTCTAGCGGTTTCTTTCTCTATTGCTTGAGCTGTGATTTGCTCTATTGCAGTCATTGCATTTGCCTTAACACTATTAACTCCTTGAGATGTATGTTCTGTATTAATTTGTTGTTGAACTTTGGCTAGTTCACTATTAACTTTTGCAATAGCAGTTGCTTTTTCTTCATCAGTTGCATCTGGTGTCGCTTTGATTAAACCAATTTGCTCGTTTACTTTATTTTGAACAGCCTTTCTAGCTTCTGACTTAATTGTAGTAGTTGGGCTAATTTCATTAATTTTATTAAGACCGTTATCTTTTGCTTCTTTAACTTGTTCTTTTGACTTTGCTATTTGAATGTTACTATTAGCTTCAGCTTTTGCTTCTTCTACTTTTGAATTAGCTTCAGCTTTTTCTTCGTCAGTAGCATCAGGTGAAGTTTGGTTTTTAGCTATGATAGAATCTGCTTTTTTAGCAATTTCATTTTTAGCATTAGTTTTTACAGTCGTAGCAGGAGTAATTGAATTTATCGTTTGAGTTCCATTAGTCACTGCGCTATCTACTTGAGCGTCTGTATCTGCGTTGTCAATATTATTATTGATGTTAGTAATTGCTGCATTTACTAAATTCTTTGCATCATCTTTTTCTTCAGTAGTAGCGTTATTATTTAAGTCAATTTCATTATTATGATTTTGAGCGACATGATTAATATTTTCTTTTGCTTGAGGTTTTTTATTAACTGTAGTGTTAATACCATCTAAAGTTTGAATTCCATTAGTTTGTGCTTGGTCAACATTATCATTTGATTGTGAATTACTTATTGTTTGTAATACAGCATCTTTAGCTTGCGTTAATCTTGTTAATGCTTCATTTTTCTCTTCTTGAGTAGCATTAGGGGTTTGATTGATTTGATCTTGTTTTGTTTTAAATTTCTCATTTATTTTTGTACGTGCTTGTTGTTTTTTATTAAAGACAGGATGAATATTTCCAATATTACTCAATCCAGCATTTTTAGCTTTTTCAACCTCTGTATTAGTTTGAGCTTGTGAAATACCACTGTCAGCCTCAACTTTAGCTTGATTTACACTTTCTATAGCACTTTGTTTTTCTTCAGTAGTACCTTCATTATCATTAGTTATTTCTCTTTGTTTGTCATTCACTTTAGAGGCGATTTCTTCTTTAGCTTGTGGTTTCTTTAGAACATCTACATTGATGTTATCGATTGTTTGTGTAGCATTTGTCTTAGCATTATCAACGTCATTATTTGATGTTGAACGATTAATTTGTTGTATACCATCATTAAGTGCCTGATCAACCTTGGTATTAGCAGCGTTTTTCTATTCATCAGTTGCATCTGGTGTTTGGTTAAGTGTAGCTTTTCTTTCTTGTGCCTTTTGACTTAATTCCAAAATTGCTTGATCTTTTTTAATCGCATTAGGTTGATCTAGATTGATAGTGTTTACACCATCTTGTTGTACATTTTTAACATCTGAATTTGAATGAGCATTAGTAACATTGTTCAAAGCTTCTTGCTTATGTGCATATACATTATTAATTGCTGTCTCTTTTTCTTCATTAGTTGCTTTGTTATTAGCATTGATTTGTTGAATTTGAGAAGTTACTTTATTTTCAATTGCTTCTCGTGCCATTCGCTTAACTGTAGTGTTAGGATTGGCTGAATTAATAGCATTCTGACCACTTGTTTTTACTTGGTCAACCTCATTGTTAGTAGATGCAGAATTAATGTTTTGAGTAGCTTGAGCTAATTCTCTCTCCACTTTACTTTCAGCTTCCGTTTTTTCTTCGGTCGTAGCTTCATTATCTCTTTGAATGTTCTGTTTTTGTTGCTGCGCTACCGTGTTTAATTCATTAATAGCTTGCTTTCTTTTAACAGGGTTAACACTTAATTGATTAATTGTATTTATTGCAGCATCTTTAGCGTTAGTAACATCATTATTTGTATTAGCATTTTGAATATTTTGCAAAGCTTGTGTTTTTGCTTGGTTTACATTGTTTAAAGCAATATTTCTCTCGTCTTGAGTGGCTCGAGTGTTTTGATTAATTTCAGTGATTTTATCTTGAGCTTTTTGATTGATTATTCTTCTAGCTTCGGCTTTTTGTTGAGGGTTTGGAATGTCCGAAGAAATGTTATTAATACCCTCATCTCTCGCTGCATTAACAGTACTCTCTGTTTCAGCCTCACCAATTTTTTGTAGTGATTCCGAAGAATGATTATCAACTTTTTGAATTGCGACATTTTTCTCTTCATGCGTTGCCTCATTATTTTGGTTAATTAACGCTTTTTGATCAGTAACTTTATTATTAATGGCTTCACGTGCTTTAGGTTTTATTACTGGTTGAGGAGTGTCTGCAGCCAAGGTAGTTAGTCCAGTATTTTTAACTTGCTCGACACCTTCATCAGTTGTTTGATCATCAATTTTACTGAGGATTTCATTCTTATCATTATCTATTCTCTCCGTTAGAGCTTCTTTTTCTTCAGTAGTTAATTCATTGTTAGCTTCCGCTTCATCACTCATATCTTGTGCTTTATTATTAATTTCTTGAGCTGCGTCCACCCTATTAATTAATGTATTCTGTAATTGATGTAACAAACTATCGATTTCAGCTTGGGAAACTCTCTCATTAATTGGTTTATTATTAGCTTCTTCTTCAAGTATCGTTTGTGCTTGTGCTTTTAATTTTTTATAAGCGTTAAAAGAGGCTAAAGTATAATTTGAAGGTATAACTTCTTTATTCACTTGTTCTTCTAAATCGTCTTTATTCATTTTTACATCAATTGTAAATGGTGTTTGTTGCGCAGTTACAGTATTATCATTAGTATTTAAGTAATATTGAGCATAAGTTTTATATGTTATTGATTGATTAACTGTAACTTGTCTAGGCGTTGGAATATTAACAGGTCTTAATTTATATTTAATATTTAAAATTTTATTAGGTAAAAATTTAGCATCTTCTTGATTACTACTAGACTTATTCACACCATTACTTGTGAAAGTCAGTGTATTAGTTTGTCGATTGTAATTTACACTTAAAGGTTTAATTGTAGTATTTGGCATATTTCCATTAACGAACGTAGCTACAGTAGAATCATCAATATACTCAAAGTTTTCTGGTAATTTAACCGTATAAATTAATTTATTAGTATCTAACGCAGCAGCGAAATTACCATCATTCTCTATTCTAGTACTCACTTCAAATTGTTTATTATTCTTCACAGCATCATTATTTTCCTTAGGGAGCACCTTCAAATGAGATCCTGAAGCGATATCAATGGAATCTATAAGTGAGTAATATTTATATCCATCCTTTAATAGAGCCACTCGGCGAGTGTCAGTCATAATATCATTATTTGGTAAAAATTGAACTTTAACTCTATTAACATTATCTGGAATTTTAACTAATCTCCAAATCCCACCATCTTGAACATCTTGTTTCACAATTTGCTTATCATTATCTGCATTTTTAACTATTAAATATGTTCCACCTTTACCATTATTGGCAGGCATTGTATTAAATCCAAATATTAATTCTGAATTTGGATTAACAGTGAAATCTTTTTCAACTCCATTGAAACCTCCATGATCATTAACATCTGTCCCTCTTGATCTACCTAGAACCAATACATTACCACTTGCTTGATAGTTTCTAGGATCGCCACTATGAAATACATTGGTACGCTCAAGTTCACTATTAACTAACCCTACACTACCACCATTAATCATTTTGAATCCTTTTAATTCATTTAGGACTTTTACTTCAGGTTTATGTCTGTTATTACTAGTAGTAATACCTAAATCATCAAATGTTAACGTTGTTTTTATACTGTTTGATCCCGTATTACTCAAATTAGGATCATTAGCTGTCGTAGCTGTGTTTGCGTTGTTGCTATCTCCAGCTGGTAAATCTCTTCGGCTTCTTTTTTTAGGTAAATTACTTTCTTCTCTTACTATCTTAGTATCGTGTGTGATTGGATTTGACGTATTTTTAGCATCTTTAGATGACTTATCATTAGCCTTAGCTTCTAAATAGTGTTGAGTTGTGTTATCAACATGTATAGCGTTCTCATCGATAGTAGAATTCGTATTAGTTGCTAAAGTATTAGTTTCATTTTCTAATTCATTTGATTCATTATTAGTTAGAGATTGTGTTTGATCTAGTGTATTGCCTGTAATTTGTGAGTTATTCAAATTATCAGATTGTTCTAAATGAGTTGTACTTGGTTTATTATCACCTTGAATAACATCGTTGTTTAATTGTGCGCTTGATTCTTCAGTTGACACATTTTGTCCAGAGCCATTTTGCACTGTTCCTTCAGAACTTTCGGGTTGAGTTGAGTCTAGTTCTGATGCAGAGGCTTGTGATGGATGCGCTAAAAATGTAACAGTCGCAATGAGTGCCGAAAAAATTCCAATGTTAAATTTTCTAATACTAAATTTCTGTTTTCTAAATAGATTCATTAAGTTGTTCCTCCTAGATGTTGATTCTTTGATGTTAGTTTAATGTGAATAATTATTTTCATGATGTTTAGAACTTTTTAAAAATCTGACTGCTGGTTTATTGAACACAATCTTTTTAGTCTGTTTAATTTTATCATCTATAATATTTAAAATCTACTATTGTATAAAATTATTTTAACTCAATTGAAATTTATTAATAATATTTTGTTTCCTAACACATAACATATTGCAAAAATCTTTTTTTGTACAAAAAAACACTAGCCCTTGTCGGACTAGTGTGATAAAAACATTTACTTAAGATGAGTTTAAATACTGTCGATAACAGTACCTTCATCTCCCCATTCATTCATGCCACCTTCAACATTAACAGCATGAATACCTTTATCTTCAAGATATTCAACGACTTTAGCACTTCTAGCTCCAGCAGCACAGATAATATAATATGTTTCGTCTTTATTAAACTCATTTAAGTTATCAGGAATTTGATCCATTGGAATCGTTTTAGCTCCAGGAATAACACCCATAGCTGTTTCTTCATCATTTCTAACATCTACGATATTAACTGGATTAGAATCCAACACTTTTTTCTTTAGTTCATCTACTGTAATTGATTCCATTAATAATCTCTCCTTAATATTTATTTAGCAACAATGTTAACTAATTTTTGAGGTACTGCGATAATTTTTTTAATCTCTTTACCTTCGATACTCATTTTAACATTATCATTAGCCAAAGCTAAATCTTGCATTTCCTCTTTTAATAAATCTTTTGGAATATTTAATTTAGCACGGACTTTGCCATTAACCTGAACTACAATTTCAACTTCATCGTCAACAAGTAGACTTTCATCAAATGTAGGCCATGGTTGATAAGTTATAGTTTCATTATGACCTAGTTTACTCCATAACTCTTCACCAATATGAGGAGCAATTGGCGCTAACATTTTTACAAAACCTTCAATATAAGGTTTATAAATTTCATTAGCTTTATAACAATCGTTAATAAATACCATTAATTGACTGATTGCAGTATTAAAGCTAAGCGCATCGAAATCTTCAGTTACTTTTTTAACTGTTTGATTGTAAACTTTGTCTAATGATTTATCGTTAGACTCTACAATCTTGTTATTTAATGAGCCATCTTCAGTAACGATAAGTCTCCATACACGATCAAGGAATCTTCTTGAACCATCTAAGCCGTTTTCACTCCAAGCAATTGCTGCATCAAGTGGTCCCATAAACATTTCATATAGACGTAGTGTATCCGCGCCATGTGAAGATACGATATCGTCAGGGTTAATAACGTTTCCTTTAGATTTACTCATTTTTTCATTGCCTTCACCTAGAATCATTCCTTGGTTATATAATTTTTGGAATGGTTCTTTTGTAGGAACTACACCTAAATCATAAAGAACTTTATGCCAGAATCTTGCATATAATAGATGAAGTACTGCGTGTTCTACCCCACCAATATATAAATCAACTGGTAACCAGTGCTTTAATTTTTTAGGGTCAGCAATCATATTTTCATTATCTGGATCAATATAACGTAAGTAATACCAACAACTACCTGCCCACTGAGGCATTGTATTCGTTTCACGACGTCCTTTCATGCCTGTCTTTTCATCAATCACATTTACAAATTCATCAATATTAGCTAAAGGAGATTCTCCAGTGCCAGAAGGTTTAATTTCACTAGTTTCTGGTAGTAATAAAGGTAATTCTTCTTCAGGCACAGTTGTCATTGAACCGTCTTCCCAATGAATAATTGGAATTGGTTCACCCCAGTAACGCTGTCTGCTAAATAACCAATCGCGCAGTTTGTAGTTAACTTTTTTCTCACCAGCGCCTTTATCTTCTAATAACTCAATTGCTTTACTAATGGCAGCTTCATTTTCAAGACCATTGAGTTCACCTGAATTAACGTGCTCACCTTCACCAGTGTATGCTTCTAGTTGAACATCTCCGCCTTTGATGACTTCAATGATTGGTAAATCAAATTTCTTTGCAAATTCATGATCACGTTCATCATGTCCAGGAACCGCCATAACTGCACCAGTTCCATATGTTGATAGTACATAATCAGCAATCCAAATTGGTAATTTCTCACCAGAAAGAGGATTAATTGCATATGCACCTGTGAAAACGCCTGTTTTTCCTTTAGCTAAATCAGTACGTTCTAAATCTGATTTCTTAGAAGCTTCTTCTTGGTAAGCTTTGACTTCTTCTTGTTTGTCTTCAGAAGTAATGCTATTAACAAGTGAATGTTCAGGACTTAATACTAAGAATGACGTACCAAAAATTGTATCAGGACGTGTTGTGAAGACATCAATTTTATTATCAGTGTCCTCAACATTAAAGGATACTTTCGCACCTTCAGAACGACCTATCCAATTACGTTGCATATCTTTAATTGATTCAGGCCAATCTAAGTCATCTAAATCTTCTAATAAACGATCTGCATATTCAGTAATTTTTAGTACCCATTGTTTCATTGGTTTACGATAAACTGGGTGTCCACCACGCTCTGAAACGCCATCAACGACTTCTTCGTTTGATAAAACTGTGCCTAAAGCTGGGCACCAATTCACCGCAACCTCATCAACATATGCTAAACCTTTATTATAAAGTTGAATGAAAATCCATTGTGTCCATTTGTAATATTCTGGATCAGTGGTATTTACTTCTCGATCCCAATCATAACTAAAACCTAATTCTTGAATTTGACGTTTAAATGTTTGTACGTTTTTCTTAGTAAATTCACGAGGGTCGTTTCCAGTATCTAACGCATATTGTTCAGCAGGTAAACCAAAGGCATCCCATCCCATAGGATGTAGCACATTATATCCTTGCATACGCTTATATCTTGAAACAATATCAGTAGCTGTGTATCCCTCAGGATGTCCTACGTGTAATCCTGCACCAGATGGATAAGGAAACATGTCTAACGCATAAAATTTCTTTTGACCTAAATTGTCACTTGTTTTAAATGTTTTATTTTCTGCCCAATAATCTTGCCATTTTTTTTCAATTTCCTTGTGATTGTAATTCAACACATTTCCTCCTATTTCATAAAAAAGACACCTCTACTATTGTGTGTATAAAGGGACGACAGTGTTGCCGCGTTACCACCCTTATTCGCTTATCAAGCGCACTTCATTAAAATAGTTAGAGATGTCTCATTAAATTCATTTAATTATTGGAAACGATTTAGTCCTTAACACTAGTTCTCACCACTACTAGTTCTCTGTAGAAAAGCCTCTAAATGCTTCTTTCTATTCATTTTTAATCTTATGTTATCAAACGTATTATTGCAAGTAGTTAAAGCTATTTCTTCCATATTATATTTATTTAGAAGCTTTTGATTTTCTTCTCTTACGTCTTCTAGGTATAGGGGTTTCATTTTTATCTTTAGGCAAACCTCTATCAAAGATGCTTAGGAAAATGAGTCCGAAGCAAAGTAATACTATCATTCCTACAAACATCATACTCATATTCATTGCATCTACGAGTACACCACCAATAAACGGTCCAAAGGCTTTACCAACTGTAGAAGCAGAGTTTACAAAGCCTTGGTATTGACCCTGTTTACCTTCAGGTGCAAGTTTATTGGCAATAGTAGGAACTGCAGGCCATACAAACATTTCACCAAATGTAAGAATAACCATACCTACAACGAAAATAGCAAAGTGATGCGCAAAACTTGTAACAAGGAAAGAACACATAAAGATTAAAATACCAACGAACATTTGATGTTTTAAGTTCCCTCTTAAAATTACAATAATTGGTCGAATAAGTGGTTGTGCTACTAAAATCATAATACCGTTTATTGTCCAAAGAACACTATATTGAGACATAGAGATATTGATTGATTGAGTAAAGGATGCAATTGTTGTTTCCCACTGAATATAGGCAATCCAACAAATAGCAAACATCGCACATACCAACATCATTGCTGTAAAACGTTTTCTATTTTCTTTACTTTTTAAATCAACTGCATCTTGATGCTTAACTTTAGCATGAATTTCCAAATTAAATTGTGTAATTGCAACAAGAGCAAATAAAACATACATAACTAAATTAGCTAGAAAAATAAAATTAAAGCTAAATTCAGCAACAAATCCTCCAAGTGCTGCGCCCAATGCAACACCTATATTTTGCGCTAAATAAATGGCATTAAATGTTTGTCGTCCCCCATTTGGCCATACTGCTCCGGCCATAGCATAAATTGCTGGGACAATCATACCGCCACCAAAACCTAATAACACGAGCCAAATTGCATACCATGGCCAACCATGAAATAGATTTAACAGCGTAGTACTGCACAAACATGTAATAGTACCTATAAGTATGGTTTTATAACCACCAAGTTTATCAAATAAGGTGCCCCCTAGTAAGTTACCAACAACCATGCCAAATGAATTAATCATTAAGACAATACCAGCAATTGTAAGACTTTTATGAAGTTCTTCCTTCATATAAATAGTGTTTAAAGGCCACAAAAAACTGGCGCCAGTGATATTTAAGGCCATGCCAATAACTAGCCACCAAACTGATTTAGGTATATTCATATCTTGAGTCCCTCTCTTTATGTTTTTCTCAATCTACAATAGACACTATAACACTAAAATATGTTAAAATCTGTACTTAGAACTAAAATAGAAAGGAAAATGTATTATGGGTAATTTTTTCCCGTATGCTTTTGAAAATAAACGATATCACACATGGAATTATCATTTAAAAAATAAATTTGGACGAAAAATATTTAAAGTTGCTTTAGACGGTGGATTTGACTGCCCTAATAGAGATGGTACTGTCGCACATGGAGGTTGTACTTTTTGCTCAGCTGCAGGAAGTGGTGACTTTGCTGGTAACAGAACTGATCCCATTGAAGTACAATTCCAACAGATTAAAGAAAGAATGCATGAAAAATGGAGCGAAGGACAATACATTGCTTACTTCCAAGCCTTCACTAACACACATGCGCCTGTAGAAGTGCTGAAAGAAAAATATGAACCAGTACTTAAAGAAGAAGGTGTTGTCGGTTTATCCATAGCCACACGTCCTGACTGTTTACCTGATGACGTAGTAGAATACTTAGCTGAACTCAATGAACGAACTTATCTTTGGGTTGAGTTGGGCTTACAAACTGTTCATCAAACTACTTCTGATTTAATTAACCGTGCACATGACATGCAAACGTATTATGAAGGCGTAGCGAAATTACGTAAACATAACATTAATGTATGTACTCACATCATCAATGGTTTACCAGGCGAAGATTACGATATGATGATGGAGACTGCTAAAGAAGTTGCGCAAATGGATGTTCAAGGCATTAAAATTCACTTACTTCATTTATTAAAAGGAACACCAATGGTAAAACAATATGAAAAAGGCATGTTAGAATTCATGAGTCAAGAAGACTATACAAATTTAGTATGTGATCAACTTGAGGTCATTCCTCCTGAAATGATTGTTCATCGTATTACAGGTGATGGCCCTATCGATTTAATGGTTGGACCAATGTGGAGTGTAAATAAATGGGAAGTCCTAAATGAAATTGATAATGAATTAGAACGTAGAGGCTCTTATCAAGGGAAAAAATTTGAGCAGAAGGTTAAATCATGAAAATCGAGCGTATTCTCCCCTTCTCAAAGTCATTGATTGATAGTCATGTTTGTGAGAGTAGTATCGTCATTGATGCTACTTGTGGAAAAGGTAATGATACGCTATATCTTGCTGAAAAAGTCACTAATGGGTTTGTTTATGGATTTGATATTCAGAAAGAAGCGATAGATAATACTCAACTCAAAGTAAGTGATTTTAACAATGTTTCTTTAATTCAGGACAGTCATGAAAATGTAAAACAACACGTCTTAGAAAGACATCTAAATCTCATTGATTGCGCTATATTCAATTTAGGTTATTTACCCAAAGGAGATAAATCAATAGTTACTAAACCGGATTCAACTATTAAAGCTATTGAGGAAATATTTGATATGATGCGTGTCGAAGGTATTATTATTCTAGTTATTTATCATGGACATGATGAGGGTAAATTGGAGCGAGACGCACTTTTAAAATATCTTAAAGAACTTGATCAACAGAAAGCGCATGTTTTACAGTATCAATTTATTAATCAAAAAAATAATGCACCTTTCATATGTGCAATTGAAAAAAGAATATAAATATATAAAAGATCTTATTCTCACCTTTGATTTAAGCGTAGAATAAGATCTCTTTTAATAATAAAATATAAGACTAGTTAAACAGCTAAAATTGATTTTAAACTATTTTGCATTGGCTCTGATTTACTTCTAATTGATTGTCCAATAAAGTTAAGTAAATCTTCTTTTTGGGAATTGAGTTTTTCATTATAATGAATAATTACAGTTCGTTCATCATCTTGAGGTCTTTCTTTATAAATCCATTCAAGATTAACCAAATTGTTGTACGTTCTTGTACGTTTATATGGCTTAATGTGAACGAATTTATCCATTTGTTTAAGAGTCATTGAACCTTCTTCCCAAAGTGTAAGTAAAATTAAAACTTCTTCTTTAGACATTTTATACTCTTTTTTGATTGTATCAAAAATCGAGTTAATGTCAGAAAGTAATGCCTCTAATTGCAAAATTCCATGTACTCTCTCTTTTTCACTTTTAGTCAAAATTAACATCTCCCAAATAAAATAACTGTTAATATTTTTCTAAGTTAACCGGTTCTCCCTTAATAATTAAAACCGGTTAAATTAAAAAAATATCTAATTTTCCCTATTATTTAATTGAATGTGTTAATTTAAAATCAAATTTAGTGCCTTTGATTAGAACTAGACTAGAAGCATTAGTACATATAATAAAACATCCCAAATAATAATATAATTTTAGTTCAACTTCTAGTCTCAATACATATTAAAATTATATTATTTATACAAACAAAATATATCAAGTTCCTAATTAAAATGCAATGTTTTTGTTAAATATCTCTATTAAAATTGTAAATTGTTTTTAGTTACAATAAAATGATATTTTGAATTAAACATTCTAAAAAAAAGAGCTTACATTACGCAAGCTCTTTCTTAACCTAAATATCTTCTATTTCTTCCTCTTTAACCACAAACCCCATAGTGTTAACACTATTATTTAAAAAAGTAAGAACATATCTCATAACTTGATCTCTCTCGGGTTCATTATGAATTTCATGATATAAACCATTCCAAGCCTTAAAGTACAATTCATTACTAGCTAATTTATCTTTAAGTTCTATGATAGCATCAGTTTCTAAAATTTTATCTTCAGTTCCATACATGATAAGCGCTGGTAATGGTTTAATATCTTTAATATGATCCATTGTCTCTTTCATTTTTTCAACGATTAAGTTATACCAACGATACGTTACTTTCTTCAACATGAGACCATCATTATCTGTTTCGTCAATAATTTCATCATTTCGAGTTAAATCTTGTGAAGAGATGCCCACTTTGAACCTAGTATCCTTGGACATCTTACCTAAATTAGAGATAATTTTATTCTTTCGACCTTTACCAGTTCTTCTAAGTTCTAGCATAGGAGACAATAGCATTACACCTTCAATAGGTAATTCAGCCTTTTCTAAGAGATTTACGACAATTAAACCACCTAAACCAACACCTAAAACAAAGGTAGGAATTTTATATTCATTGGCTATTTTGATCCATTCTAATAAATTTTCATGATATGTATTAAAGTCATCGATTTGACCTTTATTTGCTCGTGAGGTTTGTCCCTGTCCAGGCAAGTCTCCCATAATAACATGATAACCATTTCTTCGTAACATGGTAATAACGTATGCATATCGTCCAGTATGTTCTAAAATATTATGAGCAATGACTACGACGCCTTTTGCGTCATTTTCTGTTTCCCACTTCCACATTCTAAGACTGCCCCTTTTTATTTATTCTTTAATAGTACAATTATATCAAAACAAACATATTTATTACCATTTTTAGCATAACTTTCACTTAAAATTAATGTAATTGTAGATATTACCACCTTAAACATAAAGTATAAAACTACTCTATTAGTGGTTTAATGCGTTATGTAAACGCTTTCTCAAACATTAGTTTCGTGATACACTATTTTTAAACATTAATGTATCAATGTATTGGAGGTATTACATATGTCACTTTTCCGAGATTTTTTTATCGCATTATCTAATAATACTTATTTAAATGAAACTGCTAAAAAGGTTGGCCCTAGAATGGGTGCTAATAAAGTAGTAGCTGGAAATACTATTCCTCAACTAATTGAAACAATTCAATATCTTAATGAATATAGAATTGCGGTCACTGTTGACTGTTTAGGCGAATTTGTTGAAACTAAAGAAGAAAGTTTACATGCAAAACAACAAATTTTAGAAATTATTGAAGCAATTCAATATTTTAATGTTGAGGCACACATGTCAGTTAAAATCAGTCAATTAGGCAGTGAATTTGATTTAGATCTTGCTTATGAGAATATGCGTGAAATACTTCTTAAAGCAGATGAGTGTGGCAAAATGCACATTAACATTGATACTGAGAAATATCATAGTTTACAACAGATACAACATGTACTTGATAAACTCAAAGGAGAATTTAAAAATGTCGGTACGGTAGTTCAAGCGTACTTATATGAAGCTGAAGATTTAATTGATAAATACCCAGACTTACGATTGCGATTAGTTAAAGGTGCTTATAAAGAAGATGAAACTATCGCCTATCAAACCAAAGAAGACATTGATTCCAATTATATTAAAATTATAGAGAAAAGACTTTTAAACGCACGTAATTATACATCAATTGCGACACATGATGATCAAATCATTAGTCATGTTAAACAATTTATGAAGAAAAATCACATTGAAAAAGATCAAATGGAATTTCAAATGTTATACGGCTTTCGTTCTGATCTTGCTCAATCCATTGCCAATGAAGGCTATCATTTTACAGTTTATGTTCCTTTTGGAGATGATTGGTTCGCTTACTTCATGAGAAGATTAGCTGAAAGACCTCAGAACCTGTCACTTGCATTTAAAGAATTTTCAAACCCTAAAGTTTTAAAAAGGATAGCCCTCTACGGCAGCGTGGCCACAGGCTTAGCCTCAACCCTAGCCATAGCAACCAAACTACTCAAGAGGTAACAAACCAAACGACACGGAGAAGTAAACTACGCACCATTATCACTTCTCCGTGTCGCTTTGCTTTGTCTATATTTGTTTGATTAGGTTAGCCATTTCAATTGCGCTTACTGCTGCTTCAGAACCTTTGTTCCCTGCTTTTGTACCCGCTCTCTCAACAGCTTGTTCAATACTTTCAGTTGTTAAAATACCAAAAATAACTGGTACCTCTGATACTTCATTTGCCTTAGAAACACCTTTTGCAACTTCATTACAAACGTAATCATAATGAGAAGTAGCCCCTCTAATAACACATCCAAGTGTAATTACTGCGTCATAGTCACCTTTTCGAGCTAATTTCTTAGCAACTAATGGAATTTCAAAAGCACCCGGTACATATGCAACATCAATTTGTTCTTCTTCGACCTCATGACGAATTAATGTATCTTTCGCACCTTCTAATAAACGACCTGTAATAAAATCATTAAATCTGCTTACTACAATTGCAACTTTTAAATTTTTACCTACTAATTTACCTTCAAAATTCATATTTTATTTCCTCCTTAATGTGTTTACATACTCAATTTACAATTAAATTAAGTGACCCATTTTCGACTTTTTCGTCTCCATATATTTATGATTATATGCAGTCTCAGGAACAATTAATTCAATTCTATCTTCAATGTTAATACCATATTCTTTTAATCCTTCAAATTTTTTAGGATTATTACTTAATAAGTTAACTTTTTCAACGTTAAAATATTTTAAAATTTGAGCAGCTATATTATAGTCTCTTAAATCTTCATCAAATCCTAAAGCGAGGTTTGCAGTTACGGTATCATAACCTTTTTCAATCAATTCATAAGCTCGTAATTTATTCATCAATCCTATACCTCGTCCTTCTTGTGGTAGATATATAATCATACCGCCGTGTTCATCGATGTATTTCATTGATGCTTCAAGTTGAGCACCACAATCACATCTTTGACTGTGGAATATATCACCAGTTAGACATGAAGAGTGTATACGAACATTTTCATTTGAACGAATTGATCCTTTAGCAATCACTACAATTTCTTCATCACTTAAGTCAGTTGTAAAACCGTACATATCAAATTTTCCATAATCTGTCGGCATATTAACTTTAGCATTTAACTTCACATGTGACTCAGATTGCTTACGATATTCAATTAAACTTTCAATCGTAATCATTTTTAAGTTATGGCGTTCCTTGAAACTTTGTAAGTCTTCACCTCTAGCCATTGTTCCATCATCATTCATAATTTCACATATCACACCTGCTGGTTTAGCTCCAGTTAATTTTGCTAAGTCTACAGCCGCTTCTGTGTGACCATTACGTTCTAGTACACCATTATCTTTAGCAATTAATGGGAATAAATGACCAGGGCGATTGAAGTCTTCGGCATTAGCATGATGATCTATAAGTGCTCTTGCTGTCATTGTTCTCTCATAGGCACTAATACCTGTAGTCGTATTTTTATGATCTACACTCACGGTGAAATGTGTACCATAAGCATCAGTATTATGCGGTTCCATAGCATTTAGCTCTAACCTTTTAGCAATTGAAGTATCTAAAGGTGCACATATGAGACCACGTCCTTCTTTTGCCATAAAATTAATCGTATCGTCAGCCATCCATTCAGTAACTGCGATAAGGTCACCTTCATTTTCTCTGTCTTCATCGTCTACTACAATGATACTTTCACCTTTTCGCAAAGCTTCTATAGCTAACTCAACTGTATCAAATTGCATATAAATTCCTCCTAAAAACCAAATGCACGCAATTTATCTTCTGTTAGTTCAGATTTTTGATGATTCATGATATTTTCCACATATTTAAAAAGTACATCTGTTTCTAAGTGAACTGCATCGCCCACTTTTTTATCTGATAAAATTGTAGACTTACGCGTCTCTGGAATAAGATGAATATCAAATGTGGTTTCATGAAGATCAAAGACTGTTAAACTTACGCCATCAACAGTGATAGAACCTTGTTGTACCATTTGATTTAAAACATTTTTTGAAGTTTTGATTGAAATTATTTTTGAGTTAGCTGATTCATTAACTTTAGAAATCGTTCCAAGTTCATCAACATGTCCAAGAACAAAATGTCCACCGAATCTGCCATTACCACTCATCGCTCTCTCAAGATTTACTTCAGCCTGACGTTGTAAATCGGCTAGGTAGGTCTTATTTTCAGTACCTTTAATCACTTGGACTGAGAAAGCTGTATCATTAAAATCAATCACCGTTAAACATGCGCCGTTTACACTTATAGAATCACCGATATGCATATCTTCAAGAATGCGATTCGCTTTAATTTCTAAAGTTCTCACTGATTTCTCAGAACGCACTTGTTGAACGATACCAATTTCTTCAACGATACCTGTAAACATAGGCATTCACTTCTTTCGTAGTTTCAATTTTAAATTTTGATTAATTAACTTGGAATAAACAATTTCAAATTGAGTTGCTTCAGGTAAATCAATGACTTGATCAGTTTTGTAAAATTGATGTTTACCTGAACCACCTATTAATTTCGGGGCTAAATAAAGAATGAGTTCATCTAAATGATGAGATTGGAGAAATTGTGAAGTAACATTTGGACCTGCCTCGACTAGCAGTTTTCCAATACCTCTTTGATATAAATCTTTTAATATAGCTGTACTATCGCATTTTTCTAAACAAATAATTTCTATATGTTTATCATTACTTTGATTTTTTAAATTTTCATTTTCAGTATAAATCCAAATAGGTGAAGCAGTATCTGCAAATAGCTGTTGCTCAAAATCAATTTGTCCTGACTTTGATAGAATAACTCTAATTGGATGCTTACCATCCTGAACTCTAGTCGTATACAATGGATCATCAGCGTCTATCGTTTTTCTACCTGTTAATACAGCATCATGCTCGTGACGCAACTTATAAACATCTTCTTTAACTTCTTTATTAGTTATCCATTTACTCTCATCAGAATCAGTGGCTTGTTTGCCATCTAAACTTGATGAAACTTTAACAGTTAACTCTGGAATGCTATTTCTTTTAGCAGTAAAGAAGTCTTTATAAAGTTCAGCGGCATTCTCATTAAATTGAAATTCAACTTCAATACCAGCTTCTTTAAGTATTTCATCACCCTTAGAAGCTAAGGTAGTATCTTTTACCGCATAGATAACCTTACGAATACCAAATTCAATAATTTTATTTACGCAAGGTGGTGTAGAACCATGATGAGTACAAGGTTCTAAAGAAACGTATATAGTTGCATCTTTAGCATTTTCTCCCGCCATATCTAATGCTTGTACTTCTGCGTGTTTATCACCCTTTTTCAAATGGGCGCCTAGACCGACAATTCTACCATCTTTAACCACTACAGAACCAACCGGCGGATTTATACCAGTTTGACCATCAACCATTTGAGCAAGTTGAATGGCATAATTCATAAATCGACTCAATTTATCACCTCAACAAAATAAAAAAACCTTACACCAATTTAATTAGGCATAAGGAGATTGATAATATATCTTTAAATAAGCATATTTGTTTACTATAAGACATAGTCCTACAAATTTGCTTGTCGAGTAATTATATTCTTTCTCCCATCCAGACTTTCACTGTCGGCTCTAGATTCTCACTAGATCAGCCACCAATATTATTAAATATTAGCAGGTCGCAGGCTTAATTTACTGCCGGTTGGGAATTACACCCTGCCCCGAAAGAATTATATGAAATTGTTATTGGTTAATTGAGTGATGTAGTTAATAACTACAAATAAAATCTTACTATAATTGATTTCAAAACTCAATTTAATAGCATCAATCAAATTTTATTTATTAGTGGAATTTTATCCGTTAGTCGATAATTTACCT
The DNA here is from genome assembly GCF_001809655.1 of Staphylococcus sp. HMSC055A09. Taxonomy (NCBI): domain Bacteria; kingdom Bacillati; phylum Bacillota; class Bacilli; order Caryophanales; family Staphylococcaceae; genus Staphylococcus; species Staphylococcus sp. HMSC055A09. Next base: position 1,192,771 of record NZ_KV798369.1, read on the forward strand.
ATTTTTTTCCATTTCTTTTTGCGTCAAATATAAGTGAGATACTGTATTCACTACTTGATCAACAATCATCTTCACACCATTACGTAATTTGTTAACACCATTTGTCATTTGACCAATGGCAATGACGTTCGTCAACGTACCATATCTTGGACTAATGACTTGATTGGTTTCAGGAATAATTTGAATGCCACCCATAGGATGTCTTTGTACAATTTGACGATTTTCAAGATTTAGCATCAATTGATCATCTTCATCTAATTGTCCGAGGTGTGTTTTAGATCCTGTTGCATTAATCACTACATCAAATAATTCAGTTTCTTGATCTTCATTATTAAATTTTAAATAAAATTGATTATTGTCATGTTGAATATCTTCTAAATCTTTCTTTATTTCAAGATATCCTTCTTCAATTAACTGTATAAGTAACTTTGCCGTTCTAGGAGGCATAGGGTTTGAATTTAATTGAATCATTTTTGAGTATTTTTCATTAAATAATTCTTGATCTCTTAAACTTAAACTATTCCAAATCCAATCTAAATTCTCTTTCAAATGCTCAATGATACTTTGAAATACTCCCATTTCTGTTTCATTATTTAAATCAAATTGTAAATCTTTAATATGGTGACCAGTTCTTCTATTCACTAATTTTTGAAAATCAATTTCATAATCCTCACACTCTTTTAAAAACAAAGCAACTGCCTTATCTAGAGGTACATTACCGTAATTATTTTCCTTAATACCATTAAAATGATCTTTAGTTAAATGAGTGAATTGGATATCTATCATCTTACCTCTTACACTAGGTAAAGAGGCTGAACGACTTGTCATTGTTATCGGCAAATTAGGATGATGTGCAGCAACATATCTCACTGCATCTAAACTCGCTAACCCAGTACCTATAATTGCAATCCTATCTGATTCATCTACATGATCTAATGTATTATATGTTGGATATGGTGTTTGGATGTATCCTTTTTTACCTTTCAAATGATAAGGATCGTGATAACTAAACGTACCAAACGTTAAAAATAAATAATCATATTCTCGCCATTCTTTATCATCTTCACATGTACATACATAATACTTTAACTTCGTATCATCTACATTTGAGTTAGTAAAGATTTCCTGAACTTTTTCATTAATAATTGTTAGATTCTCGTATTGTTGGTCGTATCGAGAAAGATGTGACTTCATATAATGACCAAAAACAAACCTTGGTAAGTACTGTGGATTCGGAAAATCAAATTCGGTTTGTTGTTGATACCATTTCCAAAATTCTTCATCATCATCTAGATTTAAACTCATTTTTTTTGAGGGCATATTTATTAATAATTCACTACTGTCATTTTGAAATGGTACACCTTGCCCCATATTTTTTGCATCGTCGTACACATCCACTTTAAGTTTGGAAAAATCTTCATGTTTAACAAGTTGTCGTAAAACACTGACACCAGCTGTTCCCATACCGATTATTGCCACACGCATATTCATCATCCTTCTATTTATGTATTCAGTTATTATACCAATTAATGTGAAAGCTTAAAAAATATATACCTTATAAACATATCCTTTACTAATTACTTTTAATCTTATATAGATATGCTAAAATCATTTTGTCGAGGTGAAATAATGAAACTACTAACAAAAATATTAATTGTATTTATCATTCTGTTCACATGGTTATCCAGTAAAAATAAAGCAAAATAACTTAAATTAAACCCTCTATAAACTTTTGCACTACTCACAAAAAAAGCATCGCTATCGAGAAAATTCTCAAAATAGCGATGCTTTTTTTAAATTCTATTTTTGATGTTCTTTATCATCTTTGTATACATATAATTTAAAGTATTTACCTTCAGTCTTCATGTTCTTGTAGAAATCTGCAATAATGCTTGCATTACTTTCAGCCCATTTAATATCTGTTGCATATTGATGTTCACCAGGATTCTTAGGGTTCCATCTCATACTATACAGCGTGTCTTGATCTTCATGAGATAAGAAATGTTTGTGAATGAAATCAGCACCACCATATATAGCTTTCTGTGGAGTATCCCAACCATGTTTCTTAGCGTATTCTGCACCTGTTTTAACAGGATCACTGTCTAATGCACCTACACCATAAAAGTTATAATATTTTTTGCCGTCGATTTCTACACCTTTAGACAATTCACTTTTAGCTGAACCTGTCTCTAAAAGCGCATGAGAGATGAGATAAACTTCATTAACATGTTTAGCTTTAGCTGCATTTAAAAAGTCATCAGTATGTTCTAATAATACTGGTCTATCAAATAAAATACGTTTAATTCTGTTTTTATCTATACCTTGATATTTTGATAAATCTAAAAATTGATATTTTTGTTTATCATTATCAATGAATTCACTACTATCCATAGCTGTTTTAATTTCAGCATCTGATGCATCACGCCATGAATCATTATTTTTATTAGATACCTGTTGACTCGTATAGTTATGTATTTGTTTCTTTGCTGCTTTATCTAGAGTTTTATCGATTTTAATTACTTTCTTTTCTGACTTTACATGTTTAAAGAATATTTGATCAGAGATCATTGAAAAGAAAATAACAGCAGCAACAACAAATACTATTAGCAATCCTATAATAGCTAAGATAGAGCCCTTTTTGTGCTTAATCATAGTCACACCTCTTAGGTCATTGTTGTTAAACTATTCAGTTTCATTACGATAATAAAGTTTAACATTATTAATTCAGATTCACAATTTTATATTGGTAATGTTACAAATTCATAAATAAATAGTAATAAAAATGAAACTAAAAAATAAAAATAGAGGTTTCACTTCTTCATCATTTTTTATTACTCGATAATAAATGAGTGTCTACATCTAATAATAGAACGTAAAACTAGCAATAAATCTCTATTATTAAGGGTATTAATCATGAGAAAAAACGTTAAATGATGATAAGCAACCTCGATTTTTATATTATATGAATTAAGACTTTTTATATTCCATCATAACAAAACTAGCCGCTTGTGAACGATTTTTATAATAATACTGATTTAAATCAATTGTCCCTTCAATTTCACCATCACGATACTTCATTTCATTAGTAAAATTATTTATCATGACGAAATCAGAACGATCTCTAATTACGTCTAAATCATCGTTACGTGCGAAAAAGTGCTCTAAATTTAAGTGTGCGTAATCCATATTAACCTCCCTTAGTGCATACCAAATTTATTTATGTTGAATTATCATTTTAATGTCAATTTTATGCTTTTTTATTTGAGTTTTAATAAGTCTATGCTTACTATTTAACACCTTATTGGAAAATTACGCAAATGATAATTTTTATAAAGTAAGTTATCTTCTTTTTATCCGGAAATAATATTTATGTACATAAATAGGAGTGCATATTTTGGAATTTGAAGAAGTTTATAAAAACTATAATAAAATTATTCATTATTTGTTAAATCACTATCACATCACTTATAATTATGATGAATTTTATCAACTCTTACTTATTAAAATGTGGCAACTCACTCTAAATTACGATGAACAAAAATCAACCTCGATAAGTACATACCTCTTCACGAGATTGAAATATCATTTAATAGACCATTTTAGGAAAGAAAATAATAGATCCAATCAAATCACTCTTGATGCCCATCTTCACAATTCTTATGATTCTACAATTCTCCTCAATGATTTTAACTTAGTGTTAGAAGACTTCTCTGATCAACTCAAACCACAAGAAGCGCAATGGCTGCGTCTTCATATTCAAGGCTTTAAACAATATGAGATAGCCCAGCACATGAATTTATCTCTAACTTCTATAAAGAAAATTAAAAACTCCACTAAACAAAAATGTTTAAATAATCTTAAATAACCATGAAGGAATGAACAACATGACTACTTATTCAACGAGACATTTACTTTATTTAAAAACTGCTATATCTAATGAGACAGAAACACGTATACAATACTCTGACTATCATATCACTGTCCCCTTTACACCACAGAAAATGATTCACTATCTACTTGAGTTGAATCACACTTCATTACAAGTGCAATCGTCAAAAGCTAAAAGATTACTAAATATAAATAAACTAATACCTATCTATATCAATCGAGATACAATTTTATTCCCACTAACACAAAAACGTGCATCAATAAAATATTTTATTAACGCACGTAAAATTATTGGAATTCACTCTTCTGTAGATTCTACTATTATCATTTTCGACAATACGACTCTACTTCGTACTTAAATCCCCTATACACTGGTATCCAAAAAATGGCAAGAAAGTTTAACTCTTGCTCAAATCATTGAAAAGACTAGCGCTTATTAAATTTTAATTCTAGTAATTTTTTTGTAAATAATGCTGTAATTATTTTAATTAAATAAAGGCTCAATATCATTATACAGATTGCTGCTATTAAAATGATAATTACTAATAAACTAGATAATTCAACTTTAGGATTAATAAAGTAATGAACTGAAGTTAAACTTGTTATCAAACCTGTTAAAAATAATCCAAGTAATAAAGCATATGTTACAACAATACTAAATAGTAATATAAAGGTTTTACCTGAAGTAGTACTTTTATGCTCGTATATATGATTTTTGAGATAACGATTAGAAAACTGAATGGGTTTATTAAAATCTACATTATCTTCACTATCTAACTGACTTAGCTTTTTATTCAATTGTTCTTTTTCTTTTTTATTTAAAAACCATAATTGTTTTTGAACCTTTTCTTTAAACGTCTTTTTGCCCATAAATTGGAGTACGCTCCTCAAATCTAATAATTACTATAAATCATAAATTATTTATCATACTGTTGCAATCACTCTTAAAAATCTTCAATGAAAAAGCAATCGATGAAGTGTTATTTCTTCATCGATTGCTTTTATAAATTAACTACAATTAAGCTTTACAAGATAGAAAGACCTGAGCTTTGAATATCTTTAGCGAAACCTTTAACTGTGTCAATTGAGAGTTCTTCAATATTACGACCCAAATTTGAATTAACTTTTTTGACCACATCAGCTGGACATGTGATGATATCTGCACCTATTTCATCAGCTTGAATAACATTAATCACTTCGCGACAACTTGCCCAAAGTAACTTAACACCTTTTTTACTATGAGTAACTTCAACAGATTCCTTCATTAAAGGTAGTGGATCTACACCAGTGTCAGCTATTCGACCAGCAAACACTGAAACATATGTAGGTACGCCTTCAGTAACAGCATTTGTAATATCTCTAACTTGTTCAATGGTATAAACTGCTGTGACATTTAATCTCACATTATCAGCTGATAATTTTTTAATTAAGGGAAGCGTTGATTCCCCTGTTGTTGTTACAATAGGTATTTTTACAAAAACATTATCACCATATTGTTTAAGGATTTCAGCTTCCTTTTCCATAGTTTCTAAATCATCCGCAAAAACTTCAAAAGAAATAGATGCATCTGGAATTGCTTTAACTACTTCTTCAGCAAATGCTTTATAATCAGTCACCCCTGCTTTAGCCATTAAACTAGGATTAGTAGTAAAACCATCAACATACTTATTATTATAAGCAGCTTTCATTTCCTCTATATCAGCGCCATCTGCAAATACTTCTACATTTAACTTCGTCATTTGTTGTTCCTCCTTAACTCAATACGTTCAATACGATAATTCATAAGTATTTTAAAACAAGATATGTATGTATATTTATAATTATAATAGAATTATAGCTTTCACGTGTTATTATTAAAACTTTATAAGATATTTATAACATGCACCGTTCACACAAGCGAATGATATGCCTTAAAATCGCTGTTTAAAAAGAGACATTAATCTTTATAATAATGATCAAATTATTTTTACTATTCTCATATTCATAAAATGTGATAGTATATTGTAATGATGTAAATCAAGGAGGCAACGTATGGCACGTTCTAAGAAATACTTTTACTTAAGTATACTTATGATTATTGTTAGTTTTTTCTTTAATACTAACAATTCTTTATTGAGTCATATTTTAGGCTCATTTATGAAATTAATGGTTGCTACATCAATAGTAAATATTATTATCTTAATTTTATCTATTATTTTTGCGGATAAATCAATTAAATATTCAAGAGAAAGTAAAGATTGGATAAAAGTAGCAAGTAAACTTCTACCTTTAATTATATTTATAGTTATTGTGATACACATTCTTTCATCACTACACACATTTGGTTTTATATTTAATTAATCAAACGTAACAAAATAAAATTAAAATGTTAAAACGTTAATGAGGTGTTAATCCCATGCAGTACATATATATATTTATTGGTGGCGCTTTGGGTGCATTACTACGTTACGCTTTTTCAACGCTTAATGATAGTTCGGGATTCCCCTTAGGCACCTTTATAGTCAATCTTTTAGGTGCTTTTTTAATGGGACTAATTGGCACTTTGACAATTACCCTATTTAAAAAGTATCCTCTAGTTAAAAAAGCAATAACAACAGGGTTTATAGGCGCCTTGACGACTTTCTCCACTTTTCAATTCGAACTCGTCCAATTATTTGATCATCACAATTTTATGATGCTTATCATATATGGACTGACAAGTTACATCCTAGGTATCATTTTCTGTTACTTAGGAGTTAAAATAGGAGGTCAATTATGAAGTTAGCTATCCTTCTTGTTATGTTAGGTGGAGGTTTAGGCGCTGTAATTAGAGCGTTTATAACAAATATATGTAATGAAAAATTCAATTCTGCTATTCCTATAGCAACTTCAATAGTTAATATTTTAGGTAGTTTTCTAGGCGGGATAACATTGGGTTCTTCAATTTCAAATGACTGGATATCACCATTTTTTATAACAGGAGTTCTAGGCGGATTAACTACTTTCTCTACACTTACAAATGAATTAGTTCATTTCATGACACCCAATTTTAAACTAGGTCATTTTATAGGATATTCACTACTGCAATTTTTAATTGGATTTATAGCTTGTTATATAGGATTTCATCTTTAATACTGTTGACTATTTAAAAAAAGACCATAGTAAAAGCACTCTGATACATGTATCAGAGTGCTTTTTTATAATCATTATTATTTATGCCCGTTATACTCGGCAGGATGCGGTCCCATTCTTTCATCTTTATTTAAACTATCAATTTTCTCCATCTGAGCATCAGAAAGTTCAAAATCAAATACATTTAAATTTTCTTCTATACGATGCGGCGTCACTGACTTAGGAATAACAACTACCCCATGTTGAACATTCCATCTTATAATCACTTGTGCAGGTGATTTACCTATCTCATTTGCGACTTCGTTGATAGTTTCATCTTCTAAAATTTTAGCATTCATTAACGGAGACCAAGATTCCATAACGATGCTTTGTGCTTCTAAATATTTACGTAAGTCTTTTTGAATTAAATATGGATGAAATTCAACTTGATTGATAACAGGTTTTATAGATACCTGAGCGAGTAAAGCTTCAAAATTTTCAGGAGTAAAATTACTTACACCGATGTTTTTAACTTTATTATCTTTGTATAAATCTTCCATTCCCTGCCATGTATCAATCATGACTGCTTCATTTGTTCCAGGCCAATGCATTAAATATAAATCCAAGTAATCTAAACCTAATTTATGAATGGTTGTTTCATAAGCTTGTGCAACATTATTACGACCATAATCTTCTAACCATAATTTAGAAGTTATAAATAAATCGTCACGTTTTAAACCTGTAGAAGCTAGCCCTTCTTTTATCCCTTGACCAACCATTTCTTCATTACCATATATTTTGGCTGTATCAATACTTCTATAACCATTTTCAATAGCATGTTTCACAGCATCTTTACATTGATCACCATTCTCAACTCTATAAGTCCCCAAACCTACTTTAGGCATCTCTCTACCATTATAAAATTGAACTGTTTCCATCATATTCACTCCTCATCTATGCTTTAGTGTCTATCATATTACGATTCATTTTAACTGTAAAAATATTAATATGATTTTCTCTCTTCAGATTTCTATACCCTGTTCAAATAAAAAAATACAAACGTAAGAAAATCAATTTCTTACGTTTGTATTAATTAATTAAAAGACTCTATTTTATCCATAATAGTTTGTAACTCGTCCACGTTATATTGAATACGTCCATGGAATACAAATTTATTAAAGAATTCATCGAGTTGTTCAGGCCCAACTAGAACCTTAACATTAGAAGCCTGATTATAATTAGAAATTGTAACATCTCCATCATTTTTAGGATTAAAATACAAAATTGAAGTTGGTGTATATTTAGTGTTTAATTCACTTTGTAAATCACCTGCAAGATTTTGAATATGTTTAATCTTCTCAGAATAATTAACAAATGATAAAGATTGTTGATCTTCATTTTGATCTAATACTAATGTTTGAGGTGTAGATTCATCTAAATCAAGTGTTTGGAATACTTGAGACATTGTTGGTAACTCTTTGAACTGAGCACCACTAATACCATTATACACATGACCTTTTAAAAGTTGAGAATCAATGATATATAAACCAGTTCTAGTTAAAACAAGATGACTGATGCGTTCGATATTATTAAATTCATTACTTGGTAGGAAGATATTTGCCATAATGTGCATATCTTCAGGACGAATTCTCTTCTCATTAACAAGACGTTCACGAATACCAATCAATCTCATATCTGTTACATATTCACTATGATTTTTAGAAAATAGTTTTAATGCATCAATTTCTCTATCTTTACTGCTTACTGTCGCATCAAAATCTTCTTTTTGTTTTGTGACAGCCTTTTTATTTTCAACTCTTTCTTTTTCTAAGGCTTCTTCATGAGATTCTTTCATATGTTGCTCTTTTTCTTTATATTGGGCTTCTGTTTGGTTTTTAATTTTCTTTTTACTGTGATTCGCTACTAAAAAGAGAATAAAGAAAAGAATTGCCACAATAATTGCAACGATTAAGCCTATAACTATCGGTGAAGATAAACTCATCACAACAACGCTCCTTTAACCATTTCAATAACTCTCATTATAATAGAAAAAAATCAATTTTTCGACATTTAATTAATATTTATTTCTCTTAATTTTGAAAGCTATGGTTATCATTCGACCGCATCTTTAAGTAAATTAACTTTGTCTAATTTTTCCCAAGGAAGTAAAACATCAGTACGGCCAAAATGACCGTATGCAGCAGTTTGTTTGTAAATAGGATGTTTTAAATCTAACATTTTGATGATTCCAGCTGGTCTTAAGTCAAAATTATTTCTAACCGCTTCAACTAGTTTAGCTTCTGAAACTTTACCAGTACCAAATGTATCGATTGAAATAGATACTGGCTCAGCCACACCAATGGCATAGGCTAATTGCACTTCACATTGATCAGCTAACTCCGCAGCTACTATATTTTTAGCAACATAACGTGCAGCATAAGCAGCTGAGCGGTCAACTTTAGTTGGGTCTTTACCACTGAAGCAACCGCCACCATGACGTGCATAACCGCCGTAAGTATCAACAATGATTTTACGCCCAGTTAATCCTGCATCCCCTTGTGGTCCTCCGATAACAAAACGACCTGTAGGGTTAATAAAGAATTTAGTATCAGCATCTAATAAATCATCAGATACTGTAGGGTAAATGACATGTTTTTTAATATCTGCTTCAATTTGTTCCAATTCAACATCTTCAGCATGTTGAGTAGATACAACAATTGTATCTATACGTTTAGGTTGATCGTTCTCATCATATTCAACTGTTACTTGTACTTTTCCATCAGGACGTAAGTAATCTAAAATTTCATCTTTACGCACATCAGATAAACGTTTAGCAAGTTGATGTGATAAGAAAATTGGTAATGGCATATACGTATCTGTTTCATTAGTGGCATACCCAAACATTAACCCTTGATCTCCTGCACCAGTCGCTTCTATTTCTTCTTCTGAAATTTCATTACGGTATTCTAGCGCTTTATCAACACCTTGTGCGATGTCTGGAGATTGTTCATCAATAGCGGTTAAAACTGCCATAGTTTGGAAATCATAACCATATTTAGCTCTTGTATAACCAATATTTTTAATTGTTTCACGCACTACTTTAGGTATATCAACATATGTTGATGTTGAAATTTCACCAGAAATAAGCGCCATACCAGTCGTTACTGTTGTCTCACAAGCGACACGCGCATTTGGGTCGTCTTTTAAAATTTCGTCTAGAATTGCATCTGATACCTGATCTGCAATTTTATCGGGATGACCTTCAGTTACTGATTCTGAAGTAAATAATCGTTTATTATAAGTCATGTTTTGCTCCTTTAATATAAATTACGAAAATTCTCTTTTATTTGAGAGCTAAATAAAAGAGCCTTCATCACTATCAAGATAGAGAGAAGGCCCTTAAACGTCCATTCGCTCTTATCGTTCAGACGATATATGTCTGCAAACGGTTTGGCACCTTTCTTTATCATAAAAGAGGTTGCTGGGTTTCATTGGGTCCATGTCCCTCCACCACTCAGGATAAGAGAATCCGTTAAGAATAATAGTACCGAATTCAAGGTTCAATGTCAATTTATGATTTTCATTAAATGCTTATGTTAACTGTGGATTAATAAAATTAATGTGTTATACTATTTAAATGTAAAGGCTTACATAACTACTATTGCTTTGGAGGGATTGAGTATGTCAGTAGACACATACACAGAAACAATAAAAATAAAAAATTTACTAGAGAAACCATCAACACAGTTTCAACTCTCAACAACTCAGCTATACAATAAAATTTTAGATAATAACGAAGGGAAATTAACTGAATTAGGTGCAGTGAATGCAAGTACTGGGAAATATACGGGGCGCTCACCTAAAGATAAATTTATCGTAACTGAACCTTCTTACAGAGATAATGTCGATTGGGGAGACATTAACCAACCTATTGATGAGGAAACTTTTTTAAAACTTTATAATAAAGTTCTAGATTATTTAGGTAAAAAAGATGAATTATACGTATTTAATGGTTATGCAGGAAGCGACAAAGATTCACGTTTAAAATTAACTGTGATTAATGAATTGGCTTGGCATAATTTATTCGCGCATAATATGTTTATTCGTCCAGAATCTAAAGATGAAGCTAAAAATATCAAACCTAATTTCACAATTGTATCAGCACCTCACTTTAAAGCTGATCCAGAAGTAGATGGCACTAAATCAGAAACATTTGTCATCATTTCTTTCAAGCACAAAGTCATTTTAATTGGTGGCACTGAATATGCCGGAGAAATGAAAAAAGGTATTTTCTCAGTAATGAATTACCTTTTACCAATGCAAGATATCATGAGCATGCATTGTTCAGCTAATGTAGGTGAAAAAGGTGATGTCGCTTTATTCTTTGGACTATCAGGCACTGGTAAAACAACCCTTTCAGCTGATCCAGAACGAAAACTTATTGGGGATGATGAACATGGCTGGAACAAAAATGGTGTATTTAACATTGAAGGTGGATGCTATGCCAAAGCAATCAACCTTTCTAAAGAAAAAGAACCTCAAATTTATGATGCAATTAAATACGGCACTATATTAGAGAACACAGTCGTAAAAGAGGATGGTACAGTAGACTTCGATGACAATAAGTTCACTGAAAATACTCGTGCTGCTTACCCTATCGAACATATTGATAATATCGTGTTACCCTCAAAAGCAGCTCATCCTAATACAATCATTTTCTTAACTGCTGATGCCTTTGGTGTGATCCCTCCTATTTCCAAACTAACCAAAGATCAAGCAATGTATCATTTCTTAAGTGGATTCACTTCTAAGTTAGCCGGTACAGAACGTGGAGTAACTGAGCCTGAACCATCGTTCTCAACATGTTTTGGAGCACCATTCTTACCATTAAATCCAACTGTTTACGCTGATTTATTAGGTGAATTAATCGATAAACATGATGTTGACGTTTATTTAGTTAATACAGGATGGACTGGTGGAAAATATGGTGTAGGACGCCGAATCAGCTTACACTATACGCGTCAGATGGTAAACCAAGCTATTTCAGGAAAGTTAAAAGATGCTGAATATAAAAAAGATGAAACATTTGGTTTAAATATCCCAGTTGAAATTAAAGATGTGCCAAAAACTATTTTAGACCCAGTGAACGCTTGGAGTGATGCAAATAAATATCATGAACAAGCTCAAGACTTAATTAATCAATTTGAGGAAAACTTTAAAAAGTTTGGTTCAGAAGTAGAACATATTGCTGAAAAAGGTGCATTCAATAAATAAATATTTCCAATTATTAAAGGGTGAGACGTTTGTCTCACCCTTTTTAATATATCTCTATCTTGATTTAAAATTTGATATCACAAATTATTTTTAGTTTCTTCAATATTGGTCATCCATTGTTGAATTTTAGATAATGTTTCTTTCATTGCTGGAGGTCGTGGCACATGACCTTCATCTAGTTGATAAAACGTTTCGTAGTACACCCTCTTAGCTGTCAACTTTTCTTCTAAATCATAAGCTTGGTGAATGCCAACTTGCTTATCTTTACCTCCATGAACAATTAATATAGGAGGGCTGGTAGAATCAATGGTTTTCATCGCGTTTCTTTGTTCATAAGCGTCTTTATCTTTTTTAGGATGGCCCACCATTCGTCTTAACATCCCTCTTAAATCAACACGTTCCTCATACATTAAATGAATATCTGAGACGCCTCCCCATATGATGAAGCTATTTACAGGTAAGTCTTGAAAGGTTAATAAACCTTGTAGTCCACCACGTGAGAATCCTATCATATGAATATATGCTGAGGGATACTTATCATGTAAAAGTCGAATTAATTGTATTACATCATTCAAATCTCCTCGATAAAATTCATCTTTACCTTCACTACCATTATTACCTCTATAATATGGCCCTATAACTAGCGTATGTTCATTTGCAAACTGCATTAATCTTGCAGCTCTTACACGACCTACTTGTCCTTTTCCACCGCGAAGATATATAACTATACGTTGAATTACATTTTGTTCTACTGGTGTCATCATTAAAGCTTTGACATTTAATCCATCTACTTTATAGGTTACTTCATCAAAATGATGCGTATGAGCGTCTATTGGCATTTTCTTAATTTTTGTAAAATCCAAGCGCTCTCACCCTTTCTAAACATTTCAATATCGTCGCATCTTGTATTAAAAAACTTTGCTTATCCTTAGGTATGTTGGAAACATTTTCAAATAGACATGGACCATTTGTCTCATAATAAGTTGAAGTTTCAATGAAATGACTTACTTCAATGAAAAATACATCTTTAAGAAATGTACTATGATCATTTGTGTTAACTTTATATTGCGCAAAATAAATACATTTCTCGGCAATTGCGCCTGTCTCTTCATATAATTCCCTTAAAACCGCATCTAATGGTGTTTCACCGCACTCAACTTTACCCCCAGGGAATTCAATTCCACGGACTTTGTGTCGAGTAAATAAGAGTTGATGATTATATATTGGAATCGTGAGTACGTGATTACCATTAGGCGTATCCTTATTCGTTTTAAAATTTAAAGTGACCGTTCGATTGTCTTTATCACGAAACTCCACAATCCACACATCCCCTCTTACTATGTTAAAATAAATCTATTAAATAATTTGTTGGAGGCGCAATACCATGATAAAAAAGATTTTTCTAGCGCTAGTTGTATTTTATCAACGTTTTATATCACCGTTGACACCACCTACTTGTCGATTTTATCCAACATGTTCGGAATATACGAGAGAAGCAATCCAATATCATGGTGCATTTAAAGGGCTTTATTTAGGTATACGCCGCATTTTGAAATGTCATCCATTTCATAAAGGCGGTTTCGATCCAGTACCATTAAAAAAAGATAAACAATCGACATCAGAACATAAACATTAAAGTTTTGTTAGTTTAGTTTTTTGTACTTTAGGGGGAATAAAATGAATCATTCCCTCTTTTAAAATGCCTGAATCTCTCACTAAATCTTCTTCAAAGTAATATCCGGAAGGTGTAACATCACCTGGATAATCTCCCTCTTTAGCTAACATTGCTGTAAAATATCTACTTAATCCAAATTCATACATGCCACCGACTACAAATTTAATATTTTTTTCTTTTAAAATATCTATTGCCTCTAAAACTTTATCAATACCACCTAATCTATACGGCTTTAAAACAACTAATTGAATAGGAAATTTTTCAATAATTGAAACAATATCTTTGATAGAAGTCGCCTTCTCATCGATAGCTATAGGTGGATATTCGCTCACATTCATTGCATTTAAATTCTCTAATGATTTAAACGGTTCTTCAATATATATGATATTCGCTTGATTAACCTCACTAATCTTTGAAAATGATTCAACATTCAGCGATTCATTCGCATCAAGTGCTAAATCACAATGAATATCATTTTGATGTATAGCATTGATATCTTCAACAAGTTGTGAAGACCACTTAAGTTTAACACGACGTGGCTGTGTTTCATAAAGCTTATGTAACTTTTCATTTGTTAAACCACTTATTGTCGCACCATAGGTTACTGAGAAAGATGATAACTCATGATACATTTGATAAACTGCCATAACGATAGCTGAACGAGTCGCTGGGGTCTCCTCAAGTTGCTCTAAATAAACAGACCACTCTCTAAATGAATTAAATTCTTTGTCAATAAGCTGAGGTATCCACTCATTGAGCGTATGGACTGCTATATCTATCGTTTCATCATCATACCAATTCGTCGTAAACGCATTACACTCACCATAAAAAGATTGACTATCTTGGGTTACTATTTCAACAATTAAACTTTCACGTTCATAAAGTTTAACTTTAGGTGTAATAATGGGAGATTTGAAAGGTTGTTTATACGTGTATAATTGAATAGCTTTAATAATCATAATTGGTTTCCTTTATATGATACTTTGCTACGTTGTAGTTTTCCTGTAGAGGTATACGGTAAATTCTCTACTTGATAGAAGGCTTTAGGCACTTTATATTTTGCTAAATTCTGTTGAAAATGGTTTAACAATTCTTCTCTATTGACTTCATTTTCAGAAACAAAATAAAGCACAGGAATTTGTCCCCAAGTATCATCAGCAACACCTACACATACTGCATCAGAAATTTCATTAAATTGTTTAGCAACTGTTTCTATTTGGTATGGATAAATGTTCTCTCCCCCACTTATAATTAAATCTTTACGACGATCATAAACCATTACGAAACCTTCTTCATCTATCTCAGCAATATCTCCAGTTTTGAAAAAGTCGTCTTCAAATGTATTAGTCAAATTCTCAGGATACAAGTAACCATTCATCACATTTTCACCTTTGATAAGAAGTTCACCATGACCATCTTGATTAGGATTCTTAATTTTTACTTTTACATTATCACTCGGTTTACCAACTGTATCATGTTTTTGAGCTAACATTTCAGGTGAAGCTGTTAGAAATTGCGAACATGTTTCTGTCATACCGAAAGAGTTATAAATTGGTAACTGATTGGCAAGTGCTTGCTCTATCAGATTAGAAGAAAGTTTTGCTCCTCCAAGTAAAATTTTTTCTATTGAGAATGGTTGTGTAAGACCACCATCCATCAACCATTTTAATGTTTGAGGAACAAGTGAGACATGCGTCATGTTTTCATCTTTAATAATATTAAGCATCTTATCAGTATTAAATTTACCAACTAAGCGAACCGTGAATCCCTCAATGACTGATCTTAAAATAACGCTCAGACCAGAAATATGATAAATAGGTAAAACTGATAGCCACTTTGTATGTTGATCAAATCCTAAACTTTGTTTACAACCTGTGGCACTTGCTAAATGATTATGGA
Source organism: Staphylococcus sp. HMSC055A09 (assembly GCF_001809655.1). Lineage (NCBI taxonomy): Bacteria > Bacillati > Bacillota > Bacilli > Caryophanales > Staphylococcaceae > Staphylococcus > Staphylococcus sp. HMSC055A09. The sequence goes on from NZ_KV798369.1 coordinate 1,208,597, forward strand.
ACGTTTGTGGCACAGCTTTCTGTGGGCCTGTCGTTCCAGAAGTGAACATAATAGATGCAATATCTTCTAAATTGAATTGCTTAGATTGGAGTTGTTGAGGTGCAAAATTTCTAAGACCTTCAATGTTGTATAATTTAAAATCCTCCATTGTTAGAGGCATCGTATGTAATATGGTATCAACACGAACTGATTTCATCTGATTTCTCATTTCTTGCTCAGTTAAACGCGTGTTGAGCATCGCTATTTCGATTTGAGCAATCCAACAAGCATGTATAAGAATGACCGAATCTAAATCATTTTTAATAAATAAACCTACTCTTTTCTTATGAAGTGACTGAATGTAGCGTGCCAAATCATAAGCCTTCTCATACAGCTCACTAAACGTTAACGATTGTTCATCAGTGGCCACTGCAATTTTATCTTTATTTAATTGTGATTGTTCTTTTAACCAATAACCCACAACGCATTCCTCCAAAATTAAATACAATACTCATTATAACGATTCACTGCATAATTATCAGTACTTTAGCTTAAAATATATAGGGGGTTAACACGTTATTTTTGATAAGCATATATTAATTATACCTTTATGAATGTTATAATATTAAATAAGATTTACTATGTTGAATTAATATATAAATATATAATTAAAATAAATTCATACAGATAAAAGGAGGAACTCATATATGGTAACGTTTATAATGATTTTTCTTTTTGTTTACTCGCTTGTTATAACAATGATGTATTTTAGTAAAGATAAGAAATGATGTTTCCTGTCGCCACAGAAAGTGATTCTTAATAAAAGAATTTGAGAACAAAGAAGATTAAGAAGTAGTTAAATATTTAAATGAGATTTTCTGTGACTAAATTAGAAAATGTTGTGACTATAATAAAGCTTAATTATCATACTCATAGTCACAATTTGACTAAAAATTTAAAATGAATAAAAACTATTCAGAAGTAGAATTTTACAAAACACATCCAAAGTGTTGATACAAAAGGATTTAAAAGAATGCAAAAAATTAACGCTTATAATGGATTTAAACCATTATAAGCGCGTTTGTACGGAGAGTGAGGGATTCGAACCCTCGAGACGCTTGTGACGCCTACACACTTTCCAGGCGTGCTCCTTCGGCCAACTCGGACAACTCTCCACTATTGAATTTTATTTAAGATATAAAAAAACAGAAGCGATATTTCACTTCTGTTTGTATGACTCCTACGGGACTCGAACCCGTGTTACCGCCGTGAAAGGGCGGTGTCTTAACCGCTTGACCAAGGAGCCATGGCTCCACAGGTAGGATTCGAACCTACGACCGATCGGTTAACAGCCGATAGCTCTACCACTGAGCTACTGTGGATTAATAAAATGGAGCGGGTGATGGGAATCGAACCCACAACATCAGCTTGGAAGGCTGAGGTTTTGCCATTAAACTACACCCGCGTAGTATAATACGATTATGGGGCGGTTGAAGGGAATCGAACCCTCGATTGTCGGAACCACAATCCGATGCGTTAACCACTTCGCCACAACCGCCAAAAATAGCGAATGGTTCAGGACAGAGTCGAACTGCCGACAC
>NZ_KV798370.1:0-30425 GCF_001809655.1 Staphylococcus sp. HMSC055A09
CCCGACGAGCTACCGAACTGCTCCATCCCGCGCTAATATTATTTTTGACTACCTTATAATCTTACCATTTTCTTCTTTACAATGTCAATACTTTTTTAAAGAAAATTAACATTTTGTTCATTTCAACTTCAAACCTATTTGCAATAATTGAAATGAATGACGCTTTAATTAAGTACTTTATTAGTATATAAACTCCAACACATTTCGTCAATATTGTTTTGGAATTAAATTGTGTAAAAATTAACCTCATATATCTTTTTATATTATTCTTTACTAAAAGATATATGAGATACCTTGATAATCACCTATTAAACAACTTGTGCTCTACCTTTAGATATATACTTACTTAGTCATGTAACCTTGCATTCTAGATTGTAAAGAAGTAAATGTTTTAAAACCTTCATCCTCTAAAAAGTGTCCACCTTCATCGACTATTCGAATCTTACCTTCCAACGTATCCATCAACCTTTTAGTCTCTTTATAAGAAACATATTTATCATCTTTAGATGTAAGTCCGTAAAAATGATCGACTTGAGATTTAACTTTTTCATAATCTATTGATATGCCCTCTAAGTTGACATTCTCATCAATATCATGGGCATCTTCTTTGAAACCTGCAATACTAAACAATCCTTCAATATGATGATGAGTCCCCTCAATATATTTTAGTGCAGCTATCGTACCAAAACCATGGGTTACAAAATAAGTATCATATTTACGAATTTCAATTTGTTCTTTCATTTGTCTTACCCATTCATCAATTTTTGCATGGTCATCTGCCTCTAAATTAAACAACGTCACATGATAACCTTCTAAAGTTAAATTATGCTTTAACCACTCATACCAATGATTTGTGGCATTCCCATATTTTGAATGGATTATAATCACGTCAGTCATTTTTCAACACCTCATTCAACGATTGATTCATTTAATTCTTATTTTAAAATAAAAACACTTTAAAAAGAAATGATATTCAAATGATTTATCTATCTCACCGCTTCTTAGATTTAAATCATACCATTCTCATTAAAGTGTTTTACATCATCTAAATTTCTTCTAAAATTTCTTCAACAGCATTTTTTCCTTGTTGAATACAATCAGGTAAACCTACCGCTTCAAAAGGTGCTCCAGTAATTCTTAATCTAGGATAAGTATTCTTTATATGTTGTTGAATTATCTTGATATTTTTTATATGCCCTACGTGATATTGAGGCATACTTTTAGGCAAACGATTCACTATCGTAAAGTCAGGATCACCCTTGAATGTCATCATTTTCCTTAAATCTTTACGAACAATTGATACAATTTCATCATCAGTATGGTCATCTACTACAGTGTCGCCTGGTTTACCTACATAAGCTCTAATTAATACTTTACCTTCAGGTGTAGTAAACGGCCATTTTTTCGAAGTCCAAGTACAAGCTGTAATATCTGTTTGACTCGTTCTAGCTATAACGAATCCAGTACCATCATACGTATTCTCTATATTCTTTTCATCAAAAGCCATAACCACTGTTGCAACAGTAGTCGAGTCCATCTTATTAAAGTAATCAAAGGCAGGATCATGGCTAAACCATTTCATAAATACTTGTTGTGGTGTAGTAACAAGTACCCCATCAAATGTTTCACTACTATCTTCGAGTAAAATTTCATAATCTTTCTGAGAAACTTTAATGTCACGTACTTGAGTATTATAACGAATATTTACTCCCTTATTCTGAACATTTTCTGCCAATGCTTCTATAAATGAACTTAAACCATGTCTAAACTGTTTAAATTGTCCTTTAGGTGCCCCTGGGTATAGTTGGCGATGTTTAATACGTTGTTCTTTCTCATCTTTCATTCCTTTAATCAAACTGCCAAATTGTTCTTCTTTTTCTTTAAAGTTTGGAAATGTACTCATTAAACTTAATTCATCTATATTAGTACCATATATGCCACCCATTAAAGGTTCAATGAGATTTTCTAATACTTCATCTCCTAGTCTTTTTCTGAAAAAGTCGCCGACAGAAATATCATCCTCGATTTGAATCGGTTTCTTAAACAAGTCAATTCCAGCTCTTAATTTACCAATTGGAGAAATAAGCTTCGTTTTAATAAATGGCTTTATATCTGTTGGAATGCCCATAATAGAGCCACCTGGTATAGGAAATAATTTATTTTTAGCGTATATATACGATTGACCCGTAGTATTAGTAATTAAGTCATTTTCTAGACCAATATCTTTAGCCATATCTGTCATGATAGTTTTACGTCCTAGATAGGATTCTGGACCTAACTCAATAGTATACCCTTCATGTCGATATGTTTGAATTTTACCTCCAGGACGATTAGAGGCTTCAAATATCGTTACTTCTATAGTTGGATCTTGTTTTTTTATAAAATACGCACTCGATAAACCAGTAATACCTGCGCCGATAATCGCAATTTTTTTACTCAACTTTTTCACGCTTCCTTTCAAATCCACCTGAATCTATCATGAAAATGTATCAAATTTTTTAATTTATCTCTCTCAAAAAATGAATTCCCCCGTTATACTGGAGGAATTCTGTCATCACTTTATTAATGCTTTAACTTAATTTTAAAAATGAGCTTTAATTTCGTCAACAATTGCTCCTATAAATAGCGGGTTTGTATTAGGCATTTCAGGACGATAGTATTTAGCGCCAATTTCATCACATACTACTTTACATTCGTAGTCATTGTCATAGAGCACTTCTAAATGCTCACAAACAAATCCTACTGGTGTATAAATAAAGTTTTTGAAATGATGTTCTTGATATAATTCTCGCGTAAGATCTTGAACATCAGGTCCTAACCAAGGTGTACCAGTATTTCCTTCAGATTGCCAACCTTCTGCTACATGAACAATATTGGAGTCTTGTTTAAGAATTTGAGCTGTTTCATGTAATTCTTTGGGATATGGATCATTATTACGTTCAATCAGACCTTTAGGTAAACTATGTGCTGAAACGATTAAAACTGTTTCATCGTGCTCTTCTTCAGGAATTTGATTTAACGTTTCATTAATTTTATCTGTCCAATATTTAATAAATTTTGGTTGGTGATAATAATGTTTAATATGAGTCAATTTAATGCCATATTTATCTGCTTCTTCTTGTGCGCGGTTATCATAAGAACCTACTGAAAAACTTGAATAATGTGGCGCGAGCACAACTGTTACAGCTTCATCAATGCCATCTTTATGCATTTTTTCTACGGCTTCTTCAATATAAGGAGAGATATGTTTTAATCCTAAATATAATTTAAATTCAACATTGTCATACGTTTCATTTAAAGCTTTAGTTAATGCCTCAGCTTGTCGATCTGTTGTTCCTGCTAAAGGTGATAACCCTCCGATAAATTCATAGCGTTGTTTTAAATCTTGTAGTTCTTCTTCAGTTGGTCTTTTACCGTGTCTAATATCAGTATAATAAGGCTCGATATCACTCTCTTTGTATGGTGTACCGTACGCCATCACTAATAATCCAATTGTTTTACTCATTGATAAAACCTTCCTTTAATTGTTAGTTATCGTTACTTTATTTAGGTTTGGAGCGACACCAAATCTTCGAAAGAACTATTTTTGAGTATAGTTGTGAACGAATTTACTCACTTTTCTTAATGTCTCAGGTTGAACTTCCGGAAATACACCGTGACCTAAGTTAAATATATGCTTGCCACGCACCATTCCTTGATCAAGAATATCTTTTAGTCGTGATTCGATAACATCCCATGGTGCTAATAATAATGAAGGGTCGAGATTACCTTGTAGTGTCTTGTTTACTCCCATTTGATCAGCCTGATTAATAGATGTTCTCCAATCTAGACCTAAAACATCAATAGGTAAATCATTCCATTCATTAATTAAATGACTTGCGCCTACCCCGAAAAGTATCACAGGTACATCATAATGAGCTTTGATACCACTCACTAATTTCTTCATAGCTGGCTTGATATAATAATTATAGTCTTGGACGTTTAGTGCTCCTACCCAAGAATCAAAGATTTGTATTAATTCAGCACCAGCCTCAATTTGAGCGACTACATATGTGATTGACACATCTACAAGATGGTCCATTAGTGCAAACCATGTAGGTTCGTCTCCATACATCATGGCTTTAGTAAAATTATAATTTTTAGAAGGACCCCCTTCAATCATATAAGAGGCTAATGTGAACGGCGCACCTGTAAAACCAATCAACGGTACATTCAATTTTTCCTCTGTAAGCAATTTGATTGTTTCTAAAACATAAGGTACATCTCTTTTAGGATCTATCTGAGATAATTTTTCAACATCTTGTACTGACTTAATAGGGTTTGAAATCACTGGTCCAATACCAGATTTAATTTCTACATCTACACCTATGGGTTTTAAAGGTGTCATAATATCCTTATAAAGAACAGCCGCATCAGTATTGTAATTATCTACAGGTAAATGCGTAACATACGCACATAATTCTGGTTGATGCGTAATTTCAAAAAGTGAATATTTTTCTTTAAGTTTGCGATACTCAGGTTGAGAACGTCCTGCTTGTCTCATAAACCAAACTGGAGTGTGTGACGTTGATTCACCTTTTATTGTCTTTAATATCGTATCGTTTTTACTATGCACCCTAGCGTCCTCCTACATTAAAATCATTCTTATCTATAATAGCATATTGTATACAATTTCGTATTTTATTATGCTTAAATGTCATAAAAAAGACATAGTACTTTTATTTATAAAACCTAGCTTTATAAACTTTAAAAATATACTTTATTTTTATTAAAAAACGGGTAAGTAATTCCTAGATATTCTAATAACGTTAAATTATATATTTAATTTTATTTTTAGTTAAATTTGTAAATTTAGGATGAATTCTATTACTTTTAATTAGAAAATCTGAACTTTTGCAGTAGCAAAAGGAATTTTATAATCGTATAATAAGACAAAACAAGGGAGGTTTGTATCATGAATTTATATACATCTTATGGGACATATGGATTCTTAAATCAAATTAAATTGAATAATCCAGATCATGACCTATGTCAGTTTTCTGCTTCCGATACATCAGTCATTTTAGAAGAAACTGAAGATAAGTCAGTTTTAAAACATCCTAGTTCTTACAATGTACTCTACCAAGTTGGAGAATTTAACGAAAATCATTTCTACTGTGCTTTGTTCATTCCCTCTTCAGAGGATCATAGTAATCAACTAGAGAAAAAATTATTGCACTTAGGCGCACCTTTTGATTCATTCGCTGGATTCAAAAGTTATCGATTATTAAAACCTTTAGAAGGTAATACTTATAAAATATACTTTGGCTTCGCAAATCGCACTGCCTATGAAGACTTCAAGGCTTCAGAATTATTTAATGATAATTTTTCTAAAGTAGCTTTAAGTCAATTCTTTGGAGCAAGTGGTCAACATTCAAGTTATTTTGAAAGATACTTGTATCCAATTGATGAAAACTAATATCAAAATAAAAAGTTCTTAGCGTATTGTATTGAACGCTAAGAACTTTTTTTAGTCTCTTAATAAAGTTTCCTGATATTTTAACTTTTTAATGGTACTTCTTATTGTTAACCACCCTACAATATAGAAAAGTAAAGCAAAGAAGAACAATGTAGGATGTTTTATAACAAATACTATTGTAAAGATAATACCTACACCGATCATTAATCGGTATAAAAATTGTTCATATCCTTTGATAACTTTCGTATCAGGGACTGGCCATACTTGTGGCCATAAACCATATGCTTGTTGAGTATAGAACTGAGCCATTTGTAATAATGTAATATACATAAATAAGCTTCCTATAATTAGAGATACGATTGGATTTGATAACCATAACATTAAAACGAGTGCTATAATCACTAATCGAAGAATGATACTGAACGCGTCTCGTCCTCTTACAAAGCTTCTTACAAATAAGAATAAGTACATACGATTTTCATTAAACTTGTTACCTTTTGGAGTGGGTAATATGAAATCTAAATAACTTCTACGTACTGCTGACTCTCTTAAATGTTTCACATCAGTAAACATATTTACAAATTTATAATAATTCGTATGTTTTTGTTGCTCAATCGCTATCATTCTCTCCCAAGGAAATAATTGCTTTTTGCTATTCAATTTTAAAATCAATAACAATACCCCTACGATGAAAATAAATATAATAGCAAAGTAATTATGAAATCTTAAAATTAAATAAAATGTTATACCAAATAGTACAAATAATAATAAATTAATTGTCCAACTTGAAAGATTTAGCTTTAACCACTGCCATTTAACAAGTAATCCTAAATAAGGAAAAATGATAGCACTTATAGCAAATACAATATAAAATGCAAAATGGTTATCATTTAATCTATAAAATAAAGGAAATAGTATAATAAGAAGTATGACTTGTAAAAAAATTCTTGAACTATAACTATATATTAAACTTACTTGCATATAATCTTTCATATGTTTTTCAAATGGTAATAGAAAAATTTTATCTGCGTCTTTTAAAAGTGTTCGAATTGGAAATAATGAAACTAATGCTACAGCAATACTTGCAAATAGTGCATAATCAATATGTTGTGGTATATGTTGTAGCCATTCACCATATCCAAAAATAAATGCACCTAACAATATAAGTAAAAACACCGTGAAATGACCATTAAAAATGAATTTGTTATAGTAACTTTTTTCTTTACGAATCGCTTTATATCTCCGATTAAACAGAGATAATGATTGATTATTCATTGGCATTGCCACCTTGTGTAACATGTATATAAATATCATCTAAGGTTCTATCATACAGACCTGTTTGTTCACGTAGTTCATCTAAGTTACCAAACGCAACAACTTTCCCTTGATCTAAAATAATAAATCTATCACAGTAACGTTCCGCTGTAGCAAGTATATGTGTACTCATTAAGACAGTTCGATTTTCGTTTTTCTTTTCAACCATTAAATCAAGCATTGATTGTATTCCTAAAGGATCGAGACCTAAGAATGGCTCATCGATGATATACAATTCTGGATCAACGATGAAAGCGCAAATGATCATGACCTTTTGTTTCATTCCTTTTGAGAAATGACTTGGAAAGACTTTTAATTCATTTTCTAAACGAAATACTTTTAAAAGTGGCTCAGCACGACGCATTGCCTCTTCCCTACTTAGTTGATAGGCCATAGCAGTCATCTCTATATGCTCTTCTAATGTAAGTTCTTCATAAATCACTGGTGCTTCTGGAATATATGATAATTTTCTTCTATATACTTCAATGTCATCATTAATATTTGTATCAGAAATGGATAATGAACCTTCCATTGGATTAAGAAGTCCTAACATGTGTTTAATTGTTGTACTTTTTCCTGCACCGTTAAGACCAATTAAACCAACAATTTCGCCTTTTTTTAATTCAAAATTTATATCTTTGATTACAGGACGTTTTCCATATCCGCCTGTAAGATGTTCAACTTTTACTGTCATAAGGCACCTCCATGCAAACTATTGTACCAAAAAATAATGTTTTAACCTAAAATAATCATTGCTATCATGTTGTTTTAAATTGAGTAATGCTATAATAATGACTAACAAATGATAAAGAGGAGTGTCATTGTTATGTCAGAAACTATTTTCAGTAAAATTATTTCTGGAGAAATTCCAAGCTTTAAAATTTATGAAAATGACTACGTTTATGCTTTTCTAGATATTTCACAAGTGACAAAAGGTCACACATTATTAGTTCCTAAAAAAGTTTCTACTAATATTTTTGAGACTGATGAAGAAACAATGAAACATATTGGAGTGGCTTTACCTAAGGTAGCCAATGCTATTAAAGCCGCTTTTAACCCAGATGGATTAAATATCATTCAAAATAATGGAGAGTTTGCAGATCAGTCTGTATTTCATCTTCACTTCCATCTTATCCCAAGATATGAAAATGATATCGATGGCTTTGGATATAAGTGGGAAACGCATGAAGATACAATTAATGACGACGCTAAAAAAGAAATTGCTGAACAAATTCAAGCACAATTTGATTAATCGTGCATATTCCTTGTTATACTGGGTATGATAAAAATAATACAAATATCCGACATATAAAGTGAGGAGAATAAAAAATGAAAGTCACAAGAATATTATTTGGCTTAGGTGTAGGTGCTGCAGCAGGATTTGCAGTAGCATTAAGAAATCGTGACGACCAAAGTGTCAAACATAATACAATTGATGCGAGCCAACCTACAGGAGCACAATCTGAACTTGAACGAGAAATTGAAACTATGAAACAAACATTTAATGATATTCTTAATTATGGTTCTCAAATTAAGAATGAAAGTGTTGAATATGGTAGTTCAATTGGAGATGAGTTTAAAGAGTTAATTGGTAACTTTAAATCTGATATTAACCCTAATATCGAAAAGCTCCAAACTCATATTGAAAATTTACAAAACCGTGGAGAAGATATAAGTAACGCATTCTCTAAAGATAAGTAATTTCATTAGCTATGGCATGATGCCATAGCTTTTTTATTTTACTTAATCATAATTTCTTATAGACATTTTAACACTAGCTTCATTAATGACTTTATCAACTTCTTTTTTGTAAATTAAACTGCCCCTTGACTATTCCTGTGAACACGTAGATAATACGTATCGAACATTAACACAGAGATGAGGCTTACACTATGTATTTATGCACTCGACAAATTGATATACACGCAAGATTTGGAATTCAAAGAATTGCTTTCATGAGTATAGTAGCAACTATTATTACCTTTTTAGTAAGCTATGAAATTATGTACTATTTCTCTGATACTCCTTTATCAGATCGACATTTTATCATTTTATTAATCTTTATAATTTTAATGTATCCCATTCATAAAATCATGCATCTTGTTTTCTTTTTGCCATTCTATAAATCTTTTAGAGTCCATAAATTAGTTAAAAAGAAATGGCTGCCATATTTTAATACGTATGTTAATACGCCTGTCCATAAAGTATATTTTTGTATAAATTTAATTTTACCTATATTATTATTAACTGGCATTTTTGTTCTGTTAAGTATTCATCTACCTCAATATGGTCATTATTTTATGTTTTTATTATCATTAAATATTGGCTTTTCTATGATGGATATTTTATATTTGAAAATCTTACTTTTCTCAAATTATGGTCACTATGTAGAAGAACATCAATCTGGTCTACATATTTTAAACAAAGTGAATAATCCTAAATCAACTAGAACATCGCTCTAGTTATGAGTATTACCATCTTTTGCGTAATTGTATTTAGTTTTCATAAATATTAATAAAATATGCAAAATTAAAATATATAATATTTAATCAACTCCCCCCATCCTAGTCATACTATAGTCTTAGGACGGGGGTTTCTAATTGGTAGTCTCTAAATAATATGTTATATTTACGATGATTAATACATAAAGGAGCTATCAACTTATGAAATTGATGAATAAAATTATTGTTCCCGTGACCGCTAGCGCGCTGTTACTTGGTGCTTGTGGCTCAAATGCAACAGAATCTAAAGATAATACATTGATTTCTTCTAAAGCAGGAGATGTAAAAGTCGCTGACGTGATGAAGAAAATCGGAAATGAACAAATTGCTAATACTTCATTTAACATTGTTTTAAATAAAATCTTAGCTGATAAATACAAAGATAAAGTCGATACTAAAGACGTTGATGAAGATATTAAGAAAGAAGAAAAACAATATGGCGGTAAAGATCAATTTGAAAGCATGCTTAAACAGCAAGGTATGTCATTAGATGATTATAAAGAACAGAAAAAACTTTCTGCTTATCAAAAACAATTATTACTAGATAAAGTGAAAGTCTCTGATAAAGATATTAAAGATAATTCTAAAAAAGCTTCTCATATTTTAATAAAAGTAAAATCTAAATCTAGTGATAAAGAAGGTCTTTCAGATAAAAAAGCAAAAGAAAAAGCTGAAAAAATCCAAAAAGAAGTAGAAAAAAATCCTAGTAAATTTGGTGAAATCGCTAAAAAAGAATCTATGGATAGTTCTTCAGCTAAGAAAGATGGTTCATTAGGTTATGTAATTAAAGGTCAAATGGTAGATAGCTTCGAAAAAGCGCTATTTAAATTAAAAGAAGGTCAAGTTTCTAAAGTAGTTAAAACTGATTATGGTTATCATATCATTATAGCTGATAAAGAAAATGACTTTAATAAAGAAAAATCTAACCTTAAAGAAAAAATTATTGAACAAAAAGTACAGAAAAAACCTAAATTGTTAACAGATGCTTATAAAGATTTATTAGATGATTATAAAGTTGATTACAAAGATAGAGATATTAAAAAAGCTGTTGAAAATTCAATTTTAGATCCAGATAAAATTAAACAACAACAGCAGCAACAGCAATCTTCACAAGGTGGTGCCTCTGGTTCAGGCTCTGCAGGTTTAACAAGTAGTGGGTCATAATCAATAACTCATTGATGTGATTGATATAAGTTTTGCATTTTATCTAGAAAGTGTTATAATACAATTAACAAGGATATCAAGCATATATGCACCAAATCCCCTCACTATGGCAGTAGTGAGGGGATTTTTTGGTGTGGCTTATTTTAGTTGTCGCCTATTTACGTTTATCGTTGCGAGTGCGTAGCCAATGCGCGAATAAAGCAACGATACAACCACTGGTTGCCGTGGCCATGATGTGTACAAAGATATCAAATAACATATATGCACCTCCTTCCCTTGTCATATTGACGCCTGAGAAGAGAAGATAGGCGACCTATTTATTATAACACTGAACTTTAGCTAATTAAATTTGAATATAAAAAAGTGCAAAGCCCGTTGTATCATAATACCACTTGAATCAATCCCGACTCTGTAGCAACTTTACAAAGATAGCTTTGCACTAAAAATATTTAATCTAAACTTGTAGGATTATAGAATTGGCGATTTTCTAAACCAAAAATGCGTTCAGTAAATTGACCTTTATCCGTTTTCTTAAATGCTTTCTCAAACATGTTCATTTTTGCATCAATATTATCAATAAAGAATAAAATTTCAGCTTCTTTCAAATGAGGTAGTTTAGGTGACCCGAATTCCATTTTACCGTGGTGTGCTAAGATCATATGTCTTAATAACATCACTTCTTCACCTTCAATACCTAATTCTTTAGCCGATTCAGCTACTTCATCACTAGCAATAGAAATATGGCCTAGCAAATTACCTTCGACAGTATAAGTCGTTGCAACTGGTCCACTTAACTCTCTGACCTTTCCTAAGTCATGTAAAATAATCGCACTATATAATAAGCTTCTATTTAATAGCGGATAAATATCACAGATTGACTTAGCAATACGTAACATAGTTAAAACGTGATAGCTTAGACCGCTTGCAAAATTATGATGATGTGAACTTGCTGCTGGATACGTAAAGAAACGGTCTTGATATTTCTTTATTAAATGACGCGTTATACGTTGTAAATTTGCGTTTTCAATATCTAACATAAAATGCGAAAGCGCTTCTTTAATTTCATCAGGCGTCATAGGTGCTCCATCAACAAAATCTTTAGTTGATAAATTGTCTTCAGGTTTAGCTAAACGCACTTGATTAACTTTCATCTGTTTACGACCACGATAATTAATCACATCGCCTTTAACATGAACAATTTCTTCAGGTTTAAGGTTCTGCATATCCTCTTTCGTGGCAGTCCATAATTTCGCTTCTATATCACCACTTTTATCTTGGAGGTAAAGTGTCATGTAATCTTTACCTTGAGCAGTGACACCCTGAGTTGCACGATGAATTAAGAAAAAGTGATCAACTGAATCGCCGGGATTTAAATTTTCTACATTTCTCATTTTTTCCCGCCTTCCTCTAGTTTATTAAGAATAATCATTTCTTTTGAAGGGATAATATTATCTTTAGTGCATGTAAAGTAAAGCACTTGATAATTTTGAGATAATTCTCTTAAATAATTTAACATTCTTTCTTTTCTATGTTTGTCAAAATGAACAAATGCGTCATCCACAATAATTGGGAATGGATAGTATGGTTTTAATACTTTAATTAAACTAATTCTAAGAGCAACATACAATAATTCTTTTGTAGATTGACTTAGTTCAACAGGTTCGAAAACTTGTCCATTATCATGTTTGACATGAATTGAATCATCTTCAGTATAATTAATCATTGTATATGCACCATTTGTAAGATACTTGAATATAGATACAGCTTCTTGGATAACTTGTGGTAAACGCTTATCTTTGATTTGCTTAATATGTTCTTCTACTAAATTTTGAAGATAACTTAAGCTTGCCCAATCTTTAGCGATATCATTTAGTCTATTTTTTAAACTGTAATATTTATGTCTTAATTGTGCAAGTGTCGAATCTGTTTCCATATGATTAATTTGAGCAGTTAAATCACTGACTTCAGCTTGCATATTTAAATATTGATCGTTATATTGATCTACTTGTCTCGCTAATGTATCATCTTCTTCGTCTAATTGAGCGGTTGTTTTTTCACTTAATTTAGAACTCATTTCATATGAGTAATTTTGGTTCTCTAAGTATTGAGTTAAATCATTAAATCTATTTAAGTTACTATGATACGTTTCGTAATCTTGATGATGTGAATAATAACTTTCCTCATCTTCAACATTGACGAAATCAAATAGCTCTTTGATGATATTTTTATTTTCACTTAAGCGTGATTTAAGATGCTTGAGCTCATTTGTTAATAACTGTGTTTCTTTTTGATTCTTATGCCAATTATCGTTGTTGTCTTTAGCATTTTTTAGCCATTGATTAACATCGTGGAAGAACGACATTGTATTAAAATGACTAAAATGTGGACTCGTTACGTCTTTAGCGTGTTTATAAAATTGATTAATTTCATCCATAAGTTGACTACGCTTATGATTCAACTCTTTGACGTAGTTATCATGAGACTTAATATTACTCATTGAGGTAATACTTTCAACGATAAGTTCATCAGATATCTTAGGAGATAAATATAATTCTTTCTTCACGTTGTTAATATTATCTGATAATGAATCTAAACGATTTTGCGCCTCATCCATAGATTTATTTAAATATGCATTCTTTTCATCTAACATTTCTTTTGCTTTAATAGCATTTTGCCATTGCTCACGAATGCGATGTTGATGATCTAAATCAAAATCTAAATTGTAGTTGCTTTCTAAATGTTCAAGTTGACTTTCCAAGTCATTAATTTCTTGGTTCATTGCTACACCATAATCAACATCTTTAGTTTTTGCTAAGAAGATACCTACGATAAAGATGACGGTTAGAATCGCAAAGACAATACCAAAAATCATGTTAGTCGTTACAAATGAAAATACAGTTAATGCCGCACCTATGATAGCTAAAGCAATAAATGCAAGTCTAAGTAATTTTTGACGTTGATTTTTACGAATTTGTTCTTCTTCAAATGATTCTTTTAATTTTTCATATAAGTTTTCTTTTTCGTGTAATTCTAATACCTGCTGTGAATATTCCTTTTTCTTTTCAAAAGTTTCCTCAGGAACTAATTCTTTCTCTAGTTGATCAAGTTCATTACTATTAGAATTACGTTCAATTTTATTATCTTCAAGACCGCGTTCTAGTTGTAAAATATAAGCATTTTGTTCTTGCTTACCACGAATTTGCTCACTTACATGACTTTTCATAGCTTCAGAACTATCTACTTCATGATGTGGTTCATTCCACCCAATAGTGTTTTGTAAACTTTCTTGTTCTCTTTGTTTATCAGAGATATCTTTTTCAACTGAACGCAACTCATATTCTTTTTGTTTAATTTCATTTTCTTGTTGATATAAGGAATTAATTGCATCTATATCTTTAGTTTCTACTGGAAAGATATTTTTAGCTTCTTGCTTAAGTTGAGCTAAACGTTCTTCTTTAAGACCAATATCCTTTTCAAGCGATTGTTGAAACGACTTAGCAGTCTCATAACGGTCTATACCTTTTTCAGGAAATTTTAGAGGTTCGATATTTAGAACTTGTTCTAATCCTTTCCATTCTTGCGTTTGATCATGCAGTGCAACCTCTTTTTGTTTAGCTTCATGCATCTTGGATAACTGATTTAAATTTTGTTTTAAATGTTCTAATCTGCGAGAAGATTTATCTCTCTCATCTACTAAGCAATGATATGTGTCTAATTTACTTTCTTCTTCACGTATCTGGCTTTCAAGGTGCTTAAGTTGTTCGATTTGTTGGTTAATAATTGGATTTTTACCAGACTTTTTATACAATTCTTCTTTCTTTTGTCCTATGGTATCTCTCATGCTGGTAAATTCAGTTGAACCTAAAGCACCTGCTTGTAATAAGTAATCTTGTAATTGTTTTTCATCTAAATTCCGGTGAATATCTTGTAACCCTAAAACGTTGAAAGAGAATATACCTTGATACGTTTTCTTTGTAATGTAATTGAGTTTCTTATTTAGCCATGACTCGTCGCGTGTAGAACCATCTGAGAGGTAAACTTTGACATCACCTTGAGCGCTACCTTTAATTCTCTCAACTTCAGCTTCAGTACCATCGTCAAATATTAAAGCTAATTTACCACCATATTGATTTCCTAACCTAGGTTCCAAACGAGGTTCTCTAGATTTTTTAGTAGGAAAACCGAATAAAATTGAATGTATAAATGCTTGAATCGTTGATTTTCCTGCTTCATTTTCACCAAAAATTTCAGTAAAACCTTTATTAAAGTCTATCTTACGTTGAACAAATTGACCGTATCCATAAATTTCTAGTGATTTAATTATCATTTTGTTCACCTCTCATATCATCTTTTAAAAGACTTTCAGCATGATTAATTAATTCGGTTTTATCAAATTCTGTATAATCATCTAAGAATTTAGATGCACGAGGATTTAAGTATAATTCCGTCATAGCAGAATCAAAGACCGATGTGTCTTCCAACAAATCTGAGGAGAACTCATTTACAAGAGGTGATTCATCATTTTGAACATATTTAATATTTAAATCTTCTATAAACACAAACTGATTTTCATTTTCTTCATACTCTGTAATCATCTCTTTAACTTGAACCAAGTCTTGTGGTGCAATAAAATCTTCACTATTTACGCGTACATTTAATCTATAGAAAGCTTTACCTTCAGGTCTTACTTTATCTTTGAATGACTGTATATCTTCGTATAGCTCTTGTTTAGACGTATGATTAGTATCAATGGTTGCTTCCTCAAATTTAATAAATTGAGTAGGATAAAATTGTGTTGTTAAATTAAGATGATCTCCTTCAATTAATAAACAACCTTTTTCACCTAATTCATTAAAATGTCTACCTTGAATATTACCGGGATAGTTAATTACTGGCATATCACTGAGTTGTTCACGTTCATGTATATGACCTAACGCCCAATAGTGGTATAATCGACTATTTAAGTCTTCTAACCTAAATTCTGTATAACGGTCTTTGACTGAGGATTTACTATACGTGCCATGTAAAACACCAATATGTATCCCTTTTTGACCTTGGCTTGATGGATAAGCATCAATTTTATTTTCATAACTTGTATCATTTTGATAACTAAAGCCATGTATAAAAATTGTTTCCCCATCTTTAGTAATCGCTTGATACGTTTCTACTTGATTTGAGAAAACTGAAACGTTGTTTGGCCAATTTGAAGATATCTTTGAAGATAGAGGATCATGATTACCATGACATACATATACAAATACTTGTTCTTTACGTAATCTTTCAAACTGTTCTTTTAAAAAGACTTCCGCACGTAATGTTCTATTCTCATTATCGAATAAATCCCCAGCAATGATAATGAAATCTACTTCTTTTTTTAATGCCAAATCTACTATATTTTTAAAACTTTCATAGGCACTTTTTTGTACATCTTCAAATATTTTAGGGCTTAAATGACTTTTAGATTTGAAGGGACTGTCTAAGTGTAAATCAGCACAGTGTATAAATTTAACCATAAGTTTAATTCTCCTTATAAAAGCCGTAAAGTTAAAAGAAATAATGCAATTTGAATATACTTCATTTGTTGATAAAAATTATAAATATTGATATTAAGACAGACTAATGACTATATATTAATAAGCTATGTATCATGAAAAATAACTTTACTTTATATTAAATTATTTTACCATAACACTTTGAGTCCAGTCGACGACAAACCAAGACATTCATTTTAAATTTATACCTACTCAAAACTATGACGTTAATACAAATTTTAAAGTATCACCTTTGAACTCGTTTATAAATTTGTAAACGAGAGTATTCTAAGGTACAAATGTATAAAAAATGTCTACAAAGTCTGTAACTTTGTAGACATTCAAAATTTAAAATGATTTCTCACTTTTATAGAAAAGTATTAAATTTAGTCAGCGTAAATTTCATCTAATGGTTTTACGATGATTTGGTTAATTTCTTGGAATACTTGGCTCATTTTTTGCTCAGCATTCATTAATTCAGAGATATTTTCATCTTTTTCGATAGCTTGAGCTTGTTCTTGAGCTTTTTGTAAATCCTCTTCAGGAATTTCTTCACCTTGCATTTGTTTTTGTTGGAAACTAATTTGAGTTTCACGGAATTCGTCGAATAATTTTTTTGATTCTTCGTTTTCTTTAACTTTAGCAAATGCATCTTTAATAGCTTTATATTCTTCACTGTCTCTTAAAGCTTGTTCTAATTGATTTGCATAATCGTATAAATTTACTGCCATAGTTGTTTGCACTCCTTTGAGTTAATTTGTGTTTTAACCACTCACAAATAACTTTAACATATATGTCACCTTTAGACAAAGATTGCAATTACACCTTGGAAGAAACCAATAATTCCTCCAAGTAAAAATCCTAGTGACATAATCAATTTTAATTCTTTATTAGCAATTTCTATAATTAACTTTTCAATGTAATCTAAGTCAAATGTATTAATTTGATCTTCTACTAGTTGTCGCAAATTAATCTTTTTCATTATATTGGTAAGATGTCGTGAAATATTATGAACAATGACTTGAGTAATTTTAGTAGCTGCTTCATTTTCAAGGAAGTGAATAAACTGAGGTGCAAGTTCATATATTGGTAAACGAGCTTTACCATTAAGATCAATATATGAGATTAAAAGATCTGTCGTGGATTTAGAAATAGATTCGAATTGCTCATCACTAACTAATTCTTCTAAATGCTTATTCTTAAGTGTCTCATATTCATTGCGAATGATTTTATTAATAATTACACGTGCTTTCGGATGTTGAGTCAATCGAATAAGTTCGTGTTGAATATGTTCTGCGATGCTTTCTTTAGTCATGAACATTTGTAGAAGACCTACAATTTTTCCTTTTTCCTGAAAGAAGGTATCTAACATTTCATATATATCATGTGAACCTTTGTCAGAATTCAAATATTTTCTAGCTCTTTCACATAATAAATCAGCTAATTCTTCTACTTTATCATCTGCTAAAACAAACAATTGCTCTGGCAAACATGCTGTTAATGCCTCTTGCTTATGTTGTTGATAAAAGTTTATAAGTTTGTCATTCAAAGTTGTTTTCACCTTATTATTTAATAAATCAGTTACATTAATGTCTAATGCTTGAGCAAAATTTTCAATTGTTGCATCTTGAGATTTAAGCTTTTGTATTTGAGTAAGAACTAAGTCTTGAATCGCATCTTGAGATTGTGGTTGATTTAACTTATGACGAATCATTTCTTCAGTAATTAAATGATCTTCGATAACTTGACCTATTTTCTCAGCTATTTCTCCACGTCTTTTTGGAATTAAACCTGGAGTGAATGGAATTCTCATTTTAAATATATAATATGGTTTAAATGGATGAAATAACATACGTATCGCTATAACATTTGTTATACCACCTATTATAGCCCCTATAATCATCATAAAAGCAATCACTAAAAAAGCGTGCATATTGTTAACTCCCTATTTAAATTTGAAATTGTGGTTAGATTATAACATCAATTAACCTAACTTCATTCTTTTAAAACTTATAAATACAAATTACTAAAAATAAAACGATGAAAATCAAAAATGAATTTCATCGTTAAGTAGAAAAATAATTTTGTTTAATTAAGACAATACATCTGAAATAAGTGATTAAATCATTATAAGATTCTACTATCACTTTTAATTATACATGTAGTAATTCTTCTTTAGCATTTCTATTAAAGTAAGTTTCAGCCTCTCTCATTTTAGAAGTACCGAAGATTGGTTGCTTATCTGCATTTAATACTCGGTAAATGTTACTTACTTTATTACTTTGTAAAATAAATCCATTACGCGTTTCGATTGTATTCCAATAAATATCACTTGTAGTAGCATGATTAGGGTAAGCACAATGATTTCTAGAAATAGTTTGAACGATTTCTAATGGGTCGCAACCAAATGTGCTATTGAGTACATCTGAATCTCTAAATAACGCGCAAATTGAGACACAAGTCGTCCAGTTAGGTAAGACTCTTTCTTTTTCAATTTGTACTAATGTTTTTTTAGAAAGTCCGATTGTTTGAGCCATTGTATCTTGAGTATAGCCCGCTTCAATACGTACCATTTTAAATTTTGTTTGAATTAAATCTGTGAAACTCTGTCTATCCATTCTATTTATCTACCTTTCTAATTGGAAATATTTTATCCGGACACAAGAAATTGCAATAATACACATTTCTTGAAACACAAATTACATCTTAATATATTTTTAATAAAAATAAAAGAGAGAAATGCGTTTTTCTAACTATTTTATTAAAGGCAAAATTATCAAAATAGTTAAATATTTACATTTAACGACATTTTGACTAATTAAATTTAAAATATGTATATTTATTTTATATAATTGCGTTTGGCACATTATATTAATTTATTTTCCATAGCATAAATGGCAGCTTGTGTTCTATCCGTAACTTGTAATTTATTAAATATGTGACTTACATGTGTTTTAATAGTCTTTTCAGATACAAATAATGTTTGAGCAATTTCTTTATTTGTCTTGCCTTTAACCATCTCTCTCAATACTTCAACTTCTCTTTTAGATAATTTATTAGTAAAATGAGGCTTTTTAGATACTGTTTCAATCACACTTTTAGCTTCAGGATGAATGATACGTTCACCATTTAAAACTTTATGAATTGTTTCAATCAATTTTTGTGGTTCTACGTCTTTCATTTCGTAACCATCAGCACCTTTGTCTATAGCTGATATCACATGTTCATCATCTACATAGCTCGTTAAAACTAAAACTTTGACTTGAGGATATTGTCTTTTTAAAACTTCAGTAATTTCAATTCCATTCATTTCTGGCATCACTAAATCGAGCAACACAATATCAGGCAGATGATGTTGCTCTATATATGATAGAAATGTTTTGCCATCAGAAAAACCCTTGACTACTTCTAAATCATCAACTGTTGAAAGTAAAAACTCTAATCCTTGGCGTACGATATGATGATCATCTACTAGTACTACTTTATGCATAATCGTTCTCCTTTTTTTATTACTTTAAAGGTATATTTATTGTAATGGTAGTACCTTTATTCAATTGTGATTGAATATCTAATTTACCATTCAATGTATGTGTCCGTTGTTTAAGATTATTGATACCACTTGAAGCATTAACATTTACTTCATGCAAGTTAAATCCCTTTCCTAAATCTATAATTTCAATAATGAGATTATCCTGTCTTTGCGTTAGATTTAATGAGACTTCATTAGTATCGGCATGCTTTCTGACATTATTCATCGCCTCTTGTATCATACGATAAATATTTTCTTCTACATGATTAGTTAAATTGATTAAGCCATCAACATGGACGTCTAAATTTAGATTTAAAACATCACTATAGTTATTTAAAGCGTGAATTAATCCGTGCTCTAGTCCTACAGGCTTTAATTGCCAAATCAATGCTCTCATTTCATTAACAGCATTTTGACTCGTTTCTTCTATAGTTTTAAATGCATTTTTAGAAAAATCATCCGATGCCATTCCTTGGGCAGCATGAGCAGTAAGTTTTAACGAGAATAACATTTGATTAACAGAATCATGCAGATCTCGAGCTAAACGGTTGCGCTCATTAATCTTAGCCGCTTCCTTTTCTCTATCTGTCAATAATATACGTTTTATCGCCGAACCTATTTGAAATGCTACAGATTCTAGTAATTCTAAATCTTGCTCGCTATAATGTTTTTTATTTGGTGAAGCAACGTTAAGTAGTCCAAATTGTTCCTCTCCAGAACGCAGTGGCACAGTTGCATGATGCGTAATATCATCTGTTTCTTCTTGATATGCACGATTAGCTAAATTAATTCTTGAACAATTTATAATATTGGACGCTTTAGTTAATTTTTTATTATTATATGCTTTGACACACCAACATGATCCGTTAGTCATATAATGACAATCTTTTTTAGATAATGCACCAGGGAGGTCTACTGAGGAAACGAGTTCATGGTTCCCCTCCTCATTGATAAAAAATATCCATCCAGTCGTGAAGTTACTACCATTAATAAGATAACGTAGTCCTCCTTGCATCATGCTATACATCTCTGTTTCTTCATTAAGAAATTCAGCTATTTCTTTTAGTAATGCAAGTCTTGTTGGCTTCTCCATTTTATCGCCCCAATACTATATCCATAATATTTATATTATACATGCCTTAGCTTTATTTTGAAAATGTAATTAAATACACAATTGATAAGTATTTGAAAATTCATTTTCAAAAATAAACATGATATAGAGAGTAATTAATTTGTGTTATGATAATAATGAACTATAGGAGGATATTATGAAATTTACGATACCTGAACAATACACTGAGAAATCTTTAAGAGAGATATTTCAAAATCTCAATCTCCCTAAAAAAGACTTACATCAACTTAATATGTCAAAAGATATAACAATTAATAATCAATCTGCTAAATTAACTGATGTAGTGAGAACCGGTGATTCGGTGTTCATACCTACACCAGAGGAAAAAAGTAATTATTTACCTAGTTATCGTTACGCACAGGTTTATTATGAAGATGATGACTTTGCGATAGTGATGAAGCCTAAAGGTGTTAAAACTCATCCAAATGATTTAAAAGAGAGTAATACACTTATGAATCATGTAATTTACACAGTTGACAGTGAATATGTCGAACCTATTCATCGTTTAGACCAAGAAACAATGGGTTTACTTATTGTTGCTAAGAATCCAATTATGAAGAAAATCTTAGATCGAATGTTAGAAGAAAATGAAATTACTCGTATTTACAAAGCTAACGTTAAAGCATTGTTACCAATCAAACCTCAAACAATAGATATGCCTATTGGTAAAGACAAATTCCATCCTAATAAGCGTAGAATTTCAAATACAGGACAACGTGCAATCACTCATATTTTAAATTCTGAGATGATTAAAGAAGGTATATGTCAACTTGATATTAAACTTGATACAGGTCGTACGCATCAAATACGAGTACATTTAGCAGAAATCGGTCACCCTGTAATTGGTGATCCATTATATGGTGATTCAACATTGCGTAAATTAGAACTTAATAGTCATAAAATTGAATTGATTCATCCACTAACACGTGAGTTGGTTTCGGTAAGCTTGGATGATAAAAAGGCATAAGTCTACTATGGAACAGATAGAGGCTAAATAATATGTAATATTAAATAAGCGAGAGACGTATTATTCAATACGCCTCTCGCTTTTATCATAGATTTAATTAGTGAGGGTCAACCATGTCTTCTGGTTTAATCCATTCTTCAAATTGTTCTTCAGTAACATATCCGCTATTTATAGCTGACTCTTTAAGAGTTAATCCCTCTTTATGCGCCTTTTTAGCAATCTGAGCCGCTTTTTCGTAACCTATATGTGGGTTTAATGCTGTAACTAACATTAATGATTGATTTAAGTAATTGTCGATATTTTCTTCAATCGGCTCAATACCTACTGCACAATTATCATTAAATGTTTGCATACCGTCAGCTAATAGATAAATTGATTGTAAAGTATTATGAAGAATAACTGGTTTGAATACATTTAATTCAAAGTTACCTTGTGAACTTGCAAAACCAACTGCAGTATCATTACCCATAACTTGTACTGCGACCATAGTTAACATTTCACATTGTGTTGGATTAACTTTACCAGGCATAATAGATGAACCAGGTTCATTTTCAGGAATAGAAATTTCTGCTAAACCTGCTCTTGGACCTGAAGCTAACCATCTTACATCGTTTGCAATTTTCATTAAATCGCCTGCTAATGCTTTCAATGTACCATGTAATTGAACTACTTCATCATGTGCAGTTAAAGCATGGAATTTATTATCAGATGAAACAAAGGCATACCCTGTGTTATCTGAAATAAATTTAGCTACTTTAGCTCCAAACTCTGGATGAGCA
This sequence comes from Staphylococcus sp. HMSC055A09, assembly GCF_001809655.1. NCBI lineage: Bacteria > Bacillati > Bacillota > Bacilli > Caryophanales > Staphylococcaceae > Staphylococcus > Staphylococcus sp. HMSC055A09. Next base: position 22,376 of record NZ_KV798370.1, read on the forward strand.
TTTATTCCAGTTCCCACTGCTGTGCCACCGATAGCTAAACTAAGGATATGTTTCTTAGATTCACTTAAAAGTTCTTCACATTTATCTAACATATATCGCCAACCACTAATTTCTTGGCCTAATTTAATTGGGGTTGCATCTTGTAAATGTGTACGTCCAATTTTAATAATTGATTGATATTGATCTTCTTTTTCTTTTAAAGTATTACGCAGGTTCTTAAGCGCTGGTTCTAATTTTGTTTCAACTTCATGATATAAAGCAACGTGCATTGCTGTTGGGAATGTATCATTAGAGCTTTGTGATTTATTTACATCATCGTTAGGATGAATCATTTCATCACTATTATGTTCTTTAAGATACTCATTAGCTACATAGCTTACTACTTCATTTACGTTCATATTACTTTGAGTGCCGCTTCCTGTTTGCCAAACTACTAATGGAAAATGTTCGTCTAGCTCCCCTTTAAGAATGCGATCACATGCATATACTATGGCATCTTTTTTCTCATCACTTAATTTTCCTAACTCATTGTTAGCTAACGCTGCACCCCTTTTTAATTGAGCGAATCCATAAACTACTTCAATTGGCATGCGTTCCTTACCAACTGGGAAATTACGTTTACTTCTTTCAGTTTGAGCACCCCAAAACTTATCTCCAGGTACTTCAATTTCTCCAAAAGTATCATGTTCAATTCTGACTGACATACATTTCTCTCCCCTTATTCATCTTTATTTAATTGTAGTATAGCACTATTTAATTTGTATGGGCAACGATGAGGTGAAACGTTTTCATTTCAAATATTAAAACCCTCATTATGTTCTAAAGTGATTAGAAGTAATGAGGGAATATATAATGAATTAAGCATTTTTATATTTACTTTTAATAGCTTGTACAATTGCTATAGCTGTTAAAATAAATAAAATTACACTTAACGCAATAGTGAATGGACTAATTGAAACTAAAAATCCTAAAATTCCAGTTAAGCTATTATAAAAGCTATTAAGTGTATAGATAAGAATACCTGTAATGGCTAAACAGCAAATAACACTGATTACAACGCCGGATTGATTACTTTTAATAAAAGTTTGAGCACTCACATCATCGATTAAACCCTTTGAGAGGTTTAATTGAAGCTGAACAATTTTAAATAGTAAGGGTAAATAGAGAGCTCCTAAAGCAAGCGGAAACGCTTTAATTGAAATTAAACTAATAATGATGGTTGCTATCATCAAATGCAGCCAATATTTTCCTAACATATTTTGAATCTCCTTGAATTATTCACTATTTAGTATCTTATCACAATTCCATAATGAGGTGGAACTTTGTCATAGTAGATGAAAATTTAAAACTAAAAATTAATAAATTTAAAAAGAACTCCAATAAACTAATAAAAGCTAGCTTATTGGAGTCAAATAAATTATTATTCATTATTAAGGTCAGAACGAACATCTTCATCATGAGATTGGTTTAATTTATCTTCATCATTTTCTTCTGAAATTTGTTCCATTTCTTTTCCTAATTCTTTTAAATCATCTAAATCTGTAACCATAGCATTTTCTTCTTCATGATAATTCAATTTAGATTCATGTTCTTTATTCATTATAAAATCCCTCACATAGTTTATTGATTAAACATAACGTGCTGTGAAGTATTCTTTAACATCCTCAGGTAATCCTGCAGCCGCTTCTTTATCTAAAATAACATTTACCATGCGGTGTGCTTTAAGATCTGCTGGCTCATAACTAGATTTACCGTTTTCACGATAAAGTTTTTCAATAACTTCACGTTTATTACTACCTGTAACAACTAAGAAAATTTCTCTAGCTTCCATAAGACCTTGACGTACACTTACATCTAACTTGCCACTTTCATCAATTGAAAGAACTTGAAGGATTAATTTACCTTTATTTTCTTTAGTTTTCATTTTATCTGAAATAAAATCAATTGCATCTTGTTCGTAAGAAATTGAATACACTTGGCTTTCAGGTACACCTAATGCTTCATAATAAGATCTATTATCATCATAATCTAAAATATTGATTTGGCTGAAATCTACAGCATGCGTATCTACATTTTTCTTAAGTTCATCTAATACAGGTGCGTGATCTTTTTCTAAGTGAAAACCTGCAATTGTAGTTGGATTATTATTAAATTGTTTACGAATAATATCTGCAGCATATTCTGCTACTCTTTCACTATTTTCAAATACTTTAAAGTTCATTGCCATATTAATTACACTCCTCTAAGTTTGCTCTTTACATAGAATGGTTGATATTAATTTCAAGTATACCCTTTTAAACAATTTATCAAACCAAGTAAATTCAGTTTAATGTTAGTACTTCATGATTAAATATAACATTTCTAACTAAATGATGACATTTATATATTTTTAAAAATAAAATTTAATTATGAAAGATTTGGAAATTCTTGTTGTCTTAAAGCTTCATAAATTAATAGTGCAGCCGTATTAGATAAATTTAATGATCTAATTTTATCGCTCATTGGTATTCTTAAAGCGGTATCAGCATATTTCTCTTTTACCCAATCAGGAAGCCCAGTTGTTTCTCTTCCAAAAATAAAATAATGATTCTCTAATGTATTAGAAAAATCAAAATCGCTATAAGTTTGTTTGCCAAATTTAGTTAATAAGTAATAATTACCTTTAGTGCTATCAAAAAATTCTTCAATGCTTTCATGATATGTAATATTTACATGCTCCCAGTAGTCTAACCCAGCTCTTTTTAACATTTTATCATCTGTACTAAAACCTAAGGGTTTAATAAGATGTAAATGTGTGAAAGTACCAGCACATGTTCTAGCTATATTTCCAGTATTAGCAGGTATCTCTGGTTGAAATAATACAATATGATTTGTCATATTCAGTCTCTCCTCATGTCCAAGCCTTTTTTCATTTCTACTTGAACTTCCTCTATTTCTTTTTCATAATTTTCATTAATAAAAGCCTTTGCGTCTTCACCTTGAATTTGACCTATAGCCCAATAAGCTGTACCTCTAATCATAGGTCTAGGATCATTAAGTGCAACTTCTTTTAGTTCTGGTATAGCACTTTCCTCGTTAAAATGCGCTAAAGCTAGAATTGCGTTTCTTTGTATAGGTTTTTTACCTCGCCACGCTCCAGCCAAATGACCATAAGTGTTCTTAAACTCTTTATTACTCATTTGCAACAAAGGAACTAAACGTGGTTTTAGGATTTCCGGTTCAAGTACTATATCATCATGTTGAGTATTAATACCTCTATTTTTAGGACACACTTGTTGACATGTGTCACAACCATATAAACGATTTCCTATTTTATAACGGTATTCATCTTGTAGATAACCTTTTGTTTGGGTTAAAAAGCTTATACATTTTTGACTATTCAACTGACCATTACCTACTAATGCACCCGTAGGACAACGATCAACGCAGATTGTACAGTCTCCACAACTGTCTAAAATAGGATCATCTGGTTCGAAAGGTATACTCACTAACATTTCACCTAAATAAGTCCAAGTCCCCAATTCTGGAGAAATAACAAATCCATTTCTACCAACAAATCCTAATCCTGCGCGTTCTGCTACAGCTCTGTCTGAAAGTACACCAGTGTCTACCATAGACTGTATCTCGACATCGGGTACCTTTTCTCGTAGAAATTCACTTAATTTATCAAGTCTTTTACGCATAATTGTATGATAATCTTGACCCCAAGAAGCTCGCGCAAACATGCCACGTCGATCACCTCTTACACTTTTAGGTGCACCTTTTAATTTATTTGGGTAACCTACAGCGATTGCGATAATGGAACGCGCACTCGGTAAACTTAGTTTAGGTTCAGTTCTTAGAGCGATGTCTGATTCTTCAAATCCAGATGCAAAACCTTTTGAATGATAGCTTTCCAATTTTTGTTTTAGCTCATCAAACGGATCTGCAGTTGTGAAACCTATACTATCAATGCCAATCGAATGGGCATAGTCGATAATCTCTCTTTTTAACTGCTTGTAATCCACAAGCTTTGCCCCCTCACATAAAATTACATATGTCATTTTAACACATGTTTAAATAGGATAACGTTGTGAGTTTTTATTTTTCTAAAAAAAAGATAGAACTGAAATCAATGACATAGTGAAAGATTTCTACGTTCTATCTTAATTTAAATATCAGCTTATTATAATACACGAGATAAGAAATTTTGAGTTCTTTCTTGTTGAGGATGTTCAAAAATTGCTGTTGGCTTACCTGATTCCACTACAACGCCATCTGCCATAAAAATCACTTTATCACTAACTTCTTTAGCAAAGTTCATTTCATGCGTAACAATTACCATCGTCATTCCATCTTTAGCTAAATCTCTCATTACTTTTAATACATCTCCTACAACCTCCGGGTCTAAAGCAGATGTTGGCTCATCAAATAATAAAACATCTGGTTTCATGGCTAATGCCCTAGCGATGGCAACCCTTTGTTTCTGTCCTCCAGATAATTGATTAGGATATGCATCTGCTTTATTCTTTAAACCTACCTTATCTAATAAAGCTAAAGCGGTATTTTTTAACTGCTCTTTATCCCCTTTAAGTAACATCTTAGGTGCTAACATAATATTATCTATCACTTTTTTATGAGGAAATAGATTGAAGTTTTGAAATACCATCCCCATTTTTTGACGTAATTCATCTAAATGAACATTTTTATGAGTTAAATCATTACCTTCAAAAATAACTTGTCCTTTCGTAGGTGTTTCAAGTAAATTCATACAACGTAACAACGTACTTTTACCACTACCTGAAGGACCTATAATAGCAACTACTTCTCCTTGAGAAACTTCTAGATTAATATCTTTAAGAACTTCATGATTTCCAAACTTTTTGTTCAAATTTTTAATTTTAATCACTAGCTTTCATTCTCCCTTCAACTAAACTCATGATGCGTGATAATGCAAACGTTAAAATAAAGTATAGAACTGCAGCAACGATTAAAGGTGTAAAAGGATCGAATGAAATACCTTGAACAACTTGAGCATTAAACATAATTTCGCTTACACCAATAGTTGAAACAATCGATGATTCTTTAATAAGCGTAACAAATTCATTTCCTAAAGCTGGTAAAATATTTTTAATCGCTTGAGGCATAATGACCGACTTCATAGTTTGAATGTAGTTTAAACCTAAACTTCTTGCTGCCTCCATCTGACCCTTGTCCACAGCATTGATACCTGCTCTAATAATTTCTGCTATGTATGCTGATGAATTTATGATAAGTGCTATTGTTCCACATATAAGTGCGGAAACATCTAAGCCAAGTGCTGCTGTGGTACCAAAGAATACAATAAATACTTGTACTAACATTGGTGTTCCTCTTAAGAATTCAATATAAATACTTGCTAACCAAGATAATGGTTTAAATTTATTTATTTTCAATAATGCGATAAAAGCACCTAGTATAGAACCTAAAATAACGCCTACTAATGAGATTAAAATAGTGTTTTTAATTCCTTTAATAAAGAAACTTCCATATTTTGTGAAGAAATTCCCATCATCTTGCATATCCTGAGCAGCTTGATTCATATACTTATCAATGAGGTTTTTGTTGTTTACTTCATCAATAGTTTGATTTAAATGCTTTAGTAAAATTGGCGAATTTTTGGGAACTGCTATACATGTAGGTTTCTTTTCTTCATTAAATTTTACATTAGCGAATTCTAATTCAGGATTTTGTTTTAAATACGCTTCTCCTACTGGTTTTTCGACAATTGTTCCTACAACTTTACCACTTTTAAGAGCTAAAATTGACTCAGGTAATCGATTTAGAGAGGATACTTGACTATCTTTTATTTCATTATGAGCTATTTTCTCTTGATCAGTTCCTTTCTGAGCAGCAATTTTCTTACCTGTGAAATCTTTCAAATCTTTATATTTATTTTTATCTGATTTTTTAACTAACATTACATTATTTGTCATCATGTACGGCTCGGTAAAATCTACTTCCTTTTTTCTTTCCGGTGTTGTAGTCATACCAGATATAATGACATCAATTTTTCCAGTTTTTAATGCCCCTAATAAACTATCGAATTGCATATTAATAATTTTTAACTTCAAATGATTATCTTTGGCTATTTTCTTCGCTAGCTCAATATCGACACCTGCATAATCAGTTTTACCATTTTTTATTTTTTCAAATTCTAAAGGTGCATAATCAGCAGATAATCCAACACGAAGTTCACCACGTTGTTTAATCTTGTTCCAATTAGAATCTTCTTCAGCACTAGCAATTGGATTTATATATGTAATTGCAGAGCCTAAAAGTAGTGTAATGACTATAAGAATTTTAATAATTTTGTACATACTTTAAGAGCCCTCCTAAATAAATATACATTATTATACATAATTACTTATAATAATGCAATTTAATTTTGAAGAAAGACAAAAAAATAAGCAATGTTTCAATAGATACTACCATGAAACATCGCTCTCATGCATATAATAATTTATTCTTTTGGTAGTTCAAATTTATAGATTTCATCGCTATATGAATGAATAAATCTTTTGCATAAATGATGTATAATAAACGCACCAATAAATGGAACAACAAAATAACCAATTATCAATAAAATAATATTGAAAGACGTATCACCAGACATTCGATTAAGCGCATTAATCGGTCCAACTAGACCTGTATAACCAAAACCAGCTGACAATGGTGTCCCCTTAATATTTAAAAGATACGCTACTATACCACAAATAATCCCATTTAGTGTTAAGGGAATAGCAATAATTAAGTTCTTCAAATAGACAGGTATCATCATTTTAGCTGCACCAATTAATAGGACCAAATTGACACCGATTGAATTGACTCTTAGTGATCCAAATAAAAACGTTACACATGCTGCTACAATACCCATATTTGCAGCACCACTACCTAAACCAGTTAAACTTATAGCAGTAGCTATCGCTACGAGGGAAATAGGTGTAACCATCAATAAAGAAAATGTCACACATATAAGGATAGACATTAATAATGGGTTTAATTCTGTAAAGCCATTAATGAGTCTACCAATAGATTTAGTAATGATTTGAACATATGGGAGTGTCATTAAACCTATCGCTCCACTAACTACGGGTACTAATACCGGTAGTATAATCATTTCAAATGAACCAAGTTTACCCTCAAGAAACATATAAATGGCACAAGCGATAACGACCACAATAATGACATTAATAATATCTCCTATCCCTTTTAAAGCTATGCCACCATTACTAAACTGTATAGCTCCAGAACCTAATATAGCAGAAGTACCTATCATTGCAGCTCCTGCTCCTTTAAATTTAAATTGATGCGCCGCTAACACACCTATTATAAAAGCCATAAATGATTGAATAACAGTTACTAATTGGAATATAGTTTCTAATAAGTGATTTCCTTCTTTAAATAACTTGAGTAATTCACCTAATAATGCATTAGGTAATAGAGCAACAACTACCCCCGCCCCTACAGCATTTAATATATTGTTAAAAAATGATTTTCCACTAAATTGAGATTGACTCATGATGTACCTCCAACAATTGCATTAGATTAATAGTATTATAGATAAGTATGATTAACAATAACTAAATTTAGAAAAAGTAAAAATTTAAGGGTGTTTTAGTATTTTTTTATTTTTCAGGTTAATATCTTCTTTAACACATTAAGTTCTGATAATCATATTCGTATTTATTATAGTATTAAAAAAAGAGTGAAAACGTTGATTTAACAACATTCTCACTCTAAAAGTTCCTAAAAGAATATAAAATTATACCGGTGGTCGGGATCGAACCGACACTCCAAAAAGGAACGGGATTTTGAGTCCCGCGCGTCTGCCAATTCCGCCACACCGGCTCAATAGATAAATAAAAAACTTCCCTATGGAAGCATATTATGGAGCGGAAGATAGGACTTACACCTATACCTCGTTCCGGGAAGGAACGTGTTCTAAAAATTGAACTACTCCCGCTTAATATTAAATTATATGGAGCGGAAGATAGGATTTGCACCTATATCTCATTCCGGGAAGGAATGT
>NZ_KV798370.1:30525-30782 GCF_001809655.1 Staphylococcus sp. HMSC055A09
TATACCTCGTTCCGGGAAGGAACGTGTTCTAAGAGTTGAACTACTCCCGCATGATATAAATTAATGGAGCGGAAGATAGGACTTGCACCTATATCTCATTCCGGGAAGGAATGTGTTCTAAGAGTTGAACTACTCCCGCTTAATCCTGGAGGCGGCAACCGGATTTGAACCGGTGATAAAGGTTTTGCAGACCTCTGCCTTACCACTTGGCTATGCCGCCAATAACTGGGCTAGCTGGATTCGAACCAGCGCGTGAC